>JADLFE010000033.1 GCA_020845755.1 Phycisphaerales bacterium
GCGTCGGCGCGATGCCCGCGATCCGCGACGACCCCGCCCACGCCGCCATGTTCGCCTCGCGCTGATCCAACGCCGTGCGCAGCACGCCCGGCGCGATCCGCCCGTCCTCATCCAGCCACGCCAGGCGCCGCCACGCGTATGCCCTGCCCGCGTCGGTCACGGGCTCGCGCCCGGCGCGTTCCGACTCTTCGTCGGCATGCGGGTTGATGATGCCCGCGGTGCGCTCCGGCGACGAGCATGAGAGGGCGAATAGACCAAACCCCACGCCAAAGAGCCGGGCGAGACCGTGATATCCACGCCGCATAAGGCTCTCCTTCCAACCCAGACTAACCCCGGCGGGAGATTGGATCAAGAGAGGACGCGATGATGTCGGCCTCGCGGCGTGCACAGGAATCGCGACCTCGCCTCCCTTTCCCGGCGACCTCACGCAAAGTCACGGACACCGCCAAGTTATCGGCTCGCGACCCGCCCGGCCCGGCGTGAGAATCAATCCGCGCGTGCACACCCGCGGCCAGATGTCAACACGCTCCGGCTTCAGGCGCGCAAAGAAGCACGGACACGAATGCGTGCCCGTGCTACGAAGGACTTCAGATTCAACCGGCGAACCCCGCGTGTCAGCACCCGGCCTCGAAGTGCTCGGCGAACGCGTCGTAATCCAACGCGTTCACGAACCCGTCCGCGTTCATGTCCGCGCCGGGATCGCCCGCCTCGAACAACTCAGCGAACGCGTCGTAATCCAGCGCGTTGACGAACCCGTCCCCGTTGAAGTCCGCCGGGCATGTGTTCGGCGGAGTCTCGATCTGGTTGGTCACGGCCGCATTCGTGTTCGTGAAGCACGGGTCGGTGCCCTTGTTACCGATGAGGCCCGGGTTGTATCCAACCTGCCCGGTCATGTCGGTGCGCGCCAGAAGAATCTCGTCGCGGTTGTTCACGCCGTCGCCGTCCGAGTCCATCAGTTCCACGTCCGCGATCGCCTGGGCGTTCGTTCTACCCGCGGCGAGCCGCAGTGCGATCGCCTCCTTGTAGCAGTTCCCAGGGTTCGCCTCGTCGTTCGGATGATGGCACACATAGCACTGGTTGCCCGTCGCGGTGGCCGTGCGCGACAGCAGCGTCGAGCCCGGGTACCTCGCCGCAAACGCGTTCTTCAGACCGTTGGTCGCGCGCGCCGTCGGCGCGGGGGCGGCCACAACAACCGCGATCGCGGCAACTACACCGGCCGACAGAAAAGCGTTGGAACAGAGAGCGGAACGATTCATGCTGCCTCCAGGGATCCGAAGTCGCGCGAGAAAGACCGACCAGCCGCCCCGCTCGCGCACGTGGCTCGGTCGCAAGGGTCCGTGGGCCGCCAACATCGACGCCCACCCCATCGCAGGAGGCGCCACAAGGAGGCTGAATACTTGAAGTTCAAGACAACTGCACAACAAGGTCGTTTTTTCTGCTTGGCCGATCGCGTACGTAACACTGGAGAAGCCGGAGAACATGGGCAATACATCGCCGCGGCTCACGCGATGCGAAGCAATCCACGCGACCCCGAGACGCTCATCCTCGACCGCCAGCCACAGCGTCTCTTGCTTTCCACTGCGTCACTCGACCACACCGGCACTCCCTCTTTCCCTCGAGCCCGGTGCCTTTGGCCGATTGCCTTACCTTAACACCCGCCCTCGAAGTGCTCGGCGAAGTTGTCGTAGTCCAGCCCGTTCACAAATCCGTCGGCGTTGAAGTCCGCCCCCTGATCCCCGGACTCGAACGCCGAGGTGAAGAGGTCGTAATCAAGTCCGTTCACGAACCCGTCGGCGTTGATGTCCGCCGGCCCGCAGGGCCACGGGCATCCCGCCGACCCGCAGAACACGGGGATGCGCCCCACGCTGCTGAGGGCCTGTCCGCCCGCCGCTGCGGGATCATCCACGAACCACTGCGCGAACAGCACCTGCCCCGAGTTTACTTCGCCCTCCACCAGCGCCCAGTGCTGCGTCGCCACGCCCGCGCCCGCTCCGGCGCCGCTCGCGCTGGTGAAATCAAACCACCGCGTCGGCGTGATCCGGCCGTTCACCGGCGGCGTAACCGAAATCCCGAGCCGCAGCGCCGCGCCGCCCAGCACGCGCCCAACGCCGATCCGATACTCCGTGTTCCCGAGCATGGCCGGCGCATCCACGACAATCTGTGGCACGATCCCGCCCGAGCCCGCCACGCCGCCGCCGATCACCGTCGATCGCTCCGCCGTCCGCTCGCCGAACAGCGTCGGACGATCGAACGGGAACGTCGCGTTCGCCACGCGCGGATCGGTCAGGGCGTTCTGCAGGAAGTCCTGGATGTCCCCCGCCGCGGGCGGCGGGAGTTGAATCGTCGGGATCAGCGGGTCCTGGTTCTGCGGGAACTGCGGCGGAGCGCCCTGCCCGCGCGCGTACCACCGGAGCACGTCCGTCAGCGTCTGGAACTGGCCGTTGTGCATGAACGCCCGCTTCAACCCGACGTTGCGAAGGCCCGGCACCTTGAAGCGCCCCGCGTCCGCCGCCACGCCCGTGATCGACTGGCGGCCGTTGTCCTCCGCGATCGGGCGCAGGCCGATGTTCCGGAATCCGTTGCCCGTGAAGAGATCATCCACCAACGTGTGGCACGCGTTGCAGTGCGTCTGCGGCGCCTGGAACGCCTGCAGGCCCCGCTGCTGCGCCGGCGTCAGCGCGTTGGTCTGTCCGTCGCGGAATCGGTCATACGCCGTCTGATCCGAGATCAGCGTTCGCTCATATGTCGCGATCGCAAACGCGACGCGCACCGCCGTGATCTCCTGGTCACCGAACGCGCGCTCGAACAACACGCCATAACTCGGCTTGTCCGCCAGCGCCGCCGAAACGTCCGCCGGAAAGTTCGTCGCCAGGTCCAGCGGACGCACCCGCGACAACCTCTCCGAAAGGTGCGCGAACGTGTTGCCCGCGTGCGCCATCTCGACCGTGTTCACCAAGGGCTGCAGCGCCTGGCTCTCCAGCGCCCCGCCCTCTTGAATCACCACCGCGCCCGTCTCCGGATCAACGAACTGCGACGTCGCCCGCCCATCCCAGAAAAGGTTCGGCGCATACGCCGCGTTGATCGGCGAGTTCGCCGTCCGCCCCGTGATCTGCGGCGTCAGCGCAAAGACCGCGTCCGCCTCGTAGTTGTTGATCGCGTCCGATCGAATCACGCCCGGCGAGCCCTGGATGTCGTCCGGCGTGTTCAGAATGTTGTCGTCGCCCGGATGCCGCGCCAACCGCGGCTCCGCCCCAGCCCGCGGCATCGAGTGGCACGTCGCGCACGCCACGTTGTTCGAGGTCGACATCTGCTCGTCAAAGAACAGGATCTTCCCCAGCACACGCTTGGCCTCGCTGTACGGATTCTCCACCGGGAACACCACCGGCGGCACGTCCGCGCTGGCCATGTGCATCAGCCCCAGCGCCAGCACCCCGACCACAGGCCGAGCAAGCCCGACCCAGCCCGCCTTGGCCAATGACACGGACCCCGCGCGCACCGCCGCCGTTCGACCCGCCTTCGACATAAAGCCTCCGCGTGCTCGCCCGGACTCCCCCCTCCGGGATTCACACCGGGCACGTGCCCCAGCCCAACGCACCCCGATGCCCGGTTATTGCCTGCGCCCGCCGACCACACGCAAAATCACCACGCAACCACCCCGCCCCTCCCGAACTTCATACAACCACCAGCGCCATGACCACGCACGGCACGCGTCCGCGTAATACCTCCTCGGTTATCTCTTCCTTCCTCCGCCTCTTCGTCGCTTTCTCTTCCCTTCATGCCTGATGCCTGATGCCTTCTTCCTCAGCACCCCGCCTCGAAGTGTTCGGCGAACGCGTCGTAGTCCAGCGCGTTCACAAACCCGTTCCCGTCAAAGTCCGCGCCTCGATCCCCCGTCTCGAACAACTCCGCGAACGCGTCGTAGTCCAACGCGTTCACGAACCCGTTCTGGTCAAAGTCGGCGGGGCACAGCGTGCCCGTGACCGTCAGCACGGCCAGCCCCCGCGACAGGCAACTCATCCACAACTCGTACCCGCCGGGAATCTCTCGAACTTCCATGTCCTTGATCTGCGTGTGGGGCAGGCCGCCCCACTGTGCTGCGCCGTCGATGGGTCCCGGGAACGTGCCGACCTGCCCCGACGCGGGGTCATACCAGCACAGCCCGCCGTCGAAGTACTGATACGAGTTGTTGTACACCATCCACACGCGTCCGTCGGGCGTGGTGATGAGCGGCGTGACATACGCGCCGGGGAGTGCCCAGCCGTCCTCGAACTTCATCATGGTGTACGCGCCGGTGTTGGCGTCCAGACGGATGAGCCCGCCGCCCGAGCCGCCGGCGCCGAGCATGACGCTGCACCCAAGCCACACCACGCCGTTGCGCGCCGGCGCCATGCCCCAGAACGTGTCGCTCTGGCTGGTGAGTTCGGGGAAGTCATCGATGGTGCGTGTGAAGCGATAAGACCCGTCGGTGCGCGCGACCTCGTAGCCGGCATTGGCCCACACGGTGCCGGCGCGATCGGGGTCGGGGCGCATCGACTGACCCCAGGCCGCGATCTGGTAGTTGGTGAACCCGCCGTTCTGATAGATCCCGAGACTGAAGTATTCGCCGAGCCCCCAGAGTCGCCCGAGTGAGTCTTCGGTGTAAGCGACGACGTCGCTTGAGCCGCCGGAGATGTTGGACCACACCGAGCCGTTGTACGACTTGGTGCCGTTGAACATCGGATTGATGACGACGTTGCCGTTCGAAGGACGAACGTAGATCGCTTCACTGTTGTCGGTCGGGAACGGCCAGTCGTGGCCAAGCCCGTAGGTCAACTGATTCCAGCCGGTCCAACGCACACCATCAAACCTGACCATGCCCCCTGCTCCGGGCCCGGCATTGGCGCACGCCCAAACCTCGCCGGTGCTCTGGTTGATGGTGAGGTCGTTGTTGAAACTGTCGAACTGGCTGGTGTTGGTGACGCGGTAGCGTTGCCACTGGCCCGTTGTCGGGTTGCGCTTCGCCGCGCCGCCTACGCCGCCGGCCCAGACGGCGCCGGTGGAGTCCATGGCAAGGTCGTACGTCCAGTTGATGTTGCCCCAATCGCCGAGCGACAACCACGACGAGCCGTTGTAACGCCGCACCTGCCCGCTGCTGATCGCCAGCGCCTGCGAGGGCCCGGTGACGCGCAGCACTTCTCCCCCACCGCCGGGCGGCTGGGGCACGCCGATCCATGTGCCGTCGGGGCGCCGACAGTCCAGCACCGCGTTGAAGTTGTCGGGCAGGACTCGATAGATCCACATGTTGCCGCTGGCATCGACGCACTTGTTCCCCGGAAGATTGCGCGGATTGCCGTTGGTCGATGGGATGGTCGTCCACGCCTGCGTGGCGCTGTCGTATCTCTGAGTCTGGCCAACGGAGTCCAGTCCGTCCGCGGCCCAGACGTAGTACCCGCCGCTGGGCTTGGGTTGGATCGCGAGGTTTTCCGGGCGAGAAGAGCCGAGGTACGTCCAAGTGCTGGTGGCGGGATTGAACCGCATCAATCCGCCGCCGCCCCAGACGGTCGCGTACCCACTGGCCCAGATGGTCCCGTCCGGCGCGATCTCGATGTTGGTAACCCACCCGCCCGGCCAGGGCGAGTTGGTCGCGGTGTAGTGCTTCAACGAACTCGGCCCGATCGTGGGATTGAATTTCAGGACGCCGCGCCCCGTCCCCATCCACAGGTTGCCCTGGGCATCCGGGGTGATGTCGCGGACGCGCGTGGTGCCGGTGTTCTCGGGGTGGCCGATCTCGGGATAATCGACGTTGGAGACGTTGATCCAGCGGTTCTCGCTCTGCACGAACTTGGTCAGGCCGCCCTCTTCGAAGCCGGGGTCATAGCCGCCGATCCAGGGGTCGTTGTCGGGACCGATCCACAGGGCGTCGCAGTAGTCGCCCTGGATGCCCGTGTTGCCCGGGCGGTAGTACCGCCACGAATACCCCGGCTGGGCGATCGCCGAACCCGAAAACACAACGAACGCCAACGCCGCCAAACGCATCGATGTCATGGGGCCTATCTCCAACAAACGAGTATCCCACGACCATCCAATGTCGCATCTCGGACACACATGTCAAGATTTTCGATTTAATTTCGGGCTCGCGGCGGCGGCTTCTCAGCACCCCGCCTCGAAGTGCTCGGCGAAGGCGTCGTAGTCCAGCGCGTTCACAAACCCGTTCCCGTCAAAGTCCGCGCCTCGATCCCCCGTCTCGAACAACTCCGCGAACGAGTCGTAGTCCAATGCGTTCACGAACCCGTTCTGGTCAAAGTCGGCGGGACACATGGTTCCCGATACCTTGAGTACCGCCAGACCGCGCGAGAGGCAGCTCATCCAGAGCTCGTACCCTCCTGGAATCAATTTCACCTCCAAGTCCCAGATCGATGCGTGTGGCAGGCCGCCCCACTGGGGCTCACCGTTGGGCGGCGCTGGGAACGTCCCGATGTTCGTGCCGTCCCACCACAAGAGACCCATGTCCGTCGACGGGTACTCGCTGTCGTAGGTCATCCACACGCGTCCGTCGGGCGTCACGGTGATGGGACGGACGTGATCGCCTGGGAAGGGCCAGCCGTTGTCGTGCTGCCAGATCTGGTACGAACCCGTGTTGGCATCGATACGGAGCAGAGTGCTCCCGGCGCTGTTGAATTGTCCCCAGGTCCCGACCCACGCTGCGCCAGCGTGATCGGCGGCCATGCCCGTGAACAAGCCGCCGTTGGCAACCACCTCAGGGAAGTCCTCAACGGTGCGAGAAAAGACGTACGCGCCATCTGTTCTTGTGATCAGATAGTCCTGGTTGGCCCACACGGTGCCCGGTCGATCCGGGTCGGTCTGAAGCGACATGCCCCACCCACCGTTGCCGATGGAGTGGAACGCGCCGTTCTGGAAATACCCGAGACCGGCGTAGTGCCCGATCGCCCACAGTCGCCCCAACGAATCTTCACGATACTGGCGGATCGAATCAACGAACCCGGGGATCGACGTCCACGTGTTGGTCAGCGGACTGTATTCGTGCGTGTAGTTGAACATCGGGTTGACCGCGACCGTGCCCGTGGAGGCACGCACGCAGATCGCTTCGCTATTGTCGGTCGGGAAGGGCCAGTCGTAGCCGAGGCCGTAGGTGTATTGGTCCCAGCAGGTCCATCGCTGTCCGTCGTAACTGACCATGCCGCCGATACCCGGGGCAGCATTCGCGCAGGCGTAGACATCTCCGGAGTTCGGATCGATCGAGAGGTCTCCGTTGAAGAAATCGAACTGGCTGGTGTTGGTGACGCGGTATCGCTGCCACGCACCCGTGATCGCGTCGCGCCGGAGCGCGCCGCCGAGGCCCGATCCACAGAGCCAGATCGTTCCGTCTCCCGCGATGTCGAGATCGTCGACGAAGCCATTGATATCGGGCACGGGTCCAAGGTCGGTCCAAGATGTGCCGTTGAAGCGGTGCAGGTGCGCGTAGCCGTCGATCATCAGTGCCTGCAAGTTTCCGAACGCGCGGAGCGCCGCAACCTGGACGACGGGATGCTCCGGAGGAAGCGGCGGCGAGACCCAGGTACCGTCGGGACGCATGCAATCCAGTCGCGACTGGCCCTGATCGCCGTACCACCGGGTGATCCACATGTTGCCGGCGTCGTCCGCGGAGTCCAGCGACGCGAGCGCCGCCGGGTTTCCCGCGGTAGGCTGGAACGTCGTCCACGAGTTCGTCGTGCTGTCCCATCGCTCGACGGGGCTGAGTCCTCCGAGCGAAGTCCAGATGTAGTAGCCGCCGTTCGGCTTGGGCTGGGCCGCGATCTTGCCGCCGCCCCGCCCGCTCATGTGTGTCCAGGTGTTCGTCGCGGGGTGATAGCGGCTGAGCCCGCCGGCTGCCCAAATGGTGGATTCGGCCGACACCCACAGCGTCCCGTCGGGCGCCATCGTCATGTCGCGCGTCAATCCGCCCGGGAGTGCCGAATTCCCCGGACCGAACTTCACCAGCGAACTTGGACCGGCGGCCAAATTCATCCTCATCACGCCGCGCCAGGTGCCCAGCCAGAGGTTGCCTTGTCCGTCGGAAACCATGTCACTCACGCGCGTCGTTCCGACGTCATTCGGATGCCCGATGATGGGATAATCGACGTTCGAGACGTTGATCCAGCGATTCTCGTCCTGCACGAACTTGGCGATGCCGCCTTCCTCAAAGCTCGGGCTGTAGCCGCCTATCCAAGGGTCGTTATCGGGCCCGATCCAAATCGACTCGTTCCAGTCGCCCTGGATTCCAGTATTGGTCGGGCGAAAGTACCGCCAGGAATAGTCCTCTTGGCCGCACGCCGTCGCCGCCGCACCGAGAACAATCGCCAATACCGCCGCACGTTCACTCGTCTTGTCCATGCCTTAGTCTCCCCTCGAACGTCGCTCGCCACATCATCGTCGGCCGTGGACGCCCTCGTAATCTCATGCTCCATCCGGTCCGGAATCGCGTCACGGCGCGCGCGGAATCGGTGATCCAAGTCTGCCACCGCGTTCGCGGACGGCGAGCCCGCTGCTCATGAAAATCGCCCGCGCGGCGCGGAGGTGCTGATCTTCCCAGCAATGGCAGTACAACAGGAGTCCATGCCCGCCGCTCCGCTCCCTTCCGGTCTTCTATCGCGACGCATCCGTATACACATCGCTGCCGATCGAATAGCAAAGTACCTGCCGCGATTCGCCCCGTTCATGTACACGCACCCCATTTCCTGAATACTCGGCCCCGCCTCGATACACCAGCGTTCGGTGTACAACGCCGTCTCCTCAGCACCCCGCCTCGAAGTGCTCGGCGAACGCGTCATAGTCCAGCGCGTTCACAAACCCGTTGTGGTCAAAGTCCGCGCCTCGATCCCCCGTCTCGAACAACTCCGCGAACGCGTCGTAGTCCAATGCGTTCACGAACCCGTTCTGGTCAAAGTCGGCGGGACACGGATTCACCAGCGTGAACGGCCTGGAAACCGCGAAGAAGATCTTGCCCACCGCGCTCACGCGAACCCGCGCGCCCGATATGTCACGCACCGGGAACGTCACGCTCGCCGTGCCGTTATTCGGGAACGTGCCCAGCAGGTCCGGCCACGTCGCGCCGCCATCGTTTGACAGGCGGATCTCAACGTTCGCGGCCGAGATCGGCGCCGACGCGGTGTTTCCCACCGTCCACACGACGTTCGCCGGATAGAGGGGCCCGGAGTTGAGCACCGCGCCCTCGGCGGGTGCGGCAACGCCGAACGCCGATGTGCCCGACGCGATCGTGAGCGTCACGGTGCTCGAGATCGCCGACGCGCCCACGCCCGGGTGGTTGTCGCGCACCACGACGCGGAACTTGCGATTGACGCCGGTCACGGTGGGCAAACGCTCACCGCGGACAGACCCGCCCGCCAGCACACCGCTCATGTTCGGGAAGATGCGGCTCGTTTCGAGCGTCGGCGGGAAGACGCGGAAGAGCGAGCCCTGTCCGTTGTCTTCCGAGCCGTCGCCTTCCAGCGGCCTGCGCACGCCGTTGTCGAACTGCTCCCACGAATACGTCAGCAACTCGCCGTCCGCGTCGGTCGCGGTCGCGTTCAGCACAAACGGCGTTGAGGGCGGGATCGGCTGGTTGGGCGTCACGAACGTGATGACCGGGACGCGGTTGGTCGTCGCGGTCGAGCCCATGCACGTTGCGTAGGGAATGAAGTCCTTCATCTCTTCGAGCGAGCCGTGATGGAAGAAGGGGTCGGCGAACTGGACGATGTTATCGGAAGGCGGCGCATCGCCGACGGGGCACCCACCTGCGTAGGCCATGGGTGAGGAGCCGGAGCCGGCCTCCCAGGCGGTGGAGAGGTTGGCGTTGTTGCCGCAGCGCCCGCGGGTGCCGCTGAAGGTGTGGTTAGCGCCGAACTGGTGCCCGATCTCGTGGATGACGACGAGCGCGGAGAAGGGGTCGAGGTCGCCGCCGCGCGGGATGCCGGAGACGCCGCCTCCGTCGCTGCACACATCCCAGAGGTAGGCCACGCCGCCCGCGATGCGCGTCATGCAGTGCCCGATGTCCCAGGACGACGAGAGATTCGCGTAGAGCGCTCCGGGGAGTGCGCCCAGCACGGGGCTCGAGCAGTCCGCGCCGCCCAGGCCATCACATGTTGTCGGGAAGGGATCGGTGTTGGGATCAACGAACACGACCTGGTCCTCGTCCGCGACCAGATCGAAATGCACGCCGAGGTCTGCCTCGTACACAACGTTGCTCCGCGCGATCACGGTCACGATCGCCGCGAGCGGATCGGCGACGTTCGGCGCGTGCCCTTGGATGGTCGATTGGTGCACGCCGTATTCGCCCGTGCACGCCATCGCCACCCTCGCCGTGCGAAGCGTCTGCGTCGCGCGTGACGACCGCCCGCCCGCGCCGTCCGCCGTCGGCCGGTGCTTTCCGTGCGTGGCCGGGTCGGTGTGGCATGTCCAATCCAAACTTGCGTTGAGGTCCCGCATGGAATACGACATCAGCGTCGTTGCGTCGCCGGACCAGGCCGGGTCGATCATCCATGCCTCACCGTCGATCGTGCGCAGCATCGCCGTCACACCGCGCGGCAGGACCTCCAGCCTCCCCTCGGCGCTCCCGTCGACACAGCGCACGATGAAGGTCTGGAACTGCGGAAAGCGTTGGGCCAGCAGCGGCTCCATCACGGGCGAGCGCGCGATGTAGGCGTCGATCAACCGCCCGTCGGGCGTTGGAAGTTGAATGACCATGCCGTAGGTCGAAAGATCGCGCGAACAATCTTGCTCCGGCGCGCCGGCAACGGCGTCGGCGAGTCTGTCATGGTCCGAGAAGACGACAGACCCCGCCACAGGCCGCGGGCCTTCCACCGATCCGGCGAAGGGCGCGAGGTCGGAGGGACGATCGACGAAGGAGAAGAACTGCGCGTTGGCGGCGGAGGCCAGGGTCAGCGCGACAAGGCCCGATACAAACGCCGTCCGCGGCAACACGCCGCGCATCTTGAATCTGTTCAACATGTCAAACTCCCATGTCCACACCGGCGCAAGCCGGTTCATGTCCGTCCGCGCCGCCCCGGCGCCCGGACCCCCACGCCATCCAAAATACAGGACGACGCCCCCGGCGCATAGGGGCAACTTCATGATCGGTGCGACTTTCCCCTCCACCGGGGCTTGGAAGCGCCACCCCGGCCGGGGGAGTCAACGCTCCATGAAATCGCCTCCGCTCACCACACGCGCCCGTGCCACAGCGCACCCAAACGTCCGCCCCCTACCATCCCGGTCTATGACGACGAAATCCATGGACGCGATCATGGCTCTGTGCAAGCGCCGGGGCTTCATTTACCAGGCCAGCGAGATCTACGGCGGGATCAACGGATTCTGGGATTACGGCCCGTTGGGCGCCCAGATGAAGAAGAACCTGCGCGAAGCCTGGTGGCAGGACATGATCATGCGCCCGGCGTGGGGCAAGGCGGGCCCGGGCGGGAAGAGCGTGCGCTGCGTGCCGCTGGAGACGCGCATCATCCAGCACCCCAAGGTGTGGCAGGCCAGCGGACACGTCGGCGGGTTCAATGACCCGATGGTGGATTGCCGCGAAACGAAGAATCGATATCGCTATGACCATGTGAGCGTGTTCGTGCCGGCATCGGGCGATGCGGGCGACAAGCCGCTCTTTGCGTTCATGAAGGATTCGGCGAGCGAGGCCAAGCAGCAGAAGAAGGCAGAGAAGGCGTTCGGGCAGGTGAAGGTTGTGGCGCTGACGACGATTCCTGTCGCCAACTTTGCGAAGGTGCTGGGGCCCGACGCGGAGAAAGTCGGCACGCTCACCGAGCCCCGTCAGTTCAACCTGATGTTCCACACGTATGTCGGCGCGACGGCGAGCGAGGACGACAAGGCGTACCTGCGCCCCGAGACGGCCCAGGGCATCTTCGTGCAGTTCAAGAACGTGGTCGACACGACGCGCGTGAAGATCCCCTTCGGCATCGGCAACACGGGCACCAGTTTCCGCAACGAGGTCACGCCGCGAAACTTCACGTTCCGCTCGCGCGAGTTTGACCAGGCGGAGCTGGAGTTCTTCTGCCATCCGGACGAGTCGTTTGAGTGGTACAAGTTCTGGCGCGATTTCCGCATGCAGTGGTGGCAGTCGATCGGGCTTGCGGGCGAGAACCTGATCCTGCGCGAGCACGACAAGGACGAATTGTCGCACTATTCGCAGGGCACCAGCGACGTGGAGTATCGCTTCCCGTTCACGGCGCCGGGGTTCGGCGAATTGGAGGGGATCGCGCACCGCGGGTGCTTTGACCTCACGCAGCACCAGGAGCACAGCAAGACCAAGCTCGAGTATTTCGACCAGGAGATGCAACTGAAACTGCAGGGCGAGGGCAAGAGCAAGGAAGAGATTGCGGCCAAGAGCAAGTACATTCCGCACTGCATCGAGCCGGCGGCCGGCCTTGACCGCGGCGTGCTGGCGCTCTTGTGCGAGGCGTACACGGTGGATGCGTCGCGCCCGAGCCCGGAATTGATGAAGTTTCACCCGCGGATCGCGCCGATCAAGGCCGCGGTGTTCCCGCTGGTCGCCAAGGACGGCATGCCGGAGGTCGCGGAGAAACTGCACGCGGAGCTGTCGGAGAAGTTCTGGCGCGTGGGCGGCGTGGAGATGGACGAGAAGCAGTCGATCGGCAAGCGCTACGCGCGCATGGACGAGGCGGGCTGCCCGTTCTGCTTCACGATCGACGGCGAGACGCTGACGGGCCAGACGGTGACGGTGCGCGACCGCGACAGCGGGCAGCAGCAGCGCATCGCGCTGGACAAGGTCTCGGCGTTTGTGAGCGAGAAGCTGGGGATGTAATAAAGCGACTATCGGGCGATTCAGCTATGCTCGAATACTTGTTCCGCGCAATCACGGAGATGGAGGAAGCCAATGACGCCTGGGATGAGGCGTGCGCATCGATCGATAGCGTGTCCTTTGCTGAAGAAACGATCAATGTCTCGGTCAGGATCGTTGTTCCCGGGAGCGACTCAGATCAGGAGTGGCGTATCGTCGCGCCGAAGCCGCTCGACTATCGGCTGACGCCCTATTCAGGCGGTGGCATTTACCTCGACTCTGACCACGTGGCGCTGTGGCCATATTCGAAACCCAGGCACAGCATTTATATGACTGGGCGAGTGCTCGATCCGGCGCCGCTTTTGGGCAGACTGCTCGACGCCCATCGCGATTTGGTCGGTGATTGGTGGCCTATTGATACGTTTATCAACCACGCGTTTCTTACGATCATTTCTGATCATTGGAATCCTGCGATAGGCTATTTTTCGCTCGGCGGGCCTGAGCCGCTCATGCTTGAGTACATCAAGGTGCTGGAGCAATTCGGGCTGAAAACATCAATCCCGGAACGATCGCCACACTACGGCATGGGAGGCAATCCTCTCCCGTCAGGAGTGCCTGCGCAACCCGTGTACATGCTCGACATCGGCGGCTCGTACATCATCGCGTCGCAGTTTCATGCCGAGCGAATTTCATGAACGCTCCCTCGCTCGTCCTTCTTCCCGGCCTGGGCGCGGACCCGCGGTTGTTTGACCCGCAGCGTGGCGAGTTTCCGGGGTTGATTTCGCCCGAGTGGCTTGTGCCGCGGGACCATGAGTCGCTGTCGTCGTATGCGGCGCGAATGGCGGAGGTGGTCCGGGCGCGTGTGGCGCGTGGGGCGGAGATCGTGCTGGGCGGCGTGTCGTTCGGCGGGATGCTGGCGGCGGAGATGTCGGGGATTCTGGGGCCGCGGACGCTGGTGCTGATCGGCAGCGCGCTCTCGCCGGGCGAGATTGCGCCGGGGATGCGGGTGGCGGCGACGCTCGGGCGCTTTGTGCCGCAGGCGGTGGGCGCGCGATCAAAGAAGCTGGGGCGGGTGTTCATCCGCCAGATTGGGCCGATGGGGCGGAAGGACCGCGAGTTTCTGGAGACGATGATCGACGCGGTGCCGTTCTCGTTTCTGAAGTGGGCGGGCGGCGCGATCTTTGGTTGGGGCGGCGCGAGGCCGAGTTGCCCGGTGGTGCGCGTGCATGGCGACAAGGATCGCATCATCCCGCTGAGGAGCGCGGGCGTGGACGTGGTGCTGAAGAATGCGGGGCACGTTCCGAGTGTGTCGCACGCGAAGGACGTGAATGAGGTGCTGAAAAGGGTGATGGGCGGGGCCTGACGAGAAGAGCCGCGAGCCCGAGCGCCACGCTTGCTGCACTGATCGTGAGCGTGCGAGCGGGGCGCGATTGCCTACTCCTTGGGCGTCGGCTTGGCGAAGAGAACGTTACTGGCGTCGTTGACCGCAAGGGTGTCGGGCTTGAGATCGCCGGCTTCCCAGCGTTCATTGTTGAACCAGACCTCGGCGGAAGCAGGGAGCGTAAGGCCGTTGATATCGCGCCAGTCGATGTAGCGCATCTCGATCGCGCCGATGGCTCCGCCCTTGCCGCGGTCGCGGAAGAACGCGGCGAGGACCTTGCCGGTGGTGGGGTCGAGGGCGAGGGTGGTGGCGGTGGAATCGAACCAGAGGGTGAGCTTCTCGGCCTTGGCTTGGTTGATGGTGAAGGGGCCGGCGGCAACGGCGATGAAATCGTCGCGTGTGCGGAGTCTGGCGATGACGGCGGGAAGGTGGTAGAGGCCGCGCGAGAGCGCGAGGCGCTGCTGCGGGTGCATGTCCTCGACTTGGGAGTAGGCCATCACACCGAAGTCGGGCGTGACGATCATGGCGTACTTGTATTCGTCCCAGTCGTCGTCACGGCGGAACTTATCGGGGAACGATGCGATCCAGGTGCGGCGGTGGTTGTAGTCCTTGCTGCCCTGCTTCTCGCGTGTGGTGGCTTCCATGCGGAGGGAGGACATGGCGTCGACCTTGGCAGGACCTCCCATGGCGGTGAGCATGAGTTTGAGGAGCTCTTGGCCACGCGCGAGTGATTCGGGGGTCGTGGTGGGCTTTGGGTCGGGGCGATCGGTGCGGGATTCGGGGTCCTTGAGGAAGTTCTCCTTGCAGCTCGGCGAGGCGAAGGTGAAGAGGCGGCCGTCGTGGATGGTGTGGATCGTGGTCGCGCCGCGGCCACTGAGGGGTCCCATCTTGGCGCAGGCGCCGCCGAGCTGGACCTCGTATTTCTGGTAGTCGGCGAGGAAGGTGTCGGCGTTCTGCTTGGATGAGAAGAGGTAGCGATATCCCCAGCAATCGACGGCGAAATCGGGATTGCCGGGGACTTCGCGGCCCTGGTGGAGTTCGACGACATCGAGCTTGAAGGTGCGGGTTTCCGGCGGCGCGGGGAGCCGCTGGGCAATTGGAGGTATGGTGGGGACAGGCTCGTGGTTGGTGAGGCCGTGCTGCGCCAGGGCGGGAGAGGTGAGGAGGGCCAGGGCGAGGAGGAGGCGGGCGGTCATGGCTGGAACTCCGGGAGAGGATTCAGGCGTGGGTCGTGCGCGGGTCGGCTGAAACACGCCGGGGCCGGTTGGGGCGCGCGGCGTGGAGGTCGGGGGGGCCGCGCGGAGGGGCCGCGGCACGCGGTTCAGCAGGGCTGCATGTTCTTCCACAGGCCGAGGGCGTTGCCTTCTGGGTCGGTGAACCACGCGAACCAGCCCATGCCGGGGACTTCCTGCTGGGGGACGAGGGTCTTACCACCGAGCTTCTCGATGTTGGCGAGCGTGGCGGCGATGTCGTCGACCTGGGCGTAGACGGTGACGTAGTTGTGCGGCGGGTGACCGAGGGAGTTGATGTGCCCGCCGATGCCGTCGGTTGGCTTTGGGCAGTGCGAGCCGAGGTTTCCGATCATGGCGGTGCAGTCGCCGTAGGCCATGAACTCCCAGCCGAACGCGGCGGCGTAGAAGGCCTGGGTCTTGGCGAGGTCCTTGCAGCCGATTTCGAAGTGAACAACTGGTGCGGGCATGCGGGGCTCCTTGTGCTAGCGGCGCTTTGGCCTGGGTGATGGACGCGTGCGAGGCTTGGACGGGCGTGGCGGCGACTTGCGGCGTGCCGCTGTTGCGTCGGCCGCGGCATTGGTTTGTTGCGCGGGCAGCGGGGAAGTTCCGGCCGATGGTACGATTCGATCTATGTGCGGAGAGCGATCGAGGGCGGCCAGGGAGCGGAGGGCGTCGAAGTAGGTGCGGAGCTGGGCCACGGAGTCGTCGAAGGGTCTGATGCTGGCGGCGGCGCGGGCCTGCATGATGCCGCCCTCCATCACGGTGAGCACGAAGTAGGCGAGTTGGCGTCGGTTGACGGAGGCGGGGAGGGCGGCGGAATCACTGTGGAGCCAGGCGCTAACGTGGTCGGCCCAGTTACGGAAATTGGCGTCGATGAGGGCTCGAACCTTGGGGTCGTTGTCGGAGACCTCAAGGGCGAGGTTGCCGATGGGGCAGCCCATCTTGCAGCCCCAGGAGTTCATGTTGCTGCGGTACCAATCGAGCAGGGCAAAGACGCGACCGATGGGGTCAGGCGTCGCGGCCTCGGCGGGGGCCATGACGACGCACGACATGGCGGAGAGGGCGTATTCGAGCACGCCCACGAGGAGGGCCTCCTTGCTGGGGAAGAAGTGATAGAGGCTTCCGGCGTTGACACCGGCCTCGCGGAGGATGGTGGAGATGCCGGTGGCGTGGTAGCCCTGCTCGTGGAAGAGCTGGAAGGCAACTTCGAGGATTCGGGTTCTGGTGTCGGGGGGGGTCACTGCGGGGGCCATGGGTGCCTGTTGAATGATCGTTCAAGTATAGTAGAACGATCGTTCAAGTGCGTGTCAAGGGTGCATTCGCGAAATCGGTTGCGGCCGGCCAACAATCCCGCATGTCAACAGGTTCTTCATCGTGTTCCTACAGGCTCTGGGGTGTGGCGGGCGAGGACTTCGACCAGCCGGCGCTGGACCAGTTGATGGCCGCGTGCGGGTTGCCGGTGGCGGCGGGCGCGGCGCTGATGCCCGATGCGCACGTGGGCTACGGCCTGCCGATCGGGGGCGTCCTGGCGACGCGGAACGCGGTGATCCCGTACGCGGTCGGCGTGGATATCGCCTGCCGCATGAAACTCTCGGTACTCGATCTGCCGGCGTCGATGCTGGAGAAGAAGCACACGCGCGATCAACTGGCCGGCGCGATCGAGGATCAGACGTCGTTCGGCATCGGCGCGGAGTTTCCGCGCCGGCGCGAGCACGCGGTGATGGACATGGACTGGGATGTCTCGCCGGTCACGCGCCGCTTCAAGGACAAGGCGTGGTCGCAGCTTGGCACCAGCGGCTCGGGCAATCACTTCGTGGAGTTCGGCACGTTGACGGTCCTGCCGGGCGCGCCGCGCGGGATTGATCAGAGGTCCGAGGGCGGATCGCACGCGCGATTCGATCTGGAGCCGGGGACGTACCTGGCGCTGCTCAGCCATTCGGGAAGCCGCGGCACGGGGGCGGCGGTGTGCAAGCACTACTCCGACGTGGCGATGGGGAAGCGGCGCGGGTTGCCCGACAAGCAGCGGTACCTGGCGTGGCTCGACATGGATTCGCAGGAAGGTCGCGAGTACTGGGACGCGATGAACCTGATGGGCGAGTATGCCGCGGCCAACCACGCGTGCATCCATCGCGCGGTGCTCAAGCATCTTGGGGCCAAGACGCTGGCGGATGTGGAGAACCACCACAACTTTGCGTGGAAGGAGACGCACGAGATCAAGAACGCGGACGGGAGCGTGACGCGCGAGGAGGTGATCGTGCACCGCAAGGGCGCGACGCCGGCGGGTGCGGGTGTGCTTGGAGTGATCCCCGGGACGATGGCACACCCGGGCTATGTGGTGGTCGGGAAGGGGAGCGCGGAGTCCTTGTGTTCGTCGAGTCACGGCGCCGGGCGGGTGATGAGCCGCACGAAGGCACGCGAGAAGTTCCGCTTCGGATCGGTGCGGGGCACGCTGCGCGAGCAGGGGATCACGCTGCTCTCGGCGGGTGCGGACGAGGCACCGGGGGCGTACAAGGACATCGAGCGCGTGATGTCGCAGCAGCGGGATTTGGTCGAGGCGATCGCGAGGTTTGACCCGGCGATCGTGAAGATGGCGCCCGAGGGCGAGCAGGCGGAAGATTGACAACCGACCCGAGCGCACGCGTGCATCCCGCGCGATCCACCGCTCCGGGCGGGCCGGAAACGACGCAACCGGGCACTCACGCCCGGTCGCGTCTCGATGCACTCTCCCCTCGCGCGTCGGCTCTCTCCTCGATGCGCCCGACGCCTGCGCTTCAGCATCCGTTCTCAAAGTGCTCGGCAAACTCGTCGTAGTCCAGCGCGTTCACAAAGCCGTCGCCGTTAAAGTCCGCGCCGTGATCGCCGACCTCGAACAAGCCCGCGAACGCGTCATAATCCAGCGCGTTCACGAACCCGTCGTTGTTGAAGTCGCCCGGGCAGTGCAGGATCATCCACACAGAGCCCCCGCCGTCGGCAACGTACAGCGTCGGGTTGCCGAACTTGGCGTATGGCCCGACGCACACGAACATCGGGTACGCCGCCCCGGGCAGCCCGGCAGCAAACGGCATCACCGGGCCCCCGCCCGGCAGGATGTAGTCGATCGTGCCACGCGTCAGATTGCACGCGTACAGCCACGGGCCGAAATACGCATCGCCCGGACCGAACGCCAGCCCCTCGAGATCCGGCTGCAGCACCGCGATCGGCGGCATCATCACGCCCTGCGGCGTGACGCTGAACACCTGGCCCGTCGCGTATGAACTCACCCACAGCAGGTTCGGTCCATATCCCGTCACCCCGCCGGACACATCGAACGTGAAGTACCGCGGATCAAGCCCCGCGAGCGGGCAGAATATCGCGGCGACCCCGGCGGGATTCACGCGGTAGATGCAGTCCGTCCCGTCCTTGCCCCAGTCGCTGATGTACATCATCCCGCCGTACTGAAGCCCCGGCGTCCGATCGATCTGCACCTGCGCCGAGCCGGGGTTGCCGGGCGACGGCGCCCACGGCATCCACGCCCCACCCGGCATCACCCGGATCAGCGGTGCGCCGCCCAACTCGGCCACCCACGCGTTCGCAGGTCCACCGAAGAGGCCCATCGTCGCCGGGAGTCCTATCCCGCCGGGCAGAAACGCGTTGGCGATCGGGCCGTCGATGTCCAGCCCGAACGCCCCGGTCGGGAACGGACCGGCAATCATGGTGTAAGGCACCTGCTGCCCATTCGGCGTGATCATCACGACGCCGGTGCCGCACAATTCGCTGATGTACATCATCCCCATGTGCGCGCCGAAGGGGGCGTCTATCACGCCGAACTTCGGACAGGCGATGGGCTGCTGTCCGGCGGCCTGCCCCGCGAACGGAAATATCGACAGGCCGGGTTTGAACACCACCGGTTGGGCCATCGCACCGGACGCAAGCACCAGCGCGGAAACAGCGCCGAAACAAATCGACTTGTTCATCGAATACCCCCTTCGCAAGCGCCCCGACGTGGTGCTTGCCATCAGTTCCTCGCGGAATGCGGGGAGCGCGCGACGCTACGCGCCCCAGCGGGCTTGTCAATGAATTCGCCTTGTTTTTCCGGCACTTTGAAGTGAAAGGCTCATGGGGCGGATCGCTCAACACGCCGGCGACGGACGCAATCCACCCATCCCCGCTCTCAGCCCCCATGAAAAAGGCCCGGGTCGCCCCGGGCCTTGCTCGTCACACATTCACATCCACGCACCTCTGGGCTTCCGCATCATCCTGATGCCTCCGCCCGGAGCCTCGCGACGCGCCTCAGCACCCAACCTCGAAGTGCTCCGCGAACAGGTCGTAATCGAGCGCGTTCACGAACCCGTCCTTGTTGAAGTCGGCGCCGATGTTGCCCGTCTCGAACAGGTCCGCAAAGGCGTCGTAGTCCAGGGCGTTCACGAACCCGTCGTTGTTGAAGTCGGCCGGGCATGTCGAGATGTTGAAACTGCCGATCCACGTCGCCCAGCCCGCGGTGGTCTGATACTCGCCGATGAACCAGAACGTCGAGTCGTTCACAGGATCAACGGCCATGTCGAAATAGTCCCCCCAACGACCGTTGGCCGTCGCGTTGCCGATCGCGGCCTGCTGCAGCGCACCCATCGCCCCCGCGGCGTCCGTCGACTTGCGCCCCGTGTACGCCACGTTGCAGTACGTCGTCGACGACGAACGAGCCATCACGATCCCCACGTCACCGAACTTGTTGCTGTACAGCGCCGGGAACCACGTGTGAACGCCCGTCCCGCCGTTGACGTTGCCCGACTGGTTGAGCGTCACCGAGCCGCTGGTCGGCCAGTTGTTGGTGTTGAGTTCGTACCACCGCGCCTGGTTCCGCGAACTGATGCTCACGCCGTGCGCCGCATACAACTTCCCGTTCCTCCAGTGGACGTTGATGATGCGACCGTCGAGCACGTCCGCCGAGCCGCCGCCCTGATTCGGCGCGCCGCTGGATGGATACGAGAACGACGGCACCGTCACAAGAGTGCTGGTCAGCGTGGGCGTTCCCAGGGGGTTCCGAACCGCGTGAACGCGCAACTGCGTGCTCGATTCGTCGGTGACGAAGTACTGGGCCTGGGCCGTGCCGAACGTCTGGGCCGCCTGAACACTGGCCGAGTTCCCGTCCCGCAGGTCCTTGGCGACCGCCGTCCCGCCGCTCAGCAGCGGCGACTTGGGCAGCACGCGGAAGAACGCGCCCGCAAAGCCGCTGTTGTTCAGCCCGAACAGATTGCCCGTGATGTAGTACGCGTCCTGGTCGTAGCCAAAGCCCGGATAGTCGACCCAGTATGTATTCCCGCTGATGGTGACGACCGCGTTGAGACGGTACTTGTACCACACGCCGTTGGGATCCGAATCGTCCGACACCGCGAACGTCGTCCACGCCTGGTTCGGCGAGTAGTACTCGAGCGCCAGCACCACGAACCGCCCGCTGTAATGGTCATAGAAGCACTTGGGGTCGAACGTGAACCCGCCCGCCCCGATTCCTTCAAAGAACCCCGGACTCCCCGTGTTGTCCAGGCGGCTCTGGAACTGCAGCGTCCCGCCCTTGGTGTACCACGCCACGTCCATGTTCACCGTCGACACGATGTGGTTCGGGCCCACCGCCAACGTCGGGTCCGGCGGCGTCCACGGCGTCGCCGCTATCCCCGGAAACAACGATTCAGGCGTCGCACGCGCCTCCTCCAGCACCGCGCCGACCGCCTCACCCTCGATCTGCGGCTTGATCTTCGCCGGCTTGGTGTGCGGCGGGAGAACTTCCTTCACCCGACGCGGCGTCCCGGTGAACGGTGTCACGTCGATCTGCTTCGGAAACGTCCGCGTATCAATGATCTCGACAGGCGCATACGACAACTGCGCCACGCTCCCGTCCGTCAGATCGATCGGAGGCGCTGTCATCGAGCCGGCCGGCGCTTCGGGCGCGCCGCCCACGGCCGAAAGCCGCATCGGCGCCGAACGCCCCGAACTCAGCCCCGCCATCTCATGACTGTGAACCGAACAACCGGCCAAGGCGGCCAAGGCGGCGGTCATGCCCAAAACACGTGCGCTGTGCTTCATCACCCACACCCTTTCTAAGACCCACGCCCACGAGCCACCGGTTTCTCCGGCGGGTCCGAGAATCATAAATCCCCGGTAGGTCGACTCCTGTCGAATATACACGGGTCGAGCGCCGGCGCGCAGATGGATTTCGCCCCCATTTCCAAACTTTCGCCCTATTTTCTTTCCCGACACGGCTCACGACCTGCAATCCCACCTCCCACCACCGCACACGCCACGCCATGAGCGCCCATTCCTCCGTTCCCTACACTCCACCAATGCCCAGCAAGCATCTCGCCGTCTTTCCAGGCTCCTTCGACCCGATCACCTTCGGACACCTCGACGTGATCCAGCGCGGACGCCGACTCTTCGACGATCTTGTCGTCGCCGTCGGCCGAAATCCCGGCAAGGACCAACTCCTCTCCGCAGACGAACGCCTCGCGCTCACCTCTCAACTCGTCAAGGAACTCGTCACGCAACACCCCTCCGACGCGCCCGTCACCGTCCGCGCCTTCTCAGGACTCACCGTCGATTTCGCACGCTCCATCGGCGCCACCATTCTCCTCCGCGGCGTGCGCAACCTCTCCGACCTCCAATACGAAGTCCAGCAGGCCGTCACCAACCGCGAGGTCGCCGGGCTCGAGACCGCCTTCGTCGTCGCCGGCCAGAGTTTCGCCTACACATCCTCCAGCCTCATCAAGCAGATCACCGCCATGGGCAATGACCTCTCGGGCCTCTCCTCAATGGTGCCCCCAACCGTCATCGAGATCCTGCGACAGAAAAAGGCCCAACGCCACCCCGCCCTGGAACGACTCCGCGACGATCGCCCTCGCGGCGAGTAATGCGCGTTCCGCACGCCGAACAAACAGCCGCGCATGGACACGTTGACCAGGGAGCGACACGGAGAATGACCAACCGGAGAACGCTCTCAACGATCTGGCGTCGCTTCCCCTTACTGACCTCTCTTCTCCTCGCTCCATCTGTTCTTGCCCCGCATCTCTTTCTTCTCTGTGATTCCGTGCCTCTGTGGTTCATTCTTCTGTTTTCTCGTCCGTGCTCCCCCCGTGTCTCTCCGTGTTGAACTCTCTTCCGTCTCCGCGATCGCCGCGTCCTCCGCGGTGAACTCTCTCCCGGACCTCGCATGATTGACTATCGCATCATCAGCATCGGCGCCCTCTCCGCTCACCCGCTCTGGGGCGAAAAGGAACCCGTCCGCACCGGACACTCCACCACCACCCTCGTCCGCTCCCGCGATCGCGTGATCATCGTCGACCCCGGCCTGCCCTCGCAGGCCCTCGCGGCCCGCCTGCAGGAGCGCGCCAAACTCCCCGCCGCCGCCGTCACCGACGTCTTCCTCACCTCTTTCCGCCCCGACGCCCGCCGCGCCCTCGACCTCTTCGACGACGCCACGTGGTGGATCCACAACGATGAGCGCGAGCGCGTCGGCGTCATGCTCGCCTCCACGCTCCGCCGCATCGCGCAGGACGCGCCCGGCGACGAAGACGATCCCATCCGCGCCGCCATCGAGCGCGACATCGTCATCCTCCAACGCTGCAAGCCCGCCCCCGATCACCTCGCCGACCACGTCGACATCTTCCCGCTCCCCGGCGTCTCGCCCGGCACGTGCGGCCTGCTCCTCGAAGAACCCCGCGCCACCACCCTCATCTGCGGCGACGCCATCCCCACCACCGAACACCTCCAGCAGGGACAGGTGCTCCCCAACTGCGCCGACTACGACAAGGCCAAGGAGAGCTTCCAGGAGGCCGTCGAGATCGCCGACTTCCTCATCCTCGGCCGCGACAACATCGTGGCGAATCCGACGCGAAGGGCGTTCTGAGACGGCAGGTCGCCGGGTTTGTCTTGTGCCGATTCCACCGTCGCGATACGCTGATTCGGGGGCAGACGCGTGGAGGTTCTCATGGGCCGCGCCGAGCCGACCGTTCCGAATCGTGCGTCACGCCGCATCGCGGGGCTGTGCTTCGCGCTGATGGCGACCGCGGTGCCCGCGCTGGCGCAGGACGACGAGCCGGCGGCGGCCAAGCCGGCAGCTCAGGCCGCTGACACGCCCGCCGATCGCGTGAAGCAGTTAATGCCCGAGGTCGAGCGCCGGCGCAACGCGATCAACGCCGAACTCCGCCGCCTGGCCGAGTCGCCCGCCAGGGGCGACGACGCGTGGGCCAACGAGTGGGCGGGTGAGTATTCGTGCGGCCTGACGGGCGTCACCACCATCATCTCGCTCGCGCCCCGATCCGGCATCGTCTGCATTCGCGAGGGGTGCTATTCCACGTGGGAGGTCAACACCGGCGACATCATTCTCGCCGACGCGACCGGGGCGAGCCTCAAACTGGTCGACCAGCCCAAACCGAGCGCGCTGCAAACTCTCGACAGCGAGATGTACTTCGTGCGCTGGGGCGAACGCCGATACCTGATCGCCCGTTCCAAGCTTGAAGAGTTCTGCAACGCCTACAACGCGGGCACGCTCGCGAAACGTGATTTCTGGGTCTACCCGCTCCATCGCGACGATCGCGGCAAGAACACACCGACCACGCCGCCGAAGGTCGCCGCGGAGTTTGCGGGCCTGTTGCTCACCGACCCAATCGACGCCGGGGTCGTAAAAGTCGGCGATGTCAGCACCGAGCGACTGGAATCCGGCGAACTCGTGATGCGCGGCACACTCACGCTCGACGCCGGATCGGCCGATCATGTCGTGCGCGGCCTGGCGTTTCACCTGGTGAACTCGAAGCAACCACTGTCGGCCCGCGTCGTTCGAACGGAAGAGCACCTGAGCGAGGCGCGATTCGTGCAGACGTTCACCGATCAGGCCAAGGCGGATCCGCCGAAAAACGGGGCGTGGATGTCAACGCTCGACCGAGGCACCAGTTGTGACAACGTAAGGCCGGCGAAGCGATGAATGGCTTCAAGCACACACTCTTGACGAACCTATTGCTCGCCCTCGTCGCTCCCGCGCTGGCGCAGGTCACGCCGCCAAAGCCCGCCGAGCCCGCGCCGCCCGCGCCGCCCGCGCCCCAGGACTCTGTGCCGCCCAAGCCCAAGAAGGAAACCCGCGACGAGGCACATCAGCGCCGAATGCTCGAAGAGCAGGGCGCGATGAAACGCCGCCGCGCCGCGATCGACGCCGAACTCCTGCTCCATGACCGCGATCATCCGTTCAGCGAGGACTGGGCCAACAAATACGCCGGCGAATACAACGGCGGCGACGGGCTGGGCATGAATTTCACCGTGAAGTTCGCGCCCGAGAGCGGCTTCTACTTCCGCCAGTACGGCTGCACGGGAACCTACGACGAGAATCACGCCGAAATCATCAAGGCCGACGACTCGGGCCTATGGCTCAAGCCCGCCATCGATCCGGACCTGGCCTGGCGGAGCTCTGTCGACGAGCGCATGCACTTCATCGACTGGGGATCTCGCCGATACCTGATCGCGCGGAAGCGGATGCTGGACTTCTGCAAGTGCTGGAATGAGAAGTTCTCCGAACGCAATCTCGGCGCGCGGTTTCCGTGGATGACCCGGAGCGGCGAGTTCGACGCCGGCGAGTCGCCGCAACTCCCCGCGGAGTTCGAGCGGTTCCTGCACCTCACGCCGCTGGACTGCGAGATCACAAACGTGCTGGAGGTCCGGACACGAGCCTCGGACCTCGAAGGCAAGTCGCACATCACCACGGCGATAATCGATGTCAACGTCGGGGACGCGGAGGGTGTGTACGAGGAACTGAAGCTGCAGTTGGCGGACCGATCGCTCGACGTGACCATCGAGGTCAGGAGCGTGCGCGAGCACGCCGCGACATGCCAGATGCAGCTGTACACGTCGAACGGCGCCAAGCCGCTCAGCCCCGAGAAGGGCTGGCACCTCCGGACCGCGAGCGCCCAATGAAAACCCCCGCTCTTGGCGGGGGTTGATGAACGTCACTCACTGATTCAGCCGTCGCGTGCCGCGGCCTGCCGCTCACGCCACCTGCAGCAAGCTCATCGCCGCCTTCACGATGTCCGCCGCCGAGAGCGAGCACATCGAGAGCAACTCTTCCGGCGTCTTGGCGCTCTTGGGAATCCGCTTGACGTGCAGCTGCGTGAGCTTGAACGCATCGCCCGATTCGGTCAGCGCGTCTGAAACCGCCGAGCCGATCCCGCCGCCGTAGTTGTCCTCGATCGTGATCACATAGCCGTTGTTGGCCCCGATGATGTCGAGCAGCGCCGGCGCGTCAAACGGCAAGGAGTACAGGTCGACCAGCGTCGCCGAGATCCCCGCCTTGTCGAGCAGCTCCAGCGCCTTGTTGGCCTCGTGCACCATGTACCCCGCGGCACACAGCACCACGTCCCGCCCTTCCTGCAGCACCTCGAACCCGCCGAGGTTGAACACCACGTCGTCGGAGTACAGGAACTCGGTGTCGGGGCGGAGCGTCCGCATGTAGCACGCGCCCTCGTACTCCGCCATCACGTTCGTGAGCGCCCAGGCCGAATACGCGTCCGACGGCTGGAGGATGTAGCACCCCGGATTCCCGCGGTGGTCCTTGATCGTCGTGAACGAGCGGAACCACGACACGTCGGGCAGGGCCATCTGGCTGGGCCCGTCGGCCGCGAGGGTGATGCCCGCGTGGCTCCCGACGATCTTGAGGTTCGCGCCGCTGTTGATCGCCATCTCGATCTGGTCGTACGCGCGGGTGATGAACTTGGCGAAGCTCGAGACAAAGGGAATCTTGCCCGCCGCCGAAAGACCCGCCGCCACCGAGATCATGTTCTGCTCGCCGATCTTGCACTCAAAGAAGCGATCCGCCAGCGACGGGTCCTTCTTGAACGTGTCGGCAAAGGTCGAGTTCGAAACGTCCGCGTCGAGCACGACGATCCGGTCATTGACATGACCCAGCGCCCGCAGCGCCATGCCATAGGCCCGGCGCGTCGCCAGGTTGCCGCCCTGCAGGAGCGCCGTCATGTCGTTCTTCTTCATATACGCCGAGAGCGTGCCGATGTCGCCGGTCTTGGGCTCCGGCGCCTTGTACTCGCTGGGCGGGTCGATGGTGAACGAATCGCTCGACGCCAGCGCGCTGGTCAGTTCCACGCGCTTCTCATCGAGTTCCGACAGGGCCCGCTTGAGTTGGTCGCCCGTCGCGGGCTTGCCGTGCCACCCGCTCCCATGCAGCGACGGCGCGCCCCAGCCCTTGACCGTCTTGGCAACCACGGCCATGGGCTTCTTACCCTTGCCGCCGATGAACGTGTCGAACGCGCTCTTGATCTGCGCCGGGTTGTGCCCGTCGATGGTCTTGACCTCAAAGCCCAGCGCCGTCAATTTGGCCGCGATCGCCTCGGGCGACTGCTGCGAACTGACGCGATCGGCCTGCCCGTATTCGTTGCAGTTGAAGATCGGGAGCACGTTCTCGAGTTTGTGGTCGATGAGGTAATCCAGCGCCTCGGCGATCTGCCCCTCGCGCGACTCGCCGTCGCCGATGATGCAGTACACGCGCCGGTCGTTCCCATCCAGAACCGCCGCCTCGCCCAGGCCAGCCGCGATCGACAACCCCTGACCCAGCGACCCCGTCGCCGCATCAAAGAACGGGAACCCTTCCATCGGGTTCGGATGCCCGTCGAGCATGCTCGTCGCCGCACGCAGCGTCTTCAGATCATCCAGCGTCAACTTCCGGCGGCTCTGCGGGTCCTTCCCCACCATCACGCCCATCTTCGCCGCCGCGGCATACACCGCCGGCACCGCGTGACCCTCGCTCAACACCAGCCGGTCGCTGGTCGGATAGTCGGGGTAATCAGGGCTCCAACGCATCGTGTGAAACATCAGCACCGTCACGATGTGTCCGATGCTCATCGCGCTGGACGGATGACCCGTCCCCGACGCGGCGCACATTTCAAGAGAAAGTCGGTCGATCTCGATGGCCTGAGCGTGCACGGCGGCTTCGAATGACATCAGGAAGCACTCCATCGGTGCAACCCAATGGGTTGCCCCGCGTCGAATCAACCCCACCCGACCCCACGCCCCGGCTATTCCTTGCCGAAAACGCCCCGCCCGACGGGTGTCGGTCGAGCAGGTTCCGCCCCCCAAACGGGTGAAAGTCACCACGCCCGGGCGGGGTTCCCCCACGCCCGTTCCTGGTCCCGTCGCTCCCGACGGCAGTCCCAAACACATCAACGGACGGCGTGAAACCCCTCAATCGCCACACCACCAGCCTGCCACGCCGGTACACTGTGGCTCCATTTAGAACGGAGTGTAGGCCCATGAAGGTCATCTGCGATCGCTCCGCGTTGCTCGACGCGATCAACACCGTCTCCGGCGCCGTCGCCGCCCGCTCCCCGCGGGTCCAGCTTTCCTGCATCCACCTCCACGCCGCCAAGTCCGGCGGGGTCGGCGAGCTCACACTCTCCGCGACCGACGCAGAAATTGCCTTGAAGCTCAAACTCTCGCAGGTCGACGTCTCCGAACCCGGCGACGCCCTCATTCCCGCCGACAAACTGCGCGCCATCGTCTCAGCCGAGGACCAGGAACCCACCCTCACCATCGAAGCCGACGACCAGGCCGCCCACATCCGCGGCAACGACGCCCACTTCAAGGTCTTCACCTACGCCGCCGCCGAATTCCCCCCCATCCCTGATTTCCACGACGCCGTCGCCGGCTCCGCCGCCGCTCCCAAGGCCAAGGCCGTCTTCACCCAGTCCGCCGGAACCCTCAACACCGTCATCGCCCGAACCATCTTCGCCACCGCCAAGGAAACCAGCCGCTACGCGATCAACGGCGTGCTCCTCCGCCGCGAAGGCAAAAAACTCGAAATGGTCGCGACCGACGGCCGGCGCCTCGCCCTCTGCCGCATCGCCCTCCCCGGACCCGCCGAAAAGGACGCCAAGGTCGCCTCCTGCATCGTCCCCACCAAGGCCCTGGGCATGTTCCAGAAACTCGTCCGCGACGGCGATGAGCCCGTGCATGTCGCCGTGACCGACAACCAGGTTCTCTTCTCCTTCGGCACCGACAAAGACCCCGGCCGCGCCGTGCTCGTCAGCAACCTCGTCGAGGGCAGTTTCCCCCCCTACGACGACGTCATCCCCCGCGACCAGGACAAGAAGATCTCCTTCGACCGCGACGTGCTCGCCTCCGCCGTCCGCCGCGCCGCCCTCCTCACCAACGAGGAATCCCGCGGCGTGCGCCTGAAGTTCAGCGGCAAGAAGAAACAACTCGAACTCTCCAGCCGCGCCCCCGAGATGGGCGAGGCCCAGATCAACGTCGACGTCGCCAACTACGACGGCGAGGATATCGAGATCGGCTTCAACCCCACCTTCATCACCGACGCCCTCAAGGTCATCCCCGAGAACGAAGTCATCATGGAACTCAAGGCCTCCAACAAGCCCGGACTCATCAAGTCCGGCACCGAGTTCATGTACGTCGTCATGCCGGTGAATCTGCAGTAGACCGCGGTTCTCAGAGAACTCCGCGAGCCACGACCTGGCCGGGACTTCAAAAACAGATCCGCCCCGCAGAGGCGGGGCGGTGGCCGGACATGCTATCTCCGGCATTGCTCGCATTGAACAGGCACGAGCCTCAGCCCACGCCACCGGCCGCACGCCGACGCGGCCGCGCCGGGTGCCGATGACGAGGCACATCTTCGTGCGCGGGCACTTGATCAGCCCCGACCTCCGCCGCGTGGCCCAACGCGCCGGCAGCCTCGTCGCCACGCCCCGCGTCGCGCGGCATGAGTTCCAACAACTCCCGCGCCACATCGATCCGTGGCTCAACCACCAGCACCCGCTCGGGCGGAACGCCCGCCGACGCCAACGCAGCGCCGCTCTCATCCGCGCCCGCCGCGATTACTTCCTCATCCCCTACCGCGACCTCGCCCGCAAAGTCGTGATCCAACTCGTGCGCGACGCGATCGCCCGCGAGCGATTCGCCTTCGTGCCCGCGCGCCACCGGCGCCGCGTGCCGCGCCCGACGCTCAAACTCCCAGGCCGCCAGCGCCACAAACGGCAGCGTGAAAAGCCCGATCAGCAAAAACAACTGGGCTGTACCGACGGAGGCCAGCACACCCGGGCGGAACAGGTACCACGCCAGCACAATGCCCGCGACGAACGTCCCCGCCGCCACACATCCCACGGCTAGTTTTCTCGCTCGCCTCACCTCAGCCTCCCAACACACCGGCCCGACCCATCAAGCCAACCCATCAACAGGTCGCCGGGAAATTCGCACGATCGACTCCGGGAAAACCCCCGGGCGCACGCGCCGGACCCTATCCATCGGTCCGTCACGCCTTGGGCGATTACTCCGGGAATCCCACGATAGCAGAACACCCCAGAGCGCCCTGAGGCGCATCATTAGCCCGTACGACCCCAGGTTTCGATCTCAATCCGCTCCCGCTCGCGCAACCTCATGTCCTCAATCGAATTACTCGCCGTGGATTTCCCGCACAGGCCGATCGAGATCGCCGTCCACATCTTTTCCACATCCCCCGCGCTGGCCCCGGGGCTCACCCGACTCGTTCCCGCGCATCACCACGCTCGTGCGCAATCTTGCGGTGATGCTGGCAAACCCCCGCCCGGCATTTGTGGCCGGGCCTTGGGGCGGGTATCGTCCCTGCCAATACGCGCACGACGCCGCGCCCCCGGCCCTCCGGCCGGGAGCGAGCATGGGGATTGGGAACGGGTTGACCGACACCACGCAACCATTCAGGACGAATCTCACCCTCGCCCGCACGGCCCGCGGCGCTCACGCGCGGCGGCTCCTGGCCGTTGCAGGCTTCGCCTGTTTCCTCGCCGCTCCGGCGCTGGCCCAGCCGGTCGAGCCACCCACCGACGACGAGCCTCCGACGCTGGAAAAGCCGAAGGACGCGCCGGCCAACCCGCTCCCGCAGGACCTGGACGTCTTTGAGGGCCGCCCCGTCCGAGCGATCCAACTGCGCGAGCCGACCGGCCCGAAGGTGAAAGACCCGGCCGAACAGAAATATCGCGAGCCCGACGAACAACTCGACACGCTCGCGCGGGCCCAACTCCGCTCCAAGGTCGGGCAACCCTTCCGCCCCGGCGCGGTGCAGGACGACATCACCCGCCTCAACCGTCTGGGCCGCTTCAAGCGCGTCGACGGACGCGTCCGTCTTCAGGACGACGGGAGCGTCATCATCACCTACACGCTGATCCCCCAGCCGGTCGTGCTCGCGGTCCAGTCGGTGGGCAACAAGGAAGTGAGCGACCAGGACATCCTCAAGCGCACCGAGGGGCTGGTGAACACGCCCGTCGATCGCTACCAACTCGCCGCGGCCTGCCGCGACATCGAGGACGTGTACCGCCAGAAGGGCTACTACCTCGCCCAGGTCGCCGTCGATGAGGAGCAGCTCGAAGAATCCGACATCGTCGTCTTCCGCGTGCGCGAGGGCGAACGCACCAAGGTCACCGACATCCGCTTCGAGGGCAACCTCGCCTTCACCGCACGCGAACTCCGCAGCCAGATCAAGACCAAGACCGCCTTCCCCATCCTCGAGAAGGGCCCGCTCGACGACGAGGTCCTCGACCAGGACGTCGCCTCGCTGGTCGCGTTCTATCGCGACCGCGGCTACCTCGACGTCCGCGCCGACCGCGTCTATCGCACCAGCCCCAACGGCAAGGAAGCGATCGTCACCTTCATCATCAGCGAGGGCCCGCTCTTCACCCTCCGCAACCTGACCGTGATCTACCCCGAGCGCGGGCGCGATTTCCCCACCATCGAAGAGGCCCGCGCCGACGCCAAGCCCGGCGAGCAGATCTTCCCGCTCGGGCCCAACGTCTTCTCGGTCTATTCCTACGGCGTGTACACGCCCGAGCAGGTCTCCGGGCTCATGCTCATCAAGCCCGGCGACGTCTATTCCGACGACAAACTGCGCAAGAGCATGGAATCGCTGCGTCAGGCCTACGGGCAGATGGGATACACCGACGCCAACGTCGACCGACGCGAACTCCGCGACCTCGAGAAGCCCCTCGTCGACATCCTGCTGGTCGTCCGCGAGGGCAAGTGCTACAAGACCGGCGAGGTCATCACGCAGGGCAACGAGATCACCAAGCAGTCGGTGATCCTGGGCGAGGTCGAGGTCAAGCCGGGACGCCCGCTGGACTCCACCGCGATCTTCCACACCAAGCGGCGTCTCCAGCAGTTGCGGATCTTCGCCAACCCGATGCGCGACAACCCCGTGCCCATCGATGTCGTGCCGCAGGAGCCCGACCCCGACGAGCCGAGTTACCGCGACGTGCTGATCCGCGCCACCGAGACCAACACGGGCGAACTGGCGGCCGGCGTGCTGGTCGGATCGGACGCGGGGCTCACCGGGCGACTGGCGTTCACGCAGAAGAACTTCGACGTCGCCGACACGCCCGATACCTTCGAGGAATTGATCAAGGGCAACGCGTTCCGCGGCGCGGGCCAGACGTTCCAGATCGAGGCGATGCCCGGCACGCGCTTCGAGACCTACCGCATCTCGCTCTCGGACCCGACCCTGCTGGACACCAACTACGCGGGCTCGGCGTCGGCCTTCTTCACCTCGCGCGACTACGACGAGTTCGACGAGGACCGCCTGGGCACGCGCTTCTCGATCGGGCGACGCTTCGGCACACGCTGGCAGGCCAACATCCCGATCCGCATCGAGAACGTGAACCTGCGCGCCATCCAGGAAGACAAGCCGCAGGACGTGTGGGACTACAAGGGCGAGAACATGATCACCGGCGTGGGGTTCACGCTCACGCGCACCACGCTCGACGATCCCTACCGCCCGGGCAAGGGCTCACGCGTGGAGATGGGCGTCGAGCAGGTCGGCGCCGCCGGAGGCGACTTCACCTTCACCAAGTTCAACGCCGAGGTCACGACCTACTTCACCGTCAACGAGGACTTCCTGGGGCGGCGCACGATCCTCAAGCAGCGCACGGCGGCGTCGTACATCCCGCAGGACAAGAGCGATGTGCCCGTCTACGAACGCTACTACATGGGCGGCCAGTCGTTCCGCGGCTTCAACTACCGCGCCATCTCGCCCGTTGGAATCCGACACGACACCAAGACCATGGGCGACGACGTGGTCGGCGGCACCTACATGTTCTTCCATGGCTGGGAGATCGATCAGCCGCTGGTCGACGAGACCGTCTCGCTCGTCGCGTTCATCGACTCGGGCACCACGACCTTCGACCCGGGCTTCGACGCCTACCGCGTCTCGGCGGGCTTCGGCGTGCGTCTGTATATCCCGGCGCTGTCCCCCCTGCCTCTGGCGTTTGACTTCGGCTTCCCGCTCATCAGCGAGGAGACCGACCGCGAACGCGTCTTCACCTTCTCGCTGGACCTGCCCTTCCAGTAATCCACGGCGAACAAGGATGGCCTTGCCCCCGGCGTACCATCCCGAACTCAAGCACGCACTCCACGGAGTTTCACGATGAAAAGCGGTTGGTTGAACGGCAGGCTGGCGATGGCGGCGGTGCTCACGCTCGGGTTGGTCGGGGCGGCCCACGTCTACGGCGTGTCCACGGCGCCGCGCCCCCCGGCCCCGACCACGGCGGTCGCGGTCGTCGATGTCGCCAAGATCATGCTGGGCATGGAACTGGTCAAGACCGAGTCCGCCAAACTCAAGGCCGACTTCGACACCAAGCAGAAGTCCCTCGACGGGATGCAGAAGAAGATCAAGGACCTGGCCGAGCAGGTCAAGTCCGCCAAGGACGGCACGCAGGAGAAGCGGACGCTGGCGTTCGAGCAGATCAAGGCCGAGGCCGAGTTGAAGATGACCGGCGAGTTGTTCCAACGCCAGTTGAACCTGGCGCAGGGCGACCTCTACAAGCAGGCGTTCCTGGAGGTGACGGCGGCGATCGACCAGGTCGCCAAGCAGAACGGGTATCACCTGGTGCTGCGCAACGACGCGGACGTGCAACTCCCCGCCAATATCAGCGGGACCGACATGGAGGCGTTCATCGCCAACCAGCGGGTGTTCTACGCCGATTCGAGCACCGACATCACCGAGCAGGTGGTGACGCTCCTGAACAACCAGTTCAAGGCCGGCGGCAAGAAGAAGTAAACGGCGCGGGAAGGTCGATATGTCGAAGAAAGCCGACGGATCGCCGGTGTCGCTGCGCGTGGGCGAACTGGCCGAACTGGTCAACGCGGAGGTCGCGGGCTCGCGCGACATCGAGATCACCCACATGGACGTCCTCGACCGGGCAGGGGTGGGCGCGCTGTCGTTCATCCGCTCCAAGCGGTTTGCGCGCCAGTGGCCGACGAGCAAGGCCTCGGCGGCGCTGGTGACGCGGGGGATGCCGATCGACCGCCCGGCGGAAGGCTCGGGGCGGGCGCTCCTGATCGTGGCGGACGCGGACCTGGCGTTGGTGCAGGTGCTGGAGCGGTTCGCGCCGACCCCCACGCCCAGGCCGGCGGGCGCGCATCCGAGCGCGGTCGTTGATCCGACGGCGGTGATCGGCGCGGGCGCGTCGATCGGGCCGGGCTGCCTTGTCGAGGCGGGCGCGACGATCGGCGAGGGCACGGTGCTGGTGCACAACGTCCATATCGGTCGCAACGCGCGGATCGGGCGGGCCTGCACGCTCCACAGCAACGTGTGCGTGCTCGACGCGTGCGTCGTCGGCGATGGTTGCATCCTGCACTCGTGCGTCGTCATCGGCACCGACGGCTTTGGCTATCGCCCCGACCCGCAGGGGCGCGGCGTGGTGAAGATCCCGCATACCGGCAACGTCGAGATCGGCGCGGGCGTCGAGATCGGCGCCAACTCGTGCATCGATCGCGCCAAGTTCGGCTCGACGCTCATCGGCGCGGGGACCAAATTCGACAACCTCGTCCACATCGCGCACGGCGTCCGCGTCGGGCGCGCCTGCCTGTTCGCGGCCCAGGTCGGCGTCGCCGGGTCGGCGACGATCGGCGACGGCGTGCAGATGGGCGGGCAGGTCGGCGTGGCCGAGGGGCTGACCATCGGAAAAATGGCACGGGTGGGCGGGCAGTCGGGGATCATGCGCGACGTGCCCGACGGCGAGACGTGGATGGGCTATCCGGCGGTCCCGATGTGGGAGTTCCTGCGACACTCGCCTGCGCTCAAGCGGCTGATCGACCGGCGCGAGGCGGGCGGGGAGAAAGCCTGATCGAAACAGCGAGGCAGCGAGACAGGGGAAGAGAAGAAGTGGTCGGGTGATCAGGAGCGCGAGAGGACCGATCATCGCGCCCCATCAGTACCCCGACCGTCAGCAAGGGCGTTTTCGTGCGGCGATTCCGGCGCGGGCCCACGCTGAGTCCAAATGTCCATGCGGCGAATGGCATACTGAAGACGTGAAACGCGCCGTTTGAGTCGTCGGCGAGGGAGCGCGAGATGGGCGTCGGAGCGGGCGTGATGCGACGGACCTTGCGGACGCCGGCCGCGTTCGAAGGGATCGGTCTTTTCACGGCGGCCGTCGGGCGTGTGAGGATCGTGCCGGGCGAGCGCGGGAGCGGCGTGCGATTCGTTCGCGTCGATCTTGATCCGTCGCGCGCGATCCCGGCGCTGGTGACGCACGTGTTCATCGATCCGCGCTTGCCGGGCAGGAACACATCGATCATCTCCGATCCGACGAAGACGGCGTCGAAGGAGAATCCCGCGGTCGCGACGATCGAGCACGTGATGTCGGCGCTGGCGGGGCTGCGGGTGACGGATGTCCTGATCGAGGTGACCGGGCCGGAGATCCCGATTCTCGACGGTTCGGCCGGGCCGATCGTTGAAACGCTCGTGGGCGCGGGGCTGGTTGATGTTGACGCCGCCCCCATGCTGGTGCTGGACCGCACGATTGTCGTCGGCGAATCGCCGGGCGCGACGATCACGATCGAGCCGAGCGCTCGGATGGAGTTTGAGTATCGCCTGGACTATGGCGGCGACAGCCTGCCGGAGCAGCGCGCGGCCTATGTCGCGGACGAGGCGGGCGCGGCGGAGACGTACGCGGGACAGATCGCGCCGGCGCGGACGTTCTGTCTTGCACGCGAGGCGGAGATGCTGCGCAAGGCGGGTCTGTTCGGGCATGTTACGACGCGCGAGATGCTGGTGATCGGGACGGACGGCACGCCGATCGAGAACGCGTGGCGGATGGAGCGCGAGGCCTCACGCCACAAACTACTGGACCTGATCGGGGACCTGGCGCTGGCGGGCGTCGCGGTGCGCGGGCGCGTCAGGTCGGATCGCGGCGGGCACACGCTCAACGCCAAGGCGGCGGCGGCGCTGCGGGAGTGGGCGCGAGTAGCACCGGACACCGGGCACGAGTAGACGAGTGCAGATTCGGAGTGGAACCACGCGCGGCTGAGTTGCGGATCGGCAGGGCTGGAAAGGGCTTCCGTTCGCTCTTTGCAAGGTAAAACGAACCTGACACGAAAGAGAACTGCATCCAGCCTCGGCAAGCGGTCGATTCGATCATGGGTCGGCCGGCGCGGGACGCATTGACCACGCCGGGGCGATCGGTTGCAATAGAGTCGGCGGCAAGCGCGGGCGAGCGGATTGCCGCCTGCGTCCGGGAGTCGGCTGATTCGGCAACTCGGAACGGGTCGGGCGGTTGAACTGTGGACGGCGGCGGCGTGGGAGCGCTTCGGTGCGTGGGGGCGAAGATGCGGCGGTGGGTGCTCGAATCATGGCGGCGGTCGTGCGGCGGAAGTGGCACAGGGCGTCGCGCGTTCACGCTGATCGAGTTGCTCGTGGTCATCGCGATCATCGCGGTGCTGATCTCGATCTTGCTCCCGACGCTGTCGCAGAGCCGCGAGGCATCGCGGAGGCTCAAGTGCCTGACGAACCTGAAGGGGATCGGGACGGGGCTGGCGATCTACATGCAGGAGCGGTCGAAGGGCGTGTTACCGAAGGTCAGGCCGCTGCACGACGACACATCGTCGGAGAACGACCCGTCGCTGCTGAACATCCTGGAGGAGTACGTGAGCGCCGCGACGCCGCGGAAGGGCGATGACGGGCTGTACATCGTGGGCGATCCGTACAAGTGTCCGTCGGACGTGGCGTCGAACTCGGAGGAGGACGCGTTCCGCCCGGTGTGGCAAACGACCGGGATCAGTTATGACTACGTGCCGGCGATCTACATGCTGGCGGCGGAGGTCATCGGGCTTGTGAGCCCCGAGCGCACCGCCAAGGCGGTGACACGGGCCTATGAGAAATGGAAGGACTCGGGCAAGGATTGGTCGATCCTCGTGGACGCGGGCGACTGGCACACGCAGAAGAAGAACGCCATCCCGCGGAACGGCTTGTTCATGTTCGATTGGCGGGCCGACTGGGCGACCATCGCAACGGAGCAGGAGAGCGCGGACTTCCTCAAGGACGTCCTGAAATTCGGGAGTTCGCCGTTGAATTGATGGGCATCGGGCATCAAAGGAAGGAGAGGCGGAAAGACGAAGAGACGGATTGGCGAGAAAAGCCAAGACACGAGGGCGTCGGCGTGCCGAGCGCGGCACTGATGGGCGGATGAGCGTGAGATCATGAGCGACACGAGCAACAAACCGATGATGCCGAGCCTCTTGGACGAAGTTGCGGCGGCGCCGGCGGAGAAGGTGAAGCGGCCGGGGCTTGTCGCGCGCACGCGGGCGTCGCTGCGGGCGCGGTTTGATCGCTGGTGGTCGCCGATCGACGCCGATCCGGATCGTCGCACGCGCTGGATCAGGGGCGGGCGCATCGCGCTGGGCGCACTGGTGCTGGGGCTGGGCGTGGGCGCGTACTTCGTGTTCCGGCCCGTGCCGCAGCCGGATTATCTGGATGATCCGCTGAGCGACGTGCTTGGGTACACACTGCTGACCGACGAGTTCAACAGGCTCCCGGTCGAGAAACGCCTGGAGTTGATCGGGCAACTGGTGCAACGGTTCAAGTCGATGGACGCCGGCGACTCGGTGCTGATGGCGAGCTTTGCCGCGGGCATCGCGGGGGCGGCACGCGACCAGTTAATGGAGAACGGCTCGCGCCTGGCGGTCGACACGTGGGACAAGTTCGCGGTGGATTACGCGAAGGTTCCCGACGATCAGCGCGGCGACTATCTCGACAAGACATTCGTGGATTTCACGAAGATGATGGAGACGCTGGGCGGACGCCCGCGCGACGTGTCGGACGAGGAGCGGCTGGCGGAAGGTCGGCGCCAGGCGGCCCGCGACATGGAACGGATCAAGGAAAACCCGGACCGCGCGCCGACGAGCGAGATGGCCGGGCGGATGTTCCAGTTCATGAATGAGGGCGTAGGAAAATTCGCGTCGGCGCAGCAGCGGGTGCGCGGGCAGCAGATGATGCGGGACATGGTCCGGCGGATGCGCGGGGTGGACATCGTGACGGGCAAGCCGCCGAGGTGAGGGGCGGGGGCTGTCGCGCCGCTCTGTCGCCCCTCATGACTGCGCCCGGACAGAGACACGCGGACTGGCTCGGCTCCCGATGCCCGTGGATCGAGCACGCATCGCACGACGTGCAAAACAACTGTCTCAGATAGAGTCCGGTCGATCAGATGTGATCGACGCAGGATGCGCCGTGACGGCGCGTGCCGCGATCGCCGGAGCGAGATCATGGAGCGCGCCATCGGGTATTTGGCTCATACATGCAAGTCGGCACCCGTCGTCGCGTTTGTCGGGCTTTTCACGTCGCTCTCACTCGCCCAGCCCGCGATCCTCGAACAGCCGCGCGTCGACGTGACCGCGCCCGTCAACCGGGCCGCCAACAACACCAGCGCCGCGGCGTCGGAGTTCAACCCCGATCGGATCGTGGCGGCGTGGATCGATTGGCGGCTATCGCCGGTGCTCTCCAGCGAGATTCTGAGCACTGGCGTGGGTCTGTCGTTTGACGGCGGGATCACGTGGAGCGACATGCTCGTCAGGCCGCCGACCGCGAATCAGACGCTGATAGAGGCCAGCCCGATGACGGCGGCAGACCCGCGCACGGGGACGATGTGGGTTGGCGGGATCAGTTATGGCACGGGCGGCGGCGTGTATATCGCGCGGCTCGATCCAACGGCGACGGCGTTTAGCGCGACGAAGATGGCGCGCCTGTCGGCCAGCGCGGACCGGGGCGCCATGGCCGCGGGGCCCAAGCCCGGCGAGCCGGATACAACTCGGCTCTACATCACGTACAACGAGGGGTGCATCAGGTCCGACGATCTCGGCGACACCTGGACCGCGCCGGTGAGCCTGGGGAGCGGGCTGGGGTTTCTGCCGCGGGTCGCCAAGGACGGCACGCTGTACATCGCGTACTGGGACCAGGCCAGCGGGCTCATGCTCAAGCGCTCGGCCAACGGCGGGTCGAGCTTCGTCACCAAGACGATCGCCACGCGCCTTGATACCTGGACGATCCAGGACGGCTCACGCTTCCCGGGGAATTTCCGCGTGATCCCCACGGTGTGCATCGCCGTGAGCCCGGTCGATGGGGCGCTGTACGCGGTGTATTGCGATCGCACGAAACTGCTGAGCGGGCGGCACGATATCGACCTGTACTTCACCAAGTCGACCAACAAGGGCGACACGTGGAGCGCGCCCACGCACACGATCCACGCCGACGCGTTCAATCAGGACCAGTTCTTCCCGTGGATCGAGGTCGATCGCGAGGGACGCCTGCACGTGTCGTGGTGGGACGGGCGGCGCACCGACCAGAACGACGCGACAACGAACACCGATGCGTGGTTCGACAACTCCTACGCGTACAGCGAGGATGCCGGCGCGACATGGCACGAGTATCGCCTGTCGGAGAACACGTGGAACGCGGCGAGCGACGGGCTGATCCGCAACCAGCAGTTTGTGGGCGATATGTGCGGCATGGCGTGCGCGGGGCGACGCATCACGCCGGTGTATGTCGATACGCGGAGCGGCGATCCGGACATCTACGCAACGCGCCTGTGGTTCTGCGGCGCCGACGTGAACAAGGACGGGTTCGTGAACGGGAATGACTATGACATCTTCGCCGAAGCCTTCGAAGGTGGTGACATCGCGGCCGATTTCAACGACGACGGTTTCGTCAACGGCAATGACTACGACCTCTTCGCCGAGGAATTCGAGGGCGGGTGCCTGTAGATCGGCCCGCGGGTTGGGCTGCGAGCCCGTGCCGAAACGGCGTGATCCGGACGCTCCCCGGCGTCAGCCCGCGCCGGTGCCGTAGAGCGTGTGGACGCGCAGGCCCTGGCGCTCATACACGCCCGCGCGCGCCACGATCGCGTCCTGATTGATCCAGGAACTGATGACAACATCGCCGGCGCCGGTGCGGGCGGCGTCGGCGGGCGCGACGATCGGCCAATTCCACAGCGACTTGCCGTGGCGCGCGGGATCATCGTCGGTGAACGCGACGATCCGCGCGGGGCTCTCGGCGAGCACGCCTGCCAGTTCGATCGTGTGGCGTCCCGTGCCGTGGATCGCGACGACTTTGCCCGTCAGGCGTTGCAGCGTCTCTCGAAGTCGCGAGGCGCCGTCCGGCGGAACAGCGCCCGAGCCCGCGGAAGCGGCGCTGCTGGTGAACGCAACCGGGCGCGACGCGGGCCAGGAGCGCGCGGGCGAATCGGCGATCTCGTCGATGAGCAGCGCGGTCTGTCGCGCGTGGGACTCGAGGCCGAAGCGACCGCGGGCGCGCTCAACACACGCACGGCTCTGCGCCTGCAGACCCCGCGCCAGCGCCCGCTGCACGCCGTCGGCCATCAGCGTGCCCAGCGCGGCGTCGGTGGCGTCGGGCGCGAGGTCGACAAGCTCGCCGTTCTCGCCGGGCGAGATGAGCTGCGTCGCGCCCGATTCGGTGCGCGTGATGACCGGCACGCAGCCGCGCGACATCGCCTCCAGGATCGCGACGCTGAGCCCCTCGGCACGCGAGGCGAGCACGGTCATGTCGTGCTCTTCGAGCAGACGCAGCACGCCGTCGGGCGCAATCGCCTCCAACCGCCGGATCCGCCCCGGCTCGGCCCGCGCGATCCGCGCGTCGACCTCGCGCGTCGACGGCCCGTCGCCCACCAGCGTCAGCCGGTGCGGCACGCCCCGACGCCCGAGTTCGTCCGACATCTCGACCAGCGCCAGCACCCGCTTGATGTTCTGCTCGATCCGCCCGTGATAGATCATCGTGACGGGGCGGCCCGCAAGCGACGGGCGCGGCGCGACCGACGCGGGCACCTCCACGCCGTAGGGAATCGAGCGTACATCCGCGGTCCGCGCGGGCACGGCCCCGCGCAGCACGCCCGCGATGTGGTCGCTCACGCCGACGAACCGAGCGATGATCGGCTCGTACGCCGCCAGAACCCGTGTGTCGTACGGATTCAGCAGGTGCTTGTAGCCCACCACGCGGACGCTCTCGGCATCGGCGGTGCACAGGGCGGCCGCGATCGCGTAGCAATCGCCCAGCAGGTTCGGTGAGAGCACGACCGGGCGCGCCGTCTCGATCGACAGTTCTCGCACCACCTCGCGATAGTGCGGGATGAAGGGCGAGAGATCACCCTGGGCGGCGTCAAGATCGGGCACGCTCCGCAGTTCGCGCACCAGCACGCGCGGATGGATCGGGAGGGACAGACGCGCGTGACCGGACGTCTCGGCGTGCGCGATGAGGGCGGCGGGACGCCCATGGGCCGCGAGCGTGTTCACCAGGCGCAGGGCCCAGGTGGTGACGCCCGAGGTTGTGAACCCGCGCGGGAGCGCGATGGCGATCGCCGCCGGGCCGCGCGCGGACGCCTTGGTTGATGACGGTGAGGTCGCGACCATCGCATCATTCTTCGGCGTTCGCGGCGAGGATTCGGGAGTATCGGGGCATGGCAGCCAGACGGAGGGGAGCGACCCCTCGGGAGCGCCGTGGGAATCCGCGCGATCGCACCGTTGAGCACCCATGAAAAAAGGCCCGCGACCGCGGGCCTTGGGAGTGGGAATTGTTGGTCGCGCGGGTTACGCGGCCTGGGGCTTGTTGAGTGCCGCGGCGCTCTTCAGGCTCCGGTGGCGGACCCAGCAGACGGCGAGGAAGACCAACTCGATGGCAGCCCAGAGGCCGACCCAGACTTCGCCGCCCGAGCCGAAGCCGTAACTGTGGAGGCCGGTGGCCATGACGTAGTTCACGCCGTAGAAAGTCCAGACGATGACAACGAGCCCGAGCACGGCGGAGGCGGCCAGTCCGAAGTCTTCGATCCAGCGGACATAGCGGGCGTGGAGCACGGCGAAGTAGACCAGGATGCTGATGAGCGCCCAGGTTTCCTTCGGGTCCCAGCCCCAGAATCGTCCCCAGGATTCCGCGGCCCACACGCCACCCAGGATCGTTCCCGCGGTCAGGAGCACCAGTCCGACCTGGATCGTGCGATAGGCCTGCACGACCAGCGCTGCGGAGCGGGCGCGGCTGACTTCATCGCGCTTGTTGAGGATGACGTCCTTGATGAGATAGGCGTGCCCGAGAACGGCGGCGACGGCCAGCACGCCGTAACTGGCGACGATCGTGAGCACGTGGATGGTGAGCCAGAAGTTGGAGCGGAGGACAGCGGGGAGGGAGTTGGTACGGTCGGCGAGGGGGACCAGGCCCGCGAAGAGGACGGAGATCATGGCCGCCGCGATGCCGCCGAAGAGGTAGTACCCGCGGCGCTTGTTGACGATCTGGAAGATCAGGCCGACGCCGATGGCGACCAGGCCCATCCACAGGAGTGATTCGAAGGTGTTGCTGACAGGGGCGCGGTTGAGGATGATGACGCGCAGCGCCACGCCAAGGATGTGCTCGCCGATGCCGATGACGGTGGCGGCCAGCCCGAGCGTGAGCATGATGTTCTTCATGACGAGGCGCGAGAACCCGAAGAGAACGAGCGCCAGCCCGTAGAACACCGCGGTCTTCACCCACGGATCGTGGTTGTCATAGAAGATCTCGAGGCGGACGTTCCGCGCGTCGTTCTCCGTGAGCGCTCCCATCGCGTTGATCGCGCTCTCCAACTTTTCCACCGCGGGAGTGACCGGCTGCCCGGAGGTATACAGCTGCGCGACCTCCTTGAACGCGGCCTGGACGGCCTCGGCGCCGGGGTCGGCGGTCTGCGCGCTGGCGTGACGGAAGGCCTGACCGGGCTGCGACGGAATGATGGGGAGGGTCAGGCCGCTGGCAAACTCCGCCACTCGGTTGGCGGCGTTGCGGATGTCCATGGCCTTGCGCTGGTCCTTGGTCGCCGACGCGCCGGGGTCATCCTGGCGTGCTTTCTCGAAGTCCATCAGGAGTTGCGACAGCCCAGTGCACTGCGAGAGCTCGACCGGGCTGAAGAAGCGGCGCTCGGGGTCCAGGCCGACCAGTTTCTTGAACGGCTTGTCCTCGATGGTGACGACCTTGGACTTGATCATCTTGTCCCCGTCGAACATGCAGTCGAGGAGGAACTGCATCGACGAACGCTTGGTGAAGCCCTCGGGACCACCCGACGACCAGCGCGTGCGCCCCGTCACCTCGACGGCGAAGCGCCGCGCGTAGCCCTCCAGGGGCATGATGCGCCCGCCCTCTTGAACCGCCAGCGCTCCCAGGCGCGCGATGCCCGGGTCGGTATCAGCCGCGTTTGCTCTCGAGAGGCCCGGGAGCAGCGCCAGGCACCACATCGCGACGAACAACAGTCGACGGAACATCACGCGACCTCCTTCTTGACGGGGTCCTGCGGGCGGATCGGGATGCCCGGATGGCCCCAACTCATGGACCTGCTATAGAACGTGATCACCACACCGATGCACAGGAACGTGGACGCGATGTACGTCAGCGTGAGGCCCGGATCGTGCATCACGCTGAAGATCGACACCGTCGTGCCGTTGAAACCGGACTGGTACACCTTCCACGGCCCGTGGGCGAAGGGGTGGTTCATGTAGATATCAAACTTGGTCTCGGGCTGCCCGGGGAAGATGATGCCGACGTCGGACTGATACTCCATCGCCATCTCGGTGCCGGGGTAGTCGATCTTGTGGAACTTGTCGAGGCGGACGGAGAAGGGCAGTTGGGCGCGCTTCGGGCCGTAGTAGATGGCCAACTGCTTCCCGCTCTCGCCGGTGACGGGGAGCATGTTCCTCCACGAGATGGTCTTGAGTTCATTGGAGTTGCCGACGCGGACGAGGATCGCAGGAGAGTTGTCCTTGGCGACGGGCGCCTCGACCAGGCGCGTGTCGACATGGGCGTTGGACAACTGGCGGTGGATCGTGACCTCGCGGGTGTCGAATTGCAGCGTCACGGGGTACCGGTTCTCGATGTCGTAGGTGCGTCCCGCGCCGTCGAGCCCGATGTAGCCGATGCGGGTCTTCTCGACCGTCCCGAAGATGATGAGCGTCTCGCCGGCGTTCACGCCGCCCTTGATAAGTTTGGCGCCGGACTTGGCCTCGCCTTCGAGCGTCCGCCCCATGATCATGTCGGGGAACTGGGCGAACGCCGTGTGAATCTCGGTCGTGCCCTTCCCGTCGGAGATCTTCACCTGCACGGCGGGATTCTCCGGCGACGTCGCGGAACCCTCGACGATCGTGTCGCCCGACACCATCGCCCGCGCATACCGCGTCAATTCCACGATCTTCCAGCCCGGAAGCACTTCGTCGCCGACGTTGCCCAACGCGTGCGTGTGACCGGCGTCGGTGAACACAAAGTCGCCCTTGGCCGAGGTGTCGGGCTTGGGCGGCGTCCAGTCGCTCCCGTTCGGAAGCACCAGCACCTTCAGGCCCAGCAGCGTCGGCGAGGGGCCGGCCTGATCTTCCTGCCCCACCCACGCCGATTGCGGCCCGGCGACGGGCGAGATGTCCACGGCACGGAGAGGAACGGGGCTGTCGTTGGCGACGACCTCCTCTTCCTTGGAATTCTGCCAACGCTCCACCACCTCGAACGACACGCCGCCCAGCGTGAGCGATTTGCGACCCAGCGGCGCGGGGATGGCCCCAAGGCTGTTGAAGTCGCCGCGGTTGGGCTCCATCACCTCGATCTGATGCTCCTGCGTCTCGATGATGCTCCCCTGCGTGCCCTCGCGGAGCATCAGGTGCCCGTCGACCCGGGCCCACATCGACCAGAAGCCGCCCGCGATCAACGCGACCAGCGAGGCGTGGACCATGACAAAGCCGATGTGCCTCTTCTTGAGCGGGATGCGCGTGATGACGGCGAAGATCAGGCTGACACAGGTGAGCCCCATCAGCGCCACGAACCACCACGAGCCGTAGACCCACTCGCGCGCCACGGTTGCGTTCTGCTTGGAGTCGAGCCACGTGCCGACACCCAGCGCGATGGAAACCAGGAAGAGCACCGGCACCGCCAGTTGGATGCTCCCCAGGAACAGAATGACCCGCCCGAAGGGTGTGTAGTGCCAATCAAGAGACTTCTTCATGATCCGCTCCGCTTTCGACGCTCCGGGATGCGTCGCGTTAATTCATACCCGTCGTGTGGACGTCGGCCGGCGAATGAGAGGCGCGAACCTCCCCCGCGTCGACCGAACGCTCCAAGTCCACCATCTTCTGCCCGTCGAGATAGTCCGTCAGGACCACGCGCCGGATGTGCTTCAGCGACGCCACCGTCTTGCTCATCCTCGATAGAGTCGTTTGGATCTCTCGGCAATACCGCTCGAGGTTCGAATTGCCCCCCGATTGACGCCCCACCAGCGACAACTGCATCTCGATCGTCGCCATCGCGTTGTTCAGATCGTGATTCAGCGTCACCGCCAACTGACGCAGTGTCTCGGCCTTGCGCTCCTCGTTGGCCTGCAACTGCTCCGCTAGACGGTTGTACGCAGTCGCCAACTCCCCGAACTCGTCGCCCTGTTCGACATTGACGCGGTGATCGAATCGCTCGGCGGCCAGCTCGCGGCTTCCCTCCACCAACTGCCCGACCGGCTTGAGCACCACCATCGCCGTACGCAGCAGCACGAACACCGCGACGTTCACCATCACCAGCGCCGCCAGCGTCAGACCCAGCACCAGCCCGCGGAAGTACCGCCCGAACGACGCCTGCTCGCCGGCGACAAACCCGCGGACCGAGCGCGCCAACTCGCGCATCGCTTGATGCACGTGCGTGCGATGCTCCCGCTGGCTCGCCGCGTCCGAACTTGCGGGCTCCATGAACTCGGGAAGGAGTTCGACCAACTTCGCGTACGACCTCGCCTGGGGCGAGCCCGCGATCTTGATCGCGTCGTGGGCTCCAATGGCCGACATCGCGACACGCAGCCGCTCGTCGGGCGCCTGGGCATTGACGGGGCCCGAAGGGGGAAGCCCGTCGCGCGCGTTCTCGATCTCGGCAACACAGTCGTCGGCGGTGTGCACCCCGTCGATCAGAACAACCGCGTCCCGATTGATCCGGTCGATATCGGGGATCGCCTGCTGGAGCAGGGAGACCGCCACCGCCGCGCCCATGACGAAGCAGGCGACCAGGAGACCGATCCGGATGAGTAGTTTCCGACGGAGCATCGCTCGCCCTGTTTCTCCCTACGGCGTGTTGTCGCCGCGCTCCTGGTCCTGCAGGTCCTTGGGGATCCGCAGTTCCTCCAACTTGCGGTACAGGCTCGACACGCCGATGCCCAGGTGCTGGGCGGTCTCGGCCTTGTCGTAGTTGTGCCGGCGCAGGCTGTAGATGATGTGCTGACGCTCGAACTGCATGAGCGCCTGCTTCAGATCCTCGCCCGTGTCCTCGTCGATCGCGACCGACTGGAACGGCAGGTCCGACGCCTCGACATCACGACCTTCCGAGAAGATCACGGCACGCTCGATCACGTTCTCCAGTTCACGCACGTTGCCACGCCACTCGTGATTCAGCAACGCCCGCATCGCGCCGTTGCTGATCCCCGTCACGTTCTTGTTCATCTTCCGCGTGTACTTGTCGAGGAAGTGCTGGGCCAGGAGCGGGATGTCCTGGCGGCGCTGGCGCAGCGGGGGGAGCAGCAATCGCACCACGTCGAGGCGGTAGAGCAGGTCCTCGCGGAACTTGCCCTCCTTGCACAGCGTCTGCAGGTTCTGGTTCGACGCCGCGATGATGCGCACCTCGACCGGGCGCGGACGCGTGTCGCCCACGGGAACAACCACACGCTCCTCGAGCACACGGAGAAGCGAACTCTGCACCTGGACGGGGAGCGTCGAGATCTCGTCGAGGAACAGCGTGCCGCCGTTGGCCGCCTCGAAATAGCCGATGCGGTCCTTGACCGCGCCGGTGAATGAGCCCTTGCGGTGCCCGAACAGTTCGGATTCGATGAGATTCTCGGGGATCGCGCCGCAGTTGACCGCGATGAAGGGCTTGTCGCGCGTGATCCCGTTGTAGTGGATCGCGCGGGCGAACAGTTCCTTGCCCGTGCCCGACTCGCCCACGATCAGGACGCTGCTGGAAACCGTCGAGAGTTTCTTCACCAGCGCAAACAGACCGGCCATCGCCGGCGACTCGCCCACCAGGTCGTGGAAGGTCGATTGCGACGCGAGCTGCTCGGTCAGGATGCTCCGGTTCCGACGCATCTCGCCAACCTCGAGCGCCCGCTTCACACGGATCAGCACGTCCTCGAACTGCACCGGCTTGAGTAGATAGTCGGCCGCCCCCATCCGCATCGCGCTCACCGCCGACTCCACCGTCCCGAACGCCGTGATCACGATCACCGGCGTCTGCGGGATCACCTGCTGAAGATTCTTCAGGAGCGTCAGCCCGTCCATCACCGGCATGCGGATGTCCGTGAGCACAAGATCAAAGGGCTCGGCGAGCACGGCGTCGTAGCCAGCCTTGCCGTCCCCCGCCTGCACGACCTGATACCCCTCCTCGCCCAGGAGTTGGGCCAGGGACTCACGGAGCAGTTGCTCGTCTTCGACCAGGAGAATCTTGGTGGCCATGCAGGTCTCCGAAGACTCGGATCACTCCTTCTTGGGCTCGGTCGCGGGCGCGGCCGGCGTTTCGGTGGGCGCGGCTTCCGGCTTGCCTTCCGTCTGGACGGCGGGCTGGGCGGCGGGCTGGGCGGCGCCGGCGGGCAGGTACTTCGCCGGGATGTCGTTGCCGGGCGTCTCGAAATCCCAGAAGACGTTGACAATCCACCAGCGGTCCTTGTCCTTCAGCAACTGGATGCTGTTGATGCCGCGGATGTACGGGTCCTTCTCCTCGGCGCTGTGACGCGACTCGTAGGTGCTCCACACCTGGGCCATGTGCCCGAACGAATCCACCTGGCGATGCACCTCGGAATCAAGGAAGCCGCCCTTCTCGAAGTACTTCTTGTTCATGTCGACGTACTGCGCGATCGGCACATACATCGCCATCGCACCGCCGCGATCATCGGAGCGGGCGGGAACCATGCGCGCATCGGGCGTAAAGAGCGACATGTACCGCTCCCAGTCGCGCGCCTCGCCCGGATTACCGGCCGGGATCTTGTAAAACGCCGCCAGGATCGCGTCGATCGACTTCACGTCCTCCGCTCGCGCCTTGGGCCATTTCACCTGCTCATTGCTCATCCCCGGATGCCCCGACGGCATCGGCTTCTTCGACGGCTGGTCCGTCGAGGGGTGCGCTGGCTTGTCGTTCGGCGGCTGGACTGGCTTGGAATCCTGCGGGAGCGGCATCGGGCCAGAGAGCAAACAGGCCACGATCGCGGTTACAAGTGCGTTCATTTGTGGGTCCTCCAGAAGCGAGAATGGATCAATCCATATCGGGCTGTTGCAAACGCCGTGCCCAGACCATTCCCCACTTCAGAATCGCATTTTCCACAGGAATGACGATAAAATTACCACAAACGGGAAACGCAATAGTAGCGTTTCCTGATCGTGGGAATTGGTAAAATGGGAAATCTTTGCTCTTACGGCCCTTCAGGGTACTTTTTCGGCGAGTGGTCCACGCCGTGGCACGACAGGAAGCACTCGCCGGTGTGCCCGCCCGTGTCACGGTATTCGAGCTTGCCGGTCACCCGGTCGGGAAGAACGATCGCGGTCGCGAAATTGACGAGGTGGGCGTTGTTGGCGGCACGCCCTTGGCCGGCGGCGATGCCGTGCGAATCATGGCACGCAATGCAGGGCGTCTGGTGGTCGACGATGTGCTTCTTGTGCCCGGGGAAGGAACGATCGTCGAGGATGCTCCCGCGGTCGTGGCAGGTATAGCACAACGCATAGCCCGCGGCACTCTCGCTGGTGTAATCGTTGGTCTCGTAGGCGGCCCGGAGCAGACCGGGGTTGTTCGAGCCGTGGACGCCGACGGGCAAACCAGCATCCGACCCGTGGCAATCGCTGCAACTCATGATGCTCGAGGTAGACCAGCCGGGCCGCAGGCTCGGCACGTCGGTCCCGCGCCCGGAGATACCCACCGGGTGCATCGACACCGACGAGGGGCTGAACTGCAGGCGGACGTTGGTATTGGAGACCTGGCGCGCGATCCGCGGCGTGACGACGTTCCCGTCGCCGTGACACTTGTAGCAGACTTCCTGCTCGGCGCTGATGACGCCGATGGGCGAGCCCGAGGCGTTGACGCCGGAGATTCGACCGAGACGCCCAAGGTCGACGTTGCGCGGGCCCGGACCCTGGTTGTGCGCACCAGTGCCGCGCCGCATGGTGTGCGGATCGTGGCAACTGGTGCAGTTCGTGGTCGACTCATACGCGCCGTCCGGATCGACCGGGCTCATCGTGTCGTGGGCGCTGACCTTGGTCAGGTCGGAGGCGATGTCGGCGGCGTCGTGCGTGGAGCCGTTGTGGCAACTGGTGCAGGTCTTGGTGGTGTTCTGGTTGTTGAGGAGGTAGGGCCCGCTGGGCGCGGTGTGGTTCTGGTGGCAGTCAATGCACTGCGCGTGACCCTGGATGTCGGTCTGGCTGATGGTGTGGCACGACGTGCACAACTCGGAGTTGGTGTTGCGCATCACCAGGAACTTGCCGAAGGCGTTGTTGTGCGCGTCGTGGCAGGTGGTGCACTGCAGTTCGCGGTTCAAATCGAGTTTGATCTGCGGCGGAAGGGCGAATGGATCGCGCAGTCGCCCGTCCTTGCCGGCCAGTGACGAGTCGTACGTGAACGAGATCGGATGATCGTCGCGCAGGTCGGTGCCGAGATTGGCGCGCCCATGCGGCATGGTGGTCACCCCGCCGCGCATCGGGATCGGCGCCCCGATCCCCGCCACGGAGCCCCCGCGACGCAGCACGCTCCCCAGCGCGATCGTCCCGTCGTGACAGGACAGACAGAGTTTGGAATCGCCCGTGGGCTGCCCGGGGTTGGCGTCGAGCGAGCGGCTGGCATACACCAGATACGCCTGGGGCGACATGGCGCGATTCCACAGGGGCGCGATGGGCGAGGCGCTGTGAGTGGTGTGGCAGAAGATGCACACCTGGTCCTCGCCGGAGGCGCGGACGTTGGCGGCACTCCCCGCGGAGAGATCGTGCGGGCTGCTGACCATCGACACGATCTGGGCCCGCGCGCCCGCCGCGCACAACGCCGCACAGATCATCGCCACCCACGCCGAACGACCAATGGCGTTCATGGGATTCACGTTCATGGCTTTCTACCCTCACTCCCGCCACGGTCCGCGCCGACAGACACACCGTCGCCCAGATACTGAAAGACCTGGACGCGCTGGTTATATGAATCGGCAATCCAGACTCGCCCCTTTGGATCGATGTGAATCCCGGCGGGAAGCCAGAATTCACCAGGCCCTCGTCCCTCACGCCCGACCGATAGCAGCAACTGCCCCTCGGAAGTGAAGATCTCGACGGCCTCGAAATTGGCGTCCACCACGTAGACGTGCCCGTCTGGATCGAGTGCAACGCCCTTGGGCTGGGAGAAATAACCCGGCAGGTCGCCTCGACGCCCGATCTGGCGGATCGGTTTCAGGTCGGGCCCGAAGACCTGCAAGCGAAAGTTCAGGGTGTCGCTGACGTATAGATCACCCTCGCCGTCGATCGCGAGGTTGGTCGGATAGTTGAACGTGCCCAACTCCGTCCCACGCTCGCCCAGACGCGTGATCTCCGCCCCGGCGCGATCCAGCACGACGATCTGGTGCACGCCGACATCGGCGACGAAGATCCGCCCGTCGGCGCCGACCGCCAGCCCCGCCGGACGCTTCAGAACGCCCTCGCCGATCTTGGCGGTCATCGTGCCGCCCGCATCAAACGCGAAGATGCAGCCCGCCACCGAGTCCGAAACCAACACGCGCGACCCCGCGGCGTCCCACGCAACCGCAACCGGCATCGAGAACTTCTCCGCCGGGTCCCAGTGCGCGTAGCGCCGCGTGTCGAGATCGAAGACGTGCAGCGTCTGCCCGTTGTTGTCGGCGACAAAGACCCTGGAGCCCCCGTCGGTGCACACGCCCATCGGGCTGGTCATGCCCTTGGCCGCCTCTTCGCCGAAGAGCCCGGCGCCGATCGACTCCAGGAAGCCGCGCGCCGGCTTCAGGTCCTTATCGGTGGCGATCTCGCCGAGATACCGCAGCCGCGGCGGATCGGGCGGCGTGGGCCACACCGGCGACGCGTCGGTCCCCTCGAGGATCGTGCCCGCGGGCGTGGTGCACCCGCCCAGCACAACCGCCGGGACACCGATCAGCAGCGCCATCGCCCGCGCCCCGGCGGAGAGCGAGCGTCGTGGCATGAACCGGGGTGGGCGTGGCTGGTCCATGGTGCTCCTAGAACGCGCGGCGCAGGCCGACCTCGATGAACTGGGACTCGTTCTTGGTGGCGGGCCCGTCGAGATTGGAGTTGCTCACCGTGGCATAGATGGAAGTCTGACGCTTCCGGAACGTGAGGGTCAAGTGCTCTTCCAGCCCGTCGGTCGTCCCGCTCTGGCTGCTGTCCTCATGACGGTACGTCGCGCCCAAGGTGAGGCTGAGCGCCTGATCCAGGCGGGTCGTCCATTCGAGCCTGGCGCGGTCGAGCGCCACATCGTCGTTCTGCTGCGTGAACTCGATCATCTCATGCGACAACTCCGCCGTCACCGCCGAACCCGTGCCCGTCTGGAGCGAGTAGTTCAGCAGGAACCTCGCCACGTTGTAGGGCGAGATGGAACTGTCGTGCATGTTGTACTCGGCCCGGGCGAGCCATTCGGCGCGCCGGTACTCGACGCCGACGAGCAGGTCCTTGGTGTCGTCGGGCGTGAAGAGCGAGGGATCGCTGGCGCTGATGCTCTGGTCCGTGGTGCGGTAGGTGGTGTACCCCGACAGGCCCCTGAACGTGCCCTCGGTGAGCGTGTAGCGCAGGGCCCAGTTCGTGCTGAGCGTGTCGACGTCGTAGCCGGACTCGGGCCCGACGTCGTAGGTCACGCGGACCTGCTGCCCGTTGATCAGCGCGCCGGTCAGGACGCCGCGGATCTCGGTGTGATCCGGGTAGTACAGCACCGTGTAGTCGATGCCCTCCTGGTAGGGCGTGGAGTTGGAGGGGGGGCGCACCTCGACCGAGCCGGGCACGATGTTGCGCCGGTTCAGGATGATGGGGAACCCATCGTTGTAGACGTGGGATTCGTCGAGAACACGGAACGTCGATCCGCGATCGCTGTTGGTCTGCGCGTCATAGCCCAGGCCGACCGACGCGTCGAGCGTCCCCAGCGGGACCCGCTTGGTGTAGTCCAGTTCGCCGCTGAGGAACAGGTCGTCGCTGGTGAAGCCCTCGTCGTCGGTGATGCGCTGGGCCCCGAGGGTGCCGAGGCTGGTCAGGCTGTCGAAGAGTTTGTGCTTGGCCGAGTTCTGGAAGCGGACAAGGTCGCGCGAACTCCCGCGGATGTCGGCCTGGTCATACACCAGGTCGTGCCTGGTCTCGAAGTTGTCGGTGTGCCGCAGCGTCAGGAACTCGTCCCAGCGCATGCGGTTGATGTCCTGGCTCCCCGACTGCTGGTAGACACGGGCCTGCGAGCGCAGTTCGTGCGGGCGACCCTCCTCGCCGAACACCCAGGTGTGCGTCAGCATCGCGTCGTGACGCGTGTACGAGTCCGAGTACCCCCCGCCCTGACTCTCGTCGATCATGTCGAGCGTGTAGTTCAGTTCGAGTTTCTGCCGCTCCGCCACGCTGAAGATGTCGTTGGTGGTGAAGGTGTCCTGTCTGGTGTTGGTGTTGATGTCACCGAAGTCGTCGGTGATCTCCTGCTCCCGGTGGAAATACTCGGCGCTGAGCGCCATGAAGTCGTCGTGATAACTGCTGGAGATCCCGGTCTCGGTCGTGATCTGGTCGATCGTGCCCGCGAACGGGCGACGCTGGCGGTCCTCGCTCCGACGCGAATAGATGCTGGTCGGCAGTTCGCTGGCCCCGAAGACCAGCGCGTTGATGTCCCACAACCCCACGAATTCGTTCGTGTTCCCGCTGTCGCCGTCGATGCTGCTCCGACGATCGATGTCCTCGTTGCCGATCTGGAAGATGCCGACCACGTCGATCAGGTTCTTGTGCCCGATCGTCACCTCGGTGTCGAGGTCCAGCAACTCGCGATACCGATCCTCCGTCACCGTCTGGTCAGACTGGCCCGTCACCTGCGACTTGTCCCGCTGGTGCTGCCAACGCAGGTCGAGCGACGGCACAAACCTCACCAACTCGACCCCAGACCACGTCGCCTTCCGCTCTCCCACGATCACCGGCCCGCCGTCGTCCGCCTGCTGCGCCGCCGCCCGCCCCGCCAGGGCGAGCAACGCCGCGATCAAGATGGATGTGGGGGCTCGCCGCGGCATGGGTTACGAGGGGTTAGGTGTCTCCGCAGGGATGACCTCGTCGTCCTCGGGACCCACGGGCGGACCGACACGCTCCTCCGCCGGCGGTACGCTCGGGCTCCGACCGCTCTCGGGGTTGAAGATCGGCTGCTGCTTCTCGACCTCCTTCAACTCGCTCTCGGGCGGCGGTGATTGCGCCGACGCGCCAGGACGAAGCATGATCGCCGAATCACCGCCGTGCCCGAAGTGGCACGACAGGCAACTCGACTTCTCGTCCGCGTGCGCCGGCACCGTCTCCCCCGTCAGCATCGCCGACGAGTGGCACTGCATGCACAACTTCCGGTCAGGACCACGCAGAAGCCAACGACGCACCGATTCATGCGGCGTGTGACACCACAGGCACGCCCCTCCTGCCACCGCTCCGTGCGTCCAGGCGTGCTGTCCCATCAACTTGTCATGACAATTCAAGCACGCACGCGGATCATTCCGACTCGGTCGATACTGCGTCTTGTGACACTCCTCGCACTTCTCATCCGCGAACGGCTTGTGAACCACGACCCGCGCCGCAATCGTCATGTCCGAGATGTCCGTGCCCGCAACCTTCGCGCTCGGATCAGGCACCCCGTCAAAGAACAAACTCAGCGTCGCGTAGTTCTCTTTCGTGACCGTGCACCCGCACCACACCCCACCCACCACACCCCCGGCCAACGCCGCGCCCAGCGCCCAGCGCGCGGCGGCCCCACCGAAGCGGGGTCGCCGAAACACTTGGCGTCGGGTGCGTCTCATCAGGCCGACAACTCCGTGTTATGGCTTGGGATTGGCGGGCGGCGTCTGCGGCTGGGGCTCCGCGGGCTGAGCGCTATCGCCCAAGGGCTCGTCCTGCACCGCGCCCTCGGGCGTCGGCTCGACGCCGCCGATGTTCTGGAACTTGAGCGTCTCGGCGCTGGGCGTGTCCTGCACCCCCACCGAGACCTTCTCCGAAACCGCCGCGACCTGCTCGATCGTGTACCCGGAACGCAGACCGCCCATCGCGTACACCGACACCCTCCCGTCGCCGAACTGGTTGGCCACCAGCACCAGCCGCTTGGCCTCAAAGCCCGGGTAGATCTTGTCCTTGAAATAGTCCAGTCCCTGGTCGGTCACCGCGATCCCGACCGGGAGGCTCATCGCGCCGGGGTGCTTCCCAGGTGACCCGAAGAACATGAGCAGTTTGAACTCGTCGTTGAACATCTGCACGTTCTGGAACTGGGCGTCAACGACATAGATGATGCCGTCGGAGTCCACCGCCACATGCTTGGGCCGCGCGAACGAACCCGCATGGTCGCCAAGACGCCCGAAGCCCGACAGATACTTCCCGTCCTTGTCGAACTTCTGCACCATGCAACGCATCATGTCCGTGACATAGACGTTCCCGCTCTTGTCCACTGTCACGCCGATCGGAAGGCGGAACTGCCCGGGCTCATCCCCCACGCTCCCGATCACCCCCAACTCCTTGCCCGACTTGCGGTCCAGGATCAGGATCTGCTGGCGGGTGATGTCCGCGATGTACAGCCGCTCGCCGAACGTCGCCATCGACGCCGGCTTGAACTTCTCGATCTTGATGGCGCGGCTGAATCGCTCGCTCTTGTCGAAGATCATGATCGCGCCGTACACACCGTCCGCGACATAGATCTCCCCGTCGTCCCCGATCGTGATCGCGACCGGCCGCTCCAGTTTGTTCACGCCCGTCGTGCCCATCAGCCGCGTCTGCTTCCTGGCCAGATCCATCACCACGACCGACTTGCCCCGGATGTCGCAGATGTAGATCTTCCCGTCGTGCATTATCAGGCCGTACGGCTTGTTCACATACGCGACCTGCTCCGCGTCCCTGCCGAAGACCGCCTTCTCAAGGCCCGACGCCTCCGTCTTCGACACGTCCTCGCTCGAGTTGTACGAGCCGATGTACTGAATCCGGGGCTCCGCCGGCGCCAACGGCCAGAACGCGTACTTGCCAGCCGTCCCCACGTCCTTCTTGGTCTCGGTTGGCGTCGAACCGCACCCCGAAACACCGATCAGGGCCACCAACCCCAGCAGCCCGGCCGCCAGCGCCCCCCGAATCGCAAACTTGGTACTCATGGATCCTCCCGGTTGGTCACGTCTGAGAATCGTGCAAACCTGGTGCCAGGGTTGAGCCTCTCTGGCCAAGGTACAGGTTGTAGCCCTTCAGGTCGTCATTGTCACCGCCGCCCTCGGGAATGTGCACGGCTCCATCAGGCCTACACGCCCCGCCCGCCTTCTCTCCGATGCCCGATGCCTTCTATCAGGAGCCCGACCGTGAGGGATGGCGTTCCTGGCAGTGCCTGGATGCATGCGCGGATTTCCAGCCTCGAAGCCGACCCCTTTCGGGGTCGTTGACCCTACGCCGTCGCCTTCCGGGGTTCGCTCGCGCCTGGCTCCACCCCTGGCCGCGAACGAACAGCCCTCCGGGCTGAAAGACGTGCGTCCCGGCGAGCCATCGTGGTATTTCCCTGTTTTCCCTGTCTCGCTGTCTCGCTGTTTCGCTGTCTCGCTGTCTCGCTGTCTCGCTGCAAAAAAGAACTCCGAGCGCCTTGCGACGCTCGGAGTGAGTCAATCAATCGAAATGACTCCGGGGCTTGATCTTACTTGATGTGGCAAGTCAAGCAGATGTGGCTGGCCTGGTTGCTGAACCGCATCATGTGGCCGTAGTTGCCGGCGTTGTGGGCGGTGTGGCAGGTGCTGCAGCCGACGACATACTTCTCAACGCTGTCGGTCGGGTCGATCCACGCACGCAGACGCAGGGAGCCCCACGGGCCCGGGACCTGGTGGGCGGCGTTCTGGGGGTTGAAGCGGGTGCTGGTCGTGGTCGGATAGATCGCGTCGGCGCCGATCGGGTGATCGTCGCGCAGGTCGGTGCCGATCTTGGCCCAAGCCGCGATCGTGTTGGAACCGGTCGTCCCGCCGAAGCTGTCGAGGGCGACGGTGCCGTCGTGGCAACCCATGCACATCAGGGAGCGCTCATCGAGCAGTTCGGGGCCGCCCACTTCACCCTCGAACATGGTGAAGGTCGCGCTGGAGAGCTCGTGGTTCCACATGAAGCCCGCGTCCACATTGCCGAAGTGCGGCGTATGGCAGGGCTTGCAGATCTCGCCACCGCTCCAGGCGTAGCTGCTGAAATCGTGCTTGCTGCCCGTGATCTGGGCCTGAGCGGCCGTGGCCAAGCACACCATCGCGAGAGTCCCGACAAACAGTTGACGTTTCATGATGTCCTCCACACTTTGTTCTGGCGGCCGGGACCTCAGGTCCGCCCAGGAGTCTGCCGGCCGATACTGTATTCAAGATGTCACAGTGGCAATTTGCGTGCCAGCGGTCTTCAGAATTGAAAACCGCATTTGGACGTTACGGCGAGGGGTTTGTCGTCTGTGCAATTCCCGCCGTTGGGAGGATTCATACCACCTTTCCTATTCCCGTGAGAACCCGCCCATCGCTTTTTGACTCCACCACGTTCAAGCAGAATGTGCGCGTTGCCGATCCCTGTGACAGGCAGGGAGCACACAACGATGCGAACGAATCGCGTACAGCGGCGGGCGGTCCCTTGGTCGTTTCTTTGGGGGCTGGCCGGGATTGTGGGAGTGATCGTGGCCGGGTCGATCGGACCCGGGCCCACGCGGGCCAAGGCCGACGGCGAGGCCTGGACTGTCGCCGCGGCGCCGTCCGGGAATCAGACGCCCGGGGTGACCTCCCGCAGTTGCGTTTCGTGCCATCACTTTGAACAGGTTCTGACCCACCCAACCAACGTGCGGGCGTCGATGCCGGTGCCCGCAAGCCTTCCGTTGAACGCCGGGATGGTGACGTGCCTCACATGCCACGACGCCGGGCCGAACCACGCCACCGGCCACCAGAAGGTTGGTGTTCGGAGTGATTCCTCCGGCACGAGCCTCTGCATGCAGTGTCACTCGAATGTCAAGAACTCGACCAAGGCGGTTCACGCCCTCCGTGGTGGAAAGGCCCACCTCAGCGCCAGGTCCCAGTATGACGCCCACGCCAGCAAGGTCGCCGACGGCGAAAGCGTCAGTTGCATGGGTTGCCACGACGGCACCTCGGCCAGCGATGCCGGATCCCATTCCATCAAGAGGTCACAGGACGACATGCTCCCGGACCATCCGATCGGAATTCCCATGCGTGAGACCGGCCGCAAACGCGATGGCGACTTCCGTCTGAATCGGACCATCGACAAGCGAATCCGCCTTTACGACGGAAATCTCGGGTGCGGCTCGTGCCACAGCATCTACTCTCGTGAACCCAAAGAACTCGTCATGAACAATCGCGGGAGCAAACTCTGCCTCGGATGTCACGCTCAATAGCAGCAAATTCCCACAATCAAGATTGAATTATCGACATCAATTCCAGAAATGGGATTGGTGTTTTTTTCTTCGGCGCGCACGCGGCCGCTCGCTCCATGACGCGATCCGCTGCTCGGATGTCGGAGCAACGCGCAGAATCAATTCCTATGGCACCAACATTGCAGTGAATGGGACGTTGCGGGACCCGTGTTCCGCGGCTGCGTTCCCTTCCTTACGCGAATTCCTGCCTCCTCAAGGTGCTGCATGGACCGCCAGCGCAGATGGATCGCGGGTTCCTATTGGACGTTGACGATCGTCCTTCTCGCGATCGGGGCGTTTTTGGTGGTCCGGGCTCCCATTGATGAGACAATGGGTCCCATACAGAAACTGATCTACCTCCACCTGCCGGTGGCGGTCAACACATTCTTGTCATCGCTCGTGGTGTGCATCGCCAGCGTGGGCTATCTGGCGGTTCGTCGCCAGAGGTGGGATGACCTGGCCCAGGCGGCGGCTGCGGTCACGGTGCTCAACGGCACGGTCCTGCTGCTCACTGGTATGTGCTGGGGCAAGGTCGCGTGGAACCTGTGGTGGACCTGGAGCCCGCGCCTCACCTTCAGTTTGATCCTCTGGGTGTTGTACCTGGCCTACCTGGCGGTGCGCCGGCGAATCGAGTCGCCCGAACGCCGCGCCCAGGTCAGCGCTGTCTACGGCGTCGTCGCGTTTCTCGACGTGCCCCTTCTGTATCTGGCCGTGAAACTCCTGCCCGACGTCCACCCGACCCAGTCCGGGCTCATCCCCGCGATGTACCCGGCTCTTTGGACGTGGTTTGTGGCGATCACCATGTTGACGGGCGGCCTGATCGCCGCTCGGTTCTCCCTCGCTCGTCTCCCAACCTTCCGGTGGGAGAAGGAGCCGAGCACTCCGACACTCCCTCCCGCCGCCGGCCTGACCGGATGACCGACCAAGCCGCGACCATCATCGCATTTGCGATCAGCCTCGGCGTGCTCGCGGGGTACGGCGTTGGTGTGCTCACCCGCCTCCGCCACGAGCGGACAAAGCAGAACGAGACAAACCGCTCGGGTGAATCTCCCGAGCGGCCAAACGACGCCGTGATTGCTGAGGTCAAGCCCGAAAGCCCGGTCAAGACTTCTTGACGCTCTCGACCATGGCGTTGAAGCCGGGAAGCGCCGCCTTCATCCCCTCGGCGGGTCCGGTCATCTTGATGAACAGAAGCCCCTGGGTGGTCTCGATAATGGCGCCGCGGAGCATCCAGTTTTCCTTCGGGGCGGCATCGCCCATACCCGCGAAGGTACCGGTCATCTCAACCGTGGTCACGTTCACGCCGCCGACCTGCTTGGTCGTGGGCGTTCCGGCTACCGGCTGACCCTGGGCATCGCGGACCTGACCGGCCCAGCGGCTGATGTTGTCGGCGACCGAGCCGCCGGCGGTGGAGAAGACCACGAGACACGCCTTTGCGGGGTCGCCGCCGGCGTCGGCGACGCTGGCCTCGGCCAATCGCATCTGGTTGGCGGGCGGGTTGCGCTTCCACGCATCGGGAAGGGTCACGCTCACGCCCATGGCGGTGACAGTCTGCCCGGTGCCGAGATTGGCGGCGTCAGGGCTGACGGGGACCGGATTTCCGGGGGCGGTATTGCTCGCCGGCGGCGTGGCAGCGGTGTTGTTGGCCGGGACCGCGGCGGGCTTGGGCTCCGACAAAGGAGGCTGCGTGGCCTTGTCCTCGCACCCCACCAGACTCATCACCGACGCGACCGCGACCACCAGACCAATGCTCGTGTTCTTGTTCATGCCCGATCGTATACACCGCACAGCACTTTCTTCGACACCGGGAGTTCACCCGATAACTGCCCAAAATATCCGAAACTCGGGGGGTGGGGCGAGTGGTCATAAGATGAATCTGGTTGAGAAGTTGTCCGCGTTCAGGGAGCCGCGATGTCGGATGGGTCCAAGGCAATGCCAGGCAACCAGAACGCGCCCTCGGCGTCATCGCTGGTCTATTCCATGCCGACGCCCTGCGCGCAGATCAATCCGTCCGGGCGCGTTGAATTTGTCAACGCGGCATGGACATCGCACCAAAGGCGGTGCGTGTCGCTTGCCGGACTGGGTGGAAACCTCATCGAGTCGATGCAGGCAACACCAAGCAGCACGCCCGCAGCGGCGGGGCTGTGCGAACTGCTCGACGGACGGCGCGCCGACCTGACGTGCGACATCTGCGTCAACGACGAGTCAGACGCATGGTCACGCGTGATGGCAACCCGCGACACCTCGGGGAACGTGCTGGTGATGCTGATCGATATCACCGATCACCCAGCGGCGGAATCCAGGGCGGCCAGCGAACTGCGCCTCCAACGCATCGTCGAATCGGCGATGGACGGCATCATCACAATCGACCAGCGCGGGCACGTGGTGATGTTCAACGCCGCGGCGGAAAAGATGTTCGGCGTGCCGGCGGCCCAGGCCATCGGGGTCTCCCTCGATCGCTTCATCCCGTCGCGCACCCGCGACCAGCACCCGTCGTTCATCAAGGCGTTCGGCGCCGCGGGCGTCACGACTCGCTCGATGGGGCACCTGGGCGCGGTCGCGGGAGTTCGGGCCGACGGCACGGAGTTCCCGATCGAGGCGTCGATCTCGCACGCGCAGTCCGACGGGCAGCACTACTACACCGTGATCCTGCGCGACATCGCGGAGCGCAAACGCCTCGAGGCGCAACTGCTCCAGGCACAGAAGATGGAGGGCGTGGGACGACTGGCGGGCGGGATCGCGCACGACTTCAACAACCTCATCATGGCGATCTTCAATTACCTGGCGCTGGCCTCGCGGAAACTGGGCGTTGATCACCCGGTCGCCCCGATGCTCGCGCAGGCCAACCAGGCGGCCCAGCGTGCGGCGGACCTGACGCGCCAGTTGCTCACGTTCGCGCGAAAGCAGATCGTGGCGCCGCGCGTGCTCTCGCCCAGGGAAGTCGCCGCGGGACTCTCGCCCATGCTGCGCCGCCTGATCGGTGAGGACGTGACGCTGCGCACGGCCTTTGCCGACGACACGGGCATGGTTCGGGCGGACCACGCCCAACTCGAGCAGGTGCTCGTGAACCTGGTGATCAACGCGCGCGACGCGATGCCCAGCGGCGGCACCCTCACGCTCGAGACCCACAACACCGTGCTGGACGAGGCGTTCTGCCGCTCGCGCGTCGAGGTGACCCCGGGGGAGTATGTGGTGTTCGCGGTGACCGACACCGGCGTGGGGATGACGCCGGAAGTCCAGCGACATATCTTCGAGCCGTTCTTCACGACCAAGCCCGCGGGCAAGGGCACCGGCCTGGGGCTGGCGATGTGCCAGGGGATCGTGAAGCAGGCGGGCGGGCACATCGGCGTGTACAGCGAGGTGGGGCGCGGCACGTCTGTGCGCGTGTACCTGCCGCGCGTGTACGCCAACGCCTCGCCCACGGGCGCCGCGCCGGTGCCCAAGCCCCCACCGCGCGGGAGCGAGACAATCCTGATCGCGGAGGACAGCGCGCTGGTGCGCGAACTGGTGGCCGAAGAACTGCGCAACGCCGGCTACACCGTGCTCAGCGCCGAGAGCGGTCCCGAGGCGCTCAAGATCGCGGCGGCCCATCCGGGAACGATCGACGTGCTGCTGACCGATGTGGTCATGCCGGATATGAGCGGCGTGCAACTGGCCGAGAAACTCGCCGAGTCACGCTCGCTCGCGGTCATCTACATGTCGGGCTACACGGAAGAAACCATCACCCACCACGGCGTGGACCCGGAGCGCGTCACGTTCATCGCCAAGCCCTTCATGTCGGACACGCTGCTCCACCTTGTGCGGCGCGTGATCGGCGCCGGGGCGAAGAAATGATAATTCTCGCCGGGTATTCCAACTAATCTGATGCTCGCGGAATTGTTGATGCCAATGTCTGCATGACATTGCGACAATGATATTGTCTGATGACGAACGATCTTCAATCGACGTGGGCGGCCGTTGACACACTCGCCGAGGACTGGCTGGGCGTCAACGATGGCGTGCTCGAAGAGGTGATGGCCCGCTGCACACGCGCGGCGCTCCCGGCGATCGCGGTGTCGCCCTGCCAGGGGAGATTTCTGCAGTTGCTGGCGCGGGTTTCCGGTGCGAAGCGCGTGCTGGAGATCGGCACGCTCGGCGGCTACAGCACCATCTGGCTGGCCCGGGCACTGCCCAAGGGCGGCAAGATTGTCACGCTGGAGATCGACCCGCACCACGCGCGCATCGCGCGTGAGAACTTCGCGCTTGCGATGGTTGACGCCTTGATCGAACTTCGCGAAGGGCCGGCGCTGAAAACCCTGGCCGCTTTGGAGCAAGAACTTCCGTCCCCATTTGACCTCGTCTTCATCGACGCCGACAAGCCCAACAACCCTCGCTATTTCGAGATCGCGCTGCGTCTCTCGCGCCCCGGCGCGATCATCGTCGTCGACAACGTGGTGCGCGAGGGCGCGGTGCTGGATGATTCGGGCGTGAATCACTCGGCCGAAGGATCACGCGAAGTGCTGCGGCTGATGGGAGAGACTCCCGCCGCGGAGGCGACGCTCCTGCAGACCGTGGGCGTGAAGGGCTACGACGGCTTTGCCATCGCGGTGGTGGGCGGGGCGGAGTAACTCGCCCGCCGGCGGTTGCCGTCAACAGACAGAAATATCGGTTGGTTGTTCTCGCCACGCGAGTCCTTTCGATCGCGCGCAGGTCGGCGCCGCGTGTCTTTCTGTGCAGCGCGACGGCGCGACAAGGAGCATCGCCATGCTGTACGGCATCCTCGGGCTGATCCACTTCATTCTCTTCCTGATCGCCGCGTTCGAGATTCTGAATTCGGGCAAGTCGCTGGGGAACAAACTGGTGTGGCTGCTGGTGATCTTCCTGTTCCCGCTGGTGGGCCTGCTGGTCTACTTCGCGCTGGGGAGGAAGGCGTAGTGCGGTAGACTGATGGCGTGAAGATCGGACCGATCATCGGCATTCTGTGGATCGCGATCGTCATCGCGTCGTTCGTCGCGCTTCTCATCGCGATCCGGCGTCACGGCGCGAAGGGCGCGCGCTGGGCGCTGCTCGGGCCGCTGGGCGCGATCGCCTCGGCGGCGCTCGTCGTCGCGTGGATCGGCTCCATGGAAGGCGTGTACCGAAACCCACCGCTCGTCAAGCAACTGGTTGCGGTCGTAGGCCTGCTGACCGTCGGGCTCGCGGGTGTCTATGTGCAGTTTGCGGCGTGGCGCGATGCGCTGCGCGAGTCCGTCCCGCCGGGACACTGCAAGAAATGCGGCTATGACCTGAAGGAATTGGCGAAGTGCCCCGAGTGCGGCGCGGATCGGCTCGATGCTTCGGACGCCCGCGCGGGCGTGGGAAGCCTTGGCCGCACTTCTGGTGTTGGTGAAGGCCCTCAGGACGACCAGAAGCCGGAAGATGCGGGTTCGCGGTAGACTTCAGACGTGGCATTCCTGATGATCGTGCTGTGTCTCGCCTGGCTTTGCGCTTTGGCCGGGTCCATCGCTGCTTCCGTGAGTGCTTTCCAACAATGGGGGCGCGTGCGCGGGCGTTGGAGCCTGCTCTGCCCACTGGGCGTCATGCTCTGCTTCGACTTGATCATCGAGCAATTCACGACTTAAGCTCCAAACCAGGTGACAGGACAGACCGCACGTCTCGGCCCGTTTCTCGAATCGCTCGCCCTCGCGCTTCTCGGTATTGCGGTAGCCATCACCGGCTGGATCAAGACGCACCCGCGCGAGTCCCCCGCGGGATGCTGCCAGAAGTGCGGCTATGAACTGAAGGACCTGCCGCGCTGCCCGGAGTGCGGTTCCGAGCGGCTTGGTACTTTGGACAGAGGCACCATCGTCGAGGAATCCGCCCGCGCAGGGGATGCCGACGGAGGCCCCGGAGACGATAACGAACTGGACGGGGCGGCGCGGTAACATGCCCGAAGTGATCGTCGGAACCGCCATCATCCTTCTCGCGTGGATCTGCACGTTCGTTGCCTCCATCGGAGTCGCGGCCAATGCGTTCCAACGATGGGGACGAGACCGCGGCCTTCCCGGTATCTTGTGTCCCCTCGGCGTCGCGATGACGTCCGATCTGTTTATTCACCAACTCACGGCCATCACGGTCGCTCGCGCGTCGGGTTCCGCACTCAACCTGCCAGCACTCGGCTTTGCCATCCTCGGCATCGCGCTGGCCATCACCGGCTGGGTCAAGACCCATCCGCGCGAGTTCCCCGCGGGCTGCTGCCGAAAGTGCGGCTATGAACTGAAGGACCTGCCGCGCTGCCCGGAATGCGGCACGGAACGCTCGGCGACAACCAAGGAGGATGGCCAGTCCGCCGGCGACGGAACAACGAATTCACCCGCGCCGCCGCCGGATTCGCCGGCCTCAAGCCACGACACGACTCTGTAAGCTGCTGCGATGCGCCATCGCCGACACTCCTATCGCTCAGGTCTCCTGCTCGCCGCGTTGCTGATCGCGACTCCCGCCGCCCGCGCGGGGCTGTCTCCCGAGTCGGTCGCGCTGGTTGTCAACGGCGATAGTTGGGCCTCGCTCACGGTCGCCAACGAATTCGCCGCGCTCCGCCACATCCCGGCGCGGAATGTCATCCTGCTCCACGGCCTGACCGCGCCGGACTACACCGACGTCAACCGGTTCCGCACCGAAATCCTCGGGCCGGTGCTGCACGAACTCGACGTTCGCGGACTGCGTCCGCAGATCGACTGCATCACGTATTCGATCGACATCCCCTCGGCCGTCGACGTGAGCGCCGACATGGCGGGGCGATCGTTCGGGCAGACGACCACGCCCGTCGCGTCGACCAACAGCCTGACGTACCTGCACGAGTGGGTGATGAAGAAGGACGCGGACTACCTTCGCCTCGACATCAATCGATACAGCCGGCGAACGCTCCCGCTGGTGGATGGCGCGCCGCTGTCGGCGCCGGAGCGCGAGGCGTATCAGGCCGCGATGAAGATGTACGACCAGAAGCAGTACGCGCCGGCGGCGGAGGCGATCGCGACATTGGCCAGGACGCCTCGGAACGACGGCGGGGTGTATTACAACCTGGCGTGCTGCCAGGCGCTGGCGGGCAAGGCGGACGAGGCGATGAAATCGCTGACCGAAGCGGCGGAGCGCGGCTGGCGCAACTCGGGGCAGACCGAATCCGACGCGGATCTCGTTTCGCTGCGCGAACGCCCCGAGTTCAAGGCGCTGATCGCCAAGATGAAGGCGACACGCGTGCGCGTGCAGGACACGATGGGCTTCTCGGCGGCGGCGGCGTGGACCGAGAAGGGCGACATCGCCGACAGCGGGCGCGATGCTGGACCGCATTACATGCTGTCGACGATGCTGGGCGTGAACACGGGGCGCGCCAACTCGGTGGACGAGGTGCTCACGTGCCTGAAGCGGACGAGCATCGCCGACGGCACGTTCCCGCGCGGCACGATCTACATCGAGCGCAACGGCGACATCCGCTCCGCCACCCGCGCGTGGGCCTTTGCGGACCTGGTCGATCAGCTCAAGCAGGCGGGCGTGAACTGCGTGCTCGAGGACGGCGTGCTTCCCACCAACCGCGTCGACGTCGCGGGCGCGATCGTCGGCATCGCCGAGTTCGACTGGAACGCGAGCAAGAGCAAGGTGATCGCGGGCGCGATCTGCGAGCACCTGACCAGTTGCGGCGGGATGATGGGCGAGCGCGACGGCCAGACGCCGTGCACGGAGTTCATCCGCGCGGGCGCTGCGGGCTCGAGCGGCGCGGTGACCGAGCCGTATGCGCTGCAGGAGAAGTTCCCCAGCCCTTTCATGCACCTGCACTACGTGAAGGGGAGCACGCTCGCCGAGGCGTTTTATCAATCGCTCGAAGGACCGTATCAACTTCTCATCATCGGCGATCCGATGTGCTCGCCGTGGCGGGCGCGCGGCACGCTCTCGATCGAGGGCGCGCAGAACAAGGACGAAGTGAAGGGCGCGATCACGCTCAAGCCCAGGTGCCAGAACGCCGCGGCATTTGCGTTGTTCGTGGACGGCTTGCGGGTCGATGAGGCGGGTGGTGGCACGACTCCGTCGTTCACGCTCGACACAGGCATGCACGCCGACGGCGAGCACACGATCAGTGTCGTTGCGACACTTAACGACGCGCCCAAGACGCGAATCCGTCGCGATGTGCTCCTTTCCTTTGCGAATCATGGTCAGTCGGTCACGATCGCCAAGAAGCCAGCGTCCAAGGTTGCGTGGGGGCAGATGATCACGATGGAACTCGCGTGCGAGAGCGCGGCCTCGATCGAGGTGCTGCACTTTGGCCACGCCGTCGCAAAGCAGAATGGCGCGCAGGCGACGATCGAGATCGATTCGAGCGCGCTGGGCATGGGGCGTGTTGAACTCCGTCCCGAGGGCGTGATGAGCGACGGCACGCGTGTGCAGGGCCCGACGATCAAGATCGAGATCACCGATCCCGTCACGCGCCACCCAGGAAGCACGCCGGCCGGTGCGCAAAAGGGGCTGAAACTCGTCGCGGGCGGACGCGCGCCTGTCACGGTGCTCGATACGTTCGGCGTCGACTGGATCGCGAAAGCGGGCGTGAAGGAGGGGGAAGAGTTCGAACTCTCCGGCGTGTTCGAAGCGAGCCGCGCTGACCTGTATCAGTTGCAACTCCGCTCCAACAGCGCCGCGACGATCGAGATCGACGGGCAGCCGGCGCTGACGGGAGGAGAATGGAACTGGCGCTATGCGCCGGTGCCACTCGCGTCCGGGCGCCACGAACTGACACTCCGCGGCAAGGCAGGGCGCGACCCGCGCATCGATCTTCGCATCGGGGCCGCGGGAACGTCACACCCCAGCGAGCAGCGCTTCACGCACGCCGTCCGCTAGCGTGGATCCGGTTCAAGGGAGCCCCACCCGTTGACCTCACGTCTCATCTTCTCTTGGCTCATCGATGCCCCAAAAACACAACCGGGCCCCTCGCGGAGCCCGGCTGGATACTTCATTCGCCGAATGTCTTACTTGGCCTTCGAGACGGCCGCGGCCTTATCCGCGTCGCTCATCGCGTTGAACTTCCCGGTGCAGCCCGGGCAGCACAGGCCGATCGTCTGATTGTTGAAACTCACCGTCGGGCCGCCGGCCTTGATCGGCTCGCCGCTCACCGGGCACTTGCTGTTCACGGGAGCCGCGCCGCCGCCCTGCTTGCCCGCGTCCTTGCACTCGGCCGTGCCCTTCTCGCAGCACGCCGCTTTGTCCTTGCACTCGGCGTCCTTGCACTCGTCCTTGTTGCTGTTCACCGAGCACGCCGCCAGGCTCATCGCGCTGACCGCGGCCAACATCGCAAAGATCTTCTTCATTCGAGTTCCTTCCAGGTCTTTAAGATGCTTCCGCCGGCCCGCACGAGCCGGTCTCATTCCCACAGTTTGAATTCTACGCCGCCTCCATGCCCCGGGTTCTCAACCCCGACCCCAACCCGCGGCACCCGGCTTCCCCAGTATTATCGCCACCAGCACTCCGAAACTCGGCGTCTGTTCGCGCTCGTTCCGTGTGACTTCACGCCTCCACTCACGCCACGCTCGGCTTCTCGTCTCCACTCTCCTCCGCCCACGGATCGCCCTCCACCTGCAGCCGCAAGAGCGCCGCGTACCGCCCGCTCTTGGCGATCAGTTCCTCGTGCGACCCGACCTCGACGATCCTGCCGCCCTCCAGCACCACGATCCGGCTCGCGTGCCTGATCGTGCTGAGCCGGTGCGCGATCACAAAGCACGTCCGCCCCTGCATCAATCGCGCCAGGCTCCGCTGGATCAGCGCCTCGCTCTCGGTATCAAGGTTGCTCGTCGCCTCGTCGAGGATCAGCACCACCGGGTCAGCCAGCACCGCGCGTGCGATCGCGATCCGCTGCTTCTGTCCGCCCGACAGCCGCACGCCGCGCTCGCCGATCACCGTGTCGTACCCGTTCTCCAGGTCGCGCACGAACCCGTCGGCGTTCGCCACCCGCGCGGCCTCAACGATCTGCTCCATCTCCGCGTCGCGCCGCCCATACCCGATGTTCTCCGCGATCGTCCCGTCGAACAGGAATACGTCCTGCTCCACAATGCCCAGCAGCCGCCGGTACGACGCGATCTCGATCTCGCGCAGGTCCACGCCGTCCAGCATCACCTTCCCCGCGCCGGGGTCATAGAACCGCGCCACCAGGTTGCACAGCGTCGTCTTCCCCGACCCGCTCGGCCCCACCAGCGCGATCGTCTCTCCCTCGCGCACGTCCAGCGTTACATCCGAGAGCACCGGCCCGCGCTCGACCTCGTCCTTGACCTCTTTCCCCTTCGCGTCCGTCTTCTTCACCTTGGGATACGTGAACTCCACGCCCTTGATCGTGATCCGCCCGCGCGTGTTCTCCCGCGTCACCACCTTGCCGTCCCTGGAATCCGCAAACTCCAGCGGCTCCTCCAAGAGGTCCAGCACGCGATCGAACCCCGCCAAATTGCTCTGGATGTTCGCCGCCGTCGATGTCAGCGTCTCCAGGGGCGACAGCAGCATCAAGAGGTACGTCGAGAACATCATCACGTCGCCGATCGTCAGGCTCTCCTTGATCACCTGCGACCCGCCGTACAGCAGCACGCCCACCGACGCGCACGGGATCAAGAGCGCCCACACGATCTCCAGCACCCGCGACCACCACCAGACGAGGATCTCCTGCCGCGCCATGTAGTGATGCCCGAGCGTAAAGCGCGTCGCCTCGCCGTGCCCGCGACCAAAGCCCCGCACCACCCGCATCCCGCCGAACGCCTCGGTCGTGTGCGCGTCCACCTGCTGCCGGGTCAACTTGATATCGCGATAGACCGGCCTGATCCGCCCCACCCACGTCTTCTGGCTCACCCACACCGCCGGCAACAGCGCCGCCGCACCAAGCAGCATCCGCCAATCCACGAACGCCAGGATCACCAGCGTGCCGATCAACTGCACCACCGCCCGCCACGGGTTGTAGATCATGGAGAACAAGAGCTCGGCCGCCTGCCCCGCGTCCTCCCGCAAAATGCTTGTCACCCCGCCGCTCTTGTAGTGGTGCACCTGGTGCAGGGGCAACTGCACCGCGTGGTCAAACGCCTTCCGGCGCATGTCCGCCTGCACCCGCTTGGTCAGGCGCGTCATCTGCCAGCGCCCCCACGTCGCCACCACGATGTTCACCAGCGTGATCGCCACCATCACCCCGCCCAGCAGCCACAACACGTTCAGGCGATCGTCGCTCGTGAAACTCCGCCCCAGCGTCAGCCAGCGCGGCAGGCCCTTGGGCCCCGGGTTGTCCGTCAGGATGTAGTCGATCGTGATCTTCGTCGACGCGGGCATGATCAGCCCCACGCCAGTCGAAAAACTCAGCGTGCACAGCGCCAGCACCAGCATGTGGTGGTGCCCGCCCAGAAGCCGCCAGAACTCGCGGAACAGCACCCCAAAGCCGCGCGTCCGCTTCAATCTCGCCGCCTTCTTGGCGTCATCCTTCCCCGGCTTTTTCGAACGCGCCAATTCCGCCGCCGCGGCCTCGGCCTTGTCCATCGACGACCACGCCGGGTCCTTCCGCCGCTCCATGTACTCGGCGTAACGCGATCGACTGCTCTGGCGGCGGAACAACATGCGGCAGGTATCGTAGCGACCGACTTCCAAACCCGCCGCCACTTGGGCCAGCGCACTTCCCCACCCTGGCCTCCTTCACTCCGCATCATCCTCACTCACACCCAACTCCACCTCTTCGCCCCCGGCCGGTCCAGGTTCTGCACGAGGTACCGCAGCGCGTCCACCGCGTGGTCGCTCCCGTCCTTCTCCGGCTCCTTGCTCTCGGGCTTGTCCATCGGAAAGTGGTACCGCTCCATCGACGAGATCAGATTCGCGCAGCGGCGATGCACGTACAGCCGCGGACCGACCTCCGCCGCCGGCCGCAACCTCCCGCGGATCATGTCCACGCCCTCGAGGAGCCTCAGCCGCCGATCGCGTACCGCGAATCCCTCCTGCCGCAGCACCTGCACCGCGCTCTTGCCCGTCTGCCCGTCGGTTTGGTTGCCCGCCGGATCAACGCCGACCCATTCGAACTTCGGCCATTCCGCCGCACGCACGCGCGCGATGTGCTCACTCAGCACGCGCTCGCTCGCCACCCGCTCGTCCACGATCCACACTCGGTCCATCGCGTCCTGCGCGCCCAGCAGCACCACCGTCGGCGCGCGATAGCCAAAGTCCATGCCCAGCACGAACAGCAGGCTCTCGCGCGTAATCAGGCCGCCGTCCTGCTCCCATGGGAGCGAGTCGACGACGTGCACCGCGGGATCAAACTCGGGGAGCACCGCGTCACTCCGCCTGGGGCGCAGCGACAGCATCTCCGCGTTCCATGTCGCCAGCCCCACGCGACGCTTCATGCCGATCGCGTCATCGATCGACACGTGCCCGGCGTGAACCGCCTGGCGCCCTTTGAGCCGCGACTTGCATTCATCCAAGAGCGGGCACTTCTTCACCTCGCCGTTCTCCGCCGGCGCTTCGCACGCGTGGCGCTCATCGCATCGCTCCAGCACGTCCAGCACGCCCCAGCGCATGAGCATCCGCCTGCCGTCGTGGCACTCTTCGACCAGGCGGTGCATCACGCCGTGCGGCACGTGCATCGTCGAGAGGCACTCCACCGTGCCGCGAACAAGCAGCGACTTCCCGCCCGTGATCGTGACCTGACGCGAGCGCGTGGTGAGTTGGGCGGCCTCGAAGACATCGGGATCGAACAACTCCACCTCGTCGCAGCGGAGTTTCTGCACGCGCGTGCCGCGCACCGCCGCCTGCGACTGCGCGAGCAGTTCGACCTCGGACCCGTTCACCAGGCGCACGCGCCGCTCTGTCATGCGTCCCTTCACCAAGGGCGCGATCTGGGGTCGCGCCAGCAAGCGCCGCAGGTGCTCGTGCATGCGCCGCGACTGCTCCAGCGAGCCGCCCAGGATGCGGATTTCGATGGCGGGCTTGAAGATCATGTCGAGCAGCGTCGCGACCGCGCCCAGGAACGTCTTGCCCCCGCCGCGGTTGGCCCACACGACGACATCGACCACGCGATCGCTCCCCACGCCCGTCACTCCGCCGGCGCTCGTCGCCAGCGCCCCGGCGAGAGAGTCGGCCCCCTCGAAGAACGAGTGCGCGATGTAGTCGAGCGGTGACGCGTGCCCGCGCACCAGCGACTCGCCGGAAACGCTGACTCCCAGCACGTCGTGAAGCCATCGCGCCAGCGCGTCTCGGTCAACCGGAAACTCCCAGGCGGGCTCCGTCAACGCGACATCGCACTCGTCGGCTGACAGCCCCCGCTTCTTCCTCGTGTTCTTCGGTCCATTCGAGTTGTCTTGCTTCTTTGCCCCGCCGTCAGTTCCTGACCCCTCATATGTTCCTTCGCCTTCCTGCTTTCTCCGCGACCTCTGCGACCTCCGCGTTGAAACCTCTTCTCCTTCTCCGCGTTCCTCTGTTTTCCTCTGAGTCGTCTGCGTTCCTGCCTTGTCCGTCTTCGTGCTCTTCTCGCCCTTCGAGTTCATCTTCATCACTTCCCCTCCGTGTTGGACTTGCCCCTGGAGTCATGCACGAACACGCGCGGCGGGGCGGTAATGCGCTGGGCGGCCAGCACCGCCAGTTGCCACGCGGGCCCCTCCAGGCCACGGGTCGCCTTGCTCGCTCTGGCCCAGCGCTCGATCGCGCGTTTCACCGCGGCGATCCGCACCGCGCGGCGTGCCAGGCGCGCATCGCTCAACCGCCACGCGACCACGCCCAGGGCGCGCAGTTCGCGTGCCAGCCGCGCGTCGCGCTTGCACGCGGGCGTGACGAGTTCGCGCATGCCGGCGTGGCGGAAGAAGGGTGACCAGCGTGCCATGGCGGCGATCGCCTCGGTGTGGCGTGTGAGCGGGCGAGCGAGGTACGCGCGGACGAGCGCCGTGGCGATCCCGGTGCCGCGTTGAGCGGGGTCGACGATGACGCGCGAGATAACGCGGATGTTCTGGTTGATCCAGCGGGCGCGGCCGGCGCATGCCATACCGCGGAGCGCGGGGAACACCGCGTCGCGCCAGGTCGCGTTGAGCGTGGGCATGGAGACCACGAGCACGCCGGCGAGCGCGTTGCCGAGTCGGGCCGCGAGGATCAGCGCGATGGTCGCGGGGGCGGCGGCGCGGTAGTGCTGGTGGGCCAGCGCGCGGTAGTCGTCAAGGCCGCCTTGCGTGATGGAGAGTCGCGGGGGTGTGTGGTTCGACCAGGGTGATGTCTCCAAGGGTGTCTCCCTGCCGCCAACGCAGGCGGACGCGCGAGGCGCCGAGCGTTGGCTCAAGGAGGGCGTCGGGGTTCAGGGATTCGAGGAGGTCTTGGTGCGGGGTGGCGATGACCAGTTTCAGTTTCGTGCGCCGGGCCCATCGCGAAAGCGTGAGCGCGACGGAGCGTGCGGTGGCTCGATCGAGTGGGGAGGTGAACTCGTCGATGAGGACGGGCTTGTGGAGCGTTGCCCGCGCGAGCGTGAGCGCCAGGAGCAGTCGATGGCGTTCGCCCTCGGAGAGTTCGAGGGGAGTGCGTGCCAAGAGCGCGGCGTCGGCGAGCCCGGCGTGTGAGAGCGCGACCAGGCGCGCCTCGAGCGGACCCGTCAGCACGTCGACGACGGCGCGGGCGGCGCGAGGCGCGGGGATGGACGCGTGGGCGCGGGTGGTCGGCGTGAGGCGGGCCAGCGCCCGGAGGATCGACGACTTGCCGCAGCCCGAGGGTCCGGTGATGAGCGTGATCGTGCCTGGGGTGCACCGGCGGAGGAGGGCGCGAGCGGCGCGGGAGATGAGATCGCGGCAGGGGAGCGTGCGGGATCGCTCGAGCGCCAGGCCGAACGGCGCGCAGGCGCGGAGGAGTTGGGCGGAGGGCGCGGAGCGCGTGGGGATGACGCGGACGATATTGCGGACGGGGAGGTGGTCAGGCATGGGAGTGTGTCCGCTTGGCGTGCATGTCGAAGAGCGCTTCGACGGCGTCGCGATGGCGTCGGATGGAGTAGAAGGACTCGCGGGTATCGGCGGAGATGGCGCGCATGGTGCGTCCATGGAGGTAGAACTCGCGCGCGACACGGGCGCGGAGCGGGGACCACGGGACGCGGGGGATGCCGTCGGAGTCGTCGAGCGCGCGGAGGACGAATTCGAAGCGAGGATTCAGGAGTCGGCGTACGAGCATGCGGATGCGACGGCGCATGGCACGGATGTGTGCCTGGGTCGGAAGCCGCGCGTGCGTGAGGGCCGCCAACTCGACGACGCGGAGGGCGTCGCGATAGGTGGCTTCGATCAGGATGCGGTCGTGGTCTGGGAGGTAGACGGAAAGTGCCAGGAGGCGATCGGCGAAGGCGCGGCGGCGTTTTCGTCGAAGGTCGGCGGGATCGCCGGGTGGTGTCGGGAGTGGGTCTGGGGAGGTAGAGAGACCTTCAAATTCTGTCTGGGAAGAGAGTTCCAGGGTGCTCTGGGCGGCATGGCGGTCCATCGGTCCCTCCTGGCACAAATCTGTGTCTCGTGACAGCCTCTTGACACGAGCGCCTGTTCTCGATTTAATGAACAGACGACAAATTTGTATCAGTTCGAGAACTGATTGCAAGGGGGTTGACCCCGTTAGGACGGAAAATGTATGGTATCACCGCGAGATTGCGCACCAAGGCGGTGATGCGCGGGCGTTTTGGCAACCGGGAGCGGGGGGTGGGGAGTGTTCGGGGGTGGATCATGGAGCAGCGGGAGTATGCTCGCACGGTGGGAGGACTGGGGACGCTGGTGCGTCGGCGTCGGCTGGAACTTGATCTGACGTTGGACGAACTGGCGGAGCGGATCGGCAAGGTGAAGAGTTACGTGTGGGGGATCGAGAACGAGCGGCGCGTGCCGCCGGACGCGGTGCTGCGCGAGTTGGCGTCGGCGCTGTCGATGGACGAGGGCGTGCTGGTGCGTGCGGCGCGGTGGGACGAGACGCCGGCGATGGTGAAGCGGGAGATGGAGTCGCTTCGCACGACGCAGGAGTCGAGGCGGAAGTTGGCGGCGCGGCTGATCGAGATCGTGCGTGGGAGCGCGGTGGGGAGCGACGGGCGGGTGCGGGGCGCGCTGGACGAGACGTATCGATCGGGTGAACTGTCGCGTCTGGTCGATCGGATCTCGCCGAGCCCGGAGAGCGCGGCGGGGGGCGAGGTCGGCGCGGCGGCGGCGAGCGAACTGGCGCCGGCGAGTTTGGCGTTGGAGGTGCCGCTGATCAACAGCGTGGCGGCGGGGTATCCGCGTGAGTTCACGGATCTTGGGTATCCGGCGCGGGTGGCGGATCAGTACGTGCGCTGCCCGGACGTGCGCGACGCGGACGCGTTCGCGGCGCGGGTGGTGGGCGATTCGATGGAGCCGGCGTATCAGCAGGGGGACATCGTGGTGTTCAGCCCGCTCAAGGCGGTGAAGAACGGGAGTGATTGCTTTGCGCGGCTGGAGCCGGACCACGAGACAACGCTGAAGCGGGTGTATTTCGAGACCGACGCTGAGGGGAACGAACTGGTGAGGCTGCAGCCCTTGAACAGCGCGTACCCGCCGCGGGTGGTGAGGCGGGAGCAGGTGGCGGCGTTGTACGCGGCGGTGAGCGTGATCAAGCGGGTTGAGTAGGGTGAGCCCGGGGCGTTAGGGCGCGGGACGCTGCGGCCGACGTCGGTGTTGATCACGTAGGCGACCACTCCCTTGCGGGAGATCGACCGATCAAGGCGACGGGCCTGCGCGCGGTCGCCGAGTGGAGCACGTCGTGGGATCGCGGCGAAGGGCTCAGCAGCCGGCCTCGAAGTGTTCGGCGTAGGCGTCGTAGTCGAGGGCGTTGACGAAGCCGTCGTTGTTGAAATCGGCGGCGTTGTCGCCTGCCTCGAAGAGTTCGGCGAAGGCGTCGTAGTCGAGGGCGTTGACGAAGCCGTCGTTGTTGAAGTCACCGGGGCAATCGATGCGGAGGGATGCTGTGTTGGAGGTTTCCGAGCCGCAGGTCGGGGCGGAGACGACGACGGAATAGTCGGCGATATCGGCGATGGAGCAGTTGGTGATGGTGAGTGTGGGGGAGAAGACGCCGCTGAACTTGGCGGAGTTGGAGAGGGGGTTGCCGTCGCGGAGCCACTGGTAGGCGGGAGTGCCGTTGGTGGTGGCGGCGACGGAGAATTGGGCGGTCGCGCCGGGAAGGACGACAAGGTTGGCGGGGTGGGAGGAGATTTCGACGCCGTCGTCGAGGGTGGTGCAGGGCGCGTCGTTGGCGAGGTAGGGGAGGATGTAGTTGTTGATGATGGTGTCGTGGAGGTTCATGACGATGTTGGCGGTGCCGCCGGAGCAGGTGTGGCAGTAGGACATGATGGTGCCTTCGGTGGCGTGGGAGCAATCACCCAGGCCGCAGCCATCGACGCCGACGTCGTGGGTGTGTGGCGCGCCGAAGTTGTGTCCGATCTCGTGGGATGTGACGTAGAGGTCCCAGTTCTGGTAGTTGTGATCGACGAGCGGGTACGGGAAGTATCCGGCGAGGTAGGAGGACAGGCCGTAGTCGTACCCCTGCTGGCAGAGGCCGGGGAGGTAGGCAACGCCGCCGGTGGAGCCCAGGACGCCGGCGAGGAAGTGTGCGGCGTGTCGTTGGACGTGGGTCATGTTGGAGTTCCAGTAATTCTGGAATTCGAAGAGTCGTTCGTAGTTGTCGGTGGTGGAGTAGGGGTCGTTGGCATCGCTCCAGACGCGGAGGAAGGAGACGCGGAGGCGGGTGTGGACGTCGCGTTGGTAGATTTCGCTGTCGGCGGCCATGAGGGTGACGGCGTAGGCGGCGGACGCGGTGGTGTTTCCGCCGAAGATGTTGGCGGTGTATTCCCAGTCGGTTTCGACTGCGATATCGGCGAGTCGGCAGGGGCCGGCGCGATCGGCCGAGGGGTGGTCATTGGCGACGATGCGGGGCTTGCGGGCGCCGACGAGGCGGTCCAGGCCGCAGGGCATATCGACCCAGTTGATGGCGCCGTCGGGGAGGTCCTTCATGTTGTAGATGACGGGGAGGAGGTCTTTTCCGAGGGGTCCGGAGGAGATGATGGAGTCGCCTGACTGGGCGAGGATGACGCCGTGGACGCCGGCGGGGGAGAAACTGACGAAGACGCGAGCGGACGGATCGGCATCGATGGTGCCGGAGAGGAGCACCATGTCCGACAGATCAAGCGGCGCGCTCTGTCGGCCTGATGCGACGACGATCTGAGCGCCGGGCGCGAAGGGATCGATCTTCACGAGGTGGGCGCTGGTGGTTGTGCCGTCGGGCAGGACGAAGTCATTGACGTCGATACACGGGGCGGAGCGGAGGGTGTCGAGGGCGGCGTAGTCGAGGGAGAGTGTGGTGGCAAAGGGGAGGGGCTGATCGGCGGCGGGCTTGAGCGGCCAGGAGACATCGGCGTTGGCGGTCGCGGCGAGCGCGGCGAGGAGGAGCGGGACGGAGCGTGCGATGTTCATGGTCGATCTCCAAAAAAGAACGGTCGAGTTCCAATGACAATGTAGCGGTTGGGTGATGGCGGACACAAGGGGAAATCACTCCACGGCGCGGAGCGGGCGAGGGGAACAACGCGGCCCGGGGCGGGATCAATAGCGGGTTCGTGGTTGAGTTCTCTTGCTTGAGGGGGGCATTTCGGGGAGGATGGGGCGCCGCTGTGGCGGCCTGGAGCATTGAAGATGATGACGCGCTCGCATGTGTACGCCGTGGTTTCCGCCGCCTTGGTTCTGGACCTGGCGGGATCGGCCGTGGGTGCTCCGCCGACGGGGGAGCGACTCGTGAGTTCGGAGGGCAAGGGCGCGGAAGCAAACCAGAAGGCCCGGAAGATGTGGGTCTTTCTGAAGGACAAGGGGTATGCGAGCGGGGCGTTGGAGGCGGCGGCGGTCTCGGCGTTGAAGGAGACGGCGAACCCGCGTCAGGTGTCGCGACGTGCGGCGCGGCGGAGTATCGGGGGGCTGTTCGATGCGCGTGACCTTCCGGTCGACGCGGGGTATCGGACGATGATCGAGGCGACCGGCGCGCGGGTGCATGTCGAGAGCCGCTGGCTGAACGCGGTGAGCGTGTACGCAACACCGGCACAGGTCGTGGCGCTGCGTGGGCTGGGATGCGTGTCGGAGGTTCGCCCGGTGCTGGGCGGGAAGCGGGATGATTGGGACGGCGCGCCGAGCGAGGCGAACACGAACGTTGCGCGCGGGTTTTATGGGTACACGGAGGCGCAGACGCAGCAGGTGAATCTCGAAGCGCTGCACGGCGCTGGGTTCACGGGTCAGGGCGTGGTGATCGGGATTCTGGACACGGGCTTCCATCGCACGCACCAGATCTTCACCCAGGGGTCGCACCCGCTGGTGGTGCTGGCGGAGCACGATTTCATCGACAACGACGGGAACACGGACATCGAGGGCGGCGACTACGGCGACCAGCATGTCCACGGGACGCTCATCCTGTCGGTGATCGGCGGGTATCTTCCGGGAACGTTCGTGGGGGGCGCGTACGACGCGCACTTTGTCCTGTGCAAGACCGAGGATGTCACGAGCGAGACGCCGATCGAGGAAGACAATTACGTGGGCGGGCTGGAGATGTGCGAGGCGCAGGGTGCGGACATCACGACGTCGAGCCTCGGGTACATCGACTGGTATACACAGGCGGATCTGGACGGAGCGACCGCGGTGACGACGATCGCGGTGAACATCGCAAGCGACAACGGGGTGCACTGCTGCACGGCGGCGGGCAACGAAGGCAATGACGGGAATCCGAGCACGAGCACGCTGATCGCGCCGGCGGACGCGTTCCGGGTCATCACGTGCGGGGCGGTGGATTCGGGGGGCTGGAGCGCGGGGTTCACGTCGACGGGTCCGACGGCGGACGGACGTGTGAAGCCCGAGGTGATGGCGCGGGGCGTGGACACGCTGTGCGTCTGGCCGTACGACGATTTCAATTTCGCCCAGGCGAGCGGGACGTCGTTGTCGACGCCGGTGGTGGCGTCGGTGGTGGCGTGCCTGACCGGGGCGAGGCCGAGTTGGTCGGTCGATCGGATGCGGACGTACCTGACGCGTTCGGCGACGGACTATTCGTCCACGCACACGACCGATCCGCTGTTCATCCGGGGATACGGGATCGTGAACGCGTTCGAGGCGTACATGATCGGATGTCCTGCGGACTTTGACGGCAACGGGTTCGTGAACGCGTTGGACTACGACGCGTTCGCGACGCTGTTCGAGGGCGGGGAGGCGGGCGCGGACTTCGACCACAACGGGTTCGTCAACGCGCTCGACTATGACCTGTTCGCGTCTGCCTTCGAGGCGGGATGCTGAAAGCACGGCGGCGGGAGGGCGGGCGATTCCGCGCCCGCGTCATTTGTTCTTCGGCTGCACGCCCTGCGCGTTGGCTTCTTCCTTGATATCGCGGTGGTGCTCGGCGACCGCGGGGTCGAAGGGGGAGTCCTTGAGTCGTCGTGCCCAGGTGGCGAGTTCGTTCTTGTCCTGCCGGGCCTCGGCCAGGTCATAGAACAGCGTGCAGGCCCGCAGGACATCGATGTGATTCGGATCCTTGACGCGTGCCATCGCGTGGTCGTAGGTCCACTGGGCGTCGGCGCGGGCGAGGTCCCACTCCTTGCGCCTGACGTGCACGGTGCAGCGCATGCCGTGGGCCATCTCGGCGGAGTCGTCCCAATTTCCTTCCTGGTCCTTGGCGCCGGCGACGAGGGTGTCGGTGTAGGAGAGCGCCAGGTCGAAGCGGTCGGCGCCGATCATCATCATGGTGGCCTGCCCGAGGTAGTTTCTGGTGCGTGGGTGGCGGATTCCGTAGAGTTCGGTGGCGGTGCGGACGACCTGGGCGAAGCGGTCGGTCGATTCGCTGGTGCGACCGGCCTTGGTGAGGTAGATCGCGAGGTTGAAGAGGGAGTTGAGGGTATCGGGGTGCATATCACCGAACAGTGATCGGCGCACTTCGAGGGCGTCTTGCATGGGCGGCAGGCCCTGGTCGAGCAGGCCCTGGTTGCAAAGGCTGACGCCGAGGTTGTTGAGCGCGAAGGCCAATTCGCGCTGATGGGCCGGGTCGTTTCGGCGTGCCGCGATGATCGCGCGATAGAGGGCGTCGGCCTGGGGATCTCCGATGTCGAGGGAGTTGGCGAGCGAGTGCTCGAGGTCCAGCACCGCGTCGTGTTGCGGGCCGAGTTGGCTGGTCGCGTCGGGGAGGAGGTCGCGGCAGAGGGTGACCGCCTCGGATTTCCGATCGCTGTCGGAGAGCAACTGCGCGAGCGCGGCGGTGGTGTAGACGTTGTCGGGAGAGGCGTGAGATTCGGCCGCGAAGCCGATGCGGAGGGAAGCGCGCAGGTGTTCTTCGCCCTTCTGGAGTTCGCCGACGTTGACGTAGGCGCGTCCGATGGTCCCGTGGATCGCGGCGCGGATGCGTCCGTCCTCGATTCGATCGGGCGCGATGCGTCCGGCGGCCTGATCGAGGGCGTGTCGGACGGTCACTTCGCGGCCGAGGGTCATTTCGGGCGAGGCGGCCATGATGATCTGGAGGAAGAACTGGTTGATCTGGTTGTTTGTCTGGAGTTCGCGTTCGACGAGTTTCGTTTTCGCCCGTGCTTCGCTCGCCTGCCAGAGTGTGGCGGCGAACCCGGCGACCAGCGAGAGGAAGGTGACGGAGGTTGCGCCGACGAGAGTGCGGTGACGGCGGACGAATTTGCGGACCAGGTAGGCGCGGGTCGGTGGGCGAGCGAGGATGGGCTGGTCGTGGAGGAAGCGTCGGATGTCTTCGGCGAGTTCCGCCGCCGTGCCGTAGCGCCGCTCCGGGTCCTTTTCGAGGGCCTTGGCGACGATCGTCTCGATGTCTCCCTTGAGGGAGGGATCATGGGCGGCGATCGAACGCGGCTCCTGCTCGCTGATGACGCGGATGGCGGCGTGAACGCTGGAGTTGGCGACGTCGAGTGGTGGCCTGCCCACGAGGAGTTCGTAGAGGATGACGCCCAGCGAGTACACGTCGGCGCGGATGTCCAGGCGTGCCGGATCGCCCGACACCTGCTCGGGGCTCATGTACGCGAGTGTTCCGAGCACCTGCCCGGCCTCGGACTGGAGGGTGGCCTGTCCGGCGCGGTCGGCGAGGCGTGCGATGCCGAAGTCGAGGATCTTGGGATGGGAGTCGGAGGTGACGAGGATGTTGGCGGGCTTGAGGTCGCGGTGGATCACGCCGCGCTGGTGGGCGTGCGCGACGGCGTCGCAGACGCGGGCGAAGAGGTCGAGCCTCGCGCGGGTCGAAAGCCCCTGCTCGCGCGCGAACGTGTCGAGGGGTCGTCCCTCGACGAGTTCCATCGCGACAAACGGGATCGCAGCGCCGGAGCGATGGTCCGTACCGGCGTCGTAGACCTGCGCGATGCCGGGGTGCTGGAGCATGCCGAGCGTGGACGCCTCGCGTGAGAGTCGGCGGAGCATGGACGAGGAGACGAAGCCGGGGCGGACGAGTTTGAGCGCGACAGCGCGCTCGGGGGCGTCCTGGCGCGCGGCATACACCACGCCCATCCCACCCACGCCGATGGGCTTGATGATGGTGTATCGCCCGATGGTGCTTCCCGGGGCGAGGGTGGGTGCCTGGAGGGCGAGGTCGTCGATGGCGAGGCCCGCATCGGCGAGGGCGGATCCTTCGAGGAAGTGGGGATCGGTATCGTGGTGCGAGAGGAGGGACTCGAGTTCGTGGCGCATCGCGTCGTCGTCGGCGCACTCACGATCGAGGAATGTGTGTTGCTCTTCGGGCGTGATCGCGACGAGCCTGGCGAAGAGTTCGCGTGAGCGTCGATCGAACTCTGCGCTCATCCGATTTCTCCTTCGCCGATCGATTCCAGTTCGCGTCGCAGCCACGCCCGGGCGAAGACCCAGTCGTTCTTGACGGTGCCGGTCGAGACTCCCAGCGCCTCGGCGGTCTGCTCGATGGAGAGGCCCGCGAAGTAGCGGAGGAGGACGATCTCGGCCTGGCGCGAGTCGCGTGTTTCCAATCTCGCCAGCGCCGCGTCCAGTCGAAGCAGGTCCATCCCGGCGCCGGCGGTAGCGGGCGTAGGGTCGGCGATGAGGTCCTCGCGCAGGTCGGCGCGGGCACGGTCTCCGCCGTGCTTGGCGGCGCGGTGTCGGCGGGCTCGATCGATGAGGATTCGGCGCATGGCGCGGGCCGCGGCGGCGAAGAAGTGCCCGCGTCCCTGCCATTCGATGGCTTCGCCCCCAACGAGTCGCAGGTAGGCCTCGTGGACAAGGGCGGTGGGCTGGAGTGTCTGGCCGGCGGGTTCTTTGGAAAGTTGTGCCGCCGCCAGACGCCGGAGTTCGTCGTAGACAAGTGGAAGCAGGGACTCGGCGGCCTTTGGGTCGCCTGCGCCGGCTGCCTTGATCAGCCGCGTCACGTGCTGTGTTGGAGTTGGTTCCATGGCTCCGATCGCACATCCTACCCGATCCCGCGAAAATCTCCGCACCAATCCGGGCCTTGTTCGGGGGCGGATCTGGGTCTGTGTCCGGTACAGTGTGGATCCGCGGGACCCGTGGCGGCGTATCGGGCTCTCCCGCACACAATCAGGGAGAAAGACATGAACCGCCCCTGCACGCGTCGCGCCCTCACGAGTTTGCTCGCGCTGGTGGGCTTGGCCCCGACGGCGCTTTCTCAGGTCTACAGCACCTCGCCCGACTGGACGTCGCTGGACATGCAGGTATCGACCGGGGCGGCCCTGGTCGATCTCAACCGCGACGGCTGGCTCGACCTGGTCGTCTCCAACGGCAACGACATCTCGCTCCAGCGCCTCGTCGTCTATTACAACGACGGCACGGGTCAACTCGAGCGCTCGCCCAGTTGGCAATCCGCCAACACCGCCTACCACGGGCACCTCGACGTCGGCGACGTGAACGCCGACGGGTGGCCCGATGTCGCCGTCGGGATCCTCCTGGCGCAGGGGGGGACGTCGGCACGCCTGTACATGAACAACAACGGCGTGCTCAACACCACCGCCGCGTGGAGCGCGCCCGTTTCCGGCGACACCTTCGGCGTCTCGTTCGGGGACATGAACGGCGACGGGCGGCCCGATCTGGCGGTCGCCAGCGGCGAGGCGTACAACAACGTTCCCAAGCGAAACTGCGTCTATCTCAACGTGGGCGGCGCACTCTCAACGAGCGTTTCGTGGGAGACCGCCACCACCAAGAACTTCAACACCTGCATCTGGCTCGATCGCGACCGCGACGGACTGCTCGACCTCTGCTACAACGGATCCAACACCGACACCTTTGTCTATCGGAACCTCGGCACCACCCTCGAAACCACCGCGACCTGGCGTACCAACGACAGCCGGAACCAGTTCTGCCTCATGGCCACCACCGGCGATGTCACGGGCGACGGTCTGCGCGAACTGATTCTCGCGGACAACAACCAGCTCTTCAGCGGATCGGGGCGCTTCCGCCAATACAACGGGCTGGGCGCGGGCAACTACAGCACCACCGCCAACTGGACGTACTCCGACGGCTACACCGCCGCCGTTTTCCTGGGGGACATCAACAACGACCACAAGATCGACCTGTGCACCGGCGAGTGGTTCGGGCGGTCGCGCTACTTCCTGAACAACGGGACGGGCTTCGCGGCGGCGTCCACGTGGCAATCCGCGGGCACCAGCACGGTCGAGCGCATCTACCTGGGCGACGTGGACAACAAGAGCCGGCGCGTCAAGGCCGCCCAGTTCAGCGGTTCCTCCAAGCTCGTCCACCTGCCGACGCAGCCGGTCGAGGATGTGCTGAAGGTCGTGGTCGACAGCGTCACCCTGCCGCGCAGCCAGTGGTGCGCCAGCCGCGAGTTCGGGTGGGTATCGATCGGCGTGACGCCGGCGTCGTCGGTGCGCGTTGTTTATATCGCCAGCGCCAGCCTCGACATGGCGGTCTCGAACTGGGACGACAACCGTCCCAACCAACTCTACTACAACAAGACCACGCCTCCCTGTGGCGCGGACTTCAACGAGGACGGCTTCGTCAACGCCCTGGACTACGACGGGTTTGCGGAGGCGTTCGAGATCGGGGACGAAACGGGCGACTTCAACATCGACGGGTTCGTGAATGGGCTGGACTACGACGCTTTCGCGGAGCATTTCGAGGCGGGGTGCTGATCCGCTACATTGGTGGCGATGAGCGATCGTCATCACCAGCCACCTCCGGCCCCTTTCGTGCTGATGCTTCTCGCGGGCGCGATGCTCGTTGGCGCGCTTGAACTCGCCCTCCGGCCGGGGGCGAGCGCCGGGCGCATCGCATCGAGCGCCAAGAACGTCGGCGGCGTTGCACCCGCCGCCCCCGCCGATTCCCGCGCCCTCTCGCCCGAAGAGTCTCGCTCGCTCATGCAGATCGAGCCCGGCTTTGTCGCCGATCTCGCCTGCGCCGAGCCCATCATCGAGGCACCCGTCGCCCTCACCTTCGACTCGGACGGTCGCCTCTGGGTCGTCGAGATGCGCGGCTATATGCCCGACAACGACGCCACCGGCGAACGCGAGCCCTCCGGGCGCATCACCATCCTTTCCGACCAAGACCACGACGGCTTCTTCGAATCCTCCCGCGTCTTCATGGACAAGCTCGTGCTCCCCCGCGGCGTGCTCCCCCTCAGCGTCACCCAAACCTCCACCACCGCCCTCGTCCTTTCGCCTCCCGATCTCTTCATCGCCTACGACGACGACAACGACGGCACGTGCGACCGCAGCGTCTCGGTCATGAAAGACCTCGGCGGCATCGAAAACCCCGAGCACGCGCCAAACGGGCTGCTCCGCGGGCTCGACAACTGGATCGAGTTCACCCAGCACGACAAGGCCTTTCGTGTCCGCGCCGACGCCGTCGACACGCGAACCGTGCCGCTCCACGGCCAGTGGGGCATCAGCAAGGACGACCTCGGCCGCGTCTTCTACGTGCCAAACTCCGACGCGCTCCGCGCCGACCTCTTGCCCAAGCACTACTTCGCCCGCAATCGCCAGCAATCGCGCGAGGGCGTCATCTATGAACTTGTTCAGCCCGACCCAACCGTCTGGCCCATCCGCCCCACCATCGGCGTCAACCGCGGCTACATGGCCAACATCCTCCGACCCGACGGCCGGCTCGCCACCCACACCGCGGCCTGCGCGCCGGTCATCTACCGCGAGCACGCCTTCGGCCCGGCTTTCCTCGGCAACGCCTTCGTCTGCGAGCCCGCCGCGTATCTCGTCAAGCGTCACACGCTCCAAGACCAGAACGGTGTGATCATCGCCCATCATGGCACGCCGGGACGTGAGTTCCTTGCCAGCCTCGATGAACGCTTCCGCCCCGTCAACTCCTGCGTGGGGCCCGACGGCTCGATCTACCTTGCCGACATGTACCGCGGGGTGATCCAGCACAAGACGTACCTCACCGACTACCTGAAGGGCTACATCAAGGAGCACAACCTCGAAACGCCACTGAACTGCGGCAGGATCTGGCGAATCCGGCGTGACACGCGCGAGGGTGCGTCGCATCCGGCGCCCATTCGGTTCTCAACGCTCTCGACGCCGCAGGTCGCCTCGTATCTCGAATCGCCCGACGGCTGGTGGCGCGACACGGCCCAGTCCGTGCTCGTCGATCGCGCCGATGCACAGGCCGACGCCGAAGCGCGTCGCGTCTTTGAGCACTCGGTCAATCCGCTCGCCCGCCTCCACGCGCTCTGGACGCTCGAGGGAATCGCATTCAATGCACAGGTGCGCTCGCCCGCGGACACGCCCCTCGGGCTCGGTCAGTCGGACATCACCCGCGCCTGCGTCGACCCCGATCCGAACATCGCCGCGGCGGGTCTTCGACTGTTGGTCGAGCGGGCGAGCGTCGAGCGGGCGAGCAAAGGCGCATCGCCCGAACTGATCCCCGTCTTTGATCGCCTCAGCCAGGGCGAATCGCCGATCGTCCGCCGCCAGTCCGCCCTCTCGCTCCCGCTGCTCAATCTCGATAAGCCCGCGCTGGTGGAGCGCCTCGCGCGCCTGATCCGCAACGACTCCGGCGATCGTCTGATGCGTGTCGCGGTCGTCAACTCTGCCGCCGGCGTCGAACTCGAACTGCTCAACCACCTCTTCTCTTCATCCGCGTTCGGGCAGTCGCCGGCGTCCGCCCGCGTCGTCGCAGCCTTGGCAGAGTGTCTCGTCAAGCGGAACGACGCCACGCGGCGCCAGGTTGTCGAACTGGCGGCCGATCTCTCGCTCCGCGACGACGAGCGTTGTGTACCCATCCTGAAGTCGATCGCCGCGGCGCAGAATCTCCGCGACAAGCAGCCGCGCACGATCAAGTTGGATGCCGAACCCACGCGTTGGCGAGCGGCCCTCGGCCATGCGGGGCGTTACACCCCGATGCTCGAGGCCGGCGACGCATATCTCACGTGGAAGGGGCGGGTGAACGAGCCGATCACGCGAGAACTGACGATCGAGGAACAGCGGCTCATGGATCGCGGCCGTTCGCTCTACACGATTTGCGCCGGGTGTCACGGCAAGGAGGGCCAGGGCGTCGCGGGGTCGATCCCGCCGCTCGCCGGCTCGGCGCGCGTGCTGGGACGCCCCGAAACACTCGCCAAGATTGTGCTGCACGGGCTCGAGGGCCCGCTCGACACGGGGGAGCCCACCAACGCCGCCATGCCCGCCTCGCCGGTCAAGACCGACGACGACATCGCGGGGGTGCTGACCTTTGTCCGCCGCTCGTGGGGCAACGCGGCCGCACCGGTTTCTCCCGATCTTGTTCGCGAGATCCGCAATGTCAATCTGGGTCGGAAGGTGCCGTGGACGAGGGCGGAACTGGACGGTAAGTGACGATGTCGGGGATCGGAACGCCAGTGGCGGGGCGGAGGGCGACGATTGCCGGCCACGGGCGGATCGGGCTTGTGGATATGGCGGGGTTCGGTATTCTGGCTGCGTGATGAAACTTCCAGGCGAAGCGGTGGCGAGGTTGAAGCGGTTTTATGAAGGCCGCGCGGTGTGCGTGACGGGCGGCGCGGGTTTCATCGGCGGCCACCTGCTGGATGCGTTGCTGTCGCTGGGCGCGTCGATCACGGTGATTGATGATCTGTCGAGTTCGGACGTGGGGCATGTGGCGGAACTGATCGACCTTGAGCCCAAGCGGGTTCGGTTTGTCCATGGCTCGATCCTGGATGATGACGCGCTGCGGGACGCGATCTCGGGGCGTGACGACGCGCCGGCGGCGGCGACGGTGTTTCACCTGGCGGCGATCGGGAGCGTGCCGCGGAGCATCAAGGAGCCGCAGCGGACGTGGTCGGTGAACGCGACGGGGACGCTGCGGGTTTTGGAAGCGGCGCGGAACGCGAGTTCGGCGCGGGTGGTGTTCGCGGCGAGTTCGTCGGCGTATGGGGATCAGCGGGGCGCGTCGAAGGTCGAGACGATGGTTCCTTCGCCGTTGTCGCCGTACGCGGCGTCGAAATTGGCGGGCGAGCACCTGATGGCGTCGTGGGCGCAGAGCTACGGGCTGTCGACGGCGAGCCTGCGGTATTTCAACGTGTTCGGGGCGCGGCAGAGCGCCGAGAGCCAGTACGCGGCGGTGGTGCCGGCGATGATCAAGAGGTTACTGGAAGGCATGCCGCCGGTGATCTATGGGGATGGGCGGCAGACGCGTGACATGACGTATGTTGGGAACGCGGTCCTTGGGACGCTCCTGGCGGGGGCGTGCGAGCGGGCGCTCAAGGGCGAGGTGATGAACATCGGCGGAGGGTGGCGGGTGTCGATCCTGGAGTTGTCGCAGAAGTTGGCGGCGCTGTGCGGGATGGAGGGCGTGACGCCGGTGTTTGAACCTTCGCGGACAGGGGATGTAAAGGACTCGCTGGCGGATATTTCGCGGGCGCGTGAGGTGCTCGGGTACGAGGCGTTCACGACGGTGGACGCGGGGCTGGCGGAGACGGTGAAGTGGTGCCGGGAGTTGGCGGGGAAGGCGTAGGCCAAATCGCCAAAGCGCGAATGAAGAGCAGACGTGAAGCGAAGGGCACGCGGCGTTGTGGACGCGGCGTCGGTACGATGCGCGTGTGCAGACGATCATCGATTGGATCGGCGGGCTGTATGAACTGGCGCGGCTGGCGGTGGTGACGCGCGGGCGGTTCGGCGGCGCGTACTGGCAGTGGCGGCTTCACACAGCGTTTGGGCGTGGTTACCCGTCGCGCGGGGAGACGGTGCGGGCGGTGCTGGCGTATGGGCGGTGGGTGTATCGGATGCGTCGCGGACGCTAGGCTAGTGGCGCGGCGGTTGGCGGGACGGATCGGACATTCGTGGGAGCGCGGACATGAACGAGCAAGCGGGCGGGAACGGCGTGAGCGGATCGTACATGCGTGCGTTCCTGCCGGGATTGGTGATCGGACTGGTGGTGGGCGGGTTTGGCGGTGCGTATCTGGTGCCGATGCTGTCAAGCCCGGACGCGACGCCGACGACGCACCCCGGGCCGCGGCCCGGGACGGTGGCGCCGACGCCCGATCCGGATCGGATCCAGGAGCGACCCGAGCAGCCCGCGGCGGGCGAGACCAAGCCCGAGGAAGCCGGGTCGACGGACGCGACGCCTGACGAGAAGAAGGAAGAGGCCAAGCCGGCGGAGAAGCCGGTTGAGCCGCCGAAGTAGATGAGGGGCGCGGCGCGTGTCGGGGCTCTGCGCCGACGTCGCGTGGGCCTCGGGCTTGGGCGCGGTGAAGGGGATGAAGGCATCGGCACGGAGTGCCGACCCACCACGGAGCACCTGTGATGGACACGACGAGGCTGCGCGCGATCGCGGCCCAGCACGCGGAGACGGCGCGCCTGCTCGGCGTGGACTTTGTGCCCATGTATCGCGCGGGCGCGGCCGGGGCGGGCGGGCGCGACGCGGAAGGCGTGGAGCGCGAGGCACCAGCCGCGGCGCGTGTGATGACGCCGGCGCCGGCGGCACGCGTGGCGGCGAAGGGCGAGTTGGAGGTGAAGGAGTCGCGCGGCGCGGCGCCGGTCGCGGCGAGCGTGGAGATCGCGGGCGTGAAGGACGCGGACGGCGCACGTGATCGTGCGGCGGCGCAGCGGGCGCTTGACGAGATCCGGGCGCGGTACGAGAAGGACGCGCCGCACAAGGCGTTCGTGACGCACTTCAACAACATCGTGTTCGGCGAGGGCGATCCGTGCGCGCGCCTGATGTTCATCGGCGAGGCGCCGGGCGAGGAAGAGGACAAGACGGGGCGGCCGTTCGTGGGGCGGGCGGGGAAACTGCTGACCGACATGATCGTGGCGATGGGATTGACGCGTGAGGCGGTGTACATCGCGAACGTGCTGAAGACCAGGCCGCCGAACAACGCGACGCCGACGGGCGATGAGTGCCGGTTGTGCAAGCCGTATCTGTTCGAGCAGGTGGCGGCGATCAGGCCGGAGGTGATCGTGACGCTGGGGCTGCCGGCGACGCGGACGGTCCTGGACTCGACGGAGGCGATGGGGAAGTTGCGCGGGCGGTGGGCGGAGTTCCGCGATCCGCGGGGGCGGGTTGTGCCGGTGATGCCGACGTATCACCCGGCGTATCTGCTCCGGAATTACACGCCGGAGGAGCGCCGGAAGGTGTGGTCGGATTTGAAGATGGTGATGGAGAGATTGGGAGAAAGACAATAGACATCGGCGCTTTGGCGCGGAGAGGGAGTGGGGCGTCGCAGATGGCCGCGGCCAGGCCGCGTGATGGAGAGATGAACCGCGTTGTGGTGCCGGATGGCACGGTTGGGTGTGGCGGGGCGCGGAAGCGGCGGCATTGACGACCGGGACATCGCGCGGTCAACTGGTGTGATGAAGAACTTCTCAGTGCTCGTTTTGGTCGGCGCCACCCTCATGGGCGTCGGGTGTAACCCCGCGACCAAGCCCGGGGTGGAATCGTCGGGCGACGCGCCGACAACCGGCACCCCCGCTGCAACTCCGACGGCCGAGCCAGTCCCGGTCGCCCTTTTCAACGGCAAGGACCTCTCGGGCTGGACGCAGCGCGGCGGAAAAGCCGTGTACCTCGTCGAGGGCGACGCGATCGTTGGCGAAACCCGTCCCGGGCAGCCCAACAGTTTTCTCTGCACAGACCGCGACTATTCCGATTTCATCCTCGAACTCGATTTCATGGTCGATTCCGAGGCCAACAGCGGGGTTCAGATTCGCTCCGAAAGCCGCCCCGAGTACAGGAATGGCGTGGTCCACGGCTACCAGGTCGAGATCGATCCGGGCGAACGGGCATGGACCGGGGGTATCTATGACGAGAGCCGCCGCGGATGGCTGGCGCCCCTCGACAAGAACCCGCAGGCCAAGGCCGCGTTCAGGCAAGGCCAGTGGAACCACTTCCGGATCGAATGCCGAGGCGACCATATCCAGACCTGGCTCAACGGCGTGGCGTGCGCGGACCTCCGTGATGGTCAGACGCACAAGGGGTTTATCGGGCTGCAGGTGCATGGGGTGGGTGACCACCAAGCGCCGCTGCGTGTCCGCTGGAAGAAACTCATGCTCACGGACCTTGCTGCCAAATGATTAGGTGTCAGACGACGATTGTTTGTATTTTGTATGGTCTGTGAAAGTGCAATAACGCGCATTGAATGGCGTTCTACTCAGTTGCACGCGCGTTAGGCTGGCCTCGCCGGTGTGATTGATCCGGCCCGGCCCGAACAGGACTCGTAGGTCGCAGGCTCGATCGTTCCCGGGTCTTACAAGGGGTATGCCATCATGACTCGCATGAGTTCGTTGATCTTTGTCGCACGTCGTCTCACGCTGACCACCGCGCTGGCCGCGGGGATGGCGCTGGGCCTTGGCCTTGTAGGTCCTTCGTCGATGGCACTCGCCCAGGGCGGGGGGGGCGGCGGTGATCGAGGCGGCCCTGGCGGCGGCGGTCCGGGCGGATTTGGCGGGATGTTCGGCGGCGGCGGCGGCATGAACATGCAGCCCACGCTGACATCGCGTGACGTTGATCGCGCGGTCAAGATGCTCGGGCTCGACAAGGACCAGGAGGACGCCGTCAAGGCGCTGCTGGAAAGTTACCAGCAGTCCTATCGCGACAAGGCCCAGCCGGTCCGCGACCGGATGGACAAGGCGCGCGAGGACTTCCGGGAGACGCGCGACCCCTCCGTGTGGACCGAGGTCCGCAAGGAGACCGAGAAATTCCGCCCTATCGGCGATCAACTGACCCAGACGTTCATGAACGACATGAAGTCCGTGCTGAACGAGCAGCAGGCGGCCAAGTTCCCGAGTTTCGAGCGGGCGCTTCGTCGGAACCAGACGATGAACCGCGGCCTGCTCTCGGGCGAGCGTGTCGACCTGGTCGCGCTGCTTGAGAAGCAGGAAATCCCCGAGCAATCGCGGGCCGAGATCGCGCCGCTTGTCGAGCAGTACGAGATCGATCTTGATCGCGAGTTGCAGGCGCGGACCAAAGTGTGGGAGGAGTTGATGCCCAAGATGGGCGAACTCATGCCGCAGATGTTCGCCGGGGGCGGGGCATCGAAGGAACTGCAGGAGATCATGGACAAGGGCCGAGACGCGGGGATGCGCGTACGCGACGTGAACCGCCGCTACGCCCGCCAGATCTCGGGCGTGCTCCCGGACCCGTCCAAGACCAAGTTCGACACGGAGTTCGAGCGTGAGAGTTATCCGATGGCGTTCCGCGACACGCGGATCTCGCGTCAGTTGACTGCCGTCGCGGGATTTGCCGACCTGACGGGGGAGCAGAAAGAGTCGATCACGCAACTCACCGAATCGTTCAACAGGGAGAGCGAGGTCCTCACCCGCCAGTTGATCGAGGCGACCGACAAGATGGAATCGACCGTCACGGCCGACCAACTCATGACCATGTTCCGCCCGGGCGGGAACGACGATTCTCCGGTCGGACAGGTCAACCGCAAGCGTCGCGATCTCAATCAGGCGACCCAGGACAAACTCCAGACCATTCTGACCCCCGAGCAGGTGAAGCGCCTGCCCCAGGACGATCGCGGCGGGCGCGGCGGCCCTGGCGGCAACAACCAGGACCAGCAGGGTCGTCAGCGTGGGCGTCGCGGCACCAACGCCAATGATGCCGGCGGAGACGCCCCCGCACCGGCGCCGCGTCGTCCGGATTGAGAGAAGCCTGTGGCCAGTGAAACCGACGACCCACCCGATCGAGGTGGGTCGTTGTGTTGATGGTCGGGGTGACGAAAGGTCGGGTCGGACGACATTCGGAAAAACGGGGGTCGAATTCCTCGGATTCGGCGTTCTCCTGACGGAATTGCAACCGGCGCGCATCCGTGGGGGAATCAGGGGCATCATTCGCCGCGCGGGCGGCGGGTGTCGCCGTTCCGCCGCGGACGCACCGGGTTGATCTTGGAAGAAGGGAACCAGCGTCATGACGAATCGCCGCCGCTCGCTTGTCGCGTCCATCCTTGCCCTCGCCGGTTCGGCGGCGGCCTCCGCGGGCCTGATCGCCGGCGCGGCCGTGGCGCTCACCCCGATTCAGGAGGCGTCGGCCCAGTTCGGGTTCCGGGGTCCGGGGTCGGGATCGTGGCAATCCGAAGCCAACATCAACAGCCGGTCGCTCGATCGGTATGTGAAGGCGCTTGGGTTTGACGAGGATCAGAAGTCGGCGGCCAAGGCGCTGCTCGAGGGATACCAGGAGACGGAGCGTCAGCACAACAACGCGATCCGTGAAGCCTTCAGCCCCGAGAAGATCGAAATCAAAGCCGACGGCGCCAAGAAAGAGGGCGACAAGCCCAAGGTCGAGCGGCGCGTCGTGAAGCGCGGCGAAGGCAAGCCGGCGGAGGGAAACGTCCAGTTCGGCGGCCCGGACAAGGAAGCGATCGCGAAGTTCGAGGCGACCGCCAAGGCCCAGGGCGAGAAGAAGGAACAGTTCTTCGCCGATCTCAAGAGCCTGCTGACCCCCGAGCAGGAGGGCAACTGGATCAGGCTCGAGCGGATGGCGCGGCGCGACTCTGGCCTGCGCTTTGCCAGCGTCTCGGGCGCTGGTGTTGACCTGGTGAGCATGGTCGAGAAGTTGAGCCTGCCCAGCGATGCCGCCGCGGCCACGCAGCCCCTGCTCGAGCAGTACGAGAGCGAGATGGACGTGCTGCTGGTTGAGAAGAGCAAGGCCCAGGCCGAGATCAAACCCAGCGAAGGCCCGGACATGAACGCCCTCAAGGCGATGATGGACAAGCAGCACGAGGGCGGCCTCAAGATCCGCGACCTCAACCGGACCTATGCCAGCAAGATCGCGGGCATGCTCCCCACGGAGTACCAGGCCAAGTTCAACGAGACGTTCAAGACCACGAGTTTCAAGAAGGCCTATCGCGATGGCAAGACCGACAAACTCCTGACCAACGCGCAGAAATTGTCGAGTCTCGATGCGACCCAAAGGGAGAGATTGTCGCGGATTCAGGAGCAATACGCCAAGGAGCGTCGGGCGGCCAACGACAAGTACGCCGAGGCGCTCGAGAGGGCTGAGAATGAAGGCCTGCGCTCCGGCGTGATGAGCTTCGGCCCGATGGCGGGAGCCAACGAGCCCAAGGATCTGGCTGACGCCAAGGCGGCCCGCAAGGATATGGACAACAAGTATTCCGACCAGATCAGGTCGGTGCTGACCGACCAGCAGAAGGCCGAATTGCCAGCGGACAACCAGTTCGCAGGTGTGGCCAACTTCGTGATCGACGACGGGAACGGCGGGCAGATCGAGCACTCGATCGACATCGATCCCGAGGACATGATGCTCGATGTGGAAGAGGGCGGCGCGATCATGATCATGGAAGCGCACAGCGACGGCGGCGGGGAGACCACGGTCATCACCGGCGGCGCGCCCCTGGTTGCTCCGGCTCCGCCCGCCAAGAAGCCCGACTGAAATTCTGAAGATATGGCAATGCACGTGCCGTCGTACCGTTGAGCCTGTACGGACGAAACGGCCCGGGCGCGGTAGGCTCGCGCATAGAGCGCCGAGAATCGAAGCCCCGGGGAACCTCGTCCAAGGACGGTCAAGCGCGGCATGGCAAGCGAATCACTCAACGGCACAACATCGGCGTCGCTCCTGGAGCGCTCGCCGCAGGTCGACCTTGGCGTCGCATCGGTCATCAGTGCCGAGCAGGCGATCCGCCTCCGTGCGGTCCCGTATGCGGTCGAGCACGGGCGTGTGCTGGTCGCGATGATGGACCCCGCGGACTTTGACGCGGCGGACGAGATCGCGGCCCACGCGCGCAAGCCTGTCACGCCGATCGGCGCACGGCGCGACGTCTTCGACGAGATGATCCGCACCGCGTATTCCATAACCGCGGCGCAGATGGCGGCGCGGCTCGGCGGGCAGACGGGCGAGGACGAACTGGTCAACAACCTCGAGGCGGTGGAGGCGGCGGACCTGCACCGCATGGCCGAGCAGCCGTCGCTCATCAACCTCGTCAACCTGATCGTGCTGGAAGGAATCCGGGCCCGGGCGTCGGACATCCACATCGAGCCCTTCGAGAAGAAACTGACGGTGAAGTACCGGATCGACGGCGTGCTCATCGAGCAACAGCCGCCGCCCAAGAACCTGCAGCCGGCGATCACAAGCCGCGTGAAGATCATGGCGGGCATGAACATCGCCGAGCGCTACGCGCCGCAGGATGGGCACATCACGCTGCGCTACGAAGGGCGGAAGATCGACATCCGCGTGTCGACCGTGCCCACGCTGTACGGCGAGTCGGTGGTGCTCCGAATTCTCGACAAGGAGTCGGTGAGGCTCGACCTCGAGGCGCTGGGCATGCGCAAGGCCGACCGCGACGAGATGGATCGGCTGGTCGCGATCCCGCACGGGATGGTGCTGGTCACCGGGCCGACGGGCTCGGGCAAGACGACGACGCTGTACGCGGCCCTGACGAAGATCAGCGACCCGACCAAGAAGGTGCTGACGATCGAGGATCCCGTCGAGTACGAACTCTCGGGCGTGAACCAGATCCCGGTCAACCCGAAGCGTGGCCTGTCGTTTGCGACCGGGCTCCGCTCGATCCTGCGCCAGGACCCCGACGTGATCATGGTCGGCGAAATCCGCGACGGAGAGACGGCGGAGATCGCGGTTCGCGCGGCGCTCACCGGCCACCTTATCTTCTCGACGCTCCACACCAACAACGCCGTCAGCGCGGTTGGGCGACTCCTGGACATGAAGGTCGAGCCGTTCCTGCTCGCCAGCGTTCTCGAGGGGATCCTCGGACAGCGTCTCGGTCGGCGCTTGTGCCAGTCGTGCAAGGAGCCGGTTCCGCTTCCGGAGGAAGTGAAGCACCGCCTGCTGCCCAGCGAGCGCGATCTGTTCCCGGGATTGATGGCGTACCGCGGCACGGGGTGCGAGGAGTGCGACAACTCGGGCTTCAAGCGGCGCCTCGGGTTCTATGAACTCGTGAGCGTCACGCCGCAGATGCGTGCGGCGATCGGCCAGCGTCTCAGTTCGCAGGACCTGCTCAAGACGGCGGGCCCGGGGTATCAGTCGATGCGTCGCGACGGGCTGGCGAAGGCCGCCGCGGGGTTGACGGGCGTGTCGGAAGTTCTGCGCGCCACGCAGGACACCGAGAGCGAGATGGCGGCGGCGGAGATCCTGCACTAATGCCGACGTTCCGCTACCAATCCGCCGGTTCGAGCGCCAGCGCGACGATCGACGCGCCGGACCGCGCCAGCGCCGTGCGCGAACTGGTGCGTCGCGGCGTGACGCCGACGAAAGTGGAGGTTGATGCCGGAATCGCGGGCCCGCGTGCCATGCCGAATGGGCAGGCGGTCCGAACGGGGGGCTTGGTTCCGGGCGTCATTACGAATGACGTCGTGACGGGCGGCGCGAGCGTCACGGCGTCTGGTTTGATTGCGCGCGGCACGATGTCTCGCGCGGAGATGGCCGCGTTCATCCGCGAACTCGCCACGGCGGTGCAGGCGGGCCTCCCGCTGGTTCAGGCGCTGCGCACGATCGCCAGGCAGGGGCGCTCCGATCGCCAGCGCACGATGCTCGGGCGCATTATCGAGGAAGTAGAGCACGGCAAGTCGCTGGGCGACGCGATGGCGGCCCAGGGGCGGAGTTTCAGCGAACTGACGGTGAATCTCGTTCGCGCCGGCGAAGCGTCGGGCAAACTCGACGAGGTGCTGGCCCAGGCCGCGGACCTGCTCGATCGCGACGTGAAACTGCGTCGGAGCGTGACGGCGGCGACGCTGTATCCGGCGATTCTGGCGTGCCTGATCGTGGTCGCGGTGATCGTCGTCGTGACGTTCATCGTGCCGAAGATTCTGAAGTCGATCGCGGGGCAGGTGGTGCACCTTCCCTGGCCGACGCGGGTGGTGCAGGGCGTCGCGGGGTTCTTCGCCGACTGGTGGTGGTTGATCATCCCGGCGGTGCTCGTGGGGTTCCTCGCGATGGTGCGGACGTTCCGCAAGCCCGGGCCGCGGATGTGGCTGGATACGAACCTGCTCTCGGTGCCGATTCTGGGGCGGCTCTTGCGCGACGTGGCGGTGGCGCGATTCACACGTACGCTGGGCACGCTGGTCTCGGCGGGCATTCCGGCGGTCACGGCGCTGCGGGTAACCAAGGGAACGCTGGGCAACAAGGCGATGGAGCGGGTGATCGACGACGTGTGCGACCAAGTCTCGGCCGGGCGCACGATCGCCGATCCGATGGAAAAGAGCGGCTATTTCCCGCCGATGCTGGTGCAGATCGTGAACATGGGCGAGCGTTCGGGGCGGCTCGACAAGTTGCTGAATCAGGCCGCGGGCGCGTTCGAGGATCGGACCGAGACGAGCGTGAAGTTGTTCACGACGGCGTTGCCGCCCTTGCTGGTGGTGATGCTGGCGTGTGTGGTGGGGTTTGTGGTGCTTTCGATTCTCCTGCCGCTCCTTGAGCTGCAGGAAGCGGTGAGGTGACCAAATGGGCAAATCGGCACATCCGCACATGACACATCGTGGAAGGCGTGCTCGGCGCGGTTTCACGATCATCGAAGTAATCGTGATCGTGGTGATCCTGGGCGTGATCGCGGCGCTGATCGCGCCTCGCCTCTTCTCTCGCGTGGGGCAATCGAAGCAGGCGGTGGCGAACGCGAACGCCGCGTCGCTGGCCAACTCGATGAAGACCTTCATGATCGACCACGGCAAGCCCGAGGCGGGCGCGTCAATCTCGATCCTGTGGGAGCGCCCGGCGAATGTCGCCGAGGACAAGTGGGAGCCGTACGTCGACAACGCCGACGCGCTCAAGGACCCGTGGGACCGCCCGTTCCTGCTGGTGATCCCGGGCACCAAGAACGTGGACTTCGACATCGTCAGTTACGGCGCAGACGGGCAGCCCGGCGGCACGGGCGAGGACGCGGACGTCATCAAGCCGTGATTCGCTTTCGGCGTGATCGAGCGAACGACGCACGCTGCGATTGAGTTTTCAGGTGACGGCCCGCGGTATGGAAGAAGCCCGATGTTCAGGCGCACGACCAATTCCCGCTCCGCCTTCACGATGATCGAACTGATCGTCGTGGTGGTGATGTTGGGCGTGCTGGCGGGCGCGGTGATCCCGCGGATGATGCGACGCTCGGATCGCGAGGCCGAACAGAACGTCCGCGTGCTGGCGGACCTGTTCTCCACGGGCGCGGCCCGCTCGTCGATCGCGGGTCAGCACGTTGCGCTGTGGTTCGATGCGAGTGGCGACGGCAAGATGTGGATGGAGACTTCACGGGCGGCCAGCGCGTCGGACTTTGAGACCAATCCGGTGTGGGCGCCGGACCCGATCGTGTCCGATCAGCGGGCCGATCGCCTGACGTTCGTGTCGGGCACGGTCGACGGGCGGGCGCTCGACACGCGGAAGTGGACGATCGAGATGGTTCCCGGGCAGGAGCGCGGCATGATCGTCGCGTCGTTCCGCGACCGCGAGGGAACGCGCACGTGGTCGATCGTGCTTGCGCCGGGCTCGTTGCGGTCCCGGGTCGTTGAGGGCGCGACGCCGATGGATGAAGGCATCGACCTCGACGCGACGGGGATGGGGGAGGTGTCGTGGTAACGACGCACTCCATCAACATTCGTCGGGCGGCGTGCCGCGGGAGCATCCTCGTCGACGTGATCGTGGGTTCGGTGATCCTGGGCCTGGCGCTCACGGCGATGATCGGTCTGGTCGGGCGCGCGATCTCCGAACAGAACGGCGGAGAGCAACTCCAGACGGCCTCGATGCTGATCGATGAGCAATTGGCGCTCGTGCTGGCTCGCGGGCCGGACAACTATGCCACGCGCTTCGACACGCAGGGAACGTGTGATGCGCCGTTCGACCAGTATCGCTACGAACTCGACATCCAGGAGCGGGGCGGGTCCAACCCATATTTTGTTCGCGCGACGGTGTTCTGGGATTCCGGAGGGAAGACGCGTTCGGCGAGCGTCGAGACGCTGATCGCAGCGCGCCCGGGCGAGGTTGAGGATCGAACACTGGACCAGAGCGTGACGCGAACGCCGTAAGAAGTTGAACACGGAGGACACGGATAAGTCACGGCGAAGAATCGGACAGAGTCGGCCTTTGGATCGCGACGGACGAAGATGAAAGCACACGCGTCGACAACCCGAGCCTTCACGATCGTCGAGTTGATCGTCGCGTTGCTCGTCGGCGTGATCGTCGCGGGCGCGACGACCACCGCGCTCACGCAGTTCTCGCGAGGAAAATCCCGCGCGACGGCGCGTCAGGAGGCGTTTGCCCGCGCCGAAGCCGCCGCGTCGCTCATCGCCAACGACATCATCGAGGCCGCGCGCGATCAGGATCCGACGTTTACGCGTCTGTCGATCATCGACGGCGGTGAACTCGGCCAGGACGCGCGGGATTCACTCCTGATTCTCGCGCGTTCGATGCGCGTGCAGGCCCGCGACCCCGGCCTGCCAAGCGGCGGCGAGGGGGAGATTCAGTACCGCCTCGACGCAAGCACGGGCGGCGTGGCGCTGTGGCGGCGCACCGACGCGCCGGCGGATGAATTCCTCGACGCGGGCGGCACGGCGCGACCCGTGGTGCCCGGCGTTGTCGAACTCTCGATCGAAGCCGACGACGGCACACAGTGGGCCCCTTCATGGGAGAGCGATGCCGACGGCATTCCCTACGCGGTGCGGATCACGGTCATCGCGACCTCCGACGACAAGACGGCGCAGGCCAAGGCTCGGCGCACGGTCGCGCTGGATCGCACACCCGCACCGATCACGCCGCCCACCGAGGACACGACGGGCACCGACTCCACGGGGACGTCCGGCTCGACGACGGGGGGTGGCGGATGATGCACGCCATCGACTTCCATCCGGCAGCAAACCGGCGCGCCTTTGCGACCATGCTGGTGCTATGGGTCGTCGCGATCGGCGCGGTGATGCTGGCGGCGGTGCAGGCGGCGTCATTCCGGCAGGCAGCGGCCGGTCGCGAGGCGCTGGCGCGGGTTCGGGCGCACTGGGCTGCAAGAGCGGCGCTGGAGAACGTGCTTGCGAGCATCGACGCCAGCACGCAGAGCCCCGACACCAGCGACGCCTACGCGATCACGGACGACATCACGCAGGTGAGTGAGGGCCGGTTGGCCGGCTCGTTCTTCCGCGTATCGTGGACCGACAACGGGCAGGAGCGATTCGGCGCGATCGACGAGCATTCCAAACTGAACATCAACCTGCTCACGCAGGCGGAACTCCTGCTGCTCCCCGACATGACCGAGGACATCGCTGACAGCATCCTCGACTGGATCGACAGCGACGACGACACACGCCCGCTGGGCGCGGAGATCGGGTATTACCTCACGCAACCGGGCGCGACCGTTCCGAGGAACGGGTCTATCCGTTCGATCGCGGAACTCGAGTTGATCAGCGGCGTGGCTCCGGAAATCGTGCGCGGCGAGGACTGGAATCTCAACGGACGCCTCGATCCCAACGAGAACGATGGCAACGCCTCCTGGCCGTGGGATAACGCCGACGGCAAACTCGACGCGGGTTGGTCTGCGATCCTGACGGCCTCGAGCGTCGACGGCGGGATGGCGGAGTCGGGCGAGGATCGCCTGAACCTCGCGGTCGCGACGGCGGACGAGGTCTCGCAGCGGATCAACGTCACATCGACGCAGGCCGACGCGATCGTCGCCTATGGCGCGAGTTCCGGCGCGGTGATGAGCGACTTCATCCGGCGTGACCTCGACCAACTCGGCTCGACCGGGCAGCAGGGCGGCACGGGCGGCGCACGCATCGAGCCGCTGACCACCGATCAACTCGCGGCCCTGTTCGCGGAGGCGAAGATCGACGCCGCGGCCTCCGCCTCGGGCACGAGCACCTCGACTTCCAGCACAAGCACGACGGGCGACACGGCAACGATCACCGCATCGCTCCCGGGCAAGTTGAACATCAACACCTGCCAGGCCGAGACGCTTCAATACCTGACGGACATCGACCCATCGACGGCGGACGCGATCATCGCGGAGCGTGAGTCGCGTCCGAAAGGATTTACATCGATCGTGGACCTGCTGGACGTGGCGGGGATGACGCGAACCCGCTTATCGCGCATCTCCAACGTGCTGGACGTCCGCTCGAACGTGTACCGCGTGGACTGCCGCGGGCGCGATGAGCAGACGGGCATCGAGTGTGAATTGATCGTGACCGTCAATCGTTCGACCCTTCCCGCGACCATCACCGAGATCCGAACCCGCTGAGAAACGCATGGCGACGACGACACCGAACACCGACACGCAACGCCTGGGCGCGCTCTTTGAACTGGGCCTGGTCGTCGCGGAGCGCACGGCGCGTGGCGTGCGCGTGATCGAGGCCCGCACGCTCAGCGCGATCGCCGATCTTCCCGCGGCGCTGGCGCAGCACCGCGTGCATCACCTGGTCCGCGTGCTCCCCGCCGCCGACACCGTCTGCCGCGCCTCTCGCGTGGACAGCGCCCAGCCCGCCGAACTGCTCTCGGCGCTGGCACTTCTGGGCGAGGCCTCGCTCCCCGAGGAAGTGCCGGCCCATCGTCGCGCCGGAGGCGTGGTACCCGATCTGTCGGCCGACGGCAGGCGTGGCGCGATCTTCACCGCGTGGATCACGCCGCCGCCCGAGGAGCCCGATCTGCCCGTGGAGGACGAGACGTTCATCGCATCGGCAGCGGCGCTTGCGATGCTGCGATCACCGTCGGGGCTGGCGGTGTTGTGCGACCGCGCGGGCGTGAGCATTGTGGCGTCGGGGCCCGATCGGCTGGCGGCCCGCGCGATCGTGGAGGACCCGACGAACCACGCCGCGATCGCGGCCCGAATCGCCGAGACCTGCCGGGCCGTGGGCGCGACCGCCGCGAACGAAGTGGTCGAGACACACGCTCGCCTGCGGCTAGACGCGACCTCGCGTTCGGCGCTGGCGTCGCGTGTCGAGGGGTTGGTGCCCGAGCAGCGCTGGCTGGATCAATACGGCGTGGCGATCGGGGCGGCGCTGGCGGCGCTCTCTCCAGACGCGGCGACGCGCACGCTCGCGCAGCTCCGCGACGAGCCTCCCGCCGAGCGACGCACGGCGCCGGAGCGATTTGTCGATTGGATCACCGTCCCGCGGCACGCGTTGGCGGCGGGCGTGGCGGCCGCGGCCCTGGTGATCATCGCGCCGCTGGGCATCGCCGCGACGCGCGGCGCGGTGCTCAAGAGCAAGTCGACGAACCTCAGGCAGGTCGACGAGCAGCGGGCCGCGCTGTCCAAGCAGGCGGCGATGTATCAGCAGCTTGAGACGATGCGCTGGCCGATGACCAAACTGATGGGAGACATCTCGGCCGCCACGCCGCAGGGCGTGATCGTGGAGGTGCTGCGTCTGTCGCCGGAGCAGGGCATGATGATGAAGGGGACGGCCGACAGCCAGGAGGTGCTGGGCAAACTCCAGTCGCACCTGAACCAGACGGGGCTGTTCGACAAACTCAAGATCGATCGCGCGGTGTCGGGATCGTCGGGCGTGGAGTTTGACATCTCCGCCAACGTGCTGAATCCGACGATCTACGTGAAGCCGGTCGACGATTTCGCGGAGAAGCCGCTGGCGGTGCGGCTCTATGGCGAGGCGGCCCGCAACGCGCCGCTCGTGGCGACGGAGTCGGGCTCGACGGATCACTCGCGCGAGAGTTCGTCGAGCAGCGGCCCACGCGACGGCGGGCGCAGCGGTACTCGGGAGAGCGGACGCGAGTCGTCGCGTGATTCGCGTTCACCGGCGGCGGCGGATTCGTCGCGTTCGTCGCGCCCCAGTTCCGGGAGCGGTGTCCCGAGCCTGGCCGACGTTCCGCCGGAACTCACCGACGCGCAGATCGGCGCGATGGACCGAACGACGGCGATGAAGGAGATGGTGGCGCGTCGGCGGGCATCGGCTGTTCAGGGCATCGATCCCGGCGTCAAGGCGCGGCTTGATACGGAAGTCACCAAACTGCAGGACCGAATGAAGGCCGCGGGAAGCGGAGGGACGACATGAGCCTCGGTGCTCGTTTCAATTCGATGCCGCGGGCGGCACGCTGGCTGATCGCGTTCGTGGCGGGGCTGGGGGCGTATTTCCTCGTGATCGAGCCGGCGCTCGATTCGACGCTCCGCATGAACAGTTCGTCGGAGCAGATCGAATCGCACCTGCGCGGCGCGTCGACATCGGACCAGGGTTTCGTGTCGGCGCTGGGCCAGGTCGACAGCGGCACGCAACGCTTCGGCACCGTGAACCTGCCCGTGGAATCCACCGCGGGCTCCGAGGCGTTCAACCGTCGCATCGCGGAGATCCTCAAGGCCCATGGCGTGCGTGACAGCACCGCCAGCGACCGCGAGGTCCCCGTCGCGTCGGGCCCGCTTACGCAGGTGTACGCGCCAGACAACATGCGCCTCGACCGCCTCGTCAAGGACCTGCAGTTCGAGTCCACGCCCGACACGGTCGCCAGGGTCATCGCCGACTGCGAGCGCGCTCCCGAGATCGTCGCGGTCTCGCGCGTGCAGATCACCAAACTGCAGTCGGGTCGCGGCGTGCCCGCGGGCACGGTCCGCGCCAACATCACGGTCGAAGCGTGGAAGCTCTCCAGAAAGGGACGTGCCAGGTGAGCCCCGTTCGTCAACATCATGTTCCGCTGGGTGTGCTCTGGTCGCGCCTGTCCGGCGCCGGCAAGGTCGCTGTGGTCGTGATTCTCGCCGCGATCGTCGTGCTGGTGTTCCCCGTCATCGCGATGGTGGGCACGCTGCTGACACCCGCCGCATCGCCTTCCGCGGCCCAGAACACCCGGCGGCAGGAGATGCTCAAGAAGTTCGAGGAATCGAGCGAGCGTTCGCTGGCGCAGACGAGCGGGCGGTCGCTGTTTGTGATCCCCGCCGCCCCGCGCCCGCCACGCAACGACGCGCCGCCGGCGGTGAGCGACACGACGCCCCGCCCGCCCTCGGCCTATGGCGGTCCGGCGCTGGCGGCGATCATCAACGACACGGTGTGGTTCAGCGACGGGACGCGCCTGAAGCCCGGCGAGAACGCGGACAAATCGCTGTCGGTGGTGAGGGTCGATCCGCCGTGGGGCGCGACGATCAAGTATCGCGGCGTGGACTTCCCGGTGACGCTGTTCGAGCACGACAAGACGGTGATCCCGCCGCCGACGCCGCCAAAGCCGGTCGAGACCAAGCCAACGGAAACCAAGCCAACGGAAACCAAGCCCGGCGATGGCGCACCGCCAGACGCGAAGCCCACAGATGTAAAGCCCGGTGAAGCTCCCGCAGCCCCTGAAAGCAAGCCGGCGATTCCGCCGGAGACCAAGCCGGAGACCAAGCCGGAGACATTGCCGGACACGAAGCCAGAGACCAGACCAGAGACACCTCAGACCCGGCCCGCGCCCGGCACGCCGGCGACATCCCCCAAGTAGATCCAAATCAATAGGTTGACCATGAACTCACAACTCATCATTCGTCGCACGTTGGCCAAGGGCGTTGTCGTTCCCGCCATGCTCGTAGCGCTGGCCGGTTCGTCGTTCGCGCAGGAGGCGCCGCCCGCGGGCGAGCCCGCCGCCCCGCCGGCCACTCAGCCGGCCACGCCTCCCGCGACTCCATCGCCCGGTGCGCCGACGTCGCCGGCTCCAGCGCCCGTCGCTCCCTCGGAGCCGCCGGCGGCGCCAAGGGCGGAGAAGATCGACGCCGCCACCAACCGTCGCGTGCTCGAGGGGCCCGACACGGTGCTGGCGTTCAAGAACGTGAAGGTGAGCGACGTGATCCCGTTCATCGTTGAGGCGACGGGCAAGGTGGTGATGCCCCAGCCCGAGGTGATGACCCGATCGATCACGGTGCTGAACGATCGCGCGATCCCGCGTCAACTCGCGCTCGACATGGTCATCATGGCGATGCACCAGATCGGCGTGGGCGTGGTCGAGGGTCCGACGATCATCACGCTCCGCGACATCAACGAGGTTACGCGTCAGGACGTGCCCGTGATCCCCGGCGATGAATCGCTCCTGGAGCGGACCGACTACGGGTCGATCGTGCAGAAGGTGTACACGCTCCGCAACGCGTCGGCCCAGAACGTCGGCGAACTCGTCAAGGACAACATCCCGGACTTTGCCAAGATCATGGTCGATGAACAATCGAACCAGGTCGCGGTTCTGGGCAACGTCGGGCTCTTGCAGCGCCTGGAGCGCCTGATCGATTCGCTCGACATGCCCGCGGCGGCGTCGCTCTCCAGCGAGACATTCCGCCTGCGCTTCGCCGACGCCGAGCAGGTCGCGACCAACATCAAGGAACTCTTTTCCGAGAGCGCGACGCGAACCGGCGGGCAGAATCAGCAGCAGAACCCGTTCCAGGCCTTCTTCAACCGCGGCGGGAACAACCAGCAGGGCGGACGCGGGACCCGCGGCGGGAACAACCAGCAGGGCGGCCAAGGGAGCCAGGGCGGTCAGGGGAACGCCGCCGCCAGCATCTCCACCAGCGCCAACCTGCGCGTCACCGCGAACACGCAGCAGAACTCGGTGACGGTGCTTGCGGAGCGTCCGATCCTCGACCAGATCCGCAAGCAGATCGACGAGTTCTGGGACAAGCCCCTCCCCGACGAGGCCGTCGTCCCGCGCGTGTACGACCTCAAGAACTCCGATCCGATCAAGGTGCGCGACCTGCTCGAGGGGCTGTTCGGCAAGGGCACGACCACGACGCAGGGCAACAACACCACGACGTCGCAGGGCGTGGGACGTCTGGCCGGTCAGTTCTCGTTCCAGGCGATCCCGGAATCGGGTCGCCTGGTCGTCGTCGCCAAGAGCCCGGACAACATGGCGGTGATCGACAAGATCATCCAGGACCTCGACCAGCCGCAATCGATCGGACTCCCCGAGGTCGTTGAACTCAAGCACGCCAACGCCGAGGACCTGGCCGAGCAACTCAACACGCTCTTGGCGCAGGACGGCACGCTGGCGCAGATCCGACGTTCCGAGACCGGCCTGTCCGACAGCACGCTGACCAGCAGCCCGTTCGCCCAGGACGCCGCGACCACCACGACCAACCAGAACACCCAGAACACGACGACCAGCGCGTCGAACATCCAGTTCTGGTGGCAGCGCTCTCGCCCGCCGACCGACAAGGCCGGCGCATCGAACCTCGTCGGCGCGATCCGTATCGTGCCGGTGTGGCGTCAGAACGCGCTGCTCGTGCTCGCGCCGCCGGAGTATCGGGCCTCGGTATCGCAACTCATCGGCCAACTCGACAAGCCCGGGCGCCAGGTGCTGATCGCCGCCATCGTCGCCGAGATGTCGAGCGACGACGCGACGGCCCTTGGCCTGCGCTGGTCCAGCCAGACCATCACGCCCACCAACCCCGACAACGCGATCCAGTTCGGCACCGACCAGGACCGCTCGGGGTTCATCGGCTCGCTGTTCAATTCCTCGGTGCTCGACGTCAACATGAACGTGAATGTGATGCTCCAGGCGTTGTCAGAGAAGACCGACGTGCAGATCCTGTCGGAGCCCAAGATCTTCACCAGCGACAACCAGGAGGCCGAGTTCTTCGACGGGCAGGACATCCCGTTCGTTACCGACTCACAGACCAACAACAACGGCAACCTGGTGCAGAGTTTCGACTATCGCGCCGTGGGCATCCAACTCCGCATCAGGCCGCGCATCGCCAACAACAAGGATGTCGACATCCGCGTCAATCTCGAACTCTCGTCGATCGTGCCCGGGCAGACGCTCTTCGGCGGGTTCGTGGTCGATCGGCGCGAAACGACCACCCAACTCATCCTCCGCGACGGGCAGACGGTTGTGATCTCCGGCATCATCCGCAAGGAGGATTCGGACATCACGCGCAAGGTGCCGCTCCTGGGCGATATCCCGCTCCTGGGTGCGCTCTTCACGTCCAAGGAAAAGAGTGTCAAGAGCACCGAACTCCTGGTCTTCATCACCCCGATCGTCGTCGAGAACCCGGAGGAGCGTCAGGAACTCAACGAGCCATACCACGACCGCCTGAACCAGATGCGACTGAAACTCGAAGGCCCGGGCAAGGACGGCGAGAAGTCCGAAGACTCCAAGGATGGCGCAAAGCCCAAGAAGGAAAAGTCAGCGCAGGACTTCGGATACGACGGGTAAGCCGTGACTCGAAGAACCATCCAACCCCGCCTCCCTCTCGTGCTCGCCCTGACCGCGATCCAGTCGGCGTCGGGCTGCGTGACCGTGCGCTCGGAGCCGGCGCATGGCGAATCAGCGCTTCATCCGCGTCTGAACGCGCCGCCCGCACGCCCGCAGAGCGTGCCGGCCGAGCCGCCAACCCAAACCGCCCAGCCCGGCGTGCCGACGGCACCCGTGGCCCGCCCCGTGCCGCCAACCTCCAGCGCCATGCTGCGCTTCTCCATCTTCCCGCTGGGCTCGATCGAATACGACGGCCAGGTCCTCCCTCTCGTCTCGCCCGACGCGCGATTCCTGGCTGTCCAGGCGGGCCTAGCGCCCACGTGGCCCACGCTGCTCGCGCTCGACAGCGCGGTGCCGGCCATCACAACCAAACTCGTCGTGTACCAGATCGAAAAGTCCGGGCTCTCGCCGCTGGCGCTCCCGGTGCTCCCGGAGGGCGCGATCCTCGGGCGCTCCTGTGATGCCGAAGGCTTCCTGATCGAGCAGCCGCGATCCGACGGCACGCGCGCCATCGGAAAAGTCGCGTGGACCTCGGGTCGTGTCGAGTGGCTTGCGGACGCGCCCGCGATCAACGCGCACGCCGTCCTGTCGCAATCGGGTGAACTGGCCTACACCACGCGGAAGAAGGGGAGCCCCAAGGCCGACCTTGTGATCCGCTCGCACGACGGCAAACTCCGCGTTCGTGCCGCGGGCGATGTCGGGTATCTCTTGCCTATCTACGCGGGCGAGCCCAAGACGCTCTTCACGCTCACGCGCTCGCAGGGCGGGATTGATCTGGTCGCGCTCCGAGATGCGCCGACCTCCGACGCCGACACCACCATCGGCCCGGTGATCGCGACGCGCTCGCTGTCGCTCTCGCCGGATCCCGCGCTGGCGTATCAGTGCGCCGCGGCGTTGCAGGTCCCGCCGCCCCACGCGATCACGCTCGAACAGAGCGCCACGATCCCGGCCCCGACCCCGGCGGCGCCTTCCGCGCCCGGCGCGATCGTCGGCGCGGGCGGCTCGCCCCTCTCGCTTTTCGTGCCCGACCTTGGACGCACGGCGGAATTCGACCTGGCCTCGGGCTCGTGGAATCCGCTGGGCGAGAAATCGATCGCCGCGGTTCGCTCGCCCATCGCCGATCACCCGGGCGTGTTTGTGGCGGTGCCCGAGGGGCTGGTCTTCACGCCCACGGCCGATCACCGCGCGCCGGTGCCGGCGCGTTCGGCGATGGCCCGCCTGTTCGACACGCCGTATGTCCCGCGCGCCACCGCGAATCCCGATCTCCCGCTGATCGTCTTCGGGCCCGCGGGCCCGACGAAACTCACGGTGATGGGCGTCGGCCTCCCGCCTGCGGAGTCAGACCCCGCGGCGAAATAGCGCGCAACGGGACGCCACTCGCGGCGTCAGCACTCGCTCACGCTCACCGAGACATGCACCGCCAGGCCGCCCTCGGCCGTTTCCTTGTACTTGGCCTGCATGTCCTGGGCGGTTTCCCACATGGTCTTGACGACGTGATCGAGCGTGACCTTGGCGTGCGATGGATTGCCCTCGATCGCGATCTGGGCGGCGGTGATGGCCTTGATCGCGCCCATCGTGTTCCGCTCGATGCAGGGGATCTGTACCAGGCCCGCGATGGGGTCGCAGGTCATGCCCAGGTGGTGCTCCATCGCGATCTCGGCGGCCATCAGCACCTGCTCGGGCGTGCCGCCCATGACCTGCGTCAATCCCGCGGCGGCCATGGCACTGGAGACACCGATCTCGGCCTGGCACCCGCCCATCGCCGCGGAGATCGTGGCGCCCTTCTTGAAGATGCTCCCCACCTCGGCGCTGGTGAGCATGAAGTCGTGGATGCCGCGGCGCGTGCTATCGCCGAAGAGGTCGTAGTACATCATCACCGCGGGGATCACTCCCGCGGCCCCGTTGGTCGGCGCGGTGACGACACGCCCGAAACTCGCGTTCTCCTCGTTCACCGCCAGGGCAAACGTGCTTACCCATTTCAGAATTCCCGCGAAGTCCCGACGCGAGTCTCGCACTCGCTTCTTCCACTCCCGCATGTCCGTGCTCGTGTGGTTGTCGAGCAGGCGACGGTTCATCGCCGACCCGCGGCGCACAACGTTCAGCCCTCCGGGGAGCACGCCCTCGGCGTGGCACCCGCGGTGCACGCACTCCTGCATCACGTGCCAGATCCGCTCGAGCCCCTCGTCGATCCGCTCGTCGCTGCGCCACGTGCGCTCGTTCCGCCGCACGATCTCGGGGATGGACGCTCGCTCCGCCGCGCAGTGCGAGAGCAGTTCCTCCCCGCGCTCGATCGGGTGCGGGAGTTTGACGGCCCGCGCGCCGACCGGGGTCTCGCCTTCCTGCACTACGAACCCCCCGCCGACGGAGTAGTACGTCTCTTCGATCGTCGCGCCGTCGTCGAGCGTCGCCGTCAACGTCATGGCGTTCGGATGGCGGGGCAGGCAGACATCGAAGCGGAAGACGATGTCGCGCGCCGGATCGAACTCGATCGGGTGCGTGGAGCCCACGGCCAACTTCTTTCGCGCGCGGATGGAGTCGACCATTACGCCTATCGCGTCGGTATCGCAGGTCTCGGGGTCCTCCCCGGCAAGGCCGAGGATGACCGCGAAATCCGTGCCGTGCCCTTTGCCGGTCTTGGCGAGCGATCCGAACAGATCGCATCTCATGCGCGCGACGCGATCAGAAACGGTGCGCTGGCGCAGCACCTCGACGAATCGCTGCGCCGCACGCCACGGGCCCATCGTGTGCGAACTCGACGGCCCGACACCGACCTTGAAGATGTCAAAGACACTGATCGCCTCCATATTCCTCTCCGTGGCCGATCGCCCGGCCGCGATGGTAGTTTCGCTCACTTCCCCGCGAATATGGGACCTGTCATACCGATCGCAACCCGAATTGTTTGGTAAACCGGATGGTCTGGAGTATCTTCAGGTGGCGGCGTGGATCGTCGCCGGAACGAGAGGAGTGAAGATGGGCATGCATCATTCCCTGCGCCTCGCGGCGTTGGTTGTTGCGTTCGTCGCGGGATTGACCGCGTCCGTGTCCGCGCAGACCTGCCACCAGGTCATCGTCGCCAGCAATTCCAGCGACGATCTGCTGGTGTTCAACTCGGATGGTTCGTTCGACCACCAGTCCGCCGGCGTGATGGCCGGCAATTGCTACATGACCTACGGCCCGGACGGGAACATCTACGCGTCCGACACCGCCACCGACGCCGTCTATCGGTACAACGGGCGCACGCTCGCGCCCATGGGCGTCTTCGTCCCCTCAGCCAGCGCCGGGCTCAATGACCCGCAGGGTCTGTGCTTTGGGCCCGATGGAAATCTCTACGTCACGTCCGTCGGCGCTGGCACGCCGAAGGTCCTTCGATTCAACGGCACGACCGGCGCGTTCATCAACTACTTCGTGCCCGTCGCCGCCCCCGTGCCCGGCGGCATCACGTTCGGCCCCGACGGCAACCTCTACTACGTCTGCAATACCTGCCAGGATGTTCAGTTGTACAACGGCACGACCGGGCAATACCTCGGCCTGTTCGTCAAGGGTCAGCAGTCCGACTCGCCCAAACGCCCGCGCGGCATCTGCTTCGGGCCCGACGGCAACCTCTACATCACCTGCGCCTCCACCGACGACTGCATCCGCCGCTACGACGGGCACACCGGCCTCTTCATCGACATCTTCGCGATCGGCGGCCTCGATGATCCGCTCGATCTCGCCTTCACACCCTGGGGCACCCTCCTGGTTTCCGGAAGCCTCACGAGCAACGTGCAGCAGTTCAACGCCTCCACCGGCGCGCTCATCGGAACATTCGTCTCGCCTGGCGAAGGGAACGCCGGCGCGCCCAGCGGCCTGCTCGTGCTCCGCGCGCCCGCCGACTTCAACGCCGACGGATTCGTCAACGCCCTCGACTACGACGCCTTCGCCGAACACTTCGAGGCCGGCTGCTGACCACGCGACGCCTGACAGCCCCGACGGGCACGCCCAGTTGTTCACGCGCCGGCGACGCGTCGTCCGATCCCGGTCCCCCCGGTACGGTTGTGGCCTGACGCGCGGGTATGTCAAGGTCTCGCCCCACACACGGAGATACCATCATCCATGGACGACCCTCGCCGCGAAGACCCGGGGGCATCGAAGAGCCTGATGCGTTCGCTCGGAGAGTTCGTCGGGCACATTACGCGTGCGGTCAAGACCGACGTGACGCCCGACCTGCGCCAGCGCCTCGAAGTCCGACGCGACGTGCAGGAAGCCGTCGCTGATACGCCCGGCGGGCAAGTCGTGCTTCGCCGAACCACCATCGACGAGATCGAACGGCCCCTCCCGTAGCCGGGCCCCGTACGACGCGGAACCATCGCTTCCCAATAACGTTTCCCAAAAACAGCAACAGCAGCCGGCCTCCTCTTTCTCCCTCCTCGGAGCAGAAAAAGCCCGCTGCTGTTACCGGCGAATACCCCTCGGAAACCCCGGGGGCGATTCGTGGGACACGAACGTACCGCGTCTGATATCGCAGATCAATACATTCGCGCAAAGTCCGCTGTAAGTATTCAGAAAATGCCACCAGAATTAATCTGTGTCAGTTTTTATCGGACTACGAGTGAGTTCTGATGGTCTTCCCAACGACTCGAATCGCGGCGGAGCCAGCAAAAGAAATGTGAACTTTGCCGCCGCGGCCTCTCCGACGCGCTCCCGCCCGGCCTGGCACGTTGACGCCTCGGCGCCGCCCTCATCCGATCGGACGAGCAGCCACGCGCCGCTCGCCGCGGCGGGAGTCACACCGCCCAGTGACACCCAGCGCGCCCGAACACGCACGCCACGCTCCGTTGCCTTGCGACGGCACCACTCCAGCACTTCCGGACGTGCTTCGATTGAATTGTCCGCCCAGATTTCAGCCGTTGTCTCGCCCCGTGCCGTCGCTCGCTCCGCCAGCACTTCGCCGAGTTTTTCACCCGCACCCCGCCCGCTGTTGCGATCGCGGCTTCGCTCCATGACCTGCGCCCCCAGCACCGCCGCCACCGCCATTACCGCGCCCAGCCGCGACGGTCCGCCCAGCATCATCGCCCGCGCGATCCGCGAACGCTTCTCGCCGAATCCGCCCCGCGCACCCCACGCCACATATCCGACCACGGGCGGCACAAGCGTGAGCACCGGCATCGCGTACCTCGGGTTGGTCACCCCCGCCAGCGTCAACGCCGCCACCCCCAGAAGCGCCCCGATCGAAAGGATCCGGGCGGCATCGTGCGCCACGCGCGCTCCCTCTCCTGCATCTCGCTCGGCGTGCGCGTCACGCCCGAACACAAAGAGCAGCGCCGCCGCCGCGGGCATCACGCTCGCCAGCGACACGATCGGCATGAGCGGCAACCCGGTGGCCCAGCCCGGGCCGTACAGAAACTCCCCCACGCTCTGCCGAACCACGGGCGCAAGCGGGTCAAGCGGCAACGCGGCGATCGCTCGCTCGGCCATCCACACCCACGCGCCAAACACCGCCGCGCCCAGGAGCAATCCCGCGACCACCGCGGGCCGAAACACCACCCGCGCCGAGCGAGTCACGACCAGTCCCGCGACCAGCGTCGCGCCGATCGCACCGGCGCACGCGGGCCCCTTCACAAGCAACGCCCCCCCACCGCACAGCCCCACGCCCGCCAGCGTGATCCAGCGTATGGCCGAGCCCGCCACGTCACCCGCTCGCCAACGCGCGATCGCGTCCACCACCAGCAGGCACGCGGCCTGCGTCAGCGCGTTATTGAGCGACTCGATCTCAGCGCTTCGTCCCACGGACCACCAGAGCGGGGTGATCGCCTGCGCCAACCCAGCCGCCAATCCGCCCGCGCTCCCAAACCAGCGCCTCGTCACAACGAACACCACCAGCGCCGAGGCGGTCATCGCGGTCGCAGAGACCGCGCGGGCCGAGAACTCGTTCTCGCCGAGGACCCGTGCCGATGCCGCGATCGCCCAGAACATGCCCGGCGGCTTGCGGACATACACCCGCTCGAACATCCGTGGCACGAGCCACTCGTCGCTCCGCGCCATCTCCCATCCAGGGATGGCACGATGCCCCTCGCTCATCGACAGGCCGCTCGATCCCAGCCTCACCCAATACACGGCGGCGCACACCAACAGGATCAAAACCACGGCCCATGGCCAGCGCGGGCCTTGCCGCCCGTGCCCCACAGACGCAGTTCCATATTGGTGCCTTTCCCCCGACTTCACGCCGGATGGTACGGGCAATCAGTTGTGATCCGTCCGACCAACCCGGATTTGGGGGGTGGAAGGTCCGATCAATCCCCGATGTCCACAGGCGATCCACATGCATCGACACCCGGCGCGCGCAATTTGGGCAACCTCCCCCAAGAACCCCCGCGTATCCCTTTGTTCAGGCCTCGTCCGCCGGTATGGTGGGAGGCGGGTGTGCGCCCATGGCCAGAGGCCTCCGGGCCCGCCGTGGGGATGGCTGCTCGCCAAAGGGAGTGTTGAAATGTCCACGCGCCGAATGATCCAGACCCTGCTCTTGGCCGCTCTCTCCACCGCTTCGCCCGCGTTGGCGCAAGTACATGATGATTGCGAACCGACCTGTGGCAAGGCCAAGATGCTCAAGAAGTTCTGGGCCGAGGGCCTCAACCCAGACGGTTCGCCGATCATCCTCGGCGATCAGGGCAACGGCACGCGTGAAGCCTCCGAGGCCACCGACGTCCTGCACAACAACCTCGACATCGAGGTCTTCCCGTCCACCAGCGTCATCACCGGCACCAACACCATCACCGTCAAGAGCAACGTCAACAACCTGACGCAGTTCACCTTCCGCCTGCGCTCCAACTATTCCATCACCTCCCTGAAGGTCGACAACGTCAACGCCACCGCCGCCGCGGTGGGCTCGTACGGCCGGCAGATCACCCTTCCCCATGCCTACAACGCCGGTGACATCTTCACCGTCGCGATTGCATACACCGGCACCGCAGTCTCGCGCGGCTTCGGCTCCATCGAGTTCACCACGCTGGGCGGGCAGCCCGCCGTCTTCTCGCTCAGCGAGCCCTACTTCGCCGCCACGTGGTGGCCCACCAAGGACGGCGACTTCGGCGCCCCGGGCGACAACGCGGACAAGTTCACCATGGAACTCGCTGTCACAGCGCCCAACACCCTGACCACCGCGTCCAACGGCGTGCTCCAGGGTGTCGACGCTCTCTCGGGCAACCGTTCCAAGTACCGCTGGAAGACCGACTATCAGATCGCGCCCTACCTCGTTTCCTTCGGCACCGCCAAGTACAACACGTGGACCAAGACGTACAACTACGGCTCGGGCACCATGCCCGTCATGTTCTACCTCTCCCCCACCAGCGACACCACGGCGTACCGCACCGCGTGGGAGAAGTGCATCCCCATGATGGAGGTGTACAAGACCGTCTACGGCCTGTACCCATTCGTCAACGAGAAGTACGGTCTCTATGAGTTCACCTTCGGCGGCGGCATGGAGCACCAGACCATCACCGGGCAGCAGGGTAACTCCGAGAGCCTGACCTCCCACGAACTCGGGCACCAGTGGTGGGGCGACATGGTCACGTGCAAGACCTGGAATGACATCTGGCTGAACGAAGGCTTCGCGACCTACAGCACCTGCCTGTGGGAGGAACGCAAGAGCGGCACCATCAACTCGGCCGCGTATAAGAGCGCCCTGTCCGCCAACCGCCCCGGGACGGTCGCCGGCACCGTGTACTGCTACGACGTCACCGACATGAATCTCATCTTCAGCGGCGACAATTCATACTCCAAGGGCTGCTGGGTCCAGCACATGCTCCGCGGCGTGATGGGCGACACCAACTTCTTCAACGGGCTGGCCGCGTACCGCGCCGCGTTCGAGGGGTCCGCCGCCATCACCGATCAGTACGCCGCGATCATGTCCGCCGCCGCCGGCGAGGACCTGGCGTACTTCTTCCAGGAGTGGGTCTACGAGAACGGCGCGCCCAAGTACCAGTACGCGTATCAGAACGTCGCCATCAACGGGCAGAACTACCTTCGCCTCTACCTCAAGCAGAACCAGACGGCGTCCTACGGCGTGTTCAACATGCCCGTCCCCGTGCGCATCAACCACTCGGGCGGCCCGACCAACACCAAGGTCCGCAACGACTCGCTCACCGAGCACTTCCTCATCCCAATCCCCGCCAGCGCTACCTCGATCTCGATCGACCCCGACACATGGATCCTCCACGAGGGGATCACCGCGACGACCTATGTGCAGGGTCCCGCCAAGGTCGCGCAGGCCTCGCCGTTGCTTGGCTCGTCCACGCCGGATTCCTCCGCGCCCTCGGCGATCACGATCTACTTCAGCGACAACGTGACGATCTCCGGCGCCGACATTTCGGTGATGCGCAACGGCTCTCCGTTCCCGGTGACGCTGTCGTACAACTCGGGCACGTTCGCCGCCACGCTCGACGCCGGCGCGCCGCTCCCGGCGGGCGACTACGTCGTGACGGTCTCGGACAACGTGAAGACCGCGACCGGCGCGATCAAACTCGACGGCGAGATCGCACAGGCCGAGAGCCCCTCGTCGCTTCCCTCGGGCGAAGGGCTGGCGGGCGGCAACGCGGTGTGGGCGTTCGAGATCACCGCGACCTGTGCCGCGGACTTCAACGGAGACGGCTTCGTGAACGCGCTGGACTATGACCAGTACGCGGAGATGTTCGAGACGGGCGATCCGGGCGCGGATTTCAACCACGACGGGTTTGTCAACGGGCTGGACTATGACCTGTTCGCGGAACACTTTGAGGCGGGGTGCTGACGCGCGTGCGTCTGGCATTCCAGCAGGCCGCCGGCGTGAGCGTCCGCGGCGTGTGATCAGCGTCGCGTGCCCGGGTGGGAACACTCCGATCCTGGATGACTTTGGGACTCGGGCGGAACCCGTGCGTGGACACGTCCGATAGGAACGATGTGGACGGCGTGGGGAGTCCGCGCGCCGAGCCGCGGGCGGTTCATGCGACGGCCGGTGGGACTCGACTCCATCGAAGGAGGCAGGATGAAGACGTTTAATCGGATCGGATCGGCATCTCTGGCGGGTCTGCTGGCGCTTGGGCTGGGCGGATGTTCGCTCGAGCCGGTCGAGTCGACGATGGAGCTGGATGAACTCGCCGTGGACGGGCGGCTCCCGGCCGTCAAGCCGGAGGGGATCATCGTCACACGCGGCGCGCGTGAGGAGCACGAGTCCGGCCCGCCGCCGTATGGCTATATCAAGATCATCGGCGAGCCGGTGCCCAATTGGACGTGGGGGGGCGCGCAGACGCGTTCGGGGCTCAATTGGACGTTTATCGGTCCCAAGCCCATGGCCAGCGAGTACTGGTCGGGCGAGGGGAATGCGGGCGGGCACATCGCGGCCATCGCACCGCACCCGACCGATGCCAACACGTGCTACATCGCGGCCGACACCGGCGGCATCTGGAAGACGACCGACGGGGGGACGAACTGGACGCCGATCAGCGACCAACTCTCGGTGCTGAACCACGACGCGATCGCGATCGATCCGCAGAGCCCGAACACGATCTACATCGGCACGGGCTCGACACACTCGGGCGCGACGGGCGACGGCGTGTTCAAGTCCATCGACGCCGGCGCGACCTGGAGCCGGATCGGAACAACCGCGCAGGTCGGCGGGGAGCAGAACTGCATCGTTGTGCATCCGCAGAGTGCGGGAACGATCCACGTCACGGGCTCGGGGGGCTACTACCGCACGCTGAACGGCGGGAGCACGTGGACGCGGATCATCACCTCCGCGTGCTCGTCGGTGGCGATCCATCCCACATCGCCCAATATCGTGTACATCGGGCGCAACGGGCAGGGGGTGTACAAGTCGACGGCCGAGGGCTCGTCGCCAGTGAAACTCGCCGGCGGCCTGCCGACGTCGGGGTTCTCTCAGGTGCTGGTCTCGATCGCCAAGTCGAACCCGCAGGTGCTGTACGCCGCGTTCCTTTCCGGCGGCGGTATCGAGGGTCTGTATCGCACCGGGGACGGCGGGACCACCTGGACCAAGTTGACCAGCGCGCCCAACTTCCCGAACCCGCAGGGATACTGGAACGCGTACGTGGCGATCGATCCGACCAACGAGAACAAACTCTTCGTGGGCGGCGTGGACTCGCGCTACGCCGACGTAGGCATCTCGCGTTCGCTCGACGGCGGCGCGACGTGGAGCGAGGTCGCGGTCGGTCCGCCCTCGGTTCACCCCGACCACCACTGCATGGCGTTCGGGCCGACGGGCGTGATCTGGGAGGGCAACGACGGTGGCGTGTGGAAGAGCACCAACGGGGGCACGAACTGGACCAACTGCAACGCGACGCTCGCCGCGGCCCAGATCTACAACCTCGTGCAGCATCCGTCGCTGACGCTGCGTGCCCTGGGCGGGACGCAGGACAACGGCACGCCGGAGCGTGCGTCGAGTTCGACCTCGTGGGCCCAGTTGCAGGTCGGCGACGGCGGATACAGCGTCTTCGACCCGTCCACGACGACGAATCGCCGCTACACGACGTACGTCTACCTCAGCATCACGCGCTGGACGAACTCATCGTCCAAGGGCATCTCGGGCGGATGGGGATCCGACCCGGTGAACTTCATCGCGCCTCTGGTGGGCGACCCCAACACGGGATCGAACCTGCTGGGCGGCACCAACCGCATCTGGCGCACCACCAACGCCTCCGCGACCACGCCAACGTGGACCGCGATCTCAACGAGCGCTGTCGGCGCGGGGGGCACGATCAACGCGATCGCGGTCGCGACCGGCGCATCGAACACGATCTATTCCGGCTCGTCGACGGGAAAGGTCTACGTCACGACCGACGCCACAACATGGAACAATCGCTCGACCGGGCTGCCGAGCGGGCAGATTTCCGACATCGTGATCTCGCCGAGCGCGCCGGGGACGGCGTATGTCGCGTTCTACAACACCTCGGGCAACCGTGTGCTCAGGACGACGGACTACGGCGTGACGTGGACGACCATGAGCACGGGCCTGCCCTCGGGCGTGAGCGCCGGGTCGCTCGCGGTGGACTTTGCGTTCACTCCGCCGACCTTGTATGTCGGCGCGGGCGCGGGGATGTACTACTCCAGCGACAACGGCGCGTCGTGGACCAAGAACAACGCGACGCTTCCGAACGTGAACGTCGCGGATCTGTTCATCGATCCGATCGCGCGCACCATCACGGCCGGGACGTACGGTCGCGGCGCGTGGATGGCGAGCCTGCCGCAGCCCTGCCCGGCGGACTTCAACCACGACGGATTCGTCAACGCGCTGGACTACGACCAGTTCGCCGAGTTGTTTGAGACGGGCGACCTGGGCGCGGACTTCAACCAGGACGGCTTTGTGAACGCGCTGGACTACGACGATTTCGCCGAGCACTTCGAGTCGGGCTGCTAAGGAAAGACGGACACGAACGTGCTGATTTCAAAGGGGCCAACCCGGGCGGGGTGGGCTCCTTTTTCATTGGTCCGGTTGGCGGCGCGGGGCGCGATCGGGAGGCGGAAGCGGTGGGAGGTCGAACCGCCCGGGCGGAAACGCGAATAGTGATCGGCGCGCCGGATTGTCGGCGTGGAGGGGCGATAATCGCGACACCCCCCGGACGAACCGCTGGCATTTTTGGAAGCGGGAAGTACGTTGGGTAGGTGTGTGTCTCGGCATCGCCGAAACGGGCGATCGGGGGGCGAGCGGCATGTCAGGAGCGGCGATCGTGGTCGTGGCGTGTCTGGCGGGCGCGGGGGGCGTTGTGCGCCCCGCGGGCGACATCGCGGGCGAGCACACGCAGTTTGTCGAGCGGCGCGGCGTGCTGGAGTTTTCGGGCGAATTGATCGTTCGCCCGCGTCAGGATCTATCGCCCGAGCGATCGCGGGCGGCGCGGGCGCGGCTCTGGCCGCTCATTCGGAAATACGCTGCGCGGGTTGACGAGTATGTGATCGGCGTACCGATGGGCGCGGGGCGGGCGGGGGTTCGCGGATCGGGGGAGAACGAGGTAGCGGCGACGCTGATGGCGACGGGCGACTACCAGTACGCTCATCCGAACTGGGTGTGCAGCCCGCAGCAGGTGCCGAACGATCCCGGGTTTTCGGCGCAGTGGCATCATGCGGTGATGCAGTCGACGCTGGGCTGGGACCTGGCAACGGGGTTGCCCTCGATCGTGATCGCGATGGCCGACAGCGGCGTTGAACTGACGCACCCGGATCTGCAGAACCGCGTGGCGGGATTCAACGCGGTGGACGATCTGGCGGAGGTCGACGGCGGGAGCGTTGGAGAGGTGGCGACGAGCGGGCACGGGACGCACGTGGCGGGGTGCGCGGCGGCGACGGGGAACAACAACATCGGCGTGTCGGGCGTGGGCTGGAATCTGTCGTTCATGATGTGCCGCGTGAGCAACAAGACGTCGGGCAACGCGTACCTGGACGACCTGACGCAGGCGGCCCGCTGGGCGATAGAACACGGGGCGCGGAGCGTGAGTTGCAGTTACACGGGCGTATCGAACGCGACGATCGGGACGACGGGCGATTACATCGACTCGATCGGCGGGATCTATCTCTACGCGGCGGGCAACTCGAACTCGGATCTGTGGAACTTTGATTACACCAACGTGATCGTGGTGGGAGCGACGAATCAGGGCGATGAGAAGGCGAGTTTCAGCAGTTATGGGCTGGCCGTCGACGTCGCGGCGCCGGGCGTGGGTATCTACTCGACACTACGCAACGGAACCTACGGGTTCATGGATGGCACCAGCCAGGCGACGCCGGTGGCCAACGGCGTGGTTGGGGTGATCTGGTCGGTGAACCCCGCGTTGACGAATCATCAGGTGCGCGACATCCTCTTCGGTTCGTGCGACGACATCGGCGCACCCGGCGAGGACAACGTGTACGGGCACGGACGGGTGAACCTCTACAAGGCGCTCCAGGCCGCTCGCGCCACCCTCTGCCCGGGTGATTTCAACGCCGACGGCTTCGTCAACGCGCTCGATTACGACGCCTTCGCGGGGGCATTCGAGGTCGCCGACTCCGCCGCGGACTTCAACGACGACGGCTTCGTCAACGCGCTCGATTACGACGCCTTCGCGGAGCACTTCGAGGCCGGGTGCTGAAACCGGACGGCGGGCACGCGAAATCGGGAGGTATCCGTCCGGGTGGCGCTATGCGCCCGGTGGGAAGTGGCGTCACGCCGAAAGTTCTCTGGCCACTCCCAGGGATCTTCTCGCTATTTGGTGAGTCGGGAACACCCGGAATCGCCCGGGCGACCGACACGAACACCTGATATCGAGGAGATTCGTGATGAACCGCACACTCTCGGCCGCCCTTGTGCTGGCCTCCCTGTCGGGGACCGCCGGTGCCCAATGCAGCGTCTGGCGCTACGGAGTGCCGGACTTTGACCAGCGTCGCAGCACGCTCCCCAGCAGCGGGAGCAACTACTGCGTTCCGACGTCGCTCTGTAATCACATGGCGTACATCGCCAACCACGGGCTTCCCAATGCGTTCGGTCATTCCAGTTCCAACTGGGCCTCGTCGAGCGAGTACAACCACGCATCGACCATGATCTCGGCGATGGGTGCGCACTGCGATACCGATCCCGACGGCGGAACCAACATGAGCGACGCCGTCGAGGGGTGCGCCGATTTCATGGATGCCCGGAACATCGGCTATCCGTTCTTCATCTTCGGTTACGCGGCCAACGACGAGTGGACGCCGTCGCCCAAGAAGATGGCGGCGTGGATCCAGAACATGCACGCCTTCGTCAACATGCATTACGGGCACTGGGAGTGGGACGGCGGCGAGTGGGAGCGCAACGGCGGGCACGCGACGAGCCTGGTGGGCGTGTGGGACCACTGCGGGAGCACGCCTCGCGTCGGTTTCAGCGATCCCTGGACCGGCAACGGCGATTCCAAGGCGACGCAGTCGGCGTTCGCGGTGAAGTACTGGGAGCCAGAGCGGGTCTTCGCTGATTACGACGGCGACGTGATGTACCGCTGGATCAAGCGGACCGACGATCCCAACAAAATCAAGGTGCTGGACAAGATGATCGTGATCATGCCGATGATCGCGCTCACCAACGACCCGGTGTTCAACTACGTCGTCATGTATACGCCCAGCATCTTCAACACGATCGAGGAGGATCAGGCGCCGACGCACATCACCTCGCCCACGGGCGGCAAGATCGTGGGCGCGTTCCTCCATCCCGCCGAGGCCAGGCACATCATCGCGGTCAAGGCGATCGCCAACACCCCCGCCGGGCTGTGGTCCGTCGATCCGAGCGACAATTCGCGCGTCAAACTCGTGGACCTTCCGTGGGAGCCGCGCACCGTGAAGAGCGATCGGCACGGGAACATCCTGGTGCTGGGCGACGGGAGCGTGCGCAAGTACCGCGTGCTGGCGGACGGGAGCGTGCGCCTGCTTCAGGATCTGGTGACGCGCACGCCCTTTGACGCGATGGGTGTCGACTCGTCAAACGACGACATCTACCTGCTGGACGTCGCGGGGAGGAAACTCAAGCGCTATGACGGGGGCGACCTGCTCGGAGTGCCGTATGACGGCACGCTAGCCGGCAACATTCTGCCCACGGGCACGCCGACAATCGATGTGAGCAGCATGCAGCACAAGCCTTTCATCACGTGGACGGGCGGGACGCAGATCCTGAAGCTGACGCCGGCCGCGACAGCCGCGTTCTGGTCGATCGATACGTCGATCAACGTCGGCGCGAACCCCAAGAACCTGCACGTTCTCGACGGCGACCGCATCGCCTATTCGACCAACAACATGCTCCGCGAACTGGAGATCGATCCGGCGAGCGGTCGCTACGTCCCCGCGATCCACAAGGTGCTCGACGGGCAGACGGTCGGCGATTTCTTCATGATCCCGCGCTCGCAGACAAACTATGACCCCGCCAAGCATTCGCTCCCCGGCTGGGTCAGCAACCCCGATCCCGCCGACGACACGCCCGAGTATCCGGTGTGCCTCGCCGACTTCAACTGCGACGGCTTCGTCAACGCCCTGGACTACGACGCGTTTGCCAGCGAATTCGAGGCCGGGCACCATGTCGCCGACATGAACTTCGACGGCTTTGTCAATGGCCTTGACTACGACCTCTTCGCCTCGCACTTTGAAGAAGGATGCTGATCGAGAGAGGATGATTCACGCTCGCGCGGCCGGGTCCACACGACTCGGCCGCGTTTTCATTTGCCCGCTATGGCCGGGCGCAGTTCGATCGCGTCGAGCCCGAAGTTGTACGCCAGCGCGAGCGGGTTCTTTGCAACGACGGTGAACGACACCTCGTGCGTGCCCCTGGTGAGTTTCTGTCTTCCCAGCGAGATCGGTCCGGAGGGAAGCACGATTGTGTCGCTCCACAGGTCGAACGGCTGGCCCGTCCGCCTTCCCGCGATCGTCGCCTGCACCTGGCCATAGTCCGGCGCCAGCGTCGCGTAGACGATCACCTCGTATGACCCGTCACGAGGCACATCGAGCTTGAAACTCAGCGTGGCGTTCTTCTCCCCCCGGCAATAGATCTGGGTGTGCCGGCTGAAGCCGTACCACGAGAACCCCAGCATGTCCTGCGGCGAGGCGTTGACCTTCGTGGCCTCGGCGATGGGGAGCGTCTCGAACTCGGCGATGACGGAGTCCGACGCGCCGGGCGCGGCGGGCGGAGGGGCCGACGGATCGACACGGGCGGCATCTCTCGAATCCTCGCGCGGCGGGTCGGCGTGTCCCGGCCTGTTCTGCGGCGCGGTCATGTCGAAGCGCGCCCGGCGCTCCAGCATCCACTTCACCGTGCGCACCTGGCGCGGCGAGAGCGTCTTGGTCGGCGAGTCGTAGTACGACATGATGTTGTCGCGGCAGATCGGCACGTCGTGCTCGCCCAGGCGCACCGCCCTGGTGTCAAGGCACGCGATCTCGCTGATCATGGGGTCGGGCGGCGTGTCGTCGAACGGGTCGCCCGCGAAGATCGACGTGTCGTTGTTCGCCGCCGCGAGCGCCGCCGCGGCGTCCGCGACGGTCTGGTACGAGCCCGCGAACGTGTGCAACAGGCCGAAGTAGTGCCCCATCTCGTGGGCGAGCAGGCTGATGTTCTGGTGCCCGCACACGCCGGTGGAGGCAAAGCCGCACCCGACGACGTAGTTGAGATCGCCGGAGGAGAACGAATTACCCGTGGGCGTTGAGGCGCTTCCCCAGCGGAAATAAACGACGAGCGTTTTCGGATAACCGGCGGCGATGCGGCGCATGTCGAGCGAAACGTCGGTCAGGTCCGCGCGCTTGTCGAGCCCGGCCGGCATGATGTTGTTGATCCGGGTGGATTTCAGGTCGTGAAAGTCCTTCTCGGGATCAAAGACGAAGCGGATGCCCGCGGACTTGTAGACCGAATCGGCGAACTGCAGCCAGCGCGAGACTTCCTCGGGCGAGATCAGCGTTTGCCGCCGACCGTCGTCGTCGCTGACACGCAGGGCGGTGACGCGCACGGGGGTGAGGGCGGCCCGGCGCGTCTCGGTGAGCGGGATCGATTCGGTCGTGGCTGTCGCGGCGGGGTCGGAATCACCGCCACGCGACGCCCCCGCGCCGATTCCAGCGGCGCCGACAAGCAGGCATGTCATGCAACAAGCAACGGCGTTCATACGCCGAGCGTATCACGCGGCGGGACGGACGCGGGGCGATTCCCCGATCTCCGCCGCTCTCGCCCCTAGAATCCCGTCGGAGATCACTTCATGCCCGACGAACCGCGCCATTTCCTCGAACAGATCATCGACGCCGACAATGCCTCCGGAAAGTGGGGCGTGTGGTCGCCCCCCGAATGCACCAGCGGCCAGGCCGCCGGCTCGCCCCGCGTCCACACCCGCTTCCCGCCCGAGCCCAACGGCTACCTCCACATCGGGCACGCCAAGAGCATCTGCCTGAACTACGGGCTGGCGGAGCAGTTCGGCGGCAAATTCAACCTGCGTTTCGACGACACCAACCCCAGCAAGGAAGAACAGGAATACGTCGACGCGATCAAGGAAGACGTCGCGTGGCTGGGCGGAGCCTACGAGGGCAAGTTCGGCGGCGGGATCTTCTGGGCCAGCGACTACTTCGCCCAGATGTACGCCTGGGCCGAAGAACTGGTGACCAAGGGACTGGCATATGTGTGCGACCTGAACGCCGAGCAGATGAGCCAGATGCGCGGCGACCTCAAGACGCCCGCGCGCAGCCCCCATCGCGACCGCAGCCCGCAGGAGAGCCTCGATCTGCTCCGGCGCATGAAGGCCGGCGAGTTCCCCGACGGCTCAAAGACGCTGCGTGCCAAGATCGACCTGGCCTCTCCCAACTTTGTGCTGCGTGATCCGGTGATGTACCGCATCGTTCACGCGTCGCACCACAACACAGGCGACGCGTGGTGCATCTATCCGATGTACGACTGGGCACACTGCCTCGAGGACTCGATCGAGGGCATAACGCACTCGATCTGCACGCTCGAGTTCCGCAACAACCGGCCGCTGTATGACTGGTTCATTGATGCGATCAACCAGGGGCGGGCCGCCGGTGGTTCCGGCAAGTTCGGCAAACTCGTCCACCATCCACAGCAGATCGAGTTTGCCAAACTGAAATTGACCTACACCGTGATGAGCAAGCGATTCCTGCTCCAGCTCGTCAAGGACGGGCGCGTCAGCGGGTGGGACGATCCGCGCATGCCCACGCTCCGGGGCATGCGCCGGCGCGGCTACACCGCCGCGGCCATCCGCCAGCTCTGCAAGGACGTCGGCGTCACGACCCAGGACAGCGTGATCGACGTCGGGCGTCTGGAAAACTGCCTGCGCGACGAACTGAACAAGAGCGCGCCGCGCCGCATGGCGGTACTCAGGCCGCTCAGGTTGCGCATCGTGAACTGGAACGAGGGCGGGGCGGCGGATCGCGTCGAGTTGATGAACGCGATCAACAACCCCGAGGACGAGAGCGCCGGCACGCGCCCCGTGCCGTTCACCGGCGAGCTCTTCATCGAGCGCGACGACTTCATGGAGAATCCGCCCAAGAAGTTCTTCCGCCTGGCACCCGGGGCCGAGGTGCGCCTGCGCTACGGCTACTGGGTCAAGTGCGTGGATGTCGTCAAGGATGCCGCCGGCAACGTGACCGAAGTCCTCTGCACCTATGACCCGCAGACCAAGGGCGGGGATGATCCGCCGCCGGCCGCGGACGGCACGGTCCGCAAGGTCAAGGGCACGATCCACTGGGTCTCGGCCACGCGGAACGCCAAGGCCGAAGTCCGCGTCTTCGATCGGCTCTTCACCGTCGAGACACCCGGCGAGCGCACCGGCAGTTTCTTCGACGATCTGAATCCCAATTCGCTCGAGGTGCTGCGCGATGCGGTGCTGGAGGAGAGCCTGGGCCAGGCAACGCTTGGTGATCGATTCCAGTTCGAGCGCCTCGGCTATTTCGGCGTCGACCAGGACAGCCGCCCCGGCGCGGTCGTCTTCAACCGCAGCGTGACGCTCAAGGACACGTGGGCCAAGGAAGCCGCCAAGCCCGGCGCCCAGCCCGCGGCCCAGCCGAGCGCGAAGAAGTAGTCGGCAGGAGCAATCTCGGAGAATTCGTAGCCTTCGGGCGACGAGCCCGCGAGCCCCGGCCGCGGAATGCTCGCAGGGTTCGACGCGGCTCGCCGTCGTTGCGATCTTCGAGACCTTCGAGTGCTCGTCTTCACGGCGTGAGCGTTTGACGGCCTCGCCGTTGAATCGTGCTTTCGCGAGGCCGCTTTACAGCAGCGTCCCGCGCAGGATCAGCATCGCCGCCGTGAAGTAGATGATGATGCCCGTGACGTCGACCAGCGTCGCGACGAACGGCGTGGAACTGCCGGCCGGATCGAGCCCGCACTTTTTGAGCACGAACGGAAGCATCGCGCCCATGATCGAGCCCCACAGCACGATGCCGAAGAGGCTCGCCGCGATCGCCGCCCCGAGGAGGTAGAAGTGCTCCTGAACCGAGTAGTCGATGATCTTCATACCATCGGCGCCGACCATCGGCTCGTGCGTCGCGGGATCAAGCTTGTCCTGCGTCCACCAGCCCAGCCAGCCCCAGGTCGAGACGCGCACGAAGCCGATGGTGCCGATGATCGCGCCCAGGATCGCCGCGACCGAGAGTTCGCGCTTCAGGATGGGCCACCAGTCCTTGATCGCGATCTCGCCGGTGCCCATCGCGCGGATGACCAGTGTCGATGATTGCGACCCCGAGTTTCCGCCCGACGAGATGATCGCCGGCACGAACGTCGAGAGCACGATGACCTTGCTCATCTCGTCGGCAAAGAAGCGCAGCGTGTTCGACGTGAGCAATTCCGAGAAGAACAGGAGGCACAGCCACGGCGCGCGCTTCTGCACCAGCGACGCCACCGACGCTTGTGCGAACGGCTCTTCCAGGGCCGCCATGCCGCCGACCTTCTGCATGTCCTCGGTGGCTTCTTCCTGCGCCACGTCGGCCACGTCGTCGTGCGTCACGATGCCGATCAGTTTTCCGCGCGAGTCCACCACCGGGAGCGCCGTGCGGTCATAGCGCTGCAGCGTCTGCACCGCTTCGCTCTGCGGCTGGTCGGCCCGCAGCGCGACGAAATTCCGGTTCATGATGCTCTCGACAGTCTCGTTCGGGTCGGCGAGCAGCACCTGGCGCAAACGAAGATCGTCGACCAGCACGCCCTGGTCGTCGACGACATACACAACATTGATCGTCTCGGCGTCACGCCCGAACCGCCGCACGTGCTCGATCGCGTGCCCGATCGTCCAGTCCGGCTTCACCCGCACATAGTCGGGCGTCATCAGCCTTCCCACCGACCGCGGCGGGTAGCCCAGGATCGCCTGCGTCACCGCGCGGCTTTCGGGGCTCAGGCGCGCCACCAGCCGCTGCGCGACCTCTTCAGGCAGTTCATCGAGCAGGCGCACCCGGTCGTCGGGATTCATCGCCTCCACGACCCGCAGCGATCCCTCGTCGCCCAGTTTCTCGAGCAGGTGCTCCTGCTTCTCCGGCGCCAGGTACGCGAACGCCTCCGCCGCGTCATCTCTCAGCAGAAACCGGAACGCGACCGCCGCGTCGTTGGGCTCGAGTTCCGCGAGGATCTCCGCCACGTCGGCCGTCGGCACGCCGTGCAATGAGTCACGCAATTCCGAGTAACGTCCGTCGCGCACCAACTCGACGACCTCGGGGCAGAGAAGTTGCGCGACCGGATGCATGACAGGATCAAAGTCCGCCCGCGCACGCGGGGCGAGATCTTTCAACGAAAATCATGCCGACCGCGACGCCCCGGACGCGCGAGCGCCCGTCCTCACAACCCGACCACCGATCCGAGCGACCCCAGCGTGAGCGGCTCGTGCGAGAAGAACGCCTCGGCCGCCGCCGTTCCCGCCCGGCTCCCGAAGTACGTCAGGCCCGCCATCACCCGCTCCACCAGCCCCGCGTTCGCCGGGTTGGCCGCGAATTGAGAGTGATACGCCTCCAGGCTCGCGCGCTTGGCCCCCTCAAATCCCGTGACATCGATCAGGAACGTCGGGTCCGGCACGCGTCGAAGGTGCGAGCAGTAGTAGTAGAACAACCACGTCGGATACCGCGCCGGGCCGTCCTGCATCCCGGACGGCGTGGGGGTCGCCAGCCCCGAGAGTTTCGCGTCGAACCGCGCATCCTCGGCGATCCGCGTCGCCGCGACGTGGTCCGGGTGCGCATCCAGCCCGTGCGGCACAAACACCACGTCCGCCCCGTGGGCTCGATAGACCCCCGCGACCATGTGCCGCGCCTCGATCGTGTGCTGCACGCGCCGGTTGGGCAAGTCGAGCATGATCCGCCGCAACCGCCCGCCTTGTGCCGGCGCGAGCGCCTTCAGGGCCATGTCGGCTTCCCTGATCCGCGTGGGGCGATCGCCAAAGGGTGTGGGGCAGCCGTCGGTCAGGTCGCAGATCAGAACGTCGTGCCCCTGGGCCGCCAGTTTGGCGATGGTCGCGCCCATGCCGATCTCGGCATCATCCGGATGCGGCGCGATAACGACGATCTTGGCCACTCAGTCGTCCTCGCCGCCGGCGATCGTGATGAGCCCCAGCAGCGATGGCGTGCCGTCCTCGCTCTGGACCTCAAACTGCGACAGCACGACCTTGTCGGGGCGCTCCATGGAAAAGAACCCGCCGCCGTGGAACTCGTCGCCAAACTCGTCCGTGAACGAGTAGAGGTCCAGGGTCACCGTCTGCCCCACCTCGATCTTGTCGATCATGCGGCTGAATCGCTGGTTCAGCCACATCCGGCACGGACCGAGCGGCCCAGCGGTGGTGTTCGTGAACGTGATCGACGGCCCGGACCTCAGCACCTGCACGTTCAGGATCTTCGCCTGGCCGGCCGCCTCGCCCGGATACACCGGCGCGTTCTCCGGGATCGCCCTGGGCGTCGACGAGCACGCACCGACCACCACCGCGCCCGCACACGCCGCAGCGACCAGCCCGGCCCGAGACAGCCGTGCCAACCAGGACGTCGAACCGCGCGGGCGTGGGGGGGTCGTGCTCATGCTCTACCTATAGTCCCACGACCGCCGCGCACAAGCAAATCAGTCACGCCCCGGCGTGGTGCTTTTCACGCCGGCGACTCCATCCCACACCCTTTCCCAACCCCGGAAGCCGCCCCACGTGTCCGTCGAGCCCCACAGCCAGAACGCCACCTCGCCCACCCCCGCCATCGCGCCCGGGGCCGAGGACATCGACGTTCGGCGCGTCGCGGCCCGGATCGGCGACCTCGGCATCGACCCCCGCATCCCCGCCCTGGTCCCCGGCTTCGACGCACCCTTCTTCCAGGCCGGCCTTGCGGGCTACTCCGACGCCGCCATGCGCATCGTGGCGCGCCGCCAGGGCTGCCCCTTTTGTGTCACCGAAGCGCTCCTGGATCGCACGCTGCTGGCCGGCGGGCGCGGCTTCACCAAGGCCGACCTCGGCGAACTGCATGACAACATCCCCGGCGGGCGCGAGGACCATCCTCTCGCCGGTCAGATCATGGGCTCGGACCCCAAGGAAATGGCCGCCGCCGCTCTCAAGATGATCGAGCAGCGCGCCCGCAACGACCGCGCCTACCGCCGCCTGGCCTACGACGGCGCGCTGGGCCCCGGCGGCGAGGGCATCACCGCGCTCCGCCTTCCCGGCGGGGAACAACTCGACCCCACCGAGGGACTGGGCGATGATGACGAAGGCTGCGACGCCTCATGCGAGCAGGCCGGCGCGCCCGACGACGCGTGCGCCGCGCCCGGAGCAGACGACGACTCCTGCGAGTCGCTGATCGACCAGATCAACCGCCTCGACGCCGCGGACTCGACCGAACTCTCGACCCTCGCCGCCGTCGCGGACTTCGCCGCGCCCGGCGCAATGCTCGCCTCGCCCGCCGCCACCACCTTCGAGGTTGTCGACGTGAACCTCGCCTGCCCCGTCAAGAAGGTCGACCGCCGCGCCCGCGGCGGGCACTGGCTCACCGAGCCCGATGGCGCGATCGAGATCCTCGAAGCGGTGCGAGAATCGCTCCCGCCCAACATCATCTGCGCCGTCAAACTCCGGCGCGCCTACGACGACACGCCCGAGATGGCCGCCAACTTCGAGCGGATCTTCGACGCCGCCTATCGCATCGGCTACGCCTGGACGACCGTGCACGCGCGGACGGTGCAGCAGAAATACGTCGGCCCCAGCCGCTGGACCTTCCTCCGCGACCTGGTCCGCCGCCACCCAGGCAAGATCGTCTTCGGCTCCGGCGACGTGTGGGACGTGAACGAGATCTTCCGCATGATCTCCTACACCGGCGTGTCGGGCGTCAGCGTCGCCCGCGGCTGCATCGGCAACCCGTGGATCTTCCACCAGGCCCGCGAACTCATGGCCGGGCGCCCCGCGCTCCCGCCCACCCTCGCCGAGCAGCGCCGCGTCCTCCGCGAGCACTTCGAACTCTCGCTGGTCGTCAACCGCGGCATGCGACGCGGCGACGAGGCGACCAGCAAACTCATGCGGAAATTCGGCATCCGCTTCTCGCAGCACCACCCAAGGGCCGAGGAAGTCCGAAAGCGCATGATCGCCATCAACTCGATGCGCGATTGGCTGGCGGTGCTGGAAGAGTTCTATTCAGACGCCGCGAAGTCCTGAGCATCAACCGTGACTTCGTGAATGATCGCCCTAGGCCCGGCGGCGTGCGATATCCGCCGTGCTCGCGTACGTCACGCGCCCGTGATAGATGCTCGTCAGCGTCTTGGTGATCGATTCGCAGATCGCCGACACGTCCCGGAGCGTGATCTCGCAATCGTCGAACTGCCCGTCCGCCAGTCGCGCCTGCGCGATCGTGCTCACCACCGCCTCGATCCGCGCCGGCGTCGGCTCCGGGAGCGTCCGCGTCGTGCTCTCGATCGCGTCCGACAGCATTACGATCGCCGTCTCCTTCGTCCGCGGCTTGGGGCCCGGGTACCGATAGTCGAACTCGTCCGGAACCTGCACCGCCTCCGCCGGGTCCTCGCCCTCCGCCCGCGCCTGCTCCAGCGCCTGCTTCTTGGCACGGTGGAAGAAATACTCGACCAGCGTCGTCCCGTGGTGCGACTCGATGAAGTGCTGGATGGTCCGCGGCAGGTTGAACTCGCGCGCCAGTTCCATCCCGTCCTTCACGTGCGCGACGATGATGAGCAGCGACATCGCGGGGGAGAGTTTGTCGTGCTTGTTCACGCCCGGCGACTGGTTCTCCACGAAGTAGTCGGGCTTGTTCATCTTCCCGATGTCGTGGTACAGCGCGCCGACATACGTGAGCAGCGCATTGGCCCCGATCGCGTCCGCCGCCGCCTCCGCGATCGCCGCCACGTTCAGCGAGTGGTTGTAGGTGCCCGGCGCGCGCTGCTGAAGTTCGCGGAGGAGCGGGTGCTTGGGGTCGCGCAGTTCGATCAGCGTCATGCCGGTCGTGACGTCGAAGGCGCGTTCGATCGTGGGCAGGATGAACAGCGTCACGCCGCCCACCAGGAGCCCGCCGAGCGCCGCGATCCCGCCGTCTGTGAAGGTTTCTTCGAGCGCCGGCTCGCTGATGGGGCGATCGATGAGCCCGACGAGGATCGTGGCGACACCGACGCCGAACGCCGTCGTGATCGCCACGCGGAAGAGTTTGTTGCGGTCGCGGATCTCCTTGAGTTGCCACGCCGCCGTCCCAACGCCCGTGATCATGACCGCGAACGTGCCGATCGATTGATCGAGCGCGACGCACACCAGCGTCGCGTGCAGCACGCCGAACGCCAGCGCCACGCGCTGTTCATACACGATCGCCAGGATCACGGCCAGGAAGACGCTGGGGGTGACGATCGACAGCGCCGCCAGGCGGGGGTCCGCCGCCGTCGACAGGACCGCGGCCGCCAGCGTCGCCGTGATCAGCGCCGCCGCCGCCGCAACCCGCGCGGGGTTGCGCCGGATCCTTGGGCAGAAGAGGGCCGTGTACCCCGACATCGCGAGCACGATCGCCGTCACCGCCGCCAACAGCGAGAAACGGCGGAGCCAAACGCGCCAGGCTTCGCTGGTGGAGATGAACCGTGACATCTCGGCCTTGGCGAGTTCGAGTTGCGCCGGCGTCAGTACGTCGCCGCGCGCGAAGATCACCTGGCCTACCGGGTTCATCTTGATGATCGGCGAAATGCGTTCGGCCGAGTTCTTCTGGTCCGTCGCCGTCAGCGCCGTGTCCAGACGGAAGGTCGGCTTGGCGCCCAGCGTCAGGCGCGCGACCACCGCGTCGCGGACCGCGCCGGCGAACCCCGCGTCACGCGCCAGCGTCGCCATGATCTCGGGGAGCGTCTTGACGTCATCCACGTTGACCAACTCGGTGCGTCGGATCAGCACGCTCTCGGCGCCGATCACCAGCCGGACGCTGCTGTGCAAACCCTCCTGCGTCGACTTCTGCCAGGTCTGGTCATCAAGCAACGGCAAGCGCCGGAGCGTCCCGGCCAGTTGCCTCACCTTGCCGATCCACTCGCTCCCCGGCTGGCCGTCCACCGCCTGGGCCTGGAGCGCCGCCAGTTCCCTGTCCGACATCGCAAACTGCTCGCGGATCGATGGCTCGACCTGCTCGATGGACTTGGCGGCCGCCACCGTCCGCGGGAGCGCCTCGATCGACCGCAGGATCTCGTCCAGCACCGGCACATCCGCGACGTAGACACGCGGCGTGCGCTGGCGGGCCGCCTCGCGCGCCGCCTCCGTCGCAGCCGCATCTTCGACTTCCAGGGGCACACGCACCACTCGTGTGTCGTTCATCACGCGACCGGGGGCCAGGATCGGCCGCTCACGCGCCCAGATCGCCAGCACGCTGCACACCAACACCACCGCCGCCGCGATCACCATCGCCACGCTCGCGCGCGGGTTCTGCGCGACCTGCACCAGCAGTCCCGCGTCCCCACCGCCGAACCAAGTGGAGCGGGCCCGAACGCGCTTGGCCAGCGCCGCGGTTCGGGTCATCGGTTTGGAAGGGTCTTTGGCCATCGTGGCGGACGCTGAAAGCCTATCCGAACGCCGCATCCCGCCGGAGGTGGATCGGTCCAATCCGCCCTCAACTTCCCGGACCATCCATGGTTATCAGGCGCGATTTCAGCCGAGGTTCGGTGGAAGATAGGCATCGGGAAGGGCGCTTCATCAAACGCCACGCCGCACCGAAGACGCGCTCGAGGAGGTCGCGCACGATCCACCTCGGCCGCTACACCATTCCTGCGCTCGGCACTTCCCGATGCCCGAGTCATTCCCACAAAAATGAAAAACCCGGCACTCAGGACAACCCAAGCACCGGGTCTCGTGGGGGTCATGATGTCGCCGTTGGCGCAGGCTCTGGCGTTCCCTTATGCGGACGAGTGCGGCTCTCCGATCGAATCCTCCGAGTTTCCCCAGTTTCTCTCCGGACAGAACGCTCGAACCGGATCGCGTCAACGCATGGCTATTCGCCGACGAAGGCTGCGTGGTTCCCGGGTGTGGACAGAATTCATCAGGGAGAATCCGGACCACCCAGCCACGCGAGAGGAGGGAGGTCCGCCTGGTCGGGGCAAAAAAGAAAACGGCCCGTCCGGGTCGAGTCGGACAGGCCGCGGGCACGCTCGTCACGCCTCATTACGAAGCGCGGCGGCGACGGAAGCCGAGAAGAAGGCCAAGCCCGCCGAGGGTCGCGGCGCCGGGGGCGGGGGTCTTGTAGAAGCGGACGTCGAACATGCAGTCGTTGTAGTCCTTGTCACCATCGGGGAGTTTGATGTCCTCGATCCGCATGCGGAAGTGATCGACGCCGATGTCCTCGTAGGCGAACTGGTTGATCTCGTTCGAGTCGGTCATGCGGTAGGTGTTGAGCCCGCCCGCAGTGATGTCGTAGGCAAAGTAGAGGGGGGTTTCGGCGTTGAAAACGCCCAGGCTGACGCTGTCGCTGGGGGTCGAGGCGTGATTATTGAACAGCCACTGACCGAGGCCGTCACGCTCCGAATCACCACCCATCCAGTACACGTCGCCGGTCCAACCGGCGTCGGAGGAGTGGAAGGTGACGACGGCTTCGTGCCCGGCGGGGACGTAGAGCGGCTGGCCGATATAGATCGCCGCGCTCGCCGCCGAAGCCATGGCCACAGCCGCACCAACCACGCCCATCTTGATCATCACGTTCATGTCTCATTCCTCCAAATCTGCAATGGTGTCGAGCCGGCCAAAGCGACCGACTCACCACAACGGTGAGATTCGCCGGGAGGAATCACCACCAAACCGGGAGCGGATGACGCACACCGTGCGGAGTGTCCGGTGTAGGCCGGACCAGGCCGCGCACCCCGAATCGCGCCCCGTCTTATCGGGAGCGGGGAAATCGCGGAGGCGACCACGGGTCTCCCCGTGTGGGGGCGGACGACACGGCGCGGGTCCGCCAATGACAACGGCGCGCGAGCAAGGCCGCCGCGCGCCGTTGGTGTCGTCGAGATGTGCAGGACCACTACGCGGCGTTCATCGTCGACCAGCGGTCCATAGCGAGGTCGTAGCGAAACATGATCAGGTCCGCGCCGCTCCGGGCAAGCAGCACCATCAGGTTGCCAGACGACGATGCGCCCATGGGCATGCCCAGATCGACCGACGAATTCGCCTCGCCCGAGACGCTCGTGTCGTACCAGAACACGCTCGGAGTCCAGCGGAGCATGCGCGCGTCGCCCGCGGCGTCAATCGCAAACACGTTGATCCCGCCGTCGTCGCTGGTGGCGACCTCGACCGCCTCGGCGATCACGGGCGCGCCCGCGGCGTCGGTCAGGTCGGCGACCTGCCAGCGGTTGGGATCATCGGGGAGTCCCGGCGCCCACCAGTACGTTGAGACATGACCCTCGTCGGTCATGCCGACGATGTTCATGCCGCCCCACGCCGTGACGAACGCGTCGAGTTGTCCGCTGAAGGTCGGGCCGTCGAATGCGGTCGTCATGTTGACGTACTGCCACGCGTCCAGGCCGGGCGCCCACCAGTAGACGACGACCTCGCCTGAGTCGTTGAGGCCCGCGAGGTTCAGGCCGTCCCACCCGCTGACATACCCGGTCAGGCCGCGCGAGAGCGTCGGGCCGTCGACGAGCAGTGTAAGGTCGGAGTGCTGCCAGGAATCGAGCCCCGGCGCCCACCAGTAGTTGACGGCATGCCCCTGCGCGTCCAGACCGCCGATGTGGATCGACCCCCAACTGGGTGAGTAGAAGGTGAGGTCGCCGGTCAGGCCGTCGGCGTCGATCTCGGCGGTGAGGTTGCGCGCGGTCCATGTTCCGTCCTCGGGCGAGCCCGAGATGAGCCATACACGCCGCGTGGTGTCGGTGATCGCAAGGTGCACCGTGCCGTCGGAGGTGGTGAAAGGCGTCATATCGCGCACCTGCCCGCGGAAGTTGGCGATGGCGGCGATGTCCTGCGTCTGCTGCATGCCCACCGACTGGCCGGTGATGATCGCCTTCGGCTGGCTGTCCTCGCCCAGGAAGAACGTGACCATGGTGTCGTCGACGGGAAGCGAAACGACTTCCTGCGCCTGGCCTGACGACCCGCGTGCCCTGAACTTGATCGCAAGGTCGGTCGTGAAGTTCGGGAGCACGATGGAGAGTGTGCCGTTGCCGGCATACTGGGCGGAGTAGGTCGCCGAAGCGCTGGTGACGAACATGTTGGTGGCCCAGACCTCGACGTCGACGAGTTGGTCGAGGTCCAGCCCCGTGATGGTGAGGGTGGCGCCCGAGACAAGCGAGGCCGAGACATTGGAGTCGTTGAGGATGTACACCATGCCCTGGGCACCGTCGCTCATGCCCCAGGAGTGGAGTGTGTGACCAGAGGCGACGGCCGAGACTTTGCCGGCGAGCGGATCGGCGTCGAAGTGGGACCAGTCCATGGCGAGCGTCTGGCTGGCGGCGAAGCGCCCGAAGGTCTGCTGATAGTAACGCATCGTGCTCGTCAGGATGTAGCCGTTGAACGCGAGTTCCTCGGTGTTGATGCGCAGCGGCGTGCCGAACTGGCCGTTGGCCAGCGCCGACCAGATCGCGACGCGGTAGTTGGCCTCGTCCTCCTGCTGGGTGAAGGATGAGGAGTACGCGGGAACGCCGCCCGGCCAGTCCGCTCGCGTATTGCCCCACTCGCCGGAGATGATGGGGCGATTGTCGATGCGGTGCGTCGCCCAGTAGTTCGTGAAGTACGCCGTCTCCTGCGCCAGCATGATGCTCTTGTCCTCGGCCGGGTTGTTGATGGGCTCCTCGTTGCTGTTGGTGTAGAGGTGCGGCGTGAGAACATCCCACGTGCGCGAGTACAGGATCTCGCGGGCCAGCGGGCCGCGCGGATCACGCACGATCGTGCTGTTCATGACCAGGCGATCGGGATCGATCTGCTTGATGTACGCGGCCAACTGGTCAATCCACCCGGCGCGGGTGCGGAACTCCGTCTCGCGGCCCGGCTCGCTGTTCCCCTCGGCGTTCAGGGTCCATTCATAACTGTCCCACTCGGAGACCGGCTCGTACCCGATGACCGATGAGGCATAGGCGCTCTCCTGAACCCACGAAACCACGGTGTCCATGCGCGCCTTGGCGATCTCGAGCGTGCCGCTGTCCTGGAAGAAGTTGTTGATGTCGGTCAGCGGGCCCCCCATGCTGGTCGCCCAGGGCCCTTCGAGCCCGAACGCCTCGTCGTACGAGAACGAGTCGAACGGGCTGAAGATGACGTGGATCCCGCGCGTGCCGCACTCTTCGAGGATGTTGTGGATGAAGGCCCGCATGTCCTGGTTGAATTGGCCGTTCTGCTGCTCGAGCCAGTACAGCCCCTGCGGCGGGTTGGGGTTGCCCGTGTAGTGCACGTTCTGAAGTTCGAGGTATACACGCATCGTGTTGATGCCGCGGTTCTCGAGCATGTCCAGGTACGGCCCGGCGGTGCCCTCGTAGGAGGGCTCGTCGTGGAAGTTGTGGTACATCTGGTTGGCGTTGTCCCACACATCGCCGGGGAAGAGGTTCCGCGTGTAGGCCCACGAAAGCGCCAGGTGATCGCCCACGGCGACAAAGGCCTCGCCGTTCTCGTGCATCAGCATCGTGCCCGCGGGCGAAGGAATGATGCGCCCCTTGTCGCCCGTGATGGCGGCGTCGGTCGAGAAACTCGCCGAGTTCGAGAGATCGCCGAGATTCCCCGCCCCGTCCACGCCGCGAACACTGACGTAATACGTCGTGGAGGGTGAGAGTTCCGCGATGCGCAGCATCTCCGACTGGCCGGCCAATCGCGGCGTGTAGGTCTGGCGGACCACGTCCGCGCCGCGCCACGCGTCGTCGCTGGTGATCGGCGAGGTTGCGACGCGGATTTCGTACCTCGACACGCTCCCAAGACCGCCCGTCGTGCCCGCGGGCGCCGTGAACGTCAACTGAGCGCCGTAGGCCGAGAGATTCTGCGCCGCGAGATTCGTGATGGCGGCGGGCTTGGCCAGGGCGCGGCTGTCGATGAACATCGCCTGCGCGTAGTTCACCGGGCCATGGATCCCCGCGAGGGTCGCGCTGTACGAACTGTGCACGCCCTGGACGTGGTCGTCGATGAAGTGCGGCACGTCGAAGCGATTCGACGCGTCACGGTTGTCGGACAGGTTTCGCGTCGACCCGTCCTGGTCGAGAATGAGATCGAAGTTCATGCCCATCGTCGTGCCGTGGGTCGGTGCGCTGATGCGTAGCGCCGTCCACGGGAGATACATCTCCATGGACCAGCCCGTGTCGGTATCCGATGAATTGTTGATTGTGCCGGCGTAGGTGGTGGCGTACGAGGCGCCGGTCGGGATGAAGAAGTCCCAGGGATTGAGCCCTGCCTGCTCGACGTCGTACCAGTTGAACTCCTCGGAGTCGGCCGCACCGCCCGCGCCGTCGCCCGTCACGTACTTGTACCGCTTCACCGCGCCGGAGCCCGAGTACGAATCGGTCCACGCGGCGATGCTCGCGCCGAAGGCGTAGTCCCCGTTCTGAAAGTACTCGTCGCGCGAGTTATTGGGATCGAAGTAGAAGGTCAACGAGTCGTCGCTCTCGACCTCCCACCGATTGCCCGTCCCCGAGCCCATCCCGTCGGCCCACAGGTTCTCGTCCTGCACTTCGGCGGACATGGAGATTCCCGTGTCGTCCCACATCATGCGGATGGTGGCGGCCCGGTCGTTCCGGGTGGCCTGGGTGCGGAAGATGGTGAGCGCCGAATCCCAGTCGGCGTCCGAGAGCGTGCCGTCGATCACGGCGCTGCCTCGCGGGATCGCCCAGAGGGGGTTGTCGGGTGTGACGGGGTCGGCCGCCATGAGGGTTCGCGCCTCGAGGGGCTCGATCGAGCCTGCAAGGCGAGCGAGATGTCGACGACCAGACCAACCAAAGCGCGCGGACACACCCATGTCTCTCGTCTCCCGTGCCGCGCCGTCGCGGCGGGAGGTCGATCGGAGAGAATCTCCCTGGATGCAAGGCAGAAGTTGCCGGTTTTGAGGTTACAGGACCACGCCGGCCTTGCGCGATTGTGAAGGGTGGCAACGGCGTGACAGTCGGCGCGGCTGACAGCCCGAAAATCAGAATGCGGGTGACAGGAATCGAACCTGCAAAGCCTTTCGGCCACGGGAACCTAAATCCCGCGCGTCTGCCAGTTCCGCCACACCCGCTCCGTCCATAATCCTACCGTTGCGGCCGGGGATTCGGCGCACTTCTGATGAAAGTGTGTGGCAAAGCGCCGAACAAAGACGAGTCGGGCGGGATATGGGGCTGAGAACCCTCCGTCCGGCGGCCGCCCGGTTACGCCGGGCATTGGGGATCCACATGAGTGCTCGTCAAGGTTCCGGCAGTTCGATCGCGCCCATCTTCCTCCGCCTGTGTCTGGGCATCACGTTCGTCTGGGCGGGCCTCGGAAAAGTGATGAACGAGAGCGCGGTATCGGGCGATGCGGCCGCGGTGCTGGCGAACATGGGTGTCATCGCGCCGCCGGGCAAACCGACTTCGATGGGCCCGCGCGACGCCATGCCGACACTGATGTCCCTGACCGGCCCCCAGGACCAGCCCAAGGAACCCGCGCCCAAGGAACCAGCCGCAACTCCACCCGTCAGCACGCCTGCGCCCGCCGCCAGCACGCCGCACTACACCGCGGCCGACTTCCCCGAGCCGGTCAAGATCAAGAACGTTCACTTCATCACGATCATGGTCGCCAACGCGACCGTTGTGCCCATGAATGACAAGGGCGAGCCCGCCAAGACGCGCCTGCTTCCCGCGGCGCTGGGCCAACCCCCGTGGCCGGTTGTGCTCGCCTGGGGCGCGGCCATCACCGAACTCGTCGGCGGAGCGATGATCCTCGTCGGACTGTTCACCCGATTCTGGGCCCTGGGCCTGGCCGTGGTGATGGGCGTCGCCATGTGGCTTACCCAGTTCGGCCCGGCGATCCAGGCGGGGACGACCCAGCTCCTGTTCCTGCCGGCGTATCCCGCCAAGGACCTGCAGGCGTGGATGCCGCTCTTCTGGCAGTTCTCGCTTTTCTGCTCGGCGATGGACGTGCTTTGCCTGGGCGCCGGAGCATTGTCGCTCGACGGGCTGTTCTTCATGAAGTCCGGCGCGCCGGCCCCCAAGCCCCCGGCCGAGAAGGTGGCCTAGGGACAGATACCGGAAGTCGGGCGGATCATGAACCGGCTCGCGTGCTCGAAGCAGAGTGTTCGACTCGCTCGTTCACGGGCTGAAGCACACGCGGGCAAACGTCGAAACACATGGAGTCGCGCGACGCGGAAACGATCGACCCGGCATGGCAAAGGGAACGCAGCAATCCGGACGCGTGCTGAACCCGTGGATCACGGGGGGCGTCTGTGCCGCGCTCTCGCTGGTGGTGCACGCCGGGGCGCTCTGGTGGGTGCACTCGTACCGCGCGATGCTGGGACGCACGAACGCGCTGGTTGATTCGCTCCCCGCGACGATCGAGAGCACGCTTGTGCTCGCGCAGCCGAGTCCGCCGCCCAGTGCCGCAAGCGTGCCGAAGCCACCCCCCCCACCGCCGGAAGTTCCCAAGGATGATCCGCCCGAAGATCAGATCACCACACCGTTGCCGAGCGAGGCTCTGGTCACCCGCGCGATGATGAACAACGTCCTCGATACGCCCCGGCGGATTGTGCCGGCGCCCCACCCCACGCCGACTTCCGCGGCAACTGTCGAAATCACGCCGAACGCCGTGTCGACCAGCAGCGAAGCGGCGCCCATCACGTTCGCCGGCGTCGCGGCGGAGCGCGCGTCGACAATCGTGTACGTGGTGGATGCGTCGGGGCCTATGGCCTCGAGCCTGCCGTTTGTCGTGGACGAATTATCGCGCTCGATCGAGAGCCTCGCCCCCTCCCAGCAGTTCCAGGTCATTCTCTTCCGCTCGCCGCCCGCCTCGAAAGACGCCGAGCCGGGCGTCACCAGCAACCCCGGCTATGAGATGTTCACCGGCGCGGGGCAGGGCCTGCTCTCTGCCACGCGCGACGTGAAAGACCGTGTGCGCGCGTGGCTCACGAGCGTCCGGCCGGCCGGGCGCTCCGACCCGCTTCCCGGACTCCGGGCGGCGCTGTCGATGAAGCCGAGCCTGGTGTTCCTGCTCTCGCGGAGCATCAAACGATCCGGCCCGACCACGCAATGGGGCGCTGGTGCCACGGCCATCCTCACCACGCTCGATCGCCTCAACCCCCTCCAACGCGTCAGCGGCCAGCGCGCCAGCGTCATCAAGACAATCCAGTTCCTCGATGATGATCCGAGCGGCCTGCTCCGCTCCATCGCCAGCGTCCACGGCGACGGCGCGGGCTCCTACCGCGTGCTCGAACTCGCCGAACTCACCGGCTCACGCGTGAGCGGCCTGGGCGAAGTGCCGTAGCCAATCCCGCGCACGCCACGCCCACGACATCCCGGCGTTGGTATTGGCACGCCGTCTCGAACAGGCCAGCAAAGTGGTGATTGTCCAGGCGTTCACCAATCAGTTGACGTCAATGTCAGGCGGGCTGGTCAAGGCAATCCAACTCCCGATGTTCTGCTCGACTCGATCACGGGGTCGGTGTCGTTCTGGAACACCGGGCCATAGAAGCGCAGCCGGATGCTGATGTTAATGCAGCACAGACCCGGGTGTGACCAAGACCCCGGGTCACTCCCTGCCCCGGCTTGCCATGCCTATCCTTTCGACCCTGCGCACGCCGCAGGTCGTTTGGGTTTTATTCAGTCGCTCCGCTCGCGCGGGTTCCGCACAGGCGAGGCATCGGTCGCAGGCTCAAGGCCCACGTTTCACGCGAGGTATCCATGCCAACCACCGGCACGATCACGCAGGTCATCGGCTCCACCTTTGACGCCCAGTTCCCCGAGGACCAACTCCCGGACATCTACAACGCCCTTGAGGTCAAGGCGCAGACCAAGGTCGGCGAACTCTTCCTCGTCGGCGAAGTGCAGCAGCACTTGGGCGGCGGGCGCGTCCGCGCGGTCGCGCTGGGCTCGACCGACGGCCTGCGTCGCGGACTCTCGTGTCTCGACACCGGCTCCTCGGTGCAGGTGCCCGTCGGGGAGAACGTGCTCGGCCGTGTGTTCAACCTGCTCGGACAGCCGATCGACAAGATGGGTCCGGTGGCAACGGCCAAGAAGTCTTCGATCCACAAACAGCCGCCCGAGTTCGCCCAACTCAACCCCAAGACCGAAATCCTGCCCACAGGCATCAAGGTCATCGACCTCTTGTGCCCCTTCGTCCGCGGCGGAAAGATCGGCCTGTTCGGCGGCGCCGGCGTCGGCAAGACCGTCGTCATCCAGGAGATGATCGCCCGCGTCGCCAAGAACTTCGGCGGTTACTCGGTGTTCGCGGGCGTGGGCGAGCGCACCCGCGAGGGCAACGACCTCTGGCGCGAAATGAAGGAAGCCGAGTACACCGACGAGAAGGGGCAGAAGGCCCACGTGCTCGACAAGGTGGCGATGGTGTTCGGCCAGATGAACGAGCCGCCGGGCGCGCGTCTGCGTGTCGCGCTGTCGGCCCTCACCATGGCCGAGGAGTTCCGCGATGCGTCGGGCAAGGAAACCCTGATGTTCGTGGACAACGTCTTCCGCTTTACCCAGGCGGGCTCGGAAGTGTCGGCGCTGCTCGGTCGTATGCCCTCGGCCGTGGGTTACCAGCCGACGCTGTCGACCGAGATGGGCGAGCTTCAGGAGCGCATCACGTCGACGGCCAAGGGCGCCATCACGTCGGTGCAGGCCATTTACGTTCCGGCCGACGACCTGACCGACCCGGCGCCGGCGACGGCGTTCACGCACCTTGACGCGTTCATCGTGCTTTCGCGTCAGATCGCGGAGAAGGGCATTTATCCGGCCGTCGACCCGCTGGCGTCGACGTCGCGAATCCTCGATCCGCAGATCATCGGTGAGCGTCACTACCGCGTGGCGCAGCGCGTGCAGCGAATCCTGCAGCGGTACAAGGACCTGCAGGACATCATCGCGATTCTGGGCGTGGACGAACTCTCGGAAGAGGACAAGGCGACCGTGGCCCGCGCCCGCAAGATCGAGCGCTTCCTGTCGCAGCCGTTCCACGTCGCGGAGCAGTTCACGGGCTTCAAGGGCGTCGACTCGCCGCTTGACGCGACGATCGACAGCTTCGAGCGTCTGTGCAACGGCGAGGGCGACGGCCTGCCCGAGGGCGCGTTCATGTACGTGGGCACGCTCGAGGACGCCAAGGCCAAGGCCGAGAAGATGGCGAAGGGTTGATCCGGCGATCAGCACGGATCAGAACTCAAGGATTTCCCAAGCCCCGGCGACGAGCCGGGGTTTTTCGTTGTGGCTATTCACTTGCCCTCGTACGCCGCCGTCAACTTTGCGATATCCAGCTTCCGCATCTGCATCATCGCCGTCATGGCCCGGTCGGCGCGGGCGGTGTCTTTGTCCTGGATCATCTTCAGGAGCACCCGCGGGCAGATCTGCCACGTGAGGCCGAACTTATCCTTGAGCCAGCCGCACTGGCTCTCCTGGCCGCCGCCGGTGGTCAGCTTTGACCAGTAGTGATCGACCTCGTCCTGAGTGTCGCACTGGACCAGGAGCGAGATCGCCTCGTTGAATGTGAACGTCGGCCCGCCGTTGAGCGCGATGTACTGCTGGCCTTCGAGTTCAAAGGTGATGGTGAGGACCGAGCCCCTGGGGCCCGGGCCGACGCCGCCGCAACGCATCACGTCGAGGATCTTTGATCGCTTGAACACGGAGCAGTAGAAGTCGACGGCCTCCTCGGCGTTGTCGTTGAACCACAGGAAGGTGACGATCTTCTGCTCGGACATGGAGGCCTCCGGTATTGGTGGATCGAACATCTGGCGGTCGTTCGCGTGCGTCTTGGGTCAGAGCGTGGCCGCGAGTACTTCGAGTTGATCGGTCGCCTTGCCCCAGCCGGGATGGAATCCCATGTCTTCATGGGCTTTGCGATCGGCGATGGTCCAGTGCTGGACACGTGCCGTGTAGCGGGTCTTCCCCTGGCCCAGATCCTCGAACGTGATCGTGCCGACCATGAACGGCTTGTTCGAGGGCTCCCACGCACGGACGAACGCGTCGGTGAAGACGATCTTCCTGTTCTTCACGACGTCGAGGTACACGCCGTGGTTTGGGAATTCCTGGCCCTCGGGGCTCTGCATGACGATGCACGACGAGCCGCCCGGGCGCAGGTCGATATCGGCCCGCACGGTTTTCCAGGGTTCCGGCGTGAACCACTTCACGATGATTGCCGGATCGGTCCACGCGCGAAAGAGCTTGTCGGGCGTGGCGTTGATGATGCGTGTGAACGAGAGCTCGCGATCTGCGATCGATTCTGCGGCGGCCTCGATGGGCATGGAGTATCTCCTTCAATCCCCACGAACATGTGTGCTATGGGTGGCATCTTGCGGCCGCACCGTACCGCGCCGCGTGCCGAAACACGAGATCGTTTTTGGTACGCAAGAGCGAGGTGTGCGGCGGTGCGTGCGGAAGCGCTCAGTGCTTGCCCCACTCCTGCGGCACGATCACCATCCACGACACGCCGAAGCGATCGACCACCATGCCGAATCGCGGCGAGAAGAAGGTCTTGCCGATCGGCATCGTGACAGTGCCACCCTCGGCGAGGGCGGCGAAGGCACGGTCGGCCTCGGCGGGAGTGTGCACCGCCAGCGAGAGTGAGACGCCCTGGAAGCCGCCGCCCGGGGCGCAGCCGTCGGACGCCATCACCACGCTCGCGCCGACGCGGAAACTCGAGTGCATGATCTTGTGTTCAAAGCCCGGCGCGAGCATGCCGGGCGGCACGGGGTCGGGGCTCTGGCTGAACTTCATCTTCGATTCGATCTTCGCGCCCAGCGCCTTCTCATAGAACGCGAGCGCCTCCTCGCAGCGCCCGCCGAACATGAGATACGGCTCAACCACCGCGCCCTCGAACGAATTTCCCATGATAATCTCCTTTGCTAGTCCGCGCGCGTTTGCTTGCTGAACAGGCCTTCAACATACCGCATCAGGTGTCCGATGCAATCGAAAGCGACGTCGGCTGAGTTCTTGGCCTTGGCGAGCACGAACGCGCCCTGGAGCACCGCCTGGGTGAACAGGCCGAGACTTTCGGCGCTCCACGGCGCCTCGGGCGCATACATCACCTTGGCGGCGGCAATGTCGCGCGCGACGCCGGCGGCGTGCTCGCTGATGTGCTTGTCACATGCGACACGGATGGCCGGATGCGTCTCATAGGTCTCCTGCACCATCGTGCCTAGGAGGCAGGTACAGTCGGGAAGTTCGCCGCGAATCATGTTGCCGCGGAACTCGATGTAGCCGAGCAGGCGATCGAGCGGGTCCGAAGCCTGGTTGAACGGCGCTGCGGTGATGAGCCCCGCGGCCATGGCGGCGAAGTGGTCGGCGGCGACCAGCGCCAAGTCTTCCTTGGTCTTGAAGTGATGGAAGAACGCACCCTTGGTCACGCCGGCTGCCCTGCAGAGTTCGTCGACCGAGGTGTCGGCGTAGCCCTTGGCACGGATGACGCGGAGGGCCGCGTTGAGCAGGCGGGTGCGGGCGTCGGGATGGTCGGCTACTTGCGATTTCATGACTGACCAGTTGGTATGTAGATTAGTATACCGACCGGGCGGTATGCTGTCAACACCGGATTGCGCATTTGAGTTCGGGGCTGCGAGAGATCTCGCCGATCGGCGCGGGACTCGGGACGGGAAACGCGGGAGCGGAATCGGCGATGGAAATGGAAACGGGCCGGGGAAGCCCGGCCCGCGGAGAGCGATCGTGAATGTCGATCCCGGGGGAGCGCCGGGGGTGGTGGATCAGCACCCGGACTCGAAGTCCTCGGCGAAGAGGTCGTAGTCAATTCCGTTCACGAATCCGTCGCCGTTGTAATCGGCGGCGAGCAGGCCGCCCTCGAACGCGTCGGCGAAGAGATCGTAATCGAGGCCGTTGACGAAGCCGTCGTGATTGATATCCGAAGGGCAGAACACGCGGGTGTTAAGGGCGGCCAGGCCGTATTGAGCGCCGAACAAGCCGCCGGTCGAGCCGACGGCGGTCGCGACTCCGGTGGTCTTGTTGATGCGGAGGAGTTGTTCATTGGCGGCGTTGATGGTGTAGTAACTGTCGTCGTCGGCGCGGAAGGCCAGGCCGTTGCAGTCGGTGATGCCCGTGCCAAGGGTGCCGACACTGGTAAGGGCGCCGGTGGTGGTGTTGATGCGGTAGAGGCGCGTGCCACCGGATACGTCGCTGAGTCCGACGAGTTGCTCACTGGTGGTATCCCACTCGAGGCCGCCCATATTGCCGCCCTGAGCGGCGCCAACGCCGGAGGCGACGAGGGTGGACATGTTGATGGTCATGAGTTGTCCGGTGCCGGCGGAGTAGGCGTACATGGTGCCGGTGCGGGGGTTGTAGCCGAGGGCGTTGATGGTGAGCGAAGTTCCGGTGACGGTGCCCATGAGCGTGACGGCGCCGGTGGTCGGGTTGATCGAGTAGAGTTTGCGGGCGGTGTCGATGGCGTAGAGCACGCCGAGGTTCCAGTCGGACGTGAGGCCTTGGAACTGGGCGGCCAGTTCACCGCGCTTGGCGAAGTTGCCGGTGGCGGTGTTGAGCGTGCCGAAGTTGTTGGCAAGGTCACCGGCGGCATAGAGGTTGCCGGCGGGCGTTCCCTTGCCGGACTTGCAGATACCGGCGGGGTTTGCGAGCGCGGTCTGCAGGCTGGAGAGTTGCACGGCCGTGCCGTTGTTGGCGCCGCCGGAGGTTGAGCAACCCGCGTGGGTGTGGATGCCGATGGCAAAGCCGGTGGTGTTGTTGAGCACACAGGAGCCGGAGTTTCCGCCGGTGGTATCAACGGCGTATTGGACGTTGGTTCCGGAGAGCGCGGTGTAGAGGCCGGTGTGGGTCTTCTGCACTTGATTCCATGTTGGCGAGACCGGCGACGAAACCGTGCCGTAGCCCGTGATGCGGATGGTGTGCCCGCTTGGGGCGCCGGCGTTTCCGAGGACATGGCGAAGGCCATAGGACTGATAGGGCGTCAGGCCGGTGTTCGCATTGGCCGAAACGCCGAAGTATCCCCAATCGTTCCCGATCCCGCCGTTGACGCCCTGGACGCTGGTTGCCTCGACGACGAATTGATGCTCCGGGCCCGGGTGGAGGAGCGAGCCGCTCGCATTCGAGAGAGGCACCTTGAACTCCATGACATGCCCGGTTGTCGTGCCGCAGTGTCCGGCGGTGAGGAACATGGAGTTGAGGTCGTTGATCAGCCACGAACTGCAGCCGACGGAGTGGCGTGCGTTGCGGTCGTCGTAACTGAGTTGGCGGTCGTCGGTATTCCCGCAGATGCTCCGCCGGCCGACGCTGTCTTCGCCCACGGTGACCCCGGTCATGACGATGCGGCTGGGGCCCGTGCCGGGCGAGGCGAAGAGTTCGACGAGAACCGTGTCGCCATTCATGAAGGCAGAGGTCATACGCCACTGCGAGGCGGTTTCGGCATTCAGCCACTGCACCGCGCCGTCGCCCATGGACGTGATCTTGAGTCGCGCCGCATTCTCGTTGGCGGGATCGCCCGCGAGCACGAGCGACTCGAACGCCAGGCGCAGCCAGGGCGCGCCCTCGGACCCGACGAACGTGGCGAACACGACCTGCGATCCGTCGGCGTCGGCGGGCGCCTCGACGAAGCCGGAGTCGATCGTGAGAGCCTCCTCGTGGCTGGGCGGCGTTGGAAGCACGGGCGGGTCGACGATCCCGCTCCCCACGATCTGCGCCGACACCGAATTGATGCCCACCAACATCCCACACGCCGCGACAAGAATCGCGATCGTGACGCACCTGTCTTTGCTCATGCCTCACTCCCTTGGATCACCCACGATCCGCCCAATGTACCAGACGGGGAGGGGAGATTCGAGGCGAATATCCGCGGTTTTCGGACCAACGCCGGGGCTCGCCTAGTCCGGGGACCGCTCGAGCCACGCGATCAATCGCTCGATTTCGCCGGGGCTGGTGTAGTGAACCATGCTCACGCGAACCACGCCGTCGTCTGCCTCGAGGCCGATCGATTCGACCAGACGCTTGGAATAGAAGTGCCCGTAGCGGATGGCGAGGCCCTGTCGGTTGGCGCGGGTCGCCAGATCGCGCGACGACCGCCCGGGCACAACGAAACTGAAGGTCGGGACGCGCGACGGCCCGGAGACTCGTGGCCCCACGATCTCGATATCCCGGCGCGAGCACAGCCAGTCGATGAGCATCGACTGCGTCACCAACTCGCGCCGCTCCATCAGGCCGAAGGCGCGCTCGATGATCGCGCGATCTCGCGACAGCGTGCTCGGCGTGCGCGTGGGCAGGCTCGCCTCGCCCCCGAGGAAGCAGAGGTACTCCCACAGCCCGTTGATCGCGGCGCATGACTCGTGGTTCACGCCGCCCAGTTCGAACTTGTACGGCACTCGCTCGCGCGGGATGAAAGAGTGGTTCGGGCCCTCGAGTTCGGCGAAGGCTTCGCGCGTGCCGAACAGGGCCGCTCCGTGCGGGCCATAGACCTTGTAGGTCGAGTACACATACCAATCGACGCCCAGGCGCTGCACGTCGGGCGCGCGGTGCGGCACGTAGGCCACGCCGTCGCACACGACCCTGGCGCCGACGGAGTGTGCGAGCGTTGCGACCTCGGCCGCATCAACGATCTCGCCCAGGATGTTGGAGACGTGCGGGAACGTGACCAGGCGCGTCCGCTCGCTGAGCAGAGGGCGCAGCGAGCGAGGGAGGATGCGCCAGGTGTGGTTCTGGGCGGGATCGCGCTCGGCGCGCCACTCGCGCACGACCCATCCGCGCTCGGCCAGTTTCATCCACGTGCCGATGTTGGCCTCGTGCCCGGCGGTGCAGACGACGATCTCGTTCCGATCGGGACGGGGCGCCTGCGCGTAGCACGACGCGAGCAGGTGGCAGAGCGCGGTGGTCGACTGCCCGAGCACGACCTCGCCCGCGCCGTGCGCGTTGAGCAGGAGTTTGACCAGATCGTGCGCGCCGGCGACATTCGCGCCCGCGGCGAGGGACTCCGTGTAGTCGCCGCCGAGTTGCACGTAATGCTCGGTCATGTACCGCGCCATCGCGTCGATGACGCAGCGCGGCAGGTGCGAGCCGCCGGCGTTATCAAGGAATGCGGTGGGACGCGACAGCGCAGGGAATTGGGCGCGCACCTGTTCCAGCGACGGCACGAGCGGGACGGGCGAGTTCATGCGGGACTGTATCGCACGCCGCGCACAAGCACGCCGGCGGGCCCGGCGTCCAGGATCAAGCCGCTCGGGAGGCGGGAACTACGTGACCACGCCCACGAACTTCAAGCCCGCCTCGAACTGCGCCCAGCGCTGCTCGAGCGTGCCGGTGTAGCCGAGCGACACGCGCACGAGTCCCGGCGCGATCCCCGCGGCACGCAGGTCATCGTCGCTCATCTCGCTGGAGGTCGAACTGGCCGAGCACGACATCAGCGTGTCGAAATAGCCGAGGCTGACGGCGAGGAACCCGAAGCGCTGCTCGTTCTGCAGATATTCCATCAGGCGGAACGCTCGCTCCCTGGTGCCCACGTCGATCGCGAGCATGCCGCCATAGCCGAACCCCTCGTTGAGCATCGAAGTCAGCAGTTTGTGCTGCGGGTGGTCGGGAAGGCCGGGGTATGAGACAGCAACGCCGCGCTCGCTCAATCGCTCCGCGAAGTACTGGGCGCGCCGGCTGTGCTCCTTGACGCGCAGCGGGAGGTGAGGCAAACGCAGCGAGAGTTCGAACGCCACGCGCGGGTCCATCGTCGGCCCCAGCAACATGAGCGCGCCGGTGTGCGTGTCCATCAGGCTGGAGACGAACGCCTTGGTGCCGCACACCGCGCCGGCGATGATGTCCGATCCGCCGCCCATGAACTTGGTCATCGAGTGAACGACGACATCGGCGCCCATCATGCTCGGCGAAACCATCATGGGAGTGAACGTGTTGTCAACCACCAGCGATGCGCCGGCGGCGTGGGCGATCTTCGCCAGTTCGCGCAGGTCCGCCACGACCATTGTCGGGTTGGCGACCGTTTCGCAATAGATGATCTTGGTCCGCGGAGTGATGGCGCGCCGCACCGCGTCGAGGTCGGCGATGTTCAGGAATGTCGTCGACACGCCGGCCTTGACGGGCAGGAACTCCTTGAGCAGCGCGAACGTGCCGCCGTAGATCGTGTCGGAGGCAACCACGTGGTCGCCCGGACCGCAGTGCTGCATGATCGCGCCGGAGATCGCGCTCATGCCGCTGGCGGTGCAGTATGCCGCCTCAGTGCCCTCGATGGCGGCGACGTAGCGCCCCAGCACATAGACGGTGGGGTTGAAGTGCCGTCCGTAGAGATAACACCCCTCGGCGGATTTCTGCTGGTCTTCCGGGCCACGCAGGCCCTGGAAGATGTCGGGCATGGTGGCGGCGTTGAGGACGGTGAAGGTGGTGGACGCCTCGATGGACATGTTGACGCCGCCGTGCTCGCCGAACTCGTGACGAACCTTGGCCAGCGACTCGATGGGATTGAATGACATGGGAGCCTCCCAGGTGCGTCACTGTATTCGGGAGGAAGGAGCGGCGATATCACCTCGTCGACGACGCGACGCCCGTTGCCGTCCGGCTATCGCGCGCTCCGCCGCTCGGGTGGTCCTTGCCGCCCCGACTCGCGGGTTTCCAGCGCGAGAGCAGGTCCTCCATGGTGGTCCAGTTGAAATCACGCAGCAGGTTGTTGAATCGCTTCTCTCCGCTGGAAATGTTTGCGTAGTGACGGAACGCATCGGAGCGCCGAAGGCCGCCCACCCGCGGATGGCGGGGATCGATCTCCCACGGACGGAAATAGAAGACGTAAGGAGCGCCGTCGCGAAGGACTCGCCTGACACCCGCGCGGAAGAACGTGTAGGGCAACAGGCGGAAGTGCCCGCCGCCGCCCGGGAAACTCCTGCCGGCAAAGGTCACGCACGAGACACAGATTTCATGGAAGCCCTTGCGTATCTCGACGACGGGGTCGCCCGCGGATAGCCCGCGCAGCGTGTCGCGGCCGTCTCGCGCGGCGCCGATACGCACGGAGGAGTCGTACTCAAATCCCAGCGACTGGAGCACGTCGATCGCCCAATCGGTGATCGCGAAAGCGGGCGCGCGATAGCCCTTGACCGCCCGCCCCGTCAGGTCCTCGAGAAACTTCTTGGATCGCTCGACATCCCCCTTGAATTCGTGGGGCTTCTGCTCCGGCGCCCGCGCGTGGGCGTGCCCGTGGCTTGCGATCTCATGCCCGGCGCCGGCGATCCGCTTGACGAGCCGGGGGTTCTTCTCGGCGCACCATCCCAGGAGAAAGCACGTGCCCTTCACTCCCTGGTGCGCCATCTGTGTAAGCATCCGGTCGACGTTGCGATCGACCCGGAGTTCACACGAATCCCACGACGCGCGGTCGATGACCGACCCGAGGTGCTCGGAGTGAAACCAATCCTCGATGTCGATCGACATCGCGGCATTGGACGGGAGCGAGCCGTACTTAGCCTTGGCTGTTGGCACGCGGGCCTCCGTGCAGACAGCCCGATTGTTCGCACGCTCGCGACCCGCGGAGCGCGGGCGATCCGAGATTCGCGACCGCGGGAGAGACCGCCGGCGCCGATCAAATCAGCACGCGGCGCGGCCGACGACCGGGCCCGCGCGCTACGACACGCTCCGGACCGGGAGCCCGGCTCGCTCGGCAGCCAGCGCCAGCACGTGCGCATACTTCTTCGCCGCCATCGGACGCGTGTACTCGCGGTCGAACAGTTCGCGGGCGCGGCGCCCTTCGGCCGCTACTTCCTCCGGGTGCGCCATCATGTTCCGGATCGTCGTCACGCATGAATCAACGTCGCCGATCTGCACCCACCGCCCGACCCTGTGCTGCTCGACGAGATCGCGGAGTTCGCTCTTGGGCTCCGACAGCGCCAGCACCGACTTGCCCACCGCCAACGACGTGTACAACTTGCTCGGGTAACTGATCCCCTCGATCCCCTTGGCGATCGACACCACCGACGTGTCGCACGACGGCAGCGAATCCGGGACCTCGGCCGTGGGCTGGTACGGCAGCAGGATCGTGTTGGTCAGGTGCTTCTTCTGGATCTGCTCGGCAATCCAGGACTTTCGCCCGCCCGATCCCACGAAGACAAACTTGATGTTCTCGCCCTTGAGTCGCTCCGCCGCTCCGATCAGCGTCTCAAACTCGTAATACAACCCCAGATTGCCCGAGTACAGAACGGTGAACGGCTCGACCAGCCCGTGTGTCTTGGAAAACTTCGTCGCACGCTTGTCCTTCGGCAGGACGACCTCGCCGTCCGCCCAGTTCGAGATCACGTGCACCCGCGCCGGATCGATCCCGTAGTTCCTGCAGACCAGGTCCTTGGCCGCCTCGCACAGCACGATCGTCTCAGCGGCGCGCGAATACATCAGTTTGTTCATCGCGTGCCACACGCGCTCCGCGATCCCGTCCTTCTTGATCGTCCCCACCCACACCGCCATGTCCGGGTACGCGTCGTGGAGAAGTTGCACATAGGTGTGCCGGCGCAGCAGCGAAACAAGCGCGCCGATGACGCCCAGGAACGGAGGGTTGGTCGTGTACAAATACACGCGGTTGCGCCGTGAGCCAATGAGCGTGCGCAACGCCAGCGGGATGGTGAACGTCGTGAAGTTGGCGACACGCCCCAGCAGCAGGTCCTTGCTGAATCGCGTTGTCTTCATGCGACGAACGTCCACTCCGTCACGCATCTCGCGCAGCGGGCACGGCTCCCAGGTGTCGGGCGGGCCATAGGACGGCCACGCCGTCAACGCATGAACTTCGCAGCCGAGCGTCACCAACTCACGCGCTAGTTCGTGGAGCAAGTGACCCGTGGATGCGACGTCGGGGACGTAGTACTGATTCAGGATCACGACCGGGACGTCGGGCGCCAGCGTCGGACCGCTCGGCGACCCGGCGGGTGCGGCGTTCATCGCCGGGCTTGCCGGAACGGAAGTCTGGTCGTTGTTCGCTTGGCCGTTGGGAACAGTCATGGGGTTCCGAGTGTATCGGGACCTTGTGGGGGGTCTCTGTAGCCGTCCGCTCGCGCGCCGTCAGATTCACGGGCGCCCTCGGTGTTCCTCCGGGGCATTCCCTCCCGATAGGATGTACGTCACGTGGAGCGCTCGTGAGCACCCCCGATCAAAGAACGAACACAACCGACCGGGACATCCCTGAATTGTCGCCGTCGTCACCCATTCGCCACTCCGCGTGGACCACGCGCCAGAACATCGCCCGCGCGATCTGGATGGCCTTCGCCAAGCCGCTGTGGAAGTACTTCCCGTCCATGCGCGTGCCGCTGCTCCGTCTCTTTGGCGCCAAGGTCGGACGGAATTGCCGCTTTGCCAGCACGTCGGAGGTCGCGATCCCCTGGAACCTCATCGTGGGCGACGACTGCGACATCGGGCATCGTGTTCTTCTCTATAACCTCGGCGTGATCTCGCTGGGCGACGGCGTGGTGATCGACTATCACGCGCACCTCTGCGCCGGCACGCACGACTTCACCGACCCACGCTTCCCTCTGCTCACGCCTCCCATCACGATCGGCCCGCGGACGTTCATCGGGATCGACAGTTATCTCGCGCCGGGCGTGACGCTGGGCGCGGATTGCCGCGTCTGGCCCCGCTCGAGCCTGTACCGGAGTTTCCCGGATTCGACGGTGATTCAGGGTAATCCGGCCCGCGCTGTCACGGAACTCCGACCCCCCATCGGCAGCGCCAGCGAGGAGCAGCTCAACGCCGGCGGGTGAACACGAGCACGTTGAGCAGGCCGCGCATGAACTCCCTTCAGAGCCAACCCGATCCCCCCATCCGCAGTTTCCTGTGGAAACTCTTCGGCAGGCGCCTCTTCAGCATGTCGTACCACAACTGGTACGGCTTTCGCCGACGCATCCTGCGCGCGTTCGGGGCACGCGTCTCGAACTCCACCAACCTCCGCCCCACCGTCGCGCTCGATCGCCCGTGGAATCTTCGGTGCGGCGAGCAGGTGCTGATCGGTGATTACGCGCTCTTCCTAGCCCGCTGCCCGATCACGATCGGCGATCGCGCCGTCGTCAGCCAGCGCACAAGCCTGCTCACCGAGGCCCGAGACCACACGCGCCCCGGCGCCGCGCCGATCCACCGCCCCATCACCATCGGTCCCGACGCCTGGGTGGCGACCGATGCGCTGGTGCTTCCGGGCGTCACGATCGGCGCGGGGGCGGTGATCGGGGCCCGGAGCATGGTGGACGCGGACGTGCCCGCATGGATGATCGCGGCGGGCGACCCGGCCAGACCCCTGAAGAAACGCGAGTTCCGCGTTGAAGCCCCTGTCACAAGCGCCGCGCCGGGAGGGAACTCCCACGCCCCGGCGTCGTAGCACCTTGAGTCAGAATCTCCCGGCGGGATTCCCGCCAATCCCCCGCGGGATTTGGCCTGCGACCAACCCCGCGGATGCGATACGCTTGCTGTTCGAAACGCCCGCGCATCGCGGGCTTGGCGGGGCCAGTGGCCCAAAGGACGCTCAGTGAACCGGATCATTCGCGCGGCACTCGTGGTCGGGATCAGCGGCTTGGCCTCGGCAGCCTGGGCCCAGGTCGTCAGCCCCAGCATCGTCCGCGAGGGCACCGGCGATCGACGCAAGGCCCTCGACGCCATGGAACTCAATGCCTGGTCGAGCGACGCGCTCAAGAACATCTCCGACTGGGTCGGGGGCAAGGCGCCGACCTCGGCCGACCTCTCGGGCAAGGTCGTGCTGATCTGTACCTATTCCGATTGGTATCCCGCGGCCTCCCGCGCCTTTGCCATGGCCGAGCGCCTCGCGAACGCAAAGTCCGGCGAGGGCCTAGTTGTCATCGGCGTCCACAACCCCAAGGAGTGGGACAAGGCCAAGAAGAACGCGCCCAAAGATGGCGTGAGCCTCTTCGCCGGGCACGACAAAGACGGGAAGTTCCGCGACACCGTCAAGTCAGACCAGGACCCCGACTTCTACCTCGTCGATCGCGCGGGCCAGATGCGCTACGCCGACTTCGCGACCGAGTCGGTCGACGCGGCGGTCACGCAGTTGCTCGCCGAAACGACCGACCAGGCGGCGGGGATCAATGCCGCGATCGCGGCCGCCAAGGACAAGGCCGATCGTGAGGCACGAAAGACCGACTCGATCCGGAGCAACGTCGACACGCGCAACATTCCTGAACAGAACTTCGCCGATCCAACCCCGGAGGCGTACGCCGCCGCACCGTGGCCCAACCCCGAAAAGGCCACGCGGGATTCCTCGTCGGGCGAGAACCAGGGCCCAAAGAGTCTGACGCCCCCCGCGCCCGGGACGTGCTTCCCCAAGGACCCGGCGGTGAAGGGCCGCGCGATCATCTTCTATGTCTGGAGCCCGAAGGTCCGCTCCAGTTACGAGAACCTGCTGCGCGACATGGACCTTGAGCAGAAGAAGTACGGGCGCGATGTCGCCGTCATCGGCGCGATGGCCGACCTCCGCGACCGCGACTCGAACAGCGAAAACCAGGGCACCGACCCGCAGAAACTGATCGAGCAGGCCCAGAAGTTCGCAAAGAACATGAGCATCGAGCACACCATCACGCTCTACACCGCCAACATCGGCGGGCGCGACTTCAGCGGCGAGTCATTCGGGAGCGATATCTCGATTCCCTGGGTCGCCGTGTGCAGTTCCGACGGGGTGGTCCGCTGGGAGGGCCCGCCCTCGGCCCCCGCGTACAAGGCCGCCGTCGAGGGCGTCCTCCGCGCCGACCCCGGCATCAAGGCGCGACGCGCCGCCGAAGAAAAGTACCTGAGCGAGAAGAAGTGAGCGAAATCGCCCCGCGGCCTTCGCCGCTCTTTCACATCGCGCTCCACCAGCCCGAGATCCCCAACAACACGGGGAACATCGGGCGCACCTGCGTCGCGTGCGCCTGCTCGCTCCACTTGATCCACCCGCTTGGGTTTGATCTCTCCGAAAAAGCCTGCCGACGCGCGGGGCTCGATTACTGGCCCAGGCTCGACGTCCACGAGCACGCCTGCTTCGACGCCTATCTCCAACGCGCCGCGCCGGCGCGGCTCTGGGTCTTCACGACCAAGGCGCCGCGCAGCGTGTTCGACGCCGACCTCAGGCGCGGTGACCACCTCCTCTTTGGACGCGAAACCGCCGGGCTGCCCCGCGACATCCTCGACCGATTCTCCGACCGATGCGTCTCGTTCCCGATGGTGCGAAACGAGCGATCGCTCAACCTCGCCACCGCGGTGTGCGCCGCGGCCTACGAAGGCGTGCGCCAACTCCGCGCCCGCGGAGATGTCGAAATTGGGGCGGATGGCCGACTCCAGATTCACTGAAAAGTTATCCGGACGGGGTACGGCCCCAGAACCGCCCGGGATACCGGTGCGTAAGTGCTTGTGAGCACGATGATTGAGATTTAGTGAACCTCCTCTCTTCGGCAGTGGACCGGCCCCGACCGCTTGGGGTCGGTACACTGCTTTTGTGCATTCTCGGAACACCAACGTCGCGAACTCTCGGAGCCTGCTGGGCGCGTTCTCAGCGCTGGGCGCTCTACTTGTTGTGGGTGTCATCACGGGCTGCTACGACCCGTTGCTGACTCCTGATGAAGAGCGGTCCCAGTATGACCGATACGACGCGATACGCGACCAACGCGCGCCGTCCTACATCGAGGACGAGTTCGGTCGACGCCAGCCGAACCTGCGGGCCCGTCTGCTTGAGAAGCACTGATGAAGCGCGAAAAAATACTTCTGATTTCTTCGATTCACACGGAGCGCAGTTTGAGCGCCGTTCGATCTATCTGACGATGAAAATCCCCGGTATGCTTGTTGGGAGCGGCACGGGGCACGAAGCCACTAGGCCGCGCGGCAGCGTGCCGGGGGAATTGGTCGCATGAAGCGCAACGCGAAGTCATCTCGCACGTCGGTCGCCCGGCGCACCCGCGTCGTCTGGGGCGCGCTCCTCGGCGCCATGACCGTGGTCGGCGGCCTGCTCTGGGCGCTCGACGGCGCCAAAGGCCCGACGTCCGGCGGATGGGCGCTCCCCGCCCTCGTCGCTTCCGCGGGTCCCCGCTCCTACGAAGGCATCTTCTCCACCAAGACCCCCATCACACCCGGCCGCTGGCAGGGCATCGTCATTCACCATTCCTCTTCCGTTGTCGGAACACCCGCCTCGCTCGACAGCGAGGCGCAGGCCCGCGGCCTTAAGGGCCTGGGCTATCACTTCGTCATCGGGAATGGCAACGGCATCGGGGACGGCGAGGTCCACGTCGGCTACCGCTGGATGCAGCAGAAGCCCGGCGCCCATGCCGCGGGCAAAAACGGCGAGTGGTACAACCTCAACACCATCGGTATCTGCGTCATCGGCGACGGCGACCGCAAGACCTTCACGCCCGAGCAGATGACGCGCCTGGTCGGTCTGGTCAATTCCCTCTGCCGCGAACTCAACATCCCCGCCGATCGCGTTGTGCTCCACCGCGACATAGCCGCCACCACCAGCCCTGGCGACCTTTTCCCCCAGGCGTGGTTCCGCGAGCAACTGACCAAGGCGCGGTAAGTCCCCGAGCCATCGAACGCCAAGCCCCGGCCCGGCCGGGGCTTTTTTTCCGCGCCTCTCGACCCCCTTGAATGTCGACAATCGCTCCGCACGGCGAGGTTCACGGCGTTTTCCTAACAGACCGGTAATCTCGATCGCAGGATCGTTCCTTCTGGTGTGGTCGACACCCCGCCCGACCTTTGCCTATAAAGTGTCCACGCCGTCGCAAGCTCCGGGCTTGTCGGCACGTTCTTGTGTCACCGGGCGGGTTGGTCCCCTCCGGGCGGGCGGCGTTGGGTGTGCGTTCCTGGTGGGGCGTACCCCGGCGGGCATGCCGGGAACGTGATCGTCGCGGGATCTCGTCCTGAACCGGCGGGGCTTTGCGAGCGAACGGAACATCTCCGGCACGGAACGTGACGGCGGTGTGATCCAGAAGAGTCCGGGCGTCGTGCGACGCCCATAAGTCGAAGGTCGGGGGCGTGCCGGAGTTCAACAAGGGCGAGACTGTCGAAGGCTACCGGGTGCTGGACCTCCTTGGGCGGGGTGCGGCGTCGGCGGTGTACCTCGTCCAGGATCCCAAGACCAAGCAGGTCTGGGCCCTCAAGCACGTCGAACGACGCGAAGAAGACAAGGACACCCGCTTCCTTGACCAGGCCGAGCAGGAGTACAAGGTCGGCTCCAAACTCGACCACAAGAATCTGCGTCACATCGAGCGCATGGTGAAGCGGACCCGGCGCATCATCCAGGTCACGGACGTTTTCCTCGTGATGGAGTTCCTCGACGGCAAGAGCCTCGACACCCATCCCCCCAAGACCTTCGTTCACGCCGTCGACGTCTTCCACCAGACCGCCCTGGGCCTGGCCCACATGCACGAGCGCGGCTTCATCCATGCAGACATGAAGCCCAACAACGTGGTGGTGGAGCCGGATGGCACGGTGAAACTCATCGACCTGGGTCAGTCGTGCGAGGCGGGCACCGTCAAGCCGCGAATCCAGGGCACGCCCGACTACATCGCGCCCGAGCAGGTCCACCGCCGCCCGATTACGCCCAAGACCGACATCTACAACCTGGGCGCGACGATGTACGCGATCTGCACCGGGCAGAACGTGCCGACCGCGTTGGCCAAGGGCGACAAACTGATGGGTTCGCTCGACGACAATCTGATCGAGAAGCCCAGGGCCGCGATCGACATCAACCCCAAGATCAACCCCAAACTCAACGAACTGATCATGCAGTGCGTCGAGGTGAACCCAGACAGACGCCCGGCGAGCATGCACGCCGTCGCCGATCGACTCAACCTGATCCACGCGCTCCTGATCGCGGAGAACAACCGCAAGACCGGTGAGTTCCGCCCGTTGGATTCTCAGCCAGACTGAATATCGCGCCGCCCGCCGGCTCGTTGGATCCAGCCCGGGCGTGCAGGGCTTGGCGCTCGGTGCTTTGCCTCCGATCTTCGGCGAGGCGCGGCACGTGATTGGCACGACGACGCAAGCCCGTTTGCCCGGGAGTGACGGATCTACCGCGCCCCGTCCACCCGCCGCCGATATCCTCTTTCACTCGCCCCGCTCTATTGCGACGGATTTCGTCGCGTCTTCCGCTGCTTCCTTCAGCAAGTATCCTCGATTCCGTGCATCCACCAGCGCCTTCAATCTGACTCTTTGCCGCTCTGCTTCTCCGCCGTTTTTCTTTGTCTTCAACTCCGTCTCATCGTTTCTTTGTCGTTTTCCCACGTGCCGATTGCCTCGTGACCAGCGCCCTTTGTTCCCATGTACCACGGCCCGCAGGACCTCTCGAACGCAGACGCCGTCTGCCGCCTGTTTGACGCGGGCGTGCAGGCCAATTTCGGTGCGCGCTGCCGTCGCGGCTCGTGCGACGTGATCCACCCGCCGGGCGTGCTCATCGCCACCGGCGACCTCCACGACAACCCGCTCAACCTCGCCAAACTCGTTCAACTCGCGGGCATGGACCGCGCCGACGCCGATTCCGACAGCGTGTCGCACCTGCTCCTGCACGAGGTCATCCACTCCGACCGGCTGATGAACGGCATGGATTTCAGCTATCGCGCCCTGGCCCGCGTCGCCGACCTCAAGGCCCGCTTCCCCGAGCACGTCCACACGCTCCTGGCCAATCACGAGCTCTCGCAGATCAAGGGCGCGGGGATCGTGAAGGACGGCGTGCGCGTGGTCGAGGCCTTCAACGACGGCGTGGCCCAGGTCTTCGGCGACAAGGCGCCGCTCGTTACCGAGGCGATTTCGCGCTTCGTGCGATCGATGCCGCTGGCGCTTCGCTGCGCGCACCCGCACGGCCTGGGCGACATCCTGTGCGCTCACAGCCTGCCCTCGCCGGGCGTCATGGGGCGCTTCGACACGACGATCCTGGATCGCGAGTTGACCGAAGAGGATTACGAGCCGCGCCGCGGGACGGCCCATCTCATGGTGTGGGGGCGCGGCTACGACGCCGAGCAGATCGAGGACCTGGTCGAGCGCTGGGGCGTGCGGCTGTTCGTGCTGGGGCACGAAAAGGCAGAGCACGGGTCGATCGTGATCCCGCCGTGCGCGCTGGTGCTCAACAGCGACCACGACAAGGGCGTGTACCTGCCGATCGATCTTGCGGATCCGCCGGACGCGGTGCGGGCGGCGATGATGGTGAAGGCGCTGCGCCCGCCGCAAGTGATCGAGGATTAGGCGGGGGGGAGTTTGATGACGGGGTGCCGTGGGCGATCGTCGCACGACTCGTCGTGCGTGGGAATTCGCGCCCGGGGCGAAGTAGTGCTAATACGAATCGTGGCTCATCCGTGTGGCGAGAAGGTGCCCGGCTCCGTGGCGAAAACTCGGGTCCGGGTGCGGATCACAACGCGTTCGCGGCCGCCTTGATCCTGTCCCACGCGCGCGCGACGTGCTCGTGCGCCGTCGTTGACGCGCCGATCGCCATTCGGAGGACGAGCCGCCCGGCGAGCGTTCCCGCGGGGGATTTGGGGAGCACGGTGTGCGTGAGGTAGAGTTCGCCCGATTGATTCAGGCGGTCCATGAGCGCCTTGTTCCGCGCGTCGGACTCTGGGCAGTGGCCGCGGAGGCGGAAGCAGACGAGGTTCATGGTGCGCGGGGCGGCGATCTCAAAGCGAACGTCCTCGCGCACGCGTGCCTCGAACCACTCCGCCATCGTGATGTGCGAGCGGACATGCGCGCGGAGGCCATCCAGCCCGAAATGCCGCATCACCAGCCACAATTTCAGGGCGCGGAAGCGTCGTCCCAGCGGCACCTGCCAGTCGCGGTAGTCGATCACGCGCCCGGAGTCGGTCGCGCTGTTGCGCAGGTACTCGGGCGTGATGCTCATCGCGCCGACCAGGGCATCGCGATCGCCGGTCCAGTACGCGTCGCAGTCAAAGTTCGTCAGCAGCCATTTGTGCGGGTTGAAGCAGAGCGAATCGGCGCGGTCAATGCCGCGAAAGATCCATCGCATCTCCGGACAGACGCACGCGGCGCCGGCGTGGGCGGCGTCGACGTGCAGCCACGGGCGAACGATTGCCCGACCCGTCGCGGAGAGCGCGTCAGCACCGCCGCTCGCGTGGCTATCCGTTGACACTCGATCGATCACCGCGGCGATACGATCGACCGGGTCGATCGCGGTGGTGCCGGTGGTGCCAACGCTGGCGACGACGCAGCAGGGGACTAGGCCGCGGGAGACGTCGTCGCGCATAGCGCGTTCGAGCGCGGCGGGGTCCATCGCGTAATGTTCGTCGGTTTCGATCAGTCGAACGCGGCGTTTGTCGTCGGGGCCGAGCGCCAGACCGGTGATCATGGCCGCCTTCATCACCGAGGAGTGCGCCTGCGTCGAGGCGTACATGACCAGCGCGTGCTCTGGCCCGCATTCGTGCGCTTGATCTGAATCCGGCGGCCCGCTTCCGCCGCCCGACGCGACTCCCGCAGCAGATCCCGGCGCGCCCGACGTGGCCTGCAGGGCTCGGCGCCTTGCCGACAGCAGCGCGACGAGGGTTGCTTCGCTGGCCGTGCCCTGGATGACGCCTCCGCCGTGCGCGGAAGTCGACAAGAATTTCTCGGGCAGGCCGGTCGCCTTGGCGAGCCAGTCGAGCGTGAGTGTTTCGAGTTCGGTGCAGGCGGGGCTGGTGGCCCAGAGCATGCCCTGCACACCGAGGCCCGCGCTCAGGAGTTCGCCGATCACGCCGGGCGTCGAGGCGTTGGCGGGGAAGAACGCGAAGAAGTTGGGCGATTGCCAGTGGGTCAGGCCCGGCAGGATGATCCGCGAAAGATCGGCGAAGACGTCGTCGTAGCCCGCCTCGCCCGCGCCCTTCTCGGGCGGATCGGCGGGGAGCGAGGCGCGCACCTGGCCCGGCGCGACACGCGAAAGCACCGGGAGCGAGTCCAGCGACGACCAGTAGTCCGCGACCCAGTCCACGGCCCGATGCCCCAGCCGGCGGAACTCGCCGGGCGACATCGCCGACGAGCGACTGCCGCTCTGCGACCGGGAATTCTCATGGCGCGACGAATCGGTCATGCGTAATGGCCTTGATCAGGACCCGGGCGGGGCGCGTTACTCCGGCAATTTCTCCAATTCGCGCTCGACGCGATCGACGATGCGCCGGACCGCGCCGGGTCCGAAATCAAACGGCAGTCCCGCGGCCGCGAAGAGATCCGGGAGCGGGCGCGAGCCGCCGAGCGAGAGGCCCTTGATGTAGAGGTCGATGGCCTTGGCGGGTCCTTCTTCGAGCGAGCGGAGCCAGAGGCCCAGCGCGCCGAGTTGCGCGATGCCGTATTCGATGTAGTAGAAGGGATGGCCGAAGAGGTGGGTCTGGCGCTGCCAGGCGTTCCTGCGCGCGTCGTCGAAGCCGGACCAGTCGACGGCACGTCCGAAGCGGGCGTCAAGTTCGAGCCAGCACGCGCCGCGATCGTCGCGCGAGTGCTTCGGGTTGGCGTAGACCCAGTGCTGGAAGGCGTCGATGGTCGCGATCCACGCGAGGATGGTGATGCTCTCTTCGAGTTGGTGTCGGCGGGCGCGGGCCTCGTCCTTGGTATCGGGATAGAAGCCCCCCGGGCCGCCCAGATGCGGGAGCGTCAGCAATTCCATGCTCATGCTCGCGACCTCGCAGAACTCGATGGGCGCGGTGCGATACGCCAGGAGCGGCTCGTCGACGCACAGCATGGAGTGGAAGGCGTGACCGGCCTCGTGGAGCATCGTCGAAACGTCTCGCTGCATGCCCGCGGCGTTCATGAAGATGAACGGGCGGCGCAGGCGATCACGCATGTACTGATAGCCGCCCGGCGCCTTGCCCTTGCGGCTGTCCAGATCGAGGTACGCGGGCCCGCCGTCCGGCGCCGGCTGGTCGTAACGCCCCGGCCCGTCGCCGAGTTGCGCAAAGAGCCCGGCGAGGCGCCGGTCGAGGCGCTCGAACACGTCCCTCGACTTTGAGACCAGTTCCGCGCCGCCGGCGAACGGCCGCAGTGGCGCGCGCCCCTTGATGTCGACCGACAGGTCCCACGGGCGGAGCGTGTCGAGTTTCAACGCCGCCTTTCGTTTGGCGTCGAACTTGCGGATGAGCGGCGCGACGACCTGTTCGCAGGCGTCATGGAAGGCCCTGCAGTGCGAAACGCCGTAGTCGAAGCGGTGCTTGGCCTTGTAGGCGTAGCCGACGTAGTCCGCAAAGCCCGCGTTCTGTCCGACCTTGTCGCGGAGCGCGATCATCTGGTCATAGATTTCGTCGATCGCGCCCGCGTCGCGGAGACGCCGCGCGATCATGGCGCGCCACGCGCCCTCGCGCTGGGCGCGATCGGTCGACTCCATGTACCGGGCCATCTGGGGCATGGTCTGCTCACGCCCATCGAATTCGACGGTCATCGCGCCGATCGTCTGGTCGTATTTCTGACCCAGGAGCGCCAGGTCGGTCTCCAGCGGCACGTTCTCCTTGCGGAAGAGTTCGACTTCGCACCGCGTGTCACGCGTCAGGACCATGTAGCGCTCGCCGTCCTCGCCGGAATCGAGCGAGATCTCGGCCGCGAGCGCGACAAGACGCTTGTCGAGTTCGAAGGCCAGCGGCTTGACCCTGGGCGCGACCTCTTCGACATAGGTGGCGTATGCGCCCTGCACGATCTGGTCCTCGGTGTTGCAGGTCATGGCGATGTAGAGGCTGGCGCCGGCCTCGCTGCAGGCCGCGTCGAGTTCGCTCCGGTCGCCCAGCCATGCGATCAGGTCGTTCTTGGTCGTGACCGGGCGCTCGAGCAAGGCACGAGCGAGCGGCTCGATCGATTCGAAGCGCGTGCCGTCGAACGATGAAGGTACAAACGTGGAGGTCGGCGCGGCCATGCGGTGCTCCGTGGGTGCGTGGGCGAGATTGTACGGACCCGCAAAAGCGAACGCGGACCCGCGAGTGGACGGGTCCGCGTCGTTCGGAGTGTTCACCGATACCGGTCGCGCCGGACGATCCCCGGCGCGGTCGGGTGAGGAGCGGGGCTAGCCGACAATCGCCGTGGAGGTCAGAACGATCACGCCCTCCGGGTGGTCGGGCGTGATTTCCTTGATGGCCAGGCGCTTGGTGGACTTGAGGTCGATGCTGAAATCGGCGAAGTCGATCTTCTTGTCGGTGTTGAATTGCACGGGTTGACCGACCTCGTCGCCGCGTTCGTCGAGCGCCACGACACGGTATTGCGTGAGTTCCTTGGCAAAGTTCTTGTGGAAGAGGCGGACCTTCTGGGTCGCCGCATCGAAGAACGCCGTGGCGGAGCCGTCAAAGCCCGGGGCGGGCTCGAAGTGAACGAGTCGCGAGTTGTCGTTGAAGACCAGGTCCTGCAGGTTGAAGCCGCGGATCGAGATGACGGTGTCATAGGTGCCGGTCTTGCGTATCTCGGATTCGAGGCTGGCGTATTGGCTCTGGAGGAAGAAGGTGGTGGCGGCCAGCGCGACCGCGGCCGCCGCAGACGCCAGCGCGCCGACGCGCCACACCCGCGATACGGAGCGAACCTGATGGATCGGGGGATGAAGTCGTCCGCCCTCGTGGCGATGGGCGCTCACGCCCATCTCGCGGCGCACCGCGGTAAGGACGCGATCCTTCAAGGCCGCCGCGGCGACGTCGGTCAGCACCGCGTCGCGCAGTTCGGCCGGGGGCTCGCCGTCGATCGGCACCCAGTCCGTGCGGGCCAGTCGCGTCTGCTCGCGGCGCAACTGCGCCTGGATCGACGCAGGTGCGGCGGCAAAGGCGCGATCAAACGCCTCCCGCTCCTGGTCGTCCAAAAGACCCAGCGCGTCCAGCTGGGCCAGTTCAATGAGTTCACGCGTCGTCATGAAACCAACTCCTCGTTCGTCCGTTCACGCAGGCGCACCAGTGCCCGCGACAACGCCGACTTGATCGTCCCAAGCGGCGTATTGAGTTCATCCCCGATCTGACGGAGCGTCTGCCCCCCCAGGTAGGCACGCGTGACAACGGTCCGCTGAAGTTCGGGCAAGGCCGCGATCCGCTTCAACAGCACCGCCATCCGCTCGTCACGTTCGCCGGTCGACGCCTCGGGCATCACAGAGGCCTCGGCGCCGCTGGCCTGCGCGCTATCGAGCGAACTGGCCTTCACTCTCGCTCTCGTACGCCGAAGTTTGTCCACCAGATGCCGGCGCGAGATCAACATCACCCACGTCACCAACGCCGCACGCGCGGGGTCGTATCGCTCCGCGGTGCGCCACAAACGCACAAAGATCTCCTGCACCGCGTCCTCGGCCTCGGCGCGGCTTGGCATCGCCTGGATCGCCATGCGATACACCAGCGAACCAAATCTGTCATACAACTCCGCCACCCCGGCCTCCTGGCCGGCGGCGACACGACGCATCAGCGCCAAGTCGCGCGCGTCCCGTTCCCTGGGATCGATGTCCTCGCGAGATGCCATCGTCTGAGCCTCGTTCGCCGACGCCCGAAGACGCCGGAGGAAAAGCCCCTATGCCACCCCGAACTGGCCGGCCCGGTACGCCCGAGCATCATGGGGAAGAATCCCCGGCCTCCAGCATACAACCTTCGGCGGTCTGTACGCTTACCCAGCCCGAGGGGATGCATCAATTCCGTTTTCAACCTGCCGGACGTTCGTCGTTTGTGTGCTACGAACATCATACAAATGAAAATCCGGCGTCCGAGTAACCACGAATTCTCTGTTGCGGTTGCGCTGGTGTTTCGATAGTCTCTAAACCGGAAGGCGTGGAAAGTAGAGTCAGGAGACTCGTGAGGTGAAGAGAACTGCCCGTCATCCCGCGCGCGCATTCACGCTGATCGACGTCATGGTTTCCATGGCCGTCGTCGCGGTGCTGATCGGCCTGTTGCTCCCGTCGCTCCGCGGCGTGACGAGCACCGGCAAGCGCGTTGCGTGCTCTTCCAATATCCGACAGATCGGGCTGGGTCTCCATATGTACGCCGACGACTGGAACGGCTTCGTGGTGCCCAGCCGCTATGTTCCCGGTTGGTCACCCAAGTATCGTGATTCCGACGCCGCGGAGATGATGACGCTGCGCCTCGCCAACGACGCCGACGGCCTGTGGGGACAGTCGTGGGACGGCCTGGGCCGCCTCACCGCCGCCAACTACCTCGACGCCCCCAAGATCTACTACTGCCCATCTCACCATGGCTCGCACAAGTTCACGCAATACGCGGACGCGTTCGGCCTGGATACCCGCGTCGCCATCGGCAACTACCAGTACCGCGGGCGGGGTCCCAACGACTCCCGCTTCCTCTACGACATCATCCCGTCCGCCTCGGCCCTTGTGTCCGACGGACTTCAGAGCAAACTCGATTACAACCACCAGTTCGGACTGAACGTTCTGCTCGCCGACCTGCACGTCGTCTGGCTTAGCGACGCTGACCACGCCCTCTACAACTCCCTCCCTGACGACGCCGAGGAATACGGCGCCGCATCAGCCGTCAACGACGCCTGGAGCGCGATCGACAACCGGCACACGACGTCGACCGGCAATGGCGGCGGCGGGAAGTAACGCCATCCGGCAGCACAACACCCGGTCATCAGATTCCGCGGATCGTTCGCACGTGCGACCGCGGGCCGTGTACGCTCCATCCATGAACACCTTCGCCCGTGCGCTGCCACCGCCCGTTGCGTGCATCCTGGCCTCGACTCTGGCCGCAACGCTCGCGTCCAATGCGCCCGCACAACTCTCGCCCGAGCGCCTGTACTACGGCGTCAACCAGCCCATCAACATCCGCGTCACCACGCCCGACAACATCGAGATCGACACCGCCATCTTGCTCCAGCGCCCCGACGGCTCGGACATCAAGGTCGCCGGCGTTGTTCCCGGAGTCGTCAACCTCGCCACCATGTTCCCCGAGATCTGGACCACGCCGATCGACGGCGTCTGGTATGCCCAACTCCACGTCGGCATCGCCGATATCGGCGCGCCCATCGTCATCCAGCCGCTCAAGGGCACCGGCCCGGCCCAGATGACAGACGAGGCCGGCGCGATCGCCCTCAAACTCGACGAAAAAACCCGCCAGGCCAACTTCGGCACGCGCAACGCCCGCATCACCTACCCCCAGCCCGACAAACTGCTCACCGGCGTGCGCGTGTACGTCGATCGCGTCGCGACGATGCAGACCTCGCTCGGCGACATCGAGTTTGCGATGAGGCCCGACGCCGCGCCCAACACCGTGTTCAACTTCCTCCACCTGGCCGAGGGAGGGTTCTACACCGGCGTGATCTTCCATCGTGTCGTCGCCAGGCTCCCCAACGGCAACGCGTTCGTGATCCAGACCGGCGACCCAACCGGCACGGGCGATGGTGGCCCGGGATTCGCTATCGACCTCGAGCCCAGCACGCTCCCCCACGACTTCGGCGTGCTCTCCATGGCGCGCGATGACGACCCCAACACCAACGGCTCGCAGATCTTCGTCGCGCTGTCGCGCGAGGGCACCGCGCGCCTCGACGGGCGTTACACCGCCTTTGCCCAGGCGCTCTCGGGCGCGGAGGTGATACGCAAGATCGCGGCGGTGCAGGTTGGCGAGAACGATCGTCCCATCGATCCGCCCGTGATTCGGGCGATCAGGCTGGACCAGGCGCCACCACTGGCCCGGCGGAGGCCGCTCACGCCCGAAGTCGACCCGGGACAGGCGCCCAGCAGCAAACCCACCGACGCGCCGAAAGCGGGGCCCGCTCAGCCCGGAGACAGGAAGTAGAACTCATCGCGCCGCGCGGCGCCGCGCGCATCCTCTCAGCCCACGCGGACACCTTGGCCGATACACAGGCCATGTTTGCCATCCTCTGTGCCATCCTGGCCGGGCTCTGCTGGGGCGTCGGCGAGATCTTCACCAAGGGCGCGATCAACACCAAGGAGATCGGCCCGATGGGAACGGTCTTCTTCCGCGCAGCCGTCACGCTCCCGCTCGCGCTGGCCGCGTTCCTCGTCGCCCATTCCGTTGTGAAGTCGGAACCACAGGCGTGGTGGCGCGACATGAGCGGCGCGACCTGGGCCAAACTCATCTTCGGTTCTGGACTCCTCGCCGGCTTTGCGGGCGTCTTCTTCTTCTACCTGGGCCTGGCCCAGCCCGGCGGCGACATCTCCCTCCTCCGCCCGATCGCCTTCGCCCTCGCGCCCGCCACGGCCGTCATCCTCGGGTGGCTCATCCTCAAGGAAGAGATGACCGCGCGCAAGATCGCCGCGGTCGTGCTGATCATCAGCGGCATCGTCCTCCTCACCGGCGGGCGTAAAGCAACACCCACTCCCAGCGAGAACGCACCAACCTCGGGCCCGTCCGCGGCCCGACCGGGCGGGACGACCACGACGGTTCCGACCGGCGAGAGTGCTTCGTTCTCTTCTTGATGGTCGATCCCGCGTTGTTCTCCCCCTCTCTTCTGTTATCTTGACCTCCGCCCGCAACCGGAGGTCACCATGTCCAACCGCCGCGAGTTTCTTGGCACGCTCGGTGCGATCGCGCTCCCCGCGTCGTATCTCGCCTGGGCCGCCTGCGAGGCGACGGCCTCGGCCATCGTGCCCCTCCCCACGCGCGACACGCTCGACATCCTCACCGAACTCGCCGATACCCCCGGTTCGCCCGACGAGATCGCCCGCGACGAATCCTTCTGGGCCCAGTGCCAGACCGCGTTCACGGTCGATCGCAGCCTCGTCAATTTCAACAACGGCGGCGTGAGCCCCACGCCGCGAATCGTGCAAGAGGCGATGAAGCGCCACTACGACTTCGCCAACTCGCACCCGACGGCCCTCGCGCTCTTCTCCATTCTCGAGCCCGCGCCCCGCAACGCGGTCCGCGAGCGGCTGGCCCACCACTGGGGCGCCGACGCCGAGGAAATCGCGATCACGCGGAACTCCAGCGAGAGCCTGCACATCTGCCAACTCGGGATCGACCTTGAGCCCGGCGACGAGATGCTCGCGATGACGTGCGACTACCCGCGCATGCTCAACGCCTTCCGCCTGCGCGAACGCCGCCAGGGGTGCAAACTCGTGCTCATCAAACTGCCGATCCCCGCGGAGGACGACGACGAGATCCTGCGCCGCTATCGCGAGGCGATCACGCCGCGGACCCGCGTGATACTCATGAGCCACATCGTCAACATCACCGGGCAGATTCTCCCCGTGCGCAAGGTCGTCGAGATGGCCCGAGGAATCAACGGCGGCATCCCCGTCATCGTCGACGGCGCCCACGCGCTAGCCCACTTTGCCTTCAAACTCCCCGACCTGGGCTGCGACTACTACGGCGTGTCGCTGCACAAATGGCTCTTCGCGCCGCACGGCACGGGTCTGCTCTATGTGAAGCGCGACAAGATCAAAGGCCTCTGGCCCATGTTCGGCACCGCGCCCGAGCAGGACGACAACATCCGCAAGTTCGAGGAAGTCGGAACCCACCCCGCCGGCAATTTCCTCGCGATCGCCGAGGCCCTCACCTTCCACCAGACCCTCGGCGACGCACGAAAGGAAGCCCGCCTCCGCTATCTCCGCGACACATGGGCCGGGCGATTGCTCGCCACCGGCAGGTGCACGCTGCACACCAGCCTCAAGCCCCAATACTCCTGCGGCATCGGCACGATCCAGGTCGAAGGCGTCGACAGCGCCAAGATCGGTTCGTACCTGTGGGACACCCACCGCATCGCCGTCACGCCGATCAAGCACGATGAGTTCGAGGGACTGCGCGTCACGCCCAGCGTCTACTCGACGATGGAAGAGGTTGACCGGTTCTGCTCCGCGGTCGAGCACGTGATCAGGCACGGCCTGCCGGCGACGCCTTGACGCTCAACAATGCTCCGATGATCTCCGGCGACACCATCATCGCCTGTTCCACCGGCGGGGCCCATTCACCGCGGGCGCTGGTGCGTCTGTCCGGCCCCGACGTGCCGCGGCTGGCACGCGCGATCGCGGGTGAAATCGGGCCCCGCGTCGCTGCCACGGGCGCGCTGAGACTGCGCGACCCCGTAAGAAGCAGCATCCCGCACGACGTGCCCGTGCTGTGCGTTTGCTTCGCGGCCCCCGCGTCGTACACCGGCGAAGACATGCTCGAGATTTCCCTTCCAGGCAACCCGACGCTGGTCGATCGCGTGATAGACGCAATCGTCGCCGACAGGATCAACGCGCCGGACACCGGCTCGCGCGTGGACGCATCCGGCGGCGTCCGCCGCGCCGAGCCCGGCGAGTTTTCCGCGCGGGCGTTTCTCAACGGCAAACTCACGCTCGAACAGGCCGAGGGCGTCGCGGGCATCATCGCCGCCCGCACGGGCGAACAACTCGCTGCGGCCGACCGCCTTCTCCGCGGCACGACCGGCGACCGTTACCGCGCCTGGACCGACGAACTGGCCACGCTGCTGGCGCTCGTCGAGGCGGGCATCGACTTCACCGACCAGGATGACGTGGTCGCGATCACGCCCGCGGACCTCGTGCGGCGCGCCCGCTCCGTCGACGACGCGATCTCGCGCGAACTCGGCTCGACACACGCCCGCGCCACGCCCGGTGTGCTCCCCGTGGTCCTCATCGTCGGCGAGCCCAACGCGGGCAAGAGCACGCTCTTCAACGCCATGCTCGCCACGCGCCGTGCGATCGAATCGCCGCGGCGCGGCACGACGCGCGACGTGCTCCGCGAGGAGCTCGATCTTGGCGCGCATATTCCCGGCGCCGGGCGCGTCATCCTCTGCGATTCCGCGGGGCTCGACGAGTCCATCGCGATCGGTCCCTCCGAGTCCGCGGCCCAGTCCGCGACGCGGGCCGCGATCGTCGACGCCGATGTCATTGTGCATTGCGATCCATCCGGGGAGTTCGCGCGGGTTGGGGGCGAGATCGCCGTGCGTCCCGATACTCCCATCATCCGCGTGCGCACCAAGAGCGACTGCGCGAGCGGAGCCGCCGCTTCCTCCGCCATCCCGGTCTGCGCCCTCGACGCCTGGAACCTCGATCTCCTCCGCCGCGCCGTCGCCGACGCCGCGGGCGTTGGCGGCTCGGAGGGTCTGGCCGTCGCGCGTCACGCCGAAGCACTGCGATCCGCACGCGCCGCCCTGGCCCGCATCATTCCCGACACCGATCCCGCGGCCCGCTCGCTCCTCGCCCCCGAGACCATCGCCGAATCTCTCCGCGAAGCGCTCGAACACCTCGGCGCGATCAGCGGGCGTCTCACGACCGAGGACATCCTCGGCAAGGTCTTCTCATCCTTCTGCGTCGGCAAGTAGCGATTGCCGACGCATGAACTCGTCGAGGAAGCGCGACGCGAACACGTCCACCGCCGCGATGGTCTGGCGCGTGTTCACGCCCCAGCAACTGGCGGCGGGCTCGTCGTTCTCAAAGTCCGCCTGCACCATGCACTGATCGTCCACGACATACACGCTGGGCAGACGATCGGCCAGGTACGCCGCCAGCGCGTTCACCCGCGGCGCACCGATCGAAATCGTCGGGCGGTCCCGCAGTTCATCGTTGTTCAGGTACCACACGTCCGTGCACACCGTCGCGTCCTGGCCCCGGGGCAGGCGCGCCCGCACCCGCTCGCGCAGGGCATAGGCGATCGGGCGGTCATCCCGCTCTGCCTCGAGGTGGGCCCCGACCACGATGATCACCGCGTTCTCGGGAACAAATCCCGCCAAATCGCTCCACTTGGCCATATCGCCCCCATGAAATCCCAAACGCCCATCCGGTCCAGAATTGTCGTGCGGACGGGCACCAAACCAGCCCACGCAACCGGGCGAAGTTCAGTATCGGGTAACTTTCGGCCCGGCCGGTAATTCCGTGGGGTTGGTCAGGCCCGGGGCCGGGATGCGGCGAACAATACAGGCATGTCCGAGCACGAGACTCCACGCCAGGCGCCCGCCGCCCAGCCGACCACCGGCAAGGACGAGCCGCGCACCGCGGTTGCCGAGCGTCCCGCGCCCGCACCGGCCAAGCCAACGCCCAAGAACCTTCCCCCTTATCGGGTGCTCCTGCACGATGACGACATCAACGACATGCTCTATGTCACGGCGACGCTCATGGAGTTGACCTCGCTGGGCAAGGAGCGCTCGCTGATGGTGATGATGGAGGCTCATCAGGCCGGCGTCGCGCTGGTGCTGGTAACCCACAAGGAGCGGGCCGAGTTGTATCAAGAGCAGTTCCAGTGCAAGGGCCTGACCGTCTCGATCGAGCCCGCCGAGGCGTAAGCACGCCTCATAACGCACTCAACCCGCCCGTGCCTTGCAATACGCGAAGATCCGCGACAACCAAAATTCAATTTCGATCGCTGTTTCTTGTGCCGGATCCCCGCGAAGATCGTGGAATTCCCCCGCGTTGCGTTCGTCGCGCAATCGGTGCGCGGAACGCTGGAATCTCTCCCCAGAGTTCATCCACCTACGGGCGTTGCCCCGCTCCGCCGATGCACAATCCGGGCAAGGGAGCCCGAGGGAGGAAGCAATGGCGGAAGCGAAGCGTCAACGGAGTTCGAAGGGCAAGCTCAGTCGTTCCAACGCGGCCAAGCAGAAGGGTGTCGCCTGCGAGAAGGCCCTGGAGCCCAAGCCCGTGCTGGCCCGGCCTATCCCCACGACCCTCAAGCCCGTGTTCCGAGCACCGCTCATCAGCAAGCGTCCCGAGTATGTGAAACTCGGAGAATTACTGGTCCGCGGCGGTCTGCTCAGCGACGAACAACGCAACGAGATCGTCGAGGCACAGAAGAAATGCGGGCGCCCCTTCGGCGATCTGGCGGAACGCATGTTCGGCGTGAGCCCGCGGGCCGTCGAACGCGCCTGGGGCCAGCAACTCCTGGCGCTCCTCTCGCGCGTCGACCTTGACCGCGAGGATGTTGATCCGCTGGCACTCTCGTCGATCAGCCGACGCCAGGCGTGGCAGTTCGAGGTCTTCCCGCTCCGATTCCTGTCCGGCGGGCTGGTCGTCTGCACGACCGAGGAGAACCTGCTCCGCGCCATGAAGTTCACCGGATGGCGGATCTCCGGCGAATGCCAGTTCGTCCTCACGGCCCGCACCCAACTCGGATCCATGCTCGAGCGTCACTTCCCGATCGATGGGATGACGCTCGGATCGGTCGGCATGGTCGCGTAACGCGACCGTGTGGCGCCCGCTTCGCTCGACGAACATCCGCGCCGGCGGAGCGGGCGCGTCAACCCTTTCGCCGCAGATACCCGCTCGGGTTGAACGTCATCATGAATCGCTCGCGGCCCGCGTCGATCTCGAACCGGTCGTTCTCTTTCATGAAGTCGGCGACCGCCTCGAAGGGCCCCGGTCCGGCGTCGGGCTCATAATCGGTCCACACCGGATGCCCGTTGATGTTGGAGTCTTCAACGATGAGGTAGCAGCCCGGAGACACGAGCGCCCAATACGCGCGGAGTTCGGCGAGCACGTGGTCGCGCGAATGGAGCGAATCGAGGATCACCATCACGCGGTCGCCCGCGCCGACGCGCTCGCGGACGCGCGCGACAACCGACTCGTCGGTCGACGAGCCGAGCAGGTACTCGATCCGCGCGTGGCGCGGCATGTTGGGGCGCTCGACGATGTCGACGGAGACGATCCGCGAGGTCGTGTCCGCTTCGCCCATGGCGTCGAAGAGGTGGGCCAGGTAGAGGGCGGTCCCGCCGTGGGCCGTCCCGCACTCGATGATGAGCGTGGGGCGGGTCTGGTGGATGATTTCCTGGTAGATCCACAGGTCGAGCGGGCATTTCCATGCAGGGACGCCCATCCACGTCGTGCCGCGCCACAGCCCGGCGTAGTAGTACGCCTCGTGGAACGCGTCGGTGCGGCGCGCGACTTCCTCGCGTGGATACGTCGGATTCGGCCTGGCTTTCCCGCTCACTTAGCCCCCAAGCCCTTGGCGTTCGGAGCCGCCCGCGCGCCGGCCGCGGATCGCGCGGTACACGCCGGTGTTCTTCAGTTCGGTGATCACTCGATAGGCGCGGCTGGCCCGGATTCGCCCGATCTCCTCGGCGGGGCTGGTCGCCGCCGCTTTGTGCAGTTCGGACTCGTTGTATTTCAGGCGGGCCGCAGCGCGATAGAGCGGCGTGCGTTTGATGCACTCGACAACGCGCCACGCGCGAGACCCGATCAGTTCGTCCAGCATCGCCTTTGACTCGATCCATTGCGGCCCGGGCGTGCGGAGTTCGCGCCGGCGCTCGTCGTTGAAGCGCTCGAGCAGATCGGGGAGTCCGAAGTGAACAAAGAAGCCCTGCGGCCAGCGTGAGCGTCGCGCATGCTCCTTGAGTTTCATCCAGCCATCGTTGCCCGACAGCGCGCCTCGCAGCAGCGACGAAGGGAGCGAGGAGCGGAGGTCGTGGAAGCCGCCCACGCCGAAGGTCTCGTTGTGCCGGAGCGAGAAGAACGCGTCGGCGACTTCGCGCGTCGGATGCGTGAGCGCGTCGCGGATGAGGCCGAGACAGCACGGGCGCATCTCGCTTGCGCACGCGCCGCGGAGCGCGATCCAGCGTGTCACGGCGGGAATCGCGTCGAGCACGCCGGCCTGGAAGAACCGCGTGTGTGCCTCGTGGACAGCGTCCTCGCCCGCGTTCGACTCGCGAATCGCGACCGGCACGCCGTTGCTCTGCGAATAGCCGACCACGCTCCCGCCCGGCGCGTTGCAGAGCATTTCGAGGACCGCGACGTCGGACAGAAGCGAGGCGGTGAGCGGCTCGTCGCTCCGCATGTCCGGGCCGAACGCGATCTTGCTGGTGCTCTCGGGCTGCTCGTTGAGCGGGCGTTGCATGCCGAGGTAGACACCGGCGAGGTGTGTGCCCGGGAGGATATAGGCGAGGTTGTCCTGGATGGTGCCTCGCCAGCCGATGTCGACCAGGACGTGGGCGCGGTCGCCGCGCCGGATGCCGCGTGATTCGAGGTAGCCAAGGAGCGTGCCGCGCCGGCGATTGCGCTGGCGCTCGAGGAGTCGTACGAACACGGGGTCCGAGAGGAGCGACACGACGCGCGGGTCCTGCCACGGATACTTGATCGGGACCACGGGATCGATTGCGTGGCGCGCGAGCAAGGGCTCGGCGGCGAATCGATCAACGCCCAGCGTCGCGAGCATCTGCCCGATCGATTGCGTGGAATACAGATTCCACACGCGCATGAACTCGCGTGGAGTTACCTCGCGCAGCGACGGGAAGAACGTCGCAAGGCGGCTGACCTCGATCACGCAATCCGCCGGAACAGCGAGGCCCAACAGGCGCCCGTCGGGGCACGCGCCGCCCATGGCGCGGTGGATGGCGGCGAAGAACTCGCCCTCGCGCGTGCAGTAGTGGATGGTTCCGACGCCGCGCTTCCAGGACTCCTCCATCGCCGCGAGGATGAACCCGGCAAAGAAGGGCGCGAGACGCACGCCCATGGCGTAGAGCGCCCGCTCGCGCGCGTTGAACACGTCGGGCGGCGTGAATCGATCCGCGAGATCGCGCGAGAGCGACGATACGTCGGCGCGCCCGGAGTCCATGCGGCCGCGGTATCGGGAGTTGTGTGCGGCGCGCAGCGCTTCCTCGCGCGGATTGATGAAGTGAACGGCACGAACGCCGAGTGACGCGGCGGCGGCGACGTCCGAGTGCGGATTGTCGCCCACGTGGACATGGGTCGACGGCACGCCCGCGAGTTCGCGGTGCAGGTGGCTGAACAGGCGCCCCGATCGCTTGTTGAGGTACGGATCGCACGAAACAACCACGTCGTTGATCTCGACGCCCGGAGCGCGGAGCGAGAGCAACCGCCGCATCAGGGGCCCGCCCATGTAGAAATCCGAGAGCGCGACGACCCGATCGGCCTTCAGGTCCGCGAGCACGCGCGGGAGCATGTCGTCGGCGTAGCACACCTCGCACTCGCGCTCGAACTCGAACGCGACGAGTTCCGCGGCGATCTCCGCCGGCCCGTGCGGCATGGATTCGCGGCGCAGCGCCTCGCACGCCCAGCGCTCCATGACCTCTTCGACGCGATATTCATCGTCGAGCCCGCGGGCCCGGTTGGCCGTCGCGATCTCGTGCTCGGCGCGGACGCGGGCCTCCATCAGCACGCGGGGCGAGTTGAACGCGGCGCGAAGGTCGGCGTTCTTCCACAGCCACAGGAAGCGCGCGGTCGCCAACTTGACCTCGTCGGGGTGGCAACGACGCCGGAGGATGGTGTCCCAGATGTCGGTCGTGACGAGTGTCGGCATTTATGAGTGCTGGTTGGCCGGTTGGGGCGGTACGAAATCCGGGCCGTAGCGCCGGCGGGCGTACCACCGGTACACGCCGGTGGACTTGGATTGCTGGATGAGCCTGTAAGTGCGGCTGTTCTTGATGCGTCCGAGGCGTGTGAGAGGGTCTTCGCTCGGATCGACGCGGTCCCAGCCCTCGCCGAAGCGGAGGTGTGCCAGGGCGCGATAGACCGCGGTGCGTTTGAACGCCTGCACGGCACGCCAACTCCGCGAGCCGTCGATGAACGCCAGTTCGTGCTCGGCCTCGAGACGCCGGCGCATCGCCTGCTCCATGTCCGCGGCCGCGGCGATCTCCTCGGGCGTGGCGTCGCCGGGCGCGGGCGGGAGCGACCGCACCGGCGCCTGTCGATACATCGGCGCCAGCACGCGGTTCATCTCGCGGAACTCGCCCGCGCGATCGGCCAGCACCAGTTCGACGCCAGCGACGAACTGGGCGAAGCCGCGCTCGAGCGTGCGGGGCTTCATGTACTCCACGCCGAACTTCGACATCGCGTCGCGCCGTACGGGATCATCCAGGAGCGACAGGATCGCCCGGGCGATCGCCTCGGGGCGCTGGTCGGCGAGAACAACGCCGCCCTCGGGCATGTCGTAGAGGTTGTTCTCGCGGTGGATGTCGACGACGGGCAGTCCGGCCGCCATCATCTCGAACGGGATGCGGCTGGGATTGCTCGAACTGATACACAGCCCGACCTGGCAGGTGTTGTACAGATCATTGCACTGCTCGACATTCACCAGCCCGAGGTTGGTGTGCTCGAACCATGTATTCGGCTTCTCGCGCGAGCCGTAGAGATAGACCTTCACGTCGGGGCGATGGTGCTTGATGATGCCCATCGTCTCGACCGAGAGCACCGGGCATCGGCGCGGCTTTTCGGGCTGGCAGATCACGCACACGGCGCACTCGCGCGGCTTGCCGAGCGGGCGATACACCTTCCCGTCGGCGCAGAATTCGAAGAACGTGCCGAATGAATCGAAATCGCGGCGCATCTTGCTGGTGAGCCAGCGTCCGATGGTGAGCGGCGTGAGCCCCAGGCGGAACGAATTCTCCGCGATGAGATAGCCGTCGCCCATGGGCATGAAGAGCGCCTCGAAGTCCTGCACGAAGTAGGCCTTGCGCCGGATGGGAAGAGCGGCGACGAAGCGGGCGGTGTACCACGCGGTGGCGAAGGCCAGGTCGAACTCGCCCTTGACATGCCAGCCGAGGTGGACGTGCGGGCAGGCGAAGCCGAAATAGCCGCGCATCTGGTGCAGCACCTGCTCGTGCTCGGGCGTGCCCGGGCCGAATTCTCGGTTGCCCGGGGTTTCGACAAAGACGTGGCACTCGTGCCCGGCGTCGATAAGGGCCTGAATGTTCTGGAAGATGGTGCGATGCCCGCCCGAGCCCTCGATGAGCGAGGGCACGATCCAGGCGATCCGCGAGGGACGCAGCGATTTGGGTACGTGAGTGCTCATGCCTTCCGATGACTCTCCGCCGAAGATTGAATCGCGGTTGCAAGCCCGTTCTCGGCGTCATGCCCGCGGAGCGCCGCCAGGGCCCGCGCCCAAGGCCCCCCGCGGTCCTTGGCCGCCATCTGGATGATCCGCTCCAGCCGCTCGGTGCGGAGTTCGAGAAGTTCGATGTCCGTGTTGAGTTTGCCGGTCAGGGCCCGCAATTCCTCGATCATGGCGTTCTTCTCCTCGATTGTCCTGCGCAGAGACTCGATGACCCTGAGGCGATCGCGGTGAGCGCCCTCGCGCGCGTTCAGTTCGGCGCGCGAGGACTCAAGATCGCGCGTGAGCGCCGCCGCCACGCCGCGGGCATGCTCGTGCTCGCTCCGCTCGCTCTGCAAGTCCGATTCGCGCCGGCGGAGCCTCGAGACCAGTTCGGCGGCGTGCTGCTCGAGATCCGCGGAACGCGCCCGCAGGCGCTGGTTCTCCTCGCCCTGGGCCTTGGCGGCCTGCGCCAGCGAACGCACCTCGCCCAGGATCGCTTCGCGCTCCCGCTGCGCCTCGGCCAACTGCGCCCGGACACCCTCGTGCTCGGCTCGCATCGTCGCCAGCGACGTGAGCGCGCGATGAATCTCGTCGACCCGCTTGCGAAGTTCGCCCTCGGCCGCCTTGCGCGACTCGCCCTCCTGCGCCAGGGCGCGGGCCCGTTCGCTCAACTCGGCCTCGCGCTCGCGGTACTTCCGGATCTCCGTGTCGCGCCGCGCGATCATCTCGGACTGATGATTAATCGCGCCCATGCGCTCGACGGCCAGTTCCGAGGCGCTCTTCAATTCGCGCGACAACCTTTCGATCGTCGCCAGGGCGTCACGCTGCTCGGCGGCGTTCTTCAGGCCGCTCTCGCGGATTGCGTTCAGTTCGCCCTGGAGCTTCTTGATCGCTCCGTCCCGCTCTTCGATCATGCGCGACTGACCCTCGATCGCGACCATGCGCTCGACGGCCATTTTCTTGTTGTCGTCGCGCTCGATGCTCGCAAGTTCGAATCGCGCCCGGAATTCGTACATCTTGACTTTGTCGCCGATGTTCTGGGAGACCAGCCGGCGGTAGAGCGCGTCGCCCTTGGGAAACAACACCCCCAGCCCCCACGAGTGCATGAACGCAAACGAGGGATGCTTCCCCGAGATCTCGTCCCAGAACTTCGCCGAGCCGTAGCCCGTGTCGTCGGCCGTATCGTGGAAGAGCATCACCCCGTTGTCTCTCAGTTTGGGGAGCCACGTCTCAAAGTCGTGTGCGACGGCGTCGTAGGTGTGGAAGCCGTCGATGTGGATCAGATCCGCCGAGGCATCCTCCACACGGGGGAGGGCCTGGTCGAACGTCATGCGGAGCAACCGCGTGTCCTGGCCCGCGAAGAACTTTGCGATGGTGTCGGAAACGCTCTTGTAGACGTCCTCGCCGTAGGGTCCGGTGTGACCGTCGCCGCGCCAGGTGTCGACGCCCACACATTCGCAGGCGACCTTCTCGTCGTGGACCGCCTGCAGGAACGCGAAGTAACTGGTTCCCCAGTGGACGCCGAGTTCGACCAGTCGCGTCGGCCGCATGAAGCGCACGAGGTCATACGCAAAGCCGCGATGCCCGACCCACGGATAGACGCGCATGAGCGGGTGCAGTTCGTCCGATGCAAACGTCGGCGTGGAGATGGTCCACTCCGGCTGGAAGAGCGAAGGGTCGTTCACGCGGCGCCCTCCCGCGGCGTCGCGCCGATTCCGGTGGCGCCGCCCTCGCTCAAAATGGTGAACTCGAAGCCGCGCAGCGGATTGGTGAACAGGCCGTGGATCGGCTTCTGCGGGCTGATCCCCGCAACGGCGGCGACGTTGTGCGCCCAGCACTGGATCGCGTGATGCAGGGGGTCATTGCCCTCGCCCACGCCGAAGGTGATCGTGTAATCGCCGGGCTGCAGGTCGGGCCAGCGGTACTCCAGGCGTGCGTGGTAGTGCCCGGGCCCGGGCAGATCGACCAGGCGTCCGGGCGATGACATGCTGTTGTCGCCGCACACGTTTTTGCCGAAGCGATCGACGATCATGCTCCCGAAGATGATCTGCGCCTTGGCGCGATCGCTGCGCACCTGGAGGTGGCACATGTAGGGGTCGCCTGGCTTCAGGGCCTGGGCACCCCTTCCGTGCTTGTCGGTGAGCGCGACTCGTTCGATCACAACCTCGCCCGCGCCGCCCCGGTCGTCGGGCGTGACGTCAACCCAGGGGAGCGATTCGTCCGCGTGCTCGACCTTGATCGGGGCGGGGGCACTGGTCGTGTCCCTGGCCGCCGGCGACCGCCCGCGAGAGAACTCCTCGGTGTGGACGAGTTTGGTGTAAAACTCGATCGCCTCGCCCGGCGGGCCGTCGAACATCTGCCGGCCCTTGTGGAGCACGATCGCGCGATCGCACAGCGTGGCGACCGAGTCCATCGAGTGCGTCACGAGGATCCTGGTCGCGTGGGCCAGTTCGTCGCGCATGAAGCGCATGCACTTCTGCTGGAAGAAGATGTCGCCGACCGCCAGCGCCTCGTCCACGATCAGAATGTCGGGGCGGACCTGCGCCGCGACGGCGAACGCCAGGCGCACGAACATGCCGCTCGAATAGGTCTTGACAGGCTGGTCGATGAAATCACCGATGTCGGCGAAGTCTTCGATGGTGGGCATGAGGTCGCGGGTTTCCTGTCGTGACAAGCCGTGGAGCGCCGCGGCGAGGTAGACGTTCTCCCGCCCTGTGAACTCGTGATTAAATCCGGCGCCGAGTTCGAGCAGCGCCGACAGGCGGCCCTCGACCCGCACCTCGCCGGTCGTGGGGGCCAGAATTCCCGCGACGACCTGGAGAAGGGTGGATTTGCCCGAGCCGTTCCGCCCGATGATGCCGACGGTCTCGCCCTTGGCGACACTGAATGAAATGTCGCGGAGTGCCCAGAAGTCCTGAAAGTACTGGCGCTTCCAGCGAAAGAGGGCCTGCTTCAGACGATCGACCGGGCGGGCATAGATCTGGTAGGCCTTGCTGAGATTGCGAATGGAGATCGCCGGCGATGATTCCGCCGCTCCCCCCGCGTCATCAACGTCCACCGCACGCGGCGTGGGCACCTTTTCCCTCGTTGCGATCGACATGCGGCGGCCTCGGCGCTGGCCAAGCCCGGACTCGGGGGCTCGGATTCTCCAACAAATCAGGGTAGCGCGTCAGGCCTTGGCGGTCCCCACCCCGGCAGGTTTCTGTGCGGGTACCTTGATCTTCAGGGGCGCATCCGGCGACAGCGGCACGGGGATTTGCATCAGGCACGCCCCGCACGAGTCCTTGTAGACCTCGGTTCGGAGGTGGAGGGCCGCGCCATTGACCACATTGATCGAACTGACTTCCGGATGGCGCCCCCGCCACTCGTCGAGGGCCCGGAGCACGCCACCCTGGCCCGTCGCGTCGAACTGGCGGGCAAACTCGGACGAGTCGTGACAGAGAATGAACCCGCCCGGGCGCATCGCGGGGTACCACAGGTCCAATTCGCGGACCGTGTGCTCGTAAATGTGCGACGAATCGATGATTAAAAGTTCAGGGGCACGTCCGAGATAGGCCTTGGCGAGCGCGGTCTGCTCGATGGCGGCGGAGTCGCTGCACACGACCTTCACCACGTCGCTCAACCGGGCGTGTTCGACCCACTTCCGCGTGAAATCGCACATTTTCTTGTCGATGTCGATGGTGTAGAGCGCGTGCTTGGCTCCGAGGTGCCGGAGCATGAAGCCGGTCATCAGGGTTGAATAGCCGGCGTAATGCCCGAGTTGAACCACGGAGGAGATCCCGCTCCCCATGACCAGGGCCTGAATGAAGCTCAGGAACGGCACCTGGCACCCGCCGTGATAATTGTTGGCGTGCGAGTCGTGATACCACGCCGCGAGCGTGTCCCACTCGTCGTTCGTCATGAACGAATACACCGGCGGCACATAGTCGGCGTTGAACATGTGGTGCCACCAAAAACGCTGTGGTGCATTCAACGATTTGATGAGTGCTTGGATGCGGGTGCTCATGCAAACACAGTATTCTGTGCCAAGACAGCAATCCAAGATCGCATGGAGTTCTCTGGTTTGACATCGCATCGCCTCGTTTGGCGGAACTCTCGCCAATCATCTGCGGACCGTGCAATGCCGGACATGGGAGTTCGTTGTTCTCCCGCGACCACTTCTTGGGCGTGGGGTGTCACTTGCTCATTCGGCCCAGCGTTTTTCTTCCGGAGACCACATGATTCTTGACTTTGCCGCCGAGCAACTCGCCGCACATCCCGCGCTCTCGGCGCTCGACTTGGGCGACACCCGCGAACTGCGAATCGTGCGCGAGGGACAGAAGAACACGGTCTGGGCCTTCGGGCGGGTTCGCAAATTGTTCTTCGTGACCGGGCACGCGCGTTCGGGCACGAACTGGATCGCCGCCCTTCTCATGCGCCATCCGTCGATCTACGTCGATGGCGAGTACTACTTCCAGGAACTCAAGCGCGGTTTCGACGCGTTCCGTCACGAGGCGTATCACCGGGCCATCCGCGAGCCCGTCCGCACCGTCGCCGAATCGTGCTTCCAGGACACCGTCCGGCTGTGCATTGCCGCGTGCTCGATCCACCATCCTGACGCGGAGTGGGTGGGCGACCGCACGCCCCGCCCGCTGGAAGTCTTTCTTCCCGGCGCACCGCACTTTGTCATCACCCGCGACGGACGCGACGTGCTGGTCAGCCTCGCGATCCTCGAAATCGCGGTTGGAGGCCCGGTCTACCAGGAGTTCGCCCACTGCCCCGTGCTCCGGCGGTTGCGCGAGGAGTTCCTGAAGGACAAGGAGTACTTCAAGAAGAATCCGGACCGGCTGCTCACGTCCGAACCCTTCACGCAGGCCATCGCGCAGCGCTGGGCCGCACAGATCCGCCATGACCACGATGTCATCGAGAAGATCCACGCGGGCGACATCGATGCGTCGGTTTTCTCCATTACCTACGAGGCGCTGCACGAGGATCCGGAACGGCATCGCGCCCGCATGTACCAGTTCCTGGGGCTCGATCCCGCCAAGGCCCTGCCGTTGACCGTCGAATCCGAGACCCTCCCGGGATTCCGCGGCGACAACCATACCTCAGACCGGCGCAAGGGAGTCGTTGGAGACTGGCACATCTACTTCACCGACACCGCCAAGAACTGGTTCAAACAGGCGGCTGGCACGGAACTGATCCGCGCGGGCTACGAGCCGTCGAACGACTGGTAAGGACATCGCGAAAAAGGCAGATCACCACACGCGTACCATTCCGTTTGCGCCGTGTCGCCACGCGCGCATCGGAAACACCCATGCCCACCGCCGTGTACAGCGATCGGCCAGCGTCCATCCTCGCGCACCTCAACCCCGCGCGCATGCTCTCCACCCTCTGGACCCATCGCGCGCTGGCCATCCAACTCGCCCGACGCGACATCGAGGCCCGGTACAAATCTCAGAAACTCGGTCTGCTCTGGGCCGTCCTCAACCCCCTCGTCCTCCTGGCCATCTACACCTTTGTTTTCGGCGTGGTCTTTCCCAACCGCGTCGGCGGCATGCGCGAGGAGCACCTGGGCCTCTACGCCCTCAACGTCTTCCTCGGGCTGGTCACCTTCGGGCTTTTCCGCGACCTCTTCAACCACGCGCCCGGACTGGTCGTCGGCAACAGGAACTATGTCAAGCGCGTCGTCTTCCCCCTCGAGGTCCTCACCATCGCCGATTTCCTCTCCTGCCTCTTCAACATGCTCATCGGCGTGGCCGTGTGGCTCGTCGGATACCTGGCGATCCAGCGCGAAGCCCCGCCCATGGAGACTGTCCTGTTCCCCGTCCTCATCATCCCGGTGGCCCTTCTGGGGCTGGCGGCGAGTTGGTTCCTCTCGGCCTTGACCGTCTTCGTACGCGACCTTTCCAACGCGGTCGAGATGATCTCGACCGTGCTCTTCTTCCTCACGCCGATCTTCTACAGCCTGAACAACGTCCCGCCACTCATGCGGGAGGTGCTGCAGTTCAACCCGATGGCGCAGGCGGTGGAAGGTGCGCGGGCGGCGATGATCCGCGGCGAGCAGCCGGACTGGCGGAACTGGTCGATCACGCTGGTCACCGCCGCACTGGCCGCGTTGTTTTCGTACGCGTTTTTCACCAAGGCCCGACGCGCGTTCGCGGACGTGCTGTAGAAGACCCGTGAGCGGCGGTCACTTCCCGCCCGCCAGTTCCCGCACCGCGCCGACAAGACCCTCGACCGTCCGCGTCATGCGCTCAAGGTTGAGTGTCTCGATGGTGTCGGTGGGCTTGTGATAGTTGGGGTTGCGGAAGTTGGCGGTGTCGGTAACCATCACCGCGGGAATGCCGGCCAGCAGGAACGGCGCGTGGTCTGAACGCATCAGGTCGGGGAGTGGCACGGGGGCAAAGTCGGCCCGGAAGACCTTAACGCCCGGGGCGGCCGCGACCATCGCCGTTTCGACTCGCTTGGTCAGGGGCTGGTGGGCCGAGGTCGTTACCAGGACGATGTTGTCACCAATGGTCGACGGCTCGAACACACCCTTGATCGGCGGGAACGGCGATTTCTGGCTCCCTTCCTTGTCGCTGTAATAGCCGAGCAACTCGAGGCTGAGCATCGCGACGATCTTCTCGTGCTGGCGCGGACCGCCGGGCTTGGTGTCCTCACGCCACTGGCGGACGTATTCCGCTGAGCCAACCAGGCCGACTTCCTCAAAGGTGAACAGAACAAAGCGGACGGTGCGCTCGAGTGGTTGGTCTTTCAGAACCCTGGCCAGTTCCACCAGGCCCGCCACGCCGCTGGCGTCATCGTCGGCGCCGGGGCTCTTGGGCACGGCATCGAAGTGGGCGCTGACCAGCACGACCTCGTCGGGGAGCGCTTTGCCCGCGAGTTCGATGATGATGTTGTTGGAGATGACGGGTTCGTTCTTTGCTTCGGGCTTGTCGTCGGGCCTTGCCGCATCCGTGGGCTGGCCCTCCTTCCAGTTCCGGGCGGGGATCGACCACTTCACCTCTTGAAGCGTGGGCTCATACCCCAGGGCCTTGAGGCGGTCGACCAGCACCCGCTCGGCCTTGGCGAGGCCCTCGCGGTCCATCCGGGCCGATCTGGCCTCAGGGAGCGCCCGCATGACGTCCACGAGCGTCTGCTGATCCACCTTAGCGGGCGGGGCGGGAGCCTGGGCGGACAAGTGAACAGCCGAGAGCGAGCCGTTGACGAGTACGGCGAGAGCCGAAATCCACATCATGTCCCGATGGTATCGAACGCAGACGCCACCCTCATACCCTGCCAAGGACCGAATGCGGATGTGCTTGTGGCTGGCGAGTTGACCGAAGGCCCGCGATCAGGGAGGATGCTCGCCTCCGAGGGGGCCCATGCCGCCAAACCCGAGGCATGGACCCGGGCATGGGATGCCGGACGATCGGGAGGAAGTGGCGGCCTTGGGCAACCAGGGGCGATCGGGCGGCGTAGGGTTTGGGCTCCGGATTCGCGCGAGGCGTCGGCGCCGGAGAAAAGCGGGCAACCAAGGCCTGTCGCGGAGCGTGCGGCTCATGCCGCGACTCAGCGTCGGGGATGTCTGGAGTGTGATAGATGGCAGGTCGGACCAGCACGAGCGTCGGAATGGGCATCGCGATCACGGTCCTCAGCGTTCTGGCGCTGGGCTTCTTCGTGCTGGCGACGGTGTTCTACGGCAAGTTCAACAAGGCGCAGGGCGAACTCAAGAGCCAGGCGGCCAACGTCGAACAGTACGTCAAGGCCAGCGAGCAGCAGCGTGACGACATCCGCCAGTTGCTCACGCCGGCCAAAGCCAAGAACAAGTCGGTCGTGGGCTACCTCGCCGAGTCCATGCAGGCTTCGATGCAGCGTGTGACGGGCAACAAGAACGACTCGCCCGAGTCCCTGACCGAGAAACTCTCGAAGGTCCAGGGCGCCGAATCCGCCGCTCTTCTGTCGCTGATCGAAGACCGTGCGAACCGGATCAAGGCGCTCGAGGACCAGGTCGCCGCCGCCGAGGCCGCCCGCGCCGCGGCGTTGGCCGACAAGCAGGCCGAGGTCGATCGCGTGAAGGGGATCGAGGATCGTCACGCGGCGACGCTCGCCGCCATCTCGGCCCAGGTCGAGGAATACAAGAAGGAAGTCGACACCTTCCGCGACGGGACCAACAAGGCACGCGGCGACATGGAGTCGCGCGTCTCGTCGATCACGTCCGAGTTCGCTCAGCGTGAGCAGGAGTTGTCGGCGCGCATCAGCAAGTTGCAGGAGGAGAACCTCGTCGCCGCCGGTCAGATCGCCAAACTCCGCGGCGAGCGGAACCAGGAACTCTTCAAGGGCCGCGCCGAGGAGAGCCTTGTCGACGCCAAGGTGGTTGCGCTCAAGCCCGCGGAGAACGCGGTCGTGATCGGCATCGGCAGGAAGCAGAATGTTGACGTGGGGATGAGTTTCGCGGTGTATAGCGACGCATCGTCGATCAAGGCTGATCCGACGACGGGCGAGTATCCGCGCGGCAAGGCCAATGTCGAGGTGATCGCGGTCTCGGACACGACCTCGACCTGCCGCCTGCTCAGCGAATCCAAGGGCAACCCCGTGGCGGTCGGCGATTCGGTCGCCAACGCCCTGTACGACCCGAGCAAGACCTACTCGTTCCTCATCTATGGCAACTTCGACGTGAACAACGACGGGATCGCCACCCCGCTCGAGCAGTCCGATCTCAAGGCCCTGATCGAGGGTTGGGGCGGCAAGAGCGTGGAGGACCTGGGGGGTGATGTGGACTTCCTGGTGCTGGGCCAGCGCCCGATTCTCCCGCCCCGCCCGGGCGCCGACGCTCCGATCGAGATCCTGCAGGAGTACATCCGCCTGTCGCGCATCGTCGAGCGGTACGACTCGCTCTACAAGCAGGCGATCTCGACCGGTCTGCCGGTCTTGAACGAGAACCGCCTGTACACCCTGATCGGGCGCGAGCGCGCCGGCGCCCGCTGACCCTCACGCGGCCCATCGATGCCTAAGAAGCCCAAGCGCCCGATGCCCGCGTGGCTGCAGACCGTCGCCGCCACGGGATTGCGCAGCGCAATGACCCTGCCGCTGGCGGCCGGGATCGGGCCGAGCCTGGCCGTCGCGGATCGCCTGGGTCGCTGGTTTGGTGCGCTCCCGTTCAATCGCAAACGGCTTGATCGCGCCATCGAACATCTGGCCTTCGCGTTTCCTGGGTGGACGATCGAACAACGCCGCGCCTGCGCGCTCGACGCCTACTCGCACCTGTTCCAACTCGCGGTCGAGGTGGCGTACACGCCACGCCTCGTGGGTGATGACAGTTGGCACGAGCACATCGAGGTGGTGGGGATCGATCCCTCGACGCGTTTCGATCCGTGCTCGGCCCGCGTTGCGCTCAAGCGCCTGATGGCCGGGCGTCCCGCGGTCATGATCACCGGCCACTGCGGGAACTGGGAAGTGCTGGGCTATGCGCTTGCGGTGCTTGGCTTTCAGGTCCATGCGCTCTATCGCCCGCTCGACAACCGCGCTCTGGATCGCTGGGTGCGCGAGGTGCGTCAGCGCAAGGGCCTGGTGCTCCTCGACAAGTTCGGCGCGACGGAGAACCTGCCGCGTCTTCTCTCGCGGGGACACCCGGTCGCGTTTGTCGCGGACCAGAACGCGGGCGACCGCGGGCTCTTCGTGCCGTTCTTTGGTCGGTTGGCGTCGACGTACAAGACGATCGGGCTCCTGGCGATGCAGCACGAAGCACCGGTGATCTGCGCGATGGCCCGGCGGATCCACCCCGCCAAGGCCGGCGGGCGAACGATGCCCTACCGGATCGAGATCGCCGACGTCATCGAACCCTCGGATTGGAAGGGCCAACCGGACCCGCTTTTCTATATCACGGCCCGGTATCGTCTCGCGATCGAGCGCATGGTTCGATCCGCGCCGGAACAGTATCTCTGGATGCATCGCATCTGGAAGAGTCGCCCGCGCCACGAGCGGGACCACAAGCCCGTGCCCCCGGCGCTTTCGGGCAAGTTGCGGGCCCTGCCTTGGCTGGACGACGCCGCGGTGGAGCGCGTCGTGGAGCAGAGCCGGCGCGAATCCGGGGCCGCGTAGGGGCGAGCGCCCGAGCATCCGCGACCTATTCTCACCGAGGTGCTGCGTGTCACGAGCGTCCGCGAGGGAGAATCACGACATGTCCGATCTGTCCGGCACGGAACACGACGACGAGACCGGCGGGCGCCTCGAGGGCGTGCGTGTGCTGATCGTAGATGACGACCGCGACGTGCTCGAGTCGATCGACGCCGCGTTCCAGGCCGAGGGAGCACTCACGCAACTGGCCAGCGACGGGAACGAGGCCGTGCGCATCTGCCACGAGGACCCGCCCGACCTCGTGATCCTCGACATGATGCTCCCCAAGCGATCCGGCTTTCTTGTGCTCGAAAAGATCAAGGGCAACGAGGACAGCCCGCTGGTCATCATGGTGACGGCCAACGAGGGGCGGCGGCACCAGGCCTACGCGGAATCGCTGGGCGTCGATCGTTACATGCAGAAGCCCGTGCCGCTCGGAAAACTGCTGGATGTCGCCGCCGAACTGGTCGATCAGGAACTCGAAGACGACGGCGAGGAATAACGGACTCGTCAGGGGGATCGGTTGGCCAAATCACGTCAACTCGCGCTCATGAAGGGCGGCCTGCCGCCCGGAGAAACCGCGCCGCTCGGCTCCCGACGCGAGGTCCGAGAACTCCTCGCCCGATTCAATACCGCCCCCGACGGTAACGCCGCCAAGGGCATTGGAACCGAACGCCTCTACGGCCCGGGGATGGCCATCGACCTCTCGACCAGCACGGACAGCGTGAACCAGGCGCTGGTTTCCGTCAACGAGGACGACATCGCATGGCCCGTCCTGCTCCGCGTCTGCAGAGAACTGAAGTGGAAGATGGTTGATCTTGAAACGGGGCGGTCATTCGGATAAACCAGAAGTTCTCGCGGGGTTGGCACGAGCGACCGGGTGAAATACCCGACGCTCTGGAAGGGTGACGCGCTTGATCAATCCATCGAAACAGTCGGAACGCTGTCCACGCGCCTTCACGCTGATCGAATTGCTGGTCGTGATCGCGATCATCGCCCTGCTGATCGCGATCCTGCTCCCGGCACTCGGCAAGGCCAAGGACTCGGGTCGCCAGACGGTGTGCCTCACCCAACTCAAGCAACTCCAACTCGGCTGGGAGCTCTACGCCGACGCGAACAAGGACGTGATCGTACCGGGGCGGGCGCCCGACCTGGCGGGCGGCAAGAGCAACCCCGATAACTGGTACGACATCGGAAACGGACGGAAATTCCGCCCGACGTGGATCTCTCGCATGGGCCAGTATGTGGGCATCTACCCCTTCGGCGAGCCCGCCGACGCCAGCCGCGCGGATTACAACCGCCAGGACTTCGACAACAAGTTCTTCCAGTGCCCCGTTGTTTCCGACTGGAAAGACGAGCGGAACCACTGCTACGGCTACAACTACCTGTTCCTCGGCAACTCGCGTGTGACAAACACCAAATACCACGCGTTCCCCATCCGCCGCTCAAAGATCCAGACGTTTGATCGCACCGCGGTCGCCGCCGACAGCATGGGAACCGCCGCGTCCTTTGCGGAGAGCGCCCGCACCGCGTACGAGAATGACGGACGCACCGAGACGTCACTGGGCAACGAGGCGTTCTCGCTCGACCCGCCGCGGCTGACCGCCGCCGGGGATCGCGCCTCGGCCCCTTTGCGCAACGGCCCGCACGCGCGCCACGCCAAGAAGGTCAATGTCTCGTTCGCGGACAATCACGCCAAACTCATGTCGCTCGCCGACATGGGGTACGCCCTCGAATCGGATGGCCGGTTCGTCGACACCGACGACAAGGCACGCGTGAACAACAGCCTGTTCAGCGGCACGGGCGTCGATGACGACCCGCCGCCGATCCCGAAGTAGTCCCGCCGTCCATGCGCGGCACGCGTACCCTTCCACGTCATGCCGATCTACGTCTACGAAATCCTGGACAAGAAGGGCAAACCCACCGGCAAGAGCGTGGAACTCGTCCAGTCCATGAAGGACGACGCGTACACCAAGCACCCCGAGACGGGCGAGCCGATCCGACGTGCCATCACCGCGCCCGCGATCGCCGGCAAGTGGTCGGACCTGAAGGGCAAGGGCGCGCTTTCAAACTCAAACCTCGAGCGCCTGGGCTTCACCAAGTACGAGCGCAAGGGCAAGGGATACATGGAACGCGTCGCCGGTAAAGAAGGGCCCAAGAGCATTTCGGCCGACGACTGATCATCCCCCGCCGCGCGGTCGGATCGCCCGTTAGCGCTGACGGCCAGTTCACTTCATCACGCCGCGATCGACCGGACGCGCCGAACGCGGCGCCTGGACGCTGTTTGCACCCCCGAACGCGGATGTTGTGTGGCGGCACCGCGATCAGAACTGGAAGTAGATGAACGCGGCGTTGGACGCCGGCCACATGAAGTAGAAGACGATCGCCAGAAGCATGTAGATCGGCGGGAGGAAGCGCGGCGTGGTGCGATCGAGTCGGTCGTGGATGCGTCCGCGCGCAAAGCTCAGCGTGTGCAGAATGGCGAACCCAACGAGCAGAATCGCAACCAGGCTCGGGTTGCCCGATCCAAGTCCCAGGGCCGAGAGCGCGAGCCTTCCGTCGACCAGCACGAACTTCTTGACGCAGTACTCGAGTTTCGCGAAATCGGTGATGCGGAAGATCAGCCAGCCGAGCATGACGAAGTACATGGTGACGAACCAGCGGAGCACGGTGCCGGGCTTTGATTTGAGCATGGCGTCGAGCGTGGGGTGCCGCTCGCAGAACCACCGGAGCAGGCGGTTGATGCAGAGGAGCCCACCCTGATAGGCACCCCAGATAGCGAAATTCCACGACGCGCCGTGCCAGAGGCCGCCGAGCACCATCGTGATCATGAGGTTGAGGTAGACACGACCGGGCGATGCGCGCCCGCCGCCGAGCGGGATGTAGAGGTAGTCGCGGAGCCACGTGGAGAGAGAGAGGTGCCAGCGGCGCCAGAAGTCGATGATCGACGTTGAGAAGTAGGGGTAGTCGAAATTGAGCGGGAGTTCCACGCCGAACATGCGGCTCACGCCGCGCGCGATGTCGCTGTACCCGCTGAAGTCACAGTAGATCTGGACGGCGAAGACGACGGTGGCGAGCCAGACGACGAGAGTGGATTGTCCGGCGGGGTCGCCAAGGACGACGTCGACGAGCGGTGCGATGTTGTCGGCGATCAGGACTTTCTTGACGAAGCCGTTCAGGCAGAGGTGAACTCCGCTGAGCATGTTGGCGCCGCGGAGGGTCCATGGCTTGGTCAGGGTGGGGAGGAAGTTGTCGGGGCGGATGATCGGGCCGGCGACCAGGTGTGGGTAATAGCAGACAAAGAGCGCGAAGCGGAGGAACGAGCGCTCGGCCTTGAAGTGCTTGCGGTACACGTCGATCGTGTAACTCATCGACACGAAGGTGTAGAAACTGATGCCGACCGGCAGGAGCACGTCAAGGTGCGGGAGCGTGACATCGACGCCGAGCGCGGCCCCGAGGCCGTGCATGCTCCCCGAGAAGAAATTGTAATACTTGAAGAAGCCGAGCACGGTGAGGTTGGCGACCACGCTCGTCCACAGGAACGCACGCCGACGGCGCTCCGGGTCCTTGATCCTGAAATAGAACTCATAAAACACGGGCGCCAGAACCGCGAACGCGCTGCACGCGCCGATGGACCCCCACACGCCGGTCCACTTGGGGTCGAGCATCTCGCCCCACGAGAACGCCTCTGTCTGGTGCTGCGCCATCGGCCAGTTCACGCCGAGCGTGAAGAACGACCCGGCCACCACCACCGCCGCCAGTTTCAGGCGCTGCGCCCAGTTGACCTTGATCCCGTCCATCCCCTGGGCGGCAACGAAATCGACCTGCGATGTCACCAGCAGCAGGCTGACGAAGCGCACATCCCACCATGCATAGAAGAGATAACTCAGCACGCCCATGAAGATGTGCTGGTGGCGGTTGTGCTTGAGCAGCGCGATCCCGGCCAGGCTGGTCAGGAAGAGAACGAGGAACTCGGGGGTCTGAAAGAGCACGTGCTAGCGATCCTTCGTGCTGTCCGGGCCGGGAACGGGTAGGCGGCGCCCGATGAACTCGCTGAGTTTGGCGCGCCCTGATGTGCCGGGGTGTTGCCCGTCGGCAAAGTCCTCGGCGTCGAGCAGCGCGGAGGCGTCGAGAAACAGGCCGTGCGTCGACGCCGCGAGTTCGGTCGCGAATTCCTTGAACTTCGCCGCGTCGGAATCGAACCATCCTCGCTCGCGGATGCGCGGATGAATCGGCGCCAGCACGACGACGGGGCGCACGCCGGCGTCGGCCAGAAGTCGGATGATGCGTTGGTACGAATCGGGGAAGCGACCACGCGTCAGCCGGTCTTCGTGTTCGCGCCTGATCGCTTCAAGGTGGCGTTCCAATCGATCGCCGGTGATGGAGGTAACCATCTGATAAGGCGCGACCCAGTCGGCGGCGGCGGTGGTGCGGATGTTCCCGCGGCGCAGGAAATTCCGAAGACGCTGGTAACTCGCGTTGATGAACCAGGTGTGAAAGTGCGCCCGGGCCATCCACGCCGAACCGTCGAGTGTCGAGAAGAGCCCGGGAGTCAAGCCGTCCGAGCGGGCGTTCAACCAGCCGTCCGGCCACTCGCGTGGAAAGTCACCCACGCGGTACGCCGCCGCACGATCTGGGTGCAGATTTGATTTCGCCGCGCCCAACTGCATGGGGCGCGAAAGCCACACGACCAGCGCCGGGCGGGCCTTGGCAAGCGACGGGATCATGATCTCCTGGTCGATCCGGTCGCCGAAATTGAGGGCGGCGTTGATCACACGCCAGCCCGGGGCGACGGCCGATACCGCCGACGCGTCGATCCCCTCGACCGTCAGCGAATCACCGATGAAGACGACGGTTGGCTCGGTTGCAAAGCCCGAGTCGTAAAGCCTGCTTAGTTCTATGCACCGATCGAGGTCGGACGAGCCGGTTCCGACCTTCGGGAGCAGAAACCCGAGTTGAAACGCCGCGGAGAGTGCGAGCCCGATGATGATCGGCACGCTCCAAAAAACAAACGTGCTCCACGCCCCCTTCGAGTCGGCCCATGCCGCGGCGACGGCGCTGTGATGCGGCAGTATCGGGATGGCGCCGGGGAGCGGCATATACACACCATTCTGCTGCGGCCTGTTGGCCGACGCATCGCGGATTCCGCCGGGACGTACTTGCAAGGTCGTGCATGCCCGACGATTCTGATCATATCAGAACCCCCGCACCACGAGCGCGGGCGGTCGGTACACGTCCCGGGTCGTACGCACGCATGAACAGACTCCGTCCGCTGGTGGCCGCTTCGCCGCTTCCGGGATATACCCGGTCATTGGGCGGATCGGGGTACCCGCCCCGCACGTGGCCGCCGGGGAATTCCCGGGTCACACCTTTGTGCGCCTTGGCTCGGTCGCGCCGATAATCAGTCCATGCTGCGCCCCGGCCAGGTTGTCGCTCTGTGCGTGATCGCCCTCCTCACGGTGGGCGTGGTGATGGTCAACTCTGCGGGCATGACGGTGCTGGCCGAGGGCGTGTCGCCCAAGGCGTTGCTTCTCTCGCGGTCCACCATCTACATGGCGCTGGCTGTGGGGGCAATGATCGTTGCGTCGCGCCTACCGGTCCGGCGGCTGGCCGCGTACTTTGGCGAGGCGGATCAGGAACTCGCTCGGCCGAATGCGCCGTTGTTTGGCGGATTGTCGTTCCTCATTTCTCCGTTTGTGCTTTTCATCGTCCTGCTTGCGCTGGTGTATGCCCCGGTGATCGGCAAGGAGGTCAACGGCGCCCACCGCTGGATCCGCCTGCCGATTCCCGGCCTGGGTGATGCGCTCTCGGTTCAACCCAGCGAGATCGTGAAGTGGGCGATGGTCGGGGCCATCGCGTGGTACTGCTGCCGCCGCTCGCCTGTGCTCCACCAGTTCTGGCGCGGGCTGGTGCCGGCGTTGGCGTTTGCGGGGGCGGTGTCGGTGTTCATCGTGATCTCCGACCTTGGGACTGGGGCGCTGGTGCTGGCGGCGTCGTGCATCGTGCTGCTCGCGGCCGGGGCGCGGTTCTGGCACTTCATGATGTTCGTCCCGCTGGGCCTGGCGGGGCTTGGCCTCGCCATCTTCAAGAGCCCATACCGCGTGCAGCGCGTGCTGGCGTTCCTTGATCCCTATGGCGACCCCGAGGGCTCCGGCTATCACATGATCCAGTCGATGTCCGCGGTCGCGGGCGGCGAGGTCTTCGGGCGCGGGCTGGGCCACGGGCAGCAGAAGTTCGGCTACTTGCCAGAGGACGAGACCGACTTCCTCTTTGCCATCGTGTGCGAGGAACTGGGCGTCGCGGGGGCCGCGGCCGTCATCGGCGTGCTGCTGCTTCTGATCTGGACCGGGCTTGGCATCGTGAAGCGGGAGCGTGATTCGTTCCTGCGTCTCATGGGCATCGGCATCATCGCCACCATCGGCCTGCAGGCCATCATCAACCTCGCGGTCGTGACGGGCATGGCGCCGACCAAAGGCATCGCGCTCCCGCTGGTAAGCCGCGGCGGCTCGGGCTGGATCCTGACGGCGTTTTCGCTGGGCCTGTTGTGGGCGATCGATCGCACGCAGTCGCGCTCGCTTCTTGTGGGAGATGACGAGGCGGCGATCGAAACCCCAAGCGCGCCCCCTTCGCCCGCGGCGTGATGGGCGGCCTTGGGTGGCCCGGCGGTCCCCGCCGGTGTGTGTCTCCCGGAGCCACGATGTCGAGCAACACACCGAACCGCGCCTTTGTCCTTGCCGGCGGCGGAACCGGCGGGCATATCTTTCCCAACCTTGCGATTGCCGAACAAATCGAGTCGCTGCTTGGCCACCGCCCGCGCTGCGTGTTCGCGGTGTCGCGGCGGCCGCTCGATGCTCAAATCCTGAAGGATGAGTCTCGCGAGTTTGTGGCGATCCCCGCCGAGCCGCTGGCGCTCCGCCCGCGGGGCCTGCTGAAGTTTCTGAATTCGTGGGGCAAGTCGGTGCGCGCGGCGCGGGCGATGATCCAGAAACTCAAGCGCGAGCACGGGCAGGTCGATGTCGTTGCGACCGGGGGGTTTGTCTCCGCGCCGGTGGCGCAGGCGGCCCGCGTGGAGCGCGTGCCGGTGACGCTCGTGAATCTGGACGCGACACCGGGGCGGGCCAATCGATGGATCGCGCGTCACGCGGCGCGGGTGTTCACGGCGGCCGAGACGCCGGGCGTGAAGTGGCCGGTGATCCGCCCGATCGTGCGCGCCGCGGCGCTGGCGCCGGGCGATGCGCGGTCATGCCGGAAGAGCCTCGGGCTTGATCCCGATCGCCCGGTGCTGCTCGTCACGGGAGCGAGCCAGGGCGCGGGCTCGATCAACAAACTGCTGGTCGCGCTGATCGAAAGGCACGCGGCGGACTTTGCTTCGCGCGGCTGGCAGGTAATCCACCAGACGGGTCCGAGGACCGGCGCCAAGGACATGGACGATTCGCGGGCCGCGATGAAATCAGCGGGGATTCCCGCGGTGGTCGAGGCGTTCTTCCGCGAGATGGGCGTGGCGTGGGGGGCGGCCGACCTTGCGATCAGCCGCTCGGGCGCGGGGAGCGTGGCCGAGGCGTGGGCGAACGCGACGCCGAGCGTCTTCCTGCCGTATCCGTACCACAAGGACCAGCACCAGCGGGCGAACGCGGCGGCGCTGGTTTGCGCCGGCGCGTGCGTGATCGAGGACGATCTGATCGAGGCGGAGAAGAACCTCGGACGCGCGGGCGCGACGGTGCTGTCGCTCATGCGCGACGACGCGAAGCGCGGAGCGATGAAGACAGCGCTCAAGTCGCTCGGACCGGCGGACGGAGCGAGGGCGGTGGCAACGGCGCTGCTCGGCGTGCGGTAACTCGCGGGCGCTTTTTCCCATTACACTTTCGTCATGTCCACGCCGGACGAACTCGATCTGGCCGCGTTGCGAGCGTTCCTCAGCGAGCGCGATGTTGCGTGCCCTTCGTGCGGGTACAACCTGCGCGGGCTGCAATCGCCCGCGTGTCCGGAGTGCAATCAGGCGCTCAGGCTCCAGGTCGGGCTGGTCGAGCCACGGCTTGGACATTTCATCGCCGGGCTCGTGGGGCTGGCGATGGGGTTTGGGTTCTGCTTCATCGTCGGCCTGTGGGGCCTGTTTGAAGCGCCGCGCGCGACCATGCTGATCCCGCTGGCCGCGGGCGTGCTTGTGCTCGGGCCGTCGCTCGTGGTGTGGGTCCGCGGGCGGGGCAAGTTTCGGCGCGCGTCCGACGCCGCCCGTACCACGATGGTGATCGCGGCGTATGTCCTCTCGGCGATCTTTGTGTCGTGGTTCTTGTCGCAGGCGAAATAGGCACGGGCCCTTTCGGGCCCGTGTGTATGTGCTTCGATTCGTCGGTCAGCGCCGCGCCGAGCGCTCGCGCTTTCGCGTCGTGAGCGCCATGGCCGCGACGGCGAGAACGATCGCGCCGGGCGCGGGCACGCCCTGCACGCCGACGATCAGGCCGGTGCCGTAGTTGAGGGGCGTGAAGTTCGGGTCGAAGAGCACGTCGTCGTCGGTGGCGAGGCGGAAGGAATCGCCGTCGTTCAGCGAGAAATTCACCGCGACTTCGGGCAGGCCGTCGTTGAGTGTGATGAACTGCGTGAGCAGCGAGTCGGTGAGCGGCAGTTCCAGCATGCCGCCGATGGTGGTGGACGGGAGCAGGAAGTCACCGAGATTGATCCCGCCGAGCGAGATGTTCATGGTTGAGTTGGGGGCGAAGGCGGCCTCGGAGTACGAGACGTACAGGCGCGGCTGCACGGCCCGGACCTGGTTGGGGTCGTCGACGAGCAAGTCTTCCTTCAGGTCGCGCCAGAAGTCGTTGTCCATGAGCAGGCCGAGCGACTGCACGCCGCCGGTAATGACCTCGCCCTGCTTGGGGGTGTTGGGAATCGCGTTGACCTGGTACTTGAAGTCCTTGGTGTCGCGCACGCCGTGGGTCTCGAGGAAGATCGACGCGGTCTGCTTGCCCTTGTCGGCGGCCATGGCTGTCTTGTAGGCCTGGAGTTCGCTCTTGAAGTTCTCGTACGTACCCGAGCCCTCGATGTCGGCGCCCTCGAACGTCTGATTGATCAGGTTGTGCTCATAGAGCTTGAGGGAGTCATAGCCCTTGTCCTTCAAGGCGATCCACATCTCTTGGACGGGGCGTGTGTAGAGGCGCGAGAGATCGCCGCCAAAGACCAGCGCGTGCTTCTTGTTCGTGCCCGCGTTGATCTTCAGTTGATCGTCCGCGCCGTTGCCCTTGTCGGACTGCGGCTTCTCGTTGTACAGGCGTGCCGGGTCCTTCTCCACGTCGGCCTTGGCGCTGGCGTGCAGGTCCTTCACCTTCGGCGAGCCGGCGCGGAGCTGCTTGACCAGGTACGGCGTGTAGCCGCCGAAGTAGTAATCCTTCTTGGAGTGCTTGAGGCGCCCGGGCGGATTCGCGTCCTTGCTGGAGCCGATGTCGGTGGACTTGGTCTTGCCGTTGTCGGAAGTGCCGAGGAAATAGGGGATCGTGAGCTTGTATTTCGGATCGGTCGCCAGGTCGATCATCGCGCCGGAGTAGCACGCGTCGAGAAAGAAATTGACCTGCTGCGCGTCGCCGAGATTGTCGTTGAGCACCTTGTTCAGGTTGACGGCCGAGAGAACATCGTTCCCCTCGGCCCGCTTGTTCCAGAACATGTATCCGGTCGTGATCGCCTTCTGCGCCTGGGCATGCCCGGCCAGGGCGAGCAGCGCGCACGCCACCGCCGCAACGTTTCGCGTCGTCCTCATGGTCGCTCTCCTGTTCACCAACCGATCGAGGCGGCGTCCGAATCGACACCGAAGGGGATGCCGCGTCGCATGAACACCGATCAGCCCCGGCCGCGCGAGTCTACTTGACCCGTCGCGAAGAAGAAAGACCGAGCGAGCGCGCGGCGCGCCTGCATACGCGAATTTCATCGAGTGTCACAGACAACGGAGTGCGGGATCGAGATTCTCCAGGAACGCGGTCGCGAGGATCGTCAGATGGTCGAGCCGAAATGAAACACGGGCCCTTTCGGGCCCGCGTGATCTCTCTCGACATTCGTGGCGCGCCCGCGATCCTGGCGCGTACTTACTGATCGTGACCGGCGAACTCGGGGAGTTTGTGCCCGGCGTCGCGCAGGGTCTTCTCACGCTTGGCCATCTCGAGGTCGTTGTCGACCATCATGGCCGCGAGCTGCTCGACGGTCGTCGTGGGCACCCAGCCGAGTTTGGCCTTGGCCTTGGCGGGGTCGCCCAACAGCAGGTCGACCTCTGCGGGGCGGAGGTAGCGCTGGTCGAAGGCGACGAAGTCCTTGTAATCAAGCCCGACATGGCTGAACGCCAGTTCGCAGAACTCGCGCACGCTGATGGTTTTGCCGGTGGCGATCACGTAGTCGTCGGGCTTCTCCTGCTGGAGCATCATCCACATCATCTTGACGTAGTCGCCGGCGAATCCCCAGTCGCGCTTGCTGTCGAGGTTGCCCAGGAAGATCTTGTCCTGGAGCCCCAGTTTGATGCGACCGACGGCCCGGGTGATCTTGCGGGTGACGAAGGTCTCGCCGCGGCGCGGGCTCTCGTGGTTGAACAGGATGCCGCACGACGCGTGCATCCCGTAACTCTCGCGATAGTTCACCGTCGCCCAGTGGGCCATCATCTTTGCGCAGGCGTAGGGCGAGCGCGGATAGAACGGGGTGGTTTCCTTCTGCGGCGTCTCGACGACCTTGCCGTATTGCTCCGAACTCGACGCCTGGTAGTAACGCACCTGCTGCCCGCTCTCGTGCGTGAACTCGCGCACGGCCTCGAGGAGCTTCAGCGCGCCCATCGCGACCGTCTCGGCGGTGTAGATCGGCATGTCGAACGACACGCGCACGTGCGACTGGGCGCCGAGGTTGTACACCTCGTGGGGGCGCACTTCGCGCATCAATTTCGAGAGGTTGTTGGCATCGCATAGATCGCCGTAGTGCAATTTCAACTTGCCGCCCTTGACGTGCGGGTCGAGGTAGATGTGGTCGATGCGTCCGGTGTTGAAACTCGAACTGCGTCGGATGATGCCGTGAACCTCGTAGCCCTTCTCGATGAGAAACTCAGCGAGGTATGAGCCGTCCTGACCGGTGATGCCCGTGATCAATGCACGCTTGGGGGTCGCCATGACGCTTGCCTTTCCTTCATCACACCCGCGGGCGAAGACGCCCGCACAGTCAGGTTTCCGTCCGGGGCCGCCCACGCCGCCCCGCCCCGATTCTCCGTTCGCTGAACCGAAATTCTAGGGCCGAACTTTCGTCGGCCCCGGTTCGGCCCAACAGGCTCTCCGGGACTCGGTGTATCGACCCGACACACCCTCAAGTTCGGCGAAAGCCCCGCCGATGCCGGTTATTCCCGGACTCCCGTGCTCGACTTGCCCGATCTTGACTCAGGATTCCCGCCTCCGACCCCCGCCCAACCCGGGCGACGATCTGGTTCCTTCCAAAATCCGTACTACTTGACAAGCGCTCGGCCCGATCATTTCCTCTGCCTTCCGACAGGACCCCTTCATGGCGAAAAGAGCCGCTTCAAGTCCCGGCAAGTCCACCTCCAAGTCCACGGCCAAGCCCGGCGAGGCTGGTTCCGCGCCCTCGGCGGCCCCGCGCGGTCGCGGTCGCTCGCGCGGGCCGTCGCGCGGCCTGGGATACGTCGCCGGCGCCGCCAAGGGCAAGTCGCTCGTGATCGTTGAGTCGCCCAGCAAGGCCAAAACGATCAACAAGTATCTGGGGCGCGACTTCGTCGTGCTCGCCAGCGTGGGCCACGTCCGCGACCTTCCCAGCAAGAACCCCAAGGGCGTCAAGAGCCCCGTTCCTGGCGTTGACCTCGAGCACAAATTCCGCCCGACGTACGAGATCCTGCCCGGCAAGGAAAAAGTGATCGCCGACCTGAAGCGGGCCGCCAAGGACGCCGACCAGGTCTGGTTCGCCACCGACTTGGACCGCGAGGGCGAGGCGATCGCGTGGCACCTGGCGCAGGAACTCCAGATCCCCAGCGACAAGGCGCGGCGCGTGATGTTCGCGGCCATCACCAAGTCGGAGATCGATCGCGCCTTCGGCAATCCTCATCCGATCGACGAAGACCGCGTCAACGCGCAGCAGGCGCGGCGAATCCTTGACCGCATCGTGGGCTACCAGGTGTCGCCCATGCTGTGGAAGAAGGTGGCGCGTGGGCTCTCCGCCGGGCGCGTGCAGTCGGTGGCGGTGCGGCTGGTCGTCGAGCGTGAGCGCGAGATTCGCGCCTTCATCCCCGACGAGAACTGGGAAATCCACGCCGACCTGGCGCTGAGCGAATCCAAGGCCCGCGAATTCGGGCCGCAGTACGACTCGTTCGCGGCAAGCAAGGACGAGAAGGGCAACACGCCGTCGATCAAGTCGCAGGTCTCGTGGCTGAGCGAGCGTTCGTGCATCCGGGCCGAACTGGTCGAGGTGGACGAGGCCAAGTTCGATCTCTGCACGCCGGGCCCGGGCGACCAGGGTCGCTTTGCGCGGCCCACACCGTGGCAGCCCGTGGAGCGCGCCTGCTGGATCGCGACGGCGGCGGGGCTGGCGCAGGTCAAGGGCTCGATCACCGACGACCCCAAGGGGCGCGGGCCAGCCCGCTGGATTCGCACCGTCACGGGCAACGCCAATCCGGCCACGCCGTACACCGTCAAGTCGATCGAGACCGAGCGGCGCTCGCAGCGTCCGCCCGGCCCGTTCATCACGTCGACCTTGCAGCAGGCCGCGTCGAGCCGCCTGGGCTTCGGCGCGCAGCGCACCATGCGTGCGGCCCAGCAGTTGTATGAGGGCGTTGATGTTCCGGGCGAGGGCCCCGTCGGCCTCATCACCTACATGCGTACCGACTCGACGCACCTGTCGGGCGATGCGCTGCAGATGGCCCGCGACTACATCGGCAAGTCCTTCGGGCCCAAGTATCTCCCCGAGAAGCCGAACTTCTTCGCGTCGTCGAACAAGGGCGCGCAGGAAGCCCACGAGGCGATCCGCCCGACGAACCTCAACTACCCGCCCTCGCGCGTTGCCAGCGCGCTTTCACCCGACCAACTCCGGCTCTACACGCTCATCTGGAACCGCTTTGTCGCATGCCAGATGGCCCACGCCCAGTGGGACGCGACCACCGTCCTGCTCACCACCGGCGGCGGGTCTTTCAACGGAACCGCTCAACCCACGCTCACGTTCCGCGCGGGCGGGCGCACGCTGGTGTTCGACGGCTACCTCAAGGTCGCGGGCATACCGCACGATGACGACGAGCAGACGCTCCCGCCGGTGAAGCAGGGCCAAGTTCTGAACCCGCTGGGCGTGCGAGTCGAGCAGAAGTTCACCTCGCCCCCGCCGCGTTACAGCGAAGCCTCTCTGATCAAGACGCTTGAAAAAGAAGGCATCGGTCGCCCGTCGACATACGCGTCGATCATCGGCGTGATCCAGGATCGCAAGTACGTCGAACAGCTCCAGCGCCGCTTCCACGCGACCGACCTGGGCGAGGTCGTCACCGACAAACTGGTCGAGGGCTTCCCCGAGATCATGGACATCGGATACACGCGCGAGATGGAAACGCTCCTCGACAAGATCGAGGAGGACCATCTCGACTGGATCAAGATGCTCCAGGACTTCTACGGCCCGTTCCAGAAGAGCCTGAAGAACGCGCTCACGACGCTCACGCACGCCAAGGCCGAGACCGTCCCCGCGCCCAAGGAATATCGGTGCGCCAAGTGCAACTCCGACCTTGTCTACCGCTTCGGCAAGAACGGGCGCTTCCTGTCGTGCAGCCGCTACCCGGAATGTGATTACGCCAGCCCGGTTGATCGCGAGGGCAAGCCGCGCCCCGCGGCCGAGGGCGTCAACGTCGCGTGCCCCAAGTGCGGGAGCGCGATGACCAAGCGCACCGGGCGCTTCGGCGTCTTCCTCTCCTGCACGCGCTACGGCGACAAGGCCAGCCCCTGCACGGGCATCCTCAATCTCGACCGCAAGGGCAAGGTGCAGGCGCCGTCGCCGCCGCCGTTGGTCACGGAACTCCCGTGCCCGACGTGCCAATCGCCGATGAACCTGCGCAACGGCGTGCGCGGGCCGTGGCTGGGCTGCTCGCGTTTCCCCAAGTGTCGCGGGCGCGGCAAGTGGGCGGAGATCCCCGAGCCCACGCGCAAGGAACTCGAGGCCGCGCTGGAGATTCACGACAAGGCCAACCCCGTCGCGATCATCCGCACGCTCGACGGCAAGGCGCTGACTGACGTCAAGGGCAAGGCGCTGGCCGACGCGCCGACGATCGACCAACTCTCGCAGGATCCGCAGGGCGCGGAAGAAACAGCGGGCGTGGACGTCGGCGGGAGCGACGAGGCGGCGTGATCCGAGGAGTTGGGGGTTCGTCGTGGGCCCCGCCCTCTCGGCTATGCTGCGCCCGAGGCCGCGAATGAAGACCACGCACGTCTTTCTCGTCGTCGGGATTTTCGTCATCTGCGACGCGGTCGTGGTCGGCGCGCTCGTCTATTGGATGGTCTCAAACCTCCGAGAAATCCCGGCCAAGTTTCCGTTCAGGTCGCCGCTCCCCGGCGCCGTTCGGCGGGAGTTCCAGAGTTTCCGCATCGACATGTTCAGCGTCGGCTGGGGCTATCACGTCGAGGTCGACGAAGAACACCTGCACCTCTTCCCCGCCAAGATGGAGCGCTGGTTCGGCGTGACACCCGCGAGCATCCCGTGGAGCGCGATCAAGCCGGTGTCGACGGGGCGATGGAGTTGCAAAGTGAAGATCGCATCGTGGGACGTGACCGGCCCGAAGTGGTGCCTTGAACTGGCGGGGAAGCAGGGCTGAGGCACTCATCGCCGCGCGTTGACTCACACCAGCAGATCCACGCATCCCGCCGCGCCAAGCGCGCAGCTCACGATGCCGTTGAGCGTGAAGAACGCCATGTCGAGCCCCGCATTGCCGCGTCTTGCCAGCACAACGTGCTCCATCACCAGGAGCGCCGCGACCAGGCCAACTGCTGCGCCGAAGATCGGCCCGAAGCGCGGCTCGGCGCGCCAGGCCTGGAGGAGCATGGCAAACGCGCCGGAGTGCAGCACGCGGCTGGTCCACATCGCGCCGCGCAGTCCCAGCCGCGCCGGGATGCTCGACAACCCCTCGCGCTGGTCAAACTCCAGGTCCTGGATCGCGTAGATCACGTCAAAGCCCGCGACCCACAGCACCACCATGCCCGCCAGATACCACAGCACCGGAAGCCGCGAGAGCGACGACGGGTCCACCGCGATCGCGGCCGCCAGGGGCGACGCGGCCAGCGCCCCGCCCAGGAACACGTGGCACAGCCATGTGAATCGCTTGGTGAAGCTGTAAAACGCGATCCACGCCAGCACCGGCGCGCTGAGCATCACAGGCCAGCGATTGTCGAAGAACACCCAGAACATCGCCGCTGCGCCGACGAACATCGCGGCGCACACCAGCGCGATCGCCCAGCCCTGGCTCGGCGAGATACGCCCCGCCGCCAGCGCCCGGCGCGCCGTGCGCGCATTCCGCGCGTCGAACGCTCGATCCACGAGGCGGTTGATCATCATCGCCCACGTGCGCGCCAGCACCATGCATACGACCACCACGACCAGTTGCCCGGCAAATCTCGACCACGCCCCGTCCACAGGCCTGGCCGCCACCGCCGCGAGGATCGCAAAGGGCAACGCAAACACCGAGTGCGCGAGTTTGATATCCGCAAGAGCGTGCCCCAGCGCATTCCATGCGCCGGGTCTTTGCGGATCGCTGTGTGTTGATTGGGGCGCGTTGCCGTGCGCACTGTCGGGTGTCTTCTCGGCCGTGGGCGTCGCGCTCATCGCGGAACGGTAGGTCCTGCAAAAAAGACGGGAGCCTGGGCTCTCCTCCCGCCCAGGCCCGTCCCCGGGAGATGATCCGGGCACACACGCGCGTGAGCACACAACGCCGCGGGGCTTCGCAGATCATGCCGGCAACACGGTGCGAGCACACAGCACCGTCCGCTCTCTCGCTCCCTTGTCTTCTTCGATTGTCTCTTCGTATTCCGCACCACTCGTGCTGAACGCACCGTTGATTTTCAGAACGCCAATCGCTACGGGCGGCCCATCCTGAAGGTTGCAGCACCGGTCACGATTTTGTCACGCATTTTTTTGTTGCACATTCCTTGCGATACCATGCAATACACACGCCCGCGCCGGAGTTGCTGATGCCCGAGCATGATCTCCCACGCCTCAAGTCGCTCATCGACGCCGGGCACGCCGGCGTCTTCATCTCCACCAGCGAAGAGCAGGACGCGCTCGATCTGGCCTTCGCCTGCGCCGTTGATCTCAACCTTCCCGCGCAGCGCTGGAGCGCCGTACTCGGCATCACCGACGCTCGCGTCGAGTCGGGCGCCGAGCCCCATACCGAGAACGCCGCCGCCGCCATGTTCCACTGGATGCGCACGCTGAATCAGCCCGCGGTCCTCGTGCTCCTGGACCTGGCCGATCACCTTTCTGATCCGCGCACGCTCCGTGCGCTGCGCGAACTCATCGATCACCAGGAGCGCCATCGCGGCTGCGTCATCCTCATCGATCATCACGACTCGCTCCCCAGGGTCATCCTGTCGCGCGTCACCACGCTTGCGCTCGAACTCCCCAGCGAAGAGGAAATCGAGGAGACCGTTCGTCGCACGCTCCGCGATTCCAACCGGCGCGCCCCGCTTGCGATCGACATCTCCAGGCGACAGTTCGAGTCGGTCCGCGCCAACCTCCGCGGCCTGACGCGCCGCCAGATCGCCCAGGCCGTGCGCGATGTCGTTTCGTCCGACAACCGCTTCGACGCCGAGGATCTCCCGCGACTGCTCACCGCCAAGCGCGCCATGATCCAGGCCGAGGGCGTGCTCGAGTTCATCGACAGCCCGCCCTCGCTCGACGAAGTCGGCGGGCTCGATCGCTTCAAGGGATGGCTGCGCCAGCGCGCCCGCGCCATGACCGACGACGGCGCCAAGGCCAGCCTGCCCCAGCCGCGCGGCGTGCTCCTGCTGGGCGTCCAGGGCGCGGGCAAGTCGCTGGCGGCCAAGGGGGTCGCGTCGGCTTGGCGTCGCCTGCTCGTCCGCCTCGACGCCGGCGCGCTCTACGACCGCTACATCGGCGAGAGCGAGCGCCGTCTGCGCGAAGCCCTCGACCAGGCTGAGTCCATGTCGCCCGTCGTGCTCTGGATCGACGAGATCGAGAAGGCCTTTGCCTCGGCCGCCAGCACCTCGACCGACGGCGGGCTCTCGCGCCGCATGTTCGGCTCGTTGCTCACGTGGATGCAGGAGCACACCGCGCCGGTCTTCCTGGTCGCGACCGCCAACGACATCGAGGCCCTGCCGCCCGAACTTCTCCGCAAGGGCCGCTTCGACGAGATCTTCTTCGTCGACCTCCCCGCGCCGGCCGCACGCCGCCAGATCCTCTCCATCCACCTCAAGCGTCGCGGCGTCGATCCCGTCAGGCTCGATCTCGCCGGCGCGATCGCGGCCTCAGAAGGCTACAGCGGCGCGGAACTCGAACAGGGCGTCATCAGCGCGCTCCACGACGCGTTCGACACCAAGAACAAGGGCGAGCAATCCGCGCTCGACGGCCCGCTCCTCGAGGCCGCCCTCCGCCGCTCCCCGCCCCTCTCGGTCACCATGGCCGAGAAGGTCGCCGAGCTGCGTGAGTGGGCGACCGAGCGCTGCGTGCCGGCCGATTGAGGCGGTTGCGCCTGACAGTCGGAGCACAAACAGAAGTCAAACCACGGACCGTCTGTCTTGCAGCAGGGCGTCACATCAACTACGTTGTGTGGTTCATATCCGTAATTCACGCAGCCTGTCTGCCGCCGCCTCGGAGCATTGATCATGGCCGGACCGTCCAACGAAGCCGCCCCCACTGGAAAGAACGCCTCCGGCTTCGACAATTCTGTTCCGCCGCTCCACGAAGACGCCACGCCAGAGCAGAAAGACCAGCACTGGTACACCCACGTCTACCAGGGCGACAAGATGCGCCAACTCACGCCGCGCGCCGTGATCATGGGCGGTCTGCTCGGCATGGCCATGTGCTCGGCCAACCTGTACACCACCCTCAAGATCGGCTGGGCCTTCGGCGTCGCCATCACCGCCTGTGTCATGTCCTATGTCATCTGGAACCTCATCCGTCTGGCCTCCGGCGGAAACGTCTCCAAGATGTCCATCCTCGAAAACAACTGCATGCAGTCGACCGCGTCCGCGGCGGGCTACTCCACAGGTTCCACCATCGCCACCATGTTCGGCGCCCTCCTTCTCATGCAGGCGCCTCCCGAGGGTGGAACGTCCGCCGACGTCAAGACCCTCGACGTTCAGCCGTGGGTGATGGTCACCCTCTTCACCTTCTGCACCGGCATGATGGGCGTATTCCTGGCGATCCCGATGAAGCGCCAGATGATCAACCACGAGCAGTTGCCCTTCCCCTCGGGCATCGCCGCCGCCGAAACACTCCGGAGCCTTTACAGCGAGAGCAAGGAGGCGGTCCACAAGGCCTACGCGCTCATCGTGGGGCTCTTGACTTCGGCGGTCGTCGGCATCATGAACACCTCCGAGGGGACACTCCAGATCATCGACAAGGTCTTCGGCGAAAAGGGCCCGCTTCACTCCCTCCACCTCCCCGACCAGTACCCCGAGGCCGGCTTCGCCACGGTCGATCGACAGGGCAAACTCCACGCGTTCTGGGAGAAAGTCGCGGGTACAGACGGCAACCTCGTGAACTTCTCCGAGTCTCCCGTCGCCAAGCGGCTCATCCAGTTCGGCTTTGAGCCCAGCGTGCTCCTCATCGCCGCGGGCATGATCGTCGGCCTCCGCGTCTCCCTCACCATGCTCGTTGGCTCCATCCTCCTTTACTTCTTCGTCTCCCCCTACCTCATCGGCATCGACGCCGCCCACCTGCTCGAGGTCGGCAACAAGTTCCAGGACGGGTACATCCCCTCCATCGAACTCGTCGGCGGCGGCACCACCTACCACATCTACCGCTGGGCCCTCTGGGGCGGCACCGCCCTCATGGTCATGTCCTCCCTCACCTCCCTGGCCTTCCAGTGGAAGTCCATCGGCCGAGCCGTATCCGGCGCTCTCTCCTCCCGCAAGGACGGCCCGAAAACTGACGACCCCCTCACCCGCATCGAGGTCCCCTTCTGGTGGATGCTCGCGGGCATGATCCCGCTCACCATCGCCATGGTGGTCGTTCAGATCATCGGCTTCCAGATCTCATGGTGGGCAGGCGTTATTGCCGTCGCCATGTCCTTCGTCCTCTCGCTCGTCGCGTGCCGCGCCACCGGCGAGACCGACACCACCCCGATCGGCGCCATGGGCAAGGTGATGCAGATCACCTTCGCGCTACTCCACCCCGGACAGGTCGTCCCCAACCTCGCGTCCGCCGGCATCGCCGCCAACTCCGCATCGTCCTCCGCAGACCTTCTTACAGACCTCAAGTCCGGCTATCTGCTGGGCGCGAACCCCCGCCGCCAGTTCCTGGCGCAGTTCTTCGGCGTCTTCTTCGGCACCGTCGCCATCATTCCCATCTGGTACCTGATGGTCCCGACCAAGGCCGCCCTCGAGAAATTCCCCGCCCCCGGCACCAACCAGTGGTTCCGCGTCGCGCAGGTGCTCACGCAGGGCCTGCACAGCCTCGCCGACTCCGCCAAGGTCGCCATTCTCATCGGCGCCGTGCTGGGCATCATCCTCCCCTGCATCGAGAAGTTCCTGGTGCCCAAGAACTGGAAGGCCTATTGGCCGAGCACCATGGGCTTGGGCCTCTCGTGGGTCGTTGGCTTCAATAACTCGCTGGCCTTCGCTATCGGCGCGCTCATCGCATACATCTGGGCTCGCTCCCACAAGAAGTCCGCCGAAACATTCAACATCCCCATCGCGTCGGGCCTCGTCGCGGGCGAGTCGCTCATCAAAGCGCTCATCGCGATGACCGCCACCGTGCTGGGCCTGATCAGCAGCGGCAAGTAATCCCGTGTCCTCCCAACCCCCTCCATCCCCAGGCGATCCGCGCGCTCGCGAGCACGACCTGCTCCGCGCCGCCGTCCGCGGTGATGAGAAGGCCCTGGCCCAGGCGCTGAAGGACATCACGCCCCAGCTCCGCGCCCGCGTCGCCTCCAAGATCTCCCCCGTCTGGCAGGGAACCCTCGACGCCGACGACGTCCTCCAGGTCACCTTCGTCGAAGCCTTCCTGCAGATCGAGGCCTTCACCGACCGCGGCGAGGGCTCCTTCCTCGCCTGGCTCTCTCACATCGCCGACAACAACCTCCGCGACGCCATCAAGTCCCTCGAACGCGCCAAGCGCCCCGATCCGCGCAAGCAGGTCCACGCCGGCGGCGATGACGACTCCTACGTCGCGCTCGTCGAGCTCCTGGGCTATACCAGCACCACGCCGTCGCGTGCCGCCGCCCGCGGCGAGGTCCACACCGCCCTCGACGCCGTCCTCTCCCAGCTCCCGCCCGCCTACGAGCAGGTCATCCGAATGTTGGACCTCGAGGGCAAGGCCCCCGCCCAGGCCGCCGAGGCCCTGGGCCGCTCCGTCGGCGCTACCCACATGCTCCGCGCCCGGGCCCACGACCGCCTCCGCGAACTCCTGGGCTCCGAATCCCGCTATTTCTCGCGCATGTCCTGATCCCGCGTGACGCGCCCGCCCCGCCGTCGCTTCACAATCGGACCACGCCGACCGCTGCGCCCCATGAACCCGCCCGACTCCAACCCCGATTCTTCCTCCCCGCCGCCAGATTCGCACGGCTCGGGCCCGCACCCGTCGAACCCGCCATCCGGGCACGACGCCGCGCCCTCGTCCGGCCCGCCCCCCTCCGGCGACGACGCCCTCGTCATGGACGCCCTCAACCAGGCCCGTGCCCGCGGCAAAAAACCCGCCCCCATCCCCATCGCCCCCCCGCCCGACATCTTCCCCGGCTACCAGATCCTCCGCGAAATCTCCCGCGGCGGGCAGGGCGTCGTCTACCAGGCACTCTCCAAATCAACCAAACGCAAGGTCGCCATCAAGGTCCTCCGCGAAGGCCCCTTCGTCGGCGTGCGCGACCGCATCCGCTTCGAACGCGAGATCGAGGTCCTCTCTCAACTCAACCACCCCAACATCGTCGCGGTGCAAGACTCCGGCGTCGCCAGCGGCCTGCACTACTTCGTCATGGACTACATCTCCGGGCACACACTCGACGCCTACATCCGCGACGCCGACCGCACCATCGGAGACACCCTCGCCCTCTTCCACAAGATCTGCGACGCCGTCAACGCCGCCCACCTCCGCGGCATCGTCCACCGCGACCTCAAGCCCGCCAACATCCGCGTCGACGCCGCCGGCGAGCCGCACATCCTCGACTTTGGCCTGGCCAAGGGCGCCGGCACCGACATCATCGACGGCGAGAACATGCAGGTCATGACCGCCACCGGCGACTTCCTCGGCTCGCTCCCCTGGTCCAGCCCCGAACAGGCCGAACGCGCGCCCGACAAGATCGACGTCCGCACCGATGTCTACTCCCTGGGCGTCGTCCTCTACCAACTCCTCACCGGCCGCTTCCCCTACGAAGTCCTCGGCAACTTCCGCGACGCCCTCGAACGAATCCTCCACGAAGTCCCCAAGAGACCCAGCACCGTCAGGCGCGGCATCAACGACGAGGTCGAGACCATCGTCTTGAAATGCCTCAGCAAGGAACGCGACCGCCGCTATCAGAACGCCGGCGAGCTCGCCCGCGACATCCGCCACTACCTCGCCGGCGAACCCATCGAGGCCAAGCGCGACAGCCAGATCTACGCCATCAAGAAAGTCCTCCAGCGCCACAAGGCTGCCACCTTCGCCGCCCTCATCTCCCTCGCCGCCATCATCGCCGGCGGCATCGTCTCCGCCGCGTTCTGGCGCAGCGCCGAACACCAGAAGACCATCGCCCAGCAGGCCCTCGCCGAAACCGTGAAGGTCCAGGCCGTCGCCGATTCCGCCACCAGTTTCGCCGGCGAACTCATCACCTCGCTCGACCCCGAGATCGCGCGAGGACTCGACACCACGCTCCTCCGCGAACTCCTCCGCGATGTTGACCAGAAGGCCGACCAGCAGTTCTCACAGCAGCCCCTCGCGCACGCCGCGATCGACGAATTCCGCGGCACGGCCTACGCCAAGCTCGGCGAACTCACCCAGGCCGCCGAACTCCTCCGCCGCGCCCTCGCCACCCGTACCACCGCGCTCGGCGAGTCTCACCCCGAAACGCTCCGCGCCCGCCTCAACCTCGCCGCCGCGCTCTGCGAGCGCCGCCTGCCCACCGATCTTGACGAGGCCGCCACGCTCGCGGGCTCCATCATCGCCGCCCCGTCCTCGCCTGCCGCCATCGAACTCACGACCGACGCCACGCGCGTCCTGGCCTACGCCCGCAAACTCCAGGCCCGCCACGACGAAGCCCTCAATCTCTACACGCAAGTCCTCGACGCCCGCTCCCAATCCGCGGCCAAGGGCGGCGACCCGACGCTCGTCGCCGCCGCCCACGCCGATCTCGCCGAACTCGCACACGACCAGCGCAACCTCCCCGCCGCCATCGACCACATCGAAAAAGCCATCAACATCCACCTCTCCAACCCCGGCAAACAGCCGCTCGCCCTCATCGGCTGCTACCAGTCCCTCGCGTCCTACCTCAGCCAGTCCGAAACGACCCGCGGCCACAACGACGCCCGCATCTCACAACTCTTCGAGAACGCGCTCGCCGAGTGCGACAAACTCAGGCTCGACGCCGTACACCCTTATCGCGCCGCGACCGTCAACAAGTACGCCACCCACCTCTGGCGCCTCGCCCGCGCCGACAAAGACCCCTCGCGCCGCGCTCTGGGCCTCACCCGCGCCGCCGAACTACACGCCGCCAACCTCGCGGCCCGTGCCCGCGCCCTCGCGCCCACCCATGACAACGTCAACGCCTCACGCCTCAATCTCGCCAACTGCCGTATCGACCTCGGCGAGTTCGACGCCGCCCAATCGCTGCTCAATGACGTGATGCGCGACAAGCCGTCCGCCGATCGCTACCACCAGATTGCCCGAGCCAAGCGTGTCACCCTCGCCGCCGCTAGGGCCAAGGCCGAGCTCACCGCCTCCGCCGCGATCATCGACGCGGCGGCCAAGGAACTCGACGAACTCTGCCGAAGCCCGCTCCTCCCCGAGAGCAAGGAGCACGCCGCCAGCGCCGCCGCCGAACTCGCCAGAGCCGTCGTCGCGTCCTCCGGCGTCGATCAACTCGCCGCGGCCCGCACCCGCGCCTCCGCACTCCTCACGCAGACCTTTGACACGCTCGCGGCCTCCGGCGCGCCGGCGCAATCACTCGCGCCCCTCGCCGCCGCCGCGCCGGATATCTACCCCGGGGACGATTTCGGCAACGACCGAGACGCGCTCGAGCAACGCCTCGCCCCGAAGGCAAATTAATGCCGTTTCAATCCCGCCACGCCAGTCCGCATTGATCCGGCGCACGGCCACTCCGCGCGTCCGCGAAGAGATACACTGCGACCACAACAGATAAGGAGAACTCCATGGCCAAGAAGTCGAAGAAGCCCGCCGTCAAGAAGTTCGCCCCAAAGGCAACCAAGAAACCCGCGGCCAAGAAGTCCGCCAAGCCCGCCGGCGCATCGAAACTCGCGCCCAAGCCCGTGTCGTCGGGCAAGGGTGCCACGCCCGCCGAGATCGGTGCAGCCGTCGTCGCACACCTCAACAGCGGCGCGGTGAGCGACACGCCGCTCTGGGACAAGTTCTGGTCCGACGCGATCGAGAGCATCGAAGGCAGCGGCATGGGCTGGGCCGGGCGCAAGGCCATGGAAGCCAAGTGCGCCGACTTCATGGGCGAGAACGAGATTCTCGGCTGCCGTGCCACCGGCCCGTTTGTCGGCGCGACCGGCTTCGCCGTTCACATCGAGATCGAACTCAAGCCCAAGGGCGGCGACACCGTGCGGATGAAGGAAGTCGCGGTCTACACCGTGAAGAACGGCAAGGTCGTGCGCGAAGAGTTCATGTACGCCGGGTGCTGAAGAAGGAAACGGTTGAGTGGCGAAGTGGTCAAGTGAAATGCCCGGGGCCGAGTTGTGGCTACGGCCAGTTCCTCATGGGCAAAGGTTGACGGCGTCACGCACCACGCCACGGCGCATAGGGCCGCTTCGCCGCGTGACGGTCTGATCACTTGACCACTTCTTGCTTCACCCGCCCAGCGCCAGCGCAACCATCATCTCGATTCCAGTCTCCATCGCGTCGTCGTTGAAGTCAAAGTCGGGCTGGTGCAGCCCCGGGAAGTTTGCCGCGTGCTCCGGCCGCAGCCCGAGCAGATAGAAGCACGCCGGCACGTGCTGAGCGTAATAACTAAAGTCCTCGCCGCCCATGGTCGGGTATTCGGCGATGCGCACGCGCCCAGAGCCGAGCGTCTTCTTGGCGACCTCAAAGAAGCGGGCCGTTGCGTGGTCGTCGTTCATCGTGACGGGATAACTCTCGTGCCAGTCGATCGCGGCCGAGCAACCAAACGCCTGCGCCGTCGCGGCCACGATCTCAAAGAACCGCTGCTTCACCGACGCGCGGAGTTTCGGCGTGAGGGTGCGCACCGTGCCGATGAACGTCGCGCTCTCGGGGATGATGTTGTTCGCCGTGCCCGCGTAGATCTGCCCGACCGTAAGCACCGATGAATCGTGCGGGCCGGTGTGTCGCGAAACAACCGTCTGCAGCGCCGTGATGCAGTGGGCAGCCGCCACGATCGGGTCCTTCGCAAGGTGCGGATACGCCGCATGCCCGCCCACGCCGCGAACCTCGACCTTGAAATCATCCACCGCCGCCAGGAGCGGGCCCGTGCGCGTCGTCACCATGCCGAGCGGGACCGATGGCCAGCCGTGCAGCCCATAGATCCTCGCCACCGCGGGGCCAAGCCCGCCCATTCCCTCGCCCAGCAGTGCGCCGTCCTTGCACATCAGGTCCCCGCCGCCGCCGCCCTCTTCCGCGGGCTGGAAGATGAGCGTGACCGGATTGGGCCGCTGATCCAGTTTGGCGAGCACGCGTGCCGCGCCGAGCAGGATCGTGGTGTGCCCGTCGTGCCCACAGGCGTGCATCACGCCGGGATTCCGCGATGCATAGGCACGCCCCGTCTTCTCAACGATCGGAAGCGCGTCCATATCCGCCCTCAGCGCAATCGCCGGCTTGGCGACATTCGCGGCGTCGGTCGGCGCCAGATGCGCCACCACGCCCGTGCCCCGCGCCAGCCCCGCGCGGAACGGGATACCCAGCGCCGTCAACTCCCGCTGCACAACCTGAGTCGTGCGCCTCTCCTCGAAGTGCAGTTCGGGGTTCTCGTGCAGATCGCGCCGGATCGCCACAAGGGCCTCCAGCTCCTGCCTGATCAGCGAGCGGACGTCGGACGCTTGGGTCGTGGGCATGCGGAATCGTAGGGCGTTGGCTACTTCAGCACCCGATCGGCGATCGCCGCCGCCGCGGGCGCCGCGCGGGAAACCGCCGAAAGATCGAGGTTTGTGGGCTCCGCCACACGCGTGCGCGGGTCCTTGTCCGACTGGGCCTTGGCCAGCGCCGGGCGCACCGGCACGTTCCGCGAATCGCTCTCGGCCAGGATCGTCTCGACCTCGGCGCTCAGCAGAAACTCCGCCAGCGCCCGCGCGTCCTTCGACACGCCGCCGGGCCTCTTGATGAGCCCGACCGTGTTCGGCAGCATGATCGTTCCGAAGCTCGCCAGGCCTTCGACCTTCGACGGCTCCGCGTCGCGCCCTTCATAGCACAGCCCGACCTGCCATTTGTTCCGCTGGCCCGCAAACACGTCATCGCTGTCGGTGAGACCGACGTCGATCTCCGCGTTGGCGATCGCGCGCACCACCGACGCGTTCCCGTCGTACAGGCGCACGTCGTTATCTCTGAGCGCCGAGAGCCACGCCTCGACCTTCGCCTCGCCCGCCAGCGCGACCAGCGCCGCCAGGTGCGTACGCGTCGTGCCAAACTGTGGCCGGGCGATGCCAACCCGCCCCTTCCACCTCGCGTCGATGAGGTCGCGCAGGTGCGTCGGCGCCTCGCCTTCTTTCACGCGCGAGGTGCTGTACACGATCACCCGCGCCCGCCGCGCAATGGCGAACCATCTCCCCTCGCCGTCGCGGAGTTCGGTCGGCCAGGTCGTCGCGTCATCCAACTCTGGCGCGGGGTCCATCGGCGCAAGCACGCCCGCTTCCGCCAGCGCGATCGAACTCATCGGCTCGCTCGACCACCACACGTCCGCGCGCGGCCCGTCCTTCTCCGCGATCAGGCGCTGCACAAGCCCAAACGTCTTGGTCGCCTCCGTGTCCCCCACCGCCTTGACCTTCACGCCGGTCTTAGTGGTGAAGCGATCGGTGACCAGCCGCAGGTACTCGTCGTCGGCGCTGCTGTACAGAACCAGTTCACCAGAGGCAACCGGCGCACCCGAAGGCGCCGACGCGCCCGCTAGTACCTCACCCGCATCCGGCACCCCGGCGCCAACGGCAACAACACCTCCATCGTTCGCTGCCCGCCCAAACCCCCGCGGCGTATCGGCGACATACGACCGCCACAACACCGACAGCACGATCGTGCCGACGACCAGCGGCACGCCGACCACCATCACGGTTCTGTTCTTCGTCATGCGCAGAGTTTAGAGCAAACCAGACGCGACCAGGACGTCGCATCGCGCTCATGCCAAGCCACTGCCTACTTCTTCACATCCTTCGCGTCGCCCGCCGGCTTCTCCGCCGGCTTGTTTGACGGCGCTTCGCCGGGCGTGATCTTGGGCTTGGCCTTGTCGCCCAGCCGCCCGAAGTACTTCTTCACCGCCGAGTGAAGGTCCGAAGGAATCTGCTCGGTCGTCAGCGCCTCGGTCGCGTTCTTCTCCGCCGCTGTGACGGCCTCGGAGAACTCCACCACCGACTCGCCCTTGATCTGCTCTCCCTGCACCAGGCGGCTTCCGATGATCGGCCCGCCGTTGTTCTGCGCGTTGGCCTTTTCCTTCTGCGACGTGTAATCCGTCGGCGAATCTTCCTTGTTCGAACCCATGCCGCGCCCGCCGCCGCCCGTGCCCTGGCCCAACTTGTCCGACGACTTGTCGTTCCACTGGCCGTTCTTGCCCCAGCGGTTCATGCCGTCCTTGTCGCCGCCCGGGCAGTTGCCCCCCATGCACTCGCCGAGTTGCGCCAATTGCGACTGGCACTCCTTCATCGCGCTGTCCAGGTTCTGCATGTCCTGGTCCATCATCTCGCCGGCGCTCAGTTGCTCGCCCAGCGACTCCGCGGCCTGCTGGCCCTCCTGATTCATCCCCTGCTTGCCCATGTTCTGCGACATCTGGCTCATCGACTCGCCCATGTTCTGGCACTGCTGATTGGCCTTCATCTGGGCCATCGCCATCTTCATGAGTTGCTCTTTCTGCTCGGGCGACAGATTCTTCATCTGCTCCATCGCCTGCTGCAGCGCCTGCGGGTCGCTCTTCATCTGCTGCATGACCTGTTTGGCCTGCTCCTGCGTCATGCCCGCCTGCTCGAGCTTCTGCTGCACTTGCTTCTGATCCTCGGCCGCCTTCTTGAGCTGCTCGCCGAGATTCTCGAGTTGCTTCTTGGCCTGCTCCTTCTGCTCCTCCGACATCGAGCCGTCCTGCATCGACTTCTTCAACTCTTCCAAGGCCTCCTGCGCCTTGCCGAACTCGCCCCGCGCCATCGCGCGCTGCAACTCGCTCAGCGGCCCGGGCCCGGGCTGCTTGAGTTGCTCCATCTTGTCCTTGAGCGCCTGCAACTGCTCGGCCTTCTCGCCCTGCTTGAGTTTGCTCAGCGACTCGTTCAGGTCGGTCAGTTTTTTCACCGCCGCCCGCTGCAGTTCCTCGGGCTTCTGCATCTCCTCGGGCTTGTTCAGGCCAGGATCGCTCGCTTTGTCCTGGTCAAACTTCACCTCGGTCTTGGCGAGGATCTCCTTGAGCTTCTGCTCCTTCTGCTGGATGTCGCTCTTGACCTCCATCAGGTTCTGACGCGCCTTCTCCTTCTCTTCCTTCTTGGCAAGGATTCCGAGCAGGTCGATCGGCGCCAGCGTGAACCACAGGAGCACCAGCGCCAGCGACGCCAAGAGCGGCGCGGGCCAGGCGCGCGGCGCCGCTATCGGGATCGCCTCGCCCACCTTCACGCTCACCGCCTTGGCGCGGGCCGCCTCCACCACGTTCCGCGCCCACGGATCGGACGACTTCTCAACACACAGCGCCGTGCTCAGGCTCTCGCGCAATCCGGCCCGCTCGTCAAGTTCGCGCGCCACCGCCAACTCGCGCCGGCGCACCACAATCGTCCACACAATCGCCGACACCAGCGCCGCGGCACCCGTGCCCGCAAAGATCCCGCCCATCGGCTGCCGCCACGGGAACGTCAATCCAAAGAGCATCTCTGCCAGCCGCGCCAGGAACACGGCGCAGACCGCGATCGTGAGGCAGATCGCAAGAGCACGGAGGAAGTCGGTGACGATGAGTCGCCACGCCGCGGACTTGATCGCTCGACGGACTTCGTTCATCGCACCGCTCCTTGCCGAGCCTTGCAAAGACTCCCACGCTCGCGCCCTGCTCCTTTGGACGCCGCCCGGATCAAGGGTGTTCGTTCCGAGGGGTCACAAGGATGTCACGGCCGCGCCGACGCCCACCGCCAACTCACGTCCCCACCAACCAGAGCCCCGGCCCCCACCCAGACTACCCGAGAATCACTCCGCCGAACCACCATTCGTCGGCTGGATCGGGCATTCCCACCCAGTCATCTTTACCTGTTTGGGTTTCGGTGGTTGCTCTTCCATGCCCTCAAGTTGCGAGTTTTCCGCCCTTCGCGCATGATCGCGGCCTGCCCGGGCCCCACACCAGCCCGAACGAGGTTTGTTTGGAAAAAGGAAGGTCTGCTCCTTGCATATGAACGGCCGGTCAATCTCCGCGTGGCTTTCCGGCGAGCGCCAGGCGCGCCTTCCGGCGCTCGTTGCCGCGTGCGAAGTCGGCCGTACGGACACCCACGACGCGCTCAACGCCCGCGTCTGCCTCTGGGCCGCGTGCCTGTGGTGCTTCCTCGTGACGTTCCCCACGACCGTGGTCGAGTGGGCGGGCGTGCCCCTGATCCTCGCCTCGCTCTTTGGCGTACGGCGAATCTGGTGCGTCGCGTGGCGTTCGCTCGTCACACCCGAATTCGTCTTCCCCGCGCTCTTCGCGCTCTGGCAGTTCGTCACCCTCCTCTGGTCCGCCGACGCCAGGCTCGGCGCGGGACAGGCCGGCGCCTGCCGCTGGCTCTGGTCGATCGTGCTCCTCGCGCCCGTCATGGCGCACAGACGCGCGCTCATCACCGCGCTAGCCCTGGGCTTCCTTGTGGGCAACGCCTCGCAACTCCTCCACGCGCTCGGCACACATTTCAACATCCCCAGCATCACCTGGAACCGCCTGCCCGGGCGCAACAGCGGCTGGTGGGACCCCGTCGTCGGCGGGTCGCTCCTCACCGCGGCGCTCGGCCTGCACCTCCCCGCCGCCATCGCCGGGCGCGGCCGCTCATTCCTCATCGCACTGGCCTGCAGCGCCATCACGCTCGTCGCCATCCTCGCCACCGGTACGCGCGGCGCGATCCTCGCCGCCGCCGCCCTCATCGTTCTCGTGGCGGCCTTTGCCCTCGTTCGCTGCTCGCCGCGCCGTTACATCGTCTTGCGTCTCGCGGTCGTGCTCGCCCTCGCCGGTGTTGCCGCCATCCTCGCCTGGCCCAAGATCGGCCCGGCGCTGAAGGACCGCATCGACACCGGCGTTCGAGAAGTTCAGGTCGCCCTGAACGAGACCGACACCATCGCCAACACAACCACCGACACCGGCGCCCGCATCGCGATGGCGCGATGGTCGGCCGCGTCGTTCTTCTCACGCCCCGTCGCGGGCGTCGGCGCCGGATCAATGCGCACCATCTTCCGCGACCACTGGACGCGCCTGGGCGTGCCGCCCGCGCAGCTCTTCGGCCATTCGCACGCGCACAACACCTACCTGCACATCCTCGCCACCACCGGCCTGATCGGCGCGGCACTCGCGCTTGCCGCCATGGTGATCGGGCTCCGCAATGCCGTCCGTCGTGCCGCGAACTTCGGCTCATACGACGCCGCCCCCTTCGCCGCACTCCTCGGCCTGCTCCTCGTCGGCGCGTTCGACTCCATCCACGTCAATTCTCAAACCGCGGCCTTGCTCACACTCCTGCTCTCGCTCTCCACCGCGTGGCAATCGCCAACGCCACCCACCACGACGCCTTCAAAGCCCGCCAACCCTCCCCGCGCCTTCCGCGGCGTGGGTGAATAGATCGCTTCGCTTCCACACTTTCGCCTCTCTTTCACCCCCTGCATTCCGTCTCTTCTCCCCGCCCTCCGCGCTCTTCGCGGTAAAACGAGTTTCCCCCTTCCGCGGCAGCTCCACCCGACTTGCCCTCCGTCCCCAAACACGCGACAGTGCTCGCGTGAACCTGCTTGTTCTGGGCGAGTACATCCGTCGATTCCCGTGGTCTCCAAGTCAATGGAGCGTCCAGATCGCCCGCGCCCTGGCCCGACGCGGCCATCACGTCACGCTCGCCTGCGACGCCATCGAAGACCCCGCGCCGCTCCTGGCGCCGATCGATCACCCGCACTCCTCCATCTCTCTCCGGACACGCCGCCCCGACCGCACCCTCCGCGCCACTCACCCCTTCGCATTCCTCCGCTGGGCGCTCTCGCTCGTCCGCGACGCCGGCTTCGACAGTTCCTTCTCGCTCACGCCCCTCGCGCCCGCGCACGTCTGGCTCCCCATCGAGCCCGACGCCGGCGAACTCATCTCCTCAACACTGCGCACGCACCCGCCGATCTCCGCCGCGCTCGAACTGGCCTATCGACCATGGCTCCCCGGCGCGATCATCAGTGAGCGACGCGCTGATCGCGCCATGAAGCAACTCGCCGGAGTCCACGCCCGAATCGGCGCAAGCCCAAGCCGCGCCGGTGCACAGCAGGGCCTCGGCTGGGCCAGCGCGTGGCACGTGCCGGGCGATCAGGAACACGCCGTGCTCCGCGCCCAGACCCGCCGCGCCCTCTCCATCCCGACACACCGTCGTGTTGTGCTCGTCAGCGCCACACAGAACCGTCGTCCCGGCCTCGAACTCATCCTCGACGCCCTCGCGGCCAATTCCGGCGACCGCCCCATCCTCCTGGTCATGGGCCGCCGCGCCCACGAGGTCGCAACCCTCGCCCATCCCCGCGGCCTGTCCGACTCAACCCGCTTCGCCGGCGGCACCGAGCGCGCCGACGCGCTCCTCGCCGCGGCCGACATCGTCGCGATTCCTTGGTCCAGCGCCGAACCCCGCGCCACGGGCCGCCTCCTCGCCGACGCACTGCGACGCCGTCGCTTCGTCGTCGCCTCGCGCTCCGCCTGTGGCTCGGAACTCGTGAGCGACCCTGCGCTGGGCATGTCGATCGAGCCGACGCCCGGCGCCTGGCGCGATGCGCTCGCCCAAGTCTGGAACCACGCGCCCTCGCTCACGCGCCGCGATTCGCCCCTGCTGGCCGAACTGTCGATGGACGCACTCGCGGCCCGCCTGGAATCGCTGATCCCGTCTCGCGGCACGCGGCAACGTTCCTCCGACAAGGGTGTGATCGCGCGGCCCTAACTGATTGTGAGTGTCGGCCGCTGCCCCTGCTTCATCGACAGGAGGTTCAGCTGCCCCTCCACGCGCGAGATCAGCTCCTCAAACGCGCGCGTGATCGCGCCGCCCGAGAAGTTCGCCGTCGGGTTTCCATCGTCGGAGTTCTTCCGCAATCCCATCGTCAGGGGTACCGCGCCCAGGAACGGCACATTGAGCCTCTGCGCCATGAACTCCGCGCCGCCCTTGCCGAAGATGTCGTATTCCTTCCCGTCGTCGCCGATGAAATAGCTCATGTTCTCCACGACGCCCAGCACCTCGATCCCCAGTTGCTGGAACATCTTGGCCGCACGCACCGCGTCGTCCTGCGCCACCTTCTGCGGCGTGCACACCACCACCGCGCCCGAGAGCTTCAGCATCTGCGCCATCGTCAGCGCCACGTCGCCCGTGCCCGGCGGCAGATCGATGATCAGGTAATCAAGCACGCCCCAGTTCGTCTGCTCCGCGAGCTGCTTGAACGCACCGTGCGCCATCGGCCCGCGCCAGATCAGCGGCTTGTCGGGGTCGACTAGTTTGCCGATCGTCATCGACTTCACGCCGTGAACAAAGAACGGCTGGAGCATCCCTTCAACGACGATCGGCTCCATCGCGCCCAGCCCAAGCAGCGTGGGCAGCGACGGGCCATAGATGTCGCCGTCCATCAGCCCGACCGACGCACCGCGCCGCGCCAGCCCGACCGCGAGGTTCAGCGCGATCGTCGACTTGCCCACGCCACCCTTGCCCGCGCCCACTGCGATGATGTTCTTGATGCTCGGCGTTGACGCCGCCGCGCCCTGCGGCGTCGGCGCGCGAGATTGGCCCTGCCCCTGCACTGCCGGCCTGGTGTCCGACAGGCCGCCGATCGGTCGATGCCCCGTGTCCGGCCCACCCGATGCGCCCGCCGCGCCCTGCGCCCCGTTCACAGGCGCGCCGAATCTCGCCGTGCGCACCACGTCGCCCATGTCGTTGATGAACTCGATGATGATGGAATCGAGCCGCGACGCCTCGTCGCGTGCCGCCGACTCGATCGCCGCGCGCGTCATCCCCGTCACCTGGGCGATATCGCCGGGCGTGGCGCCCTCGGGCATGAGCAATTTCACGCTCACGTAACTCTCGCAGACCGAGACCCACTTGAGCACGCCCGCGCCCACCAGATCGCCGCTCGCCCCCGCCGCCGGAACGCCCCGCAGTGCCCGCGTGATCGACTCTTTCGATAGCGACATCGCTCCGCCTTTCCGCCCTGAAAACAGACCCCTCGCGCCACATTCGGGCCCCGTGCGGTTGCCGCTCGTGGGCTCGTACCGCCGCTAGCCGCGCCACGTGTATCGATCGTAGGGCCCGGGGATTCCGAGTATTCCCGCGGGTGGATCCACCGTGTTCGCAATGAAGGGCCCGCCGCCGCGTTTGGCCGATGGAATGTCGTCCCCGTCCGCACGCAGGACGACCATAGGAGTGCATGACATGTTGACCTCGCGGGCTTCTCGCCTCGTTGCTTCCGCCGCTTTCGCCTTGTTCATATCCGCCGGTGGTGTGTACGCGCAGGACGATCGTCCGCCCCTCCGCGGGCCGGACGTCAAGGACGCCAGCCCGCCGGGCGAGAAGAACTCGTTCGTCCGCGGCGGCAAGGACCGCAAGGACCAGGCCGCCCAGCGCGGCGCGCCCGTCGCCATGATGCGCGCCATCAACGCGCTCCGCTCACCCGAGACGCCGGAAGAATTCCGCCTCTCCCCCGAGCAGGACCAGAGGATCAAGGGCATCATGGACTCCGTCCGCGACGACATGCGCGCCTTCCGCGAAGCACACGGCCAGGAAATCCGAGACCTTGTCCGCGGCCTCTCGCCCGACGCTCGAAAGAAAGTCGTCGACAAGATCCGCCCCTTCCTCGCCGCCGAGGGTGGTCCCAAGGGCGACGGCCCCGACGGCACTCCCGGCGCGCGTCGTGGACCGGGTGGACCCGGTGGTCCTGAAGCCGGTGGCCCCGATGAGCGTCGTGGACCGGGTGGACCCGACGCCGACCGGCCACGCGCCAAGAAGCCCAAGGGCGATCAGCCCCCGCCACCCCCACCTGGCGACGGCGAGCCCATGGACGACATGCGCCCCGGCGATGGCCCCAAGGATGACGCCGTCGCGCTTGATCGCCTGAAGGACCTCGGCAACCAGGCGCCGGATTTGAAAGCCGCCGAAACCAAGGCGTGGAACGTTCTTAATGAGCCGCAGCAGAAGTTCGTGAAGAACCGCCTCGAAGAGATGCGCAAGGAGGCCGAGCAGCGCCGCCTCGACAACCCGCCCGACAAGGCAAAGGAAAAGGCCGAGCGCAAGATCGAGAAGAAGAAGAGCAAGAACGCCGACGCGACGCCGGATCGCTCGGACAAGGTCGATCGGGAAAACCTCCGCGAACGCATCCCGCCGGAACTCCGCGAGAAACTCCGCGACATGAGCCCCGAGGAACGCCGCGAAGCAGTTCGCAAGTGGATGGAAGAGAACGGCGGGCCCGGCGCGCCTAAGAATCCCAAGTAAGTCTCCCGCTGGTGGTGGGCGGGGGGAAAGAGAACGGCGAGAAGTCGCAAGGCTTCTCAACGGCGAAGAGAGGTTCGCACGAGCGGGACAACTGACCCCGCTCGTGCGTTCTTCGCTTTTGGACTCACGCGTTCAATTCATTCACGCGCAAGTTTGGCCGACGCGTTCCGGGAAATCCCCCTGCGCGCGAAATTAGCGAAGATGTGCAACAAATTTCCGATAACACTGGGTATAGTTCTCATCATCTCTCTCTCCTCCAGCGGGGTGCCATTTGATCATGGCACCCTGCTTCTTTTTCTGCCCGATTCCCCAGCATTCGCTCTCGAATCGGTCCTCCTTGGCCTTTTCCGGTGATTCTGCGGTTCCTCGCTCTTTGGGCGCTCCGGACGAACCCGGGCGCAACAAACCGGCTACAAACCTGCATGGCTGAATCGGGACCGCTCATCGTCACCGGCGCCGCCGGCTTCATCGGTTCGCACCTCTGCGAGCGCCTGCTCTCGCTTGGGATTCGCGTTGTCGGCGTGGACAACTTCGATCCGTTCTACGACACCGCGATCAAGCGCGCGAACATCGACGAGGTGCGCCGCAGCGCCGAGAGGCTCCGCGCATCGTTCGAACTTGTTGAACTCGATCTCGCAGAAGCATCGCCGACGCGTGCGCTCTTCGAGCGTGTGCGCCCCGCGGGCGTGATCCATCTTGCCGCAAAGGCCGGCGTGCGCCCCAGCATCGCCGATCCCGCCGCGTACGCGCGCGCCAACGTCGTCGCGACCGCCGTCGTGCTCGAAGAATCACACCGCGCGGGCGCATCACGCGTGGTCGTCGCGTCCTCCAGCAGCGTCTACGGCAACGCCTCGCGCGTCCCCTTCGCCGAAGACGACCCGGCCAACGAACCCGTCAGCCCCTACGCCGCCACCAAACGCGCCAACGAACTGCAGTGCTACTCGCACTGGCACCTTACGCGGATGCCCACCGCGTGCCTGCGCTTCTTCACGGTCTATGGTCCGCGCCAGCGCCCCGACCTGGCCATCTCGACCTTCCTCGGAAAGATCTCGCGCCGCGAAGACATCAGCGTCTTCGGCGACGGATCCTCGAGCCGCGACTACACCTTCATCGATGACATCGTCTCCGGCGTCGTCGCGTCGTACCGGCGCATCGACCGGTTCGGCTACCGCGTGTGGAACCTCGGCGGGAGCGCGCCCGTCCGCCTCGACGAGATGCTCGCCACCATCTCGCGCGTTGTCGGGCACGAGCCCCGGATCACGCGCCTGCCCATGCAACCCGGCGACGTGCTCCGCACCTGGGCCGACCTCGCGCGCAGCGCTCGCGAACTCGATTACTCCCCCACCACGGGCTTCGAAGACGGCGTGCGCAGGCAGTGGGAATGGATGAAACGCGCCTGAGGAACCGCGGCGCTGCCCTGCACGGCGCTCTAGTCCTTCACCACCGACATAACGGAGATGAGGAGCGTGAGCACCGTCGCGTTGTGGAGACAGTGGGCGGTCATGGGCGCCAGCAGCGAGCCGCGCCACTCGCGCATCATCGCGAAGTTGAAGCCGAGCGTCATGAGCGGGATGGTGAGCAGCAGTGGCACGGGGTGGATGATGCCAAAGACAAAGGCCGAGCCCACGCCCGCGAGGATCACGCCGAACGAGCCGCGCAGGTGACGGAAGAGCATGCCGCGGAACAGCGACTCTTCGACAATGGGCGCCCAGACGGTCGCCATGAAGAAGAGAATCGCCATCTCAAGGCCGGATGACTGGCCGATCCGATCAAAGAGCGGGTTCGAGGGCGGGGACGGCTTGTGCCCGGTGATCTGCGTGATGATCGCCTGCTGGAGAAAGAGGAGCACCAGCGCGACCAGCACGCTGAGGAAGAAGAGCGGCAGTCCGGCAAAGTAACCCGCGATGCCGGAGCCGACCTCGCGGAAGACGCCGCGCCCGGTGTGCCAGCCGATGTCCTGGCGAAGTTGTGCGAAGTTCCGTCCGCGCGTGAGGACATAGAGCGGGACGAGCGCCAGAAGCCAGTGTGCCAGAAGGGTGACCGGCCCGAGCCAGTCCGTGCTCATGCCGCGCGCCTGCAGGAACCACGCGACGAACGATGTGGTAAGCGCGAGGACAAGGAAGCAGAAGAGGAAGAGCGCGAAGGCCTCGAGGTATGCGCTCCCGCCGCGCGCGGGCGCGCGGAACGCGGGGGCGATGGAGCGGTTGACGATCTTGACGATCGCGATGATGAAGAACGTGAAGCCCGCGAGCACTCCGACGACGAGCACGATCACGAACGTGAACATGATGGCCATGAGGCGTCCGCCGCCGGAGAGGAGGGGTGCGCGGGCGGGGTCGTCGTCCTTCATGCCGTGCGTGAGAGCGATCTTGCCGAAGAACCCGTGGTTGTTGGCCAGCGCGTCGCGTTGCTCTTGCGAGAGTTCGGCGGCGCGACCGTCATAGATCAGGTTCAGCGACTGGATGTCCTTGCGCAGCGCGTCCTTGGCCTCGTCGGTCGGCGCGGGCGCGGAAGGATCGGCGGGCGCGGCGGCGGGATCGGGCGGCGCGTCGAGTTCGGTCACAACCTTGTCGAGCTTGGCCTTGGCGGCATCGGCGCCGCGGAGTTCGCCGGCCGCGATGGCGGCCCACACGCGGTCGGTCGGAGTGCCGATCTTGGCCTGCTCGTCGACGACGTCGGCATACATGTCGACAGGCGCGCTGGGATCGATCGATTTGAAGAACAGGCCAAGTTTCACGAACAGGCGGCCCATCAGGTCCACTTCTTCAGAGCCGTGGATGATCGCGGCGGCCTTGGGGTCGGGTTTGGCGGCGGGGTTGCGGTCGAGTCGCTGGACCACCGCGACCAGGATCGTGAGCAAGACGACCAGGATGAGGGAAACGGCGCGACGCCCGGGGGAGCCGGGGTCGGGGAGCCGGGCCGTGGTGGCGGGCGGCGAGGGGGGAGTTCCGTCAAGGACGGCGGCGGGCGTCGGATGGGAGAACGGGTTGGGCGGGAAATCGGGCATGATGAATCATCGGCGAATCAGCGTGCCGGGGCGCAAACAGGGCTATGTTCGGGCGTGCGGGGGGTGGTTGACCCGGACGGGTCTTGGACTATGCTTTCTTCCCTCTTGCCTTGGGCTTCGGATGGCCCGGGCTCTGATGGAAAGCATGTCGGCCCCGCGAAAGCGACGGTCGGCCCGCCCCGCCCGGTAGGCGGCGAGCAGCGCGGCGTCGTGCGACCCGGGGCGTGGATTCGCCTGTCTGGGACGTTCGATCTCGCGGGAACTTCTTCGCTGGATTCGCACGCCTCGACGTGTCGGGTCGGGCGGATGTCGGAGGTGTCGGATGATGCGTCGGGACACATTTTTGGCCAAGCCCGGGACGATGAAGAAGACCTGGCGCGTGGTTGATGCGGAGGGCGTGCCGCTGGGGCGTCTGGCCGCCGAGGTGGCGATCGTGCTGATGGGCAAGCACCGCCCTGATTACACGCCGCACGTCGATTGCAGCGACTTTGTCGTGGTGACCAACGCGACGAAGATCGGGCTGACGGGCCGCAAGGCCGAGCAGCGGATGAAGCAGCGCTACACGGAGTATCCGGGCGGCCTGAAGATGGAGAGTTACGGCTCGGTGCGTCAGCGCAAGCCGGAGAAGCTCGTGCAGGACGCCGTGCGGCGCATGATGCCCAAGAACCGCATGTCGCGGATGGTGCTCAAGAACCTGATGGTGTATCCGGGCGCGGAGCATCCGCACGCGGACAAGAACCCCGTGGCGATCAAGATCTAACCAGCACACACCCACCCCGGCGGCGCATGTCGCGGGGTGAATGAAGAGGCCATCGATGGATACGACGACTCCCAGCGAGAACACCCGTCCGATCAAGACTGCCAAGCCGGCCGACAAGCGCGGCTGGTGGTGGGGCACCGGCCGCCGCAAGACCGCCGTCGCTCGCGTGCGTCTGCGCCCCGTGACGGGCCAGCCGAAGTTCACGATCGTCCGCCCGGACGACAAGACCAAGACGGTGGAGGAGTTCTTCACCGAAGCCCGCGACCGCGCGGATTGCTACGCCGCCCTCAAGGCGACGGGCGGCGAAGGCCGCTTCGAGGTGATCGCCCGCGTTCACGGCGGCGGATTCATGGGCCAGGCCCAGGCGATCCGCCTCGGTGTCGCCCGCGCCCTGGTGGCGATGGACCCCGCGCTCGACCCGGTCCTTCGCGACCTTGGCATGCTCACCCGCGACGCCCGCGAGGTCGAGCGCAAGAAGTACGGCCAGGCCGGTGCTCGCCGTCGCTTCCAGTTCTCGAAGCGTTAATCGTTGGGCGTTGGTGCTGGGGCCGCCCGGCCGCCTCACCTCTCGCTCCGATTTGGACACTCCGACAATCTGTATCGATCTCTCAAAGCCCCTCGCGTCGCGGGGGGCTTTTTTGATAGAGTTTCTGGGGAGTTCACCGCGGAGCACTCGGAGATCGGGGAGGCTGAAAATCAGCACCGAGGAAACATGCGGAGTCCTATTCCGCCTTCTCCGTGACTTTGGCGATCTCCGCGGTGAATGATCTGGGCCAAGAAGATTCGGGTGACGGGCGCTTTGTTGATGGGTGGGACAGGTCTTGAGGTTGTGTCGGCGTCGGACGTGCGGGCGATGGCCCGGCGCGAGTGGTTACTTCGGCGCTGGCAGGGGCTGGTCGAGCGTGCGCGGTCCTGGCGCCCGCGCCCGCCGCGGATGCCCTCGCCCCGCCTGCGTCGCATCTTCCTGGTCGGCGCGACGATCTTCATCTCGGTGGTCGCGGTGCTGGTGCTCCTGGGCATCTCGCTGACAAACGCCCGCCCGCAGTGGTGGCGGAGCGTGAACGCCGCCGACCCGCGGACGATCGCGCTGGCCGAGGAGATTGAGGGCGCGGTAACGCGTCAACTTTCGCTGCAGCGCGAAACGGACACGACTCCGATCGCGCCCGGCGGACCGCAGTGGCGCAGCCGCGAGTGGAGCGTGGCGATCTCGGCGTCGGACGCCAACGCGTGGCTGAACGCGCGCCTGCCTCAGTGGCTGGCGAACCGGGCCGACGAAATCCGCTGGCCCCGCGAGATCGCGGAAGTACAGGTCGATTTCAACGACGGCAAGATCGCGGTGGGCGCGCGGGTCGTTGCGTCGGGGCGCGAGCAGGTGCTCTCCGCCACGCTCGTGCCCGAAATCCGCTCAGACGGCACGCTCTGGACCAACGCCACGTGGCTCCACGCGGGGCAACTCCCCGTGCCCGCATCGTGGATCATCGCCCGACTGCTCGACCCGGCGCGGAGTGTTCTCCCCGAAGAAGTGCGCGACATCCCCGAAGCACGCGAGATGTTCCAGGCGTTCGACGGGCAGGGCCCGCTGGTCGCAACGCCGATCGTCAAACTCGGCGACGGCAGGCGCGTGCGCCTGCTGCGCGTCCTGCCTCGCGATGGCCGCCTCGAGATCACCTGCAGGACGGAATGGAAGTAGGCCCGGCTGTCCAAAAACGCACCGCCCGGGCCTTCGCCCGGGCCGTACGCGAGTTTGAGGTGTCGTTTCAACGTCAACGAACGTCGCCGCGGCGGCGAACACGTTCAGCGGCGGCGGCGCCCAGCGACCAGGCCGCCGAGCCCCAGGAGCGCGAGGCCCGAGGGCGCGGGAACATCGGAAAGGCGGAGCGAGAGGCTGTCGCCGGACATTGCGTTCCAGTTTTCGCCCTGGTTGAGCGAGGAGGCGAACACGCCGTCTGATTCGCTGGTGGTGATCCAGGCCCATGCGCCGCCGTTGTTCGTCGCGTTGTCAAGGCTCACCCAGTACTTCACGCCGCCGACTGCGTTGAACGGCGTGTCGAGCGTGAGGGTCGTCCGGAACGCGTTCCACCCGAAGTTCACTCCCGTGTCGATCGTGCTCGTGACGGCCGGAACTCCGGAGTAGAGGATCCCGCCGGGAACACCGCCCGCGTCGGCGTAAATGAAGACGGTGAAGTGATCGGACACAACGTTGTCGTCGAGATAGGCGCCCCAGGCGGTGATGGTGCCGATGGACGCGTCGGTGTCGAGCGTGAAGTTCTCGGCCATGCGCTGAACAAACTTGCTCGACGAGTCAGAGAACCAAGCCGTTCGGTAATCGGGAAGTTGCTCGAAGACGACGCCCGCGCGGGCAGCCCCAGAAGCGCCAACGCACACGCCCGCGGCGACAAGCAACATACACACGTTCTTCATGTGGTCTCTCCTCTCCTCGCCGCAGGATTCTCAGGGCCCGGGCGGATTCGATGTGGGCGGCAGACGCGCTCGCCCATCTCTCAATGCTCCGTCTTGACAAAAACAGGAGAACCAAGGGTTGAATGTGCGGAGAAAAAGCATCTCGGTCGTGTTTATTTGCGGCCGTGTGCCCGATAAGCACTGCGTGGGTTTCGGGAGTGCCCCAAAGCACACGGCCCGAGCGGGTGCCCGGGCCGTGCGTGAAAGGTCTTTGTGATGTGATGGATCGCCCGATGGCCGCGATCACGGCGACACGATCAGCGGCGGCGGCGCCCGGCGATCAGGCCGCCGAGGCTCAGGAGCGCGAGGCTCGAGGGGGCGGGGACTTCCGTGAGGCGGAGTGAGAGGCTCTCGCTCGCGAAAGCGTTCCAGTTGGCGCCGTCGTCGAGCGTGTATGAACAGTAGTAATCGGAAGCGTTGGTGGTAACCCAGGCCCAGTCGCCGCCAAGGCCTGTGGCGTTCACAACGCTCACCCAGTAGGTCGTGCCGCCGTCATCGAGAGCAAACACTCCACAACGATTCATGCACCTATCCGCTTCTCAAGGGTGCCGGGGATCTCAACCCGGAACCGGATTGGTGTGTGAGCAAGTAACGTCTCGCTCCGTGCTCTTTCGTGCTCGTTGTAACGCCCCAACAACGCAACAAATCGCCACAAGGCACCCGATCGAGTTGGCGTCGAACATCACATCGAAGAGGTGTGCTGGTCGCACATCATTGTTTGGTGTTTGATTGGTCTATTGAACTCAACTTGCTCTCGGCCGAGGTCGGCGGCCCGAACGTCCAGACCGGCCCGGTCCCCTACCATCCCAGCCAATTCGCCTGGGCGGGCATCCCCCGCCGCTCATAGGTCCCCACACCGAATGCCCCAAGAACCAAACCGCCTTCTGCGTGTTCTGATCCCGGCCATCCTCGGCCTCGCCGGCCTGGGCGTTGCCATCGCCGTGATGAAGAACGCTGGCAAGCAGCACGCCCCGCCGCCGGTCACCGCCAACTCCCCCTCCACTCCTCCGGACAATCAGCCCACCTCGCGGGGCGGTGGCGAGCCCGTGGCGAGCCAGCCCGCCCCAGACGCCGCCTCTCCAGATCAGGGCGTACAGCCGACGCCCGCGGCTCAGCCGCAGCCCGGCGCGCCGATCGCGGGTCTGCACGCCAAGGTCTTTGACAACGACCCGCTTGCCGCCAACTTCGCTCCGTTGGGCTCGCTCGATGCGCCGGGCGCCAACCCAAACGCACCACACCTCAAACTCGAGTTCGACGACCACGGCGCCGGCATCCGCGAACTCCGCCTCGCCGACCACTACCAGAGCGTCAAGAACGACGCCAATGTGCTCGTGCAGACCGCCATTGAGCACAACGGCGTGCGCCTCGTCCCCTTCGCCGCCCAGTGGCTGAGAATCAACGGCGAGAACGTCTACCTCATCCGCAGCCCGGCCGGGCCCGTGTGGCGGCAGACCGCCCCGGACAAGCCCGGCTCCTTTGAGGCACTCATCCTCGACAACACGGACACCCCCGTCGCTCGCGTCGAACGCCAGTACGTCATACGACCAAACTCCCACGTCGTCCAACTCGCCCAACGTGTCGTCAATCTCTCGGGCCGACCCCTCACGGTCTCGCTGGTTACCAACGGCCCGGCCGACCTCCCGCAGGATCCGGGCGGGTACGGCGGCGACAAACGCAAACTCCGATTCGGTTACCTGCTCAACCCCAACCAAGATCCCTCGCGCCGACACCCCGTCAGCAACGAGTTCATTACGCCCCACCCCACCGCGCTCGGCAAGGGCGACAACGGGCTCTACGAGCCTGTCGCCCCCCAGTGGCCGAACGATGTCTCGAAAGAGAGCGGCTTTGAACTGACCTGGGCGGGCATGACCAATCGTTACTTCGCAGTCGCCGCCACTCCGTGGTTTGAGGGTGATCCTCCCACACCCATGGCGCTCGCGAACTTCCCTGTTGTCGATCGCGTCATGATCGGGAACACCGTCAGCGCCCAAGACCCCGCTTCCGGCGCCACACGCACCCTGGTGGCCCGCATCGACCCGCGCGGCATGACCCAGCCCGAGATGGTGCTCCGCCTCGCCAGCGATTCCAGAGAAATCGCGCCGGGCGCATCCCGCGACCTGGGCTTTGCGCTCTATGCGGGCCCCCTCTCCAAGCAGCAGATCTCCCGAGAGCCCGTCGCCGGCGCCGCCAACCTCGACGGGCTGGTCGTCTTCAACTTCGGCGGGATGTGCGGGCCCTGCACCTTCCCTTTCGTCACCAGCACCCTCCACTCCTTGCTGGTCTTCTTCCACGACTATCTGACGCGCGACTGGGCGCTGGCGATCGCGCTCCTGGTCGTGTGCGTCCGCACCATCCTGCACCCGCTCACGCGCTGGTCGCAGATCAAAATGCAACGCTTCGCCAAGCAGATGCAGGGGATGGCGCCCAAGCAGAAGGCGATCCAGGAGCGCTACGGCGCCGATCGCCAGAAACTCCAGCAGGAAATGGCCAAACTCTGGCGAGAAGAGGGCGTCAGCCCCCTGGGTATGGTCGGGTGCCTTCCCATGTTCCTCGTCACCCCCGTCTGGATCGCGCTCTACGCCATGCTCTACTTCTCGGTCGAACTCCGGCACGAGCCGGCGTTCTACGGCGTGGTGCAGAAGATCGTCCCGAACTTCCCGAACTTCATGGGCTGGTTCCTCTCCGACCTCTCAGAGCCCGATCGCTTCGTCCGCTTCGCCTCGTCGGTCAGCATCCCCATGGTTGGCGATGTCGACTCGATCAACATCCTCCCGCTCATCCTCGGCGCCGTCTTCTTTGTCCATCAGAAGTACCTCACGCCGCCCAGCGCTACTCAGCTGACTCCCGAACAGGAAATGCAGCAAAAGATGATCAAGTGGATGAGCGTGATCATGTTCCCCATCTTCATGTACGGCGCCCCGGCGGGCTTGTCGATCTATTTCATCGTGAACTCGACGCTGGCGATCTTTGAGAACAAGTGGATCAAGGCGCACGCCGAGAAGCACGGGCTCCTCGAGGCGAGCAAGGGCAAGAACGTCAAGAAGAAAGAGGGCTTCTTCGCGAGGCTCCAACGCGCGGCCGAGGAGCGTGCAAAGATGGTCGAGCAAGCCCGCAAGCAGCAGCAACAGAGAAAGCGTTAGCGCCGGCCAATAGACGTCGGCTCGCGTCCGGAACGCCGCTGCCGACCGACACCACGCTCGTCGCGGGACATCGCCAAGGCCCGGAGGTCGTTGTCGCGCGCGCCGCGATCCCCCGGGTGAACCCGGGGACCAGGCGCCGTCCATATCAGACGCGAGAAGGCAGCCCCGCTCAGCACCCCGCCTCGAAGTGCGACGCGAAGGCGTCGTAATCGAGCGCGTTCACAAAGCCGTCCTCGTTGAAATCGGCCCCGATGTCTCCCGCCTCAAAGAGCGAGGCGAACGCGTCGTAATCGAGCGCATTCACGAACCCGTCCCCGTTGAAGTCGGCCGGGCACCCGCACTCGTCGGGCACGCCGTTGTGGTTGAGGTCGAGGCTCGTGCCGTCGAGGATGTCGCAGGCGTCCTCCTTACCGTTGTTGTTGCAGTCGTTGGCCGGTCCGACGGCCGAGACGATCTTGAAGACCTCGCCGCCGTTCTGGTCGCAGATATAGACCTCGCCGTACGCGTCGGCACCGAACGACGTGACGCTGGCGATATCAAGCCCGCCGCCGGGCGCGAGTTCGGCGGTGCGGTCGGTCAATTGCGTGGCGCTCCCGCCAACAACGCGGAAACTCCAGATGGTCGTGTCGCAGTAATCGGCAAAGAAGTAGGTGCCATCGAGATCGGGGATGGCGCAGCCGCGATACACCTCGCCGCCGGTGATAGAGCAGCCCTCGGCATGGCTGTAGGAGTGGATGGGGAGCGTGAGCGCCGTGTCGTTGCAGGTGCACCCGCTCAGGCCGGTGCAACTGAAGCCCTCCATGCAGCGCCAGCCGTAGTTTCGCCCCGCGCCGGTCCCGGCTGCCTGGAAGTTGATCTCTTCCCACGCGCCCTGGCCCACGTCGGCGATATAGAGATCGCCGGTGACGCTGTCGAAGCAGTCGCGCCAGGGATTGCGAAGGCCGTACGCCCAGATCTCGTCGTCGCCGGCGACACCGACGAAAGGATTTCCCGCGGGGATGCCATAGTTCTTGTTCGCGTCCGCGGGAAAGTCGTCGCGGTCGACGTCGATTCTGAGCATCTTGCCCAGGAGGTTGTCGGTGGTGTCCTGGGCGTTCCCGCTGGTGGCGGTGTGCCCGGTGCCGGTGTCGTTCGAGTTGCCGCCGTCGCCCGCGGCGATGTAGAGCAGGTGGTCGGGGCCGAATGCAATCCATCCGCCGTTGTGGTTGGCCTGGGGCTGATCGAACGTGAGAAGCAGTCGCCCGGTTGTGTTGGCGATGTCGGGGTTTGCGCCGACGGTGTATTCCGCGACGACGGTGTCGCCCGCGCCCGCGACGGCCGTGTAATTCACGTAGAACTTGCCGTTGGAGGCGTAGTCTGGGTGAAACGCCAGCCCGAGCAGGCCCTGCTCGCTGCTTGTGCTCGTACCGCCGGTGACGATCGAGTCGATGTCAAGGAATGGCGTTGCCAGCAGCACGCCGTTCTTGAGGATACGGATTCGCCCCTGCTTCTCGATGATGAATATGCGGGAGTAGTCGCCCGGGGCATGGAACACGCCGATCGGGCGCACCAGACCACTGACCACGCGGGTGGTGGTGAGGGGCGTCTGTGCGTGCGTGGTTCCGGCGGTGACGGCCAGGCCCGCGATGGCGAGCATGAGGGAAGACGTCTTCATGTTCATTCTCCGCTTGGTGATTGGTGCTCAGGTTCTACCGCCTTGTGGAGCGGATTGAAAGACGATTTGTCGCGGCAAAGCACGGATTCACGCCAATCCTGAAGCGCTCGCCCAAATGCCGTACCGACAAAGACGGCTTTTCGTTCCGCGGCTTCTCTAGACCAACAGACTGGCGCGTCATCTTTGCTCGTTGTCGACACACAGACAGATGGCCGATGCCTGCCGATATCTTGCAGCGTCAACACGCAAACCGCGCGAAGATCAAAGCCGCTGTTCGCCTTTCGGCGCGCGCTCATACCACATTGTGTTCAGTGTTCAAGGATGATCGGCGCGGCGACGCGCGGGGCCCACGACGACGGCGGGAGCGTCCACCACAGCACCGCGTCCGGGTCAATCCGCGGCCGTAGCCCGGCATCTTCGGCGAGTTCTTCGAACATCACGCGCCCGCCGAGTTCCTCTCGCAACTTCGCCAGGCCCTGCGGCGTGGCGGCGAATTCGACCACGTAGCCCTCGGGGCCCACGACCTCTCGCTCGTATACAGGCATGGCGTGATCGGCGGCCCACACGATCTGTTCGGGCGTGGTCGTTCCCTCAAACACCTGCGCCAGGACGGGGCTCGCCAGTTCGTTGGGCTCCACGCGGTCGACCCGATGCGCGCCCAGCGAACCGCGGGTCGCGGACGTAGAAAGCACGTACGCGGCCGACGAGCCCTGCACGCGAACAAGCAGTCGGCCCTGCAGCGCCAGTTCCGCGGCACGATTCTCGTCGATCGGGGTTTCGATCGCGCGCGCCAGCGCGACATCCGTGGGAAGTTCGGGCCCGACAAGTTCGCCAGCGGCCGCGACAGGCTCTGCGCCCGAATCGTTGTTCGTCAGCTCGCTCACGATCGGCTCGCTCTCGCCGTACTCCTTGGGCTTGCTGCGCGTGCCGGTTTCGGGGTTGCCTTCGGTGTTGAGGGCGAGCGCGCCGGGACGTGCCACATCCGGCGTTACGCCGCCGGCTTCGTCGCGGGATTTCTCGGTGCTTGTGGCGATGGCGGGCGACTTGCGTGATTCGCTCCCCGCGGCGTCGTGCTTGTTGTTCGCGTCGCTCATCGCGATGGGCGTGTTGCCGTTCGGGCCGGCAGGGGTCGGCTTATTGAGCAGTGGCCAGGCGAAGAACACCCCGCCGCCGACCAGCAGCAGAAGGCCGGCAGCGAACGCGAACTGACGCGCCCCGAATCGGCTGCCGCGATCGAGGCGGCCGCCGATCATGATCGGCACTGGCGCGTATTCGGCGGCGGCGGCGGCGCCGAGGAGCGCCTCGCGCTCCAGAACGTCGCGCACGCTCGCCGCAATATCGAGGTGGCAGAACTCGTCGGGCATGGCACGCAACGCGGCCCGGTCGTGGCGCATCGCCTCGACCAGCCTGCGCAACTCCGGACGCTTGATCAGCATGGTCTCCAGGTCGTGACGCCGCTCGGCGTCGACCTGACCCTCGATCAGGTCGACCAGGTCTCGCTCGTCGATGCCGACCAGCAAATCGTCCAGGTTCCGGGATGAAAAATCCCCGCCGCTCATGACTCCACTCGATTCACTCCTTCGGACTTCACCCTATTCCGCACCCAACACTCGGCTCCCCCACTGTTCAATGCTCAGCCGCCCCGTTCATTCCACATCACTTGCTCGGCCCGCGATCCGCCCTGAAGTCTGGTTCTCCGCGCGGGGCCGACTCGTCGATCCGGGCTTCGTCGATCAGTGCTCGAAGAGCCGCCCGTGCCCGAAAGAGGCGACTCTTGACCGTGCCGACGGGCACGTTCAAGACCTGCGCGATCTGGTCGTACTCAAGGCCGCGGCAGTCGCGGAGGACCAGGATCGATCGCTGTTCTTCTTCCATTTCCCCAAGCGCCCAGAGAACGATGCGACGCTCGTCCCACGGTTCGACGCGTTCCTTGGCGGCGGGTTCCCAGGCGGGCCCGCGAGAGCCCGTTTGTTCCCGAATAGTGTCCAAACTTTGGTGCTTTCGGACCTTCTTGGCCCGCAAAGCCGACAGACAGACGTTCATGGCGATGCGGATAAGCCAGGTCGACAGGGCCGCCCGCCCGTCGAACCGCTCAAAGGCCTTGACGGCCTTGAGAAATGTCTCCTGGGTCAGTTCGGCCGCATCGTCGCGGTCGTGGACCATGCGGAAACAAACCGTGAACAGGCGGTGCTGGTAGCGGGTGATGAGGCGGTCCCAGGCGGTGGTGTCGCCACGGCGGATGGCGTCGACCAGGTCGCGGTCGGCGTCGCCTTCGTGAGAACCCCGGTTTGGTGCGGCATCGCCCGCGCGCATCGGAGCGATGGTACCAGAGAAGCAGCGAGACAGGAAAGGAGCGAGACAGCGAGACAGGGGAAAGGCGAAGAAGTGGTCAAGTGGTCGGGTGGCAACGTGAAAGACAGGAGCGGTCCTCGTGGCGAGAGAGAATCACCGACGAGGGGAACGCCGGCGTCTCGCGGCCTTGTCTTATCCCTGTCTCGCTCCCTCGCTGTTTCGCTGACTCGCTATTCCTAACCCCCCTGATCGAAGTGTTCGGCGAAGAGGTCGTAGTCATCGGCGTTGATGAAGCCGTCGTGGTTGGTGTCCGCGGCGGGGTCGGCGGGCTCGAAGGCGTCGCTGAACGCGTCGAAGTCGTCGGCATTGACAAGGCCGTCGTGGTTGAAATCGGCGGCACAGTCGCAGAAGCGGTAGCGTGCGAAGTTGGCGGAGACCTGGCCGCCGGCGAAGGAGAAGCGACCGCCGACGAGGAGATCGCCTTGGTGGTCGATCGCCAGCGTTCTCACCTCGGCGTTGAACATCCCGGTGATTCCTTGTCCGAGCGGGCGCCACGAGGTCCCGTCCCAGAGGGCGACGCTCTTGGCGGGGGCTCCCCCGGCGTACCAGAAATCCCCGCCCGCGATGATGTCGCCGTTCGGACGTGCGGCGATCGCGTACACGCTTTGTTGAAGTCCTTGGCCGAGCGGCGTCCAGTCGTGGCCGTCCCACAGCGAGATGCTGTCCATATCGCGGCCGTCGTAGGAGTAGAACCAGCCGCCGACGACCACCTTTCCGTCGGGGAGTGCGCACATGGCTCTGATGCTGCTATTGAATTCTCCGCCGAGGCGCGACCATGTGCTCCCATCCCAGCGGGCAACGTATGAGCGATGCGACCCGTCGGCGAGGGATTCGTGGATCGCGGCAAGCGTCGTGCCGTCGGAATGGCGCGCCATGGCGGAGACGCCGCCATCGCGCACGCCGACGAAGGCGTGGCCGACCCTGGACCAAGCCCCCCCGGATTGCGCCTGGACCTTGGGGCGCAGGATGTTCTGATATCCATGATCCCAGGTGCCGACGACGATCGTTCCGTTGCCGAGGGTCGTGAGGGCCGCAGGCCCCGGGGGGCGATCGTCGCCGACGGCTGTCCAGGCCTGGCCATTCCAACGCGCGACGATCTCGATCGGGGTGGTTCCGATGTGTTGGAACGAACCCCAGATGATGGGCCGCCCGGAATTGTCGATGTGCGAACCCGCAACGGCGTAGTCGGGAATGCCGCCGAACGTGGCCCAGGTGTCCGCGTGTCGCACGGCGAGGTTTCGGATTCCGCCGGTCGGAGAGGTTGCGGCGAAACTTCCTCCGGCGAACGCGGACCCGTCGGGGAGGACCGAGATGGTCTCGATCGCGCCGGCGAGGCCGCGTCCGAATGCGGTCCAGCCGGTCTGCTCGCTCCACCGAACAATCCCGGAGGCGGGCTGACCAAGCACCTGCGGGAAACCCCCGCCGAGGAGGAGTTCTCCGGTGGGAAGTTCCGTCACGCACAGGAATCTGTCATGGCTATTTGGTTGGGCAAACTTCCACGTCTGCCCGTTCCAGATCGCCAGTGAGTCGAACCGCGTGTCGTAGAACCAGCCGCACACCGCGAGTCGTCCATCATTGAGAATGATCGCCGCCTGTGCCTCGCCCCCCCACCCGGACGATCCGAGCGTGGACCAGATGGTGCCGTCCCAGCAGGCGATGGCGTGGCAGTCGATCGCGCCCGCGCCGTCAATGTCGCCACAGACGAGGAGGCGTCCATCCGGGAGGATGGTGAGGCTGTTGATGATCTGGTCGGCGTACGAACCACGGATGCCCTCGGCGAGCGGGTGCCAGGCGGCGCCGTCCCACCTGGCGATGTTGTTGGCGGGCACGCCGCCGATGTGGTCGAAGTTTCCGCCGATCACGAGGTCGCCGTTGGGCATGATCGCCAGTGCGCTGGCGTATTCGCGCTCGACCCCGCCCCCGATCTCGGTCCATTGCGTTCCATCCCAGCGGGCAACTCCGTTGGCGACGCGACCGCCGCCCCTGCTGAACTGGCCGGCGGCGACAAGGTCGCCATTGGGGAGCACGCCGAGATCAAGCACGTTCTGAGGACCATTCGGGGCGCCGACCTGCTCCCACGCCGATCCGCTCCAGCGCATCACGCCGTTGCTGGTGAAGACGTCGCCGAATCGATAGATCTGGCCTCCCGCGATGAGGCTGCCGTCGGGCATAACCTCGAGTGTGAGGATTCGATCGTAGTTGATCTTGCCGATCGGGCTCTCGAACGCGGCCCACTCGCCGGTTTGCGGGTCCCACATCGCGGCACAGAGCGCGGGAGTTGATTCGACGAGGCTGAATTCCCCGGCGATGACGAGCCGCTTGCCCAGCGGTCCATCTCCGTCCGGGTCCCACATCACCGACGCGTAGACCTGGCCGTCAGTCCCCGGCACGCCGTCGCCCGGAAGCCAGCCGGACTGACAGCCCTGGGCAAGCGCCCGCGGAGCGGGGGCAAACAGTGTTGCCATCAGCGGAATCGCGGGCAGCACACTCAGAATGGTCTGTGCCAAAGCCCGGCGCACGCATGACCCCATGATGCTCAGCATTCGTCACCTCGTAATCGCACTATCGGCACGGCCGGGCGCGTTTGAGCACCAGCACGGCGCGATCCGGGTTTGCACCCGGCGCGAGCAGCCTCGTTCGTCGTCGATCGGCGTCTCGTCGGGCGGCGGCACCAACGCGCTACGCCGGCGGCGGGCTGTCTCGCTCGCCCGTGATGAGGCGCGAGCCGCGTTTGAAGAAGAGATACGCCAGGGCCCAGTCGAGCATCACGATAACGCGGTTGCGAAAACTGATCAGATAGAAGACGTGCACGCCGGCCCAGAGGAGCCACGCGAGCAGGCCGCCGAACTTCATGCCCGAGACGCTGGCGACGGCCTTGGCGCGCCCGATCGTGGCGAGCGAGCCCTTGTCAACATACTTGAACGCCTCGCTTGGCTTGCGCGCGACAAGGCGCGCGACGTTTCGTGCCGCGTGGTCGCCCATCTGCACCGCGGCGGGGCAGACGCCGGGCACCATGCCGTCCCGCCACGCGCAGCGGGCCAGATCGCCGGTGACAAAGACCTCGGGATGGCCCGGGATGGAGAGATCGGGCGCGACCACCACGCGCCCCGCGTTATCCGTCGGCACGCCGAGCGACGCGCCCAAGGGGCTCGCCCGGACTCCCGCCGCCCACACGATGTTGTGCGCGTCCACCCGCTCCGGCTCGGCCTGATTGGGCGACGACAGCAGCACGTGCGGCGTGCCGTCCTCGGAATCGCCCGACGCCACGCGCGTAACCCGCGTGTTCAAACGCACCTCGACGCCCATGGCGCGAAGGTCCGCCAGCGCCCGATCCGAAAGCTCGCGCGGAAAGCCGGAAGGAAGCACGCGGCCCATCGCCTCGACCAGCACGACGCGGGCGCGGGACGTATCGATGTGGCGGAAGTCCCGGCGGATCACGGTGCGTGCGATCTCCGCGATCGCGCCCGCGGTTTCCACGCCCGTGGGGCCCGCTCCGATGATGACGAAGGTCATGAGGGCGCGCCGGCGCGCCTCGCCTGTTTCATTCTCGGCCGCCTCGAAAGCCAGCAGGAATCGGCGGCGGATCTCCAGCGCATCGTCGATGGTCTTCAGGCCGCGGGCGCTCTTGGACCAATCGTCGTGCCCGAAGTATGAGTGCGTCGCGCCGGTGGCGAGGATGAGGTAGTCGTACGGGATGTCGCCCTGATCGGTCTCGAGCACGCGGCGCGCGACGTCGACGCGCCCGGCCTCGGCGAGAATCACCTCGGCGTTCCTCTGCTTGGAGAGCACGGCACGGATCGGCGCGGCGATCTGAGCCGGAGACAGCGCCGCCGTCGCAACCTGATACAGAAGCGGCTGGAAAAGATGGTGATTGCGCCGGTCAACCAGCGTCACGCGCACCGGCGCTCGCTTCAATCGCTTGGCCGCGGCCAGACCGGCGAATCCGCCGCCAACGATGACGACGTGCGGGCCGCTCGCGTGGCTGGTGGTCAGCGCCGGGGACGCGATCGGCGAGGGCGAGATCGCGTCGCGCGTTGGCTTCGCGCGTACCGCATCAAAGGTGGGTGGCGTGCTGCTTGGCTGGTTGTTCACGGTTCCCGGCTGGTCGCAATCGTTGAGGCCGCTCATGAGGTCTCCGGTCGATGATGCTAGACCCAGCAACCCGTGGGCGATTTGTTCCGGATATTCGTATGTTGAATCGGCGGCACGAGTGGTCATTCTGTGGCAAGCATCACGTTCTGAACCTTGAGCACGAGAGCGCCTCTCGCGAGATCGCGTTTTGATCGCGCACGAGTGCGTGCTCGCAGCACGTGATCGCGCAGCGACCGCACACCGGCGCGTGTCAACGTAGTCCCGCGTCACTCGCCGAAGCAACGCGCGGCGTGCGCTGTTCTCGTGCACAAACCGTCGCGCTCAGGCCGTGAGATACTCCGTGGGGAATCGCCACGGCTCGCGATAGATCGGGATCGCGAGTTTCGCCGCTTCTGGATCGCCCACGATCGATTCGCTCGCCGGGTCAAAGCGGATCGTTCGCCCGAGTTTATAACTCAAGTTGCCGAGTGTCAGGGGCAGATCGACTTTGATGTGATACAGCGGGCTGCAACTCGGCTGGCCTCCCTCGCGGATGCACTTGAGCCATTCGAACTCGTGCACCATGCCGGCGGGAATCAACGTAGGCGGCTCGTCGGCGGGATTGAGCTGGGCGTTCTGCGGGATGATCTGTCGATCGTCGTAGTTGCAGCGGAGCGTGCCATTGAGCCCGTGGAAGTAGATGCCCAGCGCGCGGTCAACGCTCCCGAACTCGTAGCCGTGGTGGTTGAACTGCGAGAAGTGCCAGCGCATCGTGAGGTTGGGATATTGCCAGAGAATGTCCTGCGTGTCCGGCGCATCGCCGTCGCCGCCGAGGATGTAGCGCCCGCCGAAGGACGAGATTCTCTCGGGCAGGCCGAGGTACATCGCCCAGACCGGCAGGTCGACCAGGTGGGGCGCCATGCCGGGGCTCCACCCGCCTGAGTAATCCCAGAACGAGCAGTGCATGGCCGCGTCGCGCACCAACAGACGATTGAACTCGCGGAGCGGCGCGGGCCCGCAGTACAGGTCGAAATCGATGCCCTCGGGCGCGGGCTCGTTTGGCGCCGTCCCGATGCCGTCGCGCCCCATGTTCCATCCCCAAAACGTCTCGACGCGCCCGATCGGCCCGAGCCTTCCCGAGCGTACCCAGTCCACCACGCGCCGGTAGTTGGCCGACTGGTGGATCTGCGTGCCGACCTGGCACACCACGCCGTGACGCCGCACCGCGTTGCGCACCGCGATCGACTCGGCGGGATAGATCGTCATCGGTTTCTGCAGGTAGATGTGCTTGCCCGCCCGGGCCGCGTCGACCGCCTGCAGGCAGTGCCAGTGCGGCGGGGTTGCGATCACCACCGCGTCGACGCGCGGGTCGGCGAGCAGTTCTCGATAGTTCTTGTAGGCCTTGGCGTCGGGGTGCTTCTGCGTCCACGCTGCGGCACGATCTCGCTGCACATCGCACACCGCGACCAGTGCGGTCGCGGGATCGGCCAGACACTGCGCCATGTTGGCCGAGCCCATGCCGCCCGCGCCGATCAGACCGAGACCGAGCTTGGCGTTAGGCGAGATGGAGCGACCAAAGACGCTCGAAGGAAGGATCGAAGGCGAAAGCAGCGCCGCGGCCGCGCCCTGCTTGATCACGTCGCGTCGGGTCAGCATCACTTGTGTCCTTCCTGCGCCGCCTTGTCGGGCGCGCCACGGTTCCACTCAAACTCCGTCGCGGCAAGCGCGTCGAACGCCTTTGCAAGCTGCTCATCGTCCGGCGCGCCCGGGATCACCAGATACCGATATCGCAGCGCCAGCGGCTTGTCGCGCGTGAGCGCGTGCCGCGTATCCGCGCGCGGGAAAGCCGGCTGGAACCAGGGCAGTTCCTGATAGGTGATCCAGTCGCCGGGAAAGTCAGGATTGCCGGGGTGTTCAAGAATGACCAGCGTGACCTCGCGCTTCCCGCCCTGCCACGTGCCGCGAGCCCACGACCACGCCCGGCGCGGCTTGGCGTTTTCATCGTCCGCGTGGCGCTGCAGTTTCAGGTTCGCGACGGGCGCGAGGCGCGTGTTCAGCCCGCCGTAGAGATTGGTGCCGCGCCGCGCCAGCGATACGCCGTCGGCGAGTGCTTCGAATCGAAGAGCCAGGTCGACCACCTGCACACCGTCCTCGCCCGGCGCGTGCGCGGTGATCGCCACGCGCTCGAACACGATGGGCGTCTGGTCTTCCCACATCCAGATGTTGTTCGTCTCAACACGCGCGGCGCTGTCTGATTCGCTCCGAACCGGCTCGCCGACCGGGCGTGAGTACACGCCCTGCAGCGCGTGCAGGTCGTGCGTCTGCCCGGCGAATTGCACCTCGGGCCAGGCCCAGTAGATGCCGCGGTGGTGAGGGTGGTCGACGCTCCAATCGAGGGTCAGTATCTCGCCGTCCGGCCCATAGAGCGGGTGGATGTACCCGCTGCGCGCCTTGGCGTAGCGCACATTCCCCTCGGCGACGTGCGCGAGATATCCCTCGGGTAGCGCAACCGTTCGCGCGTTGTATTGCAGGATCGGACGATCGCCGTCGGAAAGCACGACACGCACATTCGGCGCGTCTTCACGCGATGTCATCCGCGGACGACCTTCCGATTGAGCGCCCGCGAGCGGTGCGAGCAAGGCAAGACAGCCCGCGACCAGGGACCACGCACGGCGCACCTCGTATTTCATGGCGCACCATATGCCCAGCCCGGCGGGTCCGGGCGGGCCGCCGCTCGAAACCCGGGCCATTCGACCTCGCGGTACACTCGCCCCGTGAACGAGTACGGCCTCGACATTGCGCGCGTCTCGCACGCCATGCCGCTCCACGATCTGAATCTCGGCCCGCGCCGGGGCGTGTGGCGCGATCGCTTGTGGCGCGAGTGGTGCTTCGCCCGCGCGGTGACACGAAAGATCGGCCCGAAGTTCGCGCTCTTTGCGCTCGTTCTCCTGATCGGCTCGTTGATGTTCCAGCGCCTCGGGCCGCGCCAGGATCTTTCCATCGTGGAAGGCATGTACAACACGTGGAGCCTGGTCTTCGCGCAGCCGCCCATCGATTTCCCGAGCAATCCTTGGCTGCGCGGGTTGTTCTTCGCGGTGCCCATCCTGGGCATCGGGTTCATCATCGACACGCTCGTGGAGGTCGTGCGCCTGCTGCGCGACCGGCGCGGCCTCGAACAATCCTGGTCCAGAATCATGGCAGCATCCATGCAAGATCACATCATCATCGTCGGCATGGGCAAGCTCGGCTTCCGGAGCTTTCAGATCCTGCGCCGCCTCGGGCACCGCGTCGTAGCGATCGAGATCGATCCGACCAAGCAATTCGTCGACGAGGTCCGGGCCGAGGGCTCGCCGATCCTGATCGGCGATGCGCGGCGCGAAGGCCTGCTCCTGGAGGCGGGCGTCGCCAAGGCCCGCGCGATCATGGTCGCGACCAGCGACGACCTCGCGAACCTCGAAATCGCGCTGGACGCCCGCCGCGTGGCGCCGAACGTCCGCGTGGTGCTGCGCATGTTTGATCAATCAATGGCCGACAAGGTCGCGGGGGCCGCCGGCATCCACGTCGCCATGTCGCAGTCGTGGCTGAGCGCCCCCGCGTTCGCGACCGCGGCCGTGGAGCCGGGCGTGGTCGGAAGCCTCGTCGTCGGCGATCGCCTGATCGCGATGCAACGCTGGGCCGTCCGCCGCGGCGGGGCGCTCGACGGCCTGTCGATCGCCGATGCCATGTCCAAGCACTCGATCTCGATCATCGAACTGGTTCCGGCGGCGGTCGGCGCGGGGGCGTCATCGGCCGAAACACCCCCCGGCGGTCGCGACGCCCTCTTCCCGCGGGCCGACGCCGTGCTGCGGGCCGGTGACCGCGTGATGGTGCAGGGTCGCTACAACGAGCTTGCGGCCCTTCGCCCCGCGGCGGCGGAATAGGTGCGATCGACCCGGGCGCGATACCCTTGCATCGTGACAAGCCCCAACGACACGTACACCTCCCCACTCGCCGAACGCAACGCCAGCCCGGAGATGCTCCGCCTCTGGTCGCCGCGCCACAAGTTCAACACGTGGCGGCGGATCTGGCTCGCCGTCGCCGAGGCCCAGCACGAACTCGGCCTGCCCGTCACCAAGGAACAGGTCGAGGAACTCCGGGCCGTCGTCGAGCGGAAGAACCCAGATGGAAGCGTGGGGATTACCGACGCAGAAATCGAACTGGCCAAGAAGTACGAGCGCGAACTCCGCCACGACGTGATGAGCCACGTCCACGCGCTGGGAGACGCTTGCCCAAAGGCCAAGGGCATCATCCACCTGGGCATGACGAGCCAGGATGTGGTGTGCAATGCAGATACGCTGACGCTGATCGAATCTGCCCAATTATTGTCGACAAAGAGCGCTCGCGCGGTAGTGTCGCTTGGGAACTTCGCGAATCGGTGGTCCAAGACTCCAACGCTTGGCTTCACTCACTACCAACCCGCGCAACCTGTAACGGTCGGGCGCCGAGGGGCACTGTGGGCTCATGATCTGGGCTTGTGTCACGAACGGGTTTGGGAGTACGCTTCCGTCGAAACTCTTACACCGCTCTTTCGTGGATTGCGTGGTGCAACCGGAACCCAGGCATCTTTTCTTGATCTTTGCGGCACTGACGGGAACTTTGTGGATCTTCTCGAAGCCAAGATGCTCGATCATCTGACGCAATATCCTCGTTGGGTTCCTAAATACAAGCTCACGGGACAGACGTATCCGCGTGTGCACGACACATTCATCCTCGCCGATCTCGCTTCCGTCGCCGCCGTCCTCCACAAGATCGCCACCGACATCCGCCTCCTCTGCAACCGCAAGGAACTCGACGAGCCCTTCGAGGACAAGCAGATCGGCTCCTCCGCCATGCCGTACAAACGGAACCCGATGCGCTGCGAGCGGATCTGCGGCCTTGCCCGCTTCGTCATGAACCTCGTCGGCAACGCCTACGACACCGCCGCCACGCAATGGCTCGAACGCACGCTCGATGATTCGTCGAACCGGCGCCTCTCGCTCCCCGAGGCGTTCCTGGCCCTCGACGGCGCGCTCGACCTCATGCACAACGTCGCCAGCGGCCTGGTGGTTCACGAGGCGACCGTGCGCAAGAACCTCATGGCCGAACTGCCGTTCATGGCGACGGAAAACCTGCTGATGGAGTGCGTGAAGCTCGGCGGCGATCGCCAGCACTATCACGAGGTCATCCGCCGCCACGCACAGGCCGCGGGCATGCGCGTGAAGCAGGAGGGCCTCGACAACGACCTGATCGATCGCCTGAAGAACGACAAGAACTTCTGGGGCGCCGCCCGCGGCGGGCCGCTGCGCGACGAACTGAACTGGGACGGCCTGCTCGACCCAATGAAATACGTCGGGCGCAGCGTCGAGCAGACGGAGCGATTCATCAAGGAAGTCGTCGACCCGCTGCGCGAGCAATACGCCAACGCGATCGCAAAGCTCGGTGACAGCGGGCCGAAGGTGTGAGCCGCACTCGAAGGGACGATGACATGAGACTCCTGACCTTGTCGGCGCTCGGCGCGGGCCTGGCCGCTTCGGTCGCGGTTGCCCAACCCGCCGCACAGCCGGCCGCCGAGCCCGCCAAGGCCCGCGATCACTACGACGTCGCGGCGTTTGTCTGGCCGTCGTATCACCCGGACCAGCGGGCCAAGGTCTTCTGGCCACAGGGGATCGGCGAGTGGCAGACCGTGATGACCAACGAGCCGAAGTTTCCCGGGCACGACCAGCCGCGCCGCCCGCTCTGGGGCTATGTCAACGAGGCGGATCGGTACGTGATGGAGATGCAGATCGCCGCCGCGGCCGACCACGGCGTCAACGTCTTCATCTACGACTGGTACTGGTACGACGGCATGCCCTACCTCGAAGCCTGCCTGAACGACGGTTACCTCAAGGCCCGCAACAACGACCGCGTGAAGTTCTATCTCATGTGGGCCAACCACGACGTCAACCTCGCGTGGGACAAGCGCAACGCCGACGACGCGTTCACGGGGCGAAACGACGCGACCATCTGGCGCGGCCCGCTCGACCGCGCGGAGTTCGAGAAGATCTGCACGCGCTGGATCGAAAAGTACTTCCGCCAGCCCTCGTACTACAAGATCGACGGCAAGCCCGTCCTGATGATCTATGACCTGCCCAACTTCGTGAAGGGTCTGGGAAGCGTCGCGGCCGCCAATGACGCGCTGGCCCGGTTCCGCCAGTGGACGGTAAACGCAGGCTTCCCGGGCCTCGAACTCCAGGTCGCGCTGCGCCCCGAATCGGGCCGCCCGCTCGTCGACATCCCCGGCCAGAGCGTCGGCACGCAGACGCAGGTAATCAAGGAGCTTGGCGTCGACTCGCTCAGCCACTACCAGTTCGCGCACTTTGCCGACATGAACCGCAACTACGAGGAGATCGTCCGCGACGCCGTCGCGGAGTGGGACCACGACGACGCGCGCTACGCGGCCACGTACTACCCGCACGTCTCGATCGGCTGGGACGCCAGCCCGCGGGCCAGGCAATTCATCGGCGGCGTGGTGAAGAACAACCCGCCCGAGCAGTTCGAGAAGGCACTGCTGAAAGCCAGGGCCTTCATCGACGCACACCCCGATCGCGCCCCGCTCATCACCGTCAACAGCTGGAACGAATGGACCGAAACCAGTTACCTCGAGCCCGACGACAAATTCGGCTATGGCTATCTTGAGGCGGTGAAGCGCGTGTTCGTGAGGTAACGAGCACGCCCGGCTGATTCGCGCCGGGCTCCGTCGATCCCTACGATCCCCGCTCATGGCATCGCCACGCAAACAATCCGGTAAATCACGCCGCACGCCCGCACGCCCCGCGAAGCGGTCGGGCAAGCCCGCCACCAAGCACGGCCAGCCCGCGCGCCCCGGCAAGGCACGACTCATCAAGGGTCGCGGCGGACATAAGCCCATCGCCGAAGGAACCCATCTCGGCACGGGTGTGCGGAAGATCGCCGGCGCCAAGGCTGCCAAACACGACAGTTCCGCCGACGTCAGCACCGTCTCCTTCGTCAGCCTCGGCTGCCCCAAGAACCTTGTCGACTCCGAGAAGATGCTCGGCCTGCTCGCCCAGGACGGCATCCTCCCCGTCTCATACTCCGGCGAGGGCTTCGACGGCGCCGACGCTGTCGTCGTCAACACCTGCGGATTCCTGGAAGCCTCCAAGGACGAATCGCTCGGCGTGATCCAAGAGGCGCTCCGCGAAAAGGAACGCGGCAACGTCAAGCGCGTCGTCGTCGCCGGCTGCCTCGTGCAGCGCCATCGCGCCAAGATGCTCGAGTGGGCCCCCGGCATCGACGCCATGGTCGGCGTCTTCGATCGCGACAAGATCGTCGAGGCCGTCCGCGGCGTCGCGCCGACCCGCGAGCGCGCCGACACCGGCGCGCCCAAGTACTGGATCGCCGCCAACGCACTCACCGCCGCCAAGGACCGCGGCGTGCAGACCGTCGGCCTCACTGTGCAGGGCAAGGACGGCAAGGGCGTCGGCTATTTCGAGGACGACTCCGCCCGCCTCCGCCTCACGCCCCGCCACTACGCCTACCTCCGCATTAGCGAGGGCTGCAATCAGAACTGCGCCTTCTGCACCATCCCGTCGATCCGCGGCAAGATGCGCAGCAAGAGCGTCGACCGCATCGCCGCCGAGGCCCGCGAACTCGTGAACGACGGCGCGTTCGAACTTCTCCTCATCGGCCAGGACACCACCAGTTTCGGCGACGACATCGGCGCGGGGCTCTCCGCCGGTGCGAGCGCCGCGTCGCGCCCGCACGACATGGGCGGCCTGCCGTCGCTGCTCGCTCGCCTCTCCGACACCCTCGACGAGCTCGGCTCGCAGGGCTGGCTCCGCCTCATGTACGCCTACCCGTCCAACTTCTCCGAGCCGATCATCGACGCCTTCGCGGCCCTCTCCACCAAGCGCGGCGCGCACCTGCTCCCCTACATCGACATGCCCCTCCAGCACGCCAGCGATCGCGTGCTCTCGCTCATGCGCCGCCACGTCACCCGCGAGCAACAGGGCGCCGTCATCCGCCGCCTGCGCGAGCGCGTGCCCGACATGACCGTCCGCACCACGTTCATCAGCGGCTTCCCCGGCGAGACCGAAAGCGACCACAGGCAACTCCTCGAGTTCATCGAGGAGATGATGTTCGACGCCGTGGGCGTCTTTGAGTATTCGCGCGAGGACGGCACGGTCGCGGGCACGATGGAGAACGACCCCTCGCTCGCGGTGCCCGCAGAGATCAAGACGCGCCGGCGCAACGAGGTGATGGAGCTCCAGCAGAAGATCGCCTTCGAGCGCCAGCGCGCCATTGCCGCCAGGTTTGACGAGAACAACCCCGAATCGAGCGGCGTCCGAATGAACGTGCTCATCGACGAAGCGACACGCACGCAAGGCCGCAAGACCAGCGGCGTATCGACCGGCGGCGGGCTGTACATGGGCCGCACACGAGCGCAGGCGCCGCAGATCGACTCGGTGACGTACGTGCAATCGCGCGAGAAACTGTCGCCGGGCGAACTCGTGCCGTGCGTGATCGTGGCGAGCGACGGCTATGACCTTGTCGCGCGTCCGATCGCGGATATCGAACGCCGCGTGGGGCTGAAGATCCTGAAGTAGTCGGGAATCGGGAATGACGTGTCGGGTATCGTGACAACGTGCTCCCGCCCTTTCCGTAAGCGCGGGGCCCGGTCGAACAAGAGCGTCGCGAGGTGACGCGTGCTTCGGGTGGCATTGTCAACCCCGTTGACCACGCGCCTTCTTCATCACGCCCCACACTCTACCTCCGCCACGCCTGTTCGATCAGCGCGCCCCACTGCTCACGCGGCAGCGCGCCCGCGTCGATCCACAGCGAGCCGGGCGTCAGGCGCAGGCGCTTGAGCCATGTCCGCTGGTTCTTGGCAAAGCGCCGCGTCTCGATCTTGATCTTCTCCACCGCGTCGTCGAGCGACATCCGCCCCTCGAGATGCGCCAGGACCTGCTTGTAGCCCAGCGCCTCGCGCGCCTGCGCCCCGAGGCTCGGGACGAGCCCGCGCACCTCGTCGACCAGGCCGCACTCGATCATCGCGCGCACCCGCGCGTTGATCCGCTTGTTGATCGTCTCGGTCGGCCAATCAAGCCCTACGAGCAGGCGCGACGCGTCGTGGCCCGGCGCGTCCCACTGCGTCTGATGCTCGCTGATCGGACGTCCCGTCTGACGGAAGACCTCCAGCGCGCGGATGGTCCGGCGCTCGTCGTTGGGATGGATCCGGCGTGCGGCTTCAGGGTCGACGCGGAGGAGTTCCTCGCGCCGTGCTTCGGGCGATAGTTCGCGGAGTTGCTTGCGCAGCGCTTCGTCCGGCGCGGGCCCCTCGAACAGGCCGTCGAGCAGTGCTTTCACGTAGAGGTTGGTGCCGCCGACAACAATGGGAACGCACCCGCGCGACGCGATTTCGCCGATCGATTGATGGGCGAGTGCGAGCCACTGATGCACCGTGAAGCTGTCGGGCGGGTCGACAATGTCGAGCAGGTGGTGCGGCACGCCGCGGCGTTCTTCGGGCGTCGGCTTGGCGGTGCCGATGTCCATGCCGCGATAGATCTGGAACGCGTCGGCGGTGACGACTTCGCCCGAGAGTCGCTGCGCGAGCTCGACACCGAGGTCGGTCTTGCCGCCGGAGGTCGGGCCGACGATCAGGATGGTGCGGGGCGCGCTCACGCGGGATTGTTGCGGGCCGGCGCGGTGAGAGAAGCACTCTCACCGCGTGTGCAGGAACGACAGGTGCAATTCACAGTGACGGAGGTTAAGCCCCTTCCACTCCTCGTGCGACATCGGCCCAAAGAGCGGGCTCGGGCGCGTCGGAGCCTCGCGGTCGAGGCGAGCGATCGCGGCACGGAGCCTTGCCTCCGCGGCGTCGACAGGCGAATCCTCAATGCCGACCGTGCCGCCCCGAACGCCCGGGATCTTCACGCCCGCGGGCATCCGGCCGAAGCACATCCTGCGGCGCATGAACTTCATCACGAAGCGCACGAACCATGGCGGCGCGGCGAGTTCGGACGGGTATCTGTTGAAGGGATACTCCATGAACGCCGCGAGATGGTTGAAGACCTGGGCCGCGTTCCAGTTGCCGCTGGTACGCAGCGTGCCGCCCGCGATGGCAGCGTGGAGCACGTCGAGATCGCGCGAGACTTCGGTGAAGTTTGCAAACCGTAGCGCCCGCCGGTCCTGGCTCTTGCCCGTGTCGATGGTGCTCATGCGCGGAGTGTACCTTTCGGCGGGGTCGCTACGGATGCCTGTAACTCTCGCGGTCCACGCGCTCCATGTACCGCGTCGGATCGGGCGTGGGCCCAAAGCCGAACTGCGCATACAGGCCGTGCGCATCGCGGGTCATGAGACAGAAGCGGCGGAGGCCCTGGAGGTCGGGGTGTTCGACGACGGTGCGCATCAGGAGTTTCGACGCGCCGCGCCCGCGCTGAGATTCGAGGACGAAGACGTCGCACAGATACGCGTAGGTGGCGCGATCCGTGATCACGCGGGCAAAGCCGACCTGCGACGGCTTCGACGGGTCTCCGGTGCGGGGCTGGTCCGTGTCGTACACGCCGAAACACATGGAGTTTCGGATCGCTCGCTCGACGCGCTCGCGGGCGATACCCGGCGACCAATAGCAGGTCGACAGAAACCCGTGAATCACGCCAAGGTCGAACAGGGACGGATCGGTCGAGACCTGCAGCATGCACACCTTCCGCGCACTCTCCCCGCGCGATCGCGGCCCCGACTCGGATCGAGACTCTCCTGTCCGGCGCGCTCCGCCACAGCCCCGTGCCCTATTTCCCGATCGTTCGGTCGAGGAACTTCACCATCCGATCGCTGAACAACAGGCGGTTTGGAAGCTTGGCGAATCCGTGACCCTCGTCGGGGCAGTACACGAGTTCTGGGTCATAGCCGCGCTGCTGCAGACCGACCGCCAACTGCATCGCCTCACCCACCGGCACGCGAGGGTCGTTCAGCCCGTGCGCGATCATCATGGGTACCTTGATATCGTCGATGCGGTTGATCGACGAGACCGTGGCCAGGAACTCGGGGTCCGAGAGCGGGCCGTATTCAACCTCTCGCAACTTACGCCGATAGCCGGCCGTCTGCTCGAGGAACGTTTTCATGTTGACAATACCGACAACGTCGACCGACGCGCCAAAGACCTGGTCCTTGGACGAGCCGTCCTCGACGACGACCGCGACCGACATGAACCCGCCGTAACTCCCGCCATACGCCGCCACCTTGCCCGCCGATGAGTAGTTGTTCTTCACCAGCCAGCGCGCCGCCTCCACGCCGTCCTTCACGCTGTCCCAGCGCTTCTTGTAGTCGTCCATCATGTGGAACTTCCGCCCGTAGCCCGTGCTCCCGCGCACGTTGGGCTGCATCACGCCGTACCCGCGGCTCAGGAGGAACTGCGTCAGCGCGCTGAACGTCGGGCGGTGCTGCCCCTCCGGCCCGCCGTGATAGTTCACGACAAACGGGATCGGCGTGCCGTCCTTATACCCCGGCGGCGTCCACAGGAATGACGGGATCTCCAGCCCGTCAAAGCTCGTGTACTTCACCAACTTCGGGAGTGGGAATGCCGACAGGTCGATCCCCTGTGTGTCGGTGAACGTGATCTGCTTCGGCGCGTCGCCGGCCTTCTCGATCGTGTACGTCAGGCCGGGCACCTGCGCATTGCTCAGCGTGTAACTCAGTCGTCCGTTCCGGGTGTCGCCGATCGACACCACGCCCTTGGGAATATCCGGGAGTGCTATTTTTTTGAAACTCGGGAGTTCATACACCGCGGGCTCGCCATAGCCGTCGCGATTCACCGCCACGATCAGGCGATTCCGCTCGTGATCGATCCCCGCGCCGTCGAGCTCGTAGCCCGACAACTCCTTGATCGGCTCGCTCACGGCGCCCGTCGCAAGGTCCTTCAGCACCAACTTCTTCAGGTCCGCGTCCGCGTCAGTCAGCATCAGCACGGCCTTCTCGCCCGGCATGTAGCCGACGACATCGTTCGACGACGTCCCCTCCCTGGGCTTTACCGAAAGGTCCGTCAGTTTGCCGCTGGCGGCATCAAGTTCGTAGACGCTGCTGTCGGAGATCGAGCGGTACTGCGCGACCAGGTAGCGCTTCGCGTCCTTGGTCAGATCGCCCGCCGACCAACTTCCCTCCTTGGCAAGCAGCGGCGTCACCTTCCCATCCGCCAGGTCATAGCGATAGACGTAAAAATCGCTCGGGCTCTTGTCGTTGCCCGTGAAGATAAACCCCGAACTGTCGTCAAGCCACGCGTTTACAGCGTACTGCACCTTCGGGTTCTCAACCAGCGGCTTGAAGCCCCCTTCCGGCTTGAGCAGCGAGATCTGCGTGTTCTCGTTGCCCCCCACCGCGTGGAACAACAGCACCGTCTTCCCGTCGGGCGACAGCGAATAGCCCGACAACCCGTCCTTGAAGTCCGTCAGTTTCTGCCCGCCCGAGGACTTGCCAACCTGGTCTGCGGGCACGCGGTACAACTGCCACACGCCGTCCGGCCAGTCACGCACATACATCGAGCCGTCCGCCGCGATCGTCGCCGACCCCGGCGTGCGGATCTTCAGGAACTGCTCGATGGTGGGGCCCGTCTTGTGCGCGGCCTTGCCCGCGACGCTCCCGACAACCTTGTTGTCCTGGGCCGTGACCGGAGCGGCCACGCCCGCGAACACCACCAACGCCAGCACGCCCGACAGCATCCGACCAGTGCGCATGGGATTCCTCCGTTTCAGGTGCGGAGAATCCTATGGGCCAGATACCCCCGGGTTGCGAATTCCAAAGCACATATGAAAAACGCCCGGCGCGTGCCGGGCGTTCGTGGTTTCTTGGTAGTTCGTGCCGCCTACGCCTTCAGCGCCAACTGCGCCACCGCATCCGACAACGCCCGGCTCTGCGTGAAGAGTTGCTGCACGACCTGGCCCATGCCGTCCGTATCGTGGGTCGTCTTCTCCGACAACGCGCTGATCTGTTCGAGGCTCTCGCTCACGTGGTCGCAGGCCTGCGACTGCTGCTCGGCCGCCGCCGCGATGTCGCGGATCGCCCCGCTCACGCCCGTCGAGCCCTCGACGATCTCCATGAGCGACGCGCCCGCCGAGCGTGCGTGCGTCACGCCGCCCGTCACCTTCTCGCGCGTCGTCGACATGCTCGTCACCGCGTTGCCGGTGCCGGCCTGGATATCCGAGATCGAACGCGAAACCTCTTCGGTCGCGCTCTGGGTCCGCTCGGCCAGTTTGCGCACCTCGTCCGCCACGACCGCGAAGCCGCGACCGTGCTCGCCCGCGCGGGCCGCCTCGATCGCCGCGTTGAGCGCCAGCAGGTTCGTCTGGTCCGCGATGTCGTTGATCACCTTGATGATCTGTCCGATCTGCGCGCTCTTGGCCCCAAGGTCCGACACCGCCGCGGCACACCCCGATACCAACCGCGCGATCGACTCCATCTCCGACACGGTTGACTCGACCACGCCGCGCCCCGCCTCGGCCTTGTTCTTGGCCGCTTCGGACATGTTCGCCAGTTCGGCGCATCGCTTCGCGACTTCCTGCGCCGAGGATGTCATCTCCGTGAACGCGCCGGACACCTTCGACACCTGTGCGCCCTGACCGCCCACATGCTCGACCACGCGGTCACTCCGCCCCGCCAGATCTTCCGCGGCGTGGCTGAGTTCTCCCGCCGCTCGCGATATCGATTGCGTCAGTTCTTCTCTCGCTCGGATCATGCTCCCGATCGCGACGGAAAGTGTCGCAAACTCCTGCTCATTGCTCAGCGTCACCTCGCCGGGGTGGTGCCCCGCGGCCATCGCCGAGATCGCCCCCGTCGCACGCGACAACGAGCGCGCGATCGCACCGACGAACAGCAAGGTCAGCCCGATCACCCCGGCACCGCCCACGCCAGCGCCGCCCAGAATCCACCATCGAGCGGCCGCCCCTGTCGCGTATGCCCCGTCGCGCGCCGCAACCGCGTTGGACTCGATCAGATCGCTCAATTTCTCCTGCTCGTCTTCGAGCGTGCGGAACGCGGCGTCGAACGAGCCAAACTGCCCACGCGCCGCCGATACATCCGTCGCCGCTAACGTCGTGATCGTCTCGGCCTGGGTGATGTACTCGGCCAGGGCCGGCTTGAGCGTCGCGAACTCCTTGAGAATCTCCGGATTCGTGATGATCTTCTCGTTCTCGCTGACGCATTCGCGGAATCGCTTGGCGTGATCCGACACGTCCACGCTCGCGGTCTTGCGTTCCTCGGGCGTCTGGGCCACGAAAGATCCGAGCACGTCGCCGCGCAACGCGTCGTGCATCATGTCGCCCTCGAGGTGGTTGCGCAGCGCACTGTTGGCCGCTACCACCTGCTCGAGCGCCGCCGTCGCGCGAGTCTGGGTCCACAGTCCCAAGGCCGCCATCGCGCCCGCAAGTCCGATCCCAAGGGCACATGTGACAAACATCTTGTGGGCGATTCGCATGGTCACTCCGTGATACAAAGCCCCGGGGGCATCTCCAAGATCAGATCGGGTGGGCCCGGCGGCCAATTGATGGCCCCACGGCAAAAGCACTAAAGCCGGTATCAATCCCGAGAGATTCCCTCAACTCTCCCGGTATTCACCTGGGGACCGCCTCGCGTTTCCGGACTCAGCCATCCCTGTCGCTTTTCCGCACCTCTCACCGTCCCTTGCTCGAATAGACACCGGGAACCGCCGATAACTGCTCTGCCATGCCCAGCACCCCCAACACCGATCTCTCCCGCGAACTGCTCGAACACATGCAGCGCATCAAGGCCAAGGCCGCCGAATACGGCCTGGACTTCCCCGAAGTCATCTTCGAGGTCCTCCCTTTCGACACCATGAACCAGATCGCCGCCTATGGCGGCTTCCCCACCCGCTTCCCACACTGGAAATGGGGCATGGAGTACGAGCGCCTCAGCAAGCGCGACGCCTACGGCCTGGGCCGCATCTACGAAATGGTCATCAACAACGAGCCCTGCTACGCCTATCTGCAAGAGTCCAACGCCGTCACCGACCAGAAGCTCGTGATGGCCCACGTCTATGGGCACGCCGACTTCTTCAAGAACAACTTCTGGTTCAGCAAGACCGACCGCAAGATGATGGACCAGATGGCCAACCACGCAACGCGCGTCCGGCGTCACGTCGAGCGCCAGGGCCAGGACACCGTCGAGCGCTTCCTGGACCTGTGCCTCACCATCGAGCACCTCATCGACCCGCACTCCATGTTCGTGCAGCGCGAGGCCTTCGCCGGGCGCGCCCAGGAGCCCGAGGCCTTCACGCCCGACCGTCTCCCCGCCAAGGACTACATGGACCCGTTCGTGAACCCGCGCGCGGAGATGGAGCGCCAGCGCCGCGCCTACGAGGAAAAGCAGAAGGCCGCCAAGACCAAGTTCCCCAAGGAGCCGACACGCGACGTGCTGCAGTTCCTCCTTCGCTACGCGCCGCTGGAAGAGTGGCAGCAGGACATCCTCTCCATCATCCGCGACGAGGCGTACTATTTCTCGCCCCAGGGCATGACCAAGATCATGAACGAGGGCTGGGCCACCTACTGGCACTCCAAACTCATGACCCAGCACTTCCTCGAGGCCCGGGAGATCATCCACTACGCCGACCAGCACTCCGGCGTCGTCCACATGCCGCCCGGCGGCTTCAACCCCTACAAGATCGGCGTCGAACTCTTCAAGGACATCGAACGCCGCTGGAATATGGGGCAGCACGGCCCGGCGTGGGAGCAACTCGACTCCATCGGCGCCAAGGAGCGTTTCGACGACAAGTCCATGAAAGGGCGCGACAAGATCTTCGAGGTCCGGCGCATCTACAACGACGTCAACTTCGTCGACGAGTTCCTTACGCCCGAATTCGTCGAAAAGCACCGCATGTACCAGCACAAACGCGACCCCCAGACCGGCGAACTGAAGGTCGTCTCGCGCGACTTCCAGCGCGTCAAGACCACGCTGCTCCACCATCTCACCAACATGGGCCAGCCGTTCATCTACGTCGTCGACGCCAACTACCTCAACCGCGGTGAACTCTTCCTGGCCCACCGCTTCAGCGGGCTGGAGGTCGACGCGGGCAAGGCCGTCGAGGTGCTCCGCTCGCTCCGCCTGCTCTGGGGACGCCCGGTGCACCTGCAGGCGCGCATCAACGAGGAGATGTACATCGTCTCGCTCGAACAGCCCGACGACCGCCCCAAGAAAGAGCGCGTGAGCGACGATACGCCTCCGCCGGCCCATATCCTCGTGTAGTCTGACACGTCGGAGACGTGCCATGAGTGATGTGACCACGCGCCCGGACAAGCCCGGCTTCCGCTTCAACCCGCGCGCCGCGGCCGGGCGATTCGGCGCGATCGCCCTGGCGGGCGTGGGTCTGTGGCGGCTCTTCCTGGTGCTCTCGTCGCTCGATAACTCGCCCGAGGAGTTTCAGCGCATCGGCACGCCGCTCTTCGCCGGCGCCGTCGCATGCTTCGTCGCGTGCGTCACCGCCGCGAAGCTCTCGCTCCCCGAGTCGAAAGCCACCCTTGTGTTCGCGGCCCTGGCCGTCGTCTGCTGGATCGCGCCCGTGCCATTCGGCATCACACGACTGCTCAGTTATGGGTGCATCGGCATGATCATCGCACGCCACATTGTGGGCGTGCTCGCGTCGTGCTTTCTCCCACAAATCCCCGACAAGGCCGACGATCCGAAACTGATCCGTCTGCAGCGCGAAGGCCGGCGTAACGGCTGGATGTGCGCGCTCGGTGTTGTTTGTGGAGGCGTGTGTCTCTTGATGCTCATCAAGGCCGACGCGCTTGGTTGGGCCGCCGCGATTGATTAGGCGATCGATCCACTGTGTGGTAAACTGCGTCGCATGGCAGGCAACACGCGGCGGCGTGGCACACATCCCCTCGACGACGGCCCATCCACCGACGACATCGAACGATTTTCGGGCGTGACCACCTCGTGCCCCTCCTGCGGCACGGAGATCCGCGACGACGTCGACCTCTGCTGGAAATGCGGGCACGCCATCGGCGATCCCGCCGACGAGCGGTCGCCCGTCTGGATCGTCGTCGCCATCGCGCTGGTGCTCGGCGCGATGCTCTTCTGGGTGACGAGGTTCTGATCGGCGTGCGTTTGCCTTGGGTGGCGCGGCTGACCCACCGGCCGCGCGCATCTGTGCGGGCAGGCCTCAGGTACCCACGGCGCCTCCGTTTGCTTCCGTGGCAATCGCCCTTGCGGCCGCGCCCCTGGCCACGGACAATGAAATCGCGTCGGCGCGGTTCCCAAGGCTTTTCATGGGTCCTTACACGCGGGGTGTTGCATGAAGCCGGAACGCACGTCCAAGGCCGCTCGTGGAATCACACTGTTTGCCGTTGTCGCCGCCGCCGCGATGGGCGTGGTGCCCGACGCGCTGGCCCAGAACTTGCCCGCTGAGCCCACCAAACAGCCCGAGAAGCAATCCGCCGCCAATCCGCTCGGCGGCCCGAAGATCGACGCGCCTCCCTCCGCCGCCTCCTCGCTGGTCTCCACCGACTTCAACGGCACGGTCCGCCGCCTCGAAACCACGCCCGAAGAGGCCGCCGTCGCCCTCCTCAACCTGACCGGCAGCGCCAAGGAGCGCGTCGACGCCCTCTTCGCCAAGCGCGGCAAGGCGATCGAGGAATTCGTCACCGGCAACCTCGACCTGCTCACCAAGCTCGACACCGCCGGAAAGACCAACAACAAGCGCGACCAGCTCATGCTCGGGCTGGAGGCATTCCAGAAACTCAACGCCGTGTGGAAAGACGGCACGCTCTTCGACCAGGTGAAGGCCTCGCTCCCCGACGACAAGCGCGCCGAGTTCGAGCGCCTCGTCACGGGCTATTGGAACGCGCTGGTCGAGGAGGGCAAGAACATCCCCAACGAAGAGGGCAAGAAGCGCGGGCGCTTCGAGATCGTCGCGGGCGAGCGACTGCAGGCGTTCGTGGGCGAGATCGGGCGCGCGTTCGAGCGCGGCGTAAAATCAGGGCGCCTCATCGCCGAGTTCGTGCTCAAGGACCTCAACCTCACCGACGCGCAGAAAGCCCGTGTGCGCGAGATCATCGATTCCGAGGCCGCCGAAGCGCCGCTCAAGGAAGACGACAAGCGCTACGAGGGCCTGTTTCTCAAGATCCTGGGCATCCTCGACGAGAAGCAGCGCACGGCCGTCCTCAAGCGATTCCGGGGTGAGTGATGAAGCGGGCACTTCTTCTCCGCTCGGCGTGTTCCCTCGCGTTGGTCGGCGCGGCGATCGCGACCGCCGCGATCGAGCCGCCCACCGAGGCAGAGCCGCCGCTCGCCGGCCCGAAGATCCGCGACGATCACCCGTCGATCGTCGAGCGCGACATGACGGGCAACCTGCGACCGATCGAATTCACGCCCGAGCGCGCCGCGGCCGCCAAGCTCTCGCTCGACGACGAAGCCCGGCGCAAGTTCGACCACATCATCATCGCGCACCGCGAGCGGCTGGATCGTCTTGTCGCCGACAACATCGACCTGGTCATCCGCGCGCGGACCGCCAGCGCGGGAACCCCCGCCCTGGGAAGGGCCGTGATCATCGCCGCGGCGTTGCAGGCCTTCCGCCCGGCGCTGGAGGGCCCGTCGCTGTGGGAGCAGATCTCGCCCGTGCTCCCCGTTGCGGCGCGCGAGAGGTTCGACGCGATGATGCTCGAGTACTGGGACGCGGTCTTCCGCCAGGCGACCGGCGGACGCGAGCCCACGACGCTCGAAAAGAGCGTGATCTGTGTGAGGCAACGCCTCGAAGTGCTCGGCGAGGAAATCCGCCTCGCGGTCGATGGCCTGGGTAACAGCGGGCCGCTCATCGTCCGCGCCATGACCAGCGGCCTGTCGCTGTCGCCCTCGCAGCGTGACCGCCTGAGCGAGATCGCGCGCGACTTCGACACCGCCACGCTGCATCAACCATCCGGCGATGACCACAAGCGATTGCTGCTGCAAGTGTGCGCCGCCCTGGATGAGGATCAACGCAAGGTCGTGCTCTCTCGTGTGCCGAGGTGATCGAGTGGTGTGGGTTCCGCCCCCGCTCCCGATCCCCGCACGTCTGCTCACTCCATCTCTTCGTCTCTCTGTCTCTTCGTCACTTCCTATCGAACAAGCAGGAACAGCGGCGCCAGCACAAACAGCACGTCGACCGGTGCGAGGCTCCACGCCACGATCGCCAGCGCCAGCTTGCCGCCGCGCGAGCGCCGCTCGATCCACGACGTCCGCGTCAGGTACATCCACGCCAGAAGCGGATACGCGATGACCAGTGGCCAGAGGGTGCACTCAAGCACGAGGCGGATCGGCGTTGCCAACCCCGACATCATCACGCGCACCAGCGTGCCCACCGCGCCCGCCGCGTAGCCGAGCCCCAAGAGCGAACCAACCAGCCCGGCCATGACCAGCCGGTCGCCCGGCATGCGCCGCTGGCGCCACGCCCGCGCCTCGACCACGCCGCGCACGCGCTCGACTTTGATGGGTCGCCCGCACTCCGGGCACTTGTCGCCCGTCTGCCCGCGCAGGTTGTAGCGGCAGGCGTCGCACGGAATGTCGTGCGCCGCGAGCAATTCGCGGAGTGTTGATTCATCGCTCACGCCATACCCGCCGACTGGCCCGCACGCTCCAGCATCCGCGCGATGCGCATCAGTTCGCCCTCCTCGAAGGGCTGACCAACGATCTGTACGCCGACCGGCAGCGTCGCGCCGCCCACGCTCGCGCTCCCCGCGGGGATCGAGAGGGCCGGGAGCCCGGCGAGGTTGATGCCAACGGTGTACACGTCCTCCATGTACATCGCCAGCGCGTCGCCGATCTTCTCGCCGATCGCGAACGCCGGCCCGGGCGTCGTGGGCATCAGCACCGCGTGGCACCCAGCGCGGAAGGCGGCGTCGAAATCGTCCTTCACGCGCCGGCGCACCTTGAGTGCCGTGGTGTAGTACGCGTCGTAATACCCGCTCGAGAGCACGTGCGTGCCGAGCATGATCCGCTTGCGCACCTCGGGCCCGAAGCCCTCGCGACGGCTCTTGCAGAGCATGTCGGTGAGGTCCTTGGCCCCCTCGGCACGCCGGCCGTAGCGCACGCCGTCGAAGCGCGCCAGGTTGCTCGATGCCTCTGCGGGCGCGACGATGTAGTACGCCGCCACCGCATAGTCCGAGAGCGGCAGGTCAATATCGACAACCTTCGCGCCAAGTTGCTTATATGTGTCGATCGCGCTCTTGAGCGAGGCGGTGACGCCCGCGTGGTTCGCGGTGCTCCAGGCCTGCGTGGGCACGCCGAGAACCAGGTTGGACACCGGCTCATCGAGTGTGTTGTGCGATGCGGGCGTGGGCAGGTCGACGCTGGTGGCGTCGTGTTCGTCCTTGCCGCAGAGCACATCAAGCACCAGGGCTGCGTCGGCGCAGTCGCGCGCCAGTGGCCCAATCTGGTCGAGGCTGGAGGCGTAGGCGACGAGCCCGAAGCGCGACACGCGCCCGTAGGTTGGCTTCACGCCGACCAGGCCGCAGAACGCCGCGGGCTGGCGGATCGAGCCGCCGGTGTCACTGCCGATCGCGACCGGCACCATTCCCGCGGCGACGGCGGCGGCGGAACCGCCCGAGCTTCCGCCGGGCACGCGCGTGATGTCGCGCGGGTTCCTGGTCGGGCCGAAGATCGAGTTCTCCGTGCTCGAGCCCATCGCGTATTCGTCGAGGTTGGTCTTGCCGACGATGACGGCGCCAGCGCCCATCACCATTCGTGCCGCGGTCGCGTCGAACGGGCTGTGGTAGTTCTCGAGGAGGCGCGAGGCGCAGGTGGTCCTGCCGTGCGAGAGGCAGATGTTGTCCTTGAGCGCGACGGGCACGCCGGCGAGCGGGCCCGCGGGCTTGCCCGAGGCAAGGTCGGCGTCGACGCGTCGGGCCTGCGCCAGCGCGAAGTCATGGAAGACCTGCGTGAACGCGTTGACGCGCGGGTTCTCGCGGTCGATGACGGCGAGCGCCTCGCGCGTCACGCTCTCGGCCGAGAACTCTCGCGCGGCGACCCCGCGCGCGATATCGCGGGCCGACCTCACGCGCCACCCCCGTCGCCCTGCACCTTGGGGATCTTGACGAACTGCTCGAACGATTCGGGCGCCATGTCCAGGAGCGTGCGCGTGGGGAGCGTGGGCCCGGGCTCGTCGGCGCGGGTGCGGTCGCGCACGTCGCCAACATTGACGAGCGGCTCAACGCCCGAGAGGTCGAGCTGGCGCAGGCGGTCGATGTAGCCGAGCACCTTGGCCAGGTCGTGCTGATAGGTCGCGGCCTCGTCGTCGGTGATCGCCAGCCGCGAGAGAGCGGCGACCTTGCGGACATGCTCGATGGAGATGGGGTGCTCGTGCATCGGGGGATGGTACGCGAGAAGGCGCGAAGCAGTGCCATGGCGTGGAGCGGATGCTGGTTGTGGTAGCATCAGACGATCGGCATGAGCACGGGCGGGTCCAACTTCGTAGCGCGGTGGGTTGCGCGGCTGGCGTTGCGGATCGGGCGCGGGTTGCGGGCGGCGCGCAGGCCGTGGGTTGTGGTGGTGGGGTTGGTGTATTTCGCGGGGGATTTGGCGTGTATCGCGGGGAGGGAGGGATGGCGCTCGTCTGTGACGGGAAGCCTTGTTCACACCATGTTGTTCGGCCCGATAGCCCGCACAGTTCTGGTTCGCCACGACCAGGCGTTTGTGATCTTGCCGATCACGCCCGACGAGGAACCCAGAGTTCTCGTTCCGAGTGAGCAAAGCTGGGACGAACTCTCAAGACTAGTTGAACAGCCGGGCACCCGAGTGGCGAGCGTGTTTGCGGCCTACGCGTCGACATCCGACCACTTTCATGCCCGCGCCATCTCAACAAGCGATTGGCGAGTTTCTGTGAGGGATTTCGGCCGGAACGCCGAACTGTCACCTTTCGACACCAATCGCGCGCTTGAGTCAGTTCGCGAATGGAACATGACTTGTGAGGCGCGACTCGGGCTTCGTCCGATCGATGTTGACCCCAAGCGGGTCACGACAGTCCACCCCCTCGGCATCCTGCACAACGCGCTGTCGTTGGCGGTGTTGGTGCTGGTGGTGAATGCCGTGCCGTCGGTGACGATCGGCGCGTGGAGACGGCGGCGGGCGGCGCGGCGGATGGCTCGCGGCCAGTGCGCCGCCTGCGGCTACGAATTCGGCGCGGCGGCGATCGAGCGGTGCCCGGAGTGCGGGGCGGCGCGAGCGCGCGGAGAGGGCGAGTGAGCAAGGAGCGCCGATGTCGAGAACGACAATGGTGGCACGAAAGCAGCACCGGCCGCGGTTCGCTGCGGATGGCATGCGCAATTCAGTTCTGCTTCGCGCCGCCGGCCGCCTTTTCAATATCGTCGAGTGACATGATCGGCTTCTTGGCCGCATCGGGCGCGGGGGTAATGTTGCACGAACTTCCGGGCTTTGCGTAGTAGAAGACCACGCTCGAGTATCCGAGGAAGTCTGTTGCCTTGCGCTGGTCGACGCCCGGCGAGGCTTCCATGTCGAAGACGAGGCGAGAGGTGAAGGGGACGGTGTCGAGGGCGCGGGTGCGCGAGCAGATGTTGAAGCCACGGGTATCGCCCGTGCCGGCGAGGCGCATGCCGCGTGACCACGACCCAACGGCGACGTTGGCGAGGAACGGATGCGAGAAGACATCGTTGATATTCGGGTTCACGCCGCCGGCCCAGCCGTAGTAATCCTCGGTGCCGGTGCCGAAGTGGTCGGGGAATCCGCGGTCGTAGGCGGCGTCGACGTAGATCTTCTCGTCGCCCTCGCCCCACCAGCCGCGGGTGGGGTTGAGCACGCTCCACTGATCGCCGACGAGCACGCCCTGCCCCTTGATGTCGATGAAATTGATGTCGGTGAATTGATCTCCGGGGTGCAACTCATCGGGGCGCCACGCGGCGTGGAAGTGCATCGAGCGCTCGTCCCATGTCCACCCGTCGACCATCGTCGTCACCTTCATGGGGAACTCGCCGCGGCTCAGGCGCTCGACGGTGACGATCGCGCTCTGTTGGAACGGCATGGACCAGTTGCAGGTGAACACGCCGTCGGCGCTGGCGCGGTATCGGGTCGTGAAGTTGTTGATGGCGTTGGGTGAGCCGAAGAAATCGCCGAGCGGGCACCACGCCGTCTGCTCGCCATCGAAGTTCAATATCACCACCAGGTCGCGGAGCAGGTGCGGGAATTGACGGAGCACGCCGGGATCGATCTCGACACGGAAGCCGCGGAGCACCCCCGGGCCGCGGAGCACGCTGACGGCCGTCTGGCGGCGGCTGTCAGTGCGGGCGCGCTCGACGGCGCTGGGCGAGAGCGGGATCGGCGCGTCGATCGCCTTGGCGCACGCCGCGATCGCTTCGCGCTGTGTCTCGATCATCTCTCGCGTGAAGGTCTCGACGCGCGTGCCCTCGTCGTAGGCGCGCCAGTTGATGATGTTGTAGAACGGCGGCTTGTCGAACGTGACCTTGCACGACTTGGCGAACGGGATGGGGAGGTAGACATCGCCAGCCCGCGCCGTGAAGCGTGCGAGCGGCGAGGGGATGCGCAACGTGTTCTTGCGCTGGGGCGGCTTGCCGTAGCTGTCGGGCCAGTCGTTGCTCGTGAGCAGTTCGATCCACGCGGCCTCGATGGCCGGAGTTTCCGAGCCGTCGAGATAGATGCGGACGGTGGGCCCGACTCGGTCGTTAAAGTCGTAGTAGAAGAACGGGGCCCAGAGGCGCGTGAGGCAGCCGGGGCCGCTGTGTTCCATGGCGACGAACTCGTGACGGCCGCCGATGGTCTCTTCGCGGATGAAGCCGGTGCCGTCGCTATCGGCGAACCAGCCGGGCCGGCCGCGAGCGGTTGATTCGCGGTTGTAGCTGCTGGCCTGCATCTGCCTGAAGTCGGGGAAGCGAGCGAGCGCGTCGGGGTTGGACATCTCGGAGAGGAGCGAGGAGAAGGTGATGTCCTGGGCAGGGGCGGGGAGTGATATCGCGGCCGCTGCTGTTGCAACAGCGACAAAGGATACACCCGGCCATGGGTTGGGCGCCATGACCGCCAGCGTATCACGATTTCGGTCAATGCCGCCTACCTCGACACACTATCCATCAGGCGCTTGTCGGTGCCGCTGAGCCCTTCGGGCGAGACTTCTTTCAGGAGCGCCTCGACGATGTCGTCGGTCGTCACCTGGTCGGCCTCGGCGTTGAAGTTGGTCATGAGACGGTGGCGGAGCACGGGCTTAGCGATGGAGCGGACGTGCTCGACGCTGGCGCTGGTCTGGCCCGAGAGCATGGCGCGGGCCTTGGCCGCCAGGACGAGGTATTCGCTGGCGCGCGGGCCGGCGCCCCAGGCGAGGTATTCCTCGACGAGGCGCGGGCGGATCACGCCCGGGTCGGGCGCTTCCTTCACGCGCGTGGCGCGGACCAAGCGCAGGGCGTAGCGGATGACGTGGTCCGCGACGGGCATGGCGCGAACCAGTTGCTGCACGCGGAGGATCGATGCGGCGTCGAGCGTCGGCGTGATCGTCACTGCGGCGCGGACGCTGGAGCGCCGAACGATTTCTTCTTCTTCCGCGGCCGAGGGATAGCGGATCATGATCTGGAACATGAAGCGGTCGAGCTGGGCCTCGGGGAGGGGGTAGGTTCCTTCCTGCTCGATGGGGTTCTGGGTGGCAAGGACGAAGAAGGGCTTGGGGAGTTCGTGGCGCACGCCGCCGGCGGTGACCTGGTGCTCCTGCATCGCTTCGAGCAGGGCGGCCTGGGTCTTGGGGGGCGTGCGGTTGATCTCGTCGGCGAGGATGACGTTGGCGAAGACGGGGCCCTTGACGAACTTCAGGGCGCGCTGGCCGGTGGCGCGGTCTTCCTGGATGACCTCGGTGCCGGTGATGTCGCTGGGCATGAGGTCGGGCGTGAACTGGATACGCGAGAAGGAGAGCGAGAGGGTGCGCGCGATGGTGGAGATGAGGAGGGTTTTGGCGAGGCCCGGCACACCGACGACAACGGCGTGTCCGCTGGAGAGCACGGCCATGAGGACCTGGTCGACGACCTCGTCCTGGCCGACGATGACCTTGCGGATTTCGGCGCGCAGGGACTGATAGGCGCGGGTGACCTCGGCGAGGACTTCGGGGGCCGAAGCGTCTGGGGCGGGATTCTGCGTGTGATCGGACATCGCGAGCCTCCGTGCGGGGCGATGCGGGTTGCCCCACACGATGATACAGGGCAACGGTGGTTGTGGTGCTTCAAAAAGCGACAGGAGCCCCGGACCGTCCGGAGCCCCCGTCAACGCACGCGGTCTGTGGCCGCCCGGAGTGAGGGCCGGGCGGGGTGATTCACTCTGAGATCAGCGGCTCTTTTCCTTGAGCTGCTTTTCGAGCCTCTCGATGCGATCGGTCAGTTTGTCGATGGTGGAGTTGAGTTTGTCGATCTTCCGGGAGAGGTCGCTGCTCCCGGGCACCTCAAAGATCTGGTCCTGGTTGCGACCTATGACGATGGGCGCGTTGGGATCGAGCTGGAGGTTGCCGTTGCCGCGCGGCCCGATGCGCCAAGTGAACGCGTTGGAGTTTTCGAGACGCTTGATCGCGTCGTTCATCGCGTCGTGGAGTTGCTTGGTCTGCTCGGGGCTCATGCCCTTGATGCCCTCGAGCATCTTGAGCGATTCGCGGAGCTGATCGGCGGCGCCGTCGCCGCGGCCCTGCTGTCCCCACCACTGCTGGGCGTTGGCGTCACCCTGGTTCCAGACGTGCCCGAGTTTCTCGGCGTCATAGGCGTCGAGCTTGATCTTCACGTCCTGGGCCTTGCCCTTGCGGATGACCTTCAGCGAGATCTCATCGCCGGGCTTGGCCTCGCGCAGTTTGGCACGGATCGTCTCCTGCTCGATCGGCTTCTGCCCGTTGAATTCGACGATGATGTCGCCGACCTCAACGCCGGCCTTGGCGGCGGGCAGGCCCTCGAGCACACGGTCGACCATCACGCCGCTCTCGTAGTTCAGGTGCTCGAGCACCGCCTCGTCGGCGTCGGACATGGTGACGCCGAGCATGACCGGCGGGGGGGTTTCGGGCTGGAATTGGCCGCGGAGTTGCGGCTGAATCTCGATGATGCCGTTCTCTCGCATCTGTGGCGAGAGTTGCAGCCATGGCGCGTTGTCCAGTCGCAGAACACGTCCGCCGCGCACGGCTCGTCCCACGTCGAAACGCGTCGCTTCTTTGCCGTTTTCATCCTTGATGATGATGGCGTCGCGACGGCGTTCGATGCGATCCTCGGGCACGGGCTTGCCGTTAACCTCGGCGGAAACCTTGCCGTCCTTGATCGTGACGGTGTAGGTCTGACCGTCGTTGCTGCGGCTGATCGTCATGACCGACGATCCGGCCATCTGGTCTTCATCGCCGCCGAGCGGCTTGCCGAACTCACCACGGACCTTGGGCTCTTCGGCTTCCTTCTTTTCGCTCTGGGCGACGGCGGCCGAGGCAATCGACAATCCGACGATCGCGACGAGCACGCCGGGGCGGATCTTGAGGTGGGTCGGGTCGGTGATCTTCATGAACACATCTCCCAAAGGACAATCCAAATACGGGCACGGGCCCGCGCGTGCAGTCGATTACATCGAGTCGGTCGAGGCGGGACGGATATCAACCTCCGCCGGACGCACGTTGCCGAATTCATCGGTCGAGAGCATGCGGAGGTCGGGGACCTCGACGCGCTCGACGATCTGACGGACGAAGTAGACCTCGTATCCCTTACCATTCGCGGCCGGGTTGGTGCGGAGCAGAAGCTTGGTCGGCATCTCGCCCAGGACACGCTTTTCCTCGGCGCCCTTGTCGAAGTACGCGCTGAGCGCGTCGGCGGCGTTCTTCACCAGGCGCGAGCCCGCGTCCACCACGCCGGAGCCGACCCCGGCCTCGTTGGACTTGATGATCGGAGGCTGACTTGTGCCGAGGTGACCCGACGACACCCACGCCACGCCCAGCACCGCCGCCGCCACCCAGCCGGCCCAGCGGCCGATCCACCAGGTCTGCTGACGCGACGGAAAGTGCAGTGTGGGGGCTTCGTCGGGAAGTTCAACCTGTAAGGCGACCGCGATGGACTCGTCGACCGCACGCATCAGGCACGCCTGGTGGCGCTGCGCCATGGCCAACTCGCGCCATACTCCCTGATCGCTCAACGCAAGAGCGTCGAGGGATGTCCAGTCGGCGTCGCGGGCCGTCCCGTCAACCACGCGGCTGATCAGCAGGTCGCGATCGGGTTGTTCCTGTGACGGTGCCATGAATCTCGCTCCAGCGGCCCCCACGCGGAGGCCTTCCAACACACCAGATGCGCCCCACGCCGCGATCCGTCGAAATCCATCAAATTCGGACGGGCCGGGGCGCGAAGGGCCTTCTTACAGGACACTCCCGATGACCTTGCCGCGGACTGGTGATTCGACCTTTCGACCCGCCCCGCCGCTGGTCGCCATCTCGCGCAGCATTTTGCGGGCCCGGGCGATCCGTGTTTCCACCGTGGTTTCCGGCAACCCAACCAACTCGCCGATCTGTCGATACGACAAATCCCGGAGGGTCTTGAGGAGCAATGGCTCGCGATACCCCTCGGGCAATTCCATCGCCAATTCCAAGAGTCGGCGGCCTTCCTCGCGGTCTTCGTTGAGCGCAACGCTCGCGCCGCCGCCGAGAGCGACCGCTGCCAAGGGCTCGTCCCCCACAAGCGGCTTGGGCTCGGGCCGATACTTTCGGGCACGAGCCGCGAGGCGCGCGGAGTTGATCGCGACGGTGCGCAGCCACGAACGGAAGGAGGCGGGATCGCGGAGTTCGCCTGAGTGACGCACCACACTGACCGCGACTTCTTGGAGAAGGTCGTCAAGATCGGCCCAGACGGGCTTGTGGGCCAGCAGTATGGCCGCCACCCAGCGTCGGTTCTGCTCCCAGAGCACGCGGAGGGCGTCCCGGTCGCCAGCGAGAGCGGCGGCGGTCAGAATTTCTGGGTTTGTTTGGTGCTTGTGAGTTGGCGTGGTGTGATCGGGGTGCGTACCTGCGTTCGGGCGCTCCACGCCGTGGGTTTGCTCAGATTCACCTGACACATGGAACTCCGCGGGCGGGGTTGCCTGACACGCTCCCCTTTACTGGGATGCGCGCCACGCCCCTTTCCGTCATCGACCGGCCCATCCGACCGCCGCGATACTTCCTCCCGCGTTATCCGCCCCTGATCAGGGAGCCCGCAGTCTGCTTTGACGCGGCCGACACTTCCGTGTTGCTATCGTGACGCCCGATGGAAGAGGCGCGTTCCGTGGTGCGGCGAATCGTCAGGCCGGGAGAGGACACTCCCGACGCCAAGACGATGTCGTTCCTGGATCACCTGGATGAATTGCGTTCGCGGCTCATGTGGGCGATGATCGGGCTACTCCCGATCCTGATCGCGGCGTTGTACTTTGGGCCGCAGATGCTCGAACTGATCGTGCATCCCGTGCTGGTCAAACTCCGTGAAGCCGGGCAGCCGCCGGAGATGCAGTCGACCAGCCCGTTCGAAACGTTCTTCACCTATATCAAACTGTCGCTGATTGTAACGCTGATCGTTGGTGGGCCGTGGGTCTTGTGGAACTTGTGGAAGTTCGTGTCGCCGGGCTTGTACATCAACGAGCGGAAAATCGTGCGCCTGATGATTCCGCTCAGCGGCCTGCTGTCGGTGTTGGGCGTGGCGTTTCTCTGGGCCGTCGCGCTTCCGACGACGCTCTTCTTCATGATCAACTTCAGCACCGACATCGGGCGCGACTATGTCAAGCCATCGCCGATTCCTCCCGGGGTCGTCCTCGCGCAGATCCCGGTGCTGACCGCCGATCCGCCCGAACCCAAGATAGGCGAGGCGTGGATCAACTCCACGTTTAACGAGTATCGCGTGTGCCTGCGCGAGGCGGATCAGGGCGTGGCGCCGTTGCTGTGGTCGATCTCCGGCGCGACGGTCAAGCCCGGCGTGGGGAGCGCCACGCTCAAGCAGCAATACAAGGTCGACGACTACACCGACACCTTCCTCTCATTGGCGCTGGGATTTGCGATCGCGTTTCAGACACCCGTGGTGGTGCTCATCCTCGGCTGGCTGGGAATCGTCGACCAGGCATTCCTGCGCAAGTATCGGCGTCACGCCATCATGGCCAGCGCCGTTGTGGGCGCGCTCGCCACGCCGGGCGATCCCAGCATGATGCTGCTGCTCGGCATCCCGATGTGGCTGCTGTATGAGTTGGGCGTGCTGCTGCTCCGGCTGATACCGCCCAGGCGCGGAGAAGTTGAGGACGTTCCGATCGATCCCGACGAGGGTGAATCGTCGGGACCCGGTGCGTCGACGCCGAATCCACCCCCCCCATCTCCGCCGACAGACAACTCCTCCGACGAGCGATTCCAGAACGCGTCATGGCGGCCAAAGTCCTACTTCGACCCCACGGGCGAGAAATACTCGCCCGACGAAAAGCCCGGCGAGCCCGCGACGCAGAGCGAATCTCCTCCGGCAGACGGAGGCGCGAATTCAACCGACGCGCCCAGCGCTCCATCCGTCGAGCCGCCCGCGTCGGACACTCCGCCGGCGAAGATTGATCCATACAGCAATCCGCACGGCGGGGACAACGCGGGGCGACCGACATGAACTCCGCGGATCGTGAATCGCCGCGCGTGAGCACGCTCGACCTCTCAATGATGGAGCGTGCCCTGCAATTGGCCGATCGGGCCGCGTCGCTGGGCGAGGTGCCCGTTGGCGCCGTGGTCTATCGCACGTCCGACGCGACGATCGTCGGCGAGGGCTTTAACCGGCGTGAGATCGACAAGGACCCCGCGGCCCACGCGGAGTTCGCGGCGATCATGGGCGCGTGCAGGACGCTCGGCGATTGGCGGCTCAACGACTGCTCGCTGGCGGTAACGCTCGAGCCGTGCCCGATGTGCGCGGGGCTCATCGTGAACGCGCGGGTGGGCCGGGTGCTTTACGGCGCCGATGACCCCAAGGCCGGGGCGTGCCGCTCGCTGTTTGCGATCACGACCGATGCACGACTGAATCATCGCACGGACTTGATCGCGGGTGTCATGTCGGAAGAGTCCGCGTCAAAACTCCGCGCGTTCTTTCGATCGCTGCGCGCACGGGGAGGATGAACATGGGACGGATCGTGCCGTGCGAGTTTCCGATGAAAGGCGGCGGGGTGTGCGTGGTGCGCTCGCCGGAGGAGCACGAGGCCGCGGCGGTGCTCGAGTGCGCCCGCGATGTCTTCTCAACGTCTCGGTTCACGCTCACCCAGGCGGATGAGTTCACCTACACCGTCGAGCAGGAGGCAGAACTGATCCACCAGCGGACACTCGACCCGCACGCGCTGTTCCTCGTCGCGTGCCAAGACGCCGCCGACGGCACGATGATCGGAATCTCCAATGTCTGGCCCGGGCCCAAGCGAAAGGTGCGCCACGTCGGCACGATCGGGATGAGCGTTCACTCCGCGTATCGCTTCCGCGGGATCGGCAAGGCGCTGATGCGGGCGATGATCGATTGGGGTGAGAGCGTGCCCACGCTCCACATGCTCGACCTGGCGGTGTACGCGGCAAACACACCGGCGCGAAAACTCTATGAGTCGTTCGGCTTCGTGCAGCACGCCTATCTCCCCGACGGATGCCGGCACGACGACGGCACGCTGTGGGACCAGGTCTTCATGCACCGCAAACTGCACCAGAAACCGTGATCTCTCGGTGAAACACCGCGTTGCACAGAGGAGGAGGAGAGAACATGCTGAGTCAACCGTTCGCGGCGGTGGCGTTTCTCCTTGGTGCGAGCGCACCTGGTGCTCGTGCGCCGTGCCCTGTCCTGCTCCCCGATCCACGCGTTTGAACAGATCTCCATGCCCGAACTTCCCGAGGTTGAGTCGACGCGACGCTCGCTCCTGCCCTTGCTTGGCGGGCGGGTGGTCTTTGTTGATCTGCGCCGGAGCGATATCGTCGAGGGGTCGCACACCCCGGCCGCATTGCTCTCGGGGTCGTCGATCCTCGCGCTGCACAGGCGCGGCAAGCAACTCGCGATCGAAGGAACCCGCGGCGTCGTGCTTGTTCACCTCGGAATGACCGGACAACTCGAGTACTCGGCTCCGGACTCCCACGAGCAACAGACACACGATCGCCACACGCACGCGATCTGGTCGCTCAAACTTGCCAACCCGCCCGGATTGGACGGTGTTCTGTGGTTCCGCGATCCGCGGCGTTTCGGCGGCCTCTGGACGTTCGCATCGATGAATGAGGTTCATGAGCGATGGAGTGCTCTTGGCCCGGATGCGCTGACGATCTCTGGTAAAAACCTCGCACGCGCGATCGCGGAGAACAGGCGCGCCATCAAGGCGGCGCTCCTCGATCAGGGTGTGCTCGCTGGCGTGGGAAACATCTACGCGGACGAGGCGCTTTTTCGCGCCGGAATCAGACCTGGAAAGATCGCTGCACGAATCTCACGCGTGCACTCCGAGCGACTGGCGAACGCAATCCGCGAAGTACTCGGTGAGTCGATTCAATCCGGGGGCTCAACACTCCGCGACTATCGGAACGCCGCGGGGCAGGCCGGAAGTTTTCAGTCACGCCACCGCGTCTATGGACGCGGCGGCGAGGCGTGCGTGGTGTGCGGTACACGCCTGACCCAGACCACAATCGCCCAACGCACCACCGTCTTCTGCCGGTGCTGCCAGCACTGACCGCGACGTCTTGTGGAATTCCCCGACGTTTTGCACAATGCGCCGTGTGGGGTCGCGTGTTAGTTATCACAAAGACTCAAGGTCCGAGGAATTGGTCTCTTTCTGAGAGAGGAAAGAATCAATTTCAATCATCACCGTAGGAAGCCTTGTCGGGTGGTGGACAACATCGGGAATGTTCCGTAAGACCCGAATTTTCAAGCACTTATAAGCGAAGTCCGGGAGAAGAAACTGTCGCTAGTGTGGCGATGGCGCGCGGCCCTGCGTGGTGTCGAGACAAGCACCTGTGGCTGACCGGGTAAAGGACCCAGCGGCAGTGCTCGGCATGGCGCGCCCCGGCCAGGGTTTCCACATGCCTTGCACAGACGCTGCCGACAGGGAGCCAACCGGGATATCCCGGTGGGGATTACTCCGAGCCCGGTTTGAGGGAGTTCTCAAATGAGTGAAGCACACCGTTGAACTCGGCATCGGCGTCGCGGCGTGTCTCAATGATTTTGACGGCGTGCATGACGGTGGTGTGATCTCGGCCGCCGAAGTAGCCGCCGATTTCTTCGAGTGAGAGGCGGGTGAGGCGTCGGGCCAGGTACATACAGACCTGTCGGGGCTGGGCGACGGATCGCTGGCGGCGCTTGGACTGCAGGTCGGTGACCTTGACGTGGTAAAAGTCTGTAACTGCGTCGATGATGGTGTGAATCGACACGGCGGACTGGGGTGCGGGCGAGTTGTCTCCCATGGCAAACTTGGCCAGGGACAGATCGATGGGGCGTCCGTCGATCGAGGCGCGGATCTGGAGTGTGGTAATGGCGCCCTCAAGTTCACGGATGTTGGCGTTGATGCGTTCGGCGATGTAGCAGGCGACGTCATCCGGAAGGTTCAGGCCGCGGAGACGCGCCTTGGACTTCAGGATCTCGACGCGGGTGTCGTAACACGGCGGCTCGACCTTGGCGACGAGACCCCACTTGAAGCGGCTGACGAGTCGTTGCTCGAGGTCGGGGATTTCTTCGGGCGGTGCATCCGACGAAAGCACGATCTGCTTACTAGCCTGGTACAGCGTGTTGAAGGTGTGAAAGAACTCCTCCTGCGTGCGATCGCGCTTGGCCAGGAAGTGAATATCGTCGACCACCAGGACATCGACGTCACGGAAGCAGTGGCGGAAATTGGTCATCTCGCCGCTCTGCACAGCCTCCATGAACTGGGTCATGAAGGACTCGCACGAGATGTAGTAGAGCGAGGCGTTCGGGCGTGTCTCGAGGATGCGCAGGCACACGGCCTGGAGCAGGTGCGTCTTTCCCAGACCCACGCCGCCATGAATGAAGAGCGGGTTGTACGACCGCGCGGGGTTGTCGCCCACGGCGACGGCGGCGGCGTGGGCCAGGCGATTCTCCGGCCCGACCACGAAGTTTTCGAACGCGTAATCAGGGTTGATCACCAGAGCATCACGCCGGATCACGCTGGTCGATCGTTCGGCCGGCATGGAGTTCGACGGGGTGTGGTACGGCGTCTGGATTGTGTGGCGGTCCGGGGCGGACTTGTGATGCGGCCCAACACCATTGCTTGTCGGCGCGTCGGCCGGGGTCGCGGCAGGAGTCGGCAGGCCGATCTGTGGGGAGGACCCCGGTGTTTCAAACTTCGGATCCCTCGCGACCGGCTTGCGGGTGTCACGGGCGGGGAGTTCCGGCGCTTCGTCGCCGGGTCCGATGAAGCGAACAGTGAGCAGGCGTCCCGATGCGGTGCGGGCCGCGTCGTTGAAGGAATCGGCGCACTGGCGTTTCAGGTAGTCGCGATGAACGGGCGAGTGAACGCGGACCACCAAGACGCCCGATGCCACGCCCAATGGATCGAGGTCGCCAAACCACTGGCGGCACACGGAGGGATTGGTCGCGCGCAGGTGCGACAGCATCCCCTCCCATATCTTGCGATCGGGGTCGGTCATGAACACTCGCTCCGCGGATCAATTCCAACGGAAGAAAAGCACAGGGAACGCACCGAGCGGGCGGCGATGAATCGGAATTCGGCGCGCGGGACCGCGCCCACGAGATGTCATATTTCCGCGCATAGGGCCCACCCCTTGGCGAAGAGAAAGAACGAGCAGACTCCGGCCGGGAACGCCCACCGCCCCGTGCCGTCACAACCCAAACCGTCGGAAGGTACCCCACGGCGCGGATTCAGTCAACCGGCGAGCGATCATTCCTCGGCGTCGTTTTCCTCGGAAGAATGACTTGACGGCGGGGCGGGCGTGCGGGCCGCGAGTTTGGCTTCCATCGCCCGCGCCTCGGCCTCCTGCTGTTCGTAGCGCGTCCGCTGGGTGCGGAAATCCATCATGAACAGCACCTTCTTTTCCAATTCCTCCCCCACCGCTTGCGCGAGGCGTTTGCGAGCGTAGCCCAGGTCGGTGCGGCGCGACACATGCACGATGATGAGGTTCTGGCACTCAAGCACGCGGATCCACTCCGCGATGTCATCGACGTGCATGTGCATGCCGACCTTGGCCCGGTCCTTGTGGTCGGGCTCGAAGAACGTGCACTCGCAGATCACGATCTGGGCCTTGCGGACGTCTTCCCGCACCAGGTGCGGCCCGGGCTGGGTGTCGCCCAGGTAGGCGATCAGGGGAATCTCCAGGGTTCGCGTGATCTCAACCCCACGCTCCTTCAGTTCGCGCAGTTTGTCCTGCGGATAGTCGGCGAATTCGGGCTTGAGTTTGCTGCGTTTTTCAACGATCGAGTAGCCGAACGACGGTGCTGTGTGTTCGGTGGGGTAGCCGCGGAGGAAGATGTTGTTCTTGATCTCGATCATGCCCTCGGGCTCGAGCGGCAGAACTTCGTAGGGCGTCTTCTGCTGCTCAAGTTCGACAAAGCCGGTCATCATGCCGCGGATCGCCGGGGCGATGCGCGAGTCGCAGACGATCTTGGCGTTACCCATGCCCTGGAAGCGTCGTTGGGAGCAGAAGTAGGCCAGGCCGCCGATGTGGTCCATGTGCCCGTGAGAGATGGCGACGTACTTGCTGGCGAGCATGGCGCGCGGACAGGCGCCCATGTCAAAGCAGACATCGAGTTCCGGAATCTGGATGGTGGTGACTTCACCGGCGATCGACGTGCCCTGCACGCGGTACGGCGGGATGTAAATAAAGCCCAGCGAGCCCTCGCGCGGAGGGGGTTTGGGGATCATCGCGAATCCTCCGAGGCCGGACCTTCGCCCGGCCGGATGTGAATTGACGCGAATGGTAGGCACGTCGGGAGTTACCCGGGCGTGACAGCACGCGTGTCGGCGTGTTCGTATCACTTTCATGCCGCCCCACGCAGGGCGGCCCGTCCGTCGCACGCGGTCGGCATCCGCAAGGAGCATTTCATGTTTGTCTCGCACGTCGATCGCTATCTTTCTCCCGCGGCGGTTCTGGCGGCGGCGCTCCTGACCTCGGCGCTGCCCGCGTGGGCTGATTCGGCCCTGTCGCTCAAGATCGAGCGGGCCGTTGTGTTCAAAGACGGGCACGCGCTCCTGGTTAAGTCCGTCACGGGCAAACTCGACGGCTCCGGCACGGGGTTCATCGAGAACGTGCCGGATTCGGCGGTGCTCGGCACATTCTGGGCCCTAAGCGCCGACGGCAAGACGGTCGGCCTACGTGCCGAATATGCCGAGCGAGAGACCACGCTGGAACAGAAGACCACGTGCCTTTCGATGGCCGACCTGCTCCGCGCCAACAGCGGAAAACTACTGACGCTCACGCTGACAAGTTCCGGGCGCGTCGACGCCAAAGTTGTTGAGGTGCTGGAGGGATCGCAGCCCGCGATCGACGCGGGAGACAATCTCCGCGGCGTGCTGTCGAGCGCGCTGGTGCCCCCGCCGCCGGGCGGGCAGTACGTCGTGCTGGAACTCGACGGCGTGCGTCGTGTGATTCCTGTCGGCGAGATTCAGCACATATCCGGCGCGTCGCTGGAAACCACGATCACGCGCAGCGCGAAGGTGAAATCGCGCGCCAAGCGGCTTGTCGTTGATCTCGGGCGCGACGCGGCCGAGAAGGACATCTCCCTTCGGATGATGTACTTCTCGCCCGGGATGTCGTGGATTCCGACGTATCGCGTCGAGGGCGTCGACACGCCCGAAGCGACGCTGTGGCTGCAGGGCGAGGTCGTGAACGATCTCGAAGACCTGAGCGGCGTGAAACTCGATTTGGTCGCCGGCGTGCCGAATTTCAGGTTCGGCGATTCGGTCTCGCCGCTCTCTCTGGAATCCGCACTCCGGGAGACGATGGGGCGGCAGCAGATTTCGTTGGGGCAGAGCATCAGCAACGCGACGTTCCGCGATGCGCGCGGCGCGGTTCGAGAGCAGTCCAACGAACCCGGCGCGCCGCCGGTGCCCGGCGAGCTTGTCGCGGCGGGCGAGCAAGACCTGCACGTGTATTCACTGGGCGAGGTGACGCTCAAGAAGGGAGCCCGCGCGAGTGTGCCGGTGTGGAACTCCAAGTCCGCGGTCCGTCACGTGTACACGCTCGACCTGAAACTCGGCAAGATCGGTCGGGCCGAGCCGCAGTACAACAACCCCGCGGATCGTCCCGGCGGCCCGGCGGGCGATTCTCCGCTGGGATTGTTGAAGAATCGCGTGTGGCACCAGGTTGAGTTGACGAACGCGAGCTCCTCGCCGTGGACCACCGGCCCGGCGCTGGTGATGAACGGCACGATGCCGATCAGCCAGGACCTGCTGACGTATACGAGCAAGAGCGCCAAGTGCCGCCTGCCGCTGACGGTGAGCGCCGACATCGCGGGCACCTACAAGGAAACCGAATTGGAACGCCAGCCCAACACGCTCAACTGGAACGGCTATCAGTTCGCCAAGGTGAGCAAGAAGGGAACGGTCACCCTCGTCAACCGGCGCAGCGAAGCGTCGCGTGTGTGCGTGAGCGTGTCGATGGGAGGGCGGGCCAAGTCAGCAGGCGCCGAGGGCGCGATCATCGTCGACGCGGGACGAGGCGAGGACTTTGAGGACTCGTACAACACCAACGTCAACAACCACAGCGACGTGCAGTGGGAACTTGAACTGAAGCCCGGCGAGACACGGATGCTGGATGTCGAGTATGACGTCTTCCTGCGGTGATGGTCCGCGGCGGAAACGTGCGGGGTCGATCGTGGGCTACCACTCCGACCCGCCGGAATACCGCGCGTACACGTCCGCCATCGCCTGCACCATCTCGCCCAGCGTGCAGTTGCATAGCGCGCCCTCGACCAGCGCCGGCATCACGTTCGTCGCGTGCAGCGACGGCCCTGGCCCCAGATTCAGCACGCCCAGCGCGTGGCGCGCCGGGCGTCCCTGCGAGACATCGCGGATGTTGTCGAGTGCTTTGGCAACCTGCGACGCGTCGCGCCGCTTCTTGAACGCCGCGAGGCGTTCGCACTGCTCGGTCTCGACCTGCTCGCCGATCTTGAGGATATCGATCGGGCGTTCCTCGTTGCCTTCCGCGTAGGCGTTGACGCCCACGATAATGCGGTCGCCCGCCTCGCACTCCTCGCTGAAGCGATAACTCGCCTCGGCGATCTTGCGCCGGAAATAGCCCTTGTTGATGCCGCTCACGACCGACTTGCCGAACGTGCGACGCGATTGATACGCGGGATGATTGGCGAGCGTGTCGCCCGCGCCGTCGCCCCTGGACCGCGTGGCGTTCCAGTCCGCGTACGTCCCCATCTGGTCGATCTCGTTGATGAAGTTGAGCGCCTCGCGCTCCATCGTGTCGGTCAGTTGCTCGATAAACCACGAGCCGCCGAGCGGGTCGACCACGCGGGTTACGCCCGTCTCGTGCGCCAGGATCTGCTGTGTGCGCAGCGCCACCGTCACCGCCTGCTCCGTCGGCAGGCCCAGCGTCTCGTCCATCGAGTCGGTGTGCAGGCTCTGGCACCCGCCCAGCACCGCGGCCATCGCCTGGTACGCCACGCGCACGATGTTGTTCAGCGGCTGTTGCTCCGTCAGCGAGCACCCGGCCGTCTGCACGTGCGTCTTCATGAACCACGAGCGCTCGTTCTTGGCGCCGTAGCGATCGCGCATCACGCGGGCCCAGATCCGCCTGGCAGCGCGGAGTTTGCACAACTCCTCGAAGAACTCGTTGTGGCTGTTGAAGAAGAACGAGAGGCGCGGGGCAAAGTCGTCGATCAGCAGTCCGCGCTCCATGCACGCCTCGACATACTCCATGCCGTCGCGCAGCGTGAAAGCCAGTTCCTGCGTCGCGGTGCTGCCGGCCTCGCGGATGTGATAGCCGGAGATCGACACGCTGTTCCACCTGGGCACGTGGCGCGACTGGAACTCGATGGTGTCGACGACAAGTTTCACCGACGCCTCGGGCGGGTAGATGAACTCGTTCTGCGAATGGAATTCCTTGAGGATGTCGTTCTGCAGCGTGCCGCCCAGCGTTGACCACGAGATGCCGCGCTGCATCGCGTGGGCGAGGTACATGGCCCAGATGACCGCGGCCGGGCCGTTGATCGTCTGCGACACCGTCACCTCGCCGACGGGGATGTCGGCGTAGAGGCGGTGCATGTCCTCGATGGTGTCGATCGCCACGCCGCACTTGCCGACCTCGCCGACGCAGAGCGGATCATCCGAATCGCGCCCCATGAGCGTGGGGAGGTCAAACGCGGTGGAGAGACCGGTGTTGGCGTTGGTGCCCTTGGCCTGCGAGAGGAGGTACTTGAAGCGCTTGTTGGTGTCGTCGGCGCTTCCGAATCCCGCGAATTGGCGCATGGTCCACAGACGGGTGCGGTACCCCTGCGGGAACAGGCCGCGGGTGTAAGGGAACGTTCCCGGCTGGGAGTTGTTGCCCAGGTCGCGGTCGATGTGCTTGAGCGATTCGGGCGGGCCGCCCGCGATCGTGTTGGGTCCATAGGAAGGATCGAGCACAAGCCCCGAGATCGTGACGGCGTTTGGATCGACCCGCGCCGTGGCGGGCTTGCCTGCATCCGGGCCCGTGGCGGGAGTGGAGACGCCGGAAAGTCGATCGGGAGTCGAGGTGCTCATAAGGACAATTCTATCTGAGTGGCGTTCGGGGCCCAAGCGCGGCGGGATCGAACGCGACAGAGTGTGGATTGAAAACAACCTTTACGTTTGCTTGTCCGAATAACTCACGGGTGGTGTAAAGCCGGGTGGAAACTTCACCGATCAGGCAGGGACGCAGGAGGGTCGGCCGCGGGGCAGACCTGGACATCATTGCAGATTGGGTAAGGAGCACTTCATGTCGAGCCGCTCTCGTGGTTGCCGCCTCGCATTCGTTGCCGGGTCGAGCCGTTCCTTTGATCGCCTTGAACCTCGCCAGATGCTGAGCGGCGAGCACCTGCGATTCGACCTTGCCGCCCAGGCCGGGACCAATGCCGTGGTGGCCGCGGACTTTGACCGCAACGGGATCATGGACCTCGCCGCCGCCAACGCCGACGGCGGGAGCATCTCCGTCATCCTCAGCAAGGAAGGCAAGTTTCAGAACACCGACAACTACCCTACGGGCGGCACGCCGTACGAGATTGGTCTCTTTGACTTTAATCGAGACACATTCCCCGACATCATCACGCTCGACCGCCAGAACGCCAAGATCATCACGCTCCAGAACGACGGCGACGGCACGTTCGGGAGCGGCCCGGAGATCCAACTTCCCGCCGGCGCCCACTCCGTCCGCGTCGGGGACTTCAACCACGACGAGAGCATGGACATCGCCGTTCTCATGCCCGACGAAAACGCCGTGCGGATCTACCTGATCGGCGAGGGCGACGAGAGCGGCCCGCCGGCGTTGGGCGAGTTCGCGTCATATGGCGTCGGAAACGGCGCGTCGTTCATCGAGATGGGCGACGTCAATGCCGACGGCGTCCTCGACCTGGTGACCGCCAACACAAGCGACGACACGGTCACGGTGCTCACCGGCGTCGCGGGCACGCCAAGTGCAGCCGACTGGCTCCATGATGTCTTCGCTCGCCTCATCCACCGCGAGCCCAACAGCGGCGAACTCGATACCTGGCTCTCCGACCTCAACTCGGGCGCCAAGGAGCGCATCGACGTGGTCAGCGAGATCGTCGGGAGCGACGAGTTCCTGCGCATGGCGATGGACCGCGCCTATACGCGCCTGTTCGACCTCATGCCCGACCAGGCCGCCCGCGACATGATGCAGGACACGTGGGGCATCACCGGCGAATGGAACGACTGGTTCGCCCACATGGCGACCAGCGACTGGTTCGTTGCGCAGAACGGTCACGGCAACGAGAACTGGTTCAACGCGGCGTTCCCGCGTCTCGTTGGGCGTCAGCCCAGCGCGGCGGAGCGCGTTCAGTACATGTCGATGTTCGACGACCAGAGCACACAGACCATCGACGTCTGCCGTGAGATCATGGGCTCGGAGGCGTACCTGAAATCGACCTTGTGGCGATTGTACTTCGAGACTCTGCAGCAGCAGCCCGACCAGGGCGCGTTCGATTCGCTGGAAGTCACTCTCGCGGAGCACGGAGAGTTCGGCGTGATCGCCGCGCTCCTTGGCTCCGACGACTTCTTCGGCAGGAGCGGGGCCAGCGACGGCGCGTTCGAGGAGTTGGGTGTCTTTGACACGGGCGATCAGCCCGGGTCGGTCCGCATCGACCGCGCCGGCGACGACCACATCATGGACCTGGTCGTCACCAACGCGGGGTCCGGCAATGTGACCATCCTCACCGGCAACGACGCCCACGATTCCTTCTCGCCCGCCTTCACCATCGACGTGGGCAACCACCCCTCGTCCAGTTTCGGCTTCTTCGAGCCCGGCAATGGCTACATCCTCGCCGTCGCCAACCGCGGCGACGACACCGTCTCCGCCTTCAAGATCAAACTCGACGGCACCGTCGTCCTCTTCGATGTCGTCAAGGTCGGCGATCAGCCCGCCTGGGTCGTTCCCGGCTGGTTCGGCAAGGCCAACGGCATGGCGGTCGCCAACCAGGGCGACGGCACCGTCACCGTCATCCTCTTCGGCGAGGGCGGCGATCAGAACAACGACGACGGAAACAACGACGACATCGCCGTCCCCGGCGCGCCCGACCTGGCCGACATCAGCGACACCGGCGACGACAACCAGGACAACATCACCCGAAACAACAACGCCGGACGCCCGCTCAAGTTCATCGTGTCGGATGTGCCACAGGGCGCGTTCGTCAACATCTTCGCCGACGGTATCTTCCTCGGCAACGGGCTCTCGCGCGACGACACCGGCATCGTCGAGGTCTGGACCGACGGCTTCACCGTCCTCCGCGACGGCGAGCACGAGATCCGCGCCTCGCTCACCGTCAACGGGCGCGAGGGCGACAAGGGCGAGGCCCTGGTCGTCACCGTCCGCACGCCCAAGGTCGAGGCCGACCAATCCGGTTCCGGCAACGTCGTCACCCGCGGCGACGACGGTGCGCCCATCATCCGCCGCCGCCGCGAGGATGGGCAGTACCAGGACTTCAACCTCCACGACCTGACCGGCGGCCCGGACATCACCGGCGACGTCGTCACCATGGACGAGCCCAAGAACGAGCAGTACTACGCCGCCGGACAGTCCGACGACGGCGTCGTCCTCTACGTCGAGGACGGCGACGGCGGCTGGCGCAACCGCAATCTCACGCAGGACGTCCCAGGTGCCGAGCCCTTCGCCGGCGCCGACATGGATGTCTACACCACGCCGTGGGGCTACGTGAACATCGTCGGTGTCAATGCCAACGGCGAGCCCATCATCTACTGGCAGGACGGCGGCACCGACGACTCGGGCGACTTCCGCTGGAACTGCACCAACATCGGTCAGACCGAACTCGAAGCCAACAACCAGCCCATCCCAGACTGGACCAGCGACATCGAAAGTTACGTCACGCCGTGGGGCGGTCTGAACGTCGCCGGCATCGACAACAACGGGCACGTCTACGTCGTCTGGTGGTCGCCCGCCTCCAGCGGCTGGATCTCCAGCGACCTCACCAGCCTCACCGGCACCCTCGGCATGGTCGGCTCCCTCTCCACCTTCGTCACCGAGTGGGGCGGCATCACCATCACCGGCCTCGACGAGCAGGGGCACATGATCGCCCTCTGGTGGGCGCCCGGAACCGAGTGGCAATACACCGACATGACCACCTACCTCGGCGCCGCCGACTTTGAGCAGGGCTCCCAGTTCTCCTTCGTCACCGATGACAGCAAGCTCATCATCACCGGCCTGTCCAAGGAAGGCAGCGTGATGTTCTTCAAGTGGACCCTGCAGACCCAGACCTGGGAGTACACCAGCCTCGCACTCCCCGACACCGAAACCAGCCCCATCGTCGGCACCCTCTCGGGCTACGAAGGCGACGACGCCACGCTCCACGTCGTCGCATCCAACCTCGACGGCCAGACCCTCGACTGGTCCAACAATCCGAGCGTTGACAACACATGGATCTTCAGCAATCTCGGATAAGGAACAAAGCACCCCCCCGGCTCGAAAGAACCGGGAGGGCGATTGAGACCCGTGAGATCAGTGCAGCGCTGGTCTTCTATGAAAGCCCCCATCGCAGAACGCGATCACCCGCAATCGTTCCGACAATCGCTCAGTGCTGCGAATTGCAGCCGAGCACGGTGTTCATCGCGGCGATCTCTTCGTCCGCCCCGTCGGGGATTCCGCTTCCGTTTTCGTCGGCGCAGCGATCGCCGCCCGCGGGTTGAGCGCCGTGGATGTCGTCCACCGCGAGAACCTCGGGGAATGTCGGCGTGATCGTGTTGCCGGGCATCGTCGGATCGGCGTGAATTCGGATCGTGCTCCAGTCCGCCGCGACCGTGACCTGGAATGTGAAGTAGATGGTCGATCCGACTTGCACCAGCCCGCTCAGGTATAGGTTGGTACTCGTGAGATTGAGCGCCACGCCGAGCGTGCCGTTGCCGGCCGAGTCAACTTCGAGCTTGTTGTACGCGGAGGATTTGTCGAGATCGAGCGCCAGCGACGCACCCCAGAGCGCCGAGACCTGGAAGTGCACGTTGGTCGGAGGCCCAACCTTGGCGACGCCGCTTTCGGGGAACGCCGTGGCGAGTTTCACGATCGAGATCGACCCGACCATTCCGAGATTGGGGAACTCCTCGCCGAAGCGAATCCCCATCGAGGTTCCGGCCGGAACCTGATACTCGCATGTCAGCATCGGCAGCGGCCCCGTGGAGGGAACCACGGTCGCGAGCCCGGCGCCGCTCGTGACCGCTTCGGGAGTTTCTTCCGTCGCGGCCCCCGTCGCTTCGGCGTTCACCACCTGCCCGTCCACGATCCCCACCGTGACCGGCTGGCACGGAGCAGGAGAGCGGGCCATGGCCATGTCGAGATTCACCCAATCGCGCTTCCCCAGTGCGATCATCTCGTTCAGCACCGCGCCGCTCGCTGTGGCTTTGGGCTTGGGGAGCCAGAGGTCTTTGAGCTGCCGGATGATGTCGCGGGCAAGTTCATCGTCCCCGTTGTCGCACGCGATCTTGGCCGCAAGGATGAGTTGCTCGGTCTGCATGATCTTGTCATTTGTCGAGATGAGGCAGGTATCCTGCTGGTCGGCGGGAAGGTTGCAGCACCGTTGGTAACTCCGAGCGATCTGGGACTGCAGGAACCTCACGTTCGAGCACAAGTCCTTCTCGCAGCACGTCTCGGCGTGCAGCGTGAATCCCCCCAGCAGGGCGAGCACGCCGAGCGCGATCGAGGTCTTGCCTGCCTTACGGAGGATTGAGCCCCCTCGTACGGATTTGCGACGTACGCCCGCCCATCCCGAGGCGGACAGATCGACTGAATGCGTGCGTGCGGTCGAATCAACGCGGGCGTTCATGGCATTCTCCCTGAAACCAAGTGTCCAGCGAGCGGCCATGACGACGGGCCATGGCGACGGGCCATGGCGACTTCATCACATTACGACATATAACCCGCCTGTCCATTGAAAGTTGCCAAAATTAGGATCAAGAACTCCGAGTTTACCAAGCCGCGTGCAAAGACATCCCCCAACCGGGGTAGGCGCGACCGTTCTTGCGCACCTCGCGGGCCATCCCAGCCCAATACCCCGCCCTCCTACCCTCTCCCTCCATGCCCGGCCCAGAACGTACCTCAAACTACGCCGATTCCTCACCTCCGCTCGACCCCGAGTCCGTCGGATTCGTCCTCGAACTCGGCCGCGCCCTTCACTCCTGCGGCACGCCCGCCCACCGCCTCGAAGAGGCCATGCTCCGCATCTCCGATCGCCTCAACCTCCCCAGCGGCCAGTTCTTCTCCACGCCCACCTCCATCACCGCCTCCTTCGGGCCCATCGGACACCAGCAGACCGGCCTCCTCCGCGTCGAGCCCGGCGAAACCAACCTCGACAAGCTCGTCCGCGTCGATCGCCTCGCCGACGACGTCGCCTCCGGCACCACCAATGCCAGTGACGGCCTCGCCCGCATCCGCGAAATCCTCGCGATCCCCGCGCGCTTCCCCTGGTGGGTCCGCGCCGGCTCCTTCGGCGTGTCGTCCAGCGTTGCGTGCCGCTTCTTCGGCGGCGGATGGCGCGAGATCGTCGTCGCCGGCATCGTTGGCCTCTCCGCCGGCGCGCTGGCCATCACCACCTCGCGCCTGCCCAGCATGGCCCGCCTCAGCGAGTTCTTCGCCGGGCTCGCCGGCGGTTTTCTCGCCGCCGCCCTCTCGCCCGCGATGCAGCCCTTCTCGCCCGTGCTCGCCACCCTGGCCGGCCTCATCGTCTTCATGCCCGGCCTCACCATCACGCTCGCGATGACCGAGCTCGCCACGCGCAACCTCGTCTCCGGCACGGCGCGTCTCATGGGCGCGCTCATGACCCTCGTCCTGGTGGGTATGGGCGTCGCCGTCGGGCGCGCCGTCGCCGAGCGCCTCGTAGGCCAACTGCACGACTCCGATCCTTCCGCGCTCCCCGACTGGACGCAGATCATCGCCTTGGGCGTCGCGCCCATCTCATACACCGTGCTCTTTAACTCGCGCACCGCGCACTTCATCACCGCGCTCGTTGCCGTCTTCGTCGGTTTCTTTGGCGCTCGTGCGGGTGCGTACATCCTCGGGCCCGAACTGGGCGTCAGCGTCGGCGCGTTCCTTGTTGGTCTCACCGCCAACCTCTACGCGCGCTTCCGCTCGCGCCCCGCGGCCCTGGTCACCGTCCCCGGCATGATGGTCCTCGTCCCCGGCGGCCTGGGCTTCAAGAGCCTCGAGGCACTCCTCGGACGCGACGTCCTCTCCGGCGTCGAAATCGCCGTCAGCGTCGTCCTCATTGCCGCATCGCTCGTCGGTGGCCTGTTCCTCGCCAATGTAGCCGCCCCCACGAAACACTTTGTCTAGGACAAACACACATCGGAACACGCACGGGCTGTTCCGCCCCGCGCTCTTACCCCCACCGTCACGCCGGGGAGGAATCGCATAGTGTCTTCCGTGTTATGAACCCGCTCGCGCCCGGCACAGGATCGGCGCATAGGTGAATGTGTAGAGAAGAAACGCGGCCGACCACGCCGTGCCCGCTCCGAGCATGCACGCGACGCTCACGCCGGGCGCGAGGGACGCAGTGACACGGAGCGCCGCCGCCAGCAGCACGAGCGAGTAGCAGATGATCTCCCATCGCCCCGCGCGAACGGGGCGGCCCGAGTGCCCCAGTGCCGTGCGCGTGATCATGCCGATGATGAGCCCTCCCATCGAGCCGACGGTGAGCGCGTGGATCGCGGCCGAGCGCGGGAACGTGCCCAGCGGGGTCTCGCCCAGCCATGAAACGCCGAGCAGAACGAGCCCGATCGGGATGAACGCGTACCCCGCGTGGAGGATCCAGAGGATCGGGCGCGAGCGCGAGGCCAGCGGATTCCAGCCGATCGCCTGCAGCGCGGCGAGCGCGCCCGCGAAGAGTGCCAGACTCGCGATCACCCACGCCGGGGCGCGGAACGCGTCGGAGGCGAACGCGGCGGCGGCAAGGATGATGGCCATCCGATTGAGCCACGCCGAGCGGCGCTGGCGCACTCCCGTGATCGCGCTTGCCGTGAACGCGGGAACGATGCGCCCGCCGACGATCATTTCGATGAGCACGACCATCATGAGGCCGAACTCGATAGCCGCCAGCGGCGCGATGTTGACCACCTGCAGAAGCCCCGCGTGGAACGCGATGTTCGCGATCGAGAGCGCGCTCAGCACGCCGACGAGCGGGATGCTCGCGTAACTCCGCGCGCGGATGAACTTGAAGGCCAGCACCCCCGCGACGATTGGAAGCAGGACCGAATCAACGATCGCGGCCGTCATGCCATAGAAGAAGAACATCCCGACGCGCCCGGCGAGCCAGAGCGACACGAGTATCGCCAGCGGCACGCCGTCGGGGAGTGCCAGCCCGGTCCAATTGCGCGCGGCGGTGAAGAGAAAACCGATGATGATCGCGGCGGCAAAGCCGAAGACCATCTCGTGCGCGTGCCAGAAGAGCGGGGGAAGCGACGGCGTGAAGGACTGGTGATACCACATGCCCAGCCAGAGCGGGACGGACAGCGCCGCCAGAAGCGACCCGCCGAGATAGAAGGGGCGGAAGGCGTCGCGCAGAAACACCGATCGCCGTGCCCGCGGCGAGTCCGCGGAGACCGTCGGCGCACCGGCGAAGAAGGTTCCCGGGCGACCGGTTGGCGCCGAGACCTGCATCGCGATCGGCGTGGGAGGTTTGTTGGGCGGCGGGCTTTTCACGGTTCATTTCCAGAAGTCATGGCCATCGGCCGCGACACCGTCAGACTGGTCGGAGAGGCTGGACAAGCACCAACTCAATGGTATACTAGATATAAAGAGTCGGCATTCTACAAATCGATTTTCAGGGCGTTTTGGGTCAAAAGGACCGGCTGACAGGGCCCGATCAAGTCCTCTCGCCTCGCCGCGGTGAAAGTGGAACCCACGGTCCAGTTCTATTAGGATCCGCCTCCCCATGACGTTCCGCCCCGCTCAACGCCGCCATCTGGTCCCGATCCTCGGGCTGGTGACGCTGTTCGCATTCATGTCCGCATCGCTGGGCGTCGTGCCCTCGGCGTCGATGGTCGCGGGCTGGTTCGGCACGGTGTGGTCCACGCCGTATCCGTGTCAGGACCACGCGTGCGGCTGCGCCTCGCCCCATGAATGCTGGACCGCGTGCTGCTGTCACAGTGAGCACGAGCGCCTGGTCTGGGCGATCGAGCACGGCGTGATGCCGCCAAAGGACGTGACGTTCACGGATGAACAGTGGATCGCGGCGGCCAACGCCGTTCGCCCCGGGAGCGCGCACTGCTCCCTCTGCGTCGAGACGCTGAAGGCCTCGCTGGCGAGCGGCGTGGCGACGAACCGCGCGCCGGGGAGCAACGGGCCGCGCATCGCATCGTCGTGCTGCGACGAGTCGGCGGCGGGCGCGAAGCCTCACGCTACCGCCCCGTCAGCGACTGGTGCCGCGCCGTGCTGCGGAACCTCATCAGGGACCTGCGCGAGCAAGCCCAAGAACGCTCCGGCTCGGTGGGGCATGTCGGCGCTGACCTGCAAGGGAAAGAATCTGCTGCTGGCGATCGGCTTCCCGCCCGTGCCGCGGTCTGCGGCGATGGGCGAGCTGCTTCCCGCGCCGGTGTTCGCGGAGCGCGTCGCGACCGGCGACGAGCACGTGATCTCCAGGCCGCTTGACCCGAGCGTGCCACCACCGCGAGCCTGAACCGCGATCTCCGGCGAGTTCTTGCGCGCGTGATTCGCACGCGCCACGATGCCTCGTCCATTCACACCGTGAATCCCGACTCATCGGCCTCGAGTTTCGGCGCACCCTCGCGCCGGAAGGGAGCCGCCCATGGTTTGGCGTCGCGCCAAGGGCGCGATCGGCTTTACGCTGATCGAACTCTTGGTGGTCATCGCGATCATCGCGCTGTTGATCGGCCTCTTGCTCCCGTCCCTTGGGAGCGCGCGGGAAGCATCCCGTGCGGCCAAGTGCCTGTCCCAGCTTCGAACGCTGGGCCAGTTTACCCACGCCTATGCCGACGCCAGCCGCGACCAGATGGTCCACAGCGAACACTCCGCCAGCGCCACGCGCACCATGCCCTGGGGCTACGCGTTCTTTGAGTACGTGAGCGGCTCACGCTACACGACCAAGGACGCCGCGTGGGACGCGGTGTTCAACGGCGTGTATCGCTGCCCGTCGGACCGGCGTCGCGAGCGCTGGAGCTACGGCTACAACGTCTACTACGAGCTCGAGGCGTTCGAGACCAAGGGGCGCGCGTGGCACAAACTGAGCCAGCCGCCGCGCCCCTGTGCGACGGTGGTATTCGGCGAGTTGCTGAACACCACCAGCGCTGACCACGCGATGGCGCACTACTGGACGCAGCAGGATTCACCGCCGGAGATCGATCCCTTCCGTCACAAGAGCGTCACGGGCGTGCTGTTTCTTGACGGGCACGCCGCGGACGTGAAGTTCGAGCGAGTGTTTGATCGCTCACAGAGTGTTGACTGTTTCAATCCCGAGACGGCCCGCTAGCCGCCTCATTCAAAGAGAGACATGACATGAAGATTTCGATGGTTGTCGTTCCCGTTCTGCTCGCCTCCGCCGGGGTCGCCTCGGCCCAGATGCCGCACATGGGCGGCGACATGAAGCACGTGATGGTCCATCGCATGATGGACGACGTGATGGTGATGGTGGACGCGATGGTGCCCACGCCCGAGTTGCAGAACTACGGCGAGATGTACATGGGCAACGCGTCGGTGCTCAACGACACCTGGTACAACGCGCAGTACGGCTGGGTGAAGGAAGGAACCTGGACGCCGCCCACCGGCGCCTTCGTCTGGATCGAGCAGATTTCCGCCACGCCAGGGCTCATGGCTTTCAAGGGTGGGCGCATGAACAACATGGGCTCGCACACCTTCGAGCCCATCTTCGGCACCGACGGCTCATCGCCCCGCATCAAGTGGGACGGCATGATGCTGCACAACTGGTACGCCGTGTCCGCGCCAGGCGGGACCTATGAAGCGACGTACAAGGTGTATTTCGGCGACGCGAGCGGCGTGGCGCTCGACGGCTACGGCGCGGGTGAGGCGACGCTGACGTGGAACGCGGTGCCCACGCCCGGCGCGGCGTTGACGCTGGCGCTGGGCGGGCTGTGCGCCTTCCACCGCCGCCGTTCTTGCGTGTCGTGATGTCCGGAACTGTCCGGCGTTTCTTCCGCGCCGGTCGGTGAGATCCGGCGTCCCCGCGGTTGCGCGTGGGGACGCCCATCCCGCCGACGGGCACGACTCATCGAAAGGAATGACTCATGGCCCTCGTGTTGAATACGCGCCTCGTCCTTGCCGCACTGATGGCCGCGATCTCACCCGCCGCGCTGGGCGTCGACCCGCACATGGGCGGCGAGATGAAGCACGTCATGGTCTGGCGCGACGCCTCGTCGCTCGAAACCATGATCGACGACACCATCCCGCTCCCCATCCTCACCGACTACGACGAGACATACACCGGCGCCGCGTCGGTGCTGAACGGCACGTGGTACAACTCGCAGTACGGCTGGGTGGTCGAGGGCTTCTGGGAAGTCCCGCCCGGCGCTTCGATCTGGATCGAGCGCCTCTCGGGCACGCCCGGGCTAGCGAGCTACTCGGGCGGCACGATGACGACCCCCGCGTTCACGCCGATCTTCGGCACGGCCGGGTCCTCGGCGCGGATCATGTGGGACGGACGCATGCTGCACAACTGGTACGCCGCCGTCGAGCCCGGAGCGTACGAGGCGACGTACACGGTCTACTTCGGCGACTCGCAGGGCACGCCGCTCAACGGGTACGCGCCCGCGATCGTTACGCTCGATTGGTACCTGTACTGCCCCGCCGACGCCAATCTCGACGGGTTCGTGAATGCGCTGGACTATGACCTCTTCGCGTCAGCGTTCGAGATCGCGGACCTGGCCGCGGACTTCAACGGAGACGGCTTCGTCAACGCGATCGACTACGACGCGTTTGCCGAGCACTTTGAGGCGGGGTGCTGAGCGGGACGCCGGGCGTGAATGATCCGCCAGGGGCTTTGCGGCAGAACGATCGAACGGGCGGCCATGTATACCGGTGTGGACCGTGGCCGCGTCGGGATTGATCACCGGCCCTCGCCGTCGCACTCCGCGCCGGCGTGAATCGCGGCAAGCGCCTGCTCGCGCTCGGGGATGCCGGCGTGATCGATCGCCTTGGAGAGCGCGTCCAGCGCGGCCGAGAGTTCGGGGGTGTTCCCCAGCCGCGTCGCCGCGTCGGCCATCGCGCGTACATGCCCGAGAGGATCGGGATTCCGGTCATCCCTCGGCGTAAACCACGCGTGATTCTTCTCGATCTCGCCCGCCGAGATCGTGATCGCGCGAGCGAGCGGATTTGCCCACGCGGGCTTGATCGCTTCGCCCGGAGCCAGCCGGATCAGATCGACGCACGCGTGCCGGTAGCGCGCCCAGTCGGCGCTTATTGTTTTCTCCAACTCAGAGTCGAAGTTCGGCACGCTCAGGGCCCGCTGAACAACAAGTGTTCGCGCCTCGGCGTCTTGGACGTCGGGGAGGCCGGCGACGACGACCCACAAGGGAGTCTCCGGGCCCATCCGTGCAAAGTCCTCGCGAAGCATCTCCGCGGGCGACAAGGCCGCCCGGCGCGCAATGTCCGCCTCCTCCGCGTTCGCTTCTGCAATCAATCGCCGGGTGTTCTCGCTCGAGAGTTTCATCCACGCCGTGAGCGCGTACAACCCGGCGCCGAATCCCGCGAATGCAACGAGCGCGAGCGGCATACCCGCGACGATCGGCAGGGCCGATTCCCTGATCTTGCCCGCATCGAGCCAGACACTCCCCAGCAACGTCGCGCCCAGGCAGATCGGCCCCAGCGCCCCACAGATCAGCCCCGCCGACGGCACCCACGCGCCCATCTTCTCCATCCACGCAACGAGAACGCCGACAGACGCCAGCCCAACACCCAGCGAGCCCAGTGTCGCGGCCGTGAAGGGAATCATGGGGCGGGGGCTGATCCAGTCGAGCCTGCCCGAGCCGACACACACCCACGACGCAACGATCATCACCAGCCCGGCGCCCGCTGTTGTGAAGAACGGGAGCGCCAAGCCCATGGCGTCGGTTCCGCCAGGCACACGCGCCGTATAGCCCGCCGTCGCGAGCACCGTGAGGAGCGAGAGGAGCACGGCCGGAATGACGAGCAGTGTCACGATGATCGACGTCAGCATCCGTGCCTCCTTGCGTCGTCGAACACGGAATCGGCGTCGCGTAGTATCAACATGACAGAGCGATGTCGCCACCAATCACCGAGCTTCCCGCTCGGCGTGACGCATGCCGTGCATCGGCGTCTCCACCAGCGTGAGCGGATGTACCGGCGCAAGGCGCGAGAGCACATGAGACGTCAGCGCGTCGTAGCGGCCGATTGTCACTTCCGAACACGCGAAGCGGATCAGGTCGAAATCGGCCGCGACAAGCACGGTGAGTTGCAGGCGAGACACCCGCGGGTCCTCGCCCAGTTCTCCGATGGCGCGCAGAGCGGAATTTGTCACCGTTGCGTCGACGGGGAAGTCTTGAGCGCCCTGTGCCGCCCGGCAGGAGTCGATCGCCCACCACAACGCCTGTGCGACCGCCGCGACCCGGGCCTCCGCCTGTGCGCGGAGATTCATCGCACCAATCAGCATCTGCTCATCATCGCGCTGGAGCGATCCCCCGACAGCGCACCGTTCGATCGTCGCGCACGCCTCAAGGGCGCGATCGCGGAAGTTGGGCGGTGCGTCCGGCAGCACCGCGAGCACCCCACGACGCACCATCCGGGCTGCGACCAGGGCCTGCCCCCACAGGGGCAGTGTTCCGAATTCGTTGAGTTCGAAGATGGCGGGCATCATGTCTCCGCCCCCCAGTGCGATGTGGCATGTCAAGATGGCTAGAAACCAGCACAGACAACCAGACATTTGGGCAGAAGACAGGAGTGATGGTGCGGCTTATGCCACAGAGACCGCGCATATTCGCGAGGTGTCCCGCCGGTTACCCCAGGCCAGATATAGGTTTCGAGCAAGAAACCGATCGAAAACAGGACTTTCACGTCTTCAAATTTATTTCGTGCGGGCAGGTAATTGGCGCTTTGAGCCAGGGGCTTTCACCGTGATCCGTCTTCTCGCCGGAGCGACATGCGCGTCACCGGAGCCTCAAACCCTCTTCTGTGCGAAGGTTGTGTCAGAAATACGAGAACCACCGAAAGACCCCCTTGCGGCGGCAACCGCCCTCGGGTAATCTTGGGGTGTCGCGGTTCTCTTCTCCTGTGGTGTAGACCGCGACGAAGGGGAGAGTCCTTCACATCCCGGCGGCGATAGGACGCGCCATCCACGATCTCGTGGCGTGGTGGCGGTGTCTGAACTCGTCCAGGGCTTGAAGACCACAGGAGGGGGAAATGTCAATTCGTCGTTTGGTCGCGCTCGCTTCGGCATGCGCCTGCGGATTGGTCGTCGCCGGCGTGCCGCCCACCATCGGCGGCTTCAACACCACCCGCGGCGGAGCGATGAGCCTCGCGGGCGGCTCGGACGTGATGCTCCTTTCGTCGAGCATCCAGATCGCGTTTCCGTCCTGCACCGTCACCGGGACTTCGACGCTGACCGATTCGTATCTCGCGGGTGTCGACGTCCTGTTCCTCGCGTCTGGCAAGAAGCACGCGGGCGCCAGCAACATGATCACGGCGCTTTCCGCGGCGGAACGCGGTGCGCTGCTCAACTACGTCGCGAGCGGCAAGGGTGTGATCGTCGCGATAGACAACTCCGATTTCCAGGCCGCCAACCAGAGCATCCTGAGCGCGTTCGCGCTGACCTCTTCGGGCAAACTCGGGGCGTCGGAGCCGATGTCGATGGGCGATACCGCCGAGTCGGCGATCACCAACGGTCGTTTCGGCACGGTCACCAGTGTTCCCACCTATTGGCCGGGGGTGATCGACAACGCGTCGAGCGATCGCGTGGTCGGGCGTTTCAACAGCGGCGCGACGGGTCTGGCTGTCATCCCGCGCGGCGCGATCAGCGCCGGGAGCGGGCCGGTCGTGATCGTCACCGACATGTCCATGCTGACCAACACATACCTCGCCAACAACGCGATGACCCTGATGCTCAACACGATCGTCGACATGGCCGGGTACTGCACGTCGGACTTCGATCTCGACGGATTTGTCAACGCTCTGGACTACGACGCCTTCGCCTCCGCCTTTGAGAACGGGGACTTTGAGGCGGATGTCAACCTGGACGGCTTCGTCAACGGGTTGGATTACGACACCTTCGCTTCCGCTTTCGAGGTCGGGTGCTGAGAAACACGTGCCGGGCACCTGGCACGAGGATTGATCAGGTTTGGAGCAGACGGAGTTTGAAAGGAGTTGGAACGATCAGGAGTGAATGAGCAAGGAAAGAGGGGGGACGATCGGACGACTTTCGGTCTTCGTTCTCCCGAAGTCTCGCGGGCTCGTTGATTTCTGATCCTTGAGTTTGGGGTTGTGCGGGGCCCTGGGGAGGGTCGACCCCGCTGGAGTGTCCGGTCGCACGCACGAATTCTCGCCGGGCGTGCGGCAGGGCCAGCATGAAAGCTCGGCCGACCGGACGAGCGTTGGGAGAGAGATCCCGGTCTTCCGGAACCCTCGGGCTCACCCCCGGGGGTTCCGTTTTTTTTGGAGGGAGAGTTCTCCCTTACGCCGGATCGTGCGACATCCGCGGCTTCTACTTCGGCTCGTCCGGCACGCCCGAAAGACCCATCGCGCGGGCCGTAGCACGCAAGCGAGCGGCCATGACCAGCAGCGACGACGGGATGACGCGCACATCGCCCACGACGCTGATGAAGTTGACGTCGCCGCCCCAGCGAGGCACGAGGTGGACATGCAGGTGCTGCGGCACGCCCGCGCCGGCGGCCCTTCCCTGATTGAGCCCGACATTCACGCCTTGTGGATTCAGCGTGCGCTCGAGGATGTCCATCGCGATATCCACGAGCGTCCAGAGGGTGGCGCGCTGCGCGGGCGCGTAGTCGAGGAGGCGGCCGCGCGGGTCGCCGAGCGCGACGAGCAGGTGCCCGTTGGCGTAGGGGAAGCCGTTGAGGACGATCAGACCGCTTTCGTCGCGGACGATGACGTGGTTTGGTCCGTCCTGCGCGGGCGAGTTCCAGTAATCGAGGAGGAACGAGCCGCTGGAGGCGGTGGGCGGGCCGGCGGATTGTTCGCGAGCGTCGAGTGCTTCCAGGTATTCGAGCCGCCAGGGGGCGTGGAGCGCGGGCCGGCCTTCGCCGCGGGGTGGGTTGGTGTGGGCCATTGGAGGGAAGGGTATCGCGCGGGGGAAGGGGCGCGGATCGATGGCGGCGACGAACTACTCGATTCTCAGCGTCGGATCACCGAACACCATGAACTTCATGCCCTGAAAAAAGATGCTGGGCGGGTACCACCCGTCGTCGGGCCTGATAGTCGCCAGCCCCTCGGCGTCGTAGTACTCGCGGATCGCGTCGCTCCAGCAATCCCCCAGCCGCGCCGGCTCGTGTTTCTGGGTGCGCGTAGCGATCGCGCGTACGAAGCCGCGGGCCAGCGACATCCCCGCGGGCTGGCTCCCGGTGTTGCATCCGATGTAGGCGACCGCGCCGTCCGGGCCGCGACGGAGCAGTTGCTCGCCCAGGCCTGTCGGGTTGTATCGCCCGCGCTGGTAGCACGCCGGGGCGGGCGGCGGGATCGTGAAGATCTGGCCCGCGTTGGTGCCCGCGTGCTCGTAGCCCTGCCAGTCGGTGTAGGGCTCATAGGGCGGGAGCGTCGCGAATCTCGCAGTTGAACACCCCGCCGACATCATCACCGCCGTCGCGCCCGCGTTGTGAACCTTGCCGAGGCTCCATGTTCCGATGCACTGGTCCCAGCAGTCGTCGTTGCCGTGCCCGCTGTGGACGATGAGGCGCGTCCCCTTGTTGAGCAGTTCCACGATCGACGCCTCGGTCGGCAGCGTCGAGGCTTCGCCGCCCCAGTATCGCTTGTCGACCGACCACGGGGCCGTCAGCATCGAGGCCCACTCGTCCATTGATGGGCGATTCTCGATCCAGCCGCCCACGGCGATGAACGCGGCGTTGGGCGGCGTGCGCTTCGTGAGGCTCTCTTCATACGCGATCGTCTTGGACGCCACGATCTGAACCTCCTCGGGCGTCGACACGGGCCAGCGCGCGAGCGAGACCTCCTGGCGATAGTCGACGCTGTCGAAGTTGATCGGGTCGGCCTTGTTCTTTTCGCCGCGCACTTCGCCGAAGTAGCGTGCGTGGAAACTCGTCCCTCCAGGCGTGAAGGCGATCGCCTTGTCGGCGGGCACATCGCCCTTCTGGGCGTTCCAGTCGTCGAAGGCGCCGTCGGGCTTGGCGAGATCGGCGTAGTAGAGGTCGCACGGATAGAACGAGTAGTCAAAGGCCTCGGGCGTGACGCGATCGAGGCACATGTATCGAACAGGCAGGATGTCGGCGTCGCCGACCAAGAGCACGTAGCGTGCGTGTCCGCTCTTCCATGCCTCGAAGAGGTGGTGCTTGAGGCGCTCCGCGTCGTCGATGCCAGGCTCGCCCTTGATCGCCTCGTCGAGGGTCTCGACTCGCGTCTCAAACTCCCGCGTGCGGAACGTCACAAAGGCATCGAGCGAGGGGGCGAGGTTCCGCGGCGCGATGATGAGGAACGGGGGCTTTTCGCTCTGGGCGGCGGATGTGTTTGCATCGTCGCGTCTGGCGTTCTCGGCCGCGGCCCCGAGTGATATGGACACGAACGCGGCCATAGTGCCCACGACGTAGATTGGTGTGCGACGTCGGAACGAACGGACACTCGAGCCCATGACCCCCTCCAAAGGAGGCGGCGCACCGATGCGGCACGCCACCCTTTGCATTCTCGGTTCACGAATCACCGGGCGCCACTCACGGCCTGCTCACAGTTTCCGCACCCAGACGTTGCGATACTGCACGAAGTTGCCGTGGTCCTGCAACATCAGGCCGCCGGGCTTGGTCTCGTCCTCGTTCATCGCCCCGCCGGTCGGTCCGGTGATCTCGACGTTGTTCTGGATCAGCACGCCGTTATGGAGCACGGTGACGCGCGGGCTCGCGGTCTTCTTGCCCGCGGCGTCGAACTTGGCGGCGGTGAAGACGATGTCGTAGGTCTGCCACTCGCCCGGAGCGCGGCAGACATTCACGAGCGGCGCGTGCTGCTTGTAGACCGCGCCGCACTGGCCGTCGGGATACGTCTCGTTCTGACACGAATCGAGCACCTGGACCTCGTAGCGTCCCTGGATGTACACACCGCTGTTGCCGCGGGCCTGGCTCTTGAGCCCCGCGTCGGCGTCGGCCTTGGGCGTGGCGAACTCGATGTGGATCTGCATATCGCCGAAGGTCTGCTTGGTCATGATGCTGCCCGAGCCGGGCTTGCAGGTCATCGCCGAGCCTTTGGCCTTGGCGTTGTCGAGCGTCCACTCAACGGGCTTGCCGTCGGTCTTGGTCCACGCGTCGAACGACGTGCCGTCGAAGAGGACGACGGCGTCGGAGGGCGCGAGTTCGGGATGATTCGGCGAGCCGGGCGTGACAATCTTCGGCTGGGGGGGCTCCTTGGCGGGCTGTGCCTGCTGGGCGAGCGCGACGGCGCCGGCGGCAAGCGCGAGGGCGAGGGAAACGGGCGCAACAACACGAGTGATCGACATGGGTCCACTCCTCAAAGAGATGACCCATCTTTATACCGCGCCGCGGAGCGATCGACCAACCGCCCCAATCGATTGGCAATCGAAGTGTTTCACAAAGGCGGCGACCTCCGCCCGCAACCCTCGCGCCCAAACGCATCGCCCGCCGGCCCCCAAGGAAGAGGCCGACGGGCGCGAGTTGCGTTTGGAGTGTCCTTGAAGGGAGTGTCGAGCGTGAACCCGTCAAGTGAAGCGGCGCCGGCATTCTCCGGCGCGCATCCGACGCGCGCACGCTACGCGGCACGCTTCTCGATGTATCCGAGACGAACCAGGAATTCGCACGCCTGATCAATCTCCCACTTCGTGTACGGCGACAGGCAGTCGGGCTGATCAGGCGTCCCCATGAGCGCCGCGGGATACACCCACGCACCCTTGTTGTGGTCGGCGAACTCGACCGCGGCCTGGAGCGCCGCTTCCGCGGCATCCGCGAGGCGATCGGGCGGGAGAACGTCACGAGGACCGGACATGGCTGACTCCTTCTTCTTCCTCCGCACGCGACGCGCGCCGGAGTCGTCACAGTCAACATTGTTTTCGGAGAACGAGATGTCACGGTTGCGTTCAGACATCACGAATTCCTCGGGGGCTTTTCCTCTGCACGCCGTCACGCCGAAATGGCAGGCACACCCCTGTCTGGTAATTGTGGGAACCACAGGAAACCCACGTCACATCTCGCGGCCGCCGCACCGGTTCCCTACGCCCCAGAACCCGGCATGGAGCCAGAAATCATATTGACGAGCGTCGATGCGTGGCGCACGTTGTGCGCCGCGGCGGCGGCGACTCGGGTTGCTCGACATTCTGCCGGCAGAAAACCAGCCAGCGCTCGCGCATCGCCCGTCGACTCAATGCCTACGACGCGGCGCTTCCTTTCCGTACGCCGCGTTCACACCCGCGACGTGCCCCGCATGCGCCGTGTATGCTGCGCCCGGTTCTGTGGAGCATGACCATGAAGTCCCCGCTCTCGTTCCTCGCCGCTTCTGCGCTCCTCGCCGCCTGCTTCCACTTCGCCGACTCGGCATGTGCCGCCGACAACCCGGTGCTCACACGCGACGGCAAGTCCGACTATGTGATCGTCGTGCCGCGGGGCGCGCCCCCCGCGACAATGCGTGGCGCGCAGGAAATCGTTCGGCACATCAAACTCATGAGCGGCGCGGAACTGAAGATCGTGGACGACACCACGCAGACGCCCGCCCGCGCGATCGTTCTCGGCGTCGAGCCGCCGAGCGACACGCACGAGGCCTCCCCGCAATCGCCTTTGGGTGCCGACGGCTTTGTCATCCGCGGCGTGGGCGAGCGCGTGTACATCGCCGGGCCCGGACCACGCGGCACGATGTATGGCTGCTCGGCGTTTCTCGAATCGCTCGGCGTGCGATGGTTCACGCCGACGGTTACAAGCGCGCCAGCCAAGCCCACGATCACGCTCGCCCCGATCGATGTGCGAGAGGTCCCCGCGTTCGAGTACCGCGAGCCGTTCTTCGCCGAAGCGTTCGAAAATGACTGGGCAGCCCGCCTCCGCCTCAACGGCAACACGCCCCCGCTCGACGAATCAACCGGCGGCAAGGTCGCCTACGCGGAATTCGTCCACACCTTCGACTCCCTCATCCCTCAGAATCTGTTCGACACGCACCCGGAGTACTTTCCGCAGATCGACGGCAGGCGCACCGGCGGCTATGTCCAGCGCTGCCTCTCCAACCCCGACGTCCTGACGCTGGCGACCGCGGGCGTGAAGCGGGCCTTTGCCGCTCGCCCCGACGCGGTCATCATGTCGGTGTCTCAGAACGATTGCGGCTCGTGGTGCCAGTGTGATCAGTGCAAGGCGATCACAGAAAAGTACGGCGCACACTCCGGGCTCTATTTGTGGTTTGTCAACCAGGTCGCCGAGGCAGTCGAGAAGGACCACCCAGGCAAACTGATCGATACGCTGGCGTATCAGTTTACCGAGGCGCCGCCCAGCGGGATCGTGCCGCGTCACAACGTCCGCGTGCGCCTGTGCCCTATCGCGGTGTGCGAGGCACATCCCTACGAATCTTGCGACTTCCCCGCGACGCGCGAGTATGTCGCCAACCTCGCCGCGTGGAGCGCGATCACCAGCACGCTCTACATCTGGCATTACAACACCGACTTCGCCAACTACCTCATGCCCTTCCCCGACTTTGACGAGTTCCCGGCCGACCTGCGCCTGTACCGGCGCAGCGGCGTGAAGGGCGTCTTCTTCCAGGGCGCGTACGCGCCGGGCGGCGGCGGCTCTGACGCCGAACTGCGCTCCTACGTCATGGCCAAGATCCTCTGGAACCCCGCGCTCGACGCCGACGCGCTCGTCACCGAGTGGATGCAGGGTGTATACGGCCCTGCGTGGAAGCCGATGCGTGAATGGTTCGACCTTCTGCACCAGCGGGCCCGCGTGCCGCAGAATCACCTGCGGATCTACGACCCGCCGAGCGACGCCTTCTTCCCGCCCGAGGTTCGTGCGACAGGCGACAGGCTCTTCGACCAGGCGGCGGCGCTGGCGGCCAGCGACCAGCAGCGCCGCGACGTCGCCAAGGCACGGATGTGGCTCCGCTATGTCAAACTCGTGATGGAGCCGCGCGACGATACGGTGCTCGACGCGTTCCTGATCGACGCCCGCTCGTTCGGCATCACGAGCCTGAACGAGGGGGGCACGCTCGAATCCTGGGCCGGGTGGTACCGCTCGCGATAGTCCGATTGCGACAACCCGCGCTTATTCTCCATCGGTCGGTCATTTCGGATTCGCCGCCGCTCGCAGTTCATCGCCCGACACCTCGCTCTTCACGCCCGGCCATTCCAGCGGCCAGGTCGTGACGCACCGATCGACCTCCAGGCCCTGCTTCTCAATGAACTTCGCAAGCGCGAGGGATCGACCCGTCAGAGGCTTGCCGGGGCGGTAGAAAAGGAGATCGCCCGTCAGCAGCGTCTTGGTCCTCGGCAGGTACAGGATGAAGTACTCATTGGTGTGATCCGACTCCTTGTCGTTGATGATGACAACCGAGGCACGCTCGTCTTCGCACGTCCAGCGTTCGGCGACCGCTTCGATCCCGGATTCCCGCGGGCCGCGCGACCACGAGTCCTCTCGCAGGTGGAACGGGGCTCCCAGCACGTCCTTGATCAGTGGGGCCGACGTCGGCGGAATGAGAATCACCGCGCCCTCGTGGGACCACGCCCGCGAACCGCCAACGTATTGACCGTGGATGTGGCTGAACGCGAAGTACTTCACGGGCTTCTTGAAGCGATCGCGAACCGCGGCCGCGAGCGTCTCGGCGTTGCGCGTGGTGTACACGCCCTCAAAGACCAGCAGGTGATCCTCAAACTCGACGACGAACACACGCGCGTTGGCGCGTGCCATCTCGCATGCGAACAGGCCGCCGCCCAGGTCACGGAAGACAAACTCCTCGGGCGGAATCACCATCGCGGCGTCACGTGTGGGATCGCCCTTGGGCGTACGGACTTTCTCGATCGGTCTGGGGTCTGCGAACTCGAGCCTGGCGACGATGTCGCCGCCCCGCCTGACCAGCACGGTGTTTCCGTCATAGTCGACGTTTTCATAGATCGATCCGAGCACGTCGTGATGAAAACGCCGCCAGAGATACGCTATCTCGTGCGGGCCTTGCATGAAGTTCTGGCCGGACCAGCCCTTCCAAAGAACGTCGTTGCTCGCGATCAGGAAGTGCGTGGTCTTGATATCGTTCCGCGGCCCAACGACTTCAGCGTGGAAGTTCTCCGGTCGTTCGCGCCAGTACGCCGCCAACAGCCCGCGATGGATCATCGCCAGCGTAGACGGCGACAGGTCCGCCTCGTTGGCCGGCGGTAGGTCGTCGCCCGCGTCGTTGGACTGGAAGAGACGCCCCCGACGCCAGAAATATCGATCGGGCGGGGTGTCCGGGTGGTCCTTGTTACTGATCGTGATCTCTCCCTCGCCCGTTTGCTCATCGAGCGCCACACGAACCCGAACGTTGTACGTTCTGAAATCACCCGGGCGAACCGGGTGTGTTGAGTCCGTAATGGTGCCCTCTGCGAGTGCCTCCCACGCCTGTGCGGCGGGGGATTGTGCCATCGCGCCCGTGACGAGTGCACAAACGAAACACGCCGCCAATGTTCGCCACATGATCGTCCCTTTTCCGCGCCACTCGCCACTTGGAATCGATTTCGATTCCGGATCGCAGCGCCAAAGCGCCCACACAATCTCGGCCGATTTCCACTTCTTTGTTGTGCCGATCGTTCACCCCAATCATAATTCACAAATGGCTCGCGATGCGTGGGCAATGCGCGCGAATCTGTCGCGCGGCGGCGCCATCAAGACATTCAAGAGAGGTGTGAGATGAAAAACACGAGCAAACTCATGGCGGCGGCTGGTCTGGCAGTTTCTCTGTCGAGCGCCGCGGCTCAGGACACGTACTGGATCGCAGGCAGCGGTAACTGGAACAACGCCGCCAAGTGGACCACGGGCGTCCCAAACTCCCCCACCGCCAACGCCATCATCGCCGATCCGGGCGGGTACATCATCACGCTCAATCTGAGCGTCTCGCTGGGCAACCTGCAGAAGGTCATCCCCGGACCGCAACTCAACATGCTCCCCGGCACGTTCATCGATCTCTACGGCGGGGTCTTCTCCAATGACGGCGCGACCGTTGTCAACACCTCCGCCTCCAATACCAACACCGCGATCCGCTTCCACTCCGTCAATCACATCATCGCCGCCGACCCCGGTGAGGCCGGCGAACTCACGCTCAACGCTTATGGACCCAATCTCGACACGGCCTACCTCCAGACATACGACGGCATCACCGTCACCAACGACGAAGACCACACCATCAACGGTTCGGGCAACATCTACGCCCGCATGAACAACCTCGGCCTCATCGACGCCGACATGTCATCGCGCACGCTCCAACTCCTCGGCGACCCAAAAACCAACGGCGGCCTGATCGCCGCCCGCACCGGCGCGACTCTGAGCCTGAGCGGCTTCTCGCTCACGCAAGGTCCGCCCTTCGGCGTGCTCGTGGCCGACGACGGAACGATCAACATCTCGGGCTGCAACATCACCGGAGGCGACCTGAACAGCGCCGGCGCCGGCGTCGTTCGCTTCACCGGAAGCTCCACCATCACCAACCTGTCCGGCAGCGCCTCGCCCATCATCAATCCCGGCGTGACCCTGTCGACCAACGGCACGATCGCGCTCACCGGCACCACCACCGTCAACTCTTCCGCTTCGAACAACAACACCTACATCAACGCCGCCACCAATACATCGTGGGACGACGGCGTGATCCTGCTCAACTCCTACGCCCCCAACCTCGATACCGCGTACATCCAGACCTCCGGCGGTGCAACTTTCACCAACAACACCACCATCAGCGGGCGCGGGCGAATCCACGGCGTTTTCCGCAACAACGGACTGGTCGAGAGCGGCGCGGGCTCGGTCCTCGAACTGCTCTCCACCGCCAAGATCAACCGCGGGCTCATCCAAGCCATTGCTGGCGGCAGCATCTATGTCACCTCCATCACGCTCACCAACAACGCCGACGCTATCGACGGCGAGCTCCGCGCCGACGGCGGCAACGTCTATCTGAACTCATGCGCGATCTCCGATGGCGTGATGAACGCCGTCAACGCCGGGCGATTCATCGTCTCCGCCTCTTCCACGCTCGCCGGCGGTATCTCGGGCTCGGGGCCCATCGACGTGAACGCGGGGCAAATCTTGATCTTGAATCAACCCGCCTGGAGCCACGCCGGCGTGGCGCTGGTCAATGCGATCGCCAACAACAACGGCACCCACCTCCGCTTCGATCAGAACTGCAGCGTCTCAAACCTGATCGTCAACCTCAACTCGTACGCGCCCAACCCCGACACGGCCTATATCCAGACCTTCGGCGCTGCCGTCGCAACCTTTGAGCCCTCCACCCTCATCACCGGGCGCGGACGCATCCACGGAGCCACCGTCCACAACGGACCAATCACCGCCACGGGCTCGAGTAACACCATCGAGCTTCTCAGCGCCCCAAAGACCAACAACTCCACGGCCAAGGCCTTGAACAGTGGATCGCTCGCCGTCTCGAGCATCCTCCTGTCACAGGGCGCGTCGGGCCAACTGCTCGCCGATAACGCCAGCGTGTACCTCTCTGGAGCCACGATCAACGGCGGACAGGTCAACGCGGCCAACGGCGGCCGCACGACGATCACGAGCTCCTCGACCTTCAAGGGCGGCGTGGCGGGCTCCGGGCCTCTCGATGTGAACACGGGCCAGACGTTCGTCGTGAATCAACCCGCCTGGAACCACGCGGGCGAGGTGCTCGTGAACACCGCCGCGAACAACGCCGGCACCCTGATCCGCTTCGATCAGAACTGCACCGTCTCCAACGCGACCCTGCGCCTTAATTCCTACACGCCCAACCCCGACACCGCGTACATCAGCACCAGCGGGCCCGCGGTGTTCACCCTCGACACGAACTCCCTCATCACGGGGCGCGGCCGAATCTACGGCGCCATGACCAACAACGGCACGATCCGCCCCGAAGCCACCAGAACCATCGAGTTTCTCAGCTTGCCCAAATCCAACAACGCCCTCGTCGAGGCGAGCAACACGGGCACGATCAACATCTCCGGCATCGCGCTCACGCAGTCGCCGACCGGCACGCTCCGCGCCGACAACGGCACCGTAAACCTCATCTCATCCACCGTGAGCGGCGGGCAACTCGTCGCCACCAACGCCGGCGCCGTCAACGTCTACACCAGCACGCTCGTCGGCGGCGTGTCGGGCTCCGGGCCACTCAACGTCGTCCAAGGCCAGATCATCGTCATCAACCAGCCCTCGTGGAGCCACGCCGGCGTCGTCACCATCAACCCCGGATCGGCCAACGCCGGTACATACCTCCGCCTCGACCAGGCCTGCACCCTCAACGATGTCACCATCCAACTCAACCGCTACGCGCCCAACTCCGACACCGCGTACATCAACACCAACGGTGCGTTCGCCGGAACCTTCGGGCCCACCGCCACCCTGGCCGGCGCCGGACGTGTCTTTGGCGCATGGAACATGGGAGGCACGATGGCGCCTGGCCGGGACGCGGGCTCACGTCACAACATCGACCCATCCGGAACCATCAACTTCCAGCAAACGGGTGTCCTGAGCACCGAAATCGGGAGCGGCTCAGGCTTCGGTTACATCGGCGGGAGCGGAACAGGCGTCGTTGATGTGAACGGCACCATCCGCGCCCGACTCGTCAACGGATTCAATCCGTCCCCGGGCCAGACCTTCGACATTGTCAGCGTGGCCACCCGCACGGGCGCCTTCGCTCATACCGACTTCGACCGCTTCGACGAAGGGCCCGAGCGCCTTGTCGTTACCTACCCCGCCGGCAAGGTCCGACTGCATGCACGCAAGTGTGCCGCCGACTGGAACGCCGACGGGTTCGTCAATGGCCTGGATTACGACGCCTACGCCGAACTCTTCGAGGCCGGCGACCCCGAGGGCGACTTTAACAACGACGGGTTCGTCAACGGCCTGGACTATGACGCCTTCGCAAGCCTCTTCGAGAGTGGCTGCTGATCCCGTCACGCCTGCCGACACAGATGTGCTACAGCACGGACCCGCCTCCGGGTCCGTGTTTGTATTCCGGAGCGATCGATCCCGCTCGCGTGGGCGAATTCGGTGCTCCGCCCCGGCGAAGCACGCCGCACACCACATCACAAATAAAGACGCACATTGTCATGAGTGTGTCTGTTCTCACACGGCGCTGCGTTCGGCGGCCGCGAGAGACAACGGACGCGTTGGTGTGATGATGTCTGTTGCGGAGAAGCGGGACGCGACGTAATCTGTGCAGATTGATCGGCGTTGTTCGCGACATCCGCACGCTCCATGCGGCGCCGAGTTGCATCCGCTTCGATTGATCAAGGAGAGCGTTATGGTGGCCAAGACCGCGTTTCGCGTCGTTGTTCGCGCGCTGGTGTTCATGCCGGCATTGGTTGTCTCACACACCTTTGCCCAAGGGGTGCTGACGGCGTCCGACCAGATCGCCCAGGCCGACGCGCTCTATACGAGCGGGGCCTCCACGTTCGGCAATTCCGGGCTCACGCGCGATCAGGCCGGCGTTGATTTCCACGCCACTCAGGATCGACGACATGTCGCCGCGTCCTTCGACGGCCGGGGCTTCGCCGAGCACGGCGCCACCTTCTTACCATCCAACCCGGGCATCAACGGCCCATTCCTGGGCGCAATCCTTGATGCGTGTACGTCCGCCGAGATCACCCGCTCGGCCATCGGGCCGCATTCGTACGAAGAGGCCTACGGCCTGGCCTCGGGCCTCATCGAGTTCACCATCGACACGCCACACAACTGGTCCTGGGTCGGCGGCTGGCAGGGCGCCTCGTTCAGCACCGGCGCGTACAACCTCGTCGACGCCGAACTATCGTTCTCAGACATCAACACCGGAACCCCGTACGTCTATGACTATCGCGCCTCGCTCAACGGCGTGGGCGACTGGGTTCAGAACTTCGCGTACGGGGGCGTCATCGGGCCCGGGAACTACCGCATCACCTGGTGGCACGAGTCGTATTGCGCCGGCGGCAACACCCCCTTCGGGTTCTTTGCGAGCGGTGCGGGCGGCGCACCCCTCATTTCCTGCATCAACAGCACGTTCCAGATCTGGCCGGTCCCCGCGCCGGGAACGGCCGCGCTGCTGGCGACCGCCGCGCTCGCGCTGTGCCGCCGTCGAAACTCAGCACTCCCCGCGTGAGTCGGGAGTACGTCCGCCGCTTTCATTGACGGCGCCGCCGAGGCGACTCCGCACCACAGAAGGAGATTCCATGAATACGCGAGTGATGGTTGCTATCGCCCTGCTATACAGCGCGGACACGGCGCCGGCCGCCGTCAAGCCGCCGCTGCAGGTGATTGACGCCGCCGCCGCGACCCAGGTCGCGCCCCTCCGCGTTGCGGCGATTTCCGTCGTCGACGGCACAATCGTTGCGGGCGACTGGTGGGACTTCGCGGGCAATACCCATCGCGCGCCGGTATGGTGCGGGTGGGACGCCTACGGCCGCGACTGGGGCGTCGGCGCGACCGCCAACGCCATCTACGGCAACTACTGCAGCATGGGCTCGCCCGGCGACCGGCACTTCTATGGCTGGGGATATAACTGCCCCCTCTTCGTCGACGACATGGTCAACGTCGCCCAACCCGGCGCCCTGATTGATGAAATCAACTTCTCGTGGACCTGGGAGGGCACTGGAAACTGCGACATTCTCGTCATGCTCTCCGACGTCCCGAACGTCTGTGTTAACGGAGATCCCCTGCTCTTTCCTTATTACGCCGGCCTGATCTTCTCTTTCGGCCCGCTTCCGGGCGCCCCGGGCACCCTCTACACCTCGAACTTCACCGGGCTCGTCGCCGCCGGCTTCGCGCCGCCGCTTCAATCAAGCGGCTCCGGCTCCTATCTCGTCGGTATCGGCGAATTCAACCCCGTCACGGGTTCCTTGCAGATGCAGCCCTGGCCAACCCAGTCCCTCCTCTGGGGCTCCAAGAGCATGATGACCCCGCCCTTCAATGCCGCGCCCTACATCGAAGGTGTCGGCACCCATGACCACCAAACATGGGACGACGACAACCCCGCCGACCTCCATTTCAACAGCGGCGAGTGCTACCAGGCCAACTTCGGAGTGTGCCCCGACCCGCTCAACCACATGATCGCCTTCGGTGTCGCACTGCCCCCCACTCCGCCCTGCCCGCTCGTGACGGTGACGAAGAATTTCCTTATCACCGGGCCGGCCAACGGAACGCCCTGGACATGGGGCATCGCCGAGTCGCCGTTCGGCGGTCCGCTCAGCGCCCACGGGTCCAACCCTGGCGTGACCGGAACGGTGTGCACGCTGGCGACAGCGCTGGTCAACGACATCAACGCCTACGCCGCCCAGGACTTGTTCTCGCCCACCGCCCTTCTGGCGTCCATGGTGTCGTGCACCCCATCGAGCAACACCGCGGTGGTCCAGATCATCGCCAGCGTCTGCGCCGGCTCGTCCTTTGATCTCTACACGGGCAACGGAAACGTCGATCCCACATGCCTCGTCCCGGCCTGGCCCACGCCGGGCTGTATCTTCAACCCCGAGATCGTCGAGATCGTTCCCGGTGGCCAGGACTGCAACGAGAATGGCGAGGACGACGTGTTCGATATCGCTACCGGCGCCAGCGCCGATGTGAACCAGGACGGAGTTCCCGACGAGTGCCAGTGTCCCGCCGACTGGAACGGCGACGGCTTCGTCAACGGGCTCGATTACAACATCTACGCCGAACTCTTCGAGGTCGGTGACGCGGCCGCCGACGCCAACGCCGACGGGTTCGTCAACGCCCTGGACTACGACTACTTCGCCGAACATTTCGAGTCCGGGTGCTGAGCCGCCTGTGGCGCACACCCCGCCACCTCACCGAGCGGCCGCACGACGGGCCGTTCGTTTCCTTGCGAGGACCGACCTAGCGCGATCGAGCGCTGTTGCCCGAGAAATCCCAGCCCAAGAGAGCGTTCCGCGTCCAACGCAACCGCCCGTAGACGGCGTCCCCACTCTGCCCGCTGAGCGTCGGGGGCTCGTAATACATCGGTTGGTACAAATATGTCATCGCGAGGCTGTTGTTTGGCTGGTTGGGGTTCCAGCCCGGATTACTGGTCGCCATGTCGCGCCGGGCGACCGCCCCGTCCGCCGTCAGCACCACGATCTTCGCCTGGGCGTAGGCGAAGTACGGCTGCTTGCCCGTTGCGTGCCGCTCGTAGCGATCCCAGCGCAGCGCCTTTCGGCTCGGAAACACCACCGAACTGAGTTGATTCCCGCCGAACTTGCAGTTGCTGGGAACCAGGTAGATGTTGTGCGACTGGGCCTGGCTCATCGCATCACTCCCGCGATCGGGCGATGAGTAAAACGCCGGCCCGCTCTCGTACGAACTCCAGAACGGCGCCCGCGCGTGCGGCGCGTTGTTCTGCTCCCATTTGCCCGGGTCCCGGGCCCACTTCATCTGGAATGCGTCCAGTTTCGACACGAACCGCAGATTCGGGAGCGACTGGTCGAGGTAGTCCGCGAACACAAGGTGCCCCGTCAGCACGTGCGGGACCCAGTTGAGCACCTTCTGAAATGTCGGCATGTTGGCACGACGCCGAATGATGTCCACCGCCTGATTTGCCGCCGCTTCAAGGTCGGTCGCCGCAAAGCGAAGGTCGGCGTACTGGCTCTGGTTCTGCCCCGCCTTCCATGAAAAGGTCGCAAACTTGTCCTGGTTGTCCGCCGCATACCAACCCTGCACCCGCGCGAACCACTCGAGTTGGTCCGTCTCGCTCTGGTCGGCGGCCGATCGGCGGCCTTCGCGCTCCATCGGGATCAGGACCGCCGCCGCCAGCGCGATCAACACCAACAGCATGGCGAGGTCCGCGATCGCAAAGCCACGACGCAACCCAGAGCGGAACATCGTGGAGCGATCGCGGATGACGTGTTCATCCGACGTGCCGACGGAACAGCCCCGCCCGTACGAATTCCGCGTGCCCATGTGCCTGCTCCCATGAAGCCCCACCGGCGAACGCCGGGGGCGTAATAGTGATACCCCGACTTCTCGATCGGGTTCCCAAGTGTCGCAATCTTGTCCGCGAAACACAAGCAAATCGGGGCGAGAATCATCCGTGCCGATTGGGACAGGTGCGTGTGAAATGTCCTGCGCCCTACCGCCCCCCCCACTCGCGCAGCCACATACGCCTGATCTGCCCCGTCACCCCGCCCACCTCGCCGCTCCCGATCGCCTGGCTCTCCACCCGCGTCACCGGCAAAACGCCCCAACTCGAATTGGTGAGGAACACCTCGTCGGCGCTGAGAATCTCATGGATCGTGATCATGCGCCGGCGCACCTCAAGACCGACCTCGCCCGCCAAGCGCGTCACAACCTTTCGCGTCACGCCGGGGAGCACGGGGCTCGGGATCGGCACGCCGTTGCCGCCCGTGCGCGTCGCCTCCTGCTCTTCCTCGCCGCGAGCGATCGGCGTGTGGATCACGCCGTCCTTCACGATCATCGCGTTGCTCACACACCCGCCCGCCAGATGATTGGTGATCGTGAACACCAACGCCTCGCCCGCGCGCTTCGCGGCCGCCGCCTGCAACTCGCGCAAACGCGCCCAGTACGACAGCGTCTTGTGCCCCTCCAGCGGGTTGAACGGGTTGACCCGCATCTCCGCCAGCGTCACAAGCACGCCGCGCTCGAACATCGCCTCGGGATACTCCGTCGCGCGTTGGGCGTGGATCAGCAGCGTCGGGTTGTGCGCGCCCCCCCCGCCGCTCTCGCCGCCGTCGCCCGTGCTCCGCGCCCGCCCAAGCATGTTGAGATCGCCGCCCGTGATCGTCAGCCGCACTCGCAGGCGCGTCTCGCCCCCGCCTCCACCACCGCCGTTCCCGTTGCCCGCGTTCATCTCGCGTGCGGCCCGCTCGGCGGTCTCCACCACGGCATCGCCCAGTGGATCGCGACGCAGCGTCTCCGACAACCCAAGCGCCCGCGCCGATTCGACCAGGCGATCGAGGTGATCGCCCAGGAACGGCACACGCGCCTCCCCGCCGCTCACGCTCGCCAGTATCGTCTCGAACAGCCCGACACCGTGCTGAAACCCGGCGTCAAACGCCGACACCATCGCGCCGTCCGCGGCACAGAACCGACCATTCAAGAACACCGTGGGCATGACCAAAGAATAGGAGAAGTCGAGAAGCGTCGGATTGTCAGCGCGACGGATGTCCGTCGCCCAGCACCCGCTCACGGATTCGGGCGGACCGTCACACGCCGCAGGTTCATCAGCGCGTTCTCCATCTTCAGCGCCTTGACGTGCATCTCATACTTGCCGGCCTTCAGGCCCACGCTCCCGGCGATCTGCCGTGCAAAGTCGTTCCAACCCTGCGTCTGCTTCACGCTCGACTCGGTCGCGGCCTCGACCTTGCCGGCGCGGACGAACTCGATGCGATACACCCCGCCGTTGCCCGGCGCGCACGCGCTCTCAACCTCGATCGCGTATGTCCCGTCCTTGGTAACGTCGATGTTCCACTTCACCGAGTCCTTCGCGTCCATCCACCAGCCGATGGCGTTCTTGGGCTCGCCCTCGAAGCGGGCCGTCTTGCCGACGACTTCCGCATCGACCGCCATCGCCGAGAGCACGCCGTCGCCGCCCATCTTTACCGGCTTCTCAAAGACCTGCGGCTCGCCCTCGATCACCAGCCTCACCACCGTTGCGTGCGGGTTGCGCGGCGAGTTGCCGACCTTGATCGCGATGTCGTCGCCGTCGCGGCGAGCCATCGTATCTCCGCCGCCGAGGATCGTGGCCGACAGCGCCTTGTTCGTCAGGCCCGGCACACGGAGCACGCCGTCGCCGGGCCAGTCAAACACGCACAGATACAGCGTCGTGTTCTTGCCGTCGCCCTTGGCCGTCGCGCGACCCCACGGGAGTTTCTTGAACGGCCCGGCGTGCGTGCCATAGATCGCCTCGGCGTTCACGTCGATCCACTTGCCGACTTCCGCCAAACGCTCGACCGACTCCGGTGGGATCAGGCCCTCGCTGGTCGGCCCGACATTGAGCAGGAAGTTCCCGCCCTTGCTCGAGGTCTCGATGAGCATGCGCACGAGCGTCGTGGCTGACTTCCAGTTGTGGTCGCTCTTCTTGAAGCCCCACGTGTCGTTCATCGTCATGCAGGATTCCCAGTCTACGCCGGGCATGCCCGTCGCCGGAATCTCCTGCTCGGGCGTGCCGTAGTCGCCGGCGAAGCCCGCGTCGCTCATCCCCGCCATCCCGCCGCGCCCCTTGTCCACGCGGTTGTTCACGATCACGCTCGGCGCGAGTTTCCGGCACAGGTCATACAGCGGCCCGCCCTGCTCGTGGGTCCAGGTGTTCTCCCACTCGCCGTCGAACCACAGGATCCCCGTCTTGGGGAAGTTCGTCAGCAGCTCCGCCACCTGCCCACGCAGATGCTCCACATACTTCGGGAAATCCGCCTTCACATCCGGGCGCGGGTCCCACGCGCGACGCGGCAGATAGTCCGGGTGGTGCCAGTCCATGATCGAGTGATAGAAGCACATCGTGAGCCCCTGCTTCTGGCACTCGTCGTACAACTCGCGAAGGATGTCACGCTTGAACGGCGTGGCATCCATCACGTCATAGTCGGTGAGCTTGGAATCCCACAGGCAGAAGCCGTCGTGGTGCTTGCTCGTGATGACGATGTACTTCATCCCCGCGCGCTTGGCGGTCGACACCCACTCCGTGGCGTTGAACTTCACGGGGTTGAACTGCTTGGCGAGCGGCTCGTAGTCCGCGACCGGGATCTGCGCCGAGTTCATGATCCACTCGCCGATGCCGCCGACCTCTTTCCCCTTCCACTCGCCCGCGGGCATCGCGTAGAGCCCCCAGTGGATGAACATGCCGAATCGTGCCTCGCGGAACCACTTCATGCGCGCATCGCGCTGGGCGGGAGTCTCGGAGGAGGTCGCGTGGGCACCGGGCTGGGGTGCGGCTTGTGCGGTCTGGAGTTGGAACTCACGCGCCGCCGCGAGCGTCCCCCACGACATCAGCCCCGCCGCGCACACCAGCCCCGCCGCCACCCGCACCGACCGACCCCGCATCGCACCCAGCATGTTCATGATTCGACTCCCAGCGCCGGAATCCCGGCGGCGCGAGCATACACGAGCGCTCGCGGGACGTGTATGCTGGTGCGACGGTTTCCATCTGTGCGCCGCGGCACGATCCCACCGCCGCCCGCACGCCCCTTCACGCGCCGCCGCGCCCTTTGCCGCTCGGCCCATCGCGCACGCGAGAAAAACCATGACGACCTCCGACATGACCGAAGCCAAGTCTCCCTTCCTTCGCCTGGCCACGATGATGTTCCTGCAGTTCTTTGTGTGGGGCGCCTGGTATGTCACGATGGGCCCCTACATGGGCGCGGTCGGGCTCGGCGATTCGATCGGACACGCCTACACCGTCGGCCCGATCGCCGCCATCCTCTCCTCGCTCTTCCTGGGCATGATCGCCGACCGCTTCTTTGCGTCGCAGAAGGTGCTCGGTCTGCTCCACATCCTGGGCGGCCTGGCGCTCGCCGCCGCCCCGGCGCTGGCGAAGATGTCGGTCGACGCCGCCGCGGCCAACCCGCTGGCCGAGGGCGCGGAGAAGCCCTTCCTCAACATGCACCACCTGCCCTACCTGGCGGCGTTGCTGGTTCACATGCTGTGCTACATGCCCACGCTGGGCCTGACCAACTCGATCGCCTTCGCGCACATCAAGCACCCCGAGAAGGAATTCCCCGTCATCCGCGTGCTGGGCACGATCGGCTGGATCGTCGCCGGTTTCGCCGTGGGCTACGCCGTGCAGTATCTGGTTCCCGCGACCGTCGCGGCGGATCAGTCCGAGGGCGCGATCGCGGCCGCCACCAAGGCCACCGAGACCGCGCGTGCTTCCTCGCCGCTCTTCTTCTACATCGCGGGCGGGTCGGCCGTCCTGCTCGGTATTTTCTCGTTCGCGCTCCCGCACACGCCGCCGCCCGCCGCGGGCAAGGCCGTGCGAATCTCTGAGTTGCTCGGCGCCGACGCGCTCTCGCTGCTCAAGAGCCCGAGCTTCGCGGTGTTCGCGTTGTGCTCGCTCCTCATCTGCGCCCCGCTGGCCGGGTACTACAGCTTCGCCGCCACCTTCGCCGGCGCCTCGGGCATCAAGAACGTCCCCGTCACGATGACGTTCGGCCAGATGTCCGAGATCGTCTTCATGCTCCTCATGCCCGCCTTCTTCGCACGCCTGGGTGTCAAGTGGATGCTGCTGGTTGGCATGTTCGCCTGGACGCTCCGCTACGGCCTGTTCGCCGCCGCCGCCCCCACGAGCACCCAGTGGATGATCCTCGCCGGCATCATCCTGCACGGCATCTGCTACGACTTCTTCTTCGTCACCGGCTTCATCTACGTCGACAAGAAGGCGCCCAAGGAAATCCGTGCCCAGGCCCAGACCTTCCTCGTTCTTATTACCCAGGGTCTGGGCCTCGGCCTAGGCGCGCAGGCCTTCGGACGCCTCGTCGGAGGCTTCACCGACAAAGCCTCCGGGGCCGTCGATTGGAAGATGGTCTGGACCTATCCCGCGATCGCCGCCGCGGCCATCATGGTCATCTTCTTCCTGGGCTTCTGGGAGAAGACCAACAAGGACTCGGCGAAGGCGTAATCGACCGGCGAATCCGCACCCGCGCGCCACCCGCCGCTCACATTCGCCAGCATCGTCTCGAACAACCCCACGCCGTGCTGAAACCCGGCGTCAAACGCCGACACCATCGCGCCGTCCGCGGCACAAAACCGACCATTCAAGAAGACCGTGGGCATGGGGAAGGGTAGGTGCCAAACAGCCACGCCCGCACGGACCCCGCACTCCGAACATCACAAGTCCTCACGCTGACGATGAGCGTGCCTGACGCGAATCGTCGCGCTGAATCACGCTTCGCGCACATCGCGCACACCGCACGCGCCCTGCTCACTCATCCTGGCTCTTCCCGTCCTCGTTCTTCACGATCCCCGACAACCCCACGACAAACAGCGTGCTCAGTAACCACCCGGCCGCGATGTGGAACCAGAGGTAGTAACGCAGCGCCCTCCCCGCGTACGGATTGTCAACGCCCAGCACAGAGCACTCGCGCCCCCACGCCGGCAGCCAGAACCGTTCTTGGTGAAAATCGATGATCGGCAGCATTGTGTCGGCCGAATACAACCACGCATTTAGAGGCTGATAGTCCGGCGGGAGTGTCCGCGATTCCACATAAGGCCCGCTGGTCAGCACCTGATCGCTCGCCGGCGCAAACAGCTTGGCCTTGTTCGCCTCATTGAACACCACGCAGCCAAGCACCCACAGCCCGAACATGAACCACATCGGACGCAGCGGCGCGTAGCCGCACCCGATCGCCTTGTCGATCACGACGCGCCAGAACCAGCGCAGCCATCCCTGCAGCTTGGTCGGCGGCCAAACCCCGGTCGGCCGCTCGTGCTCCCGGAGCTCTCGATACTGCTCCTGTCGCACAATGACGCAGTTCTCCGCCTGTCCCATCGCGGCGTACACGCCCGCCAGTTGCCGGTACGGCAACGGCGAATAGACGTACGTGCCGCTCGCGTCCTTCATGCCGCGCTCGATCCACGCGATCCGGTCCTGCACGCTCATCGTGCATTCATCCGTGAACGAGCCGTACCGGAAGCCGTTGAGGTTGAGGCGGGCGCATTCCGCCCACGCACCCTTGGCGTCATGGATGCGCGCCACGCGCGCGTCGCTGAGATCGAAAGCACCCTTGACGCGAGTGTTGCCGTTCAGGTGGAGTGTCTGCCCGACCGTTGTGCGGTCGAGATTGATATCTCCGTTGCAGTCGAGGCCTATCAACTGAAGATCGCCGCCGATCTTCCCGCCGACTATCAACAACGTGCCATGCACGCGGGCGCGTTGCCCTTGCTCGCCGTGGCGCAGGAATACATTGCCCGCGACGTCCATCCCGTAGGCGGCCAGCGCAATCCCGCCGCCCCCGCCAACCCTCGGTGGGTTCTCAAAGGTGGCCCCTTCGCATTCAAGATTGCGGCCGATCTTCGCGCTAGGTAGCCGTACCTCGCCCTTGGCCGTCATTCCCCCGCTCAGGAACACACCACCCGACACGTCGATTCCGTCTGCGCTCAGCGCTCTTCCGCTGCTTCCCTCAACCCCCGGCGGGTTCCAGAATGTGCTCCTGTTACACTCGAGATTGCCGCCGATCTTTGCGCCTACCAGCCGGACCTCGCCATTGGCCGTCATGCCCTCGCGCAGAACCACTCCGCCGACCACGTCGATTCCGTCTGCGATCAGGGCGTCTCCGCTGCTTCCCTCAACTCCCGGCGGGTTCTCGAATGTGCTTCCCGCGCAATCGAGACTGCCGCTGATCTTCGCGCCGAGCAACCGGACTTCACCCCTGGCCGCCATGCCCGCGCACAGGAAAACGCTACCCGCCACGTCGATCCTGTCCGCGCTCAGTGCCTTCCCGGTGCTTTTCTTGGGACCCGGCGGGTTCTCGAACGTACTCCCGCCACAATCGAGATCGCCGCCGATCTTCGCACCGAGCAATCGAACTTCGCCCTTGGTCGTCAGACCTTCACACAAGCATACATTGCCCGCCACATCCATCCCGAAAGCGTTCAGCGCGATCCCGCTGCTTCCCTCAACTCCCGGCGGGTTCTCAATCGTGCTTCCGCTACAACTAAGATCGCCGCCGATCTTCGCGCCGGGCAGGCGCACCTCACCTTTGGTCGTCATACCCTCGCGCAGCAACACACTGCCCGTCACATTCATCCAGTAGGCGGCCAGCGCGATCCCGCTGCTACCCTCAACTCCCGGAGGATTCTCGAACGTGCTGCCGGTGCAACTCAGATCGCCGCCGATCTTCGCGCCGGGCAGGCGCACCCCGCCCTTGGCCGTCATACCGTTGTGCAGGAGCACACCGCCCGCTACGTCGATTCCGTCTGCGACCAGGGCGTCTCCGCTGCTTTCCTCAACTCCCGGCCGGTTCTCGAATGTGCTTCCCGAACAATCGAGGCTGCCGCCGATCTTCGCGCCCGGCAGTCGAACCTCGCCCCTGGCCGTCATGCCCTCGCGTAGGAGCACACCGCCCGCCACATCCATCCCGTCCGCGTTCAGCGCCTTTCCGCTGCTTCCCTCAACCCCCGGCGGGTTCTCGAATGTGCTTCCCGAGCAATCGAGGCTGCCGCCGATCATCGCGCCCGGCAGTCGAACCTCGCCCCTGGCTGTCATACGGTCGCTAAGGAACACTTCACCCTTCACCTCGATCCTGTCCGCGCTCAGCGCCTTCCCGTTGCTTTCCTTGAATCCCGGCGGGTTCTCGAACGTGCTCCCGACACAGTCGAGATCGCCGCCGATCTTCGCACCGAGCAAACGAACTTCGCCTTTGTTCGTACTCTCGCGCACGAATACATTGCCCGTCACATCCATCCCGTCCGCGTGCAGCGCCCTGCCGCTGCTTCCCTCAACCCCCGGCGGATTCTCGAAGGTGCTGCCGATACAGGCGAGATGGCCACCGATCTTCGCGCCAAACAGTCGAACCTCGCCGCGGACAACCATGCCGGCGTCGAGGTGAATGCTGCCGTCCGTGCGAAGCTGTTGCCCAAAGAACGCCCCAGTGTGGGAGCCCGTGAGACAAAGGCCGGGCAACCACGCGTGCGCTAGCGCCAATCCATCTTCGATCGCGCACTGCTTCCAGCCAATCCGGCGGTGCAATCGCGCGCCGAATAGATCGACTGCGCCGTCAATGCGAGCATTCTCAAATATGACCCCATGCTCATGCACCAGCCCCGCCGCCTCTTCATCCACCAGCAACCACCGCAGCACCTCGGCCCTGATCTTCCGATGCTCGCCCCACTTCTCCCAGCAGCCCCACGCCGACTCGCGCGTCAGCTTCTCGTCCCCCTCCTGATCCGCCACATCCGCGACGGCTCCCTCCGCCGCGGCACGCAGCATCTTCGCCTCGCCCGGCAAGAGATTGCCGAACTTCTCCATCGCCAGCTGGATCAGTTCCTTAGCAGGGTCCGCCATGAGCGCAGTGTAACACGCACCCCGGATATCACACCACGGGTCGCCGTCCGCCCGACTTCGCTTCCCGATACCCGACGCCTACTTCCTGAACGTAAACGCCCCGCCGTCGTACTCCACCCGGATCGCATCGCCCGGGCCGAATTCGCCCGCCAGGATGCGCGACGCCAGTGCGTTCTCGATGCGCTGCTGGATCGTCCGCTTCAGCGGGCGCGCGCCGAACTGCGGATCCCAACCCTCGATCGCCAGTTCGCCCTTGGCCTTGTCGGAGAGATCGATGGTCATCTCGCGATCCGCGAGCCGCTTGCGCAGGCGCGACAACTGAATCTCCACGATCTTGCCCACGTCTTCCTTCTTGAGCTGGTGGAACACCACCACCTCGTCGATGCGGTTGAGCAACTCGGGCCTCATCAGCCCCCCGCTCATCGTCATCGCCGCCTTGGCCATCACGTTCGTCACCTTCGCCGGCAGGCCCGCGGCCTTGCCCAACTCCTCGGTCATCATCCCCGCCGGGCCGCGCTTGAGCAGTTCGCGTACCGCGGCCTCGATCTCCCAGTCCTCCGCGCCCTGTGCGGTCAACTCCTGGATCTGCGCGCTCCCATAGTTGCTCGTCATCACGACGATCGTGTTCTTGAAATCGACCGTGCGCCCCTGGCCGTCCGTCAGGCGCCCATCGTCAAGCACCTGCAGCAGGATGTTGAACACGTCCGGGTGCGCCTTTTCGATCTCGTCGAGCAGCACCACGCAATACGGCCTGCGCCGCACGCTCTCCGTCAACTGCCCGCCCTCGTCATACCCGACATATCCCGGCGGCGCGCCGACCAGCCGCGCCACCGCGTGCTTCTCGCCGTACTCGCTCATGTCGATCCGCACGATCGCCTCGTCGGTGTCGAACAGGAACTCCGCCAGCGCCTTGCACGTCTCGGTCTTGCCCACACCCGTCGGCCCAAGGAACAGGAACGAACCGATCGGGCGGTTGGGATCGCCCAGCCCGGCCCGGGCGCGGCGCACCGCGTCCGACACCGCGCGCAGCGCGTGATCCTGCCCCACCACCCGCACCGAAAGGTGCGTCTCCATCCGCTGCAGTTTCTCACGCTCGCCCTCGACCAGGCGCGACACGGGGATGCCCGTCCAGCGCGCCACGATCTGCGCCACCTGCTCGGCGTCGACCTCTTCCTTCACCAGCGCTCCGCCGCGTGCCTGGCGATCGTCGAGCGCCTTCTCGGCGCCCGCGATCTGCGAATCGATGTCGCGCATCTCGCCGTAGCGGATTCGGGCCGCGGTCTCCAGGTCGCCGCGCCGCTGCGCCTGCTCGAGCTCGACCTGCTTCTTGGCCAGCCGCTCCTTGAGTGACTTGACCGAATCGAGTTCCTTCTTCTCCTCAGACCACTGCGCCGACAGCGTGCGGTTGTTCTCCTGAATCTCGGCCAACTCTCGCTCGATGCGATCGAGTTCGCGCCGCGAGCCGTCGGGCTCATCGCCGCGGCGCTCCTTGGCCTCGATCCGCAGCGCCTCGCGCTCGATCTCCAGCTGCATGATCCGCCGGCGCAATTCGTCGAGCGCCGTCGGCATGCTGTCGTTCTCGATGCGCAGGCGGCTGGCCGCCTCGTCGATCAGGTCGATCGCCTTGTCGGGCAGGAATCGGTCCGCGATGTAGCGGTGCGACAATTGTGCCGCCGCGAGGATCGCGCCGTCCTGGATGCGCACGCCGTGGTGCGCCTCGTAGCGCGGCTTCAAACCACGCAGGATCGCCACGGTCTCTTCCACATTCGGCTGGTCCACATAGATCGGCTGGAAGCGCCGCTCAAACGCCGGGTCCTTCTCCACGTGCTTGCGATACTCGTCGAGCGTCGTCGCGCCGATGCACCGCAATTCGCCGCGCGACAGCGCGGGCTTGAGCAGGTTGCCCGCGGAGACCGCGCCCTCGGCCGCCCCGGCGCCGATGATGGTGTGCAGTTCGTCGATGAACAGGATGACCTTGCCCGCCGCCGCCGTCACCTCGCGAAGCACCGCCTTGAGCCGCTCTTCAAACTCGCCGCGGTACTTCGCGCCCGCCAGCAACTGCCCGACGTCCAGCGCGAGGATGCGCACGTCGCGCATGCCCTCCGGGCAGTCGCCGTTCACGATACGCAGCGCTAGCCCCTCGGCGATCGCGGTCTTGCCCACGCCCGGCTCGCCGATCAGCACCGGGTTGTTCTTGGTGCGCCGCGACAGCACCTGCATGCAGCGACGGATCTCTTCGTCGCGCCCGATCACCGGGTCGAGTTTGCCCTGCTGGGCCTTCCCCGTCAGATCGATCGCGTACTTCTTGAGCGCCTCGAAACTGCTCTCGGCGTTGGGGTCGTTCACGTTCTGCACGCCCGACGCCGACCGGATCGCCCTGATCGCCGCCTCGAGCTTTTTGCGATCAAGCCCGAGCGTCGACAGCACTTCTCGCGAGCCGGGCGCCTCCAGCGCCGCCAGCAGCAGATGCTCGGAACTAATATAAGAATCACCGATCTTCTTGCTCTCGCCCTCGGCCCTGGTCAGAATGTCCATGACCGCCCGCCCGGTCGAGCCCGCGCCCGACGACGTCGTGGGCAACCGCGACAACTCCGCCTCGACCACCTGCGACACCCGCGCCGGCTCGCTCCCGGCCCTGGCAACCACCGAGAACGCCGGCCCGCTCCGGTCCGAGAGCAATGCCGATAGGACATGAAGCCCCGCGACCTCCGGGTGAGACCGCTGCATCGCCAGGCCCTGAGCGTCCGCCAGGGCCTGCTGGGCCGTCGTGGTCAGTCGTTCCATTCGCATGCCGCACCTCCGGGGGCGATCGCCCCGACCAGCACGTTGCAAGCCGCGGGCCAGCCCCAAACCGCATCGTCAGGCGTTTGGCCCACGCCGCGGCGGGCCGAACGCCATCACCCCCCGGGTTGACCAACCAGCGCGGCACGACCGCGCGCCGGGCATGTCAGTTTGGCAGGAGCGAGGCGCTCTTGCGAGCGGACGAGGCCGCTACACCGTGATGTCCAGGTGGAACATGGCGCGACGCTGGGCCTGCGCCTGGGCCGCGGCCCGCCGGATCTCGGCCGAAACCTGCGACAACGAGGTGCCCGACACGCGGGTCAGCATCGCGCGTCGGGCCACGTTGTCGGCGATGGTCTGGCGCAAGAGCGCAGCCATGGCAGCCGGATTGTAAATCTGCCCGATCCGCATCCATCGCAAGCATCGACGTTCCGCCCCGACCGCGCAACTATCGACAACTCCGCCGGAACATTCGCCACGCCGACGTACCGATTGATCTGTTTGTCCGATTGGTTATCGGGAAGGCGTGGATTTCAGGACGCGATATGCGTCCGGATACCCGCCCGACTCAGGCGTACACGTCGAGCGAGCCGTCCCCGCCAGCGTTGAGCGAGTCTCCCACCGCCGCCGCCTGTTTGATCAATTCGACCATCGCGTCGCCCTGCGCCCGTTCGCTGTCCATGGCTTTCTTTGCCACCGCGATCTGCACCTGGTAGTTCGTGTTCGACGTGATCTGGGATACGACGCTGGAGGAGTCCATGCCGCTTCTATCGGTCCGAAGCCGGGGCCATCACATCCCGGCCGAGAACGCGGAGCGATTTGGTGCGTCTATCCACAGGACGGATCGGACGGGTGGGTCGAATTTGCCCCAAATTTGCATGTCACCCCGAACAAACCGGGATCAAACGGGCCCCCGGCTACGAATCGGACGATCCGGGCGTTGACTCGATCCCCCGGGTTCGGTACAACACCCGCCCCGAAGGAGCGTTTTGGAATGAAGAAGATCAACCATCGTCTCGCCGCTCTCTTGGCCGCCGCCGCCGTCGGCACGCTCGTCGGCTGCTCCACCAGCGATTACAACGAGGAACTCGCCGACGATATCCGCGGCGATTTGTCGCCCGAACTCGACACCATGCACGAGCGCCCGACGGACGTGAAGAACCGCCACGCCCTCATGGTCGACGAGAACCTCCGCCTGCTCAACGAGGATATGGCACGCCTGCTCCTGCTCGATCGTCCGAGCATCCTGTCCGAGCACCCGATGCCCCACTGATCGGACCACCCAGTTCGAGACCATATGGCGTGCCGATCGGCACGCTTTTTTCTTGGACAAATCCACCGACGAGCCACGCGACCGTGATTCGTGTGATCGACACGCGATGAATGTTCTCCGGATCCATCGTCCACGCGCCGCGGAGCGTGAACGAGATCACTCTCGACGCGTTGTCACCACGCCACGCGGCACAACTACATGCGGCCTGCGACTTGCGTGCCATCGCACATTGCGACCAACTACGACGTGGGTGGAAGCCATCGGGCGTCGAAGCGTGGCCGGGCACTACGCCGCGGTGTACTTGCCTCGATCGAGCTTCTTGAACTTGTCAGTGTGCTTGATCAGCGCCTGGTTGACGATGGTTCGGAAGTTGGGCGACGTGGTCTTGTAGCCGGCCCGCTGCACGGCCACAGAAACCTCGGTCACGCCCATGGTCTTGCCTTTGAGCACCTTCGCCAGGAACGGCACGAGGCCCATGGTGTTCTGCGGGCGCTTACGCACGCCGCCTGCCCGCACGACGCCGCCCGCCGAGATATCGAGCAGGGCGAGCTGGGCGTCGATGGCCCCGATCTGCGCCGCCAGTTTTTCACGCTTCTTCAGCAACTTGCCGGACGAGCGCCGGCGACGCTCAAGTTCCTTTCGCAAGTCTTCAACCGACGCCCCACGCAATGATCCGCCCGTTCGCTCAGATTTCTTCGCCATGGACTTCATCCTCTCGTGCATCACACGCCGGAGTTCAGCAACGCGTCGCCGCCATAATACACCACGTATATGGAGATGTGCTGAACCAACGTGAGATAACGAGTAGTTTTGTCTGGTTTGGCTGTTGTTGGTGGGGCATTTCACACGCCCCGGTGCGATTCAACCTCTCGATTGAAATCCAAGGCGAGACATCAAACCGTCAAAGTGGTCAAGCCCGTAGAACTCGAGCACGACGCGACCCTTTTCTCCCTTGGAATCGGTGTGAATCGAGACCTTGGTTCCGAGGTGTTCTCCAAGGCGGCGTTCAAGATCAGAGATCGCCGCCGCCTGAGCCGACGACAGTTGTTTCGAGGGCTTCAACTCGCGCCTGCTTCCTTCTGCCAGGCCCGAGGCCGCACGCTCGATCCGCCGAACACTCCACTCTTCCGTCGCCGCCTTCTCGGCGATCGCCTCGCGCGACGCGCCCGCGGGCGCCATCAGGAGCGCCTTGCCGTGCCCCGCACTCAACCGGCCCATCACGATCATGTCGCGGATCGAGGGCTCGAGTTCGGTGAGGCGGATCAGGTTCGCGACCGTCGAGCGGTCTATTCCCACACGCTCGGCCACCTGCGCCTGTGTCAGTCCGAATCGATCTATCAACCCGCGCATCGCCACGCCACGCTCGATCGGGTTCAGGTCCTCGCGCTGCACGTTCTCAATGACCGCCCACTCGGCCGATTCCGCATCCGACAGCGTCTTGACAATCGCCGGGATCTCAATCAGGCCCGCGAGTTTCGCCGCCCTCCAGCGCCGCTCGCCCGCGACGATCTCATACCCCCCCACCGCCCGCGGCCGGACCAGAATTGGCTGGACAACCCCAACCCTTCGAATCGAATCGGCCAACTCGGAAAGACCAGCATCACCGAAACTTGTTCTGGGTTGGTATTTGTTTGGTATACAGTCCTCGAGTTTGACCTGTGTCGAGTCGGTGGCGGGCGGAAGTGGTCGCTCGGGGGTATTGGATACCTGAACTGGTGTTGTTGGAGTTGAGTCAAGGAGTGCGATCAGACCTCGACCAAGACGGCGTGGGCGTGCAGAAGATTCACTACTCATGGGGCCTCCGTGCCGATGCGAATAGCGCCCATCGTAACACTCCCCCGCTCACTCAACAACCGGAGGCGGCATGTCGGAACGAACGATCGAACTCATCGCGAGAGGACTTGCGATCCGCGATGGCCGCGTGCTGCTGTGCAAAAACGTGAAGCACGGGTACTACTTCCTCCCGGGTGGACACGTCGAATTCGGAGAGACCGCGGACGCTGCCCTGGTTCGCGAATTTGGCGAGGAAGCAGGGGTCGCGGCATCATGCACCAGCGTTGCGCTGGTGGCGGAACACATTTTCGATCGCGTCAAGGGCCCGTGTCACGAAGTCAACGTGGTGTTTCACGTGGAACTCCCCGACACCGACGTTGTCAGCCGAGAGAAGAAGATTGCGTTCGAATGGCTCGATCTCGCGCACGTTGGCGATCAGGATCTGCGGCCAAACTGCATCAAGGCGTGGTTGGTCGCGGGTGGGCGGGCTAGTCATTCGGCGTCATGGGTTAGCGAGCGAGTGTTGCACGTGGAACACTAGCCGGCAATCACAGCAACTTCGCCGTCAACAGACACGCTAACCCGGTCGCCGACACGAAAGGTGGGGGATCCCGCTTCGAGCGAGAGGACGGACAGGTTCCCGGCCCGAAGGGTGTACCGGGTGTGATGGCCGACGAAACTTATGTCCTTGATCTCCGCAGGCAGGCCATTTCCAATGTTCAGTCGTACTTGTTCTGGTCGAACCACAGCGGTCACCATTTGTCCCGCAACGCCAACCCCCGCCATCGTTCCGAGCGGGGATTCAGCATGCAGGCGGCCCGCGACCCCGGGAATGGCTGTGGCGGGGATGAAATTTGCCTCTCCAAGGAATTCGGCCACAAATTTCGATGTGGGCCGCGAATACATCTCCGCCGGCGGACCCACCTGCGCCACCACGCCCCTGGTAAGCACCGCGATCCGATCGCCGATCGCCATCGCCTCTTCTCGATCGTGCGTCACGCAAATGGTCGTCATCTCAAATTCACGGCAAAGCCGCCTGATCTCGTCACGAAGTTCATGGCGCAGTTTGGCGTCGAGGTTTGAAAGGGGTTCATCGAGGAGGAGCACGTCCGGGCGGATGACCAGGGCGCGTGCGAGCGCCACCCGCTGCTGCTGACCACCCGAAAGTTGGTTTGGCTTGCGATCGGAATATGATCGCATTTTGACAGCATCAAGAGCGGCCGCGATTCGGTCTGCGGCCTCAGAAGTGGGGGTCCTACGAACTCGGAGTCCGAACGCGACATTTTCCGCCACGGTCAGGTGTGGCCAGAGGGCGTAGGACTGAAAGACCATGCCCGTGTTTCGTTTGTTGGCGGGCACGTCGGTGACGTCGTGATCATCGAAGTGGATCCGGCCCTCGGTCGGCTCGATGAATCCGGCGATCATGCGGAGGATGGTGGTTTTGCCGCAGCCGCTGGGGCCTAAAAGGAAGAAGAGTTCGCCGGGGTTGATGCTGAGATCGACGAGATCGATCACCCTGGTTGCCGGTCCCTTGGTGGCGGGGTAGTCCTTCACCACTTTGGTGAGCGTGATCGCGGTGGGCATGAGGGCGACACGATAGCAGGGCCGCGTCACGCCGGTTGCTACGCTGGTGTGAATGTCCACGCCGCGCACCCTGAAGCACAGTCTTTCGTCGATCGAGAAACTGCGGTCTATCCGTCCGGGATTCCGTGCGGCGGGAACGCTCGAGACGCCGATGAACCAGTTGTGCCAGACCCTTCGGCGTCAGTCGAGGGCGGTGGGGGGGCTGCACGACACGTGGGAGCGGCTGGCGCCCCCGGAGTTGAAGGCGATGTGCCGGATCCGCGGCCTGTCCAAGCGGACGATCACGCTGCTGGTGCGGGATTCGTCCGCCTGCTTCGAGGCCGACCGCCTGCTCCGGTCGGGCCTGGGCGACGGGCTGTGCCGGGCGTGCGGAGCGTCGTGGATCAGGGTTATTGTTGATACACAATAAAAACATTATATCATAGAAAACAACATGTCATAATAAAACGAAACACCCGGCGGCGTGGCCGGGTGTTTCAGAGGTTGATCGTTGCGTTCGAAGTTCGCGGGTCGGGAGGGCGGTCACGCCGCCGGCCCTGGTTCGATCAACCGATGTTTACTTGCCGCGACGCTGACGACGGGCCGCGAGAAGACCGCCGAGGCCGGCGAGGCTGGCGGCGCCGGGCGTCGGGACATAGATCAGTTGGTCCTGGGCGCCGTTGTTGGTCAGTCCCAGCACCGGGGCATTGCGGGCGGTGTGGCCGATCGAGTTGATCAGCATGTTGTACTTGGTGACGATACCCGAGGAGAGGGCGCCGCCGCCGGTGTTGGTGGCCTTGAAGCCGCCGCCCGAGAGACCCAGGCCGGCGAAGCTGGCGCTGGGGTTGTAGTCGGCGACGATATCCCACACGGCCAACTGGAAGGCGGTGGCCATCTCGTTGTTCAGGCCGGTCTGCGCGATCGTCAGGCCCGCGGTGGTGTAGATGTCGCGGATGGCGTTGGCCTTGTCGACGCCCATGGGCGCCGAGTTGGGGGTCCAGCGCGGATCGACGACCATGTAAGTCTTGTATGTGCTGGTGACGTGTTCTGCGAAGTCGGTGCAGAACGTCAACTTGTCGCCGTTCAAGCGCGAGGACCAGCCCGTGCCGCCCGTGATCGTGTGCTTCAACTGGCCGGCGAACACGCTGAGCGTCGTGGAGAAATAGGTGGCCTTGACGTTCGAGCCCGATCCGGTGCCGGTGAACTTCATGCTCACGGTGTCCGCGGCGAGCGCGCCGGAGGCGAAACCGGCGGCGGCGACAACGGCGGCGATCATCGTGGTCTTCATCTCTTGCTCCTTCAATCTGCTTGTGTGCGTCCGTGCACGGCTCGCGTCATGCGGCCGTCGGCAGGAAGGTGCCATACGCCCGCGGCTTCTCCAGCCCAACGCCCCCGCGCGACACGCCGCGACAACGATCCTGACGCCCGGGGCACGTACACCACTCCACTCGCGCCAAACCACCTGAGTTCTGGGGCGTAGGGGCTTCGAACGCCGCGATTCGGCGGGCCCGGGGCCGCCTCCGGCCGGTCGGGTACACTGGCCCCGGCTTTGGATGGTTCTCGGGCTCGAGTCGGTCCGCCGGGGCTTCTTGAGGTACTCGGCGGGCGGTGTCGGCCCAGGGCGGGCGTCACGGAGGAGCAGGGTCATGGCGGGCGGTGAGAGCAAATCGGGAGCGACGAAGCCCGCGCCGGTGATCCCGGCCGATCAGCAGTTTGTCCACCTGCACCTGCACACCGAGTACTCGCTGCTCGACGGCGGGAACCGCGTCGACAAACTCGTGAACCGCGTGGCGGAACTGGGCATGACGGCGGTGGGGGTGACGGACCACGGCAACATCTTCGGGGCCGTCAGCGTTTATCAGACGTGCAAGGACAAGGGCATCAAGCCGATCCTCGGCGTGGAGGCGTACGTCACGCCGCCGGGCAAGCCGCGCCAGGACCGGACGTACTCCGGCGGCGGCGAGGGCGGCTATCACCTCGTGCTGCTCTGCGAGAACAACGAGGGCTGGCAGAACCTGCTGGTGCTGTGCTCCGAGGCGTATCTGACGGGCTTTTACTACAAGCCGCGGATCGATCGCGAGATTCTTGAGAAGCACAGCGCGGGATTGATCGCGATCAATGGGCACCTGGGCTCGGAGATCGGCGAGCACCTGCTCGATTACGAGCGCACGGGCGACGAGAAGTACTGGAAACTGGCGGTCGAGAGCGCCGAGTGGCACGCGCGGGTTTTCAACGACGGGCCGGGCGTGCCGGCAAGGTTCTATATCGAACTCCAGCACCACATCGCCGAGCAGAACTCGATCAACAAGCATCTCATCCGGCTGGCGCGGGACCTGAGGCTGCCGCTGGTGTGCGACAACGACGCGCACTTTCTCAAGGCCGAGGACCACGACGCGCACGACACGCTGATCTGCATCTCGACGGGCAAGAACAAGAGCGACACGAACCGGATGCGTTACCCGGCGGAGTTGTACGTGAAGTCGCCGGCGCAGATGCGCGCGATGTTCGAGGCGTATGGCGAGGCGGGGCGCGAGGCGTGCGACAACAGTGTGCGGATCGCGGGGCGCTGCAACGTGGAGTTGCCGTTGGGCAGGAACAACGCGCCGGCGGTGCGGATCGACCTGCCCGATCCGAAGTGCCTTCCGCGTCACGATGATCCGAAGTATGGCGGCGATCTGTCGGCGTGGTACAAGGAATACTGCGCGAGATTCGAACTCAGGCCGTTCGCCAGCGTGCCAACGGCGGAGGAACTCGCGGAATCAAAGAGGAACTGCGACACGGCGCTTCGCATGCTGAGCGAAGCGGGGTTTGTGTGGAGGTATGGGCCGGGCGAGGAAGAGAAGAAGACACGAGAAAAGCAGGGTGCAACCCACGACGCTGATCGCCGGGCCGCGCAGACGGCACGCCTTGAGCGCGAACTGAAGATCCTCGCCGACAAGAACATTTCGGCGTACTTCCTCATCGTGTGGGATTTCGTCAACTGGGGACGCCAGCGCGGCATCCCGTCCAACGCCCGCGGCTCGGGCGTCGGCACCATGGTCGGCTATGTGCTGGGCCTGTCGAACGCCTGCCCCGTCGAGTATGGCCTGCTCTTCGAGCGATTCACCGACCCCGATCGCTCGGAATACCCCGATATCGATATCGACCTGTGCCAGGACGGGCGCGGCGAGGTGATCAACTACGTCCGCAAGAAGTACGGGCATGTCGCGCAGATCATCACGTTTGGCACGATGAAGGCCCGGGCCGCGATCCGCGACGTCGCGCGCGTGCTGGCGGTCTCGCTCCCAGCGGCTGATCGCATCGCCAAACTGATCCCGGACACGCTGAACATCACGATCGATGAAGCGATCGAGCAGGAGCCCGACCTCAAGGGTCTGTACGAGGGGCAGCAGCGTTGCCTCGACAAGGTGAACGACAAGTTGTCGCCCGAGCAGTCGATCGACGCGAAGACCGTTCGCTCGCTGATCGACAACGCGCGAACGCTGGAGGGCCAGGCGCGCCACGCGGGGGTGCACGCCGCGGGGGTGATCATCGCGACGCGCCCGCTGGACGAGATCGTGCCGCTCTATCGCCAGAGCGGGAGCGAAGAGACGGAGATCGTGACGCAGTGGGACGGGCCGACGTGCGAGAAGATGGGCCTGCTGAAGATGGACTTCCTGGGCCTGCGGACGATCTCGATCGTCGAGCGGGCGCGGAAACTCATCCGCGAGGGGCTGAGCGAGGAGGAGATCTGGAGGGCGGTCGGCCGCTCGACGGAGTTCGAGCAGATCAGGGCGGCAAAGCAGCAAGGCGCGAACCAGAAGGGCAAGAAGGGCGCTGGCGAATCCGCGGGCGCGCTGAGCTTCGCGCATCCGCTCGATCTGGATCGATTGCATTACTCCGATCAGCGGGTCTTGGAACTGTTCCGGCGCGGCGACACCACAGGCGTGTTCCAGTTTGAATCGGGCGGCATGCGTCGGTTGCTGGTCGAGATGAAGCCCGACCGCCTCGAAGACCTCATCGCCGCCAACGCGCTCTTCCGCCCGGGCCCGATGGATCTCATCCCCGACTACAACCGGCGCAAGCACGGGCAGGACGCCGTGCCCAAGGTCCACGACATCGTCGATCGATACACCGCCGAGACCTACGGCGTGATGGTCTACCAGGAACAGGTCATGCAGATCGTGCACGGCCTGGGCGGCATCAAACTCCGCGACGCCTACACGCTCATCAAGAACATCAGCAAGAAGAAGCACGACAAGATCGAGAAGGAGCGTCCCAAATTTGTCGACGGCGCGCACAAGCAGGGCCTCAGCAAGCAGGCCGCCGAGGACTTGTTCGAGCTGATCCTGAAGTTCGCGGGCTACGGCTTCAACAAGTCGCACTCGACGGGCTACGCGATCGTCGCGTATCAGACGGCGTATCTGAAGACGTACTTCCCCGCGCAGTACATGGCCGCGTTCCTGACCTACGAGAGCCAGGCGCAGAAGGCGTCGGAGTGGATCCCGTACCTCGAAGACTGCCGCCGCACGCGCGTGATCGATCCGGCGAGCGGCAAGGTCGCGAAGGTCGGCGTGGAGGTCAAGCCGCCCGACATCAACCTGTCGCAGGCCGATTTCGCGGTGGTGTTCGAGGCGGGCGAGGCGCACACGTCGTCGGGCGGGCACATCCGCTTTGGCCTGCGCGCGATCAAGGGCGTGGGCGACAAGTTGATCGAGGCGATCATTCTGGAGCGCGACCCCAAGCCAGGCGACGAAAACGCCGGGGCGCGCCCGTTCACGTCGCTGTTTGATTTCTGCGAGCGCGTGATGTCGCACGGCGCGGGCATCCTGAACAAGGCCGCCCTCGAATCGCTCATCAAGTGCGGCGTGTTCGATTCGGTGCACGGGCGTCAGAACCGCGCCGCGATGATCGCGTCGATCGAACAGGCCGTGAGCGCCGCGCAGAAGGCGGCCCAGGATCGGGCCAGCGGCCAGGGCTCGCTGTTTGGCTTGGGCGGAGGCGGGGGGGACGTGCCCGCGGCAACTCCCGCGGACACGGGTGTGCTCACGCGCGCCACGCCGTGGAGCGAGAGCGAGACCCTCGCCGGCGAGAAGGACGTTCTGGGGTTCTATGTCTCCAGCCACCCGCTGGAAACATGGAAGCACTGGGCGTCGACGTTCGCCAACGCCGACACGTCGAGCGTGAAGAACATGGCCCAGGACACCCGCGCGATCATCGCGGGCCTCGTTCAGAGCGTTCGTCAGTTGGTCGTAAAGTCCGGCCGCTCGGCCGGGCAGAAGATGGCCATCGTGACATTCGAGGACACGGCCGGCGCGATGGACTGCGTGCTCTTCACCGACGCCTTCGCGCGCTTCGGGCACCTCGTTGACGCATCGAGCACCACGCCCGTCTTCCTGCTCGGGCGCGTCGATCGCTCGCGCGGCGATCCTCAGCTCATCGTCGAGCGCGTCGTGCCGATCGATGGCGTGCCCGTCCTCCCCGGCCGCCTGCAACTCTTCTTCGACGGCGAGCGCCTGAACGGCACGGGGCGTTCGAGCATGGAACGCGCCGTGGAGCTCGTGCGCTCCAAGGCCGCGACAGGCCCCGCGGACTTCCCCATCGAGATCGCCGTTGCGTCGGCGGGCTCGGTCGCGACGATGAGCGTTGATTCGCGTACGCGCGTCGCGCTCGACCCCGATCTCATCAAGCAGCTCGTGCTCATCCTGGGCGAGGGCTGCGTGCGCGTGGTGGGGGGCGTGACGGCCGAGGTCGTCAACGGCAACAACAACAGGCCGTGGGAGAAGAAGAAACGGCCGGTGGAGGTGTGAGCCGCCAGCGTGTGCCACGGACCAATTTCGGGGTCCGTGCTCTTGTTAGGTCGGCACTCCGTGCCGACGCCTTCCTTCCCTCTCATGCTCGTCTTACCAATCGGCTGGTAAACAATCAGGGATGTCGGCGCGGAGCGCCGACCCACCCAAGAAGCCGCGGCCTGCGGCCCGCCCATGGACGAGTTACGCTGCACGCATGAGCGATCCACACTCACCCGGCGGCGTGAATGGACCTTCGCCCGACACTCGCCCGTTCTCGCCGGTCTGCCTTTCGTGCGGCTTTCCGCGCAAGGGCCTCGGCGATTCGATCACGACCTGCCCGGAGTGCGGGGCGAAATGGGTGCGGGTCAGTGATCGCCACGCGTGGGCCTCGGAGACCCGGTGGGGCCTTGGTTCGATCGCGCTCTCTGTCGCGGCGGCCTTGGCCATCGTGGCTCCGCGCACCAGCGCGCTGGTGATGCTCCGCACGGGCGAGTTCGTCTGCATGATCTGTGATTGGTTGCTCGTCGTGCCCAGCCTCTTCTTCTACTTGGGCCTGCGAGCGCTTTCGCGTGCCGCACCCGACGTGCCATCAACAACGTGGTCCGCGCGTCTCTCTCTCATCGTGGCGATCCTGCTGTTGGCACACGCCTCGGGTGCAATGGCAATCCCGCTCGAAAACCTCTCGAACTTGCTCGGTTCAAACGAGCCGCTGGTCGCGGCCCATTTGCTCCAGGCGGTATTCATGGTGTTGCTTACCGTCGCAGCCGCCTCAGCGATGCGTGTTGTGGGATCAGTGCTGACGACGATTGGGAGTTTTCGTGACGCCGGGCGGCTGCGGACTCTCGCGCGTCCCGCAATGATTGTCGCGATCGTGCTCGGGTGCCTTTCGATCTTCGGTGAGGAACTCTCCCTGATCAACGACCGCTGGCCAAAGGGCCCGTTTACATGGTGGACGTTTTCGCAGGGCCTGATCGCGAGCATCGGCGCATGGGCCGCTTTCACTCTCGCGGGAATGGGGCTGATGATCCTCGCCGGCGCAAGTGTTGCATATCGCTGGATCCGTTTCTATGACGCCAAGGCACCGGCTTGACCGCGGCCTGCGGCCCGCCCATGGACGAGTTACGCTGCACGCATGAGCGATCCAAACTCACCCGGCGGCGTGAATGGGCCTTCGCCCGACACTCGCCCGTTCTCGCCGGTCTGCCTTTCGTGCGGGTTTCCACGCAAGGGCCTCGGCGATTCGATCACGACCTGCCCCGAGTGCGGGGCGAAATGGGTGCGGCTGCGCGACGGCGGCTCGTGGCTTCGTGATGTGACTTGGGGCTTGAAACTCGTCGCGCTCGGCCTGGCCGCTTGGTTTGTATTCGGCGCGTTCTCCGTTCCGCCCGGATCGCTGCGCGACGCGCTGCAGTTCGCGAGTGCGGCGGCGTTGCTGACGGTCTGGCTCGGCACGCGACGCTTGATTCCGGTCGCCCCACGCGGGCCGGCCGTTCGGACCGCGTCTGTTGCGATCACGGCGCTGCTGGTGATGTACATCGCCGTTTGCGCGGGCGTATTCGGGGTACTTGGCTCAACGGTCTGGGGCCTGACGGCATCTCGGATCGATCTGCGTTTCGACTTGCTCAGTTCGTCGGCGCTCAAGGCTCTTGAGGCCACGGCCGGCGCGGGGCTGGTCGTGATCCTGTTCTCGCTCGCAACAAACCTGCGTATCCACGTTCGCCCCAAGTTGAGCGATTGGCTTGTTCTCTCGGTTGGCTTCTTGGCGGGCGCGGGCAGGCTGGCCTCGGCAAATCTCCACACACTGTTGGACTACTTCTTTGGCAAAGCGTCAACAGAATCGGCGCAGGTACTGCGAGGATTCGCAGACTCGTATCTTGAACTCTTCGTCACGGCTACGACGCTCGGGATCGTGCTGGCGATCTGGGTGCTCTGGCTTGTCTGCGCCCGTGCGGCATCGCAGGCGACGCCTCATGCCGTGCACGGCACTTAGTGCGATCCTCCGCGTCGTAAAGATGCACGCGGAACATCGGTCGATTCCCCTTCGCGCCAGCCTGTATCATCCGGCATGACGCATTCCGCACTTTGCTCTTTGGCCCTCGCGTGTGCCGCCGTTATTTCTTCGCCCCTCGCGCAAGCGCAGACTCCTCAATCGCCCGCCGCTCCGTCGCAACCAGCGGCCAAGGCCCCTGGGTTCTTCCTCCCCGCCATCGCGGCCTATGCAAAGCCCGACGAACGTGGCCTCCGCCGCGACGAGTCCGGCGTGCGCCGCTGGGAATCGCGCGACCTCGTCTGGTATGCACAACTCGATCGCTCCGGCGAAATCTCCGTTCGCGTTGAACTCGAGAAGGCGGCGGGCACCGAGGGCACGCTCTCGGTCTTCGCCCTCGACGCCGCGGGAAACGAATCCACCGCGACACTGAACCTCGCCGATTCATCCAAAGCAGTGGGGGACCACGATCCCGGCTCGCGCGTGCCCGACTCGAACGCGCCCGGCTCACTCACCCTCTGCCCGCTCACCATCTCGCGCGCGGGATACGTCCGCCTCACGCTCCACGCCGACGGGCTCAAGGACGCGGGCCTGCTGCGCGGCCTCACGCTGATCGGCGACGCCGCCACCAGCGCCCGCGCCAGCAACGTGGAGCGTCGCAATGCCGCCAGTGTTCACCTGAACTATCCGCTCGAGCGCGGCGAGGAAGTCGAGTGGTTCTATGGCGAGGTGCGCGCCATCACCGATCCGCTTTACTCCTACTACGAAGTGCTCGGCTTCCACCGCGGCTATTTCGGCATCCAGGTCAACAGCCCCACCGAACGCCGCATCATCTTCTCCGTGTGGGACGCCGGCGGCGAAAAAAACGACCGCGGCAAGGTGGCCGATGAGAATCGCGTGAAGCTGCTCGCCAAGGGCGACGGGGTGGTGGCAGGCGATTTCGGCAACGAGGGCACCGGCGGGCACTCGCATCTCGTGTATCCGTGGAAGACCGGCGAGAACTACAAACTCCTGCTCGGCGCGCGGATCGACGCCGACGCGACCATCTACTCCGCCTACTTCTTCTTCCCCGAGCGAAGCGACTGGGGATTGATCGCCTCGTTCCGTGCCCCGCGCGACGCCAAGCACCCGCACGGCCTGTACGCCTTCAACGAGAACTTCGGCGGAAGCAACGGCGACGCGCGCCGCGTCTGCGAGTTCTCAAACGCCTGGGTCCGTCATCCCGACGGCACATGGCGCGAACTGCTGGAGGCCAAGTTCACCCACGACGGGCACGGCAAGGAACAACGCCGCGACTACGCCGCATGGGCCAAGGGCCCGGGCTTCATCCTCTCCAACGGCGGGTTCATCGACCGCCCGACGCTGGTGGGCGACCTGTCGCTGGGTGTCCCCGCCGGGCCGGACGAGGCAATGGAGTTTGCGACCAAATACGGCGAATCAATCGCGCATGCCCCGGGAAGTTCTCCCGAGATTGATACCGTTGTGCTGTTGAAACTGGCGAATCCGAAGTGACCGGACGAGGAATTGAACGGAGCGAGGATGCCGCTGTCTCTGATGTCGATGGTTGGAGTGGTGGTTGGCGCGGCGGTGCTGATCGCCGGGCTGTGGCTGCTGCGCGAGCCGAAACAGGGCACGAAGCGCGCGGGGCTCAGCGTGCCGACGCGGATGGCGACGGCGCTGGCGCTGCTCGTGCTGGGGTATCACATCGCGGCGTGGTCGCTGCCCGATTCGTGGACGCCGATGAAGGTGCCGCTCGAGAATTGGTGGCTGCTGGCGATCGGCGGCGTGATGATGCTGTCGAGCAGCGTGGTGATGGACAGGCGGGATGAAGAGACGCAGAGACAAAGAGACGAAGAGACAAAGTGAAGAGAAGGGCAGGAGTCAGAGGACGGGGACGGGGGACGAGCAAAAGCGGCATTCGGCATTCGTGATTCGGCATTCGGGCAATACAGAGAACCGTGTCGCCGTGTGGTGGATTCGAGCAGGTCCGAAGCATTTCGGCGATCGTCGGCACGAGACGGCTTCTCTCGCCTCCCGGCCCGACGCGCTTGTTTCGACCTCTTCGATCCCTTTGAGTTCTCTCTGGTCCGTGTTCTCTGCGATCTCTGCGTTCCGTTCACTTGATTCACTCCGCCTACCCCAGCGAATCAGCGATCTCGCAGAGGCGTCGGTAGTACTCGGCGACGGGCAGATTGAGCAGCGCGGCGCCGAAGGCCTCGCAGTCTTCGGGCTCGGCGATATCGCCGTAGTTGATCGGCGGCACGTGATACGCCATCACGAGCGGGAGGGTCTCGGGGCGCGACTGCAGCGAGGGATGGACGAAGAGCGTGAAGCCGTCGCGCGGGTGTTCGCCGATCTGTTCGGCGTGGGCAAACTCGCCGGGTTGAAGGCCCAGCGCATCGAAGCGGATGGTGACGGGGTAGCGGACGACCTCGGGGTCGGCGAGGAGGCGGGTCATGACGTCGGCGGCGATCGTCGGGCCGTGCTTGGCGCGGGCGATACGGGCGCGTTCGAGGACGTGATCGCGGAGGGCGCGCTTGCCGTCGTGCTGGCTGGGAACGTCGGGCATGCGGAAGGGTAGAAGCAGCGAGCGACAGGGATGGTCGTGCGCTCTACACTCGCGGCCATGAGTCTCGTTGTCACCGGAACCGTCGGCATTGACACCATCGTCACCCCCAAGGCCCACGCGGAGGGCGTGCTGGGCGGGTCGTGCGCGTATTTCGCCGCTGCGGCATCGTTCTTCGGGCCGGTCCGCATGGTGGCGGCGGTGGGCGAAGACTTCCCGGAGGCGCACCGCAAGACGCTGCTCTCGTTCAAGGGCATCGACTCAGCGGGGCTCGAGACGCGGCGCGGGGCCAAGACGTTCTCGTGGGGCGGGAAGTACCTGCCCGGCATGAACAGCCGCGAATCGATGTTCACGGAACTGGGCGTGGTGGGCGAGAAGCCGCCCGAGGTCCCCGCGGCGTATCGCGACTCGAAGTTTGTGTTCCTGGCGAACATGCCGCCGGCGGTGCAGGGCGCGATGCTGGATCAGTTCCCGTCGCGGGCGCTCTCGGTGGCGGACACGATGGACCTGTGGATCGCGAGCGCGAACACGGACCTGCGGGCGCTCCTGCGCCGGGTCGACGGGCTGGTCCTGAATTATGACGAGGCGGAGCAACTGACCGAGAAGGCCAACGTCGTCTCGGCGGCACGCCACATTCTCGACATGGGCCCGCGCTTCGTCGTGGTGAAGAAGGGCGAGCACGGATGCATCCTTGTGCACCGCGACGGGATCGCGGCCCTCCCCGCGTATCCGTCGGAGACGGTGATCGATCCGACCGGCGCCGGCGACACCTTCGCAGGCGGGATGATGGGCTCGATCGCGGCGACCGGCGCGGGTGCCAAGGACGCCGGGTCGTTTGATTCCGTGCGCCGGGCGCTGGGGTACGGCACCGTGATCGCGAGTTTCACGATCGAGAGCTTCAGCCTGGGACGCCTGCAGCAGTTGACTCGGGCGGATGTTGATCGTCGCTACGCGGAGTTCTCGTCGATGACGAGGATCGGGTAAGGACAGCGACACAGCGAGGCGGCGACACAGCGAGGCAGGGGAAGAGAAGACACCGACCGCGAAGCGCCGTCGGTGGCACGCGCGTAAAGGAACGAAGACCCGCTTGCTGGCACTTCCGGTTTACGGAGAGAAGTGCCTATATGGCGAGGTTGCGTTATGAACCGGACGCGCCACTCGATGCGGATTGCTGACGCTTGATCTCCTCTTCAATCACCTTCTTGCTCGCCTCGTAATCTTCGGCGGATATGTTGCCGGTCTTCTTGAGATTCTCGAGGTTCGCAAGGCGCTGCTGCGGAGTAAGGGGCGAGAAGCTTGCTGGCGCGGCTGCTTCGCCGGGCCTGAGAGCTATGAGTGTGACGGCGATAGCCTCGGGTTCCAGCCTCCAAGCCGCTCCGGTCGCCGCGTCGACCGCTCCACCGATGATCCCACCAAAGATGATGTTGCCGGCGACGGCGCCAGCCAGCACGCTGGAGATCTGGACCTGCTGTGTTTGGTAACCGTCCTTGGTAACCGCGAGCACCTGGTCCTTGTTCCGCTTCATGGTGATCTTGCACGGCGTCGTAAAGGTTCCGCCGTCCGCGGTGCGAACCGTCGCACCGGGCGGGTCGCTGCTGACACTTATATCTTGCGACGATCCATGCACAATGGAGGCGCACCCAGAAAGAAGCGACGCGAACGAGACAACAAGCCCGCACAGCAGAGTCAGTCGCATAAGAGCCTCCACGAGAGTGATAGTGAACAAATGAGTCAACCGGCGATCATGCTATCTGTGGCATCCGGTACATGCAATCTGCAAACATCAGGTAAACTACTCAAACACCACCCTGAATGGGTGGTACTGTGCATACCCAAGGGAAAACCATTGCCCAAGACGTCGACACCGGCGGGGACCGCCGGGCCACCCAAGAGCACACCAATTACACCAGCGCATGTAGCGCGATCGCGCCGGCGATGACGACATTGAGGGAGTCGACTCCTTCATTCATCGCGATGCGGGCACGGTGCGTGCATCGCGACATGGCGTCGTCGGAAAGGCCGCGGCCTTCGGTTCCCAGCACGATCGCGGGGCGCGCCGGGCGGCCGGGGTCTCGCGACAGTTCGGTAAGGTCGAGCGAGCCCGACGGCGTCATCGCGATGGTCGCAAACCCAGCGGCGTTGATCGCGTCGAGCGCGCCTGGCCAATCGCTCGCGACGGTGTACGGCACGCGGAGCGCGTGTCCGATCGAGACGCGGAGCGACTTGCGGTACAGCGGGTCGCAGGAGCGCGGGCTGAGGATGACGACGGGGCGCGGTCCGCCGAGGGCGGCGGCGGCGCGGAACAGGCCGCCCATGTTGTCGTGATTGGTGAGGTCCTCGAGAACCAGGGCGCTGGTGGCGTCGCGGAGGATGTCGGAGAGGGTGGGGAGGGGCCAGCGCCGTCCGAGGGCGAGCACGCCGCGGTGCAGGTGGATGCCGACGATGGCGTCCATCACGGACTGCGAGGCGAGGTAGACGGGTGCGCCCGGGGGAAGGTGGCGGGCGAGCAATTCGCCCATAGTTTCCAGGCGCGTGGGCAGGAGGAGGACGGACTCGGCCGGGCGGGCGGCGCGGAGCATGGTTTCAACGACCAGTTCGCCCTCGGCCATGTAGCGCGGGCCGGCGGGAGAGAACTCGCCCGCCAATTGGGCATCGCGAATGTTCAGGAAGTCGGCCACGCGGGGGTCGTCGGCGCGATCGATCGGGATCAAATTGAGCGGGCGGGGCGTCACGACCGATCGTAGAGTCACGCCCGCGCATAACGCGGCCAAGGAAGGGACTCCGCTTGGAATGGTGGCACGCGATCGTTCTTGGGCTGGTGGAGGGGATCACCGAGTACCTCCCGATCAGTTCGACCGGGCATCTCATCATCACCTCGTCGCTGCTCGGGCTCGACGGGCCCGCGACCAAGCAGGCCGTGGACGACTTCAACATCGTGATCCAGGGCGGCGCGATCCTGGCGGTGCTCGGGCTGTACCGGGCGCGGGTGATGCAGATGATCCGCGGGCTCTTTGGGCATGACCCCGCGGGGCTTCGGCTGTTTGTCAACCTCGTCGTGGCGTTCCTGCCGGCGGCGGTGGTCGGATTTCTGCTTCACGACATGATCGAACGCTACCTGTTCTTTCCCGTGCCCGTGCTGCTCGCGCTGGCGGTCGGCGGCGTGTACATGATGGCGCTTGAGCAGTGGCGACGTGGGCGGTTCGGCATACCGTCGCACGGCAATCGGCGCGGCGTGGAAGACGTCACGATCAAGCAGGCCTTCGGCATCGGTTGCCTGCAGTGCGTCGCGATGTGGCCGGGCACCAGCCGATCGATGATGACCATCACGGGCGGGTACCTCGCGGGCCTGGCGCCCGCGGCGGCGGCGGAGTTTAGTTTCTTGCTGGGGCTGCCGACGCTGGGGGCGGCGTCGCTGTACAGCCTGCTGAAGAACATCAAGCACGCGCACGATACCGGCGGGCCCAACCTGTTCCAGAGCCTGGGCTGGGGCGCGTGTGCGCTGGGCGTGTGGTTCGCAGCGGTGTCGGCGGGGCTGGCCGTCAAGTGGCTCGTGGGGTTCCTCAACAAGCGCGGGCTCTCGGCGTTCGGCTGGTATCGCCTGGCGCTGTGCGCGGTGATGGGGCTCTTGCTCTGGCGCGGCGTGGTGCAGATCGCGCCGGAAGACAAGGCGGCCAAGCCCGCGGTCCCGGTGAAGATCGAAACCGGCGGAAAGTAAGTCAAGGCCGTTCACCCGGCTCAATCGCCATTCAGAGTCTCGGAGTCTGCCATGAAGACGTCGTATCCGAAAGAGAAGATCACCGCGGTGCTGCTCGAGGGGATCCACCCGCACGGGGCCGCGATGCTCGAGCGCGAGGGCTTCAAGGTGCGCACGTTTGCCAAGGCCCTCGAGGGAGCGGCCCTGGAAAAGGCGCTGGCGGATGCGCACCTGGTCGGCCTGCGCTCAAAGACCACGCTGACGCCGGACGCGCTCGCCAACGCCCCGCGCCTTCTGGCGGCCGGCTGCTTCTGCATCGGCACCAACCAGGTCGATCTCTCGTTCGCCGCGTCGCGCGGCATTCCCGTCTTCAACTCGCCGTTCTCCAACACGCGCTCGGTGGCGGAACTGACGATCGCCGAGACGGTCGCGCTGCACCGGCGCCTGGCCGACAAGACGCGCGAGATGCACGCGGGGATGTGGGACAAGTCGGCCGAGGGGGCCCACGAGGTCCGCGGGCGGACCATCGGCATCGTGGGCTACGGGCACATCGGCACGCAGGTCTCGATCCTCGCCGAGGCGATGGGCATGCGCGTGGTCTACTTCGACATCGTTCCCAAGCTCCCGCTGGGCAACGCGCGGGCGTGCAAGTCGCTCAATGAACTGCTGGAATCGTGCGACGTGCTGACGCTGCACGTGCCGGCCACGAGCCGCACCAAGAACATGATCGGCAAGGCCGAGCTGGCGCGGATGAAGCAAGGCTCGTATGTCATCAACAACGCGCGCGGGAGCGTGGTGGATCTTGGCGCGCTGGCGGCGGCCCTCAGGAGCGGCAAAGTCGCGGGCGCGGCGCTGGACGTCTTCCCCGAGGAGCCGGCGGGCAAGGGCGAGTCGTTCGAGAGCCCGGTGCGCGGCCTGTCGAACGTGATCCTGACGCCGCACATCGGCGGGAGCACCGAGCAGGCGCAGGAGAGCATCGCGGACGACGTGTGCACGAAGCTGGTGCGGTTCGTCAACGTGGGAACGACGACGGGGGCGGTCAACGTGCCGCAGGTCGAATTGCCCGAGCAGCACGCGGGCGACGCCAAGTCGGCGCGGCACCATCGCATCCTGCACTTTCACAAGAACGTGCCGGGCGTCTTGAGCGCGATCCACTCGACGATCGCGGACCTGGGCGTGAACATCACGGCCGAATACCTGCAGACCGACCGCGAGTACGGCTATGTCGTGCTGGACATGGACCCGGGGAACGCGGCGGAGATCGTCAAGCGCCTGCGCACGCGCCCGGAGACGATCCGGGCGAGGGTGTTGTACTAAAGTACGGGGCACATGTACACATAGCACATCGCGCATGGCACATCAATGCCGCGTGCATTCAGCCGCGACCTGATGTGCCGACGCGCGGCGCGCCCGCGATCTGGTGTGCTATGTAACCATGTCAACATGTGCGACGTGGTCCTGTGCTCGGCGGCTTTGTCGCCACCCTACATCACCCCGCCCATGCGGGCGAAGAGGCGTTCGGCGCGCTTGTCTTCGTAGTAGTCGTGGGCGACGAGGATGGCGTGGACCATGCCGGGCACCCAGAAGCACAGGGTGAGGACGAGGTTGAGCAGGGCCTGGAACGGCTTGCCGCAGAACAGCACCGCGACGGGCGGGAGGAGAATGGCTAGGAGATACCGCATCGGACAAAGCCCCCAGCCGGCGCTGGTGCGATCGGGCCGCGAGAGCGGCGAGCGCCGGCGCACGGTTGTTGGGAATCGGGGCGGCGTGGTTTCACTCGCCGAAACCCGCGTGCGGGTCGCTGGTAGACTCTCGCGGACGCGTCATCATGCGCGTTCCACATCGCCGTCATGTCACGCGACCATCGCCAACCAGACCTCGAGACCGTGCCCCCGGAGACGCCGCCGGTGTCGTGCGGGTGCCCCCGCTGCGGCTACGACCTCTCCAGCGCCGTCGCCGCGTGGAACCACGTCCGATCACCATCTTGCCCCGTGCATGGCACATGCAGCGAGTGCGGGCTGGAGTTCCCGTGGGGAGACGCCCTCAACCCCGAACTGCTCGTGCCGCCATGGTCCTTTGAGCACGCGTGTTCGTGGCTTCCGCTCAAGTTCCTACGCACGATCATCGTGGCGCTCTGGCCTTTCAAACTCTGGAGCGACCTGCGGATGGCCCACCCGGTTCGCACGAGGCGGCTGCTCGTGCTAGTGGCGGTCGGCGTGCCGTTTGTTCATGTGCTGTTCATCAGCGCCCCGCTGGCGGCCTCGCTGCTCGATCACGCGGCTCGTGCGGCGTCGAACGCGGGATGGGCCGACGAGTTCGGGATCGTCATTCAGAATGCCTGGCCGTACAGCGACGAACTTGCCGGCGCTCTGCTTGGCTCGCGCGCCCCCGCGCGGGGTCTGCCGACGGCTGTGCGTCCGTGGGCGGTTCTCGTGTGGCTGTGGTGGGTGCTCATGGCGCCGATGTTCCTGTTCTTGCCAACGACGCTGCGCCGTTGTCGCGTGCGCGGGGCGCACCTGCTCCGCGTCGGCGCGTATTCGTTAGTCTTCGGCGCCGGCGCGGTGTTGCTCCTGACGTGCGCGACACGCGGCATCACCAGCGGGCTCAGAGGCACGGAGTTGTGGAGGTCGCGTCTCGGCATGGGCCCTGATGCGATGTGGCTTCGCGAAATCGCGTGGGGCCTGTGGCGATGGTCGGTCTGGGGCTCGCCGATGCTGTGCGCCGGCACGTTGATTGGGTTCTGGGGCTTGGCGGCGTCGCGATATTTGAAACTCCCGCGCCCGTGGGCGATCGTGGGTGTCCTGGCGCTGGTTGCCGGTTTAACCGCGTTGCTGTTGTTCTCGCTTTGGCCGGGCGCGCTCGACCGGCTCATTCTCTATGCGGCAAGGGTGGCGTGAGCCGCACCCGCGGGGCTCCCCCTGCCCCGGCGCGATGGGGGCCGCTAAGGCATGCTCCCACAGGCTTTAACCGGAGAATCCCTCGTTGACCCGGGGGGCGGAATGTGCGATACTCCGGTCTGTCGCTCGCAGGTTCCCGTCTCGTGGGGGCCCGGGAGCGGGGTATTTCAAAGGCGGCGGGCGTGGTCAGGAGGCCCACCCGCAACGGGTGTTTCGGACGGATCCGATCGGAGGAAAGAAGCACGGCACGCGTTGTCACAATCGCGCGCTGCCGCGTTCCGCGTCGGCTTACGGAACCACAACCCATTCGCATCGCGCCCGCTCGTGGGCGCCGGGGCAGCCATGGCGACCGTCACGAAGAAAGATCTGATCGACCGCATCACCACCCGCACCAAGCTCAAGCGACTGGACGTGAAAAACGCCGTCCAGGAGATGCTTGAGCAGATCATCGTCGAACTGCAGCGGGGCAACCGCCTTGAGTTGCGCGACTTCGGCGTGTTCGAGGTCAAGCAGCGCAAGCCGCGCGTGGCCCAGAACCCCAAGACGCTCGAGCGGGTCGAGGTTCCGGCGCGGAAAACGGTGAAGTTTAAGGTCGGGCGTCTGATGCGCGAGGGGCTGGGTTCGGCCGCCCGCCAGAAGGCCCGCGCCGCCGCTGCCGCCAAGAACGAAGCCTGATCCGCACGCGCGCCGCCTATCGATTCCCGGAGCCCGCGTGGCTCTGCGAGAGTTCCTCGCGGGGCGAAGCCTCTGGGCGTGGCGTGCCCGAGGGAATCGCCGTTCCGGCCTCGGAGATGATCGTTCGCCCGCCGAATCGATGCGTGCGCCACGCGTCTTCGTGGACGCTCCAGAAATGCTCGAACGATCGCTCGATGGAGAGCGCTTGCATCGCTTCGTACGCCTTCTCTCCCATCGCTCGGCGACTGGCCGTGTCGGTCACCAGCGACACGATCCGCTCGACCCACAGGTCCGGCCTGTCGGCGGGGAGCACGAAGCCCGTTTGCCCGTGGTCGACCACCTCTTTCGGCCCGCCCACATCGCTCACCAGCACCGGCAATCCCGACGCCTGTGATTCCATCACGACTTGCCCGAGCGTGTCGGTCACCGATGGGAACACGAAGAGGTCGCTCGAGGCGTAGAGCGCCGAGAGTTCCTCGCCGTGCCGGAAGCCGAGGAACACCGCGCCGGTTCCCGCCAGTTCGCGCTCCATCGGTTCGCGATAGGGCCCGTCGCCGACGATCACCAGTTGGGCCTGCGCGCCCGCGGCACGGATCTTCGCGGCCGCGCGCTTCCAGATCGTGTTGAGCAGGGGCAGGTTCTTCTCCACGCTGACGCGACCGACATACAGCACACGCACGACGCCGTCGCCCCCCTCGGCTCCGGAGTGCCGCGACCAGATCGACCGATCTCGGAAGCGCCGATCAAAGACGCTTGTGTCCACGCCCGGCGCCAGGGCCGTCATCCGCTCGCGCGGCAGTCCCAGCGACACCAATCGCTCGGCGTAGTCGGTGGAGCGCGTGAAGATTGCCTCGAACGGGCGATAGAACCACGTCATGTATTGCCGCGCCGTCCACGTCATCGCGTGGTCGTCGAAGAGTTGGTCGATGTACGCCGGGAAGTCGGTGTGATACACACCCAGCACCGGCACACGCAGCATCCTGGCGGCGATGTATCCGATCAGGCCCATCGGGCCCGGCGTGGAGATGTGGATCACGTCGGGCTGGTGCTTGTCCAGGTGGCGAAGGATCTTTGTGAGGGGCGGCAGGACCAGTTCGAGATTCTCATACTTCGGGATCGCCCCCGCGACCAGGGGCGTGAAGTTGTAGATATTCGATCGCGTCGGCACCGGCAGACGCGTCGAGGTGATGACCTCCATGTCGCGCCCCGTGCGCTCGGCCATCTCGGCGACATTCTGGATGAACCGGCACACCCCGTTCACGTCGCCCAGCGTGTCGGTGAACAGGCTTACACGCATAATGAGGCCCAAATCGTCATCGCACCCACAGCGTACGGCAATCGCTCGCACCAAACACGACACGATCCGGTGATTCCGCGGCCAGAACGACGCAAACGCCGTTCGAGTCGTCTGCGTACGTTTCACGGGAACCCCAGTGGTCCGCGTTACCTCCAAGGTGCGTCGCGTCACCCGCTCACAGGAGAATCACATGGCCCGCATCACACCCGTCGATCCCGCCACCGCCACCGGCCGCGTCAAGGAGATCTTTGAAGGCCCCCTCAAGGGCAAGCACTTCAACATCTTCCGCTCCATGGCCGCCAGCCCCGCCGCGCTCGATGTCTACCTCGGCATGGCGGGCGCACTCTCAAACGCCTCGCTCTCCGCCAAGGAGCGCGAGGTCATCCAGCTCGCCGTCGCGCAGGCCAACAACTGCGACTACTGCCTCGCCGCCCACACCATGATCGGCAAGGGCGCGGGGCTCTCCGAAGCCCAGACCATCGAGGCCCGGCGCGGCACGCTCGCGGACCCCAAGCTCGACGCGATCGCGAAGTTCGCGCTCAAGATCCAGGAGAAACGCGGCTTCGTCAGCGACGCCGACCTGGCCACTTTCAAGAAGGCCGGCTACACCGACGCCCACGTCGCCGAGGCGATCGCGACGTATTCGCTGGCGCTCTACACCAACCTCTTCAACCACGTGAACCACACGCCGGTCGATTTCCCGACGCCGCCGGCGATCTGAGGCAAAGGGCATCAGCACAGAGATTTCGCCTTCGTGGACTCTCGCGGCTGAAGCAATCCAACTCCGAGCCTTCCACGCGGGTGGGAGGCTCTTTAGATTGGAGGTTAGTCCACGCTCGCCATCACCACCGGCTTCGACAATTCCAGCATCCGATCCACCGCCAAGAGCGCCTGCTCGCGCACCTTCGCCGGCACGCTGATCTGGTTCACGATCTTCGTCTTCCCGCTCTTCGAAAGCCCGCCCGCCAGGTGATCGAGCACCCACAGCAAATGCGGCTCGTCGATCCGGTACATCGTCGTGCACAGGCACTGACAGTCGCTCAGGATCCGCACCTCAACGCCCCTTGCCGCGGCCTCCTTGGCGAGCCTGCCGACCAGGTGCGTCTCGGTCCCCACCGCCCAGCGCGATCCCGGCGCCGACGCTCGGATCGCCTGGATGATGAACTCCGTCGACCCCGACATGTCCGCAAGGTCCACGACTTCCTTGCAGCACTCGGGATGAACGAGAATCTTCACCGCCTCGCGCTTTGCGCCCGCCGCATTGTCGCGCTCGTTCTCCTCGCGGATCGCCCGGCAGTGCTCCGGGCGGAACAGTTTGTGCACCGAGCAGTGCCCGGCCCACAGAATCACCTCCGCGCGCTCGATCTCCTCGCGCGATGAGCCGCCCAGTTCCTTGCCCGCGTGCGCCGCGCGCGGGTCATACAGGGCCGCGCGCGTGGCGACATCGATCCCAGCCGCCGCGGCCGTATTCCGCCCCAGATGCTGATCGGGCAGGAATAACACTTTGATTTTCTCGCCGGCCCGCGTCGGGGTGGTGCCGCCCGCTCGTGCCCACGCGAAGACCTGCTTGGCGTTGGAACTGGTGCAGCACGCCCCGCCGTGCGCCCCGACGAACGCCTTGATCGCCGCGGACGAGTTCACGTAGGTGATGGGAACAACGCGGGCATTCAGACCCGCGTCCTTGATCACGCGCCGGATCGCCTCCCACGCCTCGACCGTGTCGTCGTACTGCGCCATGTCGGCCATGGAACAGCCCGCGGACAGATCGGGCAGGATCACCGCGACATGGTCGGGTGTCAGCATGTCCGCCGTCTCGGCCATGAAATGCACGCCGCAGAACACGACGTACTTGACGGGCCGCTCCGTCGCGACCCGGGCCGCGATCTGCGACAGCTTGAGCGAGTCACCCGTCGCGTCGGCGTGCCGGATGATCTGGTCGGTCTGGTAGTGGTGCCCCAGGATGAAGAGCGAGTCGCCGAGTTCTTTGCGGCGCGCGTCGATGCGGGCCGCGAGTTCGTCGTCGCTCAGCGTGCGATACACCTCGGGGAGTGATGGTTGCCACAGCACGCGGGGATGGTAGGGGGAGTGGGAAGGGTGTCGGGAATCGTGCACTTCGAGGTGCCCCTCAGTACCCCGCCTCCACATCCACGCAATTGAGCAGCGCCTCCCCCGCCCCGAATCGCCGCACGTTTTCCTTATACAGAGCCCACCAGCGCTGGTCCGTCAGCTCGCCGTCGGCCGCGACGTGCGGCGTGATCACCACGTTCTTCATCCCCCACAATTCATGTCCCGCCGGCAAAGGCTCCGGGTCCGTTACGTCCAGGGCGGCCCCCGCCAGATGCCCGTCCTTGAGCGCCGCGATCAGCGCCGTCGTGTCCACGATCTTCCCGCGCGCGATGTTGATGAGATACGAGCCCCGCTTCATCGCGCGGATCGTCTTCTGGTCGAACAGCCGCTCCGTTTCCTTCGTCAGCGGCACGCATATTGCCACCACATCCGCCTTGGGAAGCATCACCGCCAGTTCGTCGGGCTTGCCCACGTGCTCGACAAAGTCGGGCGAGGGCGTGTCGCTCCGGCGCGTCGCGATGACGTGCATGTCAAACCCGTGAGCCCGCTTGGCGATCTCCGTGCCGATCCCGCCGATCCCGACGACCAGCATGGTCTTGCCCGCCAGCGCCACGCCGCGCGCGGGCGGCTCGTCGCGCGTCCATGTTCCCTTGTCCTGAGCCTCGTCATACCACGGCAACCGGCGCGTCAGCGAAAGCAGCATCGCCATCGCGTGATCGGCGATCGCCGGTCCGTGCACGCCCCGCGCGTTGGTGACGACCAGCGCCTTGTTCTCGCGCAGGCCCGGGATCGTCACGAGCCGATCGACGCCGGCGCTCGGCGAGTGAATCCACGATAGCCTCGTTGCCTTGACGAGAAACTCCGCGCTCACCCAGCGTCCATCCACCGCGTCGGCCCCGGGCGCGAGTTTCATCGCGTCTTCCCGGCTCCTGGCGCGCAGGATCTTCACGTTCGGCGCAACCTCGCCGAGTTCCTTCACCTGTTCATCGGTGAGATCACCCGCGACCAGCGTGAGCGAGATCCCGGCGCGTTCCGCGGCGTCCGCCGGGAGCGTCCGTGCTACGCGCGATCCCCGTGTCGAGCCCGGCAACTCCGGCTTCTCCTGCCGCGCCAGCGAGCCCTGTGCAAGCACCACGAACGCGAGAATCACCGCAACGAACCGGGCCAATGAGAGTTGCATCAGCGCAGCATACCGGCGAGCGCGACCCCCGCCGCGCCTCGATTCGTACCCGGAAGGTCTCCAATGCGCGTCAGGCGGCCGACGCGGCCCGCGCCGGGATTACGCCGCCTTTGATCGCGTCGCCCGCTGTCGAGCGGTTTCCATCCACTTGGCGCACGTCGCGATCAGCACCGGCTTGTTCATGGGCTTGGTGGCAAAGTCATCACAGCCCGCGTTCAGGCACTTCTCGCGGTCTTCCGCCATCGCGTGCGCGGTCAGCGCCACGATGGGAATGTCCAGCCCGCACGAGCGCAGCGTGCTCGCCAGTGTGTACCCGTCCATCTCCGGCATCTGCATGTCACTGACCAGGATGTCGTACGGGCGGCCTTCGTTCATCGCCCTTTCGATCATGTCCAGCGCGATCCGCCCGTTGTCCGCGACGTCGACCTCCGCCCCCGACTTGCGAAGATGGTGCGAGATCAACTTCTGATTGTCCACCCCGTCCTCCGCCAGCAGGATGCGGCCCGAGAGCGACGGAATCGCGTCCGCGGCCACCGTGCGCGGCGCCGCCGCCGGGGGCGCGAGGTTCCGCACCATCGGTGTTTCGGGCACGGCTTCCAGCGGGAGTTCGATCCGAAAACACGAGCCGACCTCCGGCTTGGTGTGGACCAGCACCACCTCGCCGCCCATCAGGTTTGCCAGGCGGCGGCTGATCATCAGCCCGAGCCCGGTCCCGCCGTACTTGCGGACCATCGTGTCGTCCGCCTGGCCGAATGATTGGAAGAGGCGCGACGCCTCTTCCTCCGTCATCCCGCGCCCGGTGTCCTCCACGTCAATGATCAGCCGCGAGCCACGCTCGCTCTCACCGACGGAGACCGAGACGACCACCTTCCCGGCGTCTGTAAACTTGATCGCGTTGCCCATCAGGTTCATCAGGATCTGACGCAGACGCGTCGGGTCCGACATGATCCGTTCCGGGATCGGCGTGAGCAGGTCGGTCGTGAACGCGAGACTCTTGCCCTTGGCCCGCGCGCTCATCAGTTCCTGCGTCTCACGAAGCAGGCCCGCCAGCGGCATCTCGATCCGCTCCACCGTCATCCGCTCTGCCTCGATCTTGGAGAGATCGAGAATGTCGTTGATCACCGTGAGCAGATGCTGGCTCGCTCCGCGGATCGTGTCAATCGTCTGGATCCGTCGCTCGGGCGCCGCGTGGATGTCCCCGTCGTCACGCAACAGTTCCGTAAAGCCCAGGATCGCGGTCAGCGGTGTGCGGATCTCGTGGCTCATGTTCGCCAGGAACGCGCTCTTGGCACGATTGGCCATCTCCGCCGCATGCTTGGCGTGCTCGAGGTCAGCCGTCATCGCCTGCGCCAGCCCCACCGCCCGCGCACGCGCCGACATCAGCGAGAACACCATCCCCGCCGCCAGCAGCGTCATGGCGATGCCCGCGGCCGCGAACACCGCGGGTGTCGTTCGATTGATGGTTGCGTCGAACGCCGGGAGAGAACTCAGCACCGCGGTCCAGACACGCCCACCCACCGTCAAGTTCTTGACCTCGACGAACCGGCGCCTGCCGCCCGACGCGTCCGAACCCCCGGCCTGAACCAGGCACCCGTCGTGGTCATAGAGCAGGTTTTCCGGTTTGATAACGCTTCCGTCATAGACCTCGAAATCGGCCATGTCGCCGGCAAGGGCTTCCATGCCGCCCACGCCGTTCTCAAGAATGATCGGGCAATATGCCAGCCCCACGAGATTGGCCCGGCGCTCCTCGGGCGTCGAATGGTCCTTCCCGTTCTTGTACACCGGAACCAAGTAAAGAAAGCCCGTGTGCCGCCCGTCGTCCTGCACCAGCGTGATCTTGCCCGTGATCGTCGGCTCCCCGCTATCCACGGCCTGCTCGACCGCGGTCCGTCGCGTCGGTTCCGATCCGACATCCAGCCCCCACGCTTTCTGGTTGCGTTCCTTCGGGAAGCAATGCTTGATCACGTACAGATCGGGTGCATCCGCCAGCGCCGACCCGGGCTCCGCCAGGCCGTACACGGCAAAGTCGGGCGCTTCGTCGGCCCGCTCGCGCGCGATAAACGCCTCAAGGTCCTTCCGCTCGACCCGTTCGATGAACCCCATCCCGATCGCGCCGGGAAACTCCTGCGCCAGATTGCGCGACGCGACGTACGCGGCAAACTCGCCGCGCTCCACCGACTTGCTCGCGGCATACACGCCGCGAACACCCATGAGCCCGAACACCGACTGGTTCCCTCGGCGCTCCATTTCGCGCGAAAGACGCCCCGCCAACTCGCGGAATTGGGCGCGTGACGTCGCGATGACCTCCGAGTTCGCGCCAAGATACGCACCGCCGGTCGAAAGAAGCCCGAGCACCAGCACGCCCCCGCTGGCCAGCACCGCCCGGCGCGGTGACCGGACGCCCGACGCGTCCACGCCCATCGAAAGCCGCTTCATCACCTCGCTCATTCGCCAGACGATGAGCGGAGCCGCCAGGAGCGACAAGAGCGCGCCGTCGAACAGCGCCTCGATCGCCCCGCTCGCACCCGGAGCGATCAGCGGCAAAGCGAACATCACCGCCACCTCGGCCGCGAACACGATCGCGAGAATCTCGATAAGCAGGCGGGAAATGTTGATCGTTTGCTTCATAGAACAATCGCGTCCCGCGCCGGTACGACGCGAACGCGTCTGTGTCCTATCGGAGGGGACCCCGGAAAACTCAGGCCAATCAACGAAAGTCGGGGTTTCCGCCGATGCTCTTTTTGATGGCCCCAAGGAATAACCTCGGGACACGCACCCCGTGTCGCCCCGGTTTAACCAATATCGATAGTCGTTTGCCGCTAATACGCCCGGCGGATCGAGCACCCAGGATAGAACACGCGGATGCACGGCTGCCACTTCTTCCCGCGCTCCACCATCCCCTTGGCGCACCACTGGCACATCCCCACGCCGTGCCCGAACCCGCGCCCGCGGATCCGCACCGTGTCCGCCCACACCTCGAGCGTCATGTCGCCGCTGTAGACCCGCGTCTGCTTCGTCAGCGGCGTCGCGCCCTCAGTCTCGGTGTTCAGCGCGTTCCTGAGTTCTTCCGCGGCGATCTCATAGTTCGTGTTCGAATCGTCCGTCACCACAAACCGCGTCGGTCGCCCCGCGTCGCCCGTCCGCTTCACGCCGAACGCGCGCACGCGCCGGATGTCCGCGATCGGCTTCCCGCTCGCCCGCCCCCACGCGCGCAGCCGCCTCGACACGTCGTCATCACTCCGCACCACGTCCCAGCGGTAATACGTCGCCGTCTCGCAGAACGCGTCGCGTCCCCCGGTCTGCAGCGGCCCGACCAGATTGAACGAACTGGCGCTGTCCGTCGGGAAGACGTCCCGCGCCGACGCCGCTCGCCCGCCGCACGTGCTCGAGTAATACGCCCGCACGATCTCCCCGCCATACGCCACGACCTGCCCGCGCGTCTGGCGAACCGCGTCGTACGCCGCCGCGTTCGCCGGCGACCCGCCGTACACCTGGTCCGCCGTCGTCGCCTCGACATCAAACCACCGTCCCAGTTTCCGCGCACGCTCACGCTCGTGCAGAGCATAACTCCGCGACGCAACCGCCTGCACCGCGAACGCTTCCTGCGGCCACTTGGGGAACATCTCCTTCACCACCACGCCCGGCAGATACTCCTCCATCTGCATCACCGCCAGGACATCGAACCGATCCGCGCCCTCGTCCGCCCGCGGTCGGACCACGACGAACCCCGGATATCCCACGCCGTCGAGTCGGAGTTTGGGTAGCGCGCCGATCACGCTCTTCTTTGGGTCGCGGGCCCGATCTTGCCCGCCCGCCGCGATGGTCGCCGCGCTGTCATAGCCGTTGGGCGCGCCCGCGCCGTCCCAGGGAATGATCTCAAGGTCCGAGCCCGCGCCCAGGTCGGCCTTGTTGCCCGCCATGTCCGTGATCGACAGCCCGCCCGCCGAACTCGCCAGCGTGATCGGGGCGCTCAGCAACTGCACCTTCCCGCTGTTCACGCCCCGCACCACGAACTTGGCGATCCCGTCGATCTTCGCCGTCGTCGTGCCCTTGCGCACTCGTACGCGGATGTCGGGCTCGGAGCGCATCAGCGTCGGCGCCGAGGCCTCTTCTTCCGTGAACAACCCTTCGAGCGTGGAGCATCCGCCGAGCGCGCCGCCCAGCACGCCCGAGATGATCGCCAGCGCCGCGATCAGGCCGCGACGCGTCATCGTCATGTTCCGACCCCAGGCCGACTCCATGGCCCACTGCATGCTCGTGCACTCCCGGGCCTTCGCCCATCCTTCCGATCCGCCCCACCCGTTCGTGGGGGTTGCCCGCCCATCGATCCTTCGCGCCGCTTCGTGTACCATCGCGTGGATGAGGAGGCCTTTCATGCCCCGCACTCAACGCCACACGCGTGCGCACGCCGCACCCGCGCTCGCCGCGCTCCTGCTTGTCACCAGTGTACGAATCATCGGCTGCGGGTCGACCCAGGGACCACCGCCGCCCAGTGATGCCGCCTTCCAGGGTCCGCCCGTCGCGATCGAGCAGGCCAACGCCAAGCACGTCGTCCTCGTCGAGGCCCCCAGCGCCGGCTGGACCATCGAACGCGACGCCACCTGGGAGCAGCAAAGGCGCTGGGACGTCTACATCACCCTCCGCGAGCCCGATCCCCGATTCATGTATACCCAGCAGGTCGTCGCGCTCCGCGTCGCCACCGACGTTCGCTCCGCCGAGGCGATCCGCGTTCTGGCCCGCGTTGTCCCCTTCGGCGATACCAGCAACGAAACCCCGCACCACCCGGCCGCCAGTTCGGACCCGGTTGTCATGCCCCCCAAGTAGCCCCTTGTGAGCGGCCCCGACCCCATCCCGCGCGACCAGGAACTCCACTGGCTCCTGGCCCTCACCTCGATCCCCGACATCGGCCCGATACGGGCCGCCCGGCTGGTCGCCGCGTTCGGCTCGGCGTTCGCCGCCATGCACGCCGCCCAGGCCCAACTCGCTTCCGTCCGTGGCATCAGCCACGCCTTCGCCGCCGCCATCATCAAGGCCCGCGTTGCCGCCGTCGAAGATGCCAAGGCCGAACTCGATCGCGCCCGGTCCATGTCGCTCCGCCTCATCATGCGCGGCGATCCTGAATATCCCGAACTCCTGCGCCCACTCCCCGACGCCCCGCCCCTCCTCTATGTCCGCGGCCAGTTCGACCCCGCCGGACGCGATCGCTTCGCCCTCGCCATCGTCGGCTCACGCGCCTGTTCGCACTATGGCATGGAACAGGCCGGACGATTCTCGTCCGTCCTCGCCTCCAGCGGCATCACCATCGTCTCCGGCGGCGCTCGCGGCATCGACACCGCCGCCCATCGCTCCGCCCTCCGCGCCGGCGGACGCACCGTCGTCGTCCAGGCCTGCGGCCTCTCAAACACCTACCCGCCCGAAAACGAGAAGTTCTTCGACGAGATCATCGCCGAAGGCCGCGGCGTCATCATCTCCGAACTCCCGCTCAAAACCGAACCCAAAGCCGAGAATTTCCCCGCCCGCAACCGCATCGTCTCGGGCATGAGCCTCGGCGTGCTGGTCATCGAGGCCGATCTCCGCTCCGGCTCGCTCATCACCGCGCGGCTCGCCGCCGAGGAACATGGTCGGGAGGTCATGGCCCTCCCGGGGCGCGTCGACTCACCCACCAGCCGCGGCTGCCTCGAACTCATCAAGTCCGGCGGGGCCGCGCTCGTCACCGAACCCGCCGATGTCATCGCACTCATCGAATCCCCCGCGCGCCATCAGCACGGCGGCACACACACCGATCGGTACGCACTCGCCGAACAACAACCGCTCCTGCCCCTCGGCGCACCGAGTGATTCACCTCCCGCGCGCATCGATGCGCCAAAGAGAGCGAAGCGCGTGAACGCAACGAGCGCCAGCGAAACACGCAGCGAGACAACGACCGAACACACGCGCGCGGAACAGGCCGGCGATCAACACGCTCGTGCGATAGACGATCCGATCCTGCATGCGCTGTCCGAACCACTGACGCTCGACGCGCTCATGACCCAAACAGGGATGGACGTCGGCGCCCTCCGCGCGTCCCTGACCATGCTGGAAATCCAGGGACGGGTCCGCCGCGACGGCCCGCGCTTCGAAAAAACCTCGAAATAGCGTTCCAGTAGTCACTTATAGACACATCGATGGGTCCGGCGCAGGTGTTGGTCCGAGAAAAACACCCCTGGTAGGTGCCGGACGCCGTCATGTCCAATGCCGAACGAAAGGCGGAAAAGGCTCTTGACGTGGGGGGGATGTGCGGCTATCTTCTACCAAACTTGTGGCACGAAATCTGATCGGATGTCGGTAGCTCGGCCGACGAATGAGGAGTCAAACGAAGCGGATAGCCGGGGCCTGTGAGGGACTCGGCAATTCAAATCGGATGGCCTGCGGGAGAGAAAGGTTCCAAGGTCGAGCGATCGGGTCGGCAAGCCGGGCGAGCGAACGGGAATGAACTGGTGGGCAGTTCGTTCAGACGACCCGCCAGTTCGAGAAGGTCGGAAGGTGTGCCGGATTGGTTCGTGCGGGCCTGGTTTGTACGGGCATGGTGGGTGGCGTGCGTCGGAGACGCCGCGGTCGGCGAGGGCAACGGACGCCCGAGCCGGAGAGTGCCAGGGTCGGGCGGGACGCTCGATCCGGCAGCGCGGTGGTCGGAGAGACGGCGATGGATGGATCGATGACGCCTGTGATCTGCCTTGGCTACGGCGAGTATCGCCAGGAGTTTTCGCCCGCGCCGGGCGACGGCGGGCGGTGGTCGCTCCTCCGCGCCACCTGGGCCTGGCTCTGCGACCTGGCTTGTTCGGTGGGGGGGGTCTGGTCGCCCGCCGACGCAGACGAATCGAACGCCCATACGGAATTACAAGAAGATCTTGACGCCGCTGACGCCCCGTGCGTCGCGTGCGGCCCGGGCGAGTGCCAGTGCAGCGCGTCGATCAACGCCGAGGCGACATCGATCGTCGCCGGTATGGCGGCCTTGGTGCCGGCGAAACCCATCGAGGTCCCGGCGATCCAGGTCGGTGCATCCGATCCCGATCGCGCGGTGCGGATCGCGTCGAGACTTGGTGTGCTTGTCGCCTGCGAACATCAGATGGCCGCCCAGCGTTCGGGCATCTGGCGCACTTTGTCGGTCCTTCGGCCCGCGACCTCCGCGTCGCTCCGCCGGGCGATCGAACGCGACTGGATCGACGGCGAACATGTCGTCCACACGAATCCAAGGTCACATGAGGCATCAAAGTCCGGGGCGGCGGTCGCTCCGGGCGCGTCGGTTGAAAGGTCGCCAGCGGAATCAATGGATTCCGGGGCGTGGAACTCGTCGGGTCGCCGTGCGGCGGCCTCGACCATGAAGGACGAGGATGGCCCGACCACTTCCGGCCCGGGCGGATTCTCTGGGGAGCGTTGCTATGAATCTCACACCCAAGCAGCTTCGGATCCTGCAGCTCATTCGCGACTGGCGCGTGCGCCGGGGCTATTCCCCGACGATGCAGGAACTCGCGGACGAGATCGGCGTCAGCAAGGTTACGGTCTTCGAGCACGTCGAAGCCCTCATCAAGAAGGGCGCCCTCATCCGAGAGCCCAACAAGGCTCGCTCTTTGTCGATCGCTGACGGCATCGCCGTCCCCGACGAGTCGCGCCCGCTCCGCTTCCCGCTGGTCGGCAAGATCGCCGCGGGCAATCCCATCGAGCGCGTCCCCGACATGGAAGAGATCGACCTGGTCGACGTGATCGGCTCGGGCACGCGCGGCGATTCCACCTTCGCCCTCAAGGTCGAGGGAGAGTCGATGCGCGACGAGGGCATCCTCGACGGCGACTATGTCCTCATCGAGCGCACCCAGGTCGCGCAGAACGGCGACAAGGTCGTCGCGCTCCTGCCCGACGGCTCGACCACGCTCAAAACCTTCTTCAAGGAGGACGACCACATCCGCCTCCAGCCCGCCAACCCCGCCTTCGACCCCATCCGCGTGAAGTTCTGCCAGGTGCAGGGCATCGTCAAGGGTGTTGTCCGCCGCTACGGGCGCTGAACCCGGCCCGGCATGGGCGCGGGGCATGGGTGAGGCAGGAACGAGCGACGGACGATCGCGGGTCACGTTCCGGATTGCGCGCCGGCTCCGCGCGCGAGGCCGCGGGTGGTGCGGTCTTCGTTGGTTCCCGTCGGGTTCGAGCGTCGCGCGTTGTGGCCTAGGCGTTGGGTGCCATGGAAGCGACGGGGACGAGCGCTTGGGCGAGGCGTGCCCGGCGTCGGCGCCGGATGATCGCGATCGCCACGGCGACGATCGCGATGAGCACGAGGCCCGCGGCGATTGGCACCACGATCGAGAGGACCGAGAGAAGCACCGCGCCGAGCGTTTCGACGCTGGCGATGATCGGATTGCCGAGGCCCGCGGTGCTGGCGGTTGAGGCGACGCGAGTGGTCGCGCCCAAGAGTTTGACGCCGCCCGCGATTGTTCCTCCCACTGCGCCGCCCGCCGCCAGCGTGCCGGCCCAGCCGATCAATGGCTGCGCGGCATCGAGCTGTGTTGCCATCGCAAGTGTTCCCACCGCGATTGCGCACGGGGCGGCCAGAACATCGACCGCGTGATCAATCCACGGGATATGGCCCGCGCCGATCTCAAGCACCGACGCCACACCAAACGCGACCAGCGCCGGCCAACTGGAGACCCAGTCAAAGCCGTGCGCGAGGTTGACCCATCCGAACTTGGCGGCGGCGGAGAGCAGCAGCATGGGCAGGAAGACCCGCAGGCCGCACGCCGCCGACATCCCTACGCCCACACATATCGCGATTACAAAGTCCATCGGACGCTCCTGCCCACTCATTCGGCATGGCGAGCCCGGCGTTTCATGCACCGATCGCGGGCCGAACGAGGTAGAGTGTTGAGTCGGAGATTCGGATGATCCGCGTTCTGGGTGGCCCGGTGGTCCACGGCGTCGTGTGGTGTACGTCGCGAGCGAAAGAGAACAAGTGAACTCGACGCAGAACGAAACGCCACACGGGCCCGCGGACTCCGGCGCCGAAACGCGCAGCGCGTCGCGCCCGCCGCTGCGGCGGAGCGTCGTCCGCGTCGTGTTCATTGCGCTGTTGCTCTACGCGGCGTACCTCACCATCATGTATCGCGCGCAGGATTCACTCATCTTCGTCGTGCAGCGTGTGCCCGAGGCCCGGGCAACGCTCCCGCCGCCCGCAGGGTTCGAGCGTGTGATGATCGAGGGTAATGACGGGCTACGGCACGAGTCGTGGTTCTTTGCCGCCCCGGGCTCCGGCGTCGATCGTCCGGCGCCCGTCGTCGTCTTCTTCCACGGGAACGCCGACATGATCGACTGGCTTGCCGATCGCGCCCGCGATTACGCCGGCCTCGGCTGCTCCACGCTGCTGGTTGAGTATCCGGGCTATCGCGCCAACCGCGGCAAGCCCTCCGAGCAATCTACGGTTGAAGAGGGCGTGCGTGCCGTCGATCTCATTCGCGCCCGCCCCGGCGTCGACCCAAACCGCATCGTGCTCCACGGCATGTCCCTCGGCACAGGCGTCGCGGCCCAGGTCGCCGCCCGGATCAGCACCAACGAACAAACCGGGCCCGCCGCCCTCATCCTCGACTCGCCCTTCACCAGCGTCGCGTCGTTCGCGGCCCGCTACATCGTTCCACCCTCGATCGTGAAGCACCCGTTTCACACCGACCGCGTGCTGAGCGCGCTCTCGTGCCCCATCCTCATCCTCCACGGCACGCACGACACAATCATCCCTATCCAGCACGGGCGTGCGCTGTCCAATCTCAACCCCCAAACGACCTTTGTCGAGATCAACGCCGGACATCTCGATCTTGATCGCGTGCCCGGGGCCTACTGGGGCCCGATCCGCGAGTTCCTCGGCAAGTCCGGCGTGATCGGCGGGGCGGACTGAGCGCGCGCGTGATATCGTCCGCCATGCGATGCGTCGTCCAGCGTGTGTCACAAGCCAGCGTTTGCTCCGTCGGTGGAATGTCGATGGAGGGAAGCCCGCTCCCCGATGACGCGACCGCCAGCGCCGCGATCGAACGCGGCCTGCTCGCGCTCGTCGGCTTCGAAACCACCGACACCGACGAAGACCGACGCTGGATCGCCGACAAGATCGCAAACCTCCGCATCTTCGAGGACGAGCAGGGCAAACTCAACCTGAGCGTGCTCGACATCCGCGGGTCGGTGCTTGTCGTGCCGAATTTCACGCTCGCGGGCGCGTGCGCCAAGGGGCGAAGGCCAAGTTTCGATCGCGCCATGCGTCCCGAGTTCGCGGTCAAGCACTTCGCGGCGATGCTGAGTGAACTCCGCGCCGCCGGCCTGCGTGTCGAGAGCGGCGTGTTCCGCGCCATGATGAAAGTCTCGCTCGTCAACGACGGCCCGGTGACACTCTGGCTTGATTCGAGCGAGCGAGGCAGGGGGGCATGAGCGTGCGGCGCGGGTCTCTGGAACCCGCGTCAGGTCTGAAGATCGCGATTGCGAGCCCGTCGCCTGAGCAGGTGGTCGGCGAGGCTCGGGAGCGCTACGCCCAGCGCAAAGAGCGCGTGCATCGGCAGGCTGGTCCACACCTCGCCGCGGGGCTTGCGCAGGCACGCGACGATCACCTCGGCGACCTGTTCGGACGTCTGCACAAAGAGTCCCTTGTCGGGGCGCCCAAACGCGCGTTTCGCCAGGCCCGAGCGGGATTTGAGCGTGTCGGAAAACTCGCTGATCGTACCGATCGGGTGGACCGACGACGAATAGATGCCGGAGCCCGCGAGTTCGACGCGCATGGCGCGGGCGAAGTGGTCCTGCATCGCCTTGCTGCTGCTGTACGCGGCCATGCGCGGGATGCCCAGTTTCGACACGCAACTTGAGCACCACAGAAGGTGCCCGCGCCTGGCCTGGAGCATGTGCGGCAACGCCGCCCGGACCAGGTTCATCGAGCCCCAAAAGTTTGTCTCGAAGAGATCGCGGAGTTCCTGGTCGCTGGTTTCGTGCACGGGCTTTTCGATGCCGTAGCCGGCGTTGGCGAAGACGGCGTAGACCGAGCCGAAGGCTTCGCGTGTCGTGTCGATGAGCGAGCGGCAATCTTCGGGCTTGGCGACATCGCCCGGCACGGCGACCGCGCGCCCGCCCTCGCGCACGATGAGCGCGACGAGTTCGTTCAGTCGATCCGCGCGACGGGCCGAGACGGCGACGGGCATGCCCGCGCGGGCGCACGCGATCGCGGCGGCATAGCCGATGCCGCTGCTGGCGCCGGTGATGGCGATGGGCAGGCCGCGGAGATCGATCCGCGCCACGCTATTCCTTCTTTTCGGTGGTCGACTTGGAGTCGTCGCCGGTGATGGCCTTCTTGGTGGCGTCGCTGGCGTCCTTCAGGTCCTGGCCAGCGCCGCTGACGGTGTTGCAGGCGACGAGGCACGCGGAACCCGCGAGCAGCGTCAGGGCGATCGCGGCGCGAACGGCTGTCATTCTGGTCTGGTTCATCCGTGATTCCTTTCAGGCGTTGCTGTCAACTTTAGGTGGCTCCGAGCGTTTTCGTGAGAGCAACCAGCGTGGTTCGTGGCAGCGCAGGAGCAGCGCCGCCGCCGGATACGACACGCCGCCCAGCACGCACGCGCCCGCCAGGCGCAGCGTGTAGTCCTTCCAGCCGCCGGGCGTCGGGAGATAGCGGAGCATGATCCAGACGAGGAAGCCCATGACGGCCGTGGAGATGACGAGTTTGGCGATGGCGACGAACGTCGGCGTGTCGAGCAGTCGTTCGTGAACCTGGCGACGGCAGAGCAGCGCGAGCGCCAGCGACTGGACGGCGGCGGTGATGCTGGTCGACCAGCCGAGCCCGGTCTCGCGGAAGAACCAGATGAGCGTCCAGTTGAGCCCGGCGGCGAGCGCGACCATGCAGAGCGCGACGCGCATCGGGGTCTTGGTATCGCCGCGGGCATAGAACGCCCGGGTCAGCACGTGGATGAGCGAATAGGCCCAGATTCCCGGGGCATAGCCGGCGAGCACGTCGGCGGCGCGGTCGATCTGGTCGGGGCTGAAGCCCTTGCCGCCGAAGCGATACAGCAGGGGCATGGCGTCGTTCCGCACCAGAAACAGCCCGACGCTGGCGGGCAGACCGATGAAGAGCGAGAGGCGGACGCCGCGGCGGAGCGTCTGGACGAACGCGGCGGGCTCGTCGGCGTGGCGTGCCAGCATCGGGAACGCGGCGGTGGCAACCGCGATGCCGAAGACCCCGAGCGGGAACTGGTACAACCGCTGGGCCGCGGCGAGGATGATGTTCGAGGCCTTGTCGAGCGGGTACGCGTAGCCGAGCATGGTCGGCCCGATCCAGATCGGCCACATGGCGATGAGTTGATCGACCAGCGCGGTGATCTGGAGCGTGCCCATGCCGATGAGCACGGGGACGAGTTTCTTGAGCATGCGCACGCCGCGCTCTTTGACCGGCGCGATGTCGCGTGTCCACGTGACGTGCCTGCGAAGGACCAGAAAGAACCAGCCGGCCTGGGTGAGGCCCGAGAGCACGGTCGCGGCTCCGAGCGCATAGGCCGTTATCTCGCCGCCCAGCGAGCCATGCCAGAGGTGCCAGAGCCCGACCGCGATGATGAAGCCGTTGAGCACCAGCGGCCCGGACGCGGCGGGACCGAAGCGCCCGTGGACCTGCAGCATGCCGCCCAGGATTGCCGCCACGCAGATGAACGGCATGAAGGGGAGCATGAGCATGATGAGTTTGATCGAGAGATCGCGCTCGGCGTCGGTTGGCAGCACCAGAAGTGCTATAAGCAGGGCCAGTTCGATCACGGCGGTGAGCAGGCCTGTCGCGATCGCGAGCATCCCCACCACCAGCGAGGCGAATCGCCGCGCCTGCTCCGGATCGTTCTTGTCGGCCGAGGCATACTCGGGGATGAACGCCGCGGAGAGCGCCCCCTCGCCGAAAAGCCGGCGGAACATGTTGGGGATGGCAAAGCCCGCGGTGAACGCCGAGCCGATGGCGGTGCCGCCGAAGACCCGCACAAGAATGACATCGCGGACCATCCCGCCCAGGCGCGAGAGGAACGTCATGCCCGAGACCACGCGCACGGCGGCGGCCAGCGCGCCGTGGCGGCGTTCGTGCGACTCTTGCTCGTGGCGGGCTTCCGTGCCGCTCATCGAACGCGTCTCCTACCGCGGCCAGATCACAAAGAACAGGAACCAGTTGAGCACAAGGATCGGGAGCAGGATTGCCGCGGCCCACCCAAGATACCCGAAGAACGTCGGCATCTTGATCGACCACGACTGGGCGATCGAGCGGACCATGAAGTTCGGCCCGTTTCCGATGTAGGTCATCGCGCCGAAGAACACCGCGCCCGTCGAGATCGCGTGCAGATCGCCCGAGTGAACCGGATCGAGCAGCCACGCGTGGATGGTGGCGGCGTTCATCTCACCCGCGCCGAAGGCCGCCTGGAAGAAGTTGAGATACGTCGGGGCGTTGTCGAGCACGGCCGAGAGCGACCCGGTCGCGAAGTAAAACGCGGTGGGCGTGTTGATGCCGAGCTTCGCGCCGTTCTCGGCGAGGTACCCCAGCGCCGGAGCCATCGTCGCAAAGATGCCAAGGAACAGGAGCCCCACCTCCTTGGCCGGGAAGAGATCGAAGTGGTTTGCCTTGTGCAGATCCTTGCCCGCCAGGAAATACGCGCTGAGCGCCACCGCGGCCTGCATCGTTGCGCCGACCGGGAACCCCTCAAAGTCCGCGAACTTCTTGAGCAGCGGATCGACGAATACCCCGACCAGCATCAGCAGGAGGCAGATCACGCCCGCACGCCCGCGCACGCGGCAATGGAATTTCTCCTTGGCCTTGCCCTCCGGATGGCCCACGCGCGAATCGAAGACGAAGAAGGCGAGGAGCAACAGGCCGTTGACGGAAATCCAATCCTGCCACAGGTGCTGGATGGTCCACGCGAACGGCACGCCCTTGATGAAGCCCAGGTACAGCGGCGGATCGCCGATGGGCGTGAGCGCTCCGCCGCAGTTGGAGACGATGAAGATGAAGAACACGACGTGCAGAGCCTTGATGCGCCCGGCGTTGAGGCGCATGAAGGGGCGGATGAGCAGCATCGACGCGCCCGTGGTTCCGACGAGGTTCGCCAGCACCGCCCCGATCGCCAGCAGGATCGTGTTGAGTTTCGCATCGGCGTGGCCCTGCACGTCGATCACGATCCCGCCCGACACCACGAACAGCCCGACGACCAGCGCGATGAACGAGTAATACTCCAGCCCCGTGTGGAGCATCGTGTAGAGCCCGTACGACGTGCCGTGCACAAAGGGCACGTTGAACGCGACGGCGTAGTAGGCCGCCACCACCCCGCCGAAGAAGAACGCAAAGTCGGGGAAGTGATCGTGCCAGAAGTGCCCGTTCAAGAACGGCATGAGCGCGATGCTGGCCAGGAGCAGCACAAAGGGCGCACACAGCCAGAGCGGGATGACCGGCGCGGGCCCGTCGTGTCCGTACATCGCGATCGCGTCGGGCGCGATCACGCCCGGCGCGAGTTTGGCGAGCGCGACGCCGACGCCGACGCCCACGACGCACGACACGACCCACACGAGGGGGCCGGCCAGTTTCTTCTTTTCTTCGCCCTGCTCGTGACTCACGCTGTGCTCTCCACGCGGAACCGCCACGCGATGAGCGAGGCGATCAGGATGCCCGTGATGTTGGCCGCCAGATCATCCCATGCCGCGACCCGCGCGACCAGGGGGACGGCCTGGAGCCCCTCGTCGATGCACGCATAGATCATGGCGATCGGCACGCACCGCGTGATGTTTCGCGGGCTCCGCGCCGGGCCGAACGGGCCGGTCGACATGAGCAGGATCGCCCACGTGCCAAAGACACTGGTGTGGACGAGCAGGTCCCAGCGTCCCTCGGCGGGGATGGCGACCCTGGGCCAGTGCGTCATCATGAAGAGCAGGCCCGCGAACCCGCCGAACACGAACCGACGAAGCGCCGGTGACGCCCACGGCGTGCTCGTCACGACGGCGCCTCGGCGCGCGGGGCGCTGGGAAGCGTGACGACCTGGGGCGCGGGCTGCGTGCCCGCGTCCGTCGCTCGCTTGGCGAGCATCGCGTCCCAGTCGCGGAGCAACGCCGAGCCCAGGGCCGCGTAGTCCTCCGCGCCCGGCGCTTGCGGCGCATAGTCGAAGATCGTTTTGCCGAAACTCGGGCACTCGGCGAGTTTGATGTTCCGTCGGATCGCCGGGCGGAAGACACGCGCGAACTTCCAGGGCAGGTTTCCCTCGCCCGCGGACTGGCGCGCCTGGTCGAAGAACGCGTCCATGTCGGCCACGACCTCGCGCGTGTGCGTGCTGCTCGCGTCGTGCGCGCACAACACGACACCCGCCACGCGGAGCCTTGGGTTGATCGCCTTGCTCACCAGCCCCACGGTCTCCAGCAGTTTCCCCACGCCCTGCAACGCCAGGAAGTGCGCCTGCATCGGGATCAGCACCTCGCGGGCCGCGGCCAGGGCGTTGATCGTCAGCAGCCCCAGCGACGGCGGGCAGTCGATCATCACGAACTCGAAGCGCCCGGCCAGCGCGGCGAGCACCTTTTCCAGCCGCCTCTCGCGCTCGGGGACGCCCGCCAGTTCGGTCTCGGCCGCCGCCAGGTCGGTCGTGGAAGGAAGCACCCACAGGTTGGGATTCACCTCGACCAGCGCGGAGGTCGCGTCAAACGCGGGGTCGATGAGGCAGTCATAGATCGACGCGCGGTCGGCGCCGGGATCGACTCCCATGTGAAGCGACGCGTGGGCCTGCGGGTCCAGGTCGATCACCAGGGTGGGGCGTCCCGCGCGGGCGAACGCCGCGGCGAGGTTGACCGTGGTGGTCGTCTTGCCAACGCCGCCCTTCTGGTTCATCAGCGCGATGAGCCTGACGGGTCTTGGCGGATTGGGCACGGGCGGGAGCGGCATGGGGCGAGTATAGCGGAGAGGTATGTGAGATCGTCGTGAATTCATGGGCGAACCGCAGCGCGTACCCCGGGGTGCGCCGCGGACCGGGCCGCGGCGGAAGACTTCCATCGAGTTGTGGGCGGGGGGGCGCGTCGATCAGGCGACGGGCATGATGCGGGGGATGACGAACTGAACGAGGATGAACGCGGCGATGCAGATCCCCACGATCGCGATGATGAGTTGGGCGGTCATCGCAAGGACCTGCTTCCAGTAGTGCGAGAAGTCGGTGACGCGAACCGCCTTGTAGGCGATCGAGACCAGGAGGCACACAGGCACGAGCAAGAGCCACCAATGCCGCTGGAGCGGCAGGGGGTCAATGAAGGGGCGCATGGCGAGGGTCAGGAGTTCTGCGTGCATGGTGTCGATCGATCCGGGCTGCCCGGGCGGGAACGGAGGAGTTCAGGCGTTGTCGCGTCGGAGGGTGGGGAACATGGCGTCGATGATAATGATGAGGTTGAGCATGCCCGCGAGGGTGGACATGAGCGTGCCCAGTTCGTTGACCTTGGAGAGCGATTTGATGTTGGGGGGGCTGGCGGGGGAAAGTGTGACGGGTTTTCCGTGGTCGTTGTAGGTGGCGGTGGGGGTGCCGTTCTGGTCTTTCTTGATGGCGATGGGCGTGCCGTCGACCGGGTTCCGGGCCTCGTCGGGGAAGGCGGAGCGGAGGGCGCGGCCCTGAGGATCAAGGACCTTGAAGTGGTGTTGATGGACGTAGTCGACGCCGAAGGCCAGCGGCCCGACGATGGCCTGCCCGATGAACCAAACGCGATCTTCGCGGGAATCGATGACATCGATCCCGCCGACGAGGATCCCGCCGAAGAACAGTCCGAGGATGCCGACGGCGATGAGGGCGGCGCGTCGGGGTTCCCGGCGGGCCAGGTGCCCGGCGCCCGGGAAAACGATCGCGGCGACCCCGGCGAGCGGATCGAAGCCGGTCGAGGATGTTGGGGATGTGCTCATGTGAATGGGTGAAGGCGGGGTGGGGAAGGCGACGATAGGTTCGCGGGATTGTTGGCGGGAGAGGCGGGGTGGGCGCGTCGCCCGATTCGGGGCCGGATGAATTCGCGTCCGGGCGGGGTGAGGAACCGCCGGTGCTCCGGGGCGAAGATCGTGGCAGGGGGACGGTTGACACGGGCGGCGCGGGCTGTAATGTACCGCGCCATGGAAATGGGCGTTCGGGCGGCGTGCCGCCGGGGCGTCGCGGGAAGTCGCGGGCGGGTGCCCGTCACGCCCGGTTGGGTTTGGTTTCTGACGACGAGGTCACCGATGGAAGGCACGGCAGTCGCGATCGCCGGCGAAGAGTTGTTGGAGAGCGGGTGGGCAGCGCTGGTCGCGCCCGTGTCGCCGTACATGTACGACGATGACGACGAGGATGAAGACGAGGACTTTGACGGCGAGGAGTTCGACGACGACGACGCCGCCGGCGGCGGCGAGTCCGAAGAAGACGACGACTTCCTCGAGGACGACGACGAGGAAGTTGACGACGGTGAGGACCTTGACGCCGGTGACGATGACGACGACGACGACGAGGACTTCTAGCCCGTTCGGCGGCCATGCCCGTCAAGGCTGATCTTCGCCGCGACGATCCTGCGGAGCACCTCTTCACCAGTCGAGGGAGTTCCGCGCATGGGCCATCACGACCACACGAATCAAACGGGCTGCGGGTGCGGCGGGGGAGACCGTTCGGGACGCCGTTCTGGTCCGGATTCCGCCCAGAAGCCCCCCACGAATGACGTTCGCCCCGTGCCGACCGAGCACACTGGCGCGGCCGACGATCTCGACCTCCACGCCCAGAACCCCTGGGACGGAGGGGTGGTCGATCGCCGTGTCTTTTCCGGTCGCCGCGAGGTCCAGAGCGAGACGGGCCTGGAGCGTCGACGCGGCGCGGGGCGACGCCTGTCTGACTTCCAGAAGTCGGCCGAAGAAGGCGAGATGAACAAGGAACAGTTCATGTTCCTGATGGCCATCGACGCCTTCAAGAAGGGCAACGCGCGTCAGTTCCCGACGTGGACCGATGTGCTGGAGGTCATCCGGCTGCTCGGTTATCGCAAGACGCTGCCGTGCGAGTTGAATCTCGCCAACACCGAGGATTGGAACGAAAGCGCCGACGCGCCGGCCAATGTGCGCGCGGCACGCTGGCACCAGCGGGCCACGATCGACAAGGCGCGTCAGGACAAGCCGGCGGCGTAGCCCGCTGGCGTGGCGCTATCTCGCGTCCAGAATCCAGTCGCACACCTCGCGCACGGCGCCCTTGCCCCCGGCGAGCGTCGTCACCAGTGTCGCGGCGGCCAGGGCCTTGGGGTGCGCATCGCGCACCGCGATCGACATTCCCACGCGGGCAAAGCATGCCAGGTCGTTGACGTCGTTCCCGACGTAGATCACCCGCGAGCCTTCGATGTGTCGCTCGGCGAGCAGCGCCTCGAGCGTGGGGAGTTTCTCCTTGTGCCCGTGGGCGCAGGGAATCTTGAGTTTGTTGCAGCGGGAGGCGACGACGGGGTTGGTCTCGCTCGAGAGCACGAAGACGGGGAAGCCGGCGTCCCTGAGCAGCCCCAGCCCCCAACCGTCTGATCGGTTGCACACAACCGACTCCGTGCCGTCCTGGTGAACAACGACGGTGTTGTCGGTCATGACGCCGTCAAAGTCGAGGACCAGCAGAGCGAACTCGCCCGCCTTCATGGGGCGGCTTGAGAGTGGAGTTGGCATGGGGCGAGGGTATCGCGCCGCCTAGGCCGCGGGCTTGAAGCGATCGAGGAACTCGCGACGCTGCTCGGGCGAGAGGCGTGCGAGGTAGGCCTCGAGGCTTCGCTGCCAGGTGCCGGCGGCCAAGTCGGAGGGGGCGCGGAGCAGGTCGGGCTCCCAACGCACCGACGCGACGGGTTCGTGGCGGGAGTGTGAGGCCCGCTGGAGCGCGGCCCGGTGGGCCCCGATCTCCTGGTCGATGATGACGTCGAGGCTGAGCGTCTCGCGGACGATCCGGCTGGCGGCGGAGCCCAGGATGCTGCGCCAGTCGTCGTCGGAGAGCAGGGCGCCGATGGCGTGCGTGAAGGCGTCTGCCTCGCCGGTGACGCGGAGTCCCGTCACGCCGTTCTGCACCACGTTGCCGAGCCCGGGCGCCTCGGCGACCACGACCGACGCGCCGGTGGCCATCGCCTCCAACACGGTCTTGGGATGACCCTCGAGTTCGGACGCCTGCGCGTAGATCGCGCAGCGCGACATGTGGTCAAGCAATTCACGGTGCGCGATCCGCGGCATGAACTCGGCCTTGATACCCCGTGCGGCGGCGAGGTCCTTGAGCCTCCCCTCCTCCGGGCCCGTGCCGATGACGCGGAACGTGACCTGCTCACGCAGGTTCTCGGGGAGATTGGCGATGGCCTCGATGAGGAGGTCGACGCGCTTGCGCACCGCCAATTGCCCGGCGTAGAGCACCAACCCCGCCTGGCGTTCGGCCGCCTCGCGGAACGGGACGTCGACCACGACGTAGTTGGGCACCAGGCGCGTGCCCGAATCGTCGAGCCCATAGCGCCATTCCAGATCCTCGATCATCTCGCGCGTCGTGCCGACGACAAGGTCCGCCGCCTTGCACAATTCGCGCTCGACCACGCCGGCATCGAGCGCCGCCGTTGAGTTCGCGCCCTGCTCTCGGGCGACGAAGCGCGACCACAGGTACCCGCCGCGCGCGACCAGGGCGACGCGACGCCCGTGCTCGGCCCGGAGGCGCTCGGTGATGCGCACGGCGACCACGCCGCTGGCGAGTTGATTGGTCTTGACGACGATGGAGCGGGAGTCGGCGCACAGCGCCGCCACGCGATCGGGAACGCTCGCGGAATACGCCGGCCGCGCCAGCCGTTGGTCGTTGCAGACCAGTTTGACGCTGGCGCCGAGTTCAACGGCGTGGGGGGCGTCGTCCGAGCCGTAGGTCACAAGGATGATCTGCCCGTAGAACGGTCGCAGGCGCTCGTACATCGCCCACTCGCGATCGAGCATCCCGGTGGCCTTCCAGTCATGGAGAGACACCCCCGTCGTGAACGCAAGGACCAAGGTGTCGGCGATCCGTTCCGCCATGCAGCCACTCCGAGATGCGCGCTCAACGCGCGGTCATGACAGCGTTTATCGGCACGCCGGGCGGTCTTCATCATCCGGGTCGGGAAATACTCCCCCGCCCACAGGGGTTTCCCCCGGCGGTGCTGGGCGCGAGCGGCTGCACGAAGGGCGGTGCAAAAAGCAACAGGACCCGCCCCCGGAGGCAGGTCCTGTCGGATCTGAGTCAGTGGCGACGGATCAGGCGGCCCGCGGGCCGTCGTCGTCGAATTCGTTGTTCATCATGGTGCGGAGTGCGTCCAGGCGTCGCTGGGCTTCTTCCAGGGCTTTCTCCGCCGGGTGCATCGTGCTGCTGGCGCGGTCCTCATGGAAGCGCGGCGTCCAGTGGCCAGCACCCGCGCGGGGGAAAGGGAACGGTTCGTCGTTGTCGGTCGTGCGATCGAACGTTCGCAGTTTCAGGGCTTGCATCGTCGAATCCCTCCGAGGCTTGGCCTGCCCATCCATGGCAGGCTCCCAACCTAGATCATGCGATCATCGTGCGTCATCGTCCGCTCGACCGCGCGAGTTCAGCCCATTTGCCGTTCGCGCTCTCCCAACTTCCCATACAACTCGCCGGATTGACACGCACGGCACGGGCCAAGGTCCGAAACATCGGCGCATCACCACGCATCGGTTGTTTCTTGAGAGAAACGTGAACGTGGGTAATCTTGCGCGTTTAATCGGGTCCGATAACCGCCACATCATCCGAAATCGCTGCGGGTAGTTGGAACAGGCAGTTCTTATCGGACTATTTGTGACGCCGCAGCCATGTGACCTTGGGCTCGGTGCCATTTAGAACGCGCGACAAATTAGCCCGGTGCTTGATGATGACGACCAGCGCCAAAGCCGCGCTGGTGAGCAGAAACGGCAGGCCGGAACCGACGGGATCGACGCCGCGGGCCAAGAACAGAGCCACCACAGCGACCGGCAAGGCCGCCGCCGCGAGTACGGAAGATAGCCCCACCATCGACCAGAGCCAGAGCGAAGCGAACCAGACGATCGCGGCCGTCAGCCCGGCGAGTGTGAGCGCGGGGAAGACGCCCAGGAGCGCGCCCAGCGCGGAGGCGACGCCTTTGCCGCCCTTGAAACCGATCCACGGGCAGAACATGTGCCCGAGGATGGGCGAGATCATGACGAGGAGCCAGTGCCAGGCGTGGTGGGCGGGGAGGGCGAGTGAGCCTGTGCCGCCGGAGAGAATGCCGTAGGCGAGCGTGGGCGCGAGGCCCTTGAGGAGATCGAAGGCGAAGACGGTGAGGCCGAACTTGCGGCCCAGGACGCGGCCGACGTTGGTAGCGCCGATGTTGCCCGAGCCGTGCTTCCGGATGTCGATCCCGCGTGCGCGCGCGACGAGCAGCCCGAACGGGATTGAGCCGACGAGGAAGGCGACGAGGGCGGAGCACGCGACCACGATGGGCGATTGCCAGTTCACGGGGGTTAGGATATCGGGCAACCGGGGAAGCAACGAGGCGGCGAGAGAGACTCGGATTCATGGAAGTGGCGTGCGGGTGCTCACCGCAGGCCAAGATGACGGGCGAATCGGGCGGCGCGTTGCTGTTGGCGGCTGTCGTCTCCATCTTGCCGCCACCACGCCCGCCATCGCACCCAACCCCAGCACGCCCGGCGCGGGGATCACCGCCCGCCACATGACGGCCTCAAGCCGCCCGCTGCTCGCCAGGGCCGTGCCCACGACCGTCACGAGATTGCCGTCAATGGAAACGGCCCGCGCGTCCGATGCGGAATAGCCCGGCCCGAGCGACGCGTGAAGGTCGATGAACCCGTCGGGAGAGTCGCTGATCCACGCGCACGCGTGATCGCCCACCGTCAGGATGCGCGCCCAGCCGACGTGGATCGTGCCCGTCGTTGCGGCAACCGTGGAGTAATACACCTCGGGCGGCGCGAGATTGACAAAGCTCTCGGCGCTGTTGTGCCACAACGCGGCGTAGGTCCGGTTGCCGAAGTTGGTCTGGCCGACCTGGGTGTCGGCGGTCATGGCACGGACCGACGCCCCGCGCCCGCCCGCGGGAGTGATGTCGATGTAATCATTAGGAGAACTGTTCCAGATCAGGGCGCGTCCCATGCCCAGGCTGGGGAAGTAAGCTCCGCCGCCCTGGCGCACGCCATCGGTCGTGTTTGCTTCAGAGATGCTCGCGCCGGTGGGGTGGAGATCAGTGAAGTTGCCCGAAGCAATGTCCCACAATGCGGCGTGGCTGTTACCCGCTTTTCTCGCTTCACCCACAACATACCCCGCACGAATTGAGGTGGCGCTCGAGCCCGTGTACCCGCTCCCCGTGGGAGCCAGCGCAACCAGCGAGTCTGCGGTACCGCGCCAGAGCGCTGCATATCCAACTCGATTCAGGTCTTGAACAGAACCAACCTGGTACTCGCCCCAGGCGGAGTGAATCTCCGCCGTGCGCCAGCCGCTTGTTCTTGGATCGAGAATGGTCATTGTCTGCGGTGAGCCATGCCAGAGCACCGGCAAGAACACCCCCGTCGGTCCGGGTGTCAGAATGCGACCGGCTTGGTACCCCCCCGCGCAGGCGTTTCCGTCTGATCTGACGCTGGAATCGGCATTGTGTAATGACATTGCTATCCACTTTGTCTGAGCATTGCAATCGGTGCCCGTGCAATGCACGAGCACTGAAAGAACCGACAGCAACACACACGTCGCATAACGTGCCATATCGTGACTCCTCCGAGAAGCATCATCCGTCCAGCACATCCGAATACACATCGACGAACTCGTCCACGTCATCGCTGTTGATAAACCCGTCGTCCGTGACGTCGGCCATGGGATTGTCCTCGACAAAGGCATCCCAGAACAGGTCCACATCGCCCCCGTCCGCGGCACGGTTCATGTTGAGGTCCGAGAGGCACTCGCGGATGAAGACCGCGTGCGTGTAGCAGGTACGAACCCCGTTCTTCTTGGAGATGTAGACGGGGTAGAACCACTTGCCCTGGTCGCCGCCCGCGGCGATCGTGTGAAAATCGCCTAGAAACCCGTCGCCCGGAACAATATTGATGCTCACGGGAGTGAGGCGCTTCGTGTAGACGTCTGGCGTGCCTGATGTCCAGTTCCGGATGCGCGCGTAGTACACGTCCACCGGGCGCCCCGCACTGTTGACAGAATCCGCGATGTCGGGCGCCTGTGTCTCCGCCCGGTTGTCGTAGAACATGAGGTTGATCGCCCCGGCACAGTCGATCGCGATGGCGGGCACGAACTGGTCCGGGCCCTTGCCGTCCGTGTTGGGCGCTAGCCCGAGCATTTCGTCGGTCAGATGCAGGGCTTGGTCAGCATCGTTACCGAATATCCAATTCGTCCCGTTTGACTCTCGGATTCCCCTGAAGATCCAGATGTCGGAGTTCCAATCAGCCTCGGTGGAATGGTCCCGGTCGCTCCGCCCAGCGAACGCGACGTAGACAGCATTGCTGGCGCGATCGATCGCGATCGAAGGCGCGCAGTTGCGTTTATCGACGTAGAACGGCGTATCGGAGATCGAGCTTTCGGGCACCTTCACACCGATTGACTCAACCAGCCCAAGCCCAAGTTGAATCGGAACGCTGTTGCCGGGCAACCACGAGTAACCATCGTCATTCGACCAGATGACATAGGGGCGGCGTTCGTTGTAGCAGCCCGCGGCGCCGGCGGTGACATTGGTGTCGCGAACCACGGCGATGATCTGGCCGTCATCCAAGACGATCGGCATCGATCCCCAGCCGCGATAGTTGCACGTCGGCGTGTTTTCGCAGGGTGACGACGCCGGATTGTCGGGTACGACGGGGTTGCTCGCCCACGGCGTGATAATCGACGCAATAGAAGAGCGGTACACCCAGATCTTGTCGGTGGCGCAGCCGGTGCCGCTTCGCATGCTCATCATGTAGAAATTGATCTCTCCGAAGGGCACACTCGACGAGCCGATGGCAAGCCAAGGCTTGTCCGTGAGTCCGTCATTCGCGATGAGGATGATCGGGTTCGAGCTCCACGCGGCACCCTGCCCCGGGTCATAGTACGTAAACTGTGGGCCGCCGACGCCACTCGCCGTTCCGGCAAGAGCGCCGACGTAGATTCGCCCGTTGAAGGTAGAGTGCGTGGCCAAGAATGAATCCAATCCAAGCAACTGTGGGCCGGGCAAGAACGTCGGTGCCGCGGCGGTCGCGTTTGTCGTGACGACGGGAGGCTTGCCGTTCGAGCCAATCAAAAGCAGTCGGTGGTCGGCGTGCGACCCGCTCGCCGCAACTTCCTGCCAAGCCACCCCGTCGGGGCTTACCTGCTTCTGCCCGCTCATAGACACCCACTGGGCCGCCGCACCACTACAGATCACGAGAGAGAGTGAGAGAGAGATCGGTTCATGTCGACGCCTCCGGCATTACCCCCACAAGGGATACCATACGGCGAAAACCAGGACAGTCCAGTGCGTTTTCAGTCGCCGCGCGACTTTCGGTCAATCGTTCGCACTTGGTTCGCAATGTGTGCAAACCACACACATACACGACATAACTTTGTAATGATACCGATTCTCGCGTCACCCGCGGCGTGGGGGCGCCCGGGCTCGCGACTCGCTCAGCCGGTACCCTGTTCCACCGCCCACTTCTCCATCGTCTCGACCAGCGATCGCCAGACCTCGTCGGGGCCCTTAGCGGCGTTGATCACTCGGAAGTGGGGCGGGTCGGCCTGGGCCTGGTCGAGGTAGCTCTGGCGCACATGGCGGCGGAACTCGCGCGTGCGGTCTTCCATGCGATCGGCAAAGAGCGACGACGTTGCGCTGTCGGCCCGCTTGCCCTTGGCCTTGGGCGCGACGATCCCGGCGCGCTGGGCCGCGGTCTCTTCGTCGACGTCGAACACAAGGACAAGATCGGGCACGGTCGGGCCGACGGCGATGCGTGCGGCGGCGGCGATCTCGTCGTAGGGCAGGCCCTGGGCCGCTCCCTGATAGGCGACGGTCGAAGTGACGAAGCGGTCGGCGACGACGAGGTGGTGCTGGGTGAGCGCGGGGCGGATCTTCTGCTCAACGAGTTGGGCGCGGCTGGCCATGTAGAGGAGCATCTCGCAGCGGAGCGTCATGCAGTCGTGATCGCGCTGCAGCAGCACCTGGCGGATCGCTTCGCCGATCTTGGTGCCGCCGGGCTCGCGGACCTCGCACACGCCGACGCCCGAGGCGGTGATGAGTTCAACGAAGCGCCGGAGTTGGGTGGACTTTCCCGAGCCGTCGGGCCCTTCGAAGACGATGAACTTGCCGCGGAGGGCGGGGGCCCAGGGAACGGGCGGAGTGCCGGCGTTTGGCGCGGGCGAAACAGGGCCGGATGGTGCAGGTGCATCTCCCACGGCGGCGAGTGTAGACGAGCGGGGGGGAAATGGCACAGGGGCCGGGCAGATGTTCACGCGGCGGAGGTGACGGCGCGCTGTTCACGGGCCGCGGGGGGCGCGCAGCGAGCAACACATCGGTGTGAAAACCGGGGCTGCGAAGAGTTGCTCACCCTCTCGCGCCAGCGCCCACCGTCATCTTCACGGGCACGAACGTCGGCTTCACGCGCTTCTCGAATTCGTCGCGGAACTTGTTGATGATTGTGCGGATGGCCCAGTTGTTGCCGTCCGCCAGGCCGCAGATCGTCGTGCCCGGCATGCTCCCCATGCTCGTCGCGACTTCCAGCGCCAGATCGAGGTCCTTGGTCTTGGCCTCGCCGCCCTCGATGCGCGACATCAGTTGATACAGCCAGCCGCTTCCCTCGCGGCAGGGCGTGCACTGTCCGCAACTCTCGTGCTTGAAGAACCGCGCGATGTTCCGCGCGACGGCGACCATGTCCGTGTCTTCGTCGAAGACCGTCGGGCACGCCGTCCCGAGCCCCAGGACGTTGTACTTGCGCCCGATGTCGAAGTCCATCTCGGCGTCGAACTGATCGGGCCCGAGCACGCCCATGGAGATGCCGCCGGCGATCGCGCCCTTGAACTTCTTGCCGCCACGCATGCCCTGGCAGTAGTCCTTGCTCTCAACCAGCGTGCGCAGCGGGATGCCCAGTTCGCACTCGTAGACGCCCGGGCGGTTCACGTGCCCGGAGACGCCCATCAGTTTGGTGCCGAAACTCGGCGGCCCGCCGATCGTGCTCGTCACGCCCTGCTTGCAGAACCAGTCGGCCCCGTTCTCGATGATGCTGGGGAGGTGGCTCAGCGTCTCGACGTTGTTGATGATCGTCGGCTTGCCGAAGAGACCCTTGATCGCGGGGAACGGCGGCTTGATGCGTGGCCAGCCGCGTTTGCCCTCGAGCGCCTCGAGCAGGCCGGTCTCTTCGCCGCAAATGTATGCGCCGGCGCCGCGATGGACGTAGCAATCGACGGCGAAGGATTCGCCCTTGCCGGTCATGGAGCCGCCGAGCAGCCCCTGCTTGCCGAAGAGGCCCTTGGCATAGGCCTCGGCGAGGGCTTTCTCGAGCACCTTGGCCTGGTGGTGGTATTCGCCGCGGATGAAGATGTAGGCCGTGGGGATGCGGCAGGCGTAGCAGCAGATCGCGATGCCCTCAAGGAGCAGGTGCGGATCAAAGTCCATCAGCAGCCGGTCCTTGAACGTGCACGGCTCGGACTCGTCGGCGTTGACGGCGAGGTATCGCTGCCCGGCGTTGCTTTCCTTGCCGGAGGCGTCGATGGTGACCTTGGGGAGGAAGGTCCACTTGAGGCCGCAGGGGAAGCCCGCGCCGCCGCGTCCGCGGAGTTGGGACTTCTTGACTTCCTCGGTGACCTCGTCGGGCTTCAGGGCGAGGGCTTTGCGCAGGCCGACGTGCCCGCCGGTGGCGGTGTACTCGTCCCAGCCGACGATGTGGCGACCCTTGGGGTCGGCGAACGGCCAGCAGGGGATGCGCTTGGTGAGGATGCCCTGGGTGAGGTTGGATGGGTGCGGCATAGGGCGCAAGTGTAGGGAAGGGAGCGGGGCGGTTTCCGGGGCGGGGGAGGGGGGCGAGCACCCGCACCCGATCGCCCGCGGCTCCTATTCCAGCGTTGAGAAACCCAGGCTGCGCAGGTAGTTGAAGGTCGCGTCGTAAAAGGCGGGCGTGCGGGTCACATCGGTCTCGTCCCCTTGCGGAACCACGATCACCATGCCCTGCCGGGCACGAGTCAAGAGCACGCGGTACGCGTTCTTCAGGTAGACCTGCCGCTGCTCGGCCCTGATGCGCTCCCACCGATTACCCTTGAATGACCAGTGTCGCCAGCCCTGCGGCGTGTATCGGAAGTCCGCATCCCAAACGACGCACGCCCAGTCAAGTTCGAGCCCCTGAACATCGAACTCCGTGGCCGCATCTTCAAGGTAGTACGACGACCTGACGTCATCGCGGGGATCGAGAAACCAATGGATCGGGTCGATGTCCACTCGCACATCTATCGCGTGCGGCTTGAGTCTTTGGGCTTGTGAAGACACGATCATCCCGTATCGCTCGCTTCCGCGGGCCTTCGATCGCAGCCACGTCTTGGCTTTGGCAAGGTCTCGGGTCAGGCTGATTGGGTATCGATCCCTCAGTTGGCCCAGAGTCTGTCGAGCACCGTCGGTGTCGCGGTCCAGCACTTGCTTCACCAGCATCGAGACGTTCTCGGCCCGGAAAGACCGCATCGAGACCGCCAGGTGCAGATCGGCGTTCAAATGCACGTCCGCGCGCGTACCGAGTTTGTGAAAAACCTCACCCGCGCCAAACTCCGAATCCTCAAGCCTTGGCGAAACGTGAACGTGCCAGTGTGGAAAAGACCGCATGATCGCGTCGATCCACTCACTGATGCCGGCCTCGCCGGTATTAATCTCTTGGCCGCCACCCACCAGACACACCACAACAGCCCAATCCGCGTGACGATTCATACACGAAATCAGGAACTCGGGTTCCGAAACAATGAAATCGGAGCGGCCGCGCTTCTGCCTCATGAACTTTGCGGTCTGTTCGTGATTCCACGCTCGTTGGGCTTCGTCGAACATCGCAACATGCTCGATCGGCGGACGATCGGCATCAGCAAGACAATCGTCACGGAAGTGGTGGACATTCTGAACAAGCGTTTCAACGGCTTTTCGCGCCTTGGTCAGTTCGCGTTTGCCGCCGCGCTCGATCTGCCTGCGAACCTTGTCGCGTGCCAGCGCTTCGCGCAAAATGTTGACGAGCGGTCCGTTCCCGGAAAGAAACACGCTGTAGAGTTCGGCCGCCTTGTCCATGTGGCGGGCGGCAATATTCAGCCCGACCAGCGTCTTGCCGGCACCCGGCACGCCGGTTACGAAGCAGATCACTTTCTGCCGTTGGGCTCTGGCTTCTTGGATGACGCTCGCGATAGCCTCTGAGGTCAGGGAAAGGTTGATCGCGCTCGCATCGCTCCGCGAGATCTCATCTACCGAGTGCCCACCATAGAGCGCGGTCGCCGCTTCAATGATCGTCGGCGTCGGCGAATAGCGCCCGCCTTCCCATGCCGCGATGTCGACCGACGGCCCATCGCAGAACTCGAGGGCATGTCGCAAGACCTGCCCAAGGTCTTCAGGTGCCGCACACACTGGCCTTAGCACACCGTCCTCGTCACGCTTCGCCGACAGAGTCGACAGCACCGAAGCCGCGCGGGTCGCAACTACGATCGGAACGACCGACTTGTCGTGTGTCGTGCTGTGGAAGTTCTTCAGGTCGAGCGCGTAGTCCCATGCCTGATCGACTGCGTCGGCTCTGAACTCGCTCTCCCCGACCTTGAATTCGATCACAAAGACAACGTGCTGAATGACCGCGAGCACGTCGATTCGTCGCCCAACCCGCGGCACGGTGAATTCAAAGTAGACACTCCCAGACACGCCGAGCGAGCCAAACACACGCCTCAATATGCTGATCTGTTCAGACCACGCCGCGACTTGTGTTGTTTCGACCGCAAACGGGCTGTGTCGAGTCAACTCGGCCAGAATTTGGCTGTCGCTGTGGACTAGGAATTCCGCGACCGACGCGTGGTAATACGCGCGATCGACCGCTCTCGAGCGTTGCAGGCCGGCCTCACCCATGTCCCATCAATCTACCGGAAACGCGGGGCGAAGCGCTGCTCACCCATACCGGTACTCGATCGGCGCGTCGATCTCCGGGTGCAGGCTCGCGTGCACCGGGCACGCGTTCCCGGCCTTCTCCAGGCGCTCGCGCATCTCCGGCGGCACGCGCCCCGCCGGGATCATCACAACCACGGGCAGGCGCGCGATCCTTCGCGGCGCGGGCGGCGTGCTCATGTGCTTCTCCACCTTGGCCGTCGCGCCCGACAGGTCCAGCCCGTGCCGCTCGCCGAACATCGCCATCGTCGTGAGGATGCACGACGCCAACCCGGCGCCGACCAGGTCGGTCGGGCTGAACGCCGACGCGTCGCCGCCGATGTCCTTGGGCGCGTCGGTACGAATCATCGCGCCCTCGGGGTGGCGGAGGTCGCATTTCTTGTTGCCCAGATACGAAACGGAGATCTCAACCATGGGGCGAGGCTATGCGCGGGCACCCTCGGTTAGCGAAAGCCAACCGGCAGAGATCGACGGGGTTTGGGGGAGAAGTCAAGAAAGAAGCCGCGATCGTCCGCTCAATACGTGTTGCGCTTGCGAGTGAATCCTTCGCGCGTGGGATCGAGCCTGGCCAGTACTTCCGCGATGCGCTCGCCCGCGTGTCCGTTGCCGTACGGGTGTGAGGTCGGGACGCTCGCGGGATTCTCTCGAACGAGTGCCGCCAATTTGCCCAACGCGCCTTCCGCGACGTGCGTTACGTTGGCCGGCTCTTCGCGCCCGGCCTGTCTAGGCCCGACGTCGATCACCCGCAGCCCCACCGCCGCTGCTTCGATCCGCCCCGCCGAACTGTTGCCGATCATCACGCCACCGATCGACGCGAGCCTCTTGAGCAGCCCGATGAACGCGGCCCTTGGCACGTGCTCAAGCACCCGCAGCTTGCCTTGGCCCTCGCGCGCCCACAGTTCGCTCATGATCGCGTCGCGCCCGGGGTCGAGATTGGGCATGAGCGCCAGCACCGGCGGGGCGACCAATGCCGCGTCGAAGACCGCCGCCGCGATCGCCCGCTCACGAGAATCGCTCAGGCCCGCGGGGTGAAGCAGCGCCAGCGTGCGTGGCGAGCCGAGATCGCGCCACGTCGCGTCGCTCATCATCTCCATCGATGCGAGATCGTCGATCGCGGGCGACCCGACGAGACAGACGCGCTCTTCTGGCTCACCCAGGCGCACGATGCGATCGTGTGATTCGCGGCTGGCCGCGAAGTGAACGTGCGCGAGTTTCGTGATCGCGTGTCGCATCGATTCGTCGGCCACGCCCTCGGCCCGGTCGCCGCCGTGGATGTGCGCGAGGCCCACGCCCGCGACCGCCGCGGCCGACGCCGCCGCGAACGCCTCGATGCGGTCGCCCAGCACGACAATCCACTCCGGGTGATGCCGCTCGATCGCGCGGACCGTGAGCGATACGCCCTTACCAACGCTCTCCGCGTCGGCGAGGCGTCCCACGCGGCCGGCGGTCTGCATCGGGATCAGTTCCGCGACATGAAACTCGGCCTTCACATCGCGGAGTGTCGTGGCGGGCGGGACAAGATGCGAGCCGGCAACGAACACGAGCAGATCGAGGTCGTCGCGCCGCGAGATCGCGCGCATGACCGGTCGCAGCAGGCCGAAGTCCGCCCGCGAGCCCGTCACCACCGCGACAGGACGCTTGGCGTTCATGCAGACGCTTTCAGCGCGGCGCTCGGGGCAAGGTCCGCCTCATTCAAGGGCTGATCGGGCGCAAGGTCGCGGGCCGCGACGCGCCCGACCACGCTCTCGATCATCCAGGGTTCGAGGCCGGTTCCGGGCCGCTTGATGGTCAGCATGTCGGACGTGATCTTCGTCCCGCGATGGATGGCTCTGGTCGCCACGATCGACTGGCGCGAGACATGTCGCACGTCGCGCTCGCAGTCGAGCACGCGCTTGCAGCGCTCGCCCTCCCACTCATCAACGCCGAACGCCGACACACGCTCCCACGCGGCGTGCGCGAGCGTGATATAGCGGCGCATCGCGCCGGGCTCCAGCGACGCCGAGTGGTCGGGGCCGCTCGCCTGGTTGCTGTAGGTCATGTGCTTCTCGAGCACGCATGCCCCGAGGCGAACCAGTCGTGCGCCGGTCTCGACATCGGGCGTGTGATCGCTATACCCCGTCGGGCAACCCGCGAAACGATCCCGCATCGCAACAAACCCCTCGATTCCGAGCTCTCCGGGCGGGGTGGGATATGAACTGACGCATTGCAGGAACATTGATCTCGCGGCCGCGGGGACGAGCCACGAACTCGCACGCTCGACCTCGTCCATCGTGCTGGCGCCGGTGCTGACGATCACGGGGCGGCCCGTATCCATCGCCGCGCGGAGGAGCGGACGGTTGATGATGTCGGGCGATGCGGTCTTGTACGCATCCCAGCGGAATCGGCGTGCCGCCTCGAACAATTCAACACTGAAGACCGTCACGATCGCGTCGAGCCCGAGCGTGTGTGCCAGTCGCCCCGCGGCGACGAGCACGTTGATGGGCGTTTCCAGGCGCCTCAGCATCTCGATCGGGTCGCGCTCGCCCGAGTCTTCCTGGTACTTTGCCAGGCGCGACGCCCGGCTCATCAGCCGTTCGGCCTCGAAGTACTGGAACTTCACCGCGTCGACGCCCGTTCCCGCCGCCAGGCGCACGAGTTCCAGCAGCCGCTCCGGCGATCCGTCGTGATTCACGCCCAGTTCCGCGATGACGTACGGCGGGAACTGCTCGCCGATGCTGCGATCGCCGATTCTCATGCTGATTTCTCCATCACAGACGCGAGCGGCGAGCGCCCGGACACGCCGCGCGACGACAGCACGGCGTTGGCCACCACAAGATCGATCGGCGCATCGATGTCGATCACGTCGCCCTCGTTGGTCTCGATCGCACGCCGATCGCGCCCGAGGAACGCGTGCGGCCCATCGGGCACCCCGGCGATCTCTCGCAGCAGGGCCCGGCGCGTCACGACCATCACGCCGCCGTCCGGCACATACGCCGGCGGGAGCATCTGACGCCGATACACACCGTGAAAGAGCGTGTCGCCCTCCCACGGGAGCAGATCGCCGTGCTCGCCGACGCGCACCATCCACCATGGGTGATGCTTGCCGACGCGCGAAAAACTCTGCACGGAATCCGCGCCGGTCTCCGCCAGTCGCAGGATTGCCCGTTGCGAGAGATCGCGCGGGCGCACGGGGACGTTGGCGTAGAGGATGACGACGGGAGCCGCCGAGACGCCGTGCCGCATTTCGATCTCGCCGAGCGCGTGGCGGGCGGCATCGTCGACGCTCGCGCCGTCGCTTGCCAGCGCGGCCGGGCGTGTCACGACCTCTGCGCCCATCGCCCGCGCGGCATCGCTCACCCTCGGATCGTCGGTCGAAACCACGACACGCGCGATCCCGCGTGTCTCCTGCGCGTGCTCGATGGTCCACGCCACGCACGGGCGGGCGCCGACCATCGCGGTGTTCTTGCCGGGCACGCCCTTGCTCCCAGCGCGAGCGAGGATGATGGCGATCGCGCCCGAAGTTGTCTCACGCGGCGGGTTCATGCTGTGTTGCTTTCTGCTCGATGAGCCCCGCCGCTTGTGCCGGAGTGAGCGGGAGCACACTTGGGATCGCCTCAACAAACGCGCGCGTCGAGAGGTCGCGCGCCTCGACACATACCGGGCGCGGCAGGGCCGCGATCCGCGCACCCCCGACCGCCCGGGCCGGAGGATCGATCACGCACCACCCCGCGCGCATGATCCAGCGGTCATAGAACGACTCGATCTCCTCGTACACCTCGTCGCAGCGTGTCATCCGCGGCACGATCCACGTCGGCCCGCGTCCCTCGCCGCGTGCCGCGAGCAACGCCTGCACGTTCTCGAGAACTCGCGCGTGCTCGCCGAGCCCGGTGAGCCTTTGATAGGTCTCGGGCCTGTCGGCCAGGACGTCGATCGACAGGACGTCGATCCCCGCGTCGCGCACCAGTTCGAGCGTGTGCGGATCGCACAGGAGTTCGGTTCGCACGTGCACCGCCGCCGCGCCCGCCGACTTGGCATGCGACACAACTTCGCGCCAGCGAGAGTACAGCAGCGGATCGCCGGGCCCATCGAGCGAGACAACGACACCCTCACTCCGCCCGGCGCGCGAGTGCATGAACGTGTCGATCGCGCCGGTGGCCCGCTCGAGCGCAAGCCCGGCGTTGCCGGGCTCACCCAGCCACGCGCTGCGCAGGCCGCACGTCCGCCGGCGGTCCGTCAGTGAAAGCGTCAGGATTTCAGGCGTGAACACCCGGGCCCGTGCCGCGAGCGTGGACACGATCAACTCGGCCGACGCCGTGGCGCCGCGCGCCCCCAGTTCGTGCATGACCCATCGGAGCGCATCGACTCCCGCGGGCGTATCGGCGATCAGTCGCTCCGTGCAGTCTCGCACCGGGGGCGGCGCGGGAACGCACGCGCTGCGTGCGATCGGGTCGGCCTGCGGCGCGATCGGGATATAGCCAAGCAGCGCGCCGAGCGTGCCGAAGACACCGGCGCTCGATCCCTTCTCGACCAGTTCGCCCACCAGTGCGGCGCCGACAACGCACGTCGCCAGTCCGGGGGCCGCCGGCGTGAACACCAGGCCCATCGCAGCGGGGTTCTGTTCGTGGCGTTCGATGCACGCGTCGATCATGGCGGTGTCGATCAGCGACCAGTCCGCGCCGACGGGCGCGACCGCCGCCGCGCCGCTCGCGTCGACCGCCGCCTTTGCAAGGTCCGGGTCGAACACCTCGTCGAAGACGCTCGCGTTGCCTAGCCCGCCGCGCCACGAGCGACGCGCCGCCAATCGTGCGACTTCGATCTCGCGTCGCGTCCGCCCGGTTGTTCGAACGAAGATCGCGTCGCGTCCTTCGTTCCCCGCGATTGTGCGGGCGCGCTCGGGGTCGTCGCTGGTGATGACCACGCCGTGAAGGCGGCGCGACCTGGCGAGGCGAGCCAGGGTGAATTGCAGAGCGTTCTTTCCGCCGGCGATGGCAGTCGAGAGATCGCGCGTGGTGCCGAGCCCGCCGCGCATGGTGTCCACGTGCACGTGCGCGACGACCCTGACCACCTCGCGCGTCAGCGTTGCGTCGTTTGCCTGCTCGCGCGTGACCTTTGCGCCGCCGCGGTGGGCCTGGATTCCCGAGTCCAGCAGATCACCCACGTGCCTGGCCGCCTCGGCGATCCAGCGGACGTTGGTCGTATCGCGTGCGACCCGCCGCGTCTGCTTCTCAAGATCCGACAGCCCATCCTCCAGTTCGATCGCGCGGTCGGCCTTGAAGCGATTGAGCGCGCCGGTCTGGTTCACGAACTGCACCAGTTCGAGCCCAGCGGCGCACGCGTGAACCTGGTCGCGAAGTTCGTAGACGTCACCGATGATCTTGTTGGCCTTGCGAGGTTCGTCGAGGACGCGCGACAGCCGATCCAGCAGCGCCGCCGTCTGGTCGCTGAGCACCTCGATCCGTCCGGCCTCTTGACGGACCTCGCGCAGGCGTGCCACGAGTCGTTCGCGCATCGCCTCGGTCAGCACGGCCTTGCCCCGGGCGCGGGGGAGTACCACCGGTGCGTCGGCGAATTTCTCGATCGCCGCCCGGAGCGTCATCACGTTGGTGTGCCGCTTGCGTACGCCGCCCTCGGTCGCGTCGATGATCGACAGCCCGCGCTGCACGTCGCGGAGGAAATCGCGCTCGAACTGCGCCAGGTACGTCGTCATCTGCTCGTCGGTGTAGATCGGGCGCCCCAGCACGTCGGTTGCGCGGTGGAGCATCGCGCGCGAACGCATGATCCTCTGCCACTCCAGCATCTCGAGCGTGTTGAAGTCGTTGAGTTCGCTCGACCACACCTGGTGGATTGCCGCGTGTGCGTGGTAGTACTGCCCGTCGGTGAATCCCAGGTCCTGCCCGACGAGCACCACCGGGTCACAGCCAAGGTGGCGCGCCAGGTAATACGCCATGTGCGCCACCGTCGCGCCGGGCGAGATCTGGCCGCGCTCGCAGGCGAACGCCGCACCGAGCGCCGCATCAAGAAGCGGCTCTTTGGCGAGTCGCACCTCGCCCGGGAAGGCCTCGAGGATCGACGCGTTGGCTTTGGCCTCAACCACCAGCGTCACGCCCTCGACGTCGCGTTCGCTCAGTCCTTCATAGAACCGCTTGCTGAGGTCCGCGTGGTCCAGCGCCGTCACGAAATGTGGCCTGATCCCGCGTTCCAGCAGCGTTTTGAGCACCGTCTGCACCGCGACGATGACGAACTTCTCGCGCACCTCGGGGCGCGACAGTTCCTGGATGTTCCGATGCAGGCTCGGTCCCGCCGCCACCACGATCGCCGGCCTCCCCTTGGCCGTCCCCGCCAGATCCGCGATCCCCGGACACGCGGCGTAGTAGTCCGCGTTCATCACCAGGTTCCGCAGCGTGATCGGCGATTGCACCATCGTTGTCATCACCGTCGTCCGCACGGAGCGGACCACCTCCGCCAGCCGCGCCGCGAATCGGTCCGCGCCGGCGCCCAGGCGCGGCTTGCTCGGGGGGTGCTCGACCAGTTTGGTCCCCAGCACCACCAGCCCCTCCACGCCGCTCATCCCCGCCGCGATCGCGCCCGCGTCGTCGGTGTCGGTGAGCAGCACGAAGTTGGTCCGTACGATCCAGTCGCTGTGGTCGACGCGCGACAGCACCTCGCGCAAGAGCCCCACGTCGGGCTCGAAGGCGATGATCACGCCCGTGAAGCGAAGACGCTCCGCCAGCGCCCGGCAGTGATGGCCGAGCCCAAAGCCCAGCACCACCGCCGCCGCGTTGCCTTCGATCGCCACCGTCTCGGCCAGGCGCTTGCCCTCTTCGAGCGGTCGGTGGGCGCTGGCCAGTCGGCGGATCGAGCCGGCGTCGCTGAGCGTTCCGGTGAGCCCGCCGTCGGGGGCCTGGAGAAACGCGGTTCCTTCGCGCCCCGTGCTGGCCGCGATCGTTCGCGCCGCGATCGGCGATCGGCGTGCGATCGCCGCCAGATTGCGCGACAACAGTGCGGGGTCGGCGGGTCTCTCTACTCCGGTGTTGGTCGTCATAGTTCATTCCGAGCGCGCGACATCGCGCGGCACTCCGGCCGCGATCCCTCAGGATCGGCAACCCCGCCGTTCCCGCTGGAAAATCGCCCTCCGCACGCCGAACGCAACCCCGACGGGACTCCGTGGTACCCTCTCCGACCCCCATGACGGCAACGACCGCTCCAACCATCTGCTTCGTCGCCCTGCCCCGGACCCTGGGCGCTGGATCGCTCGTCGACCGATTTCTCTTTGAGAACCCCTGGCCGCTGATCGGCGCCCTGGTGCTCGCCGGCGCCGTTGCCTTTGCGATCCTGAATCGCAAGGGGCGGGTCACCCCGGCGCTCGCCGGTGTCGTCGCGGCCGTCATCCTCTCCGCCGGCGTGTGGCTCGCCGCCCGCGCCGTGACCACCGACCGCGAGCGCGTCCGCGATCTGACAGTCGCCCTTGTCAACGCCACGGCCAGGGTCGACGAATCGACCCTGGCTGCCATGCTGGCCGACGACCTCTCGCTGTATCTCAAGGTCGGCGCGATGACCACCGATACCTCCATGGATCGTGCCGCCACCCTGCAACAGGTCCGGCGCTCCCTCGGCGGGCTCTACAAACTCAAGGACTGGCGGATCACCAGCAACGACATCACGACCGGCGGCGCGCAGGCCTCGTCCCGTCTCTCTGTCAGTGTCACCACCGAGGCATACGCCATCCCACACCGCTCGACCTGGCGCGTCGACTGGCGTCGCGACGCGAACGGCGCGTGGCGCGTCTTCGCCATCGAACTCCTCGAAATGCCCGGGCTGAGCACGCCGTGACACGATCGGTTGCGGGCGAGCCGTTCAGCGTGCGCGGATGAGCACCAGCGACTGGTCGTCGGTCTGTGCGCCGTGGGCCAACGCCGCCGCGAGGATCACGTCGCGGACCTCCGCGAGCGGACGCGTCGCGTTCTTGTTGAAGAGATCGCGCAGAGCGGCAAGGCCGAATTCGCGTCCCGACGCGTCCTGCACTTCCATCAGGCCGTCGGTGATGATGAGGAGCGTGTCGCCACGGGCAAGCGCCGAGGCGCCGACCTCGAATCGCTCGTCGGGCTCGATGCCGAGCGGCAGACTCTGGTTTGGATGATCGATCACGTCGGCGCTGGCGGCACGGAAATGAAAGATCGGGAGGTGTCCGGCCAGGCCGTACTCAAACGCGCAGCCGGGCGAGAGGCGCACGATGGCCATCGTCGCGAACATGTTGGGCTTTGTAAGATCCGACAGCACGACGTTGAGGTCGGTGAGGAGTTGTTGAACCGAAGGCGAGGAGCGGAGCAGTGTTCGCGCCGAACTCTTGAGCATGCCCATGACGATGCCTGCACCCACGCCGTGCCCGGAAACATCGGCAAGGATGATGTCGGTCCGGTCACCGGCGATGGCGGCGTCGATGAGGTCGCCCCCATGTCGCTGGAGGGGCGCGAGGTGCCGAGGATCTCAAGGCCGGTTTGATCGAGCGCGATGTCAGGCACGAGCGACTTGTGGATGGACGAGGCGATCTCGAGTTCTGCCCGCGAGCGAGCGCCGTCGCTCTCCAGGCGCCGCGCCAAACGCACGACGAGGATATAGCCCGCGACCATGGACGCCACGGCGAGGATCATGAGCACCGAGCGCGTGCCGTTCGGACGCATGCCGGTCGCACCGTCAAACCATCCGAGGCTTCCCATCCACGGGAATACAAAGAACGGCACGGCGAACTGAACGGGCGCAACGATCGCAAGGATCCAGCGACGCCCGAGCACGAACGCGGATGCCCAGCCGACCGCGATCACGCCGCAGAAGAGCGCGATGGTGAAGATGCCGCGCCAACTCCCCGGGTGGTCGGGAATCATCATGGCGATCAGGCCCATGGGGAGGAAGGTGAAGAACACGCCCGAAAGAATGAGCGGGTGGTAGTTCGCGTCGGCCCAGCGACGAGGGCGGGTCCCGGAGAGGAAAGCACGAAGTCTGGGGAACAGCGCCATCTCCGGAAGAATACAGAAGCAAGGATCGCGACGCGAGCGCCGCGGCCGTCGTTCCACGGTCGGCCGCGCCCGGGCCGGTTACTTCCCCGCCTTCTTGTCGATCGCTTCCTTCGCCAGGGCCTGGGCCTTTTCCAGCGCCTCGCCCGCGGGCGCCTTGACGTCGGGCTCCACGCCCGTGCCCTCCCAGTTGGCTTTGCTGATCGGGTTGCTGGCACGCATGAACGGCACGCGCACGACGAATCGATCGGAGACACGCTCGCCGCGAACGGGGTGCGCCCCGCCGCCGGTGGTCTCGCCCACGATCGTGGCACGCTTCAGGTTCTTGAGGTTGTAACTGAATTCCTCCGCGCCCGAGAACGTGCGCGAACTGGTGAGCACGTACACCGGCAGGTCGGGCGAAAGTCGCCTGCCCGGCACGTCGTCGAGCGTCCAGAACTCCTCGACGACGTTGCCCTCGCGATCGATCATGTCGTTGAGATGCGTCCGCGTGTCGACGAGATAGGTTGTGATGTAGCGGATCATGTCGGGGCTCCCGCCGCCGTTGTTGCGCAGGTCGATGATGAGCGCATCGCAGTTGGACAGGAACGAGAGGGCGGCCGTCGCGGCCTCCTTGGCGCCGTCCTCTTCCATGAAGAGATCGAATCGCAGATAGCCGATGTTGCCCGGCAGGTACTCGGCCTTGCGGAACATGTAGTTCTCGCGGCGCATCTGGTCGCCCGAGGGCATCACGCTCGGGCGGTCGGGGTTCTGGGTGTTCGGCGCGAACACGACGCCCAGGTGCTTGTCGCGGCTGATGGCGCGAAGGTCGTCGGTCAGTCGGCGCGACATGGAGAACTCGTCGGCGACGCTGTCGTACTCGCCGGCCGCGAGTTTCTTCTCGATGCTGGCCGCCATCTCGTCGCCGATCTTCGGGAAGACGTAGCCGTCGCGCAGCGCCTTGGCGACACCCGCGACGAGTTGCTTGCGAGCCTCGTGCGTGATCGGCATGGAGTTCCTGGCCGCGTCGTCGGACTGGATGGTGATCGAGTCGAGTTTGCCCGCGTCCTTGGCGTCGAAGACGAACTCAAAGACCATCGGGCCGGCGTTTTCGGATCGCACCATCACCTCGATCGAGTCCGCCGAGGCCTCGAGCACCTTCTCGAATGTGAGTGCGCCCCACCGGGCGCGTAACTCGCCGGCGCGCGAGGCCCGCTCGTCCATCGGCGTGCGCGCTAGGCGGGCCTTGGAGGCAAAGCGCGTCTCGAACTCCCGCACGCCGTCGGCGCCGGGGCTGGTCATCAGTTTGAAGTAGGCGTTCACGCACTCGCCCTGCGTCGAGGTCGGGAGTGCGGCGGCGGGTGGCTCGGCCAGGGGAATCACCGGTTTGGTGGCAGAAGGGGCCGATGGCGGAGCGACGGGTCGGGCATACGCGGGTGGGGCGAGCGACGCCGCCAGTGCCAGCGCGGTGGTCGAAACGCCCAGTCGTGCGGCGTCCAGAAGCAGGCGGCGGACAAGGCTGGAGCGGGCGGCGGGGTTCATGCGGGTCTCCTTCGGGCGGCCGCGGCGTGGGTCGCACCACATAGTACGATTCGTACTATTGTACGGGATCGCGGGCTCGTGGTTGCAGGGCCGCCTCCGAATACGGACGTGCTACGCTGGTTAGCCGTGGGGGAGGTGCATGGATGGCCGTCAAGCGCCGCAGCGAACTTGAGTGCTTCGTGATCGGCCTGATCTGGCAGATCGGGCCCGCCAGCCCGTACGAACTGCGGCGGCACATGCAGTCCTCGCCGTCGACGCAATGGAGCGCCAGCGCCGGCGCGATCTATCCCCTCGTGCAGCGCTTGCAGCGCGCGGGGCTCTTGTCATCGGAGGCCAAGCGTGACGGCAAGCGGCGCCGGCGCGAGTATCGCATCACGAGCAGGGGGCTGGCGGTGCTGCGGGCGTGGATCGGGCCGCCGATCGGCGTCGAGGCGGTGACGGTGGCGCACGACCCGCTGCGCTCGCGTGCGCGATTCCTCGAGGCGTTGCCCGAAGCGGACCGGCGCGCGTGGTTCGCGGCGGCGCGGGCGGCGCTCGACGAAGTCGAGAAGCGCGTCAACGCCTGGGCCAAGGAGGCGTCAACGTCGCGTTCGGCCCGCGTGATGAACAAGAGCGGCGAGTTGGATGTCAATTCGCGGCGCGCGTGGCTTGATGATGCGGCGAACGTGATGGGATGACACGCCGTGGTTCACCCGCGCCTGGCCCGCTCGTCCTCGATGGTGGAGAGCACGTCGGCCTGGTGATCGGCGTGGTAGGAACTGCGGACCAAGGGGCCGGATTCGACGACCTTGAAGCCGCGGGCAAGGCCTTCCTGCTTGAAGAACGCGAATTGCTCGGGCGTCACCCAGCGATCGATGGGCAGGTGGTTCCGCGTGGGCTGGAGGTATTGGCCGATGGTCAATATGTCACAGGCGTCGGGCGTTGGGGATGGGGTGTCGGCATTCGGCATTCGCGATTCGGCATTCGGCCCGGAAGACTCACACGTTCGCGTCTGGTCGATCGAATGTCCAATGCCGATTGCCGAATGCCGGGGGGCCTTCGTCGCTTCCTGCACGTCTCGGATCAACTCCACGACCTCCTCGTCGCGTTCGCCGATGCCGACCATGATGCCGGTCTTGGCCACGCCGCCCTGTTCCTTCACGCGCCGGAGGAGTTCTAGCGAGCGATCAAACTTGGCGCTGGGGCGCACGGCAGGGTACATGCGCCGGACGGTTTCGAGGTTGTGGTTGATGATGTGGGGTTTGGCGTCGATGACCATCTGCAACGCAGCCCAGTTGCCCTCAAAGTCGGGGATGAGCACCTCGATCGAGAGGCCCGGGCAGGCTTCTTTGGTGCGGATGATGGTCTCGGCCCAGATGCCCGCCCCGCCGTCGGAGAGTTCGTCGCGGTTGACGCTGGTGATGACGACGTGCTTGAGGCGGGCGTGCTCGAACATCAGGCGCATGGATTCGGCGACGCGTCTGGGCTCGTCCTTGTCGAGCACGGGCGGGCGGCCGGTCTTGACGTTGCAGAAGCCGCAGGCGCGGGTGCAGGTGTCGCCCAGGATCATGATGGTGGAGATGCCGCGTGACCAGCACTCGCCCATGTTGGGGCAGTTGGCCTCTTCGCAAACGGTGTGAAGTTTGTGTTGGGAGAGGACGCCCTTGAGGCGCTGGTACTCCGCGCCGCCGGGGACCTTGGCCCGGAGCCACGCGGGCTTCTTCTTGATTGAGAGATGCTCGGGGGCGCCGGACTGGTTATTGAGGACCATGCCGGTGAGGGAGACCAGCGGCTTCTCGATCCGCCGGAGGGGGTCGCCGCCGAGGGGGCGGGGGTGACGGGCAAGTGTGCGGGCGATCCCGGCGTCGATTTCGGGGGTGGTCGCCTGGGTCGGACGTGGATTCGTGGGCGGGTTGGACACAAAGAAGGATAGGGTCGGGTGGGCAAACTCCGCGCCGCGCGTCGGGGTGGCGCGAACTTATGCCAGTTGGTCCCGTAAAAAGGCGGTCGCCCGCTCAACCGGTGGGTCCAGAACGGTCGATTCTGCAGAACCCTCGCGCACCAGTTGGTGCGGAGGTTGTGTTGACTGCGCCCCGGCCGTGGTTAGCGTTCCGCCCCACGGCCGATGTGCTATCGTACCGGTTCGGATTTTGTGGGGCGAAAAAGGTCTGTTCGGTCGGGAAGGTTGAAGGAACTACTCATGGCGAGCACGAGCGAATTCAGAGCGGTGCGGCACGTCGGTGTGATCCTGGCGGCGTGCGGTTTGGCGACCGGCTCGTTGGTCATGACCGGATGCGAGGTCGATTCATTCATTGACCCGAGCACGATCGGTCGGTGGGAAAAGACCCCAACGACAGTTCCCATCCTCGAGCGACTCTCCAGCATCGAGGAGGACACCGGCGAGTTTGTCGAGTATTCCGACGCCACCGCCCAGGATCTCATTCCCGAACCCAGCGACTACCGCCTGAACCCGGGCGATCAGGTGCGAATCACGGCGTTCGACGACGTGCGCACCAATGCCGCCGCCAGCGAGTACGACCGCGAGGTCGATATCCGCGGGCGCATCAACATGCCGCAGATCGGTCAGGTGGAATTGACGGGCCTGACGCTCGACCAGGCGCGCGACCTGATCACGGAGCGACTCAAGAAATTCGTGAACGACCCGCTGGTCGAAGTGGTCATCATTCAGAAGCGTCAGCAGACCTTCACGGTCGTGGGCGCCGTTCAGCAGCCCGGGCCGTATTTCATCCCGAAGCCCGACTACCGCCTCTACGAGGCGATCACCGCGGCCGGGCAGTTCAACGAGACCATCGAGTACATCTATGTGGTTCGTCAGGTACCGCTGAGCGACCTTATCAAGGGCAACATGGCCCGCCCGGCGGTGGCGCCGTCGCCCCGGCCGAGCACCCAGCCGGACACGACGCCCGAGACGCAGCCCGCGCCCGCGGAAAACCTGATCGATCTGATCGACGAACTGAGCAAGCCCAAGGACGGCGAGAAGCCCAAGGACCCGGCGTCGGGCGGCGGATCACCGGGCATGGTGCGCCCCGCCGGGCGCCAGCCGGTCATCGAGCCCCCTGAACACACCGACGCCAAGCCGCAGGAGCCGGCGATCGACCTTGTCGACAGCGGCCTGACCTCCCCGGCGAGCGTCGCGCCCGCGGATCATGGCGAGGGCGCGTCGTCGTGGGTCTTCCTCGAAGGCCGCTGGGTCCAGGTCAAACCGACCGTGGCGGCTGCGGAGGTGGCGGCCCAGGGCGGAGAGTTGACCGCGGACCAACTGATGACGCAGCGAGTCGTCCGCATCCCGCTCAAGGCACTGCTCGATGGCTCGGCCCAGTACAACGTGGTCATCCGCCCGGGCGACATCATCCGGATCCCGACCGCGCCGGTCGGCGTGTTCTACATGGAAGGCCAGGTGCAGCGCCCCGGCCCGTACTCGATCCCGGACGTCGGGCGCATGACGCTCACCCGCGCGGTCGTGTCGGCGGGCGGGCTCTCGACGCTGGCGGTGCCCGAGCGGGTGGATCTCACGCGCATGGTGGGCAAGGACCGCCAGGCGACGATCCGCCTGGACCTGCGTGCCGTCAAGGAAGGCACGATGCCCGACATCTACCTCAAGCGGGATGACGTGATCAACGTGGGGACGAACTTCTGGGCGTATCCCTTGGCGGTGGTCCGCAACGGCTTCCGCGCGACGTACGGCTTTGGCTTCGTGCTGGACCGCAACTTTGCGGACGACGTCTTCGGGCCGCAGTAGGCGGCGATCTCGCGGCGGAGGCCGCGTGAATTCGGGCTGGAGCGCCGCGGACGCCGGAGGCAAACGCGGGGCGGAGAGGGTGCGGTCGGAGGCGGCGTGACGACGACGGCGACGAGCATGTCGGGTGTGGGCGGGCTCAACGGGGCCTGTGCGCGCACGCTGCGCGAAGTGTTGACCAGACCGCCGATGATCGTGTGCGTGTCGGTCCTGGGCGTCGGGTTTCTCGCGTTCTTCCACGAGTTCTTCGCGCGCCAGGCCAAGTTCAGCATCGAGCGCCCGCAGGACTGGGGGCATTCGTTTCTGGTGCCGCTGATCAGCGGGTACCTGCTCTGGCGTGACCGGGAGACATTGATGTCGTCGCGGGCGCGGGTCTTCTGGCCGGGCCTGATGCCGCTGGTGCTCGGGCTGGTGTGCTACCCGTTCATGCTGCTGGGCATCAAGAACCACATGTTCGCCGGGGCATCGATGATCCTGGCGTTGTTCGGGATCGTTCTGCTGCTCGCTGGGCCGTCGGTGATGCGTGCGGCGTTCCTGCCGATCGCATACCTGGCGTTCGGCGTGACGATCAGCGAGCAGGTGATGATCGCGCTGACGACCAAACTGCAATCGGTGGCGGCGTCGGGCGGGGTGCTCACCATCAACATCCTGGGACAGGTGTACGACGTCTTCGCCACCAACACGTTCTTTGCCGAACGATCCGGGCAGACGATGACCGTGGTGACGCCGGCGGGCACGCAGATCCCGCTGGAGATCGCGGCGGCGTGCGCGGGGATGCGGATGGTGGTGGCGTTCGCGGCCCTGGCCGGCGCGGTGGCGTTGATCCAATGCCGCCACTGGTGGCAGCGCACGGCGTTGTTGCTCCTGGCGATCCCGGTCGCGGTCTTCATGAACGTGCTGCGCGTGGCGGCCCTGGGCCTGCTGTCGATGAACAACGCGAACTTCGCCGCCGGCGATGTTCACATGATGATCGGCACGGTCATCCTGATCCCGGGACTCGGCCTTTTCATGCTGATCGTGTGGATGCTCAACCGGGCCGTCACCGACGAGGTCGAGAAGAAGGCCGCCCGTCCGCCGGTGCTGGAGGCGATGACCTGGCGTTCGATGCGTCGCCCGGCGTTCGTGCTGACCTCGGCGATCATGCTCGGCGCGGCGATCGGGCTGCAGGCGATCGTGAGCGTCGGCGGGTTCTACATGACCAAGAAGGCGATCCAGCCCGACACCAGCGAGGGCCGGCGTGGCATCCTCCTCCAGGGCCTCCCGGTCGAAACGCTGTCGTGGAAGCGCGAGGGCTCGGACTCGGTGATGACCAAGGAGAACCTGGAGGAGTTGGGCACCAGCAATCAGGTCTCGCGCTGGTACGTGAAGCCGGCTGCGTCGAAGGAAGACAAGCCGATCGCCGTCGAGTTGCACGGCGCGTACTACACGGGCATGATCGACACGGTGCCCCACGTGCCGGAGCGGTGCATGGTGGGCGCGGGCTGGGAACTCAAGAAGACCTGGCCCGACGTGAAGGTGCCCCTGAAGATGGAGCGCTGGCGTCCGGTCAAGGACGCGCCGGCGGAACTGGCGGGGAAGGTGATGGAGGCCCCGGTTCTCAACAAGTGGGGCGCCGTGGAGCGCTGGGTTGCCATGCCGATCGGCGCCGAGGACCTGCGCCTGCGGGTGAGCGAGTTCGTCGGGCCCAAGGGGCAGACGCTCTTCTCGGGGTATGTGTTCATCGCCAACGGCGGGCTTTCGACGACGGCCGAGGGCGTGCGCCTGCTTGCGTTCAATCTGACCGACGATTACGCGTATTACATGAAGGTGCAGTTTAACAGCGCTCGGGCGGCGTCGCCCGAGGAATTGGCGGCCCAGGCCGGGATGCTCCTCGACGAGTTGTTCCCGGACCTGATGCGTTGCGTTCCCGACTGGACCAAGGTCGTGAGCGGCGAGTATCCGAGTGACAATCCGAGGCGGGCGCGAACGAGCGCCGCCGCGCCGGTGAAGTAAGGCAGGAGCGAGGTTCTCTATGGCCAAGAAATCCAAGGTCAACACCAAATTCGTCGTGTCGCTTTCGGCGGGCGCGATCGTGATCGTCGGCGGGTTGTCGGTGATGGCGTGGCAGATCGCGCTGCGTTCCGCGGGCGACCTGGCCAAGTCGGGCGATCAGAAGATGGCCGAGGGCTCGCTCGAGGCCGCGGAGTTGATGTACTCCAAGGCGGTCAACAAGGAACAGACCAATATCGTGGCGCTGGAAAAGTGGCGCGACTGCCTGTCGAAGTGGACGCCCGAGACGCGGGCCAAACTGGAGGGCAAGTACACCCAGGCCTATGTGCCGGCGCTCCGCCAGATCTCGTTGGTCAAGGCGACCGACGTGGCGGCCCACCGGGCGTACCTGGGCGAACTCTGGGAGCAGATGGCCAACATCGCCCCGCCGCGCGGGATGCTCGACAACCTGGTCACCGAGACGACCCGCGTCCTGAGTTACTTCAAGAGCGCGCCGGAGGATGGACCGTGGACCGCGCTGCGGCGATACCGCGGCCTGGCGATGACGCGGGCCATGTCGATCAGCGAGGACGTCAAGCCCGAGGAGATCGAGCAGGCCAAGGCGGACCTCGATGCCGCGATCAAGGCCGACCCGGGCGACGCGGAGGCCGCGATCGCGATGCACGATTGGCACCTCTCGCAGGCGGCCCGCGCCCAGGAGCGGATGCAGAAGGATCAGGCGGAGAAACTCAAGAAGCAGGGGGTGGATTTCCTGCGCCAGTACGCCCAGACCTCGGGCTCCGCGTCGGTGAAAGGCCTGTTGCTGGTGCACGACATGGAGGCCGTCCAGAAGGCGGCGCTGGAGGGCAAGTCGCGCCAGGCGGCGGTGGAGGCGGTCCGGGCCGCGACCGACACGCTCAAGTCGCGACTGGACGAGATCGCCAAGGCATTTGAGGCGACGGAATCGCTGAGCCTGCTGCTCCCGTCGCTGCAGCGTTACGAGCAGCTCGAGCAGACGATCGATCCCAAGTCGCAGGCGGCGCGCACCGTGGCTGTCGCCGACGCGCTGGCCAAGAAGTTCCCGGACAACTCCGCGCTGCTGCTGATGCGAGCCCGGGTCCTGGGCAACAAGCAGTCGTACCAGGAGGCGATCGGCGCGATGGAGCAGGTCAAGGTCCTGCCCGCGGTCCCGATCAGCCAGGAGGCGGTGCGCCGCTTCGTCATGAAGACCGAGGCCACCTACTGGCAGGCGTCGTACTCGCTGCGTCTGCTCGATCAGACCACCGACCCGGCGGAGCGTGACAAACTCATCGCGCAGGCCGGGAAGTACCGCGGGGAGTTGGCGGGCCAGGTTCCCGACGGTTCGCCCCAATTGAAGATGATCGACGGCACGGTGGCCTATGCCAAGAAGGACTGGGCGACGGCGCACCGTCTGCTCTCGGAGTACAGCCGCGCGGTCAACGATTCGGACGTCGATGCGCTGTGGTCGCTGGCCAACGCGTCGCTGGCGCTGCAGCGCCCGGGCGAGGCCCGCGACTTTGTGACCAAGGTCCGCGAGTTGCTCCCCGGCGCGCCGGGCCCGCTGATCCTGAACGCGCAGATCGAGGCGCAGTTGGGCAACCGCGAGATGGCGGAGCAGATGGTGCAGGCGATCCTCCAGGTCGATCCGACGAACACGCAGGCCAAGGAGGTCCTCAATCGGATCCACATGGTGAAGGGCGAGGCGACCGAGGGCGGGGATCCGATCACCGCGATCCTGCTCAAGGCCCAGAAGGTCGCGTCGGGGGAGGGCTTCGAGGCGCCCAACGTGCCCGAGGCGGTCCAGATGCTCGTCAAGGCCGTGAAAGAGAACAACTACGATCCGCGTCTGGTGAACAGCGCGGTGCGCGGGTACATGCGTCTGAACCAGAAGCCGGGCGCCCTGGTGCTGCTGGACGAGGCGATCAAGGCGCGCCCCGACGACAAGGATCTGGCGAGCCTGAAACGCGCGCTGGAGTCCGACGATCCCACCAAGGAGATCATCGATTCGATCAACGCCCAGAAGGACATCGACGAATACGAGAAGTGCCTGGCACGCTACAACGTGTACCGGCAGGCGGGCAAGAACACCGAGGCCCGCGCCGAACTGATCTCCGCCGACAAGGCCAAGCCCGACCAGGGCGAAGTGATCGAGCAGCTCTTCAACCTGTCGCTCGAGATGGACCTCTTCGCCGACGCCGCCGCCTACGTGCAGAGAGCCGAGACCAAGAACTTCGATGATTTCAACGGGAAGTACTGGAAGTCGCGTCTGCAGGCGGCCCAGGGCCAGCACCGCGAGTCGGTCGCGGGAATGGAGGCGATGATCCAGGGCGGGGGCACCTTCCCGGTCGAGGTCTACCGCTTCCTCGGGCGCGAACTCGTCGTGCTCAACCGCGTCGTCGACGGGATCCGGGCCTTCGACGAGGCGCTGCGGATCCGCCCCAACGACGTGGGAACCATCATCGATGTCATCTCGGTGCTGGCCGAGAACGGCCGCGGCGAGGAGGCCCTGATCCGGGCGCGCAACGCCGCCGTCGTGGCGCGAGAGAACGACAGGTTCTTCAGCCTGTGGCTCAACCTGGAGGCGCAGGCGGGCAACCGTGACTTTGCGATCGACGCGCGTGAGAAGGTCGCAGAGCGTGAACCCACCAACAGACTGAACAGGGTCGCGTTGGCGATCATGTACATCGACAAGCGGGATTTCGAGAAGGCCCGCACGCTGATCGATGAGCTCCGCAAGGAGGGCGACGAAATCCGGATCGCGCTCATCGACGCGCGCTACTACTCCGAGCAGCGCCGCAACGACGAGGCACTCAAGGTCATTAGCGCGTATCTGGACAAGCTCGACCCGAAGACGACCAACTTCGAGCCCTACGTGCTCGCCGGCCAGTTCATGTCCGAGCGTGGCGACGCCAAGTCCGCCGTGGACCTGATGGAGCGCGGGCGTCCGTACCAGGACCCCAAGATCATGGAGGTCGATCGTTCGATCGCCGACATGCTGACCGGGCGTGAGCAGCGAGAGAAAGCGGCCGAGTACTACCGCAAGGTTGTCGACGCGGGCGCCGACGGCCCCCGCCAGGAAGTGCGTCTGCGCCTGGCCGAGATCTACAGCATGATCGGGCGTCACGACGACGCCAAGACGATGATCGACGGCGTGACGTTCGATCCGGGCGGACCGGACCTGATCCTGCTCAAGGGCGACCTGGCGCGTCGTCGCGGCGACTCCAAGGGCGCGCGCGAGGCGTTCGATCAGGCCGTCGCCAAGTTCCCGTCGTCATCGCTGGTGTATGTGCGTCGCGGTCAGTTCGCCCAGAACGAGGACCGCAACGACGAAGCGAAGGCCGACTATGACGCCGCGCTGCGCATCAGCCCCAACGACGCGTATGCGTTGCAATCGCGGGCCTCTCTGGCTCAGCAGGTCGGCGACACGGACGCGGCCCTGGCGGACCTTCGCCAGGCGATCAAGGGCAATCAGGGCCTCGACACGCTGCGTCAGGCGCTGATGAGCACGCTCGTGGACATCGGGCGCGCCGGCGAGGCCGAGGAAATCGCCGACGAGGCCGTCAAATCCCGTCCCAACGATTCGACGCTCCGGCTGGGCCTGGGCCAGGTGTTCATGTCCAAGGGAGAATGGGTCCGCGCCCAGCGCTTCCTGTCGCAGGCCTGGTCGATCGATAAGCGTGTCGACGTGGCGTACGCGTACATGTCCGCGCTCCTCAACGCCACCGAACCCAAGCCGTCGGCCCAGCAGGACGCCGAAGCGGTGCTCCGTGAACTTGGGCCCAAGGTCGACGAGGTCGCCGAACTCCTGGTGTCGCGCGCCAAACTGTTCTCGATCCGCGGGCGCAAGCAGGAGGCCGAGCGCGATCTGGCCGCCTCGCTGGGCAAGATCAACTTCGACGACACCGCCAAGGCCGTCGGCTGGATGAGCGAAGCCCGTCGCATCATCCCCAACGTGAGCGACCTTGCCAGGATCCTCGAGGTGCAGACCATCCAGGGCCGGGCGCGTTTGTGGGCGGACTTCTACCGCGGATCGGTGCTGATGGAAGACCCGGCGCAACTCGACGCGGGTCTCACCCTGCTGCGCCAGGTCATCACCGCCGACAAGGAGCCCGCCGCGGTTCAGTTGTCGCACCGCCTGCTGGGCAGCGGGCTGTTCGGGCAGAAGAAGTACGAGGAGGCCGTCAAGATCTGGAGCGACGGCGTCGGCCGCTTCCCGATCGACTGGGAGATGAACAACAACCTCGCGTACGCGCTGGCCAAGCATCTGCAGAAGTTCGAGGAAGCCAAGAAGTATGCCATGGAGGCGACCCGCCTTAATCCCAACAGCGGCGATGCGTGGGATACCCTCGGGTACATCCACCTCAAACTCGGGGAACTCGCGCAGGCCGACACCGCACTGGACCGAGCGGCCGGGGTCGTACGAAGCCCGAACACCACGGCGGCGGTGCTGCTGCACTCGGGCGAACTCCGCGCCCTGCAGAAGAGGATGGAAGAGGCCGGGAAACTCGCGGAGGCGGCCGAGACCATGTTGAACAAGAACCCCGATCTGAGGAAAGTGTTCCAGACCGAATTGGACGATCTGAAGAGCAAGTTGAAGTAAGTCACTCCGGGGGACCCGGGGTGTCGGCGGCACCAAAGGCCGCCGAACTCGATTGAAGGGACGAACAGATGGCGACTATTCCTGCGCCGATGGGCATGAGTGGACAGGCGCGCCCCGCGGGTGGCCCGAGCGCCTCCGGGCCCTTGCCCGTGGTGTCGATCGATCCGCTGAAACTCCTCTTGAAGTACAAGTGGATCTTGGCGGCGGCGTTCATCGGTGGCGCTGTGCTCGGCGCGGGCGCCCACTTTGCATGGCTCCTCACATGGCCCTTCTTCCGCTCCAACGTGCTCTTCCAGAGTTACGTGCAGGTGGCGCAACTCGACCAACTCACGGGCTACGGCCAGGTCGACGACGTCGAACTGGACAAGTACATGCAGACGCAGGCCAAACTGATGACCTCCGCCGGCGTGCTCCAGCGCGTGGCGGAAGACCCGCGCCTCCCGCAGGAAGCCCCCAAGTGGGCCAAGTGGCGCATGGAGGACGGCAAGTTCAACACCGTTGAGGCCCTGATCGACCTGCAGGACACCGTGTCGGCCCGCGTCGTTCCCCAGACTCGACTCATCGATCTTGCCTTCACCTACCGCGACAAGGCGGAGGCCAAGGCCGTCGTCGGACTGGTCCGTGACGCCTACCAGCGCACCATCGCCGACAGCACGCGCGCCGCCAACCGCCAGCAGCGAGAGGCTCTCAACAAGTCCATCGCCGAAATGCAGGGGCAGATCGAGGCGGTGCAGAGCCAGCGCGAGCGCCTCATGAAGGACGTCAGTTACACCAACCTCAACCGCCTGTCGAACGAGACCTCCGAGGCCCTCCGCGTCGTCAACCAGGAACGCGTGAAGGTCGGTCTGGACATCGAGTCGTTCACCGTCCGTCTCAAGGAACTCGAGGCCGAACTGCAGAATCCCGCCGGCCCCAGTTACACCGACCAACTCCGCGACGTCGTCGAGACCGACCCCTTGATGCTCAACATCGCCAACCAGATCAACCAACTCGAATCCGATCTGCGAGGCCTGAAACTCCGCTTCACAGACGAGCACCGCGACGTCAAGCAGTACAAGGCCATGATCGACGCGGCCAAGAGCCAGCAGGAATCGGAACGCCAGCGTCTGCTCCGCCAGAAGTTCGACGCCGAGGTCGACAGCGTCCGCAAGGCGGTGTCGCAGCTTCAGGCCCAGGACTCGGACCTGGCCGCCAAGCAGGAACGCTACTCGGTCCGCCTCGCCGAACTGACTCAGGCCGAGAAGACGATCGGCGACATGGACGAGCAGGCCAAGCGATTGATCGAGGAGCGCACCAAACTCCAGTCGGCACTCCAGAAGATCAACGCCCTGGAAAGCCTCGACACCAACAAGCGAATCCTGGTCCTTCAGGAAGAGCGCCTCCCCGACGAGGTGACCTTCCCGAAACTGAAGATCATGGTGCCCGCGGGCGCTGTGCTTGTGTTCGGCCTGGTGCTGGGTGTGCTGGTCCTCCGCGAGATGGTTGACCAGCGTGTCAAGGGTCCGGCCGACGTCGCCATCATCCCCAGGGCGCGCATCGTGGGCATCGTTCCCGATGCGCAGGAGGACCCCGAGGAGCCCGGCGTGCTCGAAACGTGCTTCATCAAGCACGAACGCGGAGTCATGGCAGAGAGTTTCCGCCAGATCCGCGCCGCCGTCCTCAAGAGGTTGGAACCCGCGGGCCATCGCTCGCTCCTGGTCGTGGGCGGCCTGCCCGAATCCGGCGCGACCACCGTCGCCTCAAACCTGGCGCTGGCCCTGGCGGCGTCGGACAAGCGGGTGCTGCTCATCGACGCGAACATGCGCCGTCCGTCGCTCCACAAGATCTACCAGTTCACCGAGGGTCCGGGCCTGGGCGAAGTGCTCGCGGGCTCGCACACCCTCGAGGGCGTCGTTCACAAGGTCGACGCCGATCCGCGCGTCCACGTCATGACCGCCGGCGACCGCGCCAGCCGCGTCTTCGAACGACTGGCCACCAACGCCATGAGCGATGTGCTGCGTCAGGCCAAGGAGAAGTACGACTACGTAGTCGTGGATTGCTCGCCCCTGGGCGTGTCGGGCGACGGTCTGACGCTCGCGTCCAAGTGCGACGCATCCATGCTCGTCGTCCGCGCCCTCTCCGAGAAGCGAGGCATGGTCGCCCGTCTCCGCAACGAACTCGCCGATACCCGTAGCGATTTCCTGGGGGTGCTCATCAACGGCGTGCAGGGCACCGCGGGCGGATACATGCGCTCCAACATCCTCGCCACCCACGAGTACCAGACACAGGACCGCGACGCGGCGTAAGACATGGCCCCATCATCGCCCGCCTCATTGGGATCAACACCCGGCCGCCGCGTGCTCGTCAGCGGCGGGTCTGGTTTCATCGGGTCCCACCTGGTCGAACGCCTGCTCGCCCGGGGAGATGAAGTCACGGTCGTGGACGATCTTTCCACGGGGCGCAGGCGCAACATGCCCGCGCCCTCGGGGAGGCTCCGATTCATCGAGGCCGACCTGCGCGATGCGCTCCTGGCGCTCGGCAGGGGCGAGGTCTTCGACGAGATCTATCACCTCGCCGCGGCGGTGGGGGTGCGCCTGGTCGTCGAGGACCCGATCCGCACGATCCAGACCAACATCGATCAGACACTCGCGATCCTGAACTTCGCCCATGGGCGTTCGCCGTCGGGCGGGGGCGCGCTCACGCTGATCGCATCGAGTTCGGAGGTCTACGGCAAATCGGAGAAGTCGCCATTCTCCGAAGAGGACGACGTGGTCTATGGCCCGACCACCATGACGCGATGGTCCTATGCCTGCACGAAGGCGATCGACGAATATCTGGCGTTGGCATTCCACCAACAGAAGAGCGTCCCGGCGGTTGTGGTGCGGTTCTTCAACACCGTGGGCCCGCGGCAGGTGGGGGACTACGGGATGGTGCTCCCCCGATTCGTCTCCGCGGCCTTGGCGGAGACGGACCTTGAGGTCCATGGCGACGGGAAGCAGACGCGATGTTTCTGCGATGTTCGGGACGTGGCGGAGGCGTTGCCAAGGCTCATGCAAACGCGCGACTGTTGGGGGAGGGTCTTCAACGTCGGGTCGGATCAACCGATATCAATGCTCGACCTGGCGCGTCGTGTGATCGACGTGCTCGGTTCGCGTTCCCGGGTGGCGCTCATCCCGTACACTGACGCCTTCCCCGGGGGGTTCGAGGATCTGCGCCAGCGTCGTCCGGACCTGACGCGGATCCGGCGGGCGATCGGCTTTGAGCCGCGCGTCTCGTTGGAACAGACGATCCGCGACATCGCGTCGTGGATGAAGGATTCGTGTTCTGCGGGTGATGTCGTGGAGGCCCGGGGTTGATCCAGCAGGCATCGAGCGTGGTGAAGGACCTGCCGCAGGCGTTGTCGCCGACGCAGGATGCTTCGCTGCCGCAGGCACTCACCGAGGCCGTACGCTCGGCGTTCTCCGACCCCAAGATCCAGGAGGACGCGCTGTCGGCGCTGCGTGCCGCCGCGACGCCGGACCCGCCCTCGCGGCTGGACATCCTGAACAACTACATGTGGGTGTTCGTGATCTCGTTCGCGGTCACGCTGATCGCGACGCCCATCATGCGCTCGCTGGCGGTGAAGAACGGCGTGATCGACCGCCCCAGCGAGGCCCGCAAGATCCATCGCCAGCCGATCGCCTACCTGGGCGGGGCGGCGTGCTTTGTCGGCATGATGGCGGGCATCTTCTACAGTTACCTTGCCATCCTCCAGCCCAGCCTCATGAGTTTCCACCCGTCGAAGTTCTACGAGGCCGAGCAGATGCACCTCCCGGTCCCGCCCGCGATCCTGATCGGCATGACGGTGATCATGCTGACCGGGCTGATCGACGACGTGGTCGGGCTCGATCCGCGTCTGAAGATCTCCGGGCAACTCTTCGCCGCCGCCGCCCTGGCCATCGACCAGGTCGGGGCCAACGTCGCGCGCGGCGTGCTCGCGCCCATCGGCAAACTCTTCGGCAACGAGGCCCTTACCTGGCACATCCCGCTCCCCATCGGGAGCGGCTCGCTCGAGGTCGACCTGATCTATTGGGCGGGCACGCTCATCATCGGGATTTTCGTGCTTGGCGCGTGCAACGCGTCGAACCTGATCGACGGGCTCGACGGGCTGCTTACCGGTGTCACCGGCATCGCCTCGGCCGGGCTCCTCATCATCGCGCTGGGTCTGGCGGTCGTTGACGATGGCCCGCGCGACGGGCAGCGCATCATCCTTTGCCTGGCCCTCTTTGGCGCATGCCTCGGCTTCCTTCCCCACAACTTCAATCCGGCGACGATATTCCAGGGCGATTGCGGCTCGCTGCTCTTGGGCTTCACCACCATCAGCATCGTGCTGATGCTGGGCGACACCGGCAAAACCCAACTCGTGACCGCCGGGCTCATCATCTACGCCATCCCGCTGATCGACACCAGTCTCGCCATCGTCCGACGCAAAATGGCGGGCAAGAAACTGTCGGACGCCGACGCCGATCACCTGCACCACATGCTCAAGCGCGCCCTGGGCGTGAAGGGGGCGGCCCTGACGCTGTACGCGATCGGGACTGGCTTTGCCACCCTGGGTGTGGCGCTCAGCCTGGGACGCGCCCGCGTGGTGTATGTCCTGGCGTTCATGTTCGCGTCGTTCATCGGCGTGACCGCGATCAAGATCGCGCGCAAGAAGCAGATTGAAGAGGCCGCCGCCGCCTATGACAAGCCGGCCATCCCCGCGCCCGCGTCCGGCGCGTCCCCCGCCAAGTCGGCGTGATCCACGTCGCGTTCGGCCCGCTCGGCCCCGTACGACCGGGGGACGCTCGCGTCTCAGAAGTGATCGCTCATCCAGGGCGCGCCGCCCGCGAAGGCAGAGTTGGCCGCCTGTAGCGCCGTGTGTTCGCCCGTGGCCAGGCCCACATTGGCGGCGTGAGCCGGCGTCAGCAGTCCCGAGTAGATCGCCGCCAGCCCGCGTGCCCCCACGCGGATCTCGCCGCGCCCGCCCTGCTCGACGCATCCTTTGCCGCTCTCGATCGTGAGCGTCCATCGTCCCGTGTTGGCGGGCACGAGGTCGTCGGCTATCTCGAGGTGAACCTGGGCTCGGACACACGGGGCATAGCCGCGCGCCTCGAGCGCGGCCTTGACGTGGCTCACGCGGATCAGCCACGTGTCCTTGTTCACAATGTCGTAACGCTGCTGCCCAAGCAGGAGCAGCGCAGGGTGCGTCGGACCACCGAAGAACTCGAGATCGTGGCTCATCATCGAGTAGTCCGCCAGGAGCGCCCAGAGCCGGCGACCGGCGGCGGCGGTGTGAAAGACAAAGTCCGACAGACTCACGTCGGCACGCCCGTCGGGACGACGCTTCTGGTTCACGAACACATACCCCCGCAGTGCCCCGTGCTCATCACGGACGCCGAAGGGGTGGTGCTCCTCACCGCGGGGCGATTTGATGCGCTGCCAGATGTACGGCCCGCGGTCGAGCGGGCCGTCATAGCGCGCCGCGAACTTTGCGTAACACTCCCGGACCTCGGCGGACTCGTGATCGAGCGGCTCGATGCGCTCGCCGTTGTGCGCCCCGGCGTCGATCTGCGACATCGGGATCGTGTATTGAAAGCGATGCCCCGCGTGCTCAAAGCCCACGGAGCGATAGAGCGTGTGCGTTGACGCGTACAGGCCGACGAGCGGCCAGCCCTCGCCGTGGGCGGCCCGAACGCACGCCCGCATCATCCGCCCGGCGTATCCCCGTCCGCGATCCTCGGGTGCCACGGCAACCCCAGCGATGCCCAGCATCTTCACCGACCGACCGCCGAAGTACTGGCCCATCGGGATCCGCAGGAGCGTGGCGGCGGGGCGCGAGGAATCCACCAGCGTGCGGAAGTTCCCCTCGCCACCGATCTTCATCCACGCCTCGATCCCCTCGGGATCGCTCGCGAACGCGTGGCGGAGCATCCGGACAACGGCGGCGTGGTCGCGGGGAGCGTCGTGCTCGACGTACTCGATGTCAGAGGCAGCGTCGGCGTGTTTCATGGTGATCAGGATATGGGATCACCCCCGCGCGGTGTGCACCCCCCGTTGTGACGGGACCATCACGGTCTCAGCGCCGTGAGCAGTGCGCCGAGATCGCCCGCCAGCGACGAGCCGGGCCAGAACATCACGACCGCCAGGGCCGCCAGGAACGCGACCAGCACCAGGAGCGCCGTCGCGCGGGTTGCGTCCGGAAGTTTGAGGTAGTGCCGCGCGAAACACCACCAGAACGACCCGGACCACGCCAGCGCAAGCGGCATGGCGAGCCATTGATACGTCCCGATCCAGTTGGCGGCGTCGTCGAGCGAATTGCAGAATCGCGTCAGTCCGTCGGGCGGGCCCGAGGGTGTGGTCCGCAAGGTCATGCCCAGTGCCCACGCGCTCCCGTAGGCGCTGATCGCGCGGGCGAGCGAGAAGACGAGAAGCAGGAGCGGCAGGGGCGCGAGCGAATACGCGGCCGCTCGAAGCACATGATCGCGCCGCAGGCCCAGCGTGGTGAACGTCTGCCGCAGCATGACAAAGCCGCTCGGGCAGAGCAGCGCCGTCAGCACGCCGATATAAACCCACGCGGAGTACACGGGCGGGAACTGGTTTGCGACAACCCGGGCGTAAGGATTGATGAAGACCGAGAGCACATCGCGGACGCGCAGCCAGTCGCTGTTGGTCTGGACCGCGATGTCGCCGGCGGTGTGCTCGAGCCACGCCATGCCGACGCCGGTCGCCAGGTGCATGAGCAGGAGCGTTGCCGCCAGCGCGACCCACAGGCGCGCGGGCACGATCGGATGGTGCATCTGCAGGCGCGACCAGAACGAGCGCGGACGCAGCGACCGCCACCAGGAGAGGACCAGCGCGACCGTCGGCCGCGTTGAATGCTCGAAACTCCACGAGGGCGCGTGACGCAGCGGAAAAAAGAGTTCGCCCCAGTGGAAGGAGTGTCCGCACTCGCTGCAGGTGCCGGCCGTGGGGCAGGAATCGCGCCAGGCCGAGGCGTGGCCCGAGAGGTCATAGCCGCAGCGCGGGCAATGAGGTGAGGAAGTTTCCATGACGAGAAATCGTCAAACTCTCGGTCGGTCACGCGCGATGAAGCACATGGGACGATGACGCCGCGGCACATTCTAGGGTTTCGCGCCGCCACTCTCGGTCTCGCGTGTCTCGTGCCCCTCTCGGCGTATCGCGACGACATCCGCCCGCTGCATCCGGTGGGCACCCGAGCCGGGATTGATCAGGGTGTATGACGTCGCGCGCACCGCGCCCCCCACGAACATCTGGTCGAGGTGGAGGACGGGCCAGATCGTCCGCCGGGTCCGCGGCCACTTGCACGGCCACGACGCGGTCGGCCCAAAGCCGCACTGATCAAATGCGTTGGGCTTGCCGTGGGTGATCGCGTCGAGTGACGCAGACCCGCGCGGGATGTTGAAATCGCCGATGATGAGATCGGGCTCCGGAAAGCCGCGGAGCGACGGCGATTCGTCCTCGACCCAGCGTCGCGGGCTGCCGGGGCGGAGCGCCGGTCCCTTGAACTCGCGGAGGACTCGCGCCGCCTGCTCGGTGATCTCGTACCGCGCCAGCGACAGGTCCGATGGCAGATCTAGCACCCACAGGCACATCGGCGGGCGGTGCTTGTCCGCTGCCAGTTCGATGAACATCGCGTGCCCCGGGTCGGCCCACCTCCGCGTGCCGGTCCGCTGGCGCGGGTCGAGCCCCTCGCCCGGCGCGATATCGAGCCGCGTGAGCGCGTATCGCACGATCGTGCGGCGTGAGAGCACCGTGAAGCGATCCGTCACGATCACCGACTCGCTCTCGCCCATCGACTTGCTGATGCGCGCCAGTTCGTCGTCGTTCTTGATGCTGACCAGCACGATGACGTCGGCGTTCTCGCCCAGGGCGGCCCGCGACCAGCCCGGCTCGTCCTCGGCCGCGGCATTCCAGAAGAGCACGCGCGTCGTGATCGGCCCGGGCTGCTCGGGCTCCTTGAAAGCGTTGGGAATCCGCCAATCGACCAGCAGCATGTAGACAAGCACGAGCCCCCACGCGACGGACGCCAGCAGCCGCGCCCGCGAGGGACGTTGATCGGGCACACCGCGCGGATGCAGCAGCCCCGCGAGCGAAAAAAACACGCCGCTGGCCGCCAGCGCCGTGCTTGTCGGAATCCACTCCAGCCACTGCGACCAGTACCAGCGATCGGAGCAGAGATTGCCCAGCGTCCACGCCGACAGGATCAGGATGCCCGGGAGCAGCACGAGCGTGGAGAGTGCGGCCCGCGCTCGCGCGACGAAGCCAACCGCCGCGGGTCCGGCGTCGCGGGCCGGAGTCGAGCCCACCCGTTCGGGCTGCGGCGTGGTGTTCCCGGCGCTCACTGCGAAAGCTCCAGGCCGTCGTGGGCGAGCGCCATGCCCTCCGGGAGTGTCTGGTTGGTCTCTTCGTGGGCCAAGTCGTGGGCCATGTGGACGAAATATGTCCGCGTGGCCCCGATCTGGTCCGCGACGTTCACCGCTTCCTGGAGCGTGAAGTGTGTCGGGTGCTTGCGGTGGCGGAGCGCGTCGAGCACCAGCGTGGAGAGCCCGTCAAAGTGGCGCCAACTCTGCGGCGGGATGGCCGAGACATCGGTGCAGTACGCCAAGGGCAGGGGCGATAGTGCGGGGGTGCCCGCGGGCTCGAATCGATAACCGAGCACCGGCAAGCGTCCGTGCAGCAGGGGGATCGGCGTGACGCGCAGGCCGAAGAGATCGATGGGCTTCTCGGCGCGGATTTCGTGATTGATGAGCGTGGCGACAAAGCTGTCGTTGATGTTGTTCTCGCGCTCGTAGATGTGCTTGTAGACGCGGAGCAGGTGGTCGAGCGTGTGCCGATCGGCGTAGACACTGATCGGGGCTCGCATCACGACGTTGAAGCGCCGGACCTCGTCGAGCCCGAAGGTGTGATCGACGTGGTTGTGGGTGAAGAGGATCGCGTCGACGCGCCGGAGGTTGTGGCGGAGCGCCTGCTCTCGGAGGTCCGGGCCGGCGTCGATCAGGATGACGCGTTCCTGTCCCGCCGGATCGATGAACCGCAGCGCGGCGCTGGTGCGCAGGCGGCGGTCGCGCGGATCGGCGCTGGTGCACACGGCGCAATCGCAGCCGATCGCCGGCACTCCGGCGGACGTGCCTGTCCCGAGGAACACAAAACGCATCGGTTGAGGGTACGCGACCCGGCGTCCCGCCGCGATCTACGCTTCACGCATGGCCACCCTCGGCGTCAACATCGACCACGTCGCGACACTCCGCCAGGCACGCTATCGCGGGACGCCCGACCCCGCCCGGGGCGAGCCCAACCCGTCGCACGCGGTGCACGTCGCCGAACTCGCCGGCGCCGAGTGCATCACCATGCACCTGCGCGAGGACCGGCGCCACGTCAACGACCGCGACGTGCAGGTCTGCCGCGATCTTTGCCGCGTGAAGTTCAATCTCGAGATGGGCGCGACCGACGAGATGGTGGGGATCGCGGCGCGCCTCAAGCCCCACATGTCCACGCTGGTGCCCGAGGGGCGCGAGGAAGTGACCACCGAGGGCGGGCTTGACGTTGCGGGCCAGAAGGAGCGACTGACGAGTGTGGTCGCGACGCTCCGCGACGCGGGCGTCTCGGCCTCGGCGTTCATCGACGCGGATGTGAAACAGATCCGCGCCGCCGCCGACGCGGGCTTTGAATGGTGCGAGGTGCACACCGGCCCTTACGCCGAGGCGTTCATGGGCGCCGGCGGCGACCTCCGGGATCCGGCCCTGGCCGCGGCGCTCTCGCGCGTGGCGGCGGCCGGGCGCCTCATCATCGAACTCGGCATGCGCTTCAACGCCGGGCACGCGCTCAACTACGCCAACGTGCGACCCATCGCGGTGCTCCCCGGCGTGGAAGAACTGCATATCGGGCACTCGATCGTCAGCCGAGCCGTCTACACCGGACTGCACGAGGCCGTCGCGACCATGCGGGCGCTGATCGCGGGGTAATGGGCGGCTGTGCCTTTGTGTTGGTCCAGGATGACCGGGGTGCGCCGGGTTTCACGCCGATCGAGAGCACGAAAGGGAGACTCCATGTCGGGAATCGAGCGATACCGCAAACTGCTCATCGCCGAGACGCGCGCGACGGCACTGGCCCTGCAATCCATCGCCAGTATCCCCGACGCGAATCGCGCAGGCCACGACGCCCAGCGCGCCCTGGGCATCATGGCCCACATCCAGCTCGCGCGCCGTATCTGGCTCGAGCGGGCCGAACGCCTCACGTCCGCGCCCGTGCCCGATTGGTTCCCCGCCTCGCCGCCAGAGCAGACCGCCAAACTCGCGGCGGAACTCGACCGCTCGTGGTCCGCGTTCCTCGATTCGATCCGCGACCCCGACCTCGACCGCCCCGTGCTCTACAGCAACATCAAGGGCGAGAAGTTCACCAGCACCCTCGACGACATCCTCATCCACGTTTTCAACCACTCGACCTACCACCGCGGGCAGGTCGCACGCCTCGTCACCGACGCCGGCGGCCAACGAGCACAGACCGACTACATCGGTTTCTTCCGCACGCCGCAGGCATAATCCGCAAACCCGCCACGCAACTCGGACCCGCGCTCTCGGAATCAGACGTGCGACATGAAGCGACACGCCGACAGCAACGGTCCACTCGACGTTCGGCTCAAGGACGGCACGCCGATCGTCATACGCCGCGCATGCTCCCGGGACGCCGACGACCTCGCCCGCCTCGATCAGGCGCTGGTCTCCGAGGGCCTGTGGACGGTGCGCGACCCGCGCGAGCGGGTCTCGGTGGTCGAAGAACTGAAACGGATCGCGTCCTATGACGCGCCGGATCGACTCCTGCTGGTGGCGCTCGAGCGGGGGCGTGTTATCGGCGAAACCGCCCTCAAGGCCCACAAGGTCGCCCGTTGCGCCCACGTCGCGACCTTCTCGATCAGCGTGGCTGGTGAATACCGCGGACGCGGTGTTGGGCGCGCGCTCATGGGCGCGGCCTGTGCCTGGGCCGACTCCCATCCGACCATCGAGAAACTCGAACTCTTTGTCTTCTCAAGTAACGACCGCGCGCTCTCGCTCTACAAGACGTTCGGCTTTGTCGTGGAAGGAAGAAGAGAGCGATATGTCCGATTCGGGCCAACCACCTATGTGGACGACCTGGTGATGGGCCGATTGTGTCCCAAAGCCGCTGGCAATCCCCGGAATGGGTGAGACTTGCGCGAGGTCGGTATCTGCGCGGGGTTCGTTCCGCGCTGGCGCGCGGGTACACTTGATCACGAATGGCCGGCAAGCCCAATGAACGACCCGCCAAGCGCGCGACGAGCAAGAAGAATTCGTCATCGCGCCGCCGTCTGCGCCCGGCCAAACCGGTCACGGTTGTCGCGCTGCCCGAGGCCTTCGAGTCCTACCAGCAGGCCTGCGATTATCTCACGACGCGCCACAACCTCGAACGCCTCCAGCCCGACAAGGTCGATCCCTCGATGCTCACGCTCGATCGGATGAGCGCCCTGCTCGAGGCGCTCGGCAACCCGCACCACGGGTTGAAACTCATTCACGTTGCGGGCTCCAAGGGCAAGGGGAGCACCTGCGAGATGACAACGGCCGCCCTCGCCGGGTGCGGCTACACCGTCGGGCTCTACACCAGCCCTCACCTGGTGGACCTGCGTGAGCGATTCCGCATCGGCCCGAACAAAATCTCGCCGTCGGACTTCTGCGCGTACCTGCACCGCGTCGCCAAGGCCGCCGCGGGCCTGGAACGCAAGTTCGGCCCCGCGTCGTTCTTTGAACTTACCACCGCGATGTGCTTCTGCTATTTCGCCGACCAGGCGATCGACATCGGCGTGATCGAGGTTGGTCTGGGCGGGCGGCTTGACTCCACCAACGTCATCTCGCCCGAGGTCACGGCCATCACTTCCATCCAACTCGAGCACACCCAGATCCTGGGCGACTCGCTGTCCAAGATAGCCGGGGAAAAGGCCGGCATCATGAAGCCCGGCGTGGTGTGCGTCACGATCCCGCAGGAGAACGACGTTCTCGACACGTTCCGGGCCAAGGCGGCGGCGATCGGCTGCTCCGTCCGCGTGATCGGCACGCCGGACCTTGAATTCAGCCACCGCTTCGAGGCAACGCCGGACCTCGGGCCCCACGTCCGCGTGAGCCTCTCGTCCCCACGCTGCCAGTTCGAGCACGTCCCCGTGCCGCTCAAGGGCGAGCACCAGGCGTTCAACTGCGGCCTGGCGCTGGCGATCGTGGACGCGCTGCGCGAGCGTGGGTGGAAGGCGCCGGAGCGACAGGTCACGCAGGGGCTGGCCCGCACGCCCAACCTCGGCCGGCTCGAGCAGGTATGGGAACGCCCGCGGATCATTGTCGACGGCGCTCACAATCCCGAGAGCGTGTCGGGCCTGGTCAAGGCGATCGGCGCCCACATGCGGTACGACTCGATGGTGATGATATTCGGGTGTGCGGCCGACAAGAACGTGCCCGGGATGCTCCAGGCCGTGGCGCGCGGGGCCGACAAGATCATCTTTACGCGGGCGTCGGACTCCCCGCGTGCGATGGACCCCAAGGAACTCCACCGGCGATTCGCCGAGTTCTCTCACAAGATGGTGCAGACCGCGCCGACGGTGAAGGAAGCGATCAACCTGGCGGCCCGTGCCGTGGCGCGCGACGACATCATCTGCGTCACCGGATCGTTCTACGTCGCGGGCGAGGCCAAGAAACTGCTGGTGGAGAAGGCCGAGGCCCTGGCGACAGACAAACTGCCGACGCAATTCTCGCGGATCGAGCCCAAGCCCGAGGGCAAGAACGAGCCGAAGCACGAGCCCAAACCGACACCGAAGATCGAGCGGGGGTTTGACGCCGGGCTCGTGGCTCGCGCGCCATCCGGGGCTGTCCAGGCCGAGGGAAAGCCCAGGTCCGGAACCGGGGGGCGACCGGGCTCGCGGGACTCCTAAACTCCGGCCTCTATGCCCCAGGATCAAAGCGCACCCATTCAAGGCGGAAACGCCGGCGACGAACTGACCCCCTATCGCTACACGGCGGCCTTGGCGGGCACGATCGAGCCCCGATGGCAAGAAGCATGGGCTTCGCGCGGCACGTTCCGCGTCCCAAACCCCGGCCAAGTCGGCTTCGACGCCTCCAAGCCCAAGTTCTACTGCCTCGATATGTTCCCTTATCCCTCCGGGGCAGGCCTGCACATCGGGCACCCAGAGGGATACACCGCCACCGACATCGTGTGCCGCTTCAAGCGGGCCAAGGGCTTCAACGTCCTGCACCCGATGGGCTGGGACGCCTTCGGGCTTCCCGCCGAGCAGTACGCCATCCAGACCGGCGTCCACCCCGCCATCACCACGCGCAAGGCGATCGACAACTTCCGCCGCCAGTTGCAACGCTTCGGGTTCTGCTATGACTGGTCGCGTGAGTTCGGCACGATCGACGAGGCATACTACCGCTGGACCCAGTGGATCTTTCTCAAACTCTACGACGCGTGGTTTGATCACGAGGCCGGCAAGGCACGACCGATCTCGGAGTTGATCGAGCGTGAGAAGAAAGCCGGGCGCTGGGACTCGCTCACCGCCGATGCGCAGCGGACGTACCTCGATTCGCAACGCCTGGCGTATATCTCCGAGACAACGGTCAACTGGTGTCCGAAACTCGGCACCGTGCTCGCCAACGACGAGGTGATCGACGGACGCAGCGAGCGCGGCGGGTTCCCCGTGCTGCGCAAGCCGCTCCGCCAGTGGATGTTCCGAATTACCGCCTATGCCGAGCGATTGCTCGCGCAACTCAAGGACCTGGACTGGCCCGCGAGTACCAAGGCGATGCAGGAAGATTGGATCGGCAAGTCCTCTGGCGCCGAGATCGAGTTCCCGATCCAGGGCGACCACACGCTGCGCGTCTTCACCACACGCCCCGACACCATCTTCGGCGCCACCTACATGGTCGTCGCGCCCGAGCATGAACTCTGCGAGCACATCGCCCAGGGGCGCCTGGGCGTCGGCGACGCCAACCGCTACCAACTCCGACAGTACTGCGAGGCCGCCCGCAATCGCTCCGACGTTGAACGCCAGGAATCCAAGGAAAAGACCGGCGTCTTCACGGGCGTCCACGCCATCAACCCCGCCACGGGCGCACCGATTCCGGTGTGGGCCGCGGACTATGTGCTCGCGGGCTACGGCACGGGCGCGATTATGGCCGTCCCCGCCCATGACGATCGCGATTTCGCCTTCGCCAAGACCTTCGATCTGCCGATCGTCGATGTCGTGTACACCCGCGCCGAATTGGCGATGGCGTACTTCGTCCAGAACTCAATCGCCGACGAGCAGACCGACGAACGCTTCGCGGGCGTGCTCGCCGACTTCCTGGGCCTCGTGACCTCGACCCAGGCCGACCCCGACAAGTTCGATCAGTTGATTTCGGTGATCCGCACGCGGCGCATGCCGCCCAGCGGCGGCGGGACCTCGATCCCGATCCACCTCAACGAGCCGCCATCGGGACGCCCGGCGTCCATCGGCGAACGTCGCGGCGTGACCAAGATCGTGTGGCTCGACGCACTCGAGGATCTTGGCTTCACCACCTTCGACACCCTCCGCGAAACCTTCGAGGCACGAACCTTCCACGCGCGACGAGGCGAGGCGTGGACCGGGCCGGGGTTCGCGATCAATTCGTCGAACGATCACGTCTCGATCGACGGCCTGCACGCCGACGAGGCCAAGGCCAGAATCGGCGACTGGCTCGAAGCCTCCGGGCTCGGCCGGCGAAAGGTCAATTACAAACTCCGCGACTGGACCTTCAGCCGCCAGCGCTACTGGGGCGAGCCGTTCCCGATTGTCTACGACAAGGACGGACGCGCGTATCCGGTGCGCGAGTCGGCGCTCCCCGTGAAACTCCCCGAACTCGCGGACTATGCGCCCGTCGAAAGCGAAAACCCGCAGCCGCTGCTGGCCAAGGCAACGGCGTGGATGAACACGACCGCGGGCGCGGCGGGCGTCGATCCGGCGCTGCTCCCGCCCCAGACGCCCGTGACACGCGAGACCAACACCATGCCCGGGAGCGCGGGCAGTTCGTGGTACGCCGTGCGCTACACCGATCCCCGATGCGCCAGCGCCGTCGCGGGCGCCGACGCGGAGCGCTACTGGATCAAGGACGGCGTCGACCTGTATATCGGCGGGTCGGAGCACGCCGTCGGGCACCTGCTCTACGCGCGCTTCTGGCACAACGTGCTCTTTGATTTGGGTGCGCTCTCGGGGCGAGAGCCGTTCCGCAAACTCGTCCACCAGGGGCTCATCACCAGTTTCGCGTTCCAACGCCCGGACAAGACCATCGTTGCGGTCGACGAGGTCCGCGAGGTCGTGGACGGCGACAAGACCACCCACATCGAGATCGCGACGGGCAAGCCGGTGTCGCCCATCGTCACCAAGATGTCGAAACGCTACAAGAACGTCATCAACCCCGACGACGTCATCGGCGAGTTCGGCGCCGACACCTGCCGCCTCTACGAGATGTACATGGGCCCGCTGGAAGCAAGCAAGCCCTGGAATCCGCGCGACATCGCGGGGTGCTTCCGCTTCCTCCAGCGCGCCTGGCGACTGTGCGTCGACGAAAAATCGGGCACACTCCGCGCGCAGGCGGCCAAGAACCACGACATCGAGAAGCAACTCCACCGCCTTGTCGCCAAGGCCGAGGGAGACATCGAACGCCTCAGTTTCAACACCGCCATCGCCGCGATGATGGAGTTCGTGAACGCGGCCACGACCGCGGGCGGGCTTGATGTCTCGCAGATCCAACGCTTCGCGCTGGTGCTCTGCCCGTTTGCGCCGCACCTGGCCGAGGAGATCTACGCCAAGGCCGCCGGCGTCGGCCTCGCGTCGGAATCCGCGTGGCCGACCGTCGATCCCGCGCTCTTGGTCGACGCGACCATCGAAATCCCCGTGCAGATCATGGGCAAGGTGCGAGCGCGGATCCAGGTGCCCCGGGATGCGGATCAGGCCGCCGTCGAGGCCGCGGTGATGGCGGACCCGAAGGTGAAAGAGCAGATCGGGACCAAGGCGATCAAGAAGGTGATCGTGGTGCCGGGGAAACTCGTGAACCTCGTGATCGGATAGACCGGACTCTTCCGTCGCTCACCGAACCCGCACGCACGCCCGCGGACGATGACCCGGCCAACTCCGCAATCGTAGATTTCCACGGAGAAACTGGCGGCTTCGATCGGCCCAAAAATCATCCGCGGCCACGGATCACTCACGCGGCCGCGGATGCTGTGGGGTGATTGGGGCGACGAACCGAACTCAGCACCCGGTCTCGAAGTGTTCGGCGAACTCGTCGTAGTCCAGGGCGTTGACGAACCCGTCGAAGTTCACGTCGGCGCCCGTGCCGCCGGATTCGAACAGATCCGCGAACTCGTCATAGTCCAGCGCGTTCACGAAGCCATCGTCGTTGAAATCGCCGGGGCAATACGGCAGGAAGGGCGGCTGGATCTGCCCGCGGATCTCGCCGCCGGGGAAGTTGGCCGTGTGGACGTTGATGTAGGCCAGGCCCCCGCGGATCATGTTCTCGTCGGACTGCACCGCGCCGTAGGCCCAGTTGCCGATCTTTCGCGCCCCCGCCGCGAGCGTGTGCTTCACGCCCGCGTTCTGTCCGACGCCGCCAAACCCGTGGATGTGGGCCGCTGTCTCGGCCGCGGTGAGGTTCGCATAACGGATGTCATACGACAGGTTGTTCCCGGTCAGGTCGAGGGAGACGAAGCCGCACCCGACTCCGGGCGAACCGTTCGCGGGGACCTCCTGTGTGGCGTCGATCGGAACGACCGTGGACACGATCTGCCCGCGGATCTCGCCTCCGGGGATGTTCGTCGAGTGGATGTTGACATAGGTCATCCCGTTCCACAGGCTTTCCTCGTCGGCGTCGGTGAAGTTCCAGGTACCGACCTTGAGGTTCCCTGCGGGGAGGGTGTGCTTGATGCCGGCGTTGACGCCGATGCGGGCAAACCCGTGGATGTGGGCCGCGGTCTCGGCGGCGGAGAGCCCGGCGTACGCGATGTAGTAGTCGAGCGTGTTGGCGACATTGTCGTACATGAAGAGCCCGAAGCCCCGCCCGTTCGAGCCGTTCGCGGGGACTTCCTGCGCCCCGTCGATCGAGGCGACATGGGTCACGATCTGCCCGCGCACCTCACCACCCGGAAAATTGGTGGTGTGGACGTTGACATAGATCCTGCCCGCGATGATGTCTGCCTCCAGCGCCTGCGGATACGTGATCACCCCGCTCTTGACCGGTCCGGCGGGCAACGCGGCAATGACACCCGCGTTCACGCCCGGACCGGCGGGACCGTGGATGTGCGCCGCCGTCTCCGCGCTCGACAGGTTCGTGACCACAATTCGATATGTGATCTTGTTGTTCACCGGGTCGATCACGAACGATCCGCACCCGTCCGCTCCCGACGCGTTCGGCGGAACTTCCTGCGTGCCCGTCAGCAGGCACACGCGACGAAACTCGGTGTTGTGCGCCAATGCAAGGGTCGACATGGCGACCGCGGCAACACCGGCGATGATCTTGGACCAGTTCATGCTCTTTCCTCCCTGTTTGTGTGCTCGATTTGAGCCTCAAGTCCGCCCCAACGTCACATGTCTCCCTCTCATCGGGGCCTTGCTCGAGTTCTCAAAGAATGTATCCGAGAACACGTTGCGGCACGAGGCTTTCGCGCGCAAACCTCGGGTCCATGTTCGGTTATGCGAGTCCGTTGTCCGGCTCAGCGCGGGTCCGTCGCGGGCTCGGGCTCTCCCGGCCCATCGTCCGGCGGCTCGTCGTGCTTCTGGTTGGGCACGACCTTGAACTTCACCGTCGGCGTGGGCGAATCCTGCCCGCGGGCCCGCTGCAGGGCCTTGGCGGCATCCTCGCCCTCCGACGGCGGCTTGGAAACGCGGGCATCTTCCTCGCCGCTCCCCGGACGCACGATCACTGTTCCGCTCGATCGCTTGCGCTGGTCCTTGCCCTTCTCGCGGCTCGTCGGGGTCGAGACGGACTTGTATTGATCCCACGCCGATCCGTTGGTCTGCGCAAGGCGCGATCGCGGATCGAGTTTGATGTCGCTGGGAACGCTCGTGCTCCAGGACTCCGACGCCAGTACGCGCCCCGGGACCGTCCCGTCCCACCAGATCAGCGGCACGTAGCCCGCGTCCGCGATGCGTGCCGAGTCCCGCGCCACCATCTCCGCATCGGCCGGCGCGCCGAAATACTCCGCGTGGTGCGCATACCCGTGGCTCGCCCACGTCTCGTGCCCCGGCACCAGCAGGTCCGCGAGGTAGTGCGGCGTATCGATCAGCAACTGCGCCTCGGGTGACGTCGCCTTCTGCTCCATGGTCGCCCGTACCATCGTCGGCGCCACGACGTGGAGGATGTCGCACGTCGACGGCTCGATCACGAATCGCGCCTTGTGATAGCGATTCTGCAGTGTTCGCAGCCACGCGTACTGCGTCCAGATCGGCGTGACCGCGTGCCGGAAGCCGCCGAGCACCACCGTCGTGGCGCCCGCGCGAACCGCGGCGTCCATCTCCGCCAGCGACGCCTGCACGTGATCCGTGTAACTCGGCTCGAACGCCTCCCACTCCTGCCCCTCGAACGTGACCGACACCTGGCACGAACGCCCCCACCAGAGCGCCAACTCCGTGCCCAGCGTCGGAAGCGACGGCAGGCCCCGCGCGCGATCGAGCAACTCCGCGAATCCCGCCTGCCCGCTCCAGGGCGTCGCCATCTGGAACGGCGCTCCGTTCGACGGCGTCACGCCCGTCTGCCCGCGCAGCAGCACGCCGCCGGCCTTGAGGTCGCGCAGGTGCTTCACCAGCACGCCCCAGCCGCGCTGGTCCGGGCGGAAGTCCGGGTTCCAGCCGCGCGGATTCGCGGGCTCCATCCACGATTCAGAAGCGACGTCGATCCCCTGCATCGCCTCGGGGTGCCGCTTGTACTTCACCGCGCCGTACAACTCGCGGAAGAAATTGCGATACGGGGTCAGCGTTCGCTGCCAGCCCGGACCGCTCGCCATCACACGGACACAGACGACATAGGTCCGCGTCTCCCCGGGCCGGAGTTCCGCGTCGTGCGCCAGCGACGTCGCGGCCGCATCGCCGATGCTCCCGAGTTGGAACCGCGCCAGCCACCCGCGACCGCCCTCGCCCGAGACCTGCCTGCCACCGGGGCTCGAGATCGACAGACGAACATCGTGCTTGTACGACATCGTCGGATACAGCAGGCTGATCCCCAGCGTGTACTTGTCGCCCTCGAGCACGAAGACCGGCGAGTACAGTTCGTCCGGGTAGTCGGCCCATTGCGCCGAGAACGACTGACCATCGACCGCCCGCCTGCGCGGCACGTCGCGAAAGTCCCAGTACGAGATCTTCCGCCCGATCGTCGCGATCCCGATGTTGATCATCCCCAATCGCTTGGGCTCGTTCGCCGTGTTCGTGAATCGAAACACGAGATCGCCGCCCGAGGGCTGCTCCTGCAGACCGACCTCGGCCTTAATCGCCGGATCAAAGTTCTCGACCAGCGGCGTCCCACGCGAGAGCACGATCGGAGCGTTCCCGCGGATGTCGCGCACATCAAACTCGTCGTTCTCTCCCAGCGTTGCACGCACACTCGCCGAGCCCGTCTCTTTCGCCGGGATCGGCACCTGCACGCGCGAGGTCTGCGCCCGGGCGACCATCGCACCCATCAGCACGATCAAAAGTGTCAACCAACGACGCATCGACAGCGGCCCCACTTGCACAGGCGCGGCTCGCCCGGCCGCGCTTCTCTGGCTATCGGCACCATCGGCAACGCGCTCGCCCGACTCCACCATCCATCCAAGGGTGCGACGGCCTCCGACGGTTCAGACCGAACAACCGGCAGGGTCTCTGCAAGTGCTGATCCAACCGCCGAACTTGGGGGCGATAACCGCGACACGATACGGGCGAGCGGGACACGCCTCCGGGCGCAAATGAGGTCCAACATCGAGCCTCTGGATGCACAAACAAGGACAGCCCCGCGACGTGCGGGGTTGCCCCTGAAAAGAACGTACCGCTTCAGCGCGCCGCACTCCCGGCCCGCGTCGAATGATCCCCGCCTCAGCGACGACGGCGCCGCATCGTCGCCGCCAGCCCGATCCCGCCCAACGCCATCGCGCCCGGCGCGGGCACCGAGTTGATGCTCACACACACGTTGTCGACGCCCCAACTCTCATCGTCGATGCCCTGCAGGCCTGAGCCGATGAAGTCCACCGCCAGGTACTGGCCCGCGTGCTCGAACGTGAGGTCAAAGTGCCACACGGCGTCGCACGCGATGCCCTTCCAGAAGTACCCGAGCGAGTTGTTCTCGACGGCGCCAGTGCGCTGCGCATAGTCGCCCTGGCCGGTCGGCGCGGGATAACTCTGCGTCCGCCAGTTGTCGGGCTCGCTCACCACGAACGTGGTGTCCAGGAGCGTCGCGCCGCCCACGACCCGCACCGCGAAATTGTCCGGGCCCGGCCAGGTGTTGCCGTCCCACGTGCGGATCGCGTAAAAATCAAAGGAAAGCGTGGTCTCGGTGTGCGCCCCCAGACCTCCAAGGTTCAGGCGCACCGCGTCGTTGCAGAAGTCTCCCAGAAACGTGCGTCCCGAGACCGGCGTGGTCGAGCGAACGTTGCTCGTCCACTCGGGCATCCACGCGCTCGACTCGAAATCGTTGGAGTACACAATCTCGGCGCTCGCGCAGGCACAAAGCCCCGCCGCAACAATCGCCGCCAGGGGAGCGCGCCGGCGCGCAAGCACGCCCGCGTAAACAGATCGCTCCATACAAACCGTCCTTTCTTCACTTCCTCCGTGCTCGAAACGGCGAATACGCAGCCGTTCGACGCGGGCGGGGCGTCCTCTCCCCGCGCGCAACGCCCTTGAAGGGGCGCGCCGCTTGGACTATGACACAACTTTCGATCCGTGCCACCCAGCGCCTTGGATCGCATGATTTATAGCGATTATGACGTTTTCCGCACGCCCGATCACCGCCGTGCACGACGCGTCAGTTCCGCATCAAGCAGTGCGTTGGCCAGAGGCACGCCAGACCGCCTCACCACGCCCGGCGGCCAGAGATGTCGCAGCACCGCGTCCCGGATCCGCTGCAACGCCGAAGCAACAGGACCGGACGAAATCAAACGTCCGATCGATTCCGTGAACTCGTACCGCGCGGTTTCATAGACCCCGAAGTTCTCCACGTGCGAATAGGACGTGAACAGATCCGCCTCGCGCCGGGTGGGATACACGACGTACCTGCGCACGAGGTCCAGCACCGCGGGTCGCAGTTCGACACCCGACAGGCCGCGCCACCCGCCCATCCGCGCGATCATGCACAGGCCATCGTCGATTCCCCGGTGCACGCGCGCGAACACCCCGCGGAAGTTCTCCGCCTCCTCCGCGTGATGCTCCACCACCGGCCGCACGCGCCCGCCGCGGTCCGATCGCCGCTCATACCCGCGCACGCTCCCGTGCCGCGCCGTCGCAAACATCTCGAACACCGGCCCGTTCAGCAGCACCTGGTCCTGTGCCCAGTCGTCGGCCCGCGTGTCCGCCAGGAACCCCGCACGCGAGCAGCCCGGCACATCATCGCTCACGATCGGCGAGAGCGCCAGGTACATCCCGTGCAGCCGCGCTGGAGCCGCCGCCCGCCACAGGTTCGTCTGCATCGAGCCCTTCCACCCGACATCCACAATCCCCGCGAACGTCGCGTCGAACCAGCCTCGCTCACGCAGATACGCCGCGAGCAGTTCGCGCGCCCGATCGCGCGCCGCCACAAAGTCACGCCGCACACAATCGTCGGTGAGAAACCTCGCCAGGCCCGCGTGGGCCAGCAGGTTGTTGATCGGCGCGTCCAGATCGCCCACGCCGCACCGACGCGCGTGCGCCCCGAAGACATCCGCGTCGAGCGAGAGATTCCGAAGCAGGCGCGAGAACGACTGACGCGGATACTGGTACCACACCCGCGCGATCTCTCCCAGCGAGAGATCACGCATCGAAGGCAGGAACGTCGACGCCCGGCTCGCGCCCAGGTACGTCGCCCGCGGCATCGCGTCCCCGCGCGCCCGGGCCAGTCTCCGGCAGATCCGCATGAACACCGCGCCCTCGCGCGCCAGAAAATACAGACGATCGATCCCGAGCCGGCGCGACTCGTCGAGCACATGTATCGCAAACGCCGCGAATGGCACGGAGAGGAGCCGCCCCAGCGCGCGGTGTTCATCGTCCGCGCGGGTCGTCGCGACCGACAGCACAGCCTCCATGCCGCGCCAGTAGTCGCGGGCCCCGCCGTCACGGCATGCAAACCGCGACGCCAGCCGCTGCGCGAGCGAACCCGGCGCGGCGCTCATGCGTCACCCCCGCCGCCACGCATCTCGCCGTTTGTCGTCTCGATCGAAATCACGCCCAGTTCGATCCCAGGCGCTCCCCGCGCCGTCGTCATGCTCGCGTGATTGGTCGGGTCGTACACGCCCGCCTCGAGCCGAAACACCCCCCCGCCGAGTTCCCGCACATCAAACTCGGCGCGATACACCCGACCGACCGGCCAGCGCCCGATCTCAAGCCGCGGCACGTGATGAAACGGCAAGGGGAGCGACGCCGACGCGTGCTCCGCCGCGGACGTATCGGGCCGCGCGTGCAGAAACACCCACCAGGTCGCCCCCGGCGCGATCTCACCAGTCCGGCGCAGAAACACCAGCACGCTGTTGCTGCGCCGGTCATACGCCTCGAGCCGCACCGCGCCGCGTTCATTCTCGACCGCCGCGTCCGCCGGCGCTCGCAACTCCACCCCGATCGAAACTCCCGGCGCGACATCCACAAAGCACTCGCGCCGGACGCGCTCCGCGTCCCGCGACGCCGCGATGCGCCGCGCCACGCGGACCGCCAGTCGCAGCGGCATGCGCACCAGCCACACCATCGCCGCCAGCACCGCCGCCACGGCATGAATCACACCCGACGCACCGCCCGCGATCGCGATCACGACCCACTCGGGCGTTGCTCGCCCGATGGCGCCGGACAGGCGCAGCGCGATCTGAAGCGCGATCGCCTCGCGCAGGGGAGGCACGAGCGTCGGGCGTGTGGAGTCCAGCCCCTGCGCCAGGATCGACCGGTGCCGCGCATAGCGGTCGCCGCGCCGGTACCACCACAGCGTGGCCCGGCGCGAGAGCAGCGTCGACCACGACTCGCGCAGCCACGCGGGCGCGCCAGCGCATTCATCGCGATCGCCTCGCTCGCCCGCCGCCCCGCGCATGCATGGGCTCCGGGGTCAGCGACCCGTGTCGTTCTCGAGCAGGTTCGCCAGCAGCCGCGCGCCCCAGCCCGTCGGGCCTTCGATGAAGCACCCGGCACTCTTCTCGGTCGCGTGAACGCCCGCGATATCGAGGTGGCACCATGGGATCTTCTCGTCGACGAAGTACGAAAGGAACGCCGCGCCCTGGATCGGGTGCGCCTTGCGGTTGGGGTTGCTGTTGAGGATGTCCGCGATCGGGCTCTTCATGAGGTCGCGGTACTCGGCGTGCATCGGCAGGCGCCATACGCGCTCGCCCGTCGCCTTGGCCGCCGCCTCGATCTTCCCGCGCAGGCCGTCGTGCTCGCAGAACATGCCCGCGAACGTCGAGCCCAGCGCCACCACCACCCCGCCCGTGAGCGTCGCCAGGTCGATGATGTACGCCGGCTTCTCCTTCTCGCACGCCCAGCACAGCGCGTCGGCCAAGACCAGCCGCCCCTCCGCGTCCGTGTTGGTCACCTCCACCGTCACGCCGTTGCGATACCGCAGCACGTCGTCCGGGCGATACGCCTCGTCGCTGATCGAATTCTCCGCCACCGCCAGGAGGGCCACCACCGGCCTGCGCGGCTTGATCACAGTCGCGATCGCGTGCATCGCGCCCAGCACCGCGCACCCGCCGTCCTTGTCGCGCTTCATCCCCACCATGCCGTTGTTGATCTTGAGCGAGAGCCCGCCCGTGTCATACGTCATGGTCTTGCCCACCAGCACCGCCGGCTTCTTGCCCGACGAGCCGCGCGGCTTGTACTCCAGGCGGATCAGGCACGGCTTGTTCTCGCTCGCCTTGCCCACGTTGATCAGCCCGATCATCTTTTCGCGCACCAGATCCTCGCCCTCGAGGATCTTGCATGAAAGCCCCGTCTTCCGCGCCAACTTCCGCGCCATGTCCGCGATGAAGCCCGTCGTCGCCACGTTCGGCGGCGTCTGGCTCAGCGTCCGCGTGAAGTTTGCCGATTCGGCAATGTCCACGCCCCGCGCCATCGCGCCGTCAAACTCACCCTCGCCCGCGCGGATCGAGAGTTTCACGCGATTGGTCTTCTTCGCCGCCGTCCCCTTGAATTCATCGCACACCCACGCCAAGAGGCCCAGCCCCTCGCCGAACGCCTGACCGGCGTCGGCAAGATCGAGCCCCGCCTTTTCAAAGCACGCCGTGAGCGCCAATTGCACACCCGTCGCCTTCACCGCCGCGAGCTTCCGCCCGATGGTGCCCGCCAGCGTGCGCACCGCGTCGGTGTCGAGCGCCTCGGGCTTGCCCAGCCCCACCACCAGGATCCGCGTCGAATCGCCCTTGCCCGCGCCGAACGCCTCCGCGATTGCGCCCGCCTCGCCCGTCGACTCCGGGCGCTTCAGCGCGCCCGCGGCCGCCCCGGTCGGATCAACCTGCTTCAGCACCTTGGCCGTGGTGGTGTCAAACGCTTGCCCCTGGAAATAGCCGACCACGAGCGTGTCACGACCCGTGCCGCCGACGCGAATGGATTGGAACATGGGAACTCCTTGAAGTGGGAAGAGAACACCAGTGTAGGTTCCGCCCGACGCGCGTTTCCCGAGCGCCGCGGCGCGCCCCGCCGTCCGCCGCCCGCCCGCTGAACCCCCGCGACGCCGTGGCATCACGGACGGCTTCATTCCCCGATCAGCACTTCGCGTGTGGGTTGGTTGTCGCACTCGTCGAGCAGCCCCCGGCGCCACAGCCATCGCTTCAGCAGCATGAACTGCTGGGCGAGAGCGCGTACCACGCACGCCGCCCCTGATGTCGGCGCGACCAGCCCCGACGGAACCTCGCCCAGCGCCACGAACTCCGGCGCCAGCCCCATCGCGCTCGCGCGCTCGCGCGACACGAACTCGCGCGAATACGCCAACTCGCACTCGCTCGTGATGTCGCGACCGAACAGATCGAGCGCAAACTCCCGGCTCGACCCCGCGAACTTCCACGCCGCCCGGCCAAGGTTGTACTCGCGCCGGATCACATCACGCGGCGTGTATCGATGGTCGTGCAACACCGCCGCCTTGGGCTCGAAGAGCACCGGCGTCTTGAACGTCCGGCGCAGGCGGAACGCCAGTTCGATGTCGTCATAGCCATAGGTGTCCGAATGATCGGCAAAGCCTCCGACCTCCCGGACCAGATCGAGCGGTGCGGAGAAGTTCAGGCCGTAGCAATAGCGATAGCCCCAGTCGTGGTCGGGCCCGAGCGACTGGGCCTTGGCGTACATCTGGTCGTAGAAGAAGATCAGCGAGGTCTCGCGCACCATGCGGTCAAACAGCGTGTCGCCCGGGTGAACTTTCCAGGGCGAGTCGCCCACCACGATCGCCGGGCCCGGGGCGGCCAGATGCCGACGGGCATGCGCTGCCAGAAAGCCCGGGCACAGTTCCACGTCGTCGTTCAGCGACACCATCACCTGCCCGGTGGCCCTGGCCAGGATGTCCCGCCGAACGCCCATGTAGCCCTGCTTGGGCAACTCCATGACGGTGAGTGTCGCGCCCGCAGGAGTTGCGCGGTGCGGCGCGGAACTCGGCCAGGCGCGATCGATCGCTTCGCGCGAACTGGTGTCGGGACCGTCCAGCCCAACGATGATCTCAACTTCAAGACCTTCAAGAACTTGCGCACGCAGAGAGGCAACGCACGCCGCCACCTTGGCGGGGCGTTGAAAGGTCGGGATGAGCACGGAGAGGTGGGGCATGGCGGTTCGATTTCCGGTGGTTTTCTTGGGGGGTGTTTCACCACAAGCCGGTTCAGGACGCATGAATTACCGGGTGCGACCCGGCAAAGTTGAAAGTCAAGCACCGGTTGGTCCGATACGCATTCCCATCTTCATCGGCCATTCGGCCGCCGACACGGGGAGTTTGCGTGGGACCCAATCCCGACCGCCGACAGCACGCACGAACGCCGATCGATCGGCCCTGCAAGGTCTACCACCGCGCCTCGCGCCAGTACCTGCCGGCCCGGACGTGCGATCTCTCCTCCAGCGGCGCCCTCATCCGCATCGACTCGGCCCGCCCCATCAACCCGGGCGATGAGCTCGACGTCTTCATCGCCTGGGGCAAGAAGCCCGTCGTCAACTCGGCCGAACTCGTGCCCGCCAAGGTGGTTCGCGTGGCGGCGTCGCTCGAGCGCCATCAGGCCGTCGCCGTGCAATTCGCCGGCGAGCAGCAGGTCGCGCTGGTTGCGTAAGGCGGCCTCCTTCGAATCCCGAGGCGTGATCTCAGGCGTGGCGTTCATGCCGTGCGTGGTCTGTCGACGTCCGTGGATCGGCGAGCACCCTGTCCGTCCCGCGTTCCGCGCGTCTCCCGGCCGCTACTTCCTCGGCGTCAGTCGCTTGGCGACAATGAACGCCAGTTCCAGCGCCTGCTGATAGTTCAGTCGCGGGTCGCAGAGCGTGGCGTAGTTGCGCGTGAGGTGGTGCTCGGTGATGCCGGCCGCGCCGCCCACGCACTCGGTCACGTCGTCACCCGTCAATTCGAAGTGAACGCCGCCCAGGTGTGTGCCGCACAACTGATGCACGTCGAAGGTCTCTTCGAGTTCTGTGGCGATCGCATCGAACGAGCGGGTCTTGATGCCCGAGGCGGTCTTGATCCCGTTGCCGTGCATCGGGTCGCACACCCACAGCACGCGGACCTCAGCCTTGCGTGCCGCGTCGATGAGGGGCGGGAGGACCTGCTTGGCGCGTCCCTGGCCCAGGCGCGTGATGAAGATGATCTTGCCCGCCTCGTTGCGCGGGTTGAGAGCGCCGCACAGCGCCAGCACGTCCGAAGGCGCGGCCCCGGGCCCGAGCTTGATGCCGATCGGGTTCTGGATCCCGCGGAAATACTCCATGTGCGCCCCGCCCAGTTCGCGCGTGCGCTCGCCGATCCACGGGAGGTGCGTGGTGAGGTCGTAATAGCCGTCGCGTCGCGGCACGCGCCGCGTCTGGGCCTCTTCGTAGTAAAGATTCAGCCCCTCGTGGCTGGTGAAGAATTCCACGCGGTTCATCTCGCCCACGGCCCGCTCGCCCAGCGCCTCCATGAATCGCAGCCCGTCCGCGAGTGTCGCCGTCATCTGCTCGTACTCGGCGCGACGTGCCGGAGGCAGTCCCGCGGCCTTGAAGAAAGCCAGGTCCCAGTACTCGGGGTGATGCAGGTCCGCAAATCCGCCGTCGACCAGCGAGCGGATGAAGTTCAGCGTCATCGACGAGTGCTTGTACGCGCGGACGAGCAGGTACGGATCGGGGCGACGGCTCTTGGCGTCGAAGGGCGCGCGATTGACCAGGTCGCCGAAGTAACTCGGGTGCGTGACCGCCTGCCCGTCGATCGTGCGCGTCTCCGTCATGCTCGATCGCGGCTTGGCGTACTGGCCCGCGAAGCGACCCACGCGGATCACGGGCTTCTTCCCGCCGTGGACCATCACCAGCGACATCTGCAGGAGGATCTTGAGTTTGTTGGTGATGATGTCGGGGCGGCAATCGTCGAGGGTTTCGGCGCAGTCGCCGCCCTGCAGCAGGAAGCGCTGGCCGTTCTGCGCGTCGGCGATCAGCGCCTTGAGGCGTTCGATCTCCCACGACGTGACGAGCGGCGGGAGCGATCGCAGGAGTTCGACGCCGGCGTCGAGTTCCGCGCGATCTGGATAGTCGATCATCTGCGAATGCGGGAAGCGACGCCACGATTCGGGCGACCATGGTCCGGATGTGGCGGTTCGATCGGCGGTCATCGGCGGCTCCAGTGCGGTCTCGCTCCGAACAAGGGCGCGATACCGCGTCCTCCTGTATCGGATTCTTGCGAGGTTGGCTCATGCGGGCTTGGCCCCATGACGATTTGCAAATCGGTCGATGTAACCACGCAGGGGCGTGGTCGGCCAAGGCAAGGGCGGGGGCACGTGTCCCGCCCCGTGAACGGAGTCACCAGAATGGCTTTCAATAACCGCCGAACGACGAAGAAGAACGCCAAACGCACGACGGCTCGCAAGAACTCGCGCACGACCACCACCCGCAAGTCCGCCGCCCGCAAGAACTGGCGCAAGACCACCGGGACGACCACCGCCAAGGCGGGAAAGACGACCAAGAACAAGACCTGGAAGCGCACCACCGCGAAGAAGGCCACCAGCAAGAACTCGACCACGTCTCGACGCACCACCGCGAAGAAGAGTTTCTTCAGTTTCTCGCGTTCGACGGCCAAGAAGTCCTTCCGCCGCGCCGCCTGATCAACAGGCCAAGCCATCTCATCTCGCATGAGCCGAAAGCCCGGTCCGCCCGGGCTTTCTTGATGCGCACAATCCGACGCCCGTGCCCTGGCGCTCGCGACAGGGCGGCCCATGCTAGTGCGTCAGCGGGAATTCGCGGCAGATCGCGCGGATCTCGTCGCGCACCGTCGCCGTCACCTTCGCCAACTCCGCCTCGCCCGCCAGGCCGGCGGTGAGCACGCGATCGATCCACGCCGCGACCTTGGCCATGTGCGGTTCGCGCAGACCGCGCGTCGTGATCGCCGGCGTGCCCAGGCGCAGGCCGCTGGTCAGTTTCGGCGGGCGCGGGTCCTCGGGGATGCCGTTCTTGTTGCACACCATGCCGGCGTTCTCGAGCCAGCGCTCGGCGTCGGAGCCCGTGAGCGCGTCCGATCGCCCGCGCAGATCGACGAGCATCAGGTGGTTGTCCGTTCCGCCGCTGGTGATGCGGTACTTGAGCTTTGTGAGTTCCGCCGCCAGCGCCGCCGCGTTCTTCACGACCTGCGCCGCGTAGGTCTTGAATTCGGGCTTCAGACACTCGCCGAACGCCACCGCCTTGGCCGCGATCACGTGCATCAGCGGACCTCCCTGGCTTCCGGGGAACACGGCCTTGTCGATCTTCTTGGCGAGCTCCTCGTCGTTGCACAGGATCAGTCCGCCGCGCGGGCCGCGCAGCGTCTTGTGCGTCGTGGTCGTCGTCACATGCGCGTACGGGAACGGCGAGGGATGCGCCCCGCCCACGATCAGCCCCGCGATGTGCGAGACGTCGGCCATCAGGATCGCGCCGCACTCATCCGCCGCCTCGCGGAACTTCTTGAAATCGATCGTGCGCGGATACGCCGAATAGCCGCACATCAGCAGTTTCGGCTTGTGCTCACGGCAGACGACCTTCATCGCGTCGTAATCGATCCGCTCAAACTCCGCGTGGTCCTTGCTGTAGTGGAGCGGGTAATGCACCGGCTTGAAGAACTTGCCCGAGAAGTTGAGTTTCATCCCGTGCGACAGGTGCCCGCCGTCCTTCAGCACCAGCGACGCGAACGTGTCGCCCGGCTCCATGACCGCGTGCATCACCGCCTGGTTGGCCTGCGCGCCCGAGTGCGGCTGCACATTGGCGAACTTGCAGCCGAACATCTGCTTGGCCCGCTCCCGCGCGATCGTCTCGATCTGGTCGTGGAAGACGCACCCGCCGTAGTACCGCCCGCCCCACGGCAGGTTCGGCGGATACCCCTCGGCATACTTGTTCGTCAGGCACGTGCCCATCGTGTGCATCACCGCCGGCGAGACGTGGTTCTCGCTGGCGATCAACTCAAGCGTCGTGTCCTGACGATCGGATTCCTTGGCGATCAGGTCCGCGATCGCGGGGTCGTGCGATTTCAGAAGCGACATCACGGCATCGGTGGCGGTCGACATAGGAACCGATCGTAGTCGTGCGGCGTGCGCGTGCCACCGTTGTCGCCATCGACCTCGGGGCGATCCGACGGAATAGCGCGGTCCGGTCTTCCCTGTGATTCAACGGAGAAACAAGGGGGCTTCAGGCATCCCATGCGCCCAACGCGACCATGAGCGCCACCGTGCCGCCGATCGGCGTCAGGATCATGGCGGCAACGATCGGCCACGTGCGCCCGAACAGTCCGGTGTCGCGCACATGGCGTGACCACATGATGAACAAAGCCAGCACGGGCAGCGTGAGCAGAAAGAGCACGCCGGCGAAATCCCCGATGCTCGGCGGGCCCAGGTTCGGCGCGGCATTCGGCGACAGTCGGCCTTCGATGGTGCTAACGATCACCCACTCGGCGCACAGCACGAGCGTCACCAGTCCGATCGCGGGGATGCTGCGCACCATCGCCCGCGCCCAGAGCAGACCACAGTTGGGCTTTGGTCGTACGGCGATCACCACGCCAAGCAGCACAACACCGACAAGCCAGCACACGCCCACCATCGCGAGCGGCTCGAGCATGCCATCGCCGCCCATCGTCGTGATGGTGAGCGGCGACGTGCCCTTCGCGCCCGAGATGAATCGCCCCCACTCCGAGTTCCAGGGTGCGGCAAGGATGAGCCGGAGCGGGCGGTCAATCGGCACACCCCAGGGCGCGAGCCACCCCGTCTGCATCAGCATCACCCACGCCGCGGCTAGCGCGTGCCACACCGCGCACGCGACCGCCGTCACCAGCCATGTCCGGCGCAAACGAAACCTCGCCGAACTCTCCACCTTCCACGACGCCCACGGGAAGAGCGCCACGAGGAGCGAACGCCCAAAGCCGCCCCACAGGTCCGCGCGCGGCAGATCGTCGAAGTAGTTGTTGACGCCGCGGTACGCGTCCTCCCACGCAAACTCCTGCCCGCACTCGCTGCACACGCCGTGCCCCGGCGGGCGATCGGCACGACGACCTGTCGATACTTCACCCGCCGTTCCGCCGGGCAAGCCGCCCGGCGCGCCGCGCTCGCGCAGTGCCGCCGCGGCACCGGAAAGGTCGTAGCCGCAGCGGGGGCACGAGGGCGGGGATGGTCGCGGTTGGTCGGTCACGCTACATCACGCCGGGCGCGGGCGGGGCGGATCACCCGGCCGCGCGGGTCGCGCAGTGTACCGACACGCACTCGCCCGGCTTCAGAATCGCAGCGACGCGCCCACGAACAGACCGGCCATGGCCCCGTCGAACTCGTACCGCTCCGCGTCGTTGCCGTCTTGCAGCCGCACGAGCAACTGGCGGTACCCGATCTGCACGCCGAAATTCTCAAAGGGGCGCCACGTGCCGCCCACGGCGATATCCCACGAAAATGATTCCTTACCTCCCGCGGGCAGATAGCCAAAGTCGGTACGGACATCCAGCGTAAACGCCTGGTGGAATTCCAATTCGAGGCGAGCGCCCGCGACCGGCTCGATCCACGTGCCGTCGCCTTTGTCGGTGGTGGTCGCCGACGTGACCTTCTGCTCGACGTCGTAGAAGCGCCCGCCCAGGAGGCCCTGGACCGAGTAGCCAAACTTCCGCTTGCCGTCGTCGCGGAAGGAGAGTGTCTCGCCGAAGAACTGGTACGAGCCCATCAGTTCGACCGACGTGAACTTGAAGTCAGACGAGAGCGAATCACCGGCGCCGAACGCGACGTCGCCGAGCGAGCCGCCGCTCGATTGTGCCGCGTTGCGATCCGAGATTTCAAAGTGCATACCCGAGGCCTCGACGCCCCACTTGCCGGAGCGGAACCGCGCCTCGATCTGCGGGCTGAAGCGCGGCGAGTCGAGGTTGAGGTCCTCGAAACGCTGGCGCGAGGTCGAGCCGGGAAGCCGCCCCTTGCCGCCGGGCGCGACGAACCACGCCGACGGCTCGATCTCGAGTGTGTAGGTCGGGAACGTCGTATCGCCCAGCGCCGGAGCGGCGGGGGCGGCCGCCTTCGGGCCGGGCGCGGGCGCCGAGGAGTCCGCCTTGGGCGTGCTCTCCGACTGGGCCCCCGAAAGCGCCGGGAGCATCATGATCGAGGCGGCGAGCGTGAATCGAACCATCGCGCGATCGGCGTGCATGCAAGTCTCCTGCGATAGCCGCGAATCGGGACCGGGCAGAACTCGCGGACGCACGGAGAATAGCCGATGATGAGGGGGCACGAGAACCGCCCCGAGAGCCGCCCATGCCCGAAACTCCATCCACTTCAATCATCGAGATCGCGCCGGGCGTGCGCGTCCACGAGAGCGTGCTGGAGTTCTCGTTTACCACCAGTTCCGGCCCGGGCGGGCAGAACGTCAACAAGCGAGCGACCCGCGCCGAACTGCGCGTGAAACTCGCCGACCTTCCGGTCCATCCCGCGGCCCGCCATCGCCTCGCCGACGCCGCGGGCTGGCGCGTCACGCCCGACGGCGTCCTCATCCTCGACAGCGGTGAGCACCGCTCGCAACTCCAGAACAAGGGCGAGTGCCTCGAACGCCTGCGCGAACTGGTCACCCGCGCGATCGTCGTGCCCAAGGTCCGCAAGAAGACCAAGCCCAGCCGGGGTTCGAAGGAACGCCGCCTGGCGGGCAAGAAGGCGCGCTCGGAGATCAAGGGGAATCGGCGCTCGCGTCCGGAAGACTAATCCCCGGGCATCTGGCGCCTTGCGCGAAACTTCTTCCAATCCACGCCGAGTTTTCGCATCCGCGAGCGGAGCGTGTTGGGATTGATCGCCAGCAGTTTGGCCGCGCCGAACGGCCCCTCAACCCGCCCAAAACTCGCCTCCAGCGCTCGCTCGATGTGCCGGCGCTGCGCTTCGTCGAGCGATTCATCCGAACCCGTCGGCACGGGCGACATCGCCGCGGTTCCACGGATCGGCGCCTGCCCCTCGCGTGAGGGCGAAGCGCCAGTGCCCCGCTTCTCGCCTGCGGGCGGCCCGTCGACTGCCCAGGGCTGCTGCGGGTACGGTGCCATGCCCGCGCCGCGCGATAAAGGGGAGCGATCGGGGCCCGCCCCGCGCTCGCGCGGAGTCAGGCCGAGCGCCGCCGCCACCATCAGTGACCTGCCGTCGCCCAGGATCATCGCGCGATCGATCACCGCGCCCAGTTCGCGGATGTTGCCCGGCCAGGAGTACCGCTCCAGCATCGCTCGGGTCGGCGCGTCGAGTTCAGGCTCTGCCAGGCCGAACCGCACCGCCGCTTTGTGGATGAAGTGGCGCGCCAGCATAGGGATGTCCTCGACGCGCTCGCGCAGCGGCGGCAGGCGGATCGGGAACGTGGCGATGCGGTACCACAGGTCCTCGCGGAACGTGCGATGGTCAACCATGGTCGGCAGGTCGCGGTGAGTCGCCGCGATGATGCGGACGTCGACGCCGACGGGCTCCGCGCCGCCGACGCGCGTGAGCGAGCCGTCCTGCAGAATGCGGAGCAGGCGGACCTGGGCCTCGAGCGGGAGTTCACCGATTTCATCCAGCAGGAGTGTCCCTCCGCTGGCGCGCTCGAACCAGCCGCGACGCCGATCGGTCGCGCCGGTAAAACTGCCGCGCTCGTGCCCAAAGAGTTCCGAGTCGATCAGGTCGGCCGGGATCGCGCCGCAGTTCACACGGACAAACGGCGCGGCCGCACGCTTCGATCGCACATGCACCGCCCGCGCGATGACCTCCTTGCCCGTGCCGGTCTCGCCGAGCAGCAGCACGGGCACGTCCTGGCGCGCCACCATCTCGACCCGCTCCATGACCAGCGCCAGCCCGGATGATGTGCCGACGATCGTGTCCGCCTCGCCACGCCGCACGCGCGCACTCGGCGTGCGTTCGTCGCCGGAGGCGCCCGTGCCGCCCGGCGCGACGGTCGTGGCGCGATTGCCCACGCACGCCAGCGCCTCCACCACGATCGGCCCGAGATCTTCGGCCAGGCTTGCGTTGTCAATCTCGATGACGGCGAACCGTGCCGCGGTGCCGAGCGTCCAACGCACGACCAGCGCATCGCGCTCGCCGATGACGTCTCGTACTTCACGCGGGACCTTCGTGCCGCACGCGTGCCGCCAGTTCGCCGCGCCGATCCATTTCGTCGCCGCGCCGCGACTGTCCTCGACCGAAAGCCTCGTCGTTCCGAATTCCGACAGCCGTCGTGCGACCCCATCGAGCGCGGCGTCCGAGTCGCCTGCAGTGGCGATGGCCTTCCAGAACGCGACCTCCAGAGACCCCGAAAGCATGCCCCAGCATCGCGGAAAATCCGTTGAGTGTCAAGAAAAACAGCAATATATCAAAGAAAAACAATCAGGCGGTTACCTATGAGCCACTCCCAGCCCCCCCGGAGCGGGTGGATTCGTGGCACACCGGTTGCAATACGGGTCATTGGGACGACACCCACAGTTCGGTTCACTCCTCCCGCCGGCCCGTTGCTCCACGGATCGGCGGATCTCTTTTTGTGGCGGGCCGGGTCAGCCCGACGGGAGGGATCGGAGTGAGCAATCGTCAATCGGCCGATGTGTGTGTGGTGGGCGGCGGGTACAGCGGCACGATGGTGTGCGCCAATCTTGTGCGCCTGGGCTATTCCGGCACGATCGTGCTGATCGAGCGCGGCCGGCGGCCGGCGCGCGGTGTCGCGTATGACCCGCCGAGCGAGCGATTGCTGCTCAATGTGCCGGCCGCCAACATGGGCGCATGGGCCGATGATCCTTCGGAGTTTCACCGCTGGCTGATCGGGCGCGGGCGCGAGGTGGCGCCGGGCACGTTCGTGTCGCGAGCGTGGTACGGCGAGTATCTCGAACAGAAACTGCGCGAGGCGGTGGATGCGTCGCGCGAGCGGCTCTCGGTCGTTCACGGTGAGGCGGTGGAGTATTCGAACGACGACGGGTCACACCGTGTCGTGCTGGACGACGGGCGCGAGGTTGTGTCGCCGCGCCTGGTGCTGGCGCTCGGGAATCTACGGCCCGGGCCGCTCCCTGGCGTGCGTGTCCCTGGCGGCGCGGGTTGGTGGCACGCCGACCCATGGTCGGCGGAGGCGCACGCGCCGTGCCGGAACGGAGAGCGGGTGCTTGTGATCGGCACGGGGCTGACGATGGTGGATGTGTGCGTCTCACTGACGAGCGTGGGTGCGCGCCCGAAGATCACGGTGCTTTCGCGGAACGGACTCCTGCCGTGCGTTCACGCGACGCCGGGGTTCAAGGCGGTTTCGGCGACGCCGCCCGAGGCCGGCTGGCCGCTGCGCCGGATTGTTCGTCATATTCGCCGGGAAGCGCGGCGCGTGATGCGCGAAGGCGGCGACTGGCGGGCAGCGATCGACTGTGTGCGCCCCTGGACTCGTGCGATCTGGTCCGGATTGAGCGCGAAGGACCGCGAGCGATTCGTTCGGCTGGTGCGCACGCCGTGGGACGTGCATCGCCATCGCGTGCCGGCGGAGGTCGTTGCGAGACTCGTGGAGTTGCAGCAGCGCAAGAGCCTGCGCATCGTCGCGGGGCGTGTTCGTCGCGTGGAGAATGCCGGCGCGGCGGCGCGCGTCGCGTGGCTGGAGCGCGGCACGCAGCGTGAGGAATCGGCGGAGTTCGATCGCATCATCAATTGCACGGGCGCACGGACATCGATCGATGCTTCGCCGCTGCTCGGCGCGATGGCGGCGGCGGGCGTGATCCGGAGCGAAGAAATCGGCCTGGGTGTGCAGACCGACGCGTGGGCCCGCGCGGTCGGACGCGACGGGAATGTGAGCGAGGGTGTGTGGGTGGTTGGGCCGCTGCGGCGCGGGACGCTGTGGGAATCAACGGCGGTGCCGGACCTCCGCGAGCAGGCGCTTGACGCAGCGCGTGAAGTGTTGGGAGACAGCGGCGTATCCGGGGCGCGCGCGCCCGAGACGTGGTGTGCGCAATGAAAAACGCCGCCCGCGGAGAAGGCGGGCGGCGTTTGAGTTGGACGCTCGGCGTGATTACTTGTTCTGAGCCGGTTCCGTGGGTTCGGGCGCGGGCTCTGCGGGCGGCGGCTCGGCGTTCGGATCCGCGTTCGGATCTTCGGCCGGCTGGCGGCGCCCGGTGTTCTTGGGGAAGGGGATCAGGGGCTCGCCCTGAGGCTCGGGGCGTGTTGCCAGGGCGGCCTTCAGCCACGCGCGGCGCTGCTCGATCGGGAGGTCTTTGGTCAGGGACTTGAACAGATCGACCCGGCCCTTGGCGTCGGCGGGCGCCTTCTTGCACCCCTCGGTCAATGTGGAAGCGAGCGCGGAATCGAGGCCGGACTTGGGGAGCACATCGGCGGCCTTGGTGACGGCGAGCACACGGGCGCGGTTCAGGGCGACCAGCGCCTCGGCGGCCTTGTCGTTGTAGATGAAGCGGCCCATCCACGTCGCGTCGACGCGCTTGCCGCTGGCGGGGCGATTCTCTTCACGCAGTGCGTTCTGGTATTCCTTCCAGAGTTTGTCGCACATGGCGCCCTGCACATCGTTGAGAAGGTCGCGGCGAGACATGTCGCTGATCAGGTCGCCGAAGGGGCTGATCGGTTCGGTCATGGCGCGGGCGTTGGTGAAGGCCATGCGCTGGGTGTCGGGAGACACGAAATCGAGACGGTCGATCTCGCCGGACTCGACCTTTTCGGTGAGGTCGAGGTTGTCGACGGCGACCGTTTCCATGCGGTGGTCACGCTTGGAGAGGTACTCGGCGACCTTGGCCCGGTCGGTGTCCTTCATGAATGGGTTGTGGACTTCCAGCAGGGTCAGCCGCTGGGCGCTGTCGGAGATCGGGAGCACCTTGCCGTCCGGACCCTTCTCGAAGATCGGCTTGTAGTCGACCTTCGGGATCGCGATCTTCTTGGCCGGACCCTTGTACTGGGTGTTGCCCGGCTTGGGCGCTGGTTGCGCCGGCGGCTGGGCCGCGGGCTGTGGCGGCGGGACATAGTCGGGGGTCTTGGCGGGGGCGGGGGTGGGAGGTGTGACGACCTGGGCTGAGGCCACACCGAATGTCATCAACCCACCGAGGATCACGGTCAGGTACTTCTTCATGGCGGATCTTTCCTGTGGTTGGAGGCCGACAATTATCGGCGTGGCGGGGGCGCGGGGACACCCGAGCCGGAAGGATCGACGCGGAGCGGTAGGGGTTGTTCGCACGCCAAGGCTTGAAGGTTCCGAACAAAAACCAAATCGTGTGGTTATAGGTGCAGATCGGGGGTCGTCTCGGGCGGCTTGGAAGGGTAGGGAACATGGGCGGGCCGCCCTGGGCTGGTTACGCTCCGCCCATGACCAGCACCATCGATCGCGCGTCCATCGCCAAGGCCATCGCGGAGGTCTCGCTGCTCCGCGGCACGTTTACGCTCCGCTCCGGGCGGACCAGCAGTTATTACCTCGACAAGTACCTCTTCTCGACCCGGCCCGAGGTGCTCCGCCCGCTGGCGGGGCTCTTTGCCGAGCACGTCCGCGCGATGGAGAAAAAGGCAGGCGCGAAGGCGGTGCGATTGGCGGGGGCCGAGCTGGGCGGGATTCCACTGGTGACGGCGGCGGCGATGGAGATGGGCTTGCCGTGTCTCTTTGTGCGCAACAAAAAGAAGGACTATGGCACGGCCAAGCAACTCGAAGGTGTCGTGAACAAGGACGATGCGGTGATTCTGCTGGAGGACGTGGCGACGACGGGCGGGCAGGCGCTCGAGGCCGTGGGTTCGCTGAAGGAATCGGGTGCGCGGGTGCTGGGCGTGATCGCGACGATCGATCGCCTGGAGGGCGCACGGGAGAACATCGAGGGCGTGGGGCTGTTGTTCGATGCCCTGTTCACGACGCGGGACCTCGGCGTGACGGCGTAGAGTTATCACCGCGGAGAACGCGGAGATCGCCGAGAAGAGATCGGAACACAGAAGAGCAGAAGCACAAGGGCACCAACGCCGGGCGCGGCCGTTGGTCTCTCCCTTCCGAGATGTCTCTTCGCGCTCTCCGTGTGCTTGACGACGAATTCTCTGGCTGACTATCGCACGCGTTCGGCCTTGGGCTCGCGGCTCATCAGTTTGCCGATCGCCTCGATCGGGTCGACGCCCTCGAACAGCACGGCGTGAACCGCCTGTGTGATCGGCATCTCGACGCGGTACTTCTTGGCGAGATCGACCACGCTGCGCGCGGTCGCGACGCCTTCAACAACGTGCGGCGTTTGCGACAGGAACTCCTCGAGCGTGGAGCCTTTGCCCAGCGCCTCGCCGCAGGAGCGGTTTCGCCCTTCGGGCGAGAAACAACTGGTGGCCAGATCGCCGACGCCCGCGACGCCGAAGAAGGTCTCGGGCGAGGCGCCCATGGCCAGGCCGAGGCGGGCGATTTCGGCGAGTCCTCGCGCGAGCAAGGCGGACTTGGCGTTATTGCCGGCCTGCAGGCCGTCGACGATTCCGGCGGCGATGGCGATGACGTTCTTGACCGCTCCGGCGAGTTCGACGCCCAGCAGGTCGGCGTTGGTGTAGACGCGCAGCCAACTTGTCGCGAAGATCGCCTGCACGCGTTTGGCGAAGTCGTGGTCGTCGCTGGCGGCGATCATGGCGGCGGGGAGGCAGCGGGCCAGTTCGACGGCGATGGTCGGGCCGGAGAGCGTGCCGATGGCGCGGGCGGGCTTGTCGGGGTCGTCGCGTCCGGTGGAGCGGAGGACCTCGGTGATGATCTGGGTGGGGCGGAGGAGCGTGGTGTTCTCGATGCCCTTGGCGACGGAGATGATGCCGGCGCGGGGGGAGATGTTGGGCGCGATGCGTTTCCAGGTGTCGCGGATGAACTGAACGGGGATGGCGGAGATGATGAGTTCCGCGCCGGACATGGCGGGGTCGTCCTCGCGCGAGAAAACGTGGACATCGTCGGAGAGGACGAAGCCCTCGAGTCGCGGGGAGCGGCGGGTCTGGGCCAACGGGCCGATCTCGTCGATTGAATGCCCCCAGAGCGAGACGTTGAGGGGGCGGACGGCGGCGCCGGCGGCGGCGTCGGGGTTGGAGAGGACGGCGGCGCAGACCAAACCCATCTGGCCCGGGCCGAGGATCACCACGCCGGGCGCATTGGAGTGCTTCTTGGATGAACGGGCCGTGGCCTTGGACTTTGGCATCGGGGTCGCGCTTTGTTTGGGAAGAACAGGATCGGACTTTGGCTCGTATGGTACTGAAGCCGACCCACGCGGGCACGGTCGACGCTCGCATCGGTCGGGGCGTGCGTGCCTCGCCGGAAGTGGATAGGCTTTCTCCCCGCGTGCGGCGGGCTGTTGGGTTGCCTTGGGCCCGTTCTGGGCCGGGCGAGGGTAGAGCGGTTCCGGGTGGGTCGACGAAACTTCAGAGGGCGTGATGCCCTTGTTCATTGATGGAGCGCGGCGGATGGCGCACAACCACGACGGGCATAGCCATGATCATGGGCACGATCACGGGCATGGGCACGATCATCACCACGATCACGGGCACGGCCACGCGGCGATGAGCCCCAGCGAGCAGGCCCAGCATGAACTCCAGTGCTGCTCGCACCATGAGATCGAGATCGAGCGCTACATGCGCCTGTATCTCCTGGGCGGTGTGCTGGTGCTCGTCACCACCATCTGCAATCTTTTCGGCCTGGGCGACAGCCAGGTGGCGCAGCTCCCGGCCATGATCGGCGCGGTGATGCTCGGCCTGCCGCTGTTCATCGCGGCGGGGCGCGAGGTCATGTCGGCCCGCCTGTCGAGTTCGTCTTTGGCGGCGCTCGCTATCGTGGCGGCGCTGGTGACGGGCGAGTACGCCGTCGCCGGCTGGCTGGCGTTCATCCTCGTCGTGTTCGGGCAACTCGTTCGGCGCTCGGCGTCGGGCGCGCAGCGCGCCATCGCGGAACTGGTCGAACTCACGCCGGACGTGGCGCGGCTCGTTGCCGACGGCGCGGAACGTGAGGTTCCCCTCGGGCAGGTCCGCGTGGGTCAGGTGGTTCGCGTTCGTCCCGGCGAAAACCTGCCGGTCGACGGCAAGGTCATCACGGGGCGGTCCACGATCAACCAGGCCTCGCTGACGGGCGAAGCGGCCCCGGTTGAGGTCGATGTCGGCGGGCTGGTGTACGCGGGCACGGTGAACCTGACGGGGGTGGTGGATCTTCAGGTCACGTCGGTCGGCGCGGACACGACGATCGGCAAGGTGACGCAACTCATCCGCCAGGCCGAGCAGAGCCGAACGCCGCGGCAGTTGCTCATCGAGCAGGTCTCGGCTTTCTTTGTTCCGGTGGTGCTCGCGGTGGCGGCGGTGGTGTGGTTTTTCATGAGCCGCTCCGCGGATGAAGCGGTGCGTGCCTCGGCGGGGATCACGGCGGTGACGGTGCTGGTGGTCGCGTGTCCTTCGGCGCTCCTGCTCTCGAGCCCCAGCGCGATGCTGGCGGCGTTCGCGGCCGCGGCTCGATTGGGCATCCTCATCAAGCAGCCCAGCACGCTCGAGGCGGCCGCCAACGTCAATGCGATCGTCTTCGACAAGACCGGCACGATCACGACCGGCAAGTTCCAGGTCACCAAGCTCGCGCCCGCCACCGGCGTCGACGGCGCGGAACTCCTGCGTGCGGCGGCCAACGGCGAGCAGCACTCCAACCACCCCCTCGCCCAGTCGATCCTCGTCACGGCCCGGAGCGCCAAACTCGAGCCCGACGGGAGCAACGACTTCGAAGAGTTCGGCGGGCGCGGCGTGCGGGCGCGCACCAGCATCGGCGAGGTCTGTGTCGGGCGCGCCACGTGGCTGGCGGAACTGAACCCCTCGGCCCGTGCGGAGATCGAATCGGTCGAGTCGCGCATCGAGGGCATGACGGGCGTTCACGTGATGCAGTCCGGGCGTTACCTTGGCGCGGTGGGCCTTGAAGACACGATCCGCGGCAACACGCGGACGGTCATCCAGCGCCTGCGCGAACTTGGGGCCCGCTACATCGCGATCTTCACCGGCGACCGCATGAGCGTGGCGACGCGGGTCGGCCATGCCGTGGGCGTCGACGCGATCGAGGCCGAGTGCCTCCCCGAGGAGAAGCACGAGCAGATCAAGGGCATGGTGCAGTCGGGCTATCGCACGCTGATGGTGGGCGACGGCATCAACGACGGGCCGTCGCTGGCGGCGGCGGACGTGGGCGTGGCGATGGGCCTGGAGGGCTCGGACATCGCGACCAACTCCGCGGGCGTCGCGCTGATGAACGACGATCTTTCGCGCGTGCCGTTCCTGATCGAGTTGGCGCGCCGGTCGCGCTCGATCATCACGCAGAACATCGCGGCGTCGATCGTGATCGCGCTGGTGGGCCTGGCGCTGGCGGCGACGGGGCTGATCTCCGAGACGGGCAAGTTCGCGCTGCCCCTGGCGGGCCTGTACCACTTTGCGGGCGACATCTTCGTGCTGGCCAACAGCTTCCGCCTGTTCCGCTTCGGCGAGTCGTTCGTCGCCAGCGAGCAGGGCGAGCGGCCGGTGCTGCGGCGTCGTGCGGCGAGCGTCCGCGGCCTGGCGTCGGTGCAGCCGGTCTAAAGAGAACCGATACTGGTGTATTCAGAGCCTCCTACTTCAAGCGGGAGGCTTTTTCATTGTCGTTCGACAAGCCCTCTGTTTCGACAGATGGCTCGGAAACAGCGCGATCACTCCGGCCGCATCATCGGGAAGAGCATCACGTCGCGGATCGTGCGTTGGTTCGTGAGGATCATGACGAGGCGATCGACGCCCAGGCCCATGCCGCCGGCGGGGGGCATGCCAACCTTCAGCGCGCGGATGAAGTCCTCGTCGAAGGTGCGGAAGGTGTTCTCTTCCGCGTTCTTCTCGGCGTCGAGGCCCTTGAGCTGCTCGCGGAACTTCTGTTCCTGCACGTCGGGGTCGTTGAGTTCGGTGTAGTGCGGCGCGATCTCCATGCCGGCGATGAAGAGGTCGGCGCGGTCGGCCAGCACGGGGTTGTCGCGCTTGGGGCGCGTCAGCGGGCTGATGGCCGCGGGGTAATCGGTGATGAACGTGGGGCGGGCGTGGTCGATCTGGGCCTCGCCGCCGTGCTCCTTGTCTTCGAAGAGTTCGTTGACGACGAGCATGTCGTCCATGGCGTCGACCTGCGCTGCGAGATTCGGGCGGCGCTTCTTGAGTTCGGCCTTGGCGCGCGGGCCGTCGGTGATCGGGAAGGCGTAGGCCTTCTCGAAGAGCGAGGCGTAACTAACTCGTTCGAAGGGGCGGGCAAAGTCGATGTTGAGATCCCCGAAGGGCAGGACAAGGCTGCCCGGCGCGTCCTCGCGCTGCTGCGCGATGAACGTGGCGGCGTCGCGGATGATGGACTCGGTGAGTTCCATGACGGTCTCGACGTCGCCAAAGGCGTGGTAGGCCTCGAGCATGGTGAACTCGGGGTTGTGCTGCTTGTCGAGGCCCTCGTTGCGGAAATTGCGGTTGACTTCGAAGACCTTGGGCATGCCGCCGACAAGGAGGCGCTTGAGGTAGAGTTCGGGCGCGATGCGCATGAAGAGTTTGATATCCAGGGCGTTCATGTGGGTCACGAATGGGCGTGCCGCGGCGCCGCCGGCGAGGGTCTGGAGCATTGGCGTCTCGACCTCGAGATAGCCGCGCGAGTGCATGAAGGCGCGGATGCGCGCGACCAGGCGCGAGCGCAGTTCAAAGACCTTGAGCGTCTCGGGGTTTGACCACAGGTCGAGATAGCGCTGGCGATAACGAATCTCGACGTCCTGCAGGCCCGCGTGCTTCTCCGGCGGCGGGACGAGGCACTTGCTGGCGGGCGAGAGTTCCTTGGCCCAGATGGTGATCTCGCCGGTCTTGGTCTTCATCAGGCGGCCCGAGGCGATGAGCACATCTCCAAGGTCGCTGAGTTTGGAGAGTTGGAAGCCCTGGCCTTCGCAGTCGCGCTGCGAGACGGCGATCTGCACATCGCCGGTGTGGTCTCGCACATTCATCCAGATCAGTTTGCCGTTGTCTCGATGGAGCACCACGCGCCCCGCAACGCGCACGACGGGGCGGCGGTCGACGTAGCCGGGCTCCTTGCCCTTGGCGGTGAACTCGACGCTGGCCTCTTCATCGAAGCGGGCACGGGCGCCCTCGATGGTGATGATCCCGTCGGTCCGCACGCCGTAGGGAAGGAGGCCGAGCTGTGCGACGGCGTCGCGGTTTGTGCGGCGCTGCTGCTCGAGGTGGTGGGGCGTGGGTTCGGAGGGCGCGGGGGTGTTGGGACGATCGGACGGAGTGGACGGAGTGGTCATGGGGCGGATCGTATGGACCCGCGGGGGGGAGCAGAAATCGGGCGGATGGGGGGGCGAAACTCCGGGGCGGATCACCGAGCGAGCGTGCCCTGGACCGTCAGGCGTGCCGTCTTTTCGGGGTCGCAGAGCGGCTTGCTGGAGTTGGTCAGAAGATCGGCGAGGCTCGTGTTGCCGAAGATCTCGATGACCGCGGCGGCGGCCATGTCGGCGCGACGATGGAGCGGGCAGAGGTTCGGCCCGTGGTTCTGAAGACCCAGCGGGCAGGACGTGATGCGCTCGACCGGGCTCACAGCGTTGATGACCTGAAGGAGCGTGGTGTCCTTGGGATCGCGCGCGAGTTTGTACCCGCCGCCCACGCCGCGTCGCCCTTCGATCAGCCCGACGTTGGCCAAGGTCTGGAGAACTTTAGAGAGATAGTTGCTGGGGACTTTCGTTTCGCGGGCCAGGACGTTCGTGGACACCAGGACGTTGGGCCGCAGGGCCAGACAAGACATCGCTCGTAGCGCGTACTCGGCAGTCTGTGAATACATGGATCTCTCCGAGGCTTCGAGGCATCCGACGGCCGGCCACGACCGCGTTCGCGGCGGCACGACAAGGTAACCGAACGGTCAAGTATTCGCACGCCAACCGCTTGAAATTGGGAGTCTTAGGTGTGCTTTGCGGGAGCGTGGCGGGGGTCGGGCACGAACAGAAGGCGAAGGCTGTTCGCCACGACCAAGATCGTGCCGCCTTCGTGCGCCAGCACCCCGATCGAGAGGGGCACCGCGCGGTCGATCAGCGAGCCGATCAGGGTGGCGATCGACATGAGCACGATCACGCCGAGCGCGAATACCAGGTTTGCCTTCACGATCGTGCGTGTGCGGCGTGCCAGTTCGACGCCCCAGGGCACCACGGACAAGTGCTCGGCCAGGAGCACAACATCCGAGGATTCAAGGGCCGCGTCGGATCCGATCGCGCCCATTCCGATGGCAAGATCGGCGGCGGCCAAGGCCGGGGCGTCGTTCACGCCGTCACCCATCAGGGCCACGCCGGGGTACTTCATTCCGGTGTGCTTGCGCTCGTCGCGCATCCGCCGGACGATCTCGACCTTGTTCTCGGGGAGGAGTTCGGCGTCGACCTGGTCGATGCCCAGGGCGGCGGCGACGCGCTCGGCGGTGCGCCGGTTGTCGCCCGTCAGCATCCGCGCGGGGCGAACACCCAATTCGTGCAGTTGCTTGGTCAATTCGTGCGCGCCGGGTCGGGGAGGGTCGGCCATGAGGACGACGGCGGCCTCACCCCCGGCGGGAAGGTCGGGCGATTCGTGTGCCGCCACGATCGCGACGTGACCGCGGCCCTGGGCCTGCTCGAGGAGTTCGCGCACCTTGGCGCGCAGGCAGATGGGGATGAGTTCTTCGGTGAAGGAGTACGAGCCGAGGCGCACGCGGGCCGAGCCCATCGCGCCGGAGATGCCCTTGCCGGTGATGTGCCCGAGTTCACCGATCGCGGCGGGCTTCACGCCGCGCTTGCCCGCGATGTCGCGCACGGCGGCGGCGATGGGGTGTGTGGAATCGGCCTCGAGGCCGGCGGCGATCGAGAGCAGGCGCGACGTGTCGGACCAGGCGACGGGCTGTATCTCGTACACCTGCGGGCGACCCATCGTGAGCGTGCCGGTCTTGTCGAAGCAGATCGCGCCGATGGTGGCGAGTCGCTCGATCGACTGCCCGCCCTTGAAGAGCAGGCCGACCCGCGCGGCACGCGCGATGGCGGCGAGCGTCGCGGTGGGGGTGGCGATCACCAGCGCGCAGGGCGAGGCGACGATGAGGAGTGTGATGGACGTGTAGAGGGCGTCGGGCCACGGGCGCTTGAAGACCAGCCACCACACCATCAGCACGGCGAAACTGATGCCCATAACGCCCAGCGCATAGGGCTCGCTCACGCGATCGATGATCCTCTGCACGGGCTCGCGCTGCTCGCTGGCCTGCGTGACGAGGTTCAGGATCTTCTGCAGGCTCGACTCGCGCACGGGGCGCAGCACACGCGCCTCGATCGGCGCTTCGGTGTTGATCGTGCCGGCGTAGAGTTCGTCGCCCACCTCCACGCTCCGCGGCATGGACTCGCCGGTGATCGCCGACTGGTCGAACGACGACGTGCCCGTCGTGACGACGGCGTCGGTCGGCACGCGCTCGCCCGGGCGGACCTTCACGATCTCGCCGGGCACGAGGGAATCGGGGTCGGCCTCGACCCAGTCCCCGTCGCGCATGACGATGGCGTCGACGGGCATGAGTTTGTTGAGCGCCTCGACCTCGCGCTTGGTGCGCTGCATCGCGAGTTCTTCGAGCGCGCCGGCGAGCGTAAAGAGGAACAGGAGCAGCGCGCCCTCTTCGGGGTGCCCGATGTAGGCGGCGAGGCCCGCGCCGACGATCATGAGAACGTCGATGTCGATGCGCCACTGGGCGACGGCCTGCCACGCGGCGCGCAGGCCGTAGATCATCCCCACGCCGAGGCTGACCCACACCAGCCATTCGGCGCGCTCCTGCTTGAGCAGCGTGTGAACGATGAAGCCCGCGAGCAGGAAGACGCCCGCGATGATCGCGCCGGTCAGTTCGCCCTTGGGCGAGAAGAGCACTTCGAGGAAAGAGCGGGCGGCGGGCGGTTCATGCCCGCCGTGGGCGGAATGGGGCGTGCCTGGCTCTGACATGCCTCATCGTAGAGATTGCGAGGGTGCGCGGCGGGCACGAGCGCCAAGTTAGACGCAGTCTCAACGATGTGCCAAGGGCGTGCGAATCGTCAGCGGCGCGGCGCATCACGGGCGTTCGGGCGACACCGGGAGCGGTCGATTCCACCTATGATCGCGCCACCCTTCAGGAGTCGTCCGATGAATCTCGGTTTCTCACGCGTCGCCCGCCGTGTGTCCCGCGTCGCCGTCGTGCTCGCCTCTGCCCTCGCCACCAGCGCCGGCGCCCAGTCGCTCAAGCACGAGAAGTATGCGCTCCCCAACGGCATGACCGTCATCCTGCACGAGGACCACACGCTCCCCGTCGCCACCGTCAACATCTGGTACCGCGTCGGCGCCAAGAACGAGCCCAAGGGCCGCTCCGGCTTCGCCCACCTCTTCGAGCACCTCATGTTCATGGGCACCAAGCGCGTCCCCGACAACCAGTTCGACGTGCTCATGGAGACCGGCGGCGGGGCCAACAACGCCAGCACCTCGCTCGACCGCACCAACTACTACTCCTGGGGTCCGTCCTCGCTGCTCCCCACGCTCCTCTGGCTCGACGCCGACCGCCTCGAAGACATGGGGCGCGAGATGACTCCTGACAAGGTCGACAAGCAGCGCGACGTCGTGCGGAACGAACGCCGCCAGACCACCGAAAACGTGCCCTACGGCAAGGCCGACGACGCCCAGTATCAGTGGATGTTCCCCGAATCACACCCCTACCACAACGGCGTGATCGGCACGCATCAGGATCTCGAGGCCGCCAATTCGCAGAACGTCAAGGACTTCTTCGCCACTTTCTACGCGCCGGGCAACGCGTCGCTGGTCGTCGCCGGCGACTTTGACTCCAAGGCGATCAAGCCGCTGATCGAAAAACTCTACGCCGACCTGCCCCGCGGCAACACGCCCAAGGACCGCGCCGTCGAGCCCGCCCGACTCGACCGCGTCATCCGCGACACCGTGCTCGACAAGGTCCAACTCCCGCGCATCTCCTTCGTCTATCACAGCCCCGCTGCCTATAAGGACGGCGACGCCGAGATGACCCTCGCCGCGTCCATCCTGGCCCAGGGCCAGTCGAGCCGCCTGTACAAGCGCCTCGTGCTCGGCGAACAGATCGCGGTTGATGTGAGCGCGTTCCAGGACGCCAACCTGCTCGGCTCGCTCTTCCGCGTGGATGTCTCCGCCAAGCCCGGGGCGGACCTCGCCAGGATCGAAGCGATCGTCGACGAGGAGATGGCGAGGTTCTGCAAGGAGGGCCCGACCGCCGACGAACTGGCCGAACGCAAGGCCAGCACCGAGTTCCGCATGTTGTCCGCGATGCAGAGCGTTCAGGCTCGGGCTGACCGGTTGAACGAATACGAGTTCTATTTCGGCGAGCCCGACGCGCTGCAGCGGGATCTTGACCGCTACCGCAAGGCAACGCCCCAGACCGTCGCGTCGTGGTCCACCAAGGTCATCACGCCGAACGCTCGCCTCGTGCAGATCGTGCTCCCCGAATCCGGCGCGCGGGCCGCCAACGGGCGCGACGGTCGCCCGGCGGACTTCAAGCCCGCCGGCTTCACACCACCCGCGCCGACGAAGTTCACGCTGTCGAACGGGCTGAAGGTTGAATTGTGGCAGCGCCCGGATCTTCCGCTGGTGACCGCGGCGGTCGTGTTCCACGACGGCAAGATGCTCGACCCCGCGGACCGCGCCGGTCGCGCGTCGATCGTCGCCGAGATGCTTGGCGAGGGCACGACCAGCGAGGCGACGGGCGACGGCCCGAAGTTCGCCGCGGCGATGCAGAAACTCGGCGCGTCGTTCAACGCCAACGTCAGCAAGGAATCGCTGATCGTGAGCGTGTCGGGCCTGACCAGCACCTTTGAGCAGTCGTCGAAACTCTGGGCCGACGCGATCATGCACCCGAAATTCGAGCCCAAGGACTTCGAGCGCGTCACGAAGCTGCGGATCGAGGACCTGAAGCAGGCCGACGAGGAACCCGGGCAGGTCGCTGGCAAGGTCGGCCAGAAACTCCTTTTCGGCGACACGGCCGCGATGGGCACGCCGGCCGATGGCACGGTTGCGTCGATCGGCACGCTCTCGCACGCCGATCTTGCGTCCGTCCACGGTGCCGTGGTTCGTCCCGACCTTGCGACGCTGTTCATCGCGGGCGATCTCTCTGCGGACAAGGCCAAGGCGATTCTCGAGAAGCACTTTGCAGGCTGGAAGGCGGGCTCGATCGGCGGCGGATTCACGGCGATCGATCTTCCCAAGGACGCCGCGATGCGCGTCGCGATCGTCGATCGCCCCGGTGCGCCGCAGACCATGATCAGGTTCCTGGCGCCCAGCGTGGCGGCGAGCGATCCCTCGCGCGTCGGCCTGCGTCTGATGAGCACGATCCTGGGCGGGAGCTTCACCAGCCGCCTCAACCAGAACCTGCGCGAGCGCAACGGCTACACCTACGGCGCTCGCTGCTCGTTCACGCACACCGCTCAAACCGGCTGGTTCGGCGCGGGCGCCGCGGTGCAGAGCGAGGTGACGGGCAAGGCCCTCAAAGAATTCCTGAACGAGTTCAACGCGATCCGGTCCAACACCATTACCGCGGCGGAACTGACCAAGGCACGCGAGACCCTGCGGACCGAGGCCGCCCGACAGTTCTCGACGCTGGGCGGATTCGTTTCCGCGGCGGAATCGCTGCTGGAAGACGGCATGGGCTGGGACTCGATCGCCAAGGACATGGACGCGATGGAGAAGGTCTCGCTTGATCAACTCAACGAACTGGCGAGCAGGGCGCTCCGCCTCGACAAGGGCGTGCTCGTGCTCGTGGGCGACAAAAAACTGATCGAAGAGCAGATCAAGGACCTGGGCCTGCCCGCGCCGACCGAGGTGGATGTCGAAGGTCGGCCGGTGAAATAAAACCCGCTAGGCCTCGGCGCTCGGCTTGGCCGGGGCGTGGCGAGCGCCGCGGAAGAGTCCGAAGCCGGCCGCCCCGCCGCTGGGGAGGTAGGGCTTGATGTGCGTCCAAGCCGTGTCGGCGGTCTTCTGCACCTGCTCGGTCGCGTCATGCACCGTCTGGTTGATCGTGTCGATCTGTTCCTGCGACACGCCGAGACCGAGCTTGTGGAGGACGACCGCGCCCGCGACGAGTGTGCCGCCGATGAGCAGGGCCATGACGATGGCGCGCCGGACGAGATAGGCAAAGACGAACGCTGCGAGGAAGCTCGAACCGACGCGGAGCGTGGTGGGCGCCCAGTCGGGCGGCGGGGCGGCGGGATCTTTCAAGCCGGCGCTGACGACGAAGTATGCCGCGGCGCCGGTTGCGATGAGCGCGAGCAGGAAGATCTTGGAGCGGAGCGGTGAAAAGAAGAAGCCAAGACCCATGCCGGCGATCGCGCCCGCGGCGGCCCCGGCGGCTGATGTGTTTTCGCTCGACATGGGCGGATCCTTCGGGTAATTCGGCGTTCAGGGCTTGGCGAAGATCTGCAGACCGCCTTCATTGCTCGTCACGCTGAAGGATCGTGTTGTCTGCGAGACGATCTCCAGCCGTTCGACGGACTGCCGCGTTCCCGGGGAGCCGTCGGCGAGTTTGATGGGCTCGGGGTTGCCCGTCAGCGTGATGACTTTGCCCTCGCGTTTCCACGTGCCGGTTTCCTGGGTTCGCGCGCCGGTGGCGGATGTTCGCTGCATGAGGTATCGCGTCGCGTCGACAAAGACGAGCGCGACGGTTCGGTCCGGATACTGGCGGATCCATGCGCCGATGAGCGCGTCCTTGGGGGCTGGCGCGGCTGCGTCGGTCGGCGACTGCGTTGCATCGCCGGGCTGCGCGGCGGTCGCGCTCGTGTCGTTGGCCGGCTCGGCTGGTGCGGGGTTGGGGGCCGATGCTTCGGCCACGGACTCCTCGGAGCCCAGGTCGAGGAAGGGGATCATGCCGTCGATCCGCCCGATGGTCTTGCGCAGGCTCGAGAGATGCACGTCCATCTTGGCGAGTGAGTCGTTGATCGCGCGGAGTGTCTGGAGGCGATCCTGCACGTTTGTAAGCGAGGCGTTGGTCGCGTCGAGTTGTCCCAATTCGTCCTGTACTTTGACCAACTCGGCGTTGGTGGTGTCGAGGCGAGTGAGGGCGGACTGGACCGACTTAAGTTCACTGTTGGTCTGCTTCAGGCTGGCATCGACGGTGTCGAGTCGGCTGTTGGCATCGCGCACGCCGTCGCGGATATCCCAGAAGACGCAGCCGGGCAGCAAGAGCATCGCAAGCAGGAGCGGCCCGAGACCAAGACGATGCGAGGCGTGATGCATGGGGACGGCTCCGGCCTGAAATCGAGAACCTCGACGAGCGAAGGGCTTCGGATCGCGGCGTGCATCGTAACACACTCACGAGTTCGGCACGCGGAGGTCGTCGAGGGGGAAGGCGGGGTTGGCGATGGGGCGGAGCGCCAGGGCCAGGAGGGCGCGTTCGTGGTCGTCGCCGGCGACGCGGTTGGCGCGGATCGTGCCGCAGCCGGTGCAGCGGTGGATGATGGCCCATTCTCCGCCGCGGCGGACTTCGATGGCGATCGGTTCCATGGGTTCGGCGCAGGCGCAGCGGCGGTCGCCGGGCGCTTCGTCGAGGTGGCGCGACCAGAGGCAGCGTGGGCAGTGGTTGCGGTGCTTGGTGCCGAAGGCCGAGAGGGGCACGAGATGGTTGCAGACGACGCAGTGGAACGCTTCGCGGGAGCGGTTGGAGAACGACTCGTGTTGATGTGGCATGGGTGGTTGAACGGGCGATGGAGTGGATGCGGGCGCACGTGATCGCGGCCGCGACAGAGGGCGCGAACGACGAGCGCGACAAGAACGCGGGGAGCGCGCGGACGAGCCCCCGGCGAGATTGGCGGGCACGGCGCGGCAACGAGGATGTTGAGAGATGCGAGCGGTGCTCGCGGCAATACCCGGGCGGGCGCGATGAACGCACGACAACGACAGCGATACCACCGCCTCGGTGAGGGGCGGTCCGGTCACGCGAGTTTCGCGGACATGCGGCCGGGTTGATTAGGCAATGACAGTCATCGGCAGACCCTGGAAAAGGTGCACAGATGATACACGGAAACGCCTCGATTGCAAGGGAAAAGCGGCATGGAAGCGAGACAGCGAGGCTGCAGGATACCAAGACTGGACCACCTGTCCTGATCGCACATGCAGCGACAAGCACCGACGTGAAGTTCTGTTTGTGGCACGAGATTGAATCGCTCTTGCTCGCGCGTCGAGTTTGATCGAGACACGATCAGTGTGTTTCATCGCGCGGCGCGTAGAAGCCGGGGCCTTCGGCGCGGAGCTTGCCCGCGCGGACGAGCGCATCCCAGATTTCCTTGGGGAACTCTTCGGGCGGGCGGATGGCGTCGATCGCGGACTTTCGCCCGCCGGAGGTGTATCGACCGCCGAGCCTGGATTCGTCGGCGAGTCGCATGACCTTGAGGCGTTTATTGAAGGCCTTAAGGGCGTGGTCGAGATCGTGCACGGGGAACTCGCGCGTCGAGACGGTCTGCACGGGGTTTTCGATCTGGGTCACGATCCGGTCGAGCGCGGGAAGGTCGCGCGATTTCATCAATTCGTCGAGTTGCGCGGCGCCGACGTTCATGCGTGAGAGCAGGCGGAAGGCAAGCTCCCAATTCTCCGCCGCGCCGGGCTTGCCCGCCTTGAGATCAGTCACGACCGACCGGAGCTTTTGTACGGCGTTCATGGGGCACGATAGCCGCGTGGCGCGCCGGGCGGGTAGAGTGAGGCCATGAACTGGGTACTTCTCCGGATGTTGTGCGTGATTTCGGTGGTTTCCGCGGGCGAGGCATGTGCGGAATCGGGGTCGACGGCGTGTCCCGGGTCGGCGCTTCGTGTCGGGGCGCTCGTGATCGAGCCGCCCGAGCAAGACGACGGCGCGGAGGATGAGGAGCCGGCGCGCGAGCCCGCGCCCGGGCCGGTGTTCGGCGGCGTGAGCGCGTCGAGCGAGCCGCCGACGCGGTACGACGGGTACCGGCTGATGTGGAGCGATGAATTCAATGTTGATGGCAAGCCCGATCCGACGAACTGGGTGCACGAGATTGGGTTTGTGCGGAACCGCGAGTGGCAGTGGTATCAGGAGGCCAACGCGAAGGTGGAGGGCGGGCTCCTGGTGATCGAGGCGCGGAAGGAACGTGTGGAGAACCCGGGCTTCGACGCCAAGGCGCCGAAGGAGGAGTGGAAGAAGTCGCGGACGTTCGCGGAGTACACGTCGAGCGCGATCGAGACCAAGGGCAAGCACTCGTGGATGTACGGTCGATTCGAGATGCGGGCACGCATCGATATCCGCGAGGGATTGTGGCCGGCGTTCTGGAGCGTGGGGAGCGGAACGGCGGAGCGGCCCAAGCGCACCTGGCCGGAGTGTGGCGAGATCGACATCATGGAGTTCTACAAGCGCACGCTGCTGGCCAACGCGGCGTGGGGGAGCGCCAAGGCGGGCGCGGCGGCGTGGGACAACGTGAAGATCCCGATCGAGAAGGTGGCCAAGGACGCGCCGGGGAAATACGCCAGCGCCGAGGCGTGGGCCAAGGAGTTCCACGTGTGGCGGCTGGACTGGACCGAAACCAAGATGGTGTTCATCTGCGACGGCGTGATGCTCAACGAGGTTGATCTCGGCAAGACGGTGAACGTGAAGGCGGACGCGGACGGCGTGAAACGCAACCCGCTGCGCGAGCCGCACTACCTGATCCTGAATCTCGCGGTCGGCGCGACGGGCGGCGATGCGAACACGACGGAGATGCCCGGGAAGTTTGAGGTGGACTGGGTGCGGGTGTACCAAGAGCACGCGCCAGATTGAGGCGGGCGATCAAGGCTGGGCGGGTCCGGGGCGGATTCGCGCGCGAAACGTCACGAGCGGCATCGTGGCGGCGCGGCATTGGGCAATAGGGAATGGAACACGCTCCGTGTGAAGAGAATCCCCACTGATGACTGCACCACCAGCCAAAGCCCCGATGGATCAAGATGTCGTGCTGCCGCGGCTGTGGGGATGGTCGTGGCGGGGATGGGTTGCGTTGGCGGTGCTGGGCGCGATGCTGGTGGCGATGGCGCGGGGTGTGGACCTGCGGTTTCAGTTGCAGAAGATGATCATGCCGCTGGGTTGGGGCGTGCAGTCGTGGTTTGCGGGGCGGTTTCTTTCGGATCAGTATTGGATCGCGTGGGGCGCGGGGTTTGGGTTGATCTCGCTGTGCTGGATGCTGGCGGCGTTGCACAGCGGGCCGGTGCGCTGGCGGGGCTGGGCCTATGCGGGGTTGGCGGCGTGGGCGGTCGCGGGGCCGATGGTGAGGTTTACATTGTTCTCGGCGATGACGAGCCCTGGCGCATGGCTTGCGAGGCTCGTGCCGAACGGTTCGTGGCCCAACGGAGCGTTCGCGATCAGTTGCGCGATTACTCATGTGCCGGCCGTCGGCCTGGTGTGGGCGGCGACGCGTTCGTGGCGGCTGGCGGCGGCGCTACTGCTTGCGTCGATCGTCCTTATCGTGCCGACAGGGCACTTTTCGTTCACGAAGTTCTCGAACGAACAGTCGATGCTCGTGGCGGCGGGGACCAACCTGGTGCTCGCGGCGATCGCGTTCGGATGGGCGATCGCGGCGCGGCGGCGCGCCTGGCCGGCGCATGTGTGCCGGGGCTGTGGCTACGACTTGCGTGGGATTCGTGCGGATGTGTGCCCGGAATGTGGCGGAACGATCTCGCCGGAGTCGATCGCACCGCCGTCGCAGCGCGTGTGACGAATGACGGTGGTTGTGTCGGAGGCCGTCGGGTGTGTCAGTGCACGCCCACGAGTTTCGTCGCGTCGAGCGTCACGCCTGTGATCGCATCGGCGAACCGGGCGCGGACCAGCACAACGGCGTTCCGTTCCGTGAGCGGATCGATCGAGATGTCAACGACATAGGACGCGCCGAAGAGGCCCTCGCGATACGCGTCGCGCAGCGCCGCCGGGCCGATCTCGGCCTTTGTGGTCCGGATCGGCGTCGCGCCTTGGCGGGCGGATCGTTCGCCGGCATCGTTCACGATCGTTGCGTCCGCGGGGAGCACGAGGAGTTCGACACAGAGCGTGCCCACGCCCTGCATCGAGCGCCCGCGCCCGTCCAGCGCCGATACGGAGACATGCACGCTGGTCGCGGGCTTGCCCGCGTCCGCGGGGTCGAGCCACGTGCCCAGGTCGGAGATCGCGATCGAGGCGCAGCGCGGCATGGCTGCCAGCACATCCGCCGGGAGCGCCGCCCCACGCTCCCTTGAAAGTTCCGTCACCTTGGCGAGCAACTCGGTGTTGGTCTGCTCGAGCGATTTCTTCTGATCTTCGAGGGCCATGACGCGGCGTCGGAGTTCGTCGTTGGCCTGCGAGGCCGACTTGCTCCCTCCCATGCTGCAGCCCGGGATCAGCGCGAGGCAGCACACGAGCGCGAGCTCGCGCGGCACGACCAGCGACGATGCACGAGTTGAGTTCAACATGGCGCCCACACGCTCTCCGCGATTGCACGTCCAGCGGAAGAGGGTACGCGCGTTGCGCGTTCGGCGCGGTCCCGACGCCGGCGGGAGCGGGCGGGCCGATCGGCGCCGGGCCTTTCGCAAAAAAACGCCCGGGGGCCGGGCGTGTGCGGAACGGGCGTGTGGAATGGCGCTGGCTTACCGCAGCAACTGGCGGAGCATGTCCTCCTGCTCCTTGAACCAGTCGTCGTTGATGCCGACCATGAGACCGATGTTGGGGAAGCGCTTGGCGAGTTGGCGGAGGAAGTCGAGGTGTCCGCGGGCCTTGGCGACCCAGACGGCGCGATCGCTCTTGGTCTGCATGGATTGGGCGGTCTGGACAGCCACGCCATACTTCTGGAAGTACTCGTTGAGGCGGGCCTGTGCCTCGGTGATTTCGGCGCGCCACTTGATCTGCATTTCCTCGGCGTCGGAGACCGGCCAGGCGTAGCCGTTCTTGGGCTTGCCGACCCATTCGATCTCCTGGTAGCCCATGAGTTTGGTGAGTTCTTCCTTGGTCGCCGCGGTGCCGCGCGAGAACATGAACTTCTCGGCGTCGGGGGCGTTGAAGGTGAGGATGTCGATGTTGGCGACCGGGTTCAGGATGTACTTGCCCGAATGGTCCTGGTACCAGGTGACCTTGCCTGTGGCGGGGTCGATGTCGGCGGAGAGTTTGCCGCTGGGGGGCTCGATGGCGAGTTCGGTGAGCACCTCGTCACGCCCCGAGATCTGCATGGCGCGCATGATCTCCTTGGGGTGATTGCCGCGGGCCGAGATCTTTTCCATGTCGAGGAGGACCCGCTCGAGTTCGCGTCCCTTGACGGCGACGAGCGATCCGCTCCAGCCGGTGCAGGCGCCGTAGTTGCCGTTGGGCATGAAGTAGATTTCTTCGAGGCAGTGGGAACTCATCGCGGCCGCGGAGATCGCGGACTCGATCCACGCCACGGTGCGGAACCGCTGCTTGTATTCGTTGTGGATGACGTCGCTGATGCGCTGGATTTCCAGGAGCATGCCGCCGCCCGACTTGACCTTGAGCACCACGACGTTCACGCCGTCCTTTTCCAGGAGCGGGATGGCGTCCTTGAGGGGCTTGGCGGCCATCTGGATGCCGACCATCTCCTCCATGGTGAGGATCGCGGCGCGGGGCGCGCCGCCAGCCGGGGGCTTGGGCTTGTCCGCCGCCTTGGTGTCGGTCTTGGTGTCGTCCGCGGGCTTGACGGCGCCACCGCCATCGCCGGCGCGGACGACCTTTTCAATATCGCCGGGCTTCAGGAACTCTTCGTGGGTGATGCCGTTGCTGTCCTGCAGGAGCCAGACATAGCCGTCGAGTTCCTTGGTGATCTTTCCCTCGAGGACGCGGCCGTCCTTGAGGTAGACCTTGTCCTTGTCGGCGATCGTCGCGGGCGCACTGACCGGTGTCAGAACCGCCGCCGTGGCCCTGGGCGCTCCCGCGGGCGACGATACCAGCGTGAGCGACGCGATGAGCGCCGCGGCCGACACCACCAACAACCAAGCACGTCCGCCCAACAACCCGTTGCATTTCATTGGCAATCGCTCCGATCCGAAGGTCCGTGTGTGCTCGCGTCGAGCCCGGTTGGTTACTTTTTCCGCCGCTGCTGCTGGAGGTCGAGCGTCTGGTCATGATCCAGGAGATCGATCTCGCGCTGCAGGTCGCTGTCCATACCGAGGCGGCGTTCCTCGCCGAAGACCTCGCCGTATTTCTTCAGGATGCCCTGCATCTTCTGGAGGATCTGCTTCTTCTGCCCGCGTGCCCTGGTGCGCTGCGTGAAGTCGCCGCCCAACTGGATCGCGTTGGCCTCCCCGCGCAGGCGGCGCAGGTCGCGCATCGCCTGCTCAAGCCCCTTGGACCAGCCTTCCATGATCTGCTTGGCGCGGCTCTTGACCTCAACGCCGGAGCGCGAGATGCCCAGTTCGAACTTGAGTTGGTCGATGTCGTCAACGGTGCCCTTGCTGACGCGGAGGTCCTGCGCCAGTTTGGCGGTCAGGGTGAGGACGTCGTTGCCCTCGCCGGCCTCGAGCGCCTTGGCGGTGTCGGAGTTGGCCTCCATGCCGTCGTCGGTCAGGAGGAACTCGCCCGGACCCTCGGGCATGCGCTCGTAGAGGACCGGGTCACCGTTGGGATACGCGACGGTGAGCACGAACTCCGGAATCGCCATGGCGCGGAGGAGTTGGATCGAATAGCCGCCGGTGTTGGCGATGCCCTCGGCGTGCTTGAGGCGAAGGGAGTACTGCTTCTGGCGAACGACCTCGTCGCCCGTTCCGCCGAAGAGTTTGGTGAGGTTGCCGATGCCGCCCAGTTTGCCGTCGCTGCTGAAATACATCGTCGGGCACACCAGCGGGAGGAACGCCCCGCCGCCCATGGCCCGCTTCACCCAGAACACGACCTTGGGCGGCTTGTCGTAACTGCGCAGGTCGGTCGAGAAGATGTCGTCCATGTCCTCGGCCCGGAAGAGTTCGTCGAACGCCGCGTCCTCGGGCTTGCGGTCCTCCGACAGTTCCTTGGGCCCTTGCGACCAGTCGTTGTTCATGATGACGATGACGTAGTCGGCGCCGCCCTTGACGGCCTCTTTCATGCAGTCGCGGATCGGCGTCTGCGAGATGTCCCAGCCGAAGTGCCCGGACAATTCCATCGTGTAGTACTTCACGCCGCCCTCGCTGGGTGCGACGGGCTCTTCCTTGGCGGCGGGTGCTTTGCTCTTGTCGTCGGCGGGCTTGGTGTCGGCGGGCTTGGGCTTCTCGCCCTTGGGGTCGACCTTGGCGCGCTTGATTTCGAGGATGTCGTCCTTCTTGTAGTCGGCCTCGAACTCGATCCCGCCGACCGATCCCTTGAACTTGATGGTGGTCGCATCCTCCTTGAGGATCTTGCCCGTGACGACCTTCCCGTCTTTGAAGATCAGCGTGTCCTCGTCGACCATCGTGATTGCCGCGCGCGGCATGGCGGGAGCGCCGGCCAACGCCGAGCCGTAGGTGCCCGCGACCGACGCCAGCGTCGCCAGCGTGAGTGTCGCCAACCAGCGTCCGTTGATCTTCCCCATCACCGACCTCCCGACTCATGTCGTGTTCAACCGCGGCCAATCTTCGGCCACGCCAAGACTTCCGTTCGAAACTGCCCACGCCAGATTCGGCGCGCAACAACCCCAGCCCCAAAATAGAATACCAGTCTAGACGCCCCTTGAGCCAGCGAGTTCCAACGCCAGCGCGAGGGCGGCCTCCCGTGAGGCAATCCTGTCCTCCAACTGGGCGTCGTACAACGCATCCAGCAGCACCTTGAACCCCGGGCCGGGCGACAGCCCAAGCCCAATCAGGTCGTCGCCCGAGATCAGAGGGCGTGGCGACAGGCCCGAAGTCGTCGCGCGCAGCACCTCCACATCATCCAATACGCGGTCAGCGTGCCCGCTGTTTCGAACAGAAACCAAATCGAGCGCGTCCGAGAATACGGAGGCAGACGCGAGTCGCTTCCGGGCCGCGGTGCCGAGGTCGGTCCATGCCCGTTCGATAGTGGGAATTGTTTGGAGAATGTTGGAAAGCGAGGTCCGCTCGTCGTTCGAGAGGCAGAGGGCGATTCTCCAGCGAGAGACCAGGAGGTGGGCGTCGGTCGTGCCGACGTCGAGGCCGCGGTCGAGCGCCCAAGCGGAGAGGCAGGCACCGAAACTTGCCTCCGGACGGAGTCGTGCGAGGGTGCGGGGCGGGGAAGTCTGGTGTGGTTCGCGGAGGACCGGCGCGTCGAGTTCGAGTTCGTCCAGAGTTGTGACTGCGCCGGTGCGAGAGGGGTGCGACATCATGGCGCGGACCTCGTCGCCGATGCGTTCGCGGCTGACGCCCGCCAGGTCGCGCGCGTGGCGCGTGATCGCGGCCCGGGTCGCGCCGTCGATCTCAAAGCCGAGTTTGGCCGAGAGACGCACGGCACGCAGGGCGCGCAGGTGGTCCTCGGCCAGGCGCGCCTCGGGATCGCCCACGGCACGGAGCACCCGCTTCTCAAGATCGGCGAGCCCGCCGACGAAATCGATGATGCGTCCGTGCGGGCCGGCGCTGGTGTCGGCCGGATCGAGGAAGAGCGCGTTGACGGTGAAATCGCGCCGTGCCGCGTCGTCTTCCGGGGTGCTGAAGCGGACCTCGTCGGGTCGGCGCTTGTCGGTGTAGGTGCCGTCGGCGCGGAAGGTGGCGACCTCGGTGACGACGCCGTGGACTTTGACGAGCACGACGCCGAACGATGCGCCGACCTCGCTGGTTTTGCGGAACAATTTCGTGAGCACGGGGGGCGTGGCGTCGGTGGCAACGTCGTAGTCCTGCGGCACGCGCCCGAGCAACTCATCGCGCACGCACCCGCCCGCCAGATACGCGATGTGCCCCGCGTTGCGGAGTGTCGCGATGATCTCCGCCGCGGCCCGACGCCCAGGAGTCTCGGCGAATTGGGTGGGAATCGCGGCGCTCACGGGGAGATTGTATTGGGGCGGGCAGGCAGGATCGCTCGTCCCGGATGCGAGGCGCGGAGTTGGGCGGGCGGTGGGGTCTACTTCAGCAGTCGTTCGAGATAATGGATGTCCACGCCGCCCTTGCGGAAGTCGGAGTTCTGCATCAACTGGCGGTGCAGCGGGATCGTGGTCTTGATCGGATCGACGCGGAACTCGCCCAGGGCCCGGCTCATGCGGTCGATGCACTGCTCGCGCGTGTCGGCATGAACGATCAACTTGCCGATCATGCTGTCGTAGTTCGGCGGGACGGCATAGCCCGGCACGACGTGCGTGTCCATGCGAACGCCCGGGCCGCCCGGGACCTGCCAGGTCGTGATCTTGCCCGGGCTCGGGCGGAATCCCTCCGCGGGATCCTCGGCGTTGATGCGGCACTCCATCGCGTGCCCGTGGACCGCGATGTCCTTCTGCTTGAAGGGGAGCGGTTCACCCGCGGCGATCATGATCGACATCTTCACGATGTCGATGCCCGTGATCAGTTCCGTCACCGGGTGCTCGACCTGCACGCGCGTGTTCACCTCGAGCATGTAGAAGTTCTGGTGCTCGTCGAGAAGGAACTCGACCGTCGCGGCCCCGGCGTAGTTCGACGCCTTGAGCAGGCGTGCGGCGCCCTCGGCGACCTTCTCCAGTTTGCGCCGGTCGACGTTCGGGCTCGGTGCTTCCTCGATCACCTTCTGGTGCCGGCGCTGCATGGAGCAGTCGCGCTCGAAGAGGTGAACGGCGTTGCCGTGCTTGTCGCCCAGGCACTGGATCTCGACGTGGCGCGCGTGCTCGAGGAATTTCTCGATGAAGACGGCGCCGTTGCCGAACGCGGCCTGGGCCTCCTGCTGGGCCGCCTTGATCGACGAGCGGAGCGTGGCCTCGTTGCGGCAGACGCGCATGCCGCGCCCGCCGCCGCCCGCCGATGCCTTGATGATGACGGGGTAGCCGATCTTGGCGGCGACCGCGACGGCCTCTTCTTCTTCCTCGATGGCGCCGTCGGAGCCGGGGAAGACCGGGACCTTGTTGGCCTTGGCGGTGTTCTTGCACTCGACCTTGTCGCCGAGTTTACCCATGGCCTCGGGGCTCGGCCCGATGAACTCGATCTTGCAGTCGCGGCAGGCCATCGAGAAGTCGGGGCGCTCCGACAGGAAGCCATAGCCGGGGTGGATGGCGTCGACGTCGGCGATCTCGGCGGCGGAGATGATGCGGGAGATGTTGAGGTAGGACTCCTTGGCGGGCCCGGGGCCGATGCAGATGGCGCGATCGGCCATGCGGAGGTAGGGGGCGTCCTTGTCGGCGGTGGAGTACACGCAGACGGTCTCGACGCCGAGTTCCTTGCATGCCCGGAGGATGCGGAGGGCGATTTCGCCGCGGTTTGCGATCAGGACTCGCTTAAACATTCGAACTCCAGAGGATTCAACGCGGAGGCCGCGGAGCACACGGAGAGGGAATTCGGAATTGGATCGCGCCGACGGGGTCTGGCCTCCGTGTACTCGGCGCTCTCCGCGATGAATTCGCGCTACGCGCGAACGGCGAAAATCCGCTGCCCGAACTCGACCGCCTCGCCGTTCTTGACAAGGACCTGGACGATCTTGCCGGACTTGTCAGACTTGATCTCGTTGAAGACCTTCATGGCCTCGATCAGGCAGGTGACCTGCCCGCTCGACACCGGGTCGCCCACCTTGACGAAGGGTGCGGCGTCGGGGCTGGAGGCCAGGTAGCAGGTGCCGACCATGGGCGACACGACATACTCCAGGCCCGGATCGGCGGCGGGCGCCGCAGCCGGAGCGGCGGCCGCTGGTGCGGCGGCCGGGGCGGACACCGCTGGCATGGGTGGCATCACCATGTGGGCGGGGGAGGCCTGAACCACCACCTGCCCGGCGCGCTTGAGGGTCACAGTCTGCTTGTCGTCACGAAGGTCCAGTTCGGTCAGATCGTTGGCGACCATCAATTGGACAAGCTCACGCAGTTTCGAAGGTTCGATCATGGTGGCCCCCGCCGACGCGGGGTCTCCCCAGAGGTTTGAGAACGAGCGCCGATTCGGCCGACGCCCCGAGGACGACATCCTATCTGTCTTGCGATGCATTGGCACGCGCCCCGGACAAAACCCGCCCCGGAGATGCTGCGGGAGTCGTGAGCGGGGTATCGAGAAGACGCTAAAAAGGCGGCTCGCGTCTGTCGGTCACGGCCATGGCCGTGTGCTCTGTGCCACGTGCTTTGTGGAAACGTGGCCGCGCGTCAGCCCAGCGTCGCCCATTGGATGTCCATGGGGAGCGAGTTGAGGCGTTCGGCCCCGGTCGGAGTGATGAGGTAGTCGTCTTCCAGGCGCACGCCGCCGATACCGGGCAGGTAGATCCCGGGCTCGACGGTGACGACATTGCCGGGCTCGAGGACGGAGGCGTCGCCGCGGTGGCTGAGGCGGGGCTCTTCGTGGATGGCCAGGCCGATGCCGTGCCCCAGGCCGTGCCCGAACTTATCGCCGAAGCCGGCCTTGGTGATGACCTGGCGAGCGACGTTGTCGATCTCGGCGCCGGACTTTCCGGGCGCGAGGGCGGCCGCGGACTTCTGATAGGCCTCGAGCACGATGGGGTAGATCGCGCGGACCTGCTCGGGCCAGCGTGCGAGGGTGAAGGTGCGTGTCATGTCGGAGCGGTAGCCGTTGTACTGCGCGCCCCAGTCGATGAGCAGGGGCATGTGGGCCTTGAGTTCGATCGGGCCGGGCGAATAGTGGGGGAGCGAGCCGTTGGCCTGGGCGGCGACGATGGATGGGAAACCGGGATTGACCGAGCCGCGGCGTTTCATCTCGGCCTCGAGTTGGGCCGCCACATCGAGTTCGGTGCGTCCGGGCCGGATCGTCGGGAGGAGTTCCAGGAGCGATTTCTGCTGGATGTCGATGGCGCGACGGATGTTCTCGACCTCGATCGCGTCCTTGACCGCACGGAGTTTGAGAAGGATCGACGAGGTCGGGACGAGGTTGGAGCGGCCGACGGCCTCGCCCAGCGCGTCGAACTCCGAATAGGTCAGGTGGTCGCCCTGTGCCGCGACCAGACCTTTCACGCGCTCGGGCAGGAGCGCCTTGAGCGTCTGGGTCATGGTCTTTTCGCGCATGAAGAGGTCGCAGAGCGGGCGATGGGCCTCGAGTTCTTCGGCGTAGCGGAAGTCGGAGATCAGGAGCGGGCGGGCCGAGGAGTCGGTCGGGACCAGCAGGTAACTGTCGCCGCCCAGGAAGCCTGTCAGGTAGGCCACGTCGGATGGGTGCGAGACCAGGAAGGCGGCGGCGTTGTGCGCGCCGGCTGCGGCGCGGAGTTTGGAGAGTCGGGCGCGGCAGGCATCGATGAGCGCTGGGGCGACGGCGTGGGTGGTGGTTGACATGGGCGGATGGTAGATCGCGCGGGGCGGGTGCTCGGGTCGGCTACTCGGCGCGATCGAGCGCGTCGGTGGCGCGGACGACCATGTCGGCCCAGGGCTCCGGCAAGGCATCGGCCAGGTCGGTCAGCACCGGGAGCAGTTCCGATCGCTTCTGGCCCGTGATGATCCGCCCGTGGTGCGCCAGGGCGGCGGCGATCGCAAGGTCGTACGCCACCCGCGCGACGAGACGATTCTCGCGGTCGCGATCGGCGCCGAGCGACTTGGCGGCCTCTTTGAGCGATGTCAGTTGCACCAGCATGACACGACCGCTGATCAGGCCCGTGAACGCGTCGCCCACACACGTCTTGAAGGTCGGGCCCTGGATCACCTTGCGGAACCACTCGTGCCCGCCCGGGGAGAGCAGGCGATCGATCAGCGCGTCGACCGGGCGGCTGGGGCGGCTGAGCCCCAAGCGAAGCAGGCGCAGCGCGCTGCGTTCGTTCAGATCGGCGAACGAGTCGTCGGGGAAACTCTGCTGGAAGCCGTCGGCCTGGCTCATGAGCCGCTTTCCTCCAAGAGAGAAAGAATCTCGGCGTCGGGATCGGCGTCGGGAGCCTCACGCGACAGCAGATCTCGCAGGGCCGCGTTGAACTTGGTCCGGGCGGTGCGGGCCATGACGGCGGCCCGTGGCGGGTCGACCTCGAAATCCGCGGCGAAATCGGCGTACGCCTCTCCCTTGTAAAAATGGCGAAGGAAGATCTCCCAGTGGGCCCCCAGTTTCTCTTTCTCGCACTGCACCCGGGCCATGCGGAGGGCCTCGCGTACCACGCTCACCGCGAACGCGCGATCGGCGGCCTTGGACGGGTTGCCCTCGGCGGTGGCAGGTTCGTCGGACGGGGCGACCTCGCGGGCCTCTTTGCGTCGCGCGCGATGGAGTTCTTTGAGATAGAAGCAGAAGGCGTTGATGAGCCAGTGGCGCAGACGCAGGCCGCTGGCGGACCAATTGGCGAAGAATTCGGCCTTGGCGAGGCGGCTGGCGAAGAAGCCCTGGACGATGTCGGTGGGTTCACCGAGCCAGCGATCGCGCGTGCCCATGAAGTAGACCTGCAGGGGCCAGGCATACCGGGCCATGATCTCCTGATTGAGTTGGCGACGCCCCTCGGGCCCGAGCGACATGCGCTCGTGGATCCAATCGGTCATGGTGACCGGAAAGACATCGGCTTGGCGGGCGTTGCTCATCGGGAATCTCGATGGTCACTGGCCGACGGGCGGCGACAAGCCGCACGGTGAGCCTACCACAAAGCGTGAAGTCATCACATCCCGGACAGAATCCGGCCTCGCGCTCGGCCGAGCCCCCGTCGCAGGACGCCAGATCACACCATCCTGAAAATCGGAGTCATCAATGGCTTACTTCCTGTTCAAGACCGAGCCGAGTGAGTTTTCGTTTCAAGACCTGGTGAAGAAGGGTCGGGCGACGTGGGACGGCGTGACCAATGCCGCGGCGTTGATCCATCTGCGATCGATCGCCAAGGGTGACACGGTTTACATCTATCACACGGGGGACGAGAAAGCGGTGGTGGGGACCGCGAGGGCGATCGGGGGTGCGTTCGAGGACCCCAAGAAGCCGGGGCAGACACCGGAGGGCAAACCCAGGTTTGCGGTGGTGGACCTTGCGCCGGTCGGGCCGCTGGCGGTGCCCGTGACGCTGGCGACGATCAAGGCCGACCCGCGCTTCGCGGAGTTTGCATTGGTCAAGCAGTCGCGGCTGAGCGTGATGCCTGTACCGAGCGAGATCGAGGACGCATTGCGAATGTTGGCCGGGCTGCGGGAGAGATGATGGGGTGTGACCGCTCATGGAAATTACTGAATTACGCACACCTTGAGCCTGTGGATAGCCCCACGCGATTCTTCTCGCACGCATGGAGGAATTTCCCCTCGATTTAGTCGCCATTCGGTCGATGGGGTTGGCGGCGTGAGTGCGCCGGCAAGGAGCCAGGGTGATGGTCACATGCGACGGGTTTGATTTTTCCGGGGCCAAGAAGAAGCACCTGACGTGGAAAATGAAGATCCGCGCGTTCCTCGACGGCAAGAGGACCATGCTGCAGGGCGAGGCGTTGTCTCATAACGAATGTGAACTGGGTCAGTGGCTCTTCAGCGTGGGGCTACGCATGTTGGGCAAGAACCCACTCATGGTTGAGTTGGACCAGAAACACCAGAAACTGCACGCGCTGGTGAAGCAGATTCTCGATCTGAAGTTCGCGGGCAAGGTCGAGGAGTCCGAAGAGGCGTATGCGGTCCTGCTCCAGACCAGCGACCGGATCGTGTCGCTGCTGGACGAGTTGGAAGTTTCAACGAAGCGAAAGGCGGCCTGAAACGAAATCGGGTCTGATGGCGCGGCGCCATCTCATCCCGCTCGATTCACCGCGACCTTCGCCGAGCCACAGGTCCGGCGTCCAGAGACTCATCATGCTGAATCGTTACGCGCCCTTGGGCTGGGTGTGTTCGTCGCTCGCGCCCGCGTGGGTATCGGTGCGTTTGTGGAGTTTGCCGAGCGCGGGCGGGAGTTCGATGCCCGCCTGGGCCGCCATCTCGTGCAAGCGCGGGAGCGAGCCCACGAGCCCCGACACGAAGTCGGCGGTGGTATTGCGTCCTGAGTTGCCGGCGCCGGTGTCCCAGACGGTGATCTTGTCGATCTTGAGGTTCTGGACTGCCTTCACCTGCGCGTCGACGAGTTTGGGGAGCTGCTCGATGAGCAGGAGCGTCGGGCCGACCGCGGCGTCCTGGCCGCACGCTTCGATCAGGCGGCGATAGCCCTCGGCCTTGGCTTCCATGACGCGGCGCACGCCCTCGGCCTCGGCCTGGTACTTGGCGAGGATCGCGTCGGCCTCGCCCTGGGCCTCGCGCCGGCGCTTCTCGGCCTCGGCTTCGGCGGCCAGCGCGATGCGCTGCTTCTCGATCTCCTGCGGAACGATCTGCTCCTTGGCCAGCCGCGCCATCTCTCGCTCGCGCTCCGCCACCAAGATCGCCTTGGCGGCCTCGGCGGCGGCCACGTCGGCGCGTCGACGGCTGGTGGCCTGGATCTCTGACAGCACCGCCTGGCTCTCGGCCATGCGGGCGCGGGATTCGTTCTCGCCCGTCACCGCCTGGGCCTCGGCCTGGGCCACGCGGATGCGCTGCTCCTGTTCGGCAGACTTCTTCGCCGCCGCGATCTCGGCCTCACGCTGCGCGATGGTGATCTCGCGGTCGCGACGGGCCGCGGTCTCGCCCTTGACCGCCTCGGCCTCGAGTGCGGCGACGGCGACGCGCTGCTGCTGCTCGGCCTGCTTCTGGCCCTCGACGGCGGTGGCAGTTTCACGCGAGACATTCACCGTCTTTTCGCGCACCGCGATCGATTCGCCCGTGGCGCCCTCGCGCTCCTGCTGGGCGACCTCAACCTTGGCGCGGTTGATGGCCTCGGCGGCGGCACGCTTGCCGATGGCCTCGATATAGCCGCTCTCGTCGGTGATATCGCGGATGTTGACGTTGATGAGTTCCAGCCCGATCTTGTTGATCTCCTGGGCGACGTTCTCGTTGACGAGTTTCATGAACTTCTCGCGGTCGCGGTTGATCTCCTCGATCGTGAGGGTCGCGATGACCAGGCGCAGTTGGCCCAGGATGATGTCCTGGGCGCGCTCCTGCACCTGGAGCGAGTTGAGGTTGAGGAGGCGTTCGGCGGCGTTGTTCATGAGCACGGGATCGGTGGAGACGCCGACGGTGAACGTCGAGGGGACATTGACGCGGATGTTGTTCTGCGACAGCGCGCCCGAGAGGGGGATGTCGATGGCGGTCGGTTCGAGGGAGAGGTAGGAATAGTCCTGGATCAGCGGGATCACGAACACGCCGCCGCCGTGCATGCAGCGCGAGGCGCGGTTGACGCCGACCTTGCCGTAGACGACGAGGATGCGGTTGCTGGGGCAGCGCTTGTACTGCTTGATGATGAGGACGACAAAGAAGAGGAGGAGCAGGGCGACGGCGCCGACGATGCCGAAGTAGGCCAGTCCCTTGACGGAGTCCGAGATCGAGCTCTGGGCCAGCATCGCGGCCGCGCTCGGGGCGGACAGCACGGTGTCGGTCAACATCGCGGTGGTCATCACGGAATCTCCTTCACGCCGGGGTTTGCTTGCGCCACGCGCGCTGGGCGAGCCCCGGCCCCTTCTTGAATGTGCCGCGCGGCCATCACGCCCCGCGACACGAGATCACGAAACGGGTTGCACGAATCCGATGGCGTTCGATCACGGGCGCGGTGCGCCGTTCTCGCCGGGCCCGACGAATCCGAGCGTGCCCTCATGTGTGGTTGTGGGCGCAACGGCACGGCCTTCAGCGTCTTCGGGGAGCACGGTGATGGTGTTGTCGGGGTTGGTGCCGACGACCTGGACGAGCGTGCCGGTTGGGATGGTCGGGCCGTCGGTGACCGCGTTGAACATGCGCTGGCGATCTTCGATGACGACGCGGACCTGTCCGCGTCCGGAGCGAGCGCTCGGGATGTTTACATAGGCTTGGCCCGAGAGGCCGATCGCCTCGCTGATGTCGATGTTGCCGGAGGACTGCATGGACCATGCGGCGCGGAGGAGAGCGGCCAGGAGCCAGACGAGACCCGCGCCGCCGCCGGCGCCGATGACCAGTGACGGAGGGATGCCGAGCCCGGCGCCGCGCATGGCGGCGATGCCGGCCCAGCCAAAGCCCATGAAGAAGGCGGCGAAGGCCTGGAGCGAGAAGACCTTGAAGGCCTCGCCGGGGTCGGTGTGGACGTCATGAGGGATGTCGCCGTGGGTATCGCCTTGGCCGATGAGCATGAGCACGAGTCGGAGCACGAAGAAGACCGTGCCGAGCACAGCGGGGATTCCGAAGATCGGGCCGAATCCGTCGAAGAGCAGGTCGTACACGGGCCTCCTCCGATCGAACGCTGAATCGAGAGGACGATAGCAGAAGGGGGAGTGAAGAACCATTTGGCGTGCGCGCGGATGGCGTTTGGCCCGTCGTTCGGGGTCCAGTCGATCCGCGTGGGGGTGACGGATTCCGAGTGACGGAACGGATCCGCCGAGGATGGAGCCCGAGGCAATCGGCGAGCACGACACGCACGTCTTCGTGCTCTTGGCGGGAGCATCCAGGCGGGCGCGTGCGTGCGGCAGGACGAGAGCCCACCCTCGCCGGCGCCTACTTCTTCTTCATCCGCTCCATGGCGATGAGGCCCGCCCCGATCACGCCCGCGTCGTCACGCAGTTTGCTCGCCACGATTTCGACCTTCTTGCACACGTCGGGGAAGGCGAAGCGGCGGCAACTCTCCGCCACCTTCTCCACGAACGCATCGCCGATTGCCTCGGTCAGCCCGCCGCCGAGCACGACCTTGCCGATGGAGAGGAGCGTGACCACGTTGGAGATCGCGATGCCAAGGAAGTTGGCAGCGTCGTCAACGACCTCGACCGTGAGTTCATCGCCTTCTTCGTAGGCCTTGGCGACGACCTTGGACTTGATGCGCTCGAAGTCGCCGTCGACCATCGACGAGAGCGAACTTGGCTGGTTGCTCTCGATGAGGCGGACGAGGCGATCGACGACCGCGGTGCGCGAGCAGTTGTGCTCCAGCGAGCGGTGGCCCGGCGGGTTGTTGGGGAGCAGGATTGTGTGCCCGATCTCGCCGGCCGTCATGAACGTGCCGTAGTAAAGATCGCCGTTCAGGATCAACCCGCCGCCGATGCCCGTGCCGACCCACACGCCGAGCAGGTCGCTTGCGTTCTTGCCGGCACCGACCTTGTTCTCGCCATAGACCGCGACGTTGACGTCGTTGTCGAGAAACGTGGGCACGCCGAGCTTCTTGGTCAGGATGTTCGCCAGCGCCACGTCGGACCAGCGGAGATTCACCGCCTCCAGCACCACGCCCTTCACCGGATCGACCGCGCCCGGCGCGCCGATGCCCACCGCCGCGATGCTCTCGCGCGCGATCTTCGCGTCCACGCACGCTTCATTCACGCCCTCGGCCAGGCGCGCCAGCACCGCCTCCATGCCGTCCGCGGCCTTGGTCTTCTTGCGCGCGGTGCCCAGCACCTTCCCGCCCTCGCCCACCACGCCGATCTGCATGTTGGTCCCGCCGAGGTCGATGCCGATCACGGGCTTCTGTGCCATGGTCCCCCCTTGCCGTCCTGCGTGATGATCCCGCCAGAGTCTGTCGGCGATCGGGCCCGCCGACTTTCGCTCAGGCCCTACGATAGTCACGTCGTGGAATCAACCATCAGGATCCAACGCAAGACCGATCGCAGCGTGCCCGTGCTCGGGCCCGCCGAACGCAACCTGAAGCTCATCCGCGAGGCGCTGGGCGTGCATATCACGTCGCGCGACGGCGAGATCCAGCTCAAGGGTCCGCGCGACGCCGTCGCCGCCGCCCGTCGCGTGATCGAGCGCCTCCTCCAGGCCTCGGTCGACGAGCGGACTGTCTCGCGTCAGGACGTGCTCGACATCATCAGCGACCAGGCCGGACGCCCCATGCCGACGCTGGACGTCTCCGACGAGGACGGGCAGTTCATCGATTCGGCCGCGACGTGGGACGGCTCGCTCGACGTCTACTCGCGCGGCAAGCTCATCCGCGCCAAGACCACCAACCAGCAGCGCTACCTCGATTCCATCCGCGACCACGACCTGGTCTTCTCGATCGGCCCGGCGGGCACGGGCAAGACCTACCTCGCCGTCGCCGCCGCCGTCCACCTGCTCAAGACCTCGCGTGTCACCAAGGTCATCCTCGCGCGCCCCGCCGTCGAGGCCGGCGAGAAACTCGGCTTTCTCCCCGGCGACATGCAGGCCAAGGTCAACCCGTACCTGCGCCCGCTCCTCGACGCGCTGCACGACATGATGGACTACGCGACCGTGCGCCGCTTCATGGAGAATGACGTGGTCGAGGTCGTGCCGCTCGCGTTCATGCGCGGGCGAACGCTCAACAACGCGGTCATCATCCTCGACGAGGCCCAGAACGCCACGCGCGGGCAGATGAAGATGTTCCTGACGCGGATGGGGCATGGGAGCAAGATGATCGTGACCGGCGACACGACGCAGATCGACCTCGAGGAGCCGCGCGAATCGGGACTGGTCGACGCCGCGGCGCGCCTCTCGAAAACCCCCGGCGTCGGTTTCGTTTCGCTCGATCGCTCCGACGTGGTGCGCCATCCGCTCGTGCAGCGCGTAATCGACGCATACGAAGAAGAACAGCGGGAGTAGAGGATCGCAAGGCGGCGGGGCGTGCCTCTGCTCAGGAGCCCAGAAGCGCATCCGCCGTCGCCTGGTCCACGCCGTCGATCTCGAGCGTTTTCTCCGGGCGGGTATGACCGGCCGAGATGCGGACGTCGCGGGCGCGCACACCCAGGGCATCGGCGATCAACCGGCAGACGGCCTGGTTGGCGGCCCCGGCTTCCGGCGGCGCGGAGACGCGCACTTTCAATCGATCGCCAAGCCGTCCCGCGATTGCCTCGCGCGACGAGCCCGGAACGACTTTCACACGCAAGACGGCGCTCATGGGGTCGTTGTCGCGATTGCATCCGCGCCGATGCCCTTGGATCCGGCGCGACGCTTGCTCTTCACGCGGTTCTCGAAGATCGCGCTGCTGGCGCCCAGGGCCTTTCCGATCCTCACGGGGCCGGCCTTGATGCGGGCGAACGCGCTCCGTGCGTTGTCGACGCTGAACTCCGAACCGATGAATCGGCGCTTGAGCGCGTGGGCGACCACCGGCGTTGTGCCCGAGCCCGTGAAGGGATCGACCACCAGGTCGCCCTCGTTGCTGCACGCGCGGACGACCCGCTCCAGATACACCTCGGGCAACTGGTTGTCGTGGTTGGCGCGACGCTCGGCGTTGTTTCCCTGGATGCGCCCCCAGAACTGGCCGTACCACACGTCCATAGGCACGCGCATTCCGGGCGGCATGCCGTCGGCCTTGTTCTGCGTGCGCGGGTCGGCGTAGATCGCCGCGCGGTCCGACATTTCAAGCACCTCGCGCGGATTCCAGACACGGCTCGCCGCGGTCCTGGCGAAATAGAGCGCGTGGACCTTGCTGTTGATGAATCGCTCCGTCGTGTTCTGCCCGAAGCGATAGTGCCAGATGCACCAGTTCACCATCGCCAGGTTCCGACCCTTCAGGTGCATCACGATCTCGGCGCACGTGTCGTCCGGGATGTTCACCCAGATCGCCCCCGTCGGGCGGAGCGCGTCGACGCACAGGTCCAGCCACTCGCGCGTGAACTTCAGATAGTCTTCGCGCGGCATGGAATCGTCCCACTTGTCGTACGCCCGATTCCAATTGAACGGCGGGTCGGCAAAGACCAGGTCGACTTCCTTCCGCCGAAACTCCGGGAGTTTCGCCAGCACATCGCGGCAATCGCCGACGTGGATGCGCAGCATCGGGTTCTCGAGTTCGTACACCGTGTGACGCCCGACCTCGTCGACGCGCGCCCGGTGCTCGCGCTGGCGGACGTTCGCGGCCTCGCGCATCGCCGCGACATTCGCGGGCCTGGACCTGGGCGTCTTGCCCGCCGGCGCGCCGCCCTTGATCGTCGTGTGTTCCCGCGCGGGCTTCGCGGGCGCATCGCTCGCCGAGTCCCGTTCGCCCGCCTCGCGTGTGTGCTTCGCAGCCGACATCGATCGACCTCTCTCCCGCTGTGCGTGGGTTCAACCGATCCGGCGGAGCAGGCCCATGCCATAGTTCAAGGGCGAGAGGTTCAACTCGCACTTCTCGTAGCAACCCCGCGTGATCACGTTGACGGTGTCGAGGATGTGACGCGGGCCGTCGTGACTCCCGCAGAGTTCCGGGTAGGTGTCGTGCAGGAGCACATACCCGCCGGTGTTGAGCACGGGCTCGACGGCCCAGAGGTCCTTGCACGCGCCGGGGACGCTGTGGTCGCCGTCGAGATAAGCAACGTCCACGCCGCCGTCCCGGGCGAGATCGTCGCGCGACGCCGAGATCTGCGTGGAACTGTCGCCGGGATGGAACCGCACATGGTCAATGAGTCCGGCCTTGGTGAGGCGATCCTTGACCCAGTCCAGGCGCCCTTCGAGCATTTCGGCATCGCGCCACGGACCCTTGTGAACGGGCCCGAAATCGTCGAAGCAATGAACCACGCCCCCGTCGCCGTTGGCCTGCAGGGCTCCGGCGATCCAGTGGGTGCTGACGGAGAGGAACGAGCCGACCTCGACCACCACGCGCGGGCGCATGTTGCGGATGAGCGAGTGGAGCATCAGCCCCGCCTCGGGAGAGAGCGACGCCGGAAACACGATCGGCATCGCGTACATCTCTTTCAGGCACTGCAGCCACGCGCAGCCCGGGTTGTCCAGATACGCCGGAAACTCCCAGCGCGTCGGGTGCGGGCGGTCCGCGAACGTCGGAAAGAATGTGTACTGCTGGCGCGGCAACGGATTCTTGGGAAGCGCGACCGGCGGGCGTTGGAGTGTGGTCATCCGAAGTCATCCTCTCTCCCGGGCGACGCCCGGCGGGCAAGAAGAAGGATATTCCATGCTCGGGCGGAGCGCCAGCCGCCCACCGGTTGCGCGATTCGCCGATCGTCGTCGGATGTGCGGGTTCAGTCGATGAGCGGTACCCGGGCCGACTCACCGCGCACGCACGGGTCTTGAGCGTTCCCCGCGGGTGCTCCTGTTCGGAGATGCTTCGGTGCGGCCTGGAGCGTTCGCCCGCGCGTGCGTCGCCCGTTAAAGCGCCCGCCCCGGGGTGTGCGCCGATCCGTCCTGCGCCCGCACCCGGGCCGCCACCGCGCGCCAGGCCCCGCGCAGCGCCTGCTTGGCGGAGGAACTCATTCCGGCGGCGCCCCGTCCCCCTCCGCGCCCGCCGCGCTCGATCCCGAGCGCGGCCCGGAGCGTCGCCAGCACCAGCGACCTTCGTGGCACCACGCCGATCCCCATCGGCTCGATGCAGAGCGATGCGAGCATGCGTTCCATCGCCGCGCCCGCGCCGCCGCCGCGCCACAGCGGGAGGATCGCGACGCAATCGATCACCGCCACGTGCACGCCGCCCGGGCGACGCACCACGATCAGGTTCGATGGCTTGTGGTCGCGGTTGAAGCGCCCGTGCTCGATCAGTCGGGCGACCTGTCGCCCGATCTCCCGCGCGATCGCGAGTTCATCTCGGACGCCGATCGCCCGCCGGATGTCGCTCCGCGGGACGGCGCACGGATTACCGAGAGGCGCGTCATCGGCGTGGGACACCTCGCCCGCGTCGCGTCGCCGCGCGCCGGCGAGCACGTCCAGCACCGTCGGGCCGGTCAGTTGCTCCATGACGAGGTAATCGCAGCGAGCGATGACGGAGGCGTCGTGCGCCATCGCAAGGCAGGGCGCGGTGTCGATCGCGTGCCTCGTCAGCCACGCCGCCCCGCGCCAGTGGCGCTGGCTCTTGCTCCCGCTGATCCAGGATCGGAACCTGGTCCACGGGGAGGGGCGCCAACGCTTGACCACCACGCCGCGTCCGAACATGCTGGCGGCGACCACGACGTGCGGGCCGTCGCGCTTCATGAGTCGCCCCGGCGCGCCGGCGCCGACCCACGCCGAGATCGCCCGCCCCCACGCCTCGAGCGAGGCGCCCGGCGCGAAGACCCGATCGATTATGACATGGGCGTCTGTGGTCACGGGCGATTGTTGGTGAGGTGACCGCCCGCGGCCCATCCGTCCGGCGCCGCGACGGTTACCATGCTCTCCCATGCTCCCGCTCTCGGTCGCGATCGTGTGCAAGAACAACGAGGGCACCATCGCGCGCACGCTCGAATCCGTGAAACCCCTGGCCGCCGAGATCGTCGCCATCGATTCCGGCTCCACCGATCGCACCATCGAGATCCTCGAGTCCTTCGGCGCCCGTGTGATCCGCTCGGCGTGGCTGGGATTCGTCGCCACCAAGCAGAAGACGCTCGAGGCCTGCACGCAGCCGTGGGTCCTGGCGCTCGACAGCGACGAATCACTCCTCCACGAACTGGCGGGCGAGGTCGCGCGCGTCCTCTCCGCGCCCAACGACGGCATCCAGGGCTACTGGATGAACCGCAAGGTCTATTACGACGATCGCCCGCTCAACTTTGCCTGGCAGCCCGAGTGGCGACTGCGCCTGGTCCGTCGCGAGCGAGCGTACTGGACCGGGCTGGACCCCCACGACCGCATGGAACTGCGAGAAGGGCCCGGCGGTGTCGTGCCCGGCACCGAAAGGCTCCGCGGCGACATGCGCCACGATTCGATCTCCAGTTTCGCGGAGTTCCTCGCCAAGCAGGCGTCACACGCTCGCATCATGGCCGCGTCCATGAAGGGCGAGGGCCAGCGCGGGAGCGTGCGGAAACTGATGACCTCGCCGATCGGCGCGTTCCTGAAGCAGGCGCTGGTGAAACAATCGTGGCGCGACGGGTGGCCGGGAATTCTTGCGGCGGCCAGCGGCGCGGCGGGAACGCTGATGAAGCACGCGATCCTGATCGAACTCTGCCGGCGGACTCCGAAATAGCCGGCGCGGGCATGTTCATGCGATCCACTGGCGGGTGACGACCTGCACCACGATCATGGCGTAGAAGCCCGCGAAGAGATCGTCGAGCAAGATGCCCCAGCCAGCCGGGACGCGTTGGAGTTGCCGCGCCGGCCAGGGCTTCACGATGTCGAGCAATCGGAACGTGACGAACGCGGCCGCGAGCGTGAGGGCGGTCTTCGTCGGCGTAGCGAGCGCAGCGGCGGGGAGGGCGACCAGCGCGATGCACTGCCCCGCGACTTCGTCCGCCACGACTTCCGATGGATCATGGCCGAAGCGCGCCTCGGCGCGATCACCCTGCACGACGCACGCGCCGGCGAAGATGACAAATACGAGCGCGAGCGCGGCGTGATACACGAGCGCGCTGGTGGTGGACCCGCCCGGCGCGAAGCCCAGCGCGATGAGCACGACCGCCAGGATTACCGGTGGCATGGAGCCCCATGTGCCGGACGCGGGACGCATGAAGCCGAGCCCGAAGACGGTGATGAGCCGCAGGCCGTGGCCTGAATGTGGGCTCACGCGCCCGCTCCGCTTGGCGGAGTGGCCGCCCGAAAGTGGTTCATGGCACGGAGGACATACGGCACGACCGAAAAGGCGGTCACCGCGATTGTGACCCACACCGACCACTGGATAATGGTTCGGGCCGGTGAGCCCGGGCCCGTTTCAAAGAGGGCGATGAGCCCGATCACCGTCGGCACCGTCACGGATTGCAGGATCATCTTGGCCTTGCCGGCCCAGTTGGCGGCGAAATTCCCCCCCTGGGATTCGATCAACCCCCGGAGGGAGGTGACGAGCAGTTCCCTCGACAGGACCACGATCGACATCCAGGGGGTGACGGCCGAGACCTGGAAGGTGCGGGTCGTGCCGACGGGCCAGGTAAACGCCGGGCCGGCGAGACAGACGAACGCTCCGACCACCAGAACCTTGTCGGCGAAGGGGTCCATGATGCGACCGAACTGACTGGTAACACACCACTTACGCGAAAGGTGCCCATCGAAGGCGTCGGTGATCGCGGCGACCACGAACATCAGCCCCGCGGCGATCAGTTTCCAATCCGGGAGGGGGTGGACTTCGGGGCGGAGGTGGGGGGTGCCGCGCCAGCGGCTGAGAATGATCACGAAGCCGATGGCGAGCACGACACGGAAGAGCGTGAGCGCGTTGGGGAGCTGTCTGCGAAACAGACCGGGATCGGAGATCGGGACCAGCGCGATGGGCCCAGCGGTTGAGCCGGTTTTTTCCACATCGGTCTGGGTGGCGAGGGTGGACATTCCTGGGTCGATGGTAACCGATCCGGGCGCATCGACACGCGGCGCGCGCTGTTTTGTCGTGATAGGCCCCTGTGGGGTCCTGTCGGTTGAATGACGCTCGTGGCGAAACTATCCTCAGCCCCAACCTCTTCTTCGGGTGATGAGCCCGGCGAGGGGGTGGGCCGTGGGGTGCCGCGTGTCGGTCCACGGTGTGTCGGGCTTTCTCCTGTTCCTCAATCCGGCAGGCCTGATGGGCATCGACGCATTCATCAATCCATATTTGTTCTACGGCGCGGTGGTGCTCGGCGGGCTGGGCATCGCCATGGCGCTTCCACGAGGCGGAAAGACGGCCCAGATCGTGGGGGCAGTCGTTGCGGCCCTGGCGGGCGTGCTTGTGCTCGTGGGTCTCGGCATCAAGAGCGTCGCCTCGCTCCCCAATATCTACTTCTACATCTTCTCGGCGATCGGGCTGGGTGCGGCGGTGCGGGTGATCTCGCATCCGCGACCGGTCTATGCCGCGCTGTACTTCATCCTGACGGTGCTCTCGTCGGCGGGGCTGTTCCTGCTTCTGTCGGCCGAGTTCATGGCGATGGCGCTGATCATCGTGTACGCAGGCGCGATCCTCATTACCTATCTGTTCGTGATCATGCTCGCCACGCAGGCTCCCAGCGAGGCGCGCCCGGAAGAACTGGCGGAGTATGACACCGTGGCACGTGAACCGATCGCGGCGACCACCGCGGGGTTCGTGCTGCTGGCGGTGCTGACATCGCTTGCGTTCAACGGCATGTCGACGCTCAATCCCCCGCCGCCCGGCACGCCCGACTCTGTGCTGGTCCAGATCCCGCGGAAGGTCGAGCGCGTGCTCCGCGGCTATCAGGTCATCCAGAAGGATGAAAAGGTCGAAGGGTTCAACCGCGTGAGCGGCGACGGCGTGGCGGCGATCGAGTCGGTCATCGTCAAGAACGCCGAGGGCAAGACCCGCGAGATCGCCAAGGAAGCCTGGCCCGAAGAACTCCGCGTCCGCAACGTCGAGCAACTTGGCCTGAACCTGCTTCAAGACCACCCGGGCTCGATTGAGATCGCGGGTGTGATCCTGCTCATGGCGATGCTGGGCGCGGTCGTGCTCTCGCGTCGCCAGGTCCAGATCGACGAGGACGCCAAGCGGCGGCACTCGCAGACGTTGGCGGAGACGACTCCACAGGCGCCGGGAGGTGCGGCGTGATGAACATGCTTGCATCGATCCCGGGCGTTCTGGACGCGGCTGTGCTGGCGCAGGCCTCGGCCCCAGCGCCGATGGCCCAGTCGCAACTGGCCCACTACATGTTCATTTCGGCGGCGTTGTTTGCGATCGGCCTGATCGGATTCCTGACGCGCCGGAACCTGATCATCATGTTCCTGTGCACGGAGTTGATGTTCCAGGCCGCCGGCGTGGCCCTGATCGCGTTCAGCCGTTTTCATATGAACATGACGGGCCAGACGTTCGTGATCTTCATCCTGACAGTGGCGGCGGCGGAGGCGGCGATGGCGCTGGCCCTGGTGGTGTTGCTGTTCAGGCGTCGCGAGTCGCTCAACGCGGAAGAGTTCTCGGAGATGAAGGGCTGAGTATCAACCGCGGGAGGCCGGCCCTCATGGGGGCGCCGCCCGTGTCCGGCAAATGGGCTTCATGATGACCCTCTCGACCATCCTCGCGACCTTGGCCTCACCGATCGCGGCCCTTGCGCAGAGCGAGGCGGCGCACGCTGCTTCGCAGGAAGCCGGGCACGCGGCCGAGCACGTCGCCCACGCCGCGGAAAAGATCGAAGCGATCGCCGCGCCGGGCGTCGGGCCCATGTGGCTGCTGCTCATCCCGGTTCTGCCGCTGGTCGGGTTTGTGCTGTCGGCGTTGTGCGCGGCGTTCAGGGTGAAGAGCAAACTTCCGGCGTGGCTGACGGTGTTGTGCCTGGGCGCTTCGTTCGCCGTCACGCTGGGCATGTACCTGCAGGTCAGTTCGGGGCAGATCGCCAACCCCTCGGTAGCGACGGGGTTTGAGTGGATCAAGGTTGCGTGGGGCGCGGGTGACGCGCACTCCATCATCGCGAACTTCGGGCTGTACATCGATTCGCTGACGTGCCTGTGGATGTTGTTCGTCACGGGGCTGGCGACGTTGATCGGTCTGTACGCCAGCGAGTACATGGCGGGCGACGTGGGGGCCGGGTACTGCCGGTTCTATGCCGCGTTCAACCTGTTCGTGTTCTCGATGTCGTGCCTGGTGATGGGCGACAACCTGCTGCTGTTGTACCTGGGCTGGGAGGGCGTGGGCCTCTGTTCGTACCTCCTGATCGGGTATTTCTACAAGAAGCCTTCGGCGGTGGAGGCGGGCAAGAAGGCGTTCATCGTGAACCGCATCGGCGACCTGGGCCTGGCGCTGGGCCTGATGCTGACGGCGGTTCACTTCGGGTCGATCGAGTACTCGGTGATCTTCGCCAAGGCCCAGCCTTATCTGGCGGCGTTGTCCGAGGGGCGGCTCGGCGACATCCCGGCGGTGGTGCAGTTGATCCCGGTGCTGCTGATGATCGGCGCGTTCGGCAAGTCGGCGCAGCTCCCGCTGTATGTGTGGTTGCCCGACGCGATGGAAGGCCCGACGCCGGTGTCGGCCCTGATCCACGCCGCGACGATGGTGACGGCGGGTGTGTACCTGGTCGCCCGGGCGTATCCGCTGTTCCTCTTGAGCGAGACGGCGCTGCCGATCGTCGCTTGGACCGGGGCGCTCACGGCGCTTCTGGCGGCCACGATCGGCATGGCCCAGTTCGACATCAAGCGGATCATGGCGTATTCCACCGTGTCGCAACTGGGCTACATGTTCGCGGGCTTGGGCGTTCTCACGTCGACGGGCGCGGCGTTCCACGTCTTCACGCACGCGTTCTTCAAGGCCATGCTCTTCCTCTCCTGCGGCGCGGTGATGCACGGCTTTGCCGGGCAGCTCGATCTCCGCAAACTCTCGGGTGTGGGCTCCATGCCGGGCTGGCGCGTGGTCGGGATCGCGATGCTGGTGGGCTGCCTGAACCTCGCGGGCTTCCCGGTCATCACCTCGGGCTACTGGTCCAAGGACATGATCCTGGGCGGCGCGTTCGCCAACCCGCACATGGTGGCGATCGGTTGGATCCTGCTGATCACGGCGGGCCTGACGGCGTATTACACCTTCCGCGTCTACTTCCGCGTGTTCGTCGGGCCCAAGTACTTTGAGCCGGGCGACGAAGTCCACGGGCACGCCGGTGATGACCACGGCCACGATCATGGTCACGATCACGCGCACGCCGATCACGGTGACCGCGGACACGGCCACGATGCGCACGCGCACTTCCACCCGCACGCGCCGGGCTGGGCGATCAACACGGTGCTGGCGATCCTGGCGGTCGCGGCCTTCGCGGTCATCGGTCTTCGCTTCGTGGGCGGGCACGAAGGCTGGGTGAGTGGGCTGATCGAACATTCATCGGCGAACTACGGCGGGCACGCGATGTACGCCGCCGCCGCATCTCATGGCGGCGAGCATGCTCACGCGACGTTCTTTGGCTATGACGCGCACCAGGCGATGATGTATGTCTCGGGCGTGGTCGGGTTCATCGGGATCGCGGTCGCGTTCGTGCTGCACTATGCGGGGCGGACGACGGCGGCGAAGTCCAGGGCCGACGCGCTGTTGCCGCTGGTCGGGCCGCTGGCCAAGTGGGCCCAGGGCAAGTGGTATGTGGACGAGTTGTACAACGCGATCATCCGCGTGCCGCTGCTCGTGGCGGCCCATGTGTTCCACCTGATCGACAAGGCGATCGTGGACGGGATCGTGGACCTGTTCGGCTGGGTTCCGAAGTTCACGGGTTCGTCGCTGCGGCCTTCGCAGAGCGGCGTGCTGCACGGCTATGCCCTCTCGATGGCGGGCGGGCTGGCGGTGCTCGTGCTGATCGTGGTGATGGTGATGCGTTGAAAGAGTGAGAGAGACGAAGTGAAGAGAAGAAGTGGTTGGGTTGGAGATCGTGCGGTGTTGCTGATGCCCGATGCCTGATGCCCGATGCCTCTGTACGAGGATTGCCCGATGATGCTGGCGGTGCTCATCCTGATTCCCTTGGCCGCGGCGGTGATGGTCGCGGTGGCGCCCGCGTCGCGGGCGCGGTCGATCGCCATGGTCGGGATGCTGGCCGCGGCGGCGATGACGGGGTATTTGCTGTTCTCGTTCGACTGGGAGCACACCGCGGCCCAGCAGTTCACGCTCGACGAGGAGTCGTCGCGATTGATCGGCCCGCTGGGCGTGTCGGTGTCGATGAGCGTCGATTCGATCTCGATGATGCTCGTGACGCTGACGGCGCTCCTGGGCCCGATCTGCGTGGCGGCGTCGAAGACGGCGATCACGGAGCGTGTGAAGACCTACTACGCGTGGATGCTGGTGCTGCAGTCGGCAATGCTGGGCGTTTTCTGCGCCCGCGACATGATCTTCTTCTACACGTGCTTTGAGTTCACGCTGATCCCCATGTACATCATGATCAGCCTGTGGGGCTCGACCAACCGCAAGAAGGCGGCCGCCAAGTTCTTCCTGTACACGTTCACCGGGTCGGTGATCGCGCTGGCGGGCATCGTGTATGTCGCGTGGAGTTACGCGGACCGTCACGGGACGTGGACGTTCGACGCCGACACGCTGATGCGCTGGTCGCGCTCGCTCCCGGCGGCGACGCAGGGTTGGGTGCTGGGCGCGCTCTTGCTCGGGTTTGCCGTGAAGGTGCCCCTCTTCCCGTTCCACACGTGGCTCCCCCTGGCGCACACCGAAGCGCCGACGGCGGGCTCGGTGATCCTGGCGGGCGTGCTGCTCAAACTGGGCACATACGGCCTGGTGCGGTTCGCCTTGCCGTTCGCCCCGATGGCGTTTGTGACCTATTCACCCGCGATCGCGGCGGTGTGCGTGGTCGGCATCCTGTATGGCGGGTTGATCTGCTGGGTGCAGAACGACGTCAAGAAGTTGGTCGCCTATTCGTCGGTCGCGCACCTTGGCTTCTGCGTGCTGGGGATCGCGTCGTACAACGTGATGGGCGTGACGGGCTCGATCCTCTACATGATCAACCACGGCCTGTCGACGGGCGCACTCTTCCTCCTGATCGGTATGATCTACGAACGCTACCACACACGCTCGATGAAGGAACTCGGCGGCCTGGCGGCGAAGATGCCGGTCTGGTCGACGTTCATGGTCTTCTTTGCGATGGCCAGCGTGGGACTCCCGGGCTTGAACGGCTTTGTCAGCGAGTTCATGTGCCTCTTCGGTGCGTTCCAGGCCAGCGACCAGTGGGGCGCGGGGTTGTGGGGCACGGCGGCGGGACAGACGCCGGGCGCGACGCCCGGTCACCTGGGCGCGTGGGTCGCGGCGATCGCGGGCACGGGCATGGTGGTGGCGGCGATGTACCTCCTGTACATGGTGGGCAAGGTCGTGTGGGGCCCGCTGGTCGAGCCGGCTGGGCATGGCGGTCACGACCACGGCGTACACGGACATGGCTCGCACGGTTCGCATGGTCAGAACGACCACGGCGTCTTGCCGCGGGATCTGACCGGGCGAGAGATCGGTGTGCTGGTGCCTTTGGCGGCGCTGTGCATCTATCTGGGCGTGTATCCGTCGCCGGTCATCAAGGCGCTCAAGGATCCGGTGGCGCTGACGACGACGGACGTGGTGAACTTCGGCGCGGCGAGGGCGGCGATGCCGCTGGTCCCGCCTGCGAACACGGTTCCGGCCGGTCATCAGCAGGCGGGCGAGCACGGGGCGGCTGGGCAGGCGCCCGCGCCCAAAGTCGACAACCACGCCGGTGAGAACAAGGAGACCGCGCGATGATGGATCGTCTGGCCTATCTATGGCCCGAGATCGCGCTCTTCATCGCGGCGTGCGTCGTGATGGTGGTGGGCATCTCTCCGTCGGTCGCGACGCGGAAGTTTGCGGCTGTGGTCGCGGGCCTTGGCGTCGTCGCGGCTGGCATTCTCGCGTGGACGACCACGCCGAGCGGGAACGCGGTGACCGCGAGTTCCGGTCAGGTCTTGCTCCCCGGCCTGGCGCTGTACGCCAAGGTCGGGATCGCGATCGTGGCGTTGCTGCTGCTGCTGCTCAAGCCGGGCACCGTGGACCGGGCCGAGGAGGCCGCGATCGCGCTGGGCGTGCAGAAGTTTGATGCGCTGCGGACGAACCGGGCGGAGTTCTTCTCGTTCTTCCTGTTCTCGGTCATGGGCCTGATGCTCGTGGCGGGCGCGGACGACCTGATCTGGCTGTTCCTGGCGCTGGAACTGACAAGCCTTCCCACGTACATCATGGTGGCGATCTCGGGCGGCGCGGGGCGCGAGCCGGCGGCCCGGGCCCAGGAGGCCAGCGTCAAGTACTTCTTCCTCGGCGCGCTGGGCGCCGCGGTGTTCCTCTACGGCTTTGCGATGCTCTACGGCGCGACGGGGTCGACCAACCTCAACGCGATTCACCTGTCGCTCACGACCGGCGGCGTGTCGGGCCTGGCGCTGGCGGGGCTCCTGATGAGCGTGCTTGGCATTTGCTTCAAGATCGCCGCGGTGCCGATGCACTTCTACACGCCCGACGTGTACCAAGGCGCTTCGCCCTCGGTCGCGGGGTTCCTGGCGTTTGTGCCCAAGACCGCGGGCTTCCTGTCGCTGCTCCTCCTGGCCTCGGCGGTCGGCTGGACCTGGGCGCCGGGCGAGAACGGCCTGACGGTTTCCGGCGGCGGAACGTCGCTCCCCGAGCCCCTGCGGATTCTCTTCTGGGTCATCGCGGCCCTGACCATGACGATCGGTAACGTGCTGGCCCTTCAGCAGAAGTCGGTCCGGCGCATCCTTGCCTATTCGTCGATCGCGCACTCCGGCTACATGCTCGTCGGCCTCATCGCCGGCCCGGGCGACGGCTCGTTCACCAAGAACGGCGTGGCGGCGGTGCTGTTCTATCTCTTCTGCTACGGCGTCATGAACGTCGGCACCTTCGCGGTGCTCTCCGGCCTCGAGCGAAAGACGCGCGACGGGCAGATGTCGGAGATCGATTCGATCGAAGATATCCGCGGCCTGTGCGCCACGCACCCACGCCTGGGCTGGCCCATGGCGATCTGCAGCCTGAGTTTGCTCGGCTTCCCGCCGCTGCTTGGCTTCTGGGCCAAACTCCCGCTCTTCACCAGCGCGATCTCGGCGGGCGAGATCATCCTGGTGATCGTGCTGGGCCTGAACTCGGCGATCGCGGCGTTCTATTACCTGCGTCTGTTCGGCGCGGTGTTCCTGGAGAAGCCCGAGGCCGGCGCCGGCGAGGTGACGGCGTCGCCGTTTGTTTCGCGGCGCGTGGCGGCGATGGTTTCTGCGGCGCTGGTAGTGGCGCTGGTGGTGGTGGTGGGGCAGCTGACGGACGCGAGCCGCAAGGCCGCGGCGCCGAAGGCCGAGCCCGCGGCGTCGGCGACGATCCCGGCGTCGATGAATCACTGAGCGCGAGCGAACATGTTGAGATTACATCCCGCCGGGTGAGCGCCCGGCGGCTTTGTTTGTTGGGCGTGCGTGAGCATGGTGAGAATGGCGTAAACTCGGAGAGTGTTGGTGGATGTGTGCTCGAGGCCCGGGGTACGGTGATGGCAACCAAGGAGGTCACGGATGCGCTCCTCGACGTTCTCGGTTGCGTTCTTGGGGTTTCTCGCCTTCACCGGTTCGGCTTTGGCCCAAGACTACGACTTCGACTGGGCCACGATCGACCACCCCGGCAACGCGGCAATCGTCAGCGACGATTCGTGGGGCATCGTCAACGGTCGGGGCCGGGTGGACCACACCTACCGGATCAACCGCCTTGAGGTCACCACCTCGCAGTGGATGGAGTTCGTCAACACGTTTTCGACACAATCTAACGAACTCAAGTTCTTCGCCATGCCGACCTACTGGGGAGCGACCCCGGACACCTCGTACGGCGGACCCGGGCGGCGTTGGAGATTGAAGAATGCGGGCGACGCGGGAATGAGGCCGGTGACCGGGATCACATGGCGCGAGGCCGCTCAGTTCTGCAACTGGCTCAACAATGCCAAGCCAACTACGCTGACGGCGATCGCTAACGGCGCGTACGACACGTCGACGTTTGGCGAAAACGCCGACGGTACGTACACGGACCAGTCCGCGCACAATCCGGGCGCGAAGTTCTGGATTCCGACGCTGGACGAATGGCTCAAAGCCGTGCATTACGACCCGGCGAAGGACGGCACAGGTGGTTGGTGGGAGTATCCCAACACATCGGACACAGCGCCGATCCCAGGCATTCCGGGTGTCGGCGAGACCAGCGCCGGATACGCCGACTACGGCATTTTCGCGGGCTTTGATGTCGCGCTGGGTTCGTATCCAAATACCAAGACGCCGTGGGGCTTGCTCGACGCCACCGGCGGCGCGAGCGAGTGGACGGAGTCGTGGTACAACACTGATCCGCCGCATACCGATCGCCATTATGACGGGGGCCCGGCAGGCGAGTACTACTGCTGGCTTGACAATCTGGCACGAACCGGGGCCGTAATGCCCTGGGCGACTACGAATCACATAGGTCTTCGAGTTGCATCCATTCCATGCCCCAACGTGACGTTGGGGCTCCCGCTCTTCATGGCTCTCTTTGGAAGGGAGAAACGTCATGCAGCAGTTGGCTCGTCTGTTCGCCGCATCCCTCGCGGCCGGCTTGGCCTCTTTGGCTCTCGGCGCGATCAAGGTTGAGTTCCGATCCACCACGGGCTGCTCCACCTGCTTCACCGATATCACGTCGAGCGTCACGGTTGATGGGAGCAGGAACGTCACGATCAACGGCCCGAACGCGGGTACCTATCGCATCTACTCAACTGCCGCAAGCACCGAATCGCTCGGGGTGATTACATTCACGGGTTCCGCAGCGACCTTCAATCTCTTTGTGTCGCCCAACGCTACGGCGTTCGACGAATCACAGCAATTCGCATCGTCCGCTTGCAACGGCTGGGCAGGGCTAAACCCAGGTGTGTGTCACGTCACACTTCAGGCGAGGTTTACCGGTAACCTGACGGGAACGATTGCCGCGGATCGCATCGTTCGCCTTGATACAAGCGGCTCGATAAATGCCAAGGTCGACCAGGATCCTGCGTCAGGATCGCCCCTTCTCGCTGCGATCGTCGCCGGAGGGAGCATTACGGCACAGATCAACGCGTTCAAGGGTAACATCGGAACGGTGTGGTGCTTCTCACACCTGAGCGGCAGCGTCAATACCTACGCGCAAGACGCCACAATCAATCTGGTCGAAGTGGGGACACCAACCCTGTCAGCCAATCTAACAGGCGCAATCAACTCGTTCGCTGGCTCGATCGGGAGTGTCGTGGTTCACGGAGATATCAACAACGGAACGGCCGCCGCAAACATCCGAGCCTTGAAGGGAATCGGGCTGGTCGAGTCGAATACAATAACTTCCTCGTTCATATCCGCGAACTGGGATGGGACATCCAGCACGCATGATGGTCGCATTGGGCGCATTGAGACGCTTACCGGGAACTGCAACGCGATCATCCAGGCATCGACAATTAGCGATTCGAGCCCGGGCAACGGCATCTTCATCGCGGGCAACTGCACCAAGGAGATTGGGTTCAATAGCGCCAACAACCCGAGCAACCCACTCCCGATCAACAAGCCGATCGTCATCGGCGGCAATCTGGAAAACGGCGGGCTTGTCACGATGGACGGCGACTTTACGAGTGTGCTGCGGATCAACGGGGCGCTCAACGGCGATATTCGCCTCAGGAAGAGCCGCTTCCTGACCGGGCAGATCATCATCAACGGCGCGGCCGCGAACAACGGCGCTTGGGGGCCATCCCGAGTGAGGTTTATGGATCGCGTCAATGCCCAGCAACAGAACGTGAGCTTTGACATCGGCACGAATTCATCGGCCCCGTACCAAGCGCCCACCCGAGCACGCACGCGGACTCGGCCCTGAGCATCGGCGGCGGCGCGATTGGGCTGGCACCATTCCACCTTTACAACAACGACTGCGCGCCGGTGAACACGGGGAGCCAGTCCACGGCCGAGACGATGCTGGTGACCGAGTTCATGCGGCCCAACCCGAACCCCAACGACATCACCAGCAAGAGCATCATGCTGCGGTTCTACGGGCCGGTGTGCACCAGCGCGGGAGTCTCCGCCGAGGTCCAGCCGCTCCGGGTGCTGCTTGTCCCGACGATCGGCGACCCGCTCGATGTCTCGCAGAGCGTGGACATCACGATGAAGCGAGGCGACGACGCCGGCTGGTCGCGCGAGGTCGAGATCAAGGGCAAGAGCGGGGCCGGGCTCCTGCACGGGACGTATTGCATCACGCCGCGGATCGACCACGACCCACCGATCTTCTGCGATCAGTTGTTCATCTTGAACCCGCCGGCGGTGAGCGACTTCGCGTATTGGATCGAGTTGCGAGAGGACTGCAACACCAACGGCGTGGACGATCAGACGGACCTGGCGAATCACCCGGGTGGGACGATTTCCCCGAGGACGGGCGGATGGACCTGTGCGAGTGGCTCGGCTGTCCGTCCGATGTCAATCACGACGGGTTCGTGAACGCACTGGACTACGACGCGTTCGCGGACTGGTTTGAGAACAGCGACAACAACGCGGACTACAACTACGACGGGTTCGTGAACGCCAACGACTACGACGCGTTCGCGTTGCATTACGAGGTCGGCTGCTGACCCGGCGAGTCGTGATGGAGTGAAGCCCCACGCGGAGCGTGGGGGTACCCAAGACGCCCCGCGTCGAGCGAGCGTCCGCACGATATCCTTTCCCGTGCCTTCGTTGTCGTTTCCGAGGTCGAGGCGACTGACGCACGCGCGCGAGTATCAGGGCGTGTACGCCTATCGCCTGCGCGCGGTGCGCGGGCCGATGACGCTGTCGATTCGCCCCAATGACCTGCCGCACTGGAGGCTCGGGCTGGCGGTGTCGCGTCGGGCGGGGACGGCGGTGGCGCGCAATCGTGCCAAGCGTCTGACGCGCGAGGCGTTTCGGCATGCGCAGCACGGGCTGCCCCTGTGGATGGAATCCGGCACGAGCGCGGGCGGGCAGGCGGGCGGGAGTGATGGCGGCGAGCCGACCGCGCGGGGCTACGACATGGTGGTGTCGTTCCATGGGACCGAGGCGCTCCTGGCGATGACGCTCGAGCAATGCCGCCAGTGGCTGGAGGGGCTGGCGGCGGAGTTGCACGCCAGGGCGAGCAAGCGGCGGGAGCGTGGGTCGTGAGCGGGCGCGGCGGGTGGCGTGTGTGGGTGCGGCGTGCGAGCGTCTGGCCGCTGATTCTGCTGGTTCGCATCTATCAGGGCACGCTGTCGCCGATCATGGGGCGGCAATGCCGGTATGTGCCGACGTGCTCGAACTACGCGATCGACGCGCTGAAGGAGTTCGGGCCAATCAGGGGCTCGTGGGTGGCGCTGCGCCGGATTCTGCGATGTCATCCCTTTGCTCGGGGCGGGTATGACCCCGCACCGATCCGCGGGAGCGGTCGATTTGTGGATGAAACCGGCGATGACGCGGAATCTGGCGTGAACAGGGGGTCGGAAGGCGGGCGGGTGAGGTGAACGGCTGCTAACCTTGCGTTCAAACCGCAGGGGAGTCGTGCATGGCACGTTTGACCGCGCCGAAGCGTCGCGAGCAGTTGCTGGATACCGCCGCCGAGTTGTTCGCCAGGTCTGGGTACGCGCGGGCGACGACGGCGCAGTTAGCGAAGGCGGCGGGTGTGACCGAGCCCATCATTTACAGGCATTTCAAGTCGAAGCGTGACCTGTTCATCGAGTTGATCCGCACGTCGGCGTCGCGGACGCTGGAGGAATGGCAGGCGCTGCTCAAGAGCGCGAAGGACCCGGCGGAGCGTGTGCGTCGGTTGCTCGACCACAACCCGATGGTGGAGAAGGGGCGGTTCGCGTACCGCGTGCTGCTGCAGGCGATCACGGAGGTGGACGACACGGAGATCAAGAAGGCCGTGGGAGAGCACATGACGGAACTGCACGCGTTCCTGAAGCGAGAGATCGCGGCGGCGCAGAAGAAGAACAAGGTGCCGGACGCGACGAGCCCGGAACTGATCGCGTGGATCCTGATCCACATCGGTCTTGGGTATGGCGTGCTGGACGCGCTGGGCGTGCCGCACCAGGGGATGGACAAGAAGGGCGTGAGCGTGCGCGACGTTCTGGAACGGAACATGATCCGTGGCGGGTGAGGCAGAGCGGGTTTGTGATTCGGCGTTCAGGAGAGTATGAAATACGACGCGGAGAACGCGGAGAAGGACGAGTGCGCAGCGGAATCAGAGAAGAGCAGAGGGGCGTGAAGGATCGAGAAAGGCACGGAAGGGAGTACAGGGCCTGAACTCGACGGGTGAGAAGTAGCGAAGAGCGTTCTGAAACGGACCTGGCATTTCTTTCTCGCGAGCGTCCTGCGCATTTCCCGGATCCCTCTGATTCCTCTGAATACGGCACTTCTTCGTGATCTTCGGGTCCTTCGAGTTCATCGCGATCCCTGTTGCCTTGCTCCGCGACCTTGGCATTGAAATTCCGGGCGCAATCCGATGATCAACCTCGACCACAACGCGACGACGCCGCCATCGCCGGGCGTGGTGCGCGCGATGGAGCGGGCGCTGGTCGAACTCTGGCACAATCCGTCGAGCGTGCACCGCGGCGGACAGGCGGCACGCCACGCGGTGGAACTGGCGCGCGCGTCGGTCGCCGCGCTGGTGAACGCCAAGGCGCGTGAGATCATCTTCACCAGCGGCGGGACCGAGGCGATCGATCTTGCGATCCGCGGGCGGCTGGAATCGCTCGGATTGGCGAGGGGACAGAACGGCGCGGGCGGGGCGCTCAACATCGTGACGACGCCGGTCGAGCACCATGCCATCCGCGACCTGTGCGAGCACCTGTCCGGAGGGGCGACGAGCGGCGGGGCGCGGGGGGCGGGCGGGGGGCTGGCGCGGGTAGAGATTCGTTGGGCGCCGGTGTCGCGCGAGGGCGTGGTGGATGCCGTTGCGTTGGCGGAGTTGATCGACGCGAACACGGCGCTCGTCGTGGTGCAATCGGCCAACAACGAGACGGGGACGATCCAGCCGATTGATCTCATCATCCAGCGTGTCCGCATGAAGGGCGCGCGGGTGGTGATCGACGCGACACAGACGGTGGGCAAGGTGCCGTTTGATGTCCGACGCGACCCGTGCCCGGACGCGGTGGTGTTCTCGCCGCACAAGTTTCACGGGGCCAAGGGCGTTGGTGTGCTGTGGCTGGCGCCGGGGTTCCGTGTCGTGCCGCAGGTGCGTGGGACGCAGGAACTGGGTCGTCGTGGCGGGACGGAGAACGTGCCGGGGATTGTGGGGGCGGGTGTGGCGGCGGAGGAAGCGCGCGAGTGGCTCGCCGATGTGTCGCGCCGTCAGGAGATCGCGGCGCTGCGAGATCGATTCGAGGAACTGGTGCTGACGGGCGTGGCGGGGGCGGTGGTGAACGGGCCGCGTGATCCGGCGGGTGCCGCAACCGATGCGGCACGGCGGCTGTGGAATACAACGAACATCGGGTTCCCGAGGCTCGAGGCCGAGGCGCTGCTGTTGTTGCTCTCGGAGCGTGGGGTGGCGGCGTCGGCGGGCGCGGCGTGCTCGTCGGGGTCGCTGGAGCCCTCGCCGGTGCTGTTGGCGATGGGGATCGATCCTGAAACCGCGCACGGTTCGCTCCGATTCAGTCTTGGGCGCGACAGCACGCGCGAGGAGATCGAGCGGGCGGCGTCGGTGGTGGTGGAGTGCGTGGGTGTGTTGTCCCGATCGGGAAACGTCCGGCGGTGATTCGCCGGGGGCATGATTTGGAGGTACGCTTCAGGCCATGAACGCAAACAACCTCGACGTTGAGTCGTTTGATTCGGAGATCGCGGCCCCGCAGCGGACCAGCATCCTGGCGATCCTGTCGCTGGTGTGCTCGCTGATATGTCTGATCCCGGGCACGGGGGTGCTGGCGGCGATTTTCGGGATCTCGGCCCTGGTCGGGATCCGCGGCTCGCGCGGGCGGGTCGGGGGCACGGGCCTGGCGATCGCCGGGCTGATCGTGGGCCTGCTGTTCACGATGGTGTGGATCGGCATCGCGGTGGGGATGAACGCCCTGATGCAGGAGTTTACGGGCAAACTCGTGGCGCCGATGAATCAGGCCATCATCGCGATGGACGCGGGCGATAACACGAAACTGCGCGAGGCGTTGCTCCCCGATGTGAACAACGCCGTCTCGGACCAGCAGATCGCGGATTTCCGCTCGGCGTACCAGGCCGAACTGGGTTCGTGCAAGGGGATGCCGACGCAGGTCTGGGACTTCTTCTCTGCGTACATGCCGCTGAAGGACCAGATGCAGCCGCTCCAAGGGCGGAACGACATGATCCCGCTCCCGGTGAATTTCGACAAGGGCCCGGCGCTGGTGGTGCTGTGGATTCGGACCCAGGGCGGGAATGTGCATGTCGGGCCACAGGGCGAGGACAGACTTCCCTTCAAGAACGTGACGATCTACACGACGACGGGCAAGGAATTCTCGCTGCTCCCGCTGGAGAAGTCGCTGGTGCCCACGCCCGCTCCGGCCGACCCGGCCCTCCCCCCGCCCGCGCCCGAAGCCCCGGCGGAGAAGCCCGGCGACGCGTCGGCCAAGGAAGGCGACAAGTAGCCGGCGTGGTATCCTGCTCACGATGGCTCCCACGCCGGTCATCTCGTGCTCGGAGGTTGTCAAGCGCTTCGACGGACGCACAGTCCTGGACGGCGTGACGCTCGACGTGTTCGCCGGCGAGACCGTGGTCATCATGGGGGGCTCGGGCTGCGGCAAGAGCACGTTCCTGCGGCTCCTGATCGGCTCGCTCCAGCCCGACGGCGGGCAGATCAGGCTGTTCGGGCATGACATCGCGCACATGGAGCAGAAGGCGTTCAACGACGTACGGAAGCGATTCGGGATCCTGTTCCAGTCCGGGGCGCTGTTCAATTCGATGACACTGGCCGAGAACGTGGCGCTCCCGATCCGCGAGCACACGGACCTTTCTGAAGAGATCATCGACATCCAGGTGAAGATCAAACTGGAGTTGGTGGGTCTGCGCGAGCACGCGAGCAAACTCCCGTCGCAGATCTCCGGGGGTATGAAGAAGCGTGCGGGGCTGGCGCGGGCGCTGGCGCTGGATCCAGAACTCCTGTTCTATGACGAGCCGTCGGCGGGGCTCGACCCGGTGACGAGCGCGGAGATCGACCAACTGATCATCGCGATGTCGCGCCAGCTCGGCGTGGCGTCGGTGGTGGTGACGCACGAGATGGATTCGGCGTTTTCGATCGCCGACCGGATGGTGATGCTGGACAAGGGGCGTGTGCTGCAGGTCGGAGAGCGGGCGTGGTTCGACGACCTGCGCCGGCTGAGCGAGGGCGAGGCGGGCGCACTCTCGAAGGACCAGCGGTTGATCCGCCAGTTTTTGCGTGGCGACGCGGAGGGGCCGTTGTCGGAGCGTCGGTCGCTGTCGAGTTTCGAGGCGGACCTGCTCGGGCCTTCGGTGGCGATCACGCACACGCCGAGTGTGGAGCCGACACGGCGGTAGGGCGGACTATCCCCCTGCTCGACACGCTTGGGGCGGTCGGGTACGCTCTCGTCATGCCGCGTGTGCCGCAGCGAAACAGTGTGTTGGCGGGTCTGTTCCTGGTCTCGGGCGTGGTCCTGGCCGTGGTGGTGAGCTTTGTGTTGTCGGGCGTTGGCGACAAACTGGAATCGCGCACGCCGTATCTTGGGATCTGTACGCTGGCGGACGGGGCGGCGGGGATCAAACCCGGATCGCTGGTGCTTCTGGGCGGGCAGCCGGTGGGGAAGGTCGAGAAGGTTGAACTGAAGCCCGATCCGGACGCGCCGAGCATGCTGGCGGTCCACGTGATCGCGGGTGTTCGAGCGGAGATTACGCTGTACGACGACGCGGTATTCCACATCGAGCGGCCGCTGCTCGGTTCTTCCGCGACGATCAACATCTCGGCGATCGGGACGCCGGGGACCACGCCGATCGCGGGCCCGAACCGCGTGCTGGAGGCGGGCGAGCGTGTTCGGCTGACGCCGGCGCCGCCGTCGTTCCTGGCCCAGGCGGGCTTCGGCGACGAGGAAGTAAAGAAGGTCCAGAAGATCATCGACGACGCGCAGGTGGCGGTCGAGAACCTGTCGAAGTCGATCGACAAGGCCAGCCCGCGCGTTGAGGCGGCGATCGAGGATGTGGCGGCGTCGGTGGCGGACATCCGCAAACAACTCCCCGATTGGACCAGGCGCGTCGACGCGACGCTGGCCAACACGGAGAAGGCCAGCGCGAGGTTCGACCCGCTGGTGGCCGATGCGCAGGCCGGTGTTGCCGACGCGCGCGGCATCATCAAGAACGTTGGCGAGGACCTGGACCGCTGGGACCCCAAGATCACGAGTATCTTCGACAACGCCGACGCCGCGGTCGCGAAGGTGAACACGCAGACTGTCGACAAGTTCAACACGGCGTTGGATGAGGCGCGCACGGCGCTCGACGAGTTCACCAATGCCGCAACGTCGACCGGGGCGCTGGTGAAGGAGCAGAGCCCGAACCTGCGGCGGGCCATGGCCAACGCGCGGCTGATGAGCGACCAACTCAAACTCGCCGCGATCGAGATCCGGAACCAGCCGTGGCGATTGCTGTATACACCGACGCCCAAGGAATCCGAGGCGACGGTGCTGTACGACGCGACGCGTGCGTACGCGGACGCCGTCAGTGATCTTCGGGCGGCCAGCGAGGCGCTGGAATCGAGCATGGCCGACGCGCCGGGCGGCGAGGCGGCGGTGGACCGCGCGACGATCGAGGAACTGACGGGGCGGCTACGCGAGGCGTTCGGGAATTACCGGAGCGCCGAAGATCACCTGATGGACAAACTCGTCAAGACGTCCGGGGCGAAATAGGCGGCGGCGAACCCCCAACAATGCTGTGGGCTCGCGTTGCGCGCCCGCCGGAGGTGGTGGACGATGCGCCAGGAATCGCGATCCGGGTGGTGCTCGAAGTGCACGCGGGCAATGCTCGCGGCGGGGTTGATTGCCCTGCCGTGGTTCGGGGCGCACGCGCAGCCGGCCAAGGACGGCGCGGCACCCGCGCAAACGGACAACTCCACCAGCGACGCCGCCGACACGACGCCGGGCTGGCTCGAGCGCATCGGCGCCGGGGCCCGGGCGACAATCGAGAAGTCCGAGGCGATGTACGACCAGTACCTGGGCGAGCGGGCCCCCATGCTGATGCTGCGCGGGGCGTACACGCTCGATCCGCTGTCAGTGAAGCCCGGCGCGGACCTGGCCTGGTGCGAGGTCACCCCCGAGTTTGCCATGCCGCCCGGCGTCGTCGTGCTCGTGCATGGGCTGGACGATCCCGGCACGATCTGGGATGAACTGGTGCCGGTGCTCCGCGACCGCGGCACGACGATCGTTCGATTCGAGTATGCCAACGACGGCCCGATTTCCCAGAGCGCCGACGAACTCTTCTGCGCGCTCCAGGCGCTGCACGGCGCCGGCGTGCGTCGTGTCGACCTGGTGTGCCACTCCATGGGCGGGCTGGTGGCACGCGACACGCTGACGCGACGCGAGTACTACGCCGGAGAGGCCAGGGGCCACCGCGAACTGCCCGACGTGACACGACTGATCATGATCGGCACGCCCAACGAGGGCTCGTCGTGGGCGAGGCTTCGCTTCCTCACCGAGGCGCGAGAGCGCCTTGTCCGCTGGTGGGGATCCAAGGACCACAACCTCCGCGACCTCGGGCGGTTCGGGCGCGACGGGAGCGGCCAGGCCGGCGACGACCTGCTCCCGGACTCTGAGTTCCTCGCCGAACTGAACTGGCGACCGACGCCCAGGGGCGTGAGGATCACGGCGATCGTCGGGCGGATGGCGTCGCCCGCGGACGCAAGGCTGGAGGAACTGCTCGCGCTCCCCGAGGTCCGCGAGTGGATCGGCGTCACCACCAGCGAACGCCTCGCCGGCGCGGTTGAGGAAGTCTCGCGCGGGCTGGGTGACGGCGTGGTGTCGGTCTCTTCGGCGGCCCCGGCGTGGGTCAGCGACGTCACCTACGTCGACGCATCCCACCGCCTCATGCTCCGACACTCGGAGATCAGGGACGCGGTGGACGAACTGATCAACAAGGGGATTGAATCCGACGCATGGGAGCCGCTCCCCTCGGCGGTGCCGATCATCCTGGATCGGCTGGCAAAGTAGATGGGGTGAGGCGACAGTCGTCCGTTTGGACGGAGTATTGAGCCGGCCCGGGCGAGCACGAGGGCATCGGGTTCGGCCCCGGGAATGGGCGTCCCTCGGGGGCGCCGAGTTGTCTCGGCGCTTTGTGACGTGGTTGCTTCTTCTTGCCCCTCGGCCGCGGTACGCTGGATGCATGGCGCAGCGGCGACATCATTACGAGCAGGCGTTCGAGGCACATCTCCGCGCCCAGCGCGTGCCATATGTCGCGGTGGATGAGGCGCGCAAGGCCTTGCTCCCAGAGGCCGGCGCGATGTCGATCTGCGTGCCGTCGCCCGAAGGGGGCGTGACGCAGAGCGCGCTCAAGTCGTTCGACTTTGTGATCTACGGGAAGCCGGGCGGGCCCGGTGCTCACGTGTTGGCAGAGGTGAAGGGGCGGCGCGTGGGCAAACGCCCCTCGGGCGGACGATCTCCCGCGCACGCCGAAGGCGGGCGGGCCTCGGTCAACGCGCGACGCCTGGACTCGTGGGTCACGCTCGAGGACATCGAATCTCTGCGCGTGTGGGAGCAACTCTTTGGCCCGGAGTTCCGTGCGGCGTTCGTGTTCGTGTATTGGTGCGATGAGGTGATGCCCGACGGCCTGTTCCAGGAGAGTTTCGAGCACCGCGGGCGTTGGTACGCGGTGCGCGCGGTGCTGGTGGAGGACTACGCGAAAGTAATGCGGACAAGGAGTCCCCGCTGGGGGACGGTGCATGTCCCGCCGCAGGTATTCGAGCGGATCAGCCAGCCGCTGACGCTCGGGCCCAACGCCCGGCTGACACTGGCGCAGCCGGACGCGCTCCCGCTGCTGGACACGATCTGAGGGCGTCCCGGCGAAAGGAACTTGGCACATGCTCACGGGTTCGAAGGACTGGTTGCTGGTGTTGGTCGGCGCGGTGTTGGCGACGCTGCTCGGCGCGTCGGCGGCGTGGGGCGGCGTGGGCGCGGACGTGCGGCGTGCTCGGGCCGAGCCGCCGGTGAAGGTGTTCCTGCTCCTGGGCCAGTCGAACATGGAGGGGCACGGACGCATCAAGGCCGATATGAAGCGCAACGACGGGAAGGGGAGCCTCGAGTCGGCCGCGAAGAACCCGGCGTCGGCGGAGAAGTTCAAACGTCTGCTCGGCACGGACGGAACATGGATCGTGCGCGACGATGTGTGGGTTCATTACCTCGAGCGCAAGGGGAGGTTCACGCCGGGCTTTGGCGTGAACGAAGAGTGCGTCGGGCCGGAAATCGGCTTTGGTCAGGTGGTCGGCGACCGCTACAACGAGCCCGTCCTGCTGGTGAAACTGGCGTGGGGCGGCAAGAGCCTGGCGGTCGACTTCCGTCCGCCCAGTTCGGGCGGGCAGGTCGGGCCTTTCTACACCGAAGTGATCACGCGGACCAAGACGCTGCTCTCGAATCTGAAACGGGAGTTTCCCGAGTTTGGCGATCGCGGCTATGAGTTGGCGGGCATCGGCTGGCACCAAGGGTGGAACGACCGCGTCAATGCCGAGTTCGTCGCGGAGTACCGGGACAACATGGTGAATTTCATCCGCGATATCCGCCAGGACCTCGGGGTGAAGGATGTGCCGTTTGTCATCGCCGAGACCGGGCAGGGCGGCCCGGGCGAGAAGGACCGGCAGGCGCTGGCGCTGATGGAGGCCCAGGCCCAGGCGGCGGAGTTGGAGGAATTCCGCGGCAATGTCGCGTTCGTGGGGACGCGCGGGTTCTGGCGCGATGAGCGTGAATCGCCGTCGGACCAGGGCTATCACTGGAACTCCAACGCCGAGACGTATTACCTGATCGGCGAGGCGATGGGCGAGGCGATGGTGAGGATGTGCGATCACCCGGTGCCGGCCGGCGAGCGCGCTCAGGCTGAGAAGCGTGAGCGGGCGCCGGAGAAGCCCCGCCCGGGCGAGATGTCGGGCTATCTGCTCGTGCCACATAGCAATGTCGGCAAGGAATACAACGCGGGGTTCTCGATGTATGTCGCCGCCTGGCCGCTGCTCAGGCACTATCCGGGCAACGAGTTTCAGTCGGGGCTGCCCGGGACGTGGATGTTCGCGCAGCAGGACACGCCGCTCAAGGGTGAGCACTATTCCGACATCGAGGGCGGCCTGGGCTGGTGGCGCGACACGCGGTTCGCCACGATGACGCCGAAGTTCATCATGGGCGGCGTGGCGCTGAACTTCTGTGAGTGGGCCAACGGCCCGGGCGCGGGCAAGGGACGCGATTGGGACAACCCCGCCGGGCATTACGCGATCGCGCAGATCAGCCCATGGATGCTCTGGCCTCCCGACGGCCTGAACCTCAAGCAGGGAACCTCGGGCGAACTCGTCGGCTATGGGTACCTGCCGCTCCCGCTCGTCGCGCCCAAGGCGACGACGAACGGCAAGGACATCCCGACGGGCGACCAGAGCTGGACTCTCTTCCTCAATACGGGCAACTTCAAGGGCCCGGTCGCGTTCTTTGTGCCGAATTTCTGGAGCAGGCCGACGCTCCAGCATCCGGAGTTTGCGGGCAAGTTCCTTGATGCACGCCCATCGGAACCGAACAAGGCGCTCCAGATGGAGACGCAGTACATCCCGGCCTCGTTCGCCAAGGACCGGCAGGGTCGCGAATATGCGAGGATCGCGCCGGTGTCGTTCCCACGCGATGCCAAGGGCGATTCGGTGCTCGTGCACCGCATGACGGCGTACAAGCGCGAGGCGCTCTGGACGAGCGTGCAGAAGTGGTTCGAGGGCGGCGCGCCCGCCCCGGGCGCTCTGGATACCAATCACGCCGCGGTGCATACGTTCAGCAACCAGGGCGGCTCGACGTGGCAGTTGCACGCGCCCGGCGCGGCCGACGACAACAAGGTGCCGATCAACTGGGAGTCGTTCGCGACGCCGGTGGCGATCGATGAGTTCACCTACGGCTATCGCTGGGATGAGACCGCCGTTTCACCCAAGGGCAAACTGACGACGCTCCCGGAGTTCTACACGCTCGGAACCGGCGCGGATAACAAGCCGCGCTGGCGGGCGATCCGCGGCGTAGATGCTCCGGCGGAGACCGGCCTGCACAAGGTGTCGTTCCGCCGCCCGCGCGAGGCACCGGCACCCGAGGCGTATGTGACGCCCGAGGGAGCGACGAGCGTGTGGAAAGCGCCCGGGCCCGTGGCCGGGCCGTTCACTCGCACACTGGGCGACGGGAGCGTGGTGACGTATTCCTGGTATCGCTTCGCTGATCAGCCCGCGATGCTCAACGCGGACCTGACGCCCGCCGAGCGCGAGGATTTGCAGAAGAAGGTGGAGATGATCCATCGCCATTGGACCAAAGATCGGGAGTACCTGCCGCCGAACACGGTGGGAGTCCTGGCCGACGTCGATCCGGCGCTCCTGGTGACGCCGCCCAAGGGGATGGAGGCGGGGTATGTGCCGATCGTGACAAGGCAGGGGATCAAGCAGAAGGGTGGTTGAGTGCGATTTCAGTCGCATGGAACCGGGGCGGGGTCGGGGCGTCGATCCGGTGTGGTTTGCGACGTGCGGAGCCGCTCGGGACCGGTCTGGCCGGAATCGTGACCGATCCTCCCGCGAATCGGATCGGCTTTACTCGCCGGGCCCCGTCACTTAGCATGACCACCCGGGCGGGCCGTCAACCGACTGTCGGCCCGACCCAACCGCCGCCTGGAGGCACAGAACGATGACCAAGTATGTTCGGACGATCGGGATTGCCTCGGCGGCATTGGCGCTGTCGCTGTCCGCCACGGCCGGCGCTCAACAGACCAAGGCGTTGGCGATGCCAAAGGCACCGACGGCCAAGGTCCCGGACGATCCCCCGGTGCTGATGTCGTACCTCTTTCTGCTGGTGATCGTCGGCGGGGCCGTGGGTGCCGCGCTGATCCCCAGCAAGCGCGGGCACCAGGACTGATCACGGGTTGATCATGCGGAGAAACGCCGCGCCGAACCGGATTGGACGGCGGCAGGAATTCATCGAAAGGACCACGCATGCCCGGCAAGCCGAGCATTCGAACGCTGGCCGCCATCAATGGCGCGCTCATCCTGTCCTTGGGCCTTCTCATGCTGTCGGCACCAGCCACGGCCCAGCAGGGGGGCCCGGTGCGGGCCCGCGGCGAGTACACCATGGTCGCCGGCAAGACCGTCAGCGGGAGCAATTCCGCCGTCTACATCCTCGACGCGGCCAACCGCGAGATGGTCGCAGTCCGCTGGGATCAGGGGCGAAAGTCGCTCAGCGGAATCGGGTATCGGAACCTCGACACAGACTCGAAGGCTCAGCCCGGGAGGTGATGCGATGAATGATCAAGCAACCAATCAGATCGCCGACCCGACCGCCCACGCCGACGGAGCGACACCGAAGAAGAACGGCATGGGAGCGACGCCCGCGCGAGACACCGAACGTGGGCCGCGCTGGATGCTATCGGCCAGCGCCGTCGTGCTGCTCGGGCTTGTGGTGTGGCAGGCCCAGGCGAAGCAGATCGGGCGCGCCGACGGCGGCGGAGCGGGGATGGTCAGCAACGTCGGCGATTACACGATGATGACGTTCCCCGTCGGCAACGAGGACATGCTGCTCACCCTCGACAACCGTTCCGAAGAGTTGTACGTCTACCGCGTCGAGAACCAGAACGCGGTGGCTCTCTTCCAGAAACTCAGCCTGCCGCGCCTGTTCAGCGAGGCACGCACGAGGGCCCAGGGTTCATCGAAGTAACCCAAGGTGGTGGGGGCGTGGTCGCCGATCGATCGCCGCCTCATCCGGACGAATCAACGAAAAGGCCCTCCGCGTGGGAGGGCCGTCGTTGCCGATGGTTTATGCGGTCGGTTGATCACCGCTTGTCGAGCGGGGTGTAGGGGGCGGCGTGCGGGCCGACGTACTCGGCCTTGGGGCGAAAGAGGCGGTTGTCTGACAACTGCTCGATGATGTGCCCCGACCACCCGCTGACGCGCGACATGGCGAACATGGGCGTGAAGAGATCGAGTTTGAGCCCGATCGAGTGGTACGTGGTCGCGGAGTAGAAGTCGACGTTTGGGTAGATCCCCTTGGCGCCGACCTCGCGGGCCATGATCTGCTCGATGCGGCTGGAGATCTCGTAGAGTTCGAGGTTGCCGGTGTCTGTCGCGATCTGCTTGGCGAAGGTCTTGAGGAACGTGGCGCGCGGGTCGATGGTCTTGTAGACACGGTGACCGAAGCCCATGATGCGGGCGCCCTCGTGACGCCGGGCGAGTTTGTCCATGATGAACGGCTCGATGATGGACATCACGTCCTTGCCCTGCTTCTTGGCGATGTCCTCGATCTCAAAGAGCATCTCCATGACCTCCTCGTTGGCGCCGCCGTGGAGCGGCCCGCGGAGCGAACCGATCGCCGCCGTGAGGGCCGAGTAGGTGTCGCTGAGCGTGGAGATGACGACACGAGCGGCGAAGGTGGAGTTGTTCAGGCCGTGATCGGCGTGGAGGATCATGCAGATGTCGAACGCGCGGGCGACGGCGGGGGTCGGCTTCACGCCGTTGAGCATGTAGAGGAAGTTCTCGGCGAAGGTGAGTTTGGGATCGGGGTCGACCAGGGGCAGGCCGCGACGATTACGATCGAACATCGCGATGATCGCGGGGACCTGGGCGAGAACGTTGAGCGCCTTCTCGCGGACCTTGGGGACCTCGACGGAGTTGGGGTCGCTGTCGTGCATGGCCAGCGACGAGACCATGGTGCGCAGCATGTGCATCGGCTGGGCGTTCTTGGGCACCGACAGGATGCGCTCCTTCATCCCCGCGGGGAGCGCGTAGCGCGAGCGGAGTTGTTGCGTAAAGTCCGCCAGTTCGCCCTTGGTGGGAAGGCGACAGTTCCAGAGGATGAAGACGGTCTCTTCGAACGTTGAATTCCGCGCCAGATCGTCGATCGGTATGCCGACGTATTCCAGAATTCCTTTCTCTCCATCGATAAAGGACATTCGAGTCTCGGCGGCGATGACGCCTTCCAGCCCCTTGGCGAACGTAGCCATACGACCCACCTTTCGCGGAACAGGTGAAGACTCCGGCGCGGCGAGGCGAGCCCCTGGTCCGCCGCCCGGCCGGAGAGTGCGCACTATAGAAACCCCCTCGGACCACAGCCACAGATTCCCACATTCGCCGCCCGCTCTTTCCCGCCTCCGTACCATCCGCCGTGATTTTTCCGGTCGGAACATCCCGCCCACATCGGCGACCCGCCACGATCACGTTCGCCCTCATCGGGGCGATGCTCGCCACCTTTCTATTCGCGCGGTTTCAGGCCCGCCTCGATCCCGTGATGTACGCGGATCTGCTGAGTCGCCTCCACCTCACATGGAAGCCGTCCGAGCCCTGGCGCTTCATCACCTACGCCTTCGCCCACGCGGATTGGTGGCATGTGATATCCAACACGGTCTTTCTGTGGGTGTTCGGCCCCAGCGTGGAAGATCGCTTCGGGCACGCGGGATTCCTCGCCTTCTTCCTCGCCGGATCGGTCTTTTCAGGACTGGGGCATATCGCCCTGAGCCCCGCACCGGTGATCGGCGCCTCGGGCGCGATCTCCGCCGTCACCGGCGCGTACCTGGTGCTGTTCCCACGCACGACCGTGCGCATTCTTTTCATTGTTTTCTTTAGTTTCTATGACATCCCCGCGACATGGTTCATCGCGGCCGCGGTCATCCTTGACTTCCTGCGCATGGGCGACGGCGGCCAGATCGCGCACGGCGCGCACCTTGCCGGATACTTCACGGGCTTCATCGTCGGGGGCGGCCTGCTCGCGACGCGTCTCCTCCCGCGCGAGCCCATGTACGACCTGGTCTCGATCTGGCAGCACCGCAAGCGCCGCGGCGCCCTGAAGGCCGCCGTCGAGCAAGGACGGAATGAACACCTCGCCAGGATCACGCCGGGCGGCGATCCCTCCATCGCCGAGCACGCCGCACGCCGACGCGCGAAGATCTCCGAACGGCTCGCGTCGGGCGATCGTGCCGGGGCGGCCGACGAGTACGAACTCCTGCTCTCAGAGAACGGCCTGGCCTCTCCCGCGGCTCTCCTGTCCAAGCGAACGCACTTCGAGGTCGCCGGCGCGCTCTATCAACTCGCCCGATACCCCCGCGCCATGAGCGCCTTCGAACTCTTCGCCAGGGGATATCCCAACGACCCGCAGACAATCGGCGTGCGGCTCCTGATGGCCGCCATCGCGACTCGCCACGTGAAGGACTACGCACGCGCGGGTTCAATCCTCGACGAGATTGCGCCGAAACTCTCCGCCGACCAGCAGGCCTTCGCCGCCGACCTGCGCTCCGAACTCGGCGCGCGCCAGTCATGTCCTTCACAGACGCCAGGAGGCCTCGCATGAGCCGGACTCGAATCAAGATCTGCGGCATTCGCGACGAGGACTCCGCCGTCGCCGCCATCGAGGCCGGCGCCGACGCGCTGGGCTTCGTCTTCGTCCGCTCCAGCCCCCGATACATCGACCCCGCCCTGGCCTGGTCGCTCGCCTCCGCGCTCCCGCCCTTTGTCTCCAGTGTCGGCGTCTTCATGAACGCCTCTGTCGACCACTTCTGCGACGTCGAAGAAACCTGCCCCACCACCCTCGCGCAACTCCACGGGAGCGAGGACGAGGCGACCGTCAAGCAGTGCGGCCCAGGGATCGTCCGCGGCTTGCGCTTCAGCGCCGACACCATCGACGCCGACCTCGCGCGCTGGGATGCCCTCGACGAGGTCGACGCCATCCTTGTCGATGGCTCCGCGGGCGGCGAGGGAACCACCCTCGATTGGGAGCGCCTCGGCGCCGCTATCGAACCGATCTCCAAACGCATCATCCTCGCGGGCGGCCTGACGCCCGCGAATGTTGGTGACGCGATCCGCATCGTCCGCCCCTACGCCGTCGATGTCTCCAGCGGCGTCGAGCGAGAGCGCGGCGTGAAGGACCCGACGCTCATCGAGGCGTTCTGTGATGCCGTACGCCACGCCGATCGCGGGTAGCAGGGTTTTGGAAGGGAATTACGCGGGTCGGGCCCGAGCGGCGGGCCCTCGGAGTACCCCTGCGGTGGTGCCTACACTTCCGCCCCTATGGGCAAAACGCGCGAAATCAAGCGGCGAATCAAGGCGGTCGGCAACATCCGCCGCATCACCAAAACGATGCAGATGATCGCGACGGCGAAGTTCTCGGCCAGCCAGAGCCGCGCCGTTGCCAGCAAGCCCTACACCAAGGCCCTCTTCGCCCTCGTCGGCGAATTGACCGGCGGCCTGGGCGATGTCTCCCACCCCCTCCTCACCGGCGGCGGCTCGGGACAGGAACTCACGCTCATCATCACGTCGGACCGGGGCCTGTGCGGCCCGTACAACAGTTCGCTCCTCCGCACCGCGATGCAGTTCTTCCGGAGCAGCGAATCGGCCCGTAATGGACAGATCGAACTGGTCGGCAAGAAGGGCGCCGGCGCCCTCAAGTACAACCGCATCCCTGTCGCCAAGCAGCACGCGCAGTTCGGCGATAAGCCCACCTACGACGCCGTGGAGGCGCTGGCCCAGGATTTCATCAACCGCTTCTCGGTCGGCGAGATCTCGACCGTCCGCGTGATCTACATGCAGTTCCTCTCCGCTGGTCGCCAGCGACCCGAAGTTCTGCAACTCCTGCCCTTCAAGCCTACGGCGGCGAGTGATCACGCCCACGCAGGCGCCGCGGCCGAGACCAAGGCCAAGGCCCAGTACGAGTTCAGCCCCGCGCCGAAGGAGTTGCTCGACGATCTGCTCCCGGCGGCCGTCAAGGCCACGCTCTTCCAGTGCTTCATGGACGCGAACGTCAGCGAGAACGTGGCCCGCATGGTCGCCATGAAGGCCGCCACGGACAACGCGGGCAAGATGGGCAAGCGCCTGACCCGCATGTACAACCGCGCCCGCCAGGCCCAGATCACGACGGAATTGACCGAGATCATCTCCGGCGCGGCGGCGCTGGCGTAACCCATGTCACGCAACCCGCTCCGGTGAGCGCCCGCGAATCGAGGCGCTGGTGCGCCACGTGCGAGGACGTCACTGGCGTGTCGTGAGCCCGAACGTCTTGCACGCACCCTGGCACGAGGGCTCGCCGTCGAACTCGCCGGCGAGAATGCCGTCGATGATCGTGCCGATGTTGGAGCGGATCTTGTCGAGGTCGAGGGCGTCGAGGCCGATCACCCCGCGCTGCCCGCTGGCGAGGAGCCAGTACTCGGCGGTTCCGGCCATCGGCGCATCGGGATAGAGCCTGCCGAGCGCCATGGCGTAGATGCCCATCTGCAGGTCGGTCTTCTTGGGATCGCGGAGGTCCTTCCAAGCGCCGCCGGTCTTGTAGTCGATGATGCGGAAACCGGCGGGTGTGCGATCGATGCGATCGACTTTGGCGGTCATGCGATGCGAGCACCCCGCGTGCTCGATCTCGAAGCGAACCACCCGTTCTGTCTCCAGCGTCTCCGCGGCGTCGTCGTGAAAGAGCCTGGCGTATCCGCCGAGCAGTTCGTCAAGGCGGCGCACGTCGTCGGGGCTGGCGTCGGGCTCCTGGTGCATCAGCATGGTGCGACCCATCTCCTTGAGCGCGTCGATCGAGGGCGGCAGGCGTCCCTCGCTCTCGGCACTCCGCCGCGAGCCCACGAACGCCTTCAGCGTGTCGTGGGCCACGCTCCCGAGCCGCGCCTCCCGGCGCTCCTCCTCGGGCAGGCGCAGGACGAACTTCAGGTAGTAGCACGCGGGGCAGCGGTGGTAGGCGTCGAGGGCCGAATAACTCAGATCCAGCGGCGGCTTGGGGGCGATCCGCCCGCGCGACAGCCCGCGCTTCAGCAGGGCCGCGCCCGATTCGTCCAACCCGCGCTGCGCCGCCCACGCGGGGATCGTCGCGCTCGAGCGGATATGAGCCGCCAGCGCCAGGCGCGCCGCGGCGTCGGAGAGCGAGCGTGAGGCCGCGTCGATCTCGTCGAGCGACACGCCGGATCGATCGATCGTGTCGAGCGCCGTCGCTGCCAGCGCCCGGGCCTCGGCGCGCGCCAGGTCCGCCGCCGGTGCGCCCGCCTGCCTCTCGACCTCCGCGCCGGCGCCCTGGCCCAGCAGGCCCGACTCCTCGATGACGTCCACGATCGGCGGCGTCGCGAAGCGCAGTTCCTCGAAGAAGTTCACGGAATCCGATCGCTTCTTGTTGCGCTTCGAAAGCACGTACAGCGACGACTTGGCGCGCGTGCACGCGACGTAAAAAAGCCGACGGAATTCGTCGTAGATCCGCTCTTCGGTCGTGCGCACGTCGCCGACGCGATCGACGAGTCCCTCCGGAAGTTCCATCACGCTCTCACGCTTGTGCAGCGACGGGAAGCGATTCGCGGGGTTGACGCGCGGGACGAACACCGTCTCGAACTCGAGCCCCTTGGCCGCAAAGACCGTGAGAAGTTGCACGCCCCCCGCGCTGTCGCCGTCGTCCGCGTCCTCCTCAACCGGAGAGTCATCGAGCGAGGTGAACTGCTGCTCCTGGTCGTCGAGGTCGTCGTAATACGACAGAAATCCCGCGAGGTCCCGCGGCTGGTCGATGCGATCGAGCCGCTCGCGTGCGAACTTTAGAACACGCACCAGCGCCGAGACGCGCCGCGCTCGCTGGCGCGCGGGCAGAAGTTCGTTGCTCGCCACGCCGCTCTCGCGGATGATCGCCTCGATCGTGCCCGCCGCGTCGCGGGACGCGGCGGTGTCGGACAGGGCGGCGTGCAGCCCGATGAACCGCGCGACCCGCGGGTCATCGCCCTTCCGGGCCGTCAGGTCGTCGAGAAACGCGACCGCCCCCTGGCCGTCCATCACGCGACGCCCGTCACGCCGTCGCCACGACTCGCGCCACTGCGACGTCTCCTCCAGCCGCACGCCGAAGCCGCGCGCGAGCAGCCGGCACACGGCCCAGTCGGCCCCGCGATCAACAAGCAGCCGCGCCCACGCCATCACGTCCTGGACACCCTCGTCGGACAGCACGGGCCCGGCGCGCCGCCTCACGCTGGGAATCCCGTCGAGTTCGAGCGCCATCGCGTAGCGCGCGAGGTGGTCGTGCTTCAGGCTCAGAATCGCGAACGATTCCCACGGGCGATCGGGGTCCATCTCTCGCTCGCGCCGGATGAGCGCGATGATCGCGGCGGCATCGCGGTCATCGCTCGAAAGATCGACACACACCGCGCCCGCGCCTGTCCCGGGCTTGGAATCAGCGACGATGGCCTTGCCTGCGTCGAAGCGCGAGTTCGCCGCGGCGATGATGCTGTTGCACGCGGTGACGATCCGCGGATCGCTCCGGTAGTTCCTCGAGAGCGTGACGGCTTTGTGCTCCGCCCACGCCGCGGCAAAGCGATGAAAGATGCGCTCGTCGGCGCCGCGGAAGGCGTAGATCGATTGATCGTCGTCGCCGACAACCATGAGTTGCGACGTGCGAGACCCGGGCGGCGAGAGTTCCCGCATGATCGACAACTGCGCCGCGTCCGTGTCCTGGAACTCATCGACGATGATGTGGCGCCACTGCGATCGCATGATCGCGGCGGCGTCCTTGTTCTCGCCCAGAACGCGCCGCGCCAGCGCGATCGAGTCGTCGTGTCCGACGAGTTGGCGGGCGAGGAAGTCCTCACCCGCGAACTGATACAGATTGGCGGCGTCGAGAAACTCCCTGGCCTCGGCGACCAGGGCATCGTGCTCTTCGCGCGCCGGATCATCCCGCGCGGGAATGTCGGCGAGCAACGTGCCGAGACGCCGCTGTGCGAACTCAACGGCGCGCGGCGCGTCGACGGCGTGATGGCGCATGACGCCGATCATGCTCCACGCCCGATCGATGGCGCTGTCAACTCCGTCCGAGACCGAGGCGCGGAAGAGCGAGCGCCGCTCCGCGAGTTGGCGCGACAGGCGCCGACGCTGGGCCGAGTCCGGCTGCTGGACGTGCGCGGTGAGCCCGAGCCGGTCTCCGAAGCGAGCGAGGATGCGGCGCGCCATGGAGTGGATCGTGCCGACGAAGACCGCGTCGGCACGCGGGCCGAGGAGTTCGACGAGGCGCCCGCGCATCTCGCCGGCGGCCTTCACCGTGAACGTCACCGCGGCGATCGACGCGGGGTCCTCGCCCAACCCGTCGATGAGATGCGCGACGCGCCGGATGATGACACGCGTCTTTCCCGTGCCAGGCCCGGCGAGCACGATGAGCGGCCCGACGTCCTCGCCGCTCCCCCATCGCACCGCGCGCCGCTGGTCGTCGTTCAGATCGTTCAGCCACGCCTGCATCATGGCGGAAGTGTACGAACCGCACACGGATCGCGTGGCCTTGCGACCATTCCCGCTTATTTCCTCGTATCGGGCGACGCTACTCCCGAGCCCCGATCGCCGGCGCGCGCCCCGCCGCCCTCGCTCGGCGTCGTGCCTCTCGCTTCTTCCTTCACCCGCTCGCGCCACACGGGCGCGACCGCGCGCCGGATCGACTCCAGATCGTCGAGTATCGCATCGTCCTTGGCGGCACGCTTCGGGAGCACAAGCACGACGATCACCAGCATCATGAACAGGATCGCTGTAAGGCCGACCCGTCGAGCGCGCAGCGCCGCGGCCTTGGCGCCGATCGCCTCGTGCACCGCGGGCGGCATGGGCCCGTCATGGGCCGAAGCCAGCGAACGCCCGAGCGCGTCCAGACGATGCTCGAAGTTTCCGTTGCTCATGACGTCCTCCCCACGCCGGCGCGTGCCGCGCCCACGCGCTCCGACATGATCTGGCGCACTCTCTGCAGCGCCACGCGATACCGCGACGCCAGCGTCTCGCGGTTCTCGTCCAAAACAAGCGATATCTGATCGAACGTCAGGCCCGCCACATGCTTGAGTTGGATCAGGTCGCGTTGATGCTCGTCGAGCGCATCGATGGCACGGAGCAGATCGTCGTCCGGGCCGGCGGAGGCCGCGACGCCGGGCGTGTCACCGCTCATGATCTCTCTGGTCGCGCCCCGCGAGGTCTTTCGGAGCATGTCGATCGCATCGCGCCTCACCAAAGTCGTGAGCCACGCGGCGACATCGGCGACCGAATTCACATCCCGCGATGGGAGCCTGAGCACCTTCAGGAACACGCCCTGCACCACGTCGGGCCCCAGCGACGCGCCCGGCGAGTGGCGGAGCATCGTCGCCGCGAGCGCCGTCAGCCGACCGCCCAGGCGCGACCAAAGCTCACGCGCCGCGGCCTGATCACCGCGGTGCATGAGCCTGAGCAGGTCCTGGTCGCTCGTCGTGTTCACGTCCACCTTCTTGATTCACTTCTTGGCATCGGGCTTGCTCATGTTCTTGCGATCGGCGCCCGCCGCGGGCGCGCCGCCCAGGAGCTTGATGGTGTCGTCGATCCCGCTCATGCCCTTGCCCCAGGAGACACGGCACTTGTCGAACGCTGGGCAGAAGATCGAACCAAAGAGCCCGTAGCGACCCGCCGCGACATCGGCGCTCAGCGTCTTGAGCAGCACCTCGCCGTCGGGCTGATAGAACGCCGCGCCTGCGTCGTCGTAGAACTTGAGCGCCTCGTCGAGTTCCTTGTCCAGCGCGGCCGGCGACATGGCCAGGAGCGCGTCGACCTTTGTCGCGTCCTCACCTTCCATCGACGTGTACTCGCGGAGTTTGTCGGCCGCATCGGGGCGCCGGATCACGCGCCGGAACCAGTCATCGACAATCATGCGCTCGGTGGCCAGCGCGTCCTTCATATGGAAGTCGCCGGCGCGAGCCTGGGCGGCGGCCGTGGCAATGATCGCCTGACTCTCGGCATCGAGCCAGCCCTTGTCCATCAGCAGTTTGACGTCCCCGTTGGTGAGAGCGCTGATCGCAACCCCGACCAGCGAGCCGATCAGGATCTGCTCGCGGCTGACATGATCGCTGATGCGGTACATGGCGGCGAGGCGCTCCGCCGCCTGGCGCGATTCGCCCTGGCTTGCAAGGCGCCGCGCATCGGCCGAGAGCATGCGTGCGGCCGATCGCATCTTCCCCAGCGCCGGGAGAAGGGCCTCAAACCCGTCGGTGTAATAGGCTGTCCCCCACGCGCACTCCTTCATCTTCGACGCGCGGATGAACTGCACGAGAGTCCCCTGTTCATCCTCCAGCGCCTTGGCTGTCTCGGCGTCCGGAATCCAATCGTCGGCGTTGCGGCGCTCGCCCACCAGCGTGGCCGCCTCTCCGAAGGGAGCGCACATGATGCGGTAGTAGTGCAACGCCGCGTTGGTCTCGTCACGCGGATCAAGCGTCAGGCGTGCAAGCGCCCGCTCTCGCTGCTCTTCCTTGGTGAGATCCTGCGCCAGCACGGTTGCCGCGCCGGCAAACATCACGAGCGTCGCGGCCAGGGCAGGGAGGATTCGAGTCTTCGCGGGCATGATCGTCCTTTCAGGTTCGCACCACGAGTATCTGATGCGTCTACCCAGAGGACGATGCCAAAGCCGCGGCATGTGAAAGGACCCGGAGATTTTCCTGCGGTCGCGAGCGAAAGCCCCCCGCGACGACGAAATCTCCCGCCCTAGTGCACCACGACACCCCGCTCAATCACCGAATACCCGGGGAAGACCTCGCCCAGTGTCGCGTTGCCGAGGCGATAGCGGACGATCTCTCCCAGCACATCACGGAAGTCGATCGTCGCCGCAAGATCGCGATCGTCATACGGATGGTCCAGCCCCGGCCAGATCGTGTGGACCTGCCCGCCAATGACCTTCTGCCCCATGACGAGCATGAGCCCGCCGTGACCATGATCCGTTCCAAGCCCTGAGTTGGGCGCGATGCGCCGACCAAACTCACTCATCGCAACCACAACCACGTTGATGTTGGAACTCTGGATGACGTCCCGGTGAAACGCCTTCAGGCCGCCGGCCAGTGTCTGCATGAGCGTCGCCATGTCGCCCGCAAAGATCCCCTGCGAGACGTGCGTGTCCCAGCCGTTCAGCTCGATCGAGATCGCTTCCACACCGACCTGCGCCTTGATGAGCGCGGCCGCGCTCTTGAGCGCGATCGCGAACGGATCAACGCCATAACTCGCGCCGCCCGCGGGGACGTACCCCTTGAAGTTGATCGCTTCGAGCATCGCGATCGTCGCCTGAGTCTGCGAGGCGATCGAGCGGAGTGGTTCGCTTCCATCGGCGTACAACTCGCCGAGGATCTGCAGGCGTGCGGCCTTGCTGGCCGGGCGCCCGGTAAGCCCCGCGTTCGTGAGGTCCGCGACGGGAAGCGACTGCGGCCCGCCGGCGAGCGAACGCGGCAGCCCCGGCGTGATCGACATCGCCCGCAGCACCGCGTCGCCCTTCATGGGCGGACTCGTGAGCAGGTGACGCGCCAGCCAGCCTGTCGCCAGCGTCATGTCGGATGGCTTGCCAACCTCCAGGTAGCGCTGCGCATCGAAGTGCGAACGCGAGGGATCGGGCGAGCCGCACGCGTGCACGATCGCCAGTTTGCCCGCGTTGTAGGCTTCCAGCAGCGGGACCATCGCCGGCGGAAGACCGAAGTAACCGTCCAGATCGGTGGCGGCATTGAGGCCGGCGCCGGGCATGGGCACCGCCAGCACGCCGCGGAGCGGGAGGTACCACGGATCGGCCCAGGGCACACACATTGTGAGCGCGTCGGCCCCGCCTCGGAGAACGACCGAGACGATCACGTCGCGCCCGGCACGATGGTCGTCCGCGAACGCAACGCGTGGAAGCCACGCCGGCGCACTCGCGAGCGCCGCCGACATCGCGCCCAGAAACCCGCGCCGCGAAAGCCCGCGATACTCCTCGCACCCGCACCCGCCACGCTGGTTCACTGGACTCTCTTCCACTCGGGGCTCCTTCGAAGCGGCATCACCATCGGGCCTTCGGACTCCGTGTCCTCGTCATTTCCTCAGAACCACTGGTACTCCGCCGATGAGATCGCCAGCCCGATCGCCTCGGCCATCACACCGGTCGTTGGGTGATTCGTCCGCAGGTAATCTTCCAGAAGCACGCGCGTCATCATGGGCATGGCGCCGCCGAAGACGATCGAATCGATGCGATCCACGATCTGTTCGATGTTCCGCGCACCGAACATGAGACGCTCCACGTCGACCTCGACGCCCGTCATCTCCTTGTACATCAGCGATGCAGCGAATCGCCATCGCCACAAGAGCGCCCCGGCCCAATACGACGTGCGGTCAGGGTACCCGTCGGGCGTTTCCCATTTGAACGGCATGTGACCACCCTGGGCGAGCCTCATCCGAAACTGCCCGGCGTGAGGCATCGAGGCCTCCAGCGCCCGCGCCACGCCGACCGCGAAGTGGAACGGGCGCTTGTACTTCGGCTGGGCGTAGGCAAGACTCCGGTCCGACAGCGCCTCGCGCACCACCGCGCGGATGTCACCCCCCGTCGCCGTGAACACGCGCGCGAGCCGGTCGATCAGGGCCTCCCCGGGCGTGGGGGTCACGAACTGCCGCGCGATGCGGGCGGAGACGTGCCGCGCCGTCGATGGGTGAGACGCCAGGATGTCGAGCACCGTTTCCCCATCGCGGATCCCACCGCCCGCCGCGATCATGTGCCCGAGCACGATCTTCACCCCGTCGTCGTGCAACGCCGGATCGAACTTGAACGTCAGCGCCTGATTGCCGGCATTGGAAAGGTAGTTGGTCCAGCCCGTGAAGCACCGCGCAACCTCGCGCACGTCCTGTTCCGTGTAGGGTCCGACGCCCGTCGTGTGCAGTTCCATCACCTCGCGCGCGTAGTTCTCGTTCGGCGCCACCGCGACGTTCTTCGCGTTGTCGAGGTAGATCACCATCGCCGCGCTCCGCGCCGAAGCGCCGAGCAGATCGCGGAACTTGCCCATCGCGTGGGCGCGGATCACCTCGCGCTCGTCGACCGCGCGCGTCCAGGCCATGGTCAGCCCGCTGGAAGTGATGTTGAAGTGGTCGTTCCACATCTCGACCACGCGCTCATACAACTGCCGCGGGCTTCTGATCGCGCGCACGATCGCGACCTCCGCGTGTCCGATGTCAACCTCCTCGATCCAGCCCGCGACCATCTCCGCAGCCGACATGTTCAGCCACGGATAACGCGAGAGCAGTTCGCCCTCGAGCTCCGAAACATCGATCGACTCATACGCCAGTTGCCACTCGATGTACGCGTCGCGCCCCAACGCCGCCATCTTCGCGCGGTCCTGGTATGTCGCGCCGAACGTCGTGCGCTGGAGCACCCTCATATCCGGGACGATCTCTGTGCCTTCAAGCCGCAACGGGGTCGCGGGCGGAAACGTACTCACATCTCTCCCGGCGCGGCCGTGCGCCGGCTCCCACATGAACCCGCGGCCTTCGCCGCGATATGCACCGGGAGTTGCGCGCGACTCCCCTCCGCGCCAGCCACGACGCTCCACGCGAGCGACCAACCTATCAGCACCCCGCCGACTGTCAATCCGATTCCGATCGGGGTAAACCCTCGTGACGCCTCGCACACCGCGTGCCGTGTTCATCCCGAGCATGATCCGGCAATCTGGGGAACCCACGCAGAATGGGCGACCGCGTCGACGGACCGCATACACAAAAAAACGCGTGCGATCTCGCGCACGCGTGGTGGATCACCTCATTCTTCGAATTCGCCGCCTCAGCCGCGGTATGCGTTCGCAACCTTGGTCAACGCCGCCTCGACAATGCGGAAGTGCTCGTCGGTCAGGTCGTGGTGCATCGGAAGCGCCAGCACCTGCGTCGACAGCGTGTCCGACACCGGGCAGTCCTTCCGATCCCACTTGGCCAGCGCCGGCTGCTTGGGGAGCGGCCTTGGATAGTGCACCGCCGTCGGCACGCCCTCAGCACCCAGCGCCTTGCAGAACTCGTCGCGCGTGCACGAGAACTTCGACGGGTCCATCTTGATCACATACAGATGGAACACCGCCTCGCCGCCCGGCGTCGTCCTGGGCGCCGTCAGCCCGGGGATCTTCGCGATGATCTGGTCGTAGCGCGACGCATTGGCCTGACGCTGCTTGGTCTGGGCGGGCAGGCGGTCGAGCTTGCTGCAGCCGATCGCGCCCGTGATGTCGTTCATGCGGTAGTTGTAACCGACCGACTCGTGCAGGTACTTGTCGGTCTCGCCGTGCGAACGCAGCAACTTGATCTTTCGGGCCAGCGCGTCGTCGTTGCACGAGATCGAGCCGCCCTCGCCCGTCCCCAGATTCTTGGTCGCGTAGAACGAATACGTCACCGCGTCGCCGAACGCGCCGATCCCCTTGCCCCTCCACGTCGCAAGATGCGACTGGGCCGCGTCGTACACAACCTTCAGGTTGTGCTTGGCGGCCAGCGCCTGCACAGCGTCGATATCCACCGGGCAGCCATACAGGTGCGTTGCCGCGATCCCGCGCGTCTTGGGCGTGATCTTCCTGGCGGCGTCCGCCACGTCGATCTGGAATGTGTCGGGGTTCGCGTCCACAAACACCGGCACGCACCCGCGAGCAACAATCATGCTCACCGTTGCGATATACGACCACGCGGGAACCAGCACCTCGTCGCCCGGCGCAAACAGCGGCTCATAGGCCAACTGCAGGGCGCACGTGCCGTTGGCGCACGTCATCATGTGCTTCGAGCCCGACATCTGACCGAAGCGCTGCTCGAGTTCTTCGCACTTCTTGGCGGCCCGGAGCATGCCGCTCTTGAGCACCCCCAGGGCCTGATCGATGTCGCCCTGGGCCAGCCCGGTCGACATGAACGGGACGGGGGTCTTGGAAACCGGGGTGCCCCCCGCGACAGCCAGCGACGACACTTCCGGAACCGCACGACCAGGGGCGACGGCTTGAGTCACGATTCATCCTCCAAGGGGCCGGGATTCCCCGCCAAACGGGCGGGCTCGCCGGGTTTCAACCATAGCGCGCGAGCGATCATCCGATCGTTCGGTCTTTGGCCGGATTCTCACATACATCCATTGTTCAACGGAACTTTGGGCAAGTTCGACGATGTATAGTCCTGCCATGACCTGCACAACCTGCGTGCGGGGGCTCGATCGTTGGGTGGCGATCGCGGCGGTCACATGCGCCGCCGTGTCGCCCGCCTCGGTCCCCTCGCGGAACCAATCTGATGTTTCCCAGACCCAGCAGCCCGCGGCGCATGCCGCCGCCCAGCCCGCCACCCAGCCGAGCGGCCCGAGTGATCGCGACTTCAAGACCTTCGACGGTATCAAGGCCGTCACACGCCCCAGCCGCGACGCCATCATGGGCTTCTCCGCCTCCACGCGCGTGATGGAACTCCTCGTCGCCGGCGGGCAATCCGTCACCAAAGGCCAACTCTTGATCCGCGGCGACGACGCCGAAGACGTGATCGTCGTCAAACTCCAGGAACTCCGCTCGGGCACCGACCTGCCCGTGCAGAAGGCCAAAAAGGCCGCGGAACTCGCGAAACTTGAGTACGAGCGTTACAAAGAGGCCCAGGCCAAGGGGAGCGCGTCGCCAACCGAAGTCGATCGTGCCCGCGTGAGTTGGGAGGGCGCCGAGATCGACGTCGGTCAGGCCGAAGTCACCCAACAGCAGGAAGTCACGCAGGTCGATCGCCTCAAGGCCCGCGTCGACAAACTGCGCATCGTCGCGCCGTTCAGTGGCATGGTGGATCAGATCTCCGTGGATGTCGGGCAGACCGTCTCAGAGAGCGACAAGATCGTCCGCGTCGTCAACGTCGACCCCTTGTGGATCGACGTGCCCGTGCCGACCGGCAACACGCTCGACCTGCAGAGCGACAGCAAATGCTGGGTGCTCATGGACCTTCCTGGCCAGACGAACGTCAGGCAAGGCAAGGTGATCGAGGTGAGCGCCGTCGCCGACGCCGCCAGCGGCACTCGTCGTGTCCGCGTCGCCCTGCCCAACCCGAGCAAAACCGTCGCGGGCGTGACGGCCTACGTCCGCTTCAGCGAACCCACCGAAGCCTGGTCCAAGAAAGTTGCCGAGGGCGGAGCAAGCAAGTGATCGATCTTTCCAATATGAAAGCCCCGGGATGGTCACGCCTGGTCGCCGACCTGGCCGCCCCCGCGCCCGACGATCGCATCTTCCTGGCCCGCCTGCTCGGCGTCCTGGGACAGGTGAGCACCGCGCGCCAGGGTGTGCTCTTCACCATCGCCAGCGCCCCCAAGGGCGAACGACCCGACGAGCCCACGCCCGACATCGAGCCCAAGCCCGTGCTGGTGTGGCCCATCGCGCCCGAGACCGCTGCCGCGATCGATCGCGGACTGACCTTCGATGTCGCCGTGCCCGACGCGCAGGTCGAGCGCGCCACCGACGCGCGGAGCGTCGCCCGTCGCGCCGCCATGACACGCCAGGTGCAGGTCTTCGGCCTGGAAAACGCCGACCTCCTCTACGACGGCTCGGCCAACAAGGGCTACCTCATCGCCGTCCCCATCCTGGGCGCAATGTCCGGCGAGAACGCCGCGGGCCCCGTAGCGGCCGTGGTCACGCTCCTGACCGACGGGCGGTCGCGCCAGGCGCTCCAAACCACGCTCGCGCTCCTCGAGGTCCTCGCGGGCTACGTCCACACCCACGCCGCGATGCAGCAACTCCGCCGCACCCGCGCCGCCAGCGCCTCGCTCGACCTTGCCTCGCGCCTCATCTCTTCGATCAACCAGGCACCGTCATTCAAGGGCGCGGCCCTGCAACTGGTGAACGATCTCTCGCGCCAACTCGCGGCCGAACGCGTCGCGTTCGCGTGGGTCGACGGCTGGAGCGCCCGCGGCGATTCCCAGCCGGGTCGTCTGCGCTCGCACGTCCTGGCGATCACCGACACGGAGAACGTCGACCGGCGCATGATCGCCGTGCAGAAACTCGAGGCCGCGATGGACGAGTGCCTCGACCAGGAGCAGCCGATCCTGTACCCGCCGCCGCCCGCGCAGGGCGCCGGGGCCGACGTGCTGCTCTCGCAGGCCGTGGTCCACGCCCACCGCGAACTGGCCGCCGCCGACGCCCGCCTGAAGGTCACGTCCCTCCCGATCCGGGTCGATGACCGCGTGATCGGCGTGGTGACGATCGAGACCACGCAGGCCGGCACGGTGGAACTCTCGACGCTCGAACTGCTCCAGGCCGCCATGGACCTGGTCGCGCCCGTCCTCCGCGTGCGTTTCAACGACGACCGCTGGCTCTACGAGCGTGCGTACGACTCGATGCTCAAGGCCGGCGCGTGGCTCGTGGGCCCCAAGCACACGCTGTGGAAACTCGCGGGCATCGCGATCGTGGTCGCCACACTCTGCGCGATCTTCATCCGCATCCCCTACCGCGTCGGCGCGCCCATGAGCCTGGAACCACGCGAGCCGCGGACCATCAGCGTTCCGTTCGACGGCGTGCTGCGCACGCTCGGGCCCGGCATCGAGCCCGGCGCTACGGTCGCCGCCGACGACGTGCTCGCCGAGATGGACACGACGGAACTGGTGCTCAACAGCCTCGATGCGCAGGCGCAGTTGACCGAAGCCAGCAAACGCGCCGACGAGGCGCTCAAGAAGAACGAACTCGCCGAGGCCCAGCAGGCCCAGGCCAAGGCCGATCAGGCCAAGGCCAAACTCGATCTCTACACCGACCGCATTTCCCGCGCCAAACTCCGCGCGCCGATCGCGGGCAAGATCATCGCCGGCGACGTGAAGGACCGCGTGGGCTCCACCGTCCAGATCGGCCAGGCGATCTTCCAGATCGCCGACCTCACCGACATGGTCGTCACCATCAAGGTCGACGACCGCGATATCTCGTTCATCAGGGAAGGCATGACCGGCGAATTCACCACCAAGGCCGACCCGGCCCGTGAGTTCCCCTTCGTCGTCGAGAAGATCGTGCCGCTCTCCCAAGCCAAGGACGGCACAAACTCCTTCGTCATCCGCGCCAAACTCCAGCAGGCCGCCGCGTGGTTCCGCCCGGGCATGGAGGGCATCGCCAAGTTCAACACCGAGAAGCGCTCGCTGGCGTGGATCGCCGGCAGGCGCGTCGTCGACCAACTCCGCCTGTGGCTGTGGTGGTAGGAGCGCCAAGGCCGCGATGCACTTCTCCGCCCTCTGCTCTTTGGCCCTTTGAGTCTTCCGCATGACCGCCGAACGCCCCACATTCTCTCCCTTCTGGCACCGCGTCCGCGCCATGACGCCGCGCCTCCGCCCCCAGGTCCAGATCACCCGCCAGCACTACCGCGGCATGCGCTGGCACGTCGCCCACGACCCCACCACCAACCAGTTCTTCCGCCTCTCTCCCATCGCCAACGAATTCGTCGGCCTGCTCGACGGCACGCGCACCGTCGAACAAACCTGGGAACTCGTCCTCTCCCGCTACGGCGATCACGCGCCCACCCAGAACGAGATCATCAGCCTCCTCAGCCAGCTCTATAACTCCAACCTCCTCCGCGTCGATCACTCCCCCGAAACCGAGCAACTCCTCGGCCGCGGCAAGGAACGCACCAAAAAGAAGGTCCAGCAGCAGGCCATCGGCCTGATGTACTTCCGCGTCAAGATCTTCAACCCAGATCGCGCGCTCGCCTGGCTCGAGCCGATCCTGCGCCCGATCCTCAACCCCGTCGGGCTCATCGCCTGGTTCATCCTCCTCATCGCCGCCCTCGCCACCGTCCTGCCCCACTGGAACGAACTGGTCAACGGCTTCGGCTCCGCCGTCGCGCCCTCCAACTGGGGCTGGATCATGGCCGTCTTCGTGGTCACCAAAGTCATCCACGAAACCGGGCACGGCGTGATTTGCCGCCGCTTCGGCGGCCAGGTCCCCGAGATGGGCGTGATGATGCTCGTCCTCCTCCCATCTCCCTATGTCGATGCCTCCGCGTGCTGGGCCTTTGAGAGCAAGTACCGACGCATGGCCGTCGGCGCCGGTGGCATGATCTTCGAACTCTTCGTCGCCTCACTCGCCGCGTTCCTCTGGACCGCCACCCGCGACACCGGCGGCCTGGCCCACCAACTCGCCTACAACGCCATGCTCACCTCCGGCGTCTCCACCGTCCTCTTCAACGCCAACCCCCTCATGCGCTTCGACGGCTACTACATCCTCTCGGACCTGCTCGAAGTCCCAAACCTCATGATGCGCTCCACCATGATGCTCAACCATCTGGCCCAGCGCTCCATCTACCGCGTCAAAAACGCCACGCCCCCCAGTTCCGTCCCCGGCGAGCAGGCGATCCTCATCGTCTACGGCATCGGCGCCCTCATCTATCGCCTCTTCCTCTTCGTCTCCATCACGCTCTACATCATGGGCAAACTCTTTGCCATCGGACTCATCCTCGCCGTATGGACCGCCGCCATGTGGTTCATCCTCCCGGTGGGCAAGTTCGTCCACTGGATCGCCACCAGCCCCCAACTCGCCGAGTTCCGCCCTCGCGCCATCGCCACCAGCCTCGCACTCCTCATCGCCGGCGCGCTCATCATCGGCGCCATCCCCATGCCCGACCACCGCACCGCCGGTGGCGTCGTCGAGAGCGACCAGACCACCGGCCTCTTCTTTGGCGCCGACGGCTTTGTCGCCAAGGTCCACGCCCGCCCCGGCGATTTCGTCAAACAGGGCGAGCCCATCATCACCTGCGAAAGCCCCGAACTCGCTGCGCAACTCAAACTCGCCGACGCCATGCTCGCCGAAGCCCGCTCCACCGAGCAGCAGGCCGTCGCCAAAAACGAAACCGCGAACGCCCAGGTCGCCCGCGGGCGCGTCGAAGCGATCGAGGCCCAGATCACCCAAGCACGTCAGCGAGCCGAACGCCTTGTCGTCCGCGCCCCATTCGACGGCGTGGTCGTCGGCGCCGATCCCGCGAACTTCGTGGGCTCGTATATGAAGGAAGGAAAGCCGATCTGCGAGTTCGTCAACCCCGCCAGACTCCGCGTGGCGGCGTCCCTCACGCAGGCCGAAGCCTCGTGGCTCTTCGAATTGCCACGCGATCAGTTCTCGGTCGAGATGCGCACACTCTCGCAGATCGATCGTTTCATCGACGGCGCCAATGTCCGCATCGTCGACGCAGGTCAGCGCCAACTCCGACACGAGGCCCTCGCCTACTCCGGCGGCGGAACGATCGAAACCGAACAGCAGACCGACCAACGCTCCGCGCCCCAGGCCAAGCAGCACCTGTGGTGGGTCTACGTCGACGCCAAGGACGCCGCTCAGTTCGTCGCCGGAAGCGCGCCGGGCGAACGCGTCCGCCTCCGCTTCACGCTCCCCAGCAAGCCGTGGCTGTCGCAGTGGATCGATCGCCTGCAGAAGGCAATCCAAGGACGCGTCACGATCTGATCACGCACTTCGCCAATGCACAAAGGGCCGAATCGCACACACCATGAACCACGCCCCTGACACACAGCGGCCATCCCCGATTGACTCTCGCAGTGCCTCCTCAACTTTCGGGGCCTTGGCGCTTTAGCGATCTCCCCATGTCCCAAGCCCTCACCCGCTACCACGCCCTCTTCGAATCGCTCCGCTCGCGGCGCGTCAAGCCCAAGGTCCCCTCCGGCGTCGACATGGCCTTCGGACGCGTCCTCATGCGCGCCAAGAACCGCCGTATCAACATCGCCTGGCTTCGAGATCAGGCCCAGAAGATCGACCTCCTCTCCCCCGAGTTCCGCAACTGCTCCGACGGCGTGCTCGACGAGCACATCACCCGCGCCCGCGAGGTCTTCGTCCGCGGCCGCGCCGACGAAGAAGCCGTCCGCCGCGCCCTGGCCCTCACACGCGAAACCGCCCGACGAATCACCGGCGAAGAGCCCTACCTCGTCCAACTCATGGGCGCGCTCGCCCTCTACCACGGCCGCATCATCGAGATGCTCACCGGCGAGGGCAAAACCCTCACCGGCTCCATCGCCGCACCCCTCCTGGCATGGCGCTACCGCCGCCTCCACATCCTCACCGTCAACGACTACCTCGCCGCACGCGACGCGCAGTCCCGCGGCCAACTCTACCGCCGCTGCCTCTGCGACGTCGGCGCCATTGTTCAGGAAACCGAAGAGCACGAACGCTTCGAGATCTACGCCAGGCCCATCGTCTACGGCACGCCGAAACAAATCACCGCCGACTGGCTCCGCGACCAGATCCGCATGGGCCCCGTCAACACCCCCTGGACCGGCCGCCAATCTCTCATGACCGCCGGTCGCTCGGGCGGCCCCATGATCCCCGGCCTCCACGCCGCCATGGTCGACGAGTGCGACGCCGTCCTCATCGACGAGGGCGTCGTCCCGCTGATCATCGCCCGCTCGCGCCGAGAGCATGACATGGCCAACATCTACCGCGACGCCGCCCGCATCGCCGCCAAACTCGACGAAGGCCCCGACTATTCCATCGAGCACGTCTACCGCCGCTCCGAACTCAAGCGCCGCGGCCAGCACCGCGCCCGCCAGATGTTCGACGAACTCCCCGATTCCATCTGGCGCGCCACCCGCCGCGCCGAAGAACTCGTCCGCCAGGCCCTCGTCGCACGCCACTGCTACGTCAACGGACGCCAATACCAGGTCGTCGACGGCAAGGTCATGATCGTGGACGAATACACCGGCCGCTTCCTCGCCGATCGCTCGTGGGAGCACGGCCTGCACCAGGCCGTCGAAGCCAAGGAAGGCCTCGACGTCACCGCCGACCGCGAAACACTCGCGCGCATGAGTTTCCAGCGCTTCTTCCGCAGTTACCCGTTCCTCAGCGGCATGACCGGCACCGCCGCCGACGCCACCGGCGAAATGGAATCGGTCTACTCGCGCCCCGTCATCGTCGTTCCCACCAATCGCCCCGTCATCCGCGAGCAGTGGCCGATGCGCGTCTTCCGCACCCAGGAAGCCAAGTGGCGCGCCATCGCCGACAGCGTCGCGGAACTGCACGCCAAGGGCCGCCCCGTCCTGGTCGGCACACGCTCCGTCGCCGCGTCCGAACTCATCTCACGCCTGCTCGAATCGATCGGCCTCCCTCACCGCGTCCTCAACGCCAACTTCGACAAGGACGAGGCCGAACTCATCGCCGCCGCCGGATACGGACGCGAGCACGGCCGCGAAGCCTCCATCACCGTCGCTACCAACATGGCCGGACGCGGCACCGACATCAAGCCCGACGACGCCGCCAAGAAAGCCGGCGGCCTGCACGTCATCCTCACCGAACTCCACGGCGCCAAACGCATCGACCGACAGTTCATCGGCCGCTCAGGACGCCAGGGCGACCCCGGCTCGGCCCAGATCTTTGTCTCGCTCGAGGACGAACTCGTCCGCCTCCACACGCCCCGCCTCGCCCGCCTGGTCTCGCGCCGCGTCGCCGCCACCGGCGACGAGTTGCCCTCCGCGTCGCACGCCTGGCTCTTCCGCCTCGCGCAGAGCCGCTCCGAAAAACGCGACCGCATCAACCGCGCTTCGGTACTCCGCCAAGACGACTGGATGGACAAGTACCTGCCGGGACACTGACCAGCCACGCTCACGCGGCCAGCGACCCCGACCCGCCGAGGTGCTCGTCACGCGATGAACGCGTGTCCCGCCTCCCCACGCCCCCGAAATCCGCCCCTTCTCTCCCCTGTCACACGCTCCATCACCGCGTTTGTGCGCAATCTTGTGGTGATACGGGCCTTGTTCCCCGCCCCGCCTTGACGCCGACGCCCCCCGTCGTCACTATTGGCGGTTCGATTCCAACCACCATCTCGGGGCCCGGCCCCGAAAGGATGTCGGCATGTTCACACTCTCGGGCGTTCGCTCCTCAAAGCTCACCCTCGCCGCCATGCTCGTCTCCGGCCTCGCCGCCCTCGTCGGCTGCGGTGAAAAGAAGGACTCCGCCGCACCCGCCGGCAACACCGGCGGCAGCACGGCCACTACCCCTGCCCCCGAGGGCGCGACATTCAAGGTCGGGCACTACGCCTCCCTCACCGGCTCCGAAGCCACCTTCGGCGTCTCGACCGACAACGGCATCAAACTCGCGGTCGAAGAGCAGAACGCCGCCGGCGGCGTGAAAGGCAAGAAGGTCGAACTCATCACCTACGACAACCAGGGCAAGCCGCAGGAGTCGGTCACCGCCGTCACTCGCCTTATCCAGCAGGACAAGGTCCTGGCGGTCCTGGGCGAGGTCGCCAGTTCACGCTCGCTCGCCGGCGGCCCGGTGTGCCAGCGCCTGGGCGTGCCCATGATCTCCCCGTCCTCCACCAACCCGGACGTGACCGCAGTCGGTGACATGATCTCGCGCGTCTGCTTCATCGATCCCTTCCAGGGCTACGTGGGCGCCAAGTTCGTGGCCGAGAACCTCAAGAAGACCAAGGGCGCGACGCTCTACAACCGTGCCCAGGCCTATTCGTCGGGGCTCAACACCAACTTCAAGGAAGCCTTCGCCAAGCTCGGCGGCACGGTCGTGGACGAGCAGGCCTATTCCGACGGCGACAACGACTTCTCCGCCCAACTCTCGGCCATCAAGGCCAAGGGCGCCGAGTTCATCTATGTCCCCGGCTACTACACCGAGGTCGTGAACATCGCCAAGCAGGCCCGCAAACTCGGCCTGAACGTCCCGCTCATCGGCGGCGACGGCTGGGACAGCGAAGAACTCAAGAACGCCGGCGACGCCCTCAACGGCTGCTACTTCTCCAATCACTACTCGCACGAGGACCCGCGCCCCGAGGTGCAGGAGTTCGTGAAGAAGTACCAGGCCAAGTTCGGCAAGGTGCCCGACGGCCTGGCCGCACTCGGCTACGACGCCGCCAAGATCCTCTTCGACGCCGCGGCCCGCGCCCAGTCCATGAGCGGCAAGGACCTGGCCGCCGCGATCAACGCCACCAAGGACTACCAGGCGATCACGGGCAAGATCACGATCGACGCCAACCGCAACGCGCAGAAGGACGCGGTGGTGCTGGAACTCGTCAACGGCGTGCCCAAGTACGCCGCCACCATTCCCGCCCCCAAGAACTGATCGACGGAGCGTGACGAAAGTGCCGTGCTCCAGCGCGGCGAGATGAACCGAGTTCTTCCGACGGCCCTGGAGGGCCGCCCCAACCGCTCGCAACGGACCCGCCGGACCACCACCGGATCACGCCGCCCTCATGACGCAGTTCCTGCAAACGCTGTTCGACGGGCTGACAGTCGGGAGCCTGTACGCGCTCATCGCGCTGGGCTACACGATGGTCTATGGCATCCTGAAGTTCATCAACTTCGCGCACAGCGACGTCTTTGCCCTGGGCGTGTGGATGACCATTGTGTGGTCGAAGTGGCTCGGCCTTGGGCAGCCCGGCGCGGCTCCCACGCCGTGGTACATGGGGGCGCTGGTGCTGGTCCTGGCGATGGCCAGTTGCGGGCTGGTCGGGTTCGTGATCGAGCGCGTGGCGTACAAGCCGCTGCGCTCGGCGCCGCGCCTCAACGTGCTCATCACCGCGATCGGCGTGTCGCTCCTGCTCCAGAACACCGGGCAACTCAAGTTCGTCTTCGGCCCCTACCCCAAGCCGATCCCGTCGCTGATCGACTCGACCGAACTCTTCTCGATGATGGGCGTGTCGGTGCGGATGGCCGACGTGGCGGTGATCGGGACGGCCGCGGCGCTGATGATCGCGATGCAGTGGCTGATCTTCGGGACCAAATTGGGCGCGGCGATGCGGGCGGTGAGTTTCAACACGCGCAACGCCAGCCTGATGGGCATCAACGTGGATCTGGTGATCAGTTTCACGTTCGTGGTGGGCTCGATGCTGGCCGCGGCCGCCGGGTTCCTCTACGCGATGAAGTACGAAGGTCAGGCCAAGCAGACCGCCGACTCGATGTGGGTGATGCTGGGCCTGAAGGCGTTCGTGGCGGCGGTGGTGGGCGGGATCGGCAACGTGCGCGGGGCCGTGATCGGCGGCCTGCTGATCGGGCTGATCGAGTTCTTCGGCGTGTCGTACCTGTCGAGCCACTACCGCGACGCGTACGTGTTCGCGATTTTGATCCTCGTTCTGCTCCTGCGCCCCGAGGGTGTGCTGGGCAAGGCGACGGTGGAAAAGGTCTGATCCCCTCGGAGTTCGTTCGTTGTCGAAACTGTTCGAAGAAACCCGTTCTCTGAAGGCTCCCGTGTGGGGGGTGATCCCGCGCGCGGCGTGGCCGCTGGTCGTCGCGATCGCGATCGGCGCGCTGATCTATTTCGGCGTGAGCCCCCTGGTGGGCGGGTTCGTCAGCAAGGTGATGCTGATCGTCGGCATCAACATCGTGCTGGCGGTGTCGCTGAACATCGTGAACGGCTACACGGGCCAGTTCTCGATGGGGCACGCGGGGTTCATGGCCGTGGGCGGCTATGTCGCCGCGGGCATCGTCTATTACGGCTCGATCAAATTGTGGGGGAGCGCCGATCCGGCGGGCGGCATCCTGAGCATCGTGCAGGAGGGGCCCAAGTCCGGGCCGCTCCTGGGCAAGGGCGATTTTCTGTTCGTGATCTCGTGCCTGATCGGCGGGCTGGTGGCGGCGGGCGCGGGATATGTTGTCGGGCTTCCGAGCCTTCGTCTGCGCGGCGATTACCTGGCGATCGTGACGCTGGGCTTCGGCGAGATCGTGCGTGTGATCCTGCAGGGCTCGCACGACCAGATCCAGCCGTGGAAGGCCGCCGATGCCGCGGCGATGCCGGTGTATGAACTGGCGTGGAAACTGGGCGGGCCCAAGGGGTTCAACCTCGTCCCGACGTATACGACGCTCTTCTGGGTCTATTTCTGGGCGGTGCTGACGTGCATCGCGGCGTACCGGCTCAAGTCGAGTTCATCGGGTCGTGCGTTCCTCTCGATCCGCGAGGACGAGGTGGCGGCCCAGGCGATGGGCGTCGACCTGACCAAGTACAAGGTGCGCGCGTTTGTCTTCAGCAGTTTCTTTGCGGGCGTCGCCGGTGGGCTCTACGCCCTGGACATCGGCGCGATCTCCGCGGGCGACCTCAACTTCATCAAGAGTTTCGACATCATCATCATGGTGGTGCTGGGCGGGCTTGGCTCGATCTCGGGCGCGGTGCTGGCGGCGGTGATCCTGTCGATTCTGCCCGAGGCGCTGCGCGACTTCCAGAGTTATCGCCTGATCGTGTACGCGCTGTTGCTGATCGTGATCATGATCGTCCGGCCGCAGGGCCTGTTCGGCGTGCGCGAGGTGTGGGACCTCAAGATCTTCAAGCGTCGTGGCGGGGGTTTGGGTGGAAGCGCGGGGGGTGCCCCGTGAGCGCCGGCGCGATGCTTGATGTCCGCGGGATCTCGATCGCCTTCGGCGGCCTGAAGGCGGTGCAGGATTTCTCGCTCTCGATCCCGCGCGGCGGGCTGTACGGCCTGATCGGGCCCAACGGCGCGGGCAAGACCACCTGCTTCAACCTGCTCACCGGTGTGTACACGCCGAGCGAGGGCTCGATCGCGGTCGACGGCGTGGACGTGACGGGCCTGCCGCCCCACCAGATCGCGGTCGCGGGGCTGTCGCGCACATTCCAGAACATCCGGCTCTTCGGGCAACTCTCGGTGCTGGACAACGTGCTCCTGGGGCTGCACCTGCGCGGGCGACATTCACTGGCCAGCACGCTGCTCCGCACGGGCTTTCACGTGTCGCAGGAGCGCGCGATGGCGGCGGTGGCGATGCGCCTGCTCGAGACGTTCGGGCTGGCCAATCGCGCCGAGGAGCAGGGGAAGAACCTGCCATATGGAGATCAGCGGAGGTTGGAGATCGCGCGGGCGCTGGCGACCGAGCCCAAGGTGCTGCTGCTGGACGAGCCGGCGGCGGGCATGAACCCGCAGGAGAAGAAGGCGCTGCGTGAGTTGATCCAGCGGGTGCGGCAGGAATTCGGCGTGACGATCCTGCTGATCGAGCACGACATGGGCGTGGTGATGAACATCTGCGAGCGGATCACGGTGCTGAACTTCGGTCAGACGATCGCGGCGGGCACGCCGGACGAGGTGCAGAACGATCCGAAGGTGATCGAGGCGTACCTGGGGACGGAGTGACAGAAGGCACGGGGCACGAGGGGAAGGGAAGAAAAAGACGAAGAAGTTCAACGCAGAGGCCGCGGAGAGCGCGGAGAAGAGAAGTTGAACTCGAAGGCCTCGAAGAGCGAGGAAGAAGACGGGAGTGGGGAATCGGGAGTGGTGAGTGGTCGGGGTGGATGACATGCTGAGCGTCGAAAATCTCAGCGTCAGTTACGGGGCGATCAAGGCCCTGCACGGGATCAGCCTGCGCGTGGAGCGGGGCGAGATCGTGACGCTGATCGGTTCCAACGGCGCGGGCAAGACGACGACGCTGCGGACGATCTCGGGGCTGGTCCGGGCCGCCGCGGGGAGTATTTCGTTCGAGGGCGTGCCGATCGGCAAGCTCCCGCCGCACCAGATCGTGCGGATGGGGATCGCGCAGGCGCCGGAGGGGCGCGGCGTGTTCGCCAACATGAGCGTGGACGAGAACCTGTCGCTGGGCGCGTATGCGCGGCACGACAAGGAGCAGATCGACAAGGACCGCCAGCGGGCGCTGGAACTCTTCCCGCGACTGCGCGAGCGCCTGGCGCAGAGCGCCGGCACGCTCTCGGGCGGCGAGCAGCAGATGCTGGCGATCGCGCGGGCGCTCTTGGCGCGCCCGAAACTGATGCTGCTGGACGAGCCGAGCCTGGGGCTGGCGCCGCAGGTGGTGGCGACGATCTTCAAGATCATCCGCGAGATCAACGCGGGTGGGACGACGATCCTGCTGGTCGAGCAGAACGCGCACATGGCGCTGAACGTGGCGCACCGTGCGTATGTGCTGGAGGTCGGGAAGATCGCCATGGAAGGTCCGGCGGCGGAACTGGCCAAGAGCGATGAGGTCCGGCGTGCGTATCTCGGGCATGGCTAGCGTGGGCATGATGTTCGGGGTTTGTGGTAGACGATCGGAAGATACGAGCGCGCTGATAGGCTGAGGTGTGTGTGGTTCGAGGGATCGATCGGCTGAGATTGGGCGTGTTGCATGAGCGGAGCGGGCGCGAAAACCGGGGCGATGAGCGACATGGCGCTGGGGCGCGTGCTGCCCGAGGGGCTGGTCGGCGTGCCGCTGCTGGGCGACGCCGGGCCGGTGCGATTGGCGATCGTGGCGCACGAGAAGGCGGGCGAGGGCGAGCATCCGTGCGTGATTCTTCGCGAGACGCTGGACGCGCGGATCTTCCTGGGCGCGGTGCTGGATGCCGCGTCGCGTGTGCTTCAGTGGGTCGAGGTCTGGGTACAGGACGTTGACGGGCTCGCGGACTCGGCGGGTGAATTCCGCGACGCGATGAACAACGCGAAACTGGACGAGCGGTTTGCGCAGCGGGCCGAGGCGGCAACGGAGTTTGACAGGACGCGCGACGCGGGGTCGCCCGCGCAGCCGCCATCGATCGTGTGCGGCTTTGAGAAGGTGCACCCGCGGCCGACGCTGATGAACCGGAGCACGCTGGAGGTTGTCCGCCCGATCGAGAAAGGGAGCAACGGCGCGTGGGTGCTATGCACGGACGATGCGGCCCTTGCGAACGCGGGGTTGCCGGCGTATTCGTCGACGCTGCATCGGTACCTGTACGTGCGCGAGTTGAAGGATCAGACGGTGTTCGTGCCGGTCACGCGCGGCGCGCCGACGAACACGCACACGGTGGGCCCGGACGAAGCGATCAATCCGCGCGGTGAACTGGCGGCGATCAACATGGGCGGCGGGCTGATGTGCGTCAGGTCGTATGAGCCGCTCTCGCTGGAGACGTATGTCGATCAGGTGGGCGGGTTCACGTCGGGCGGCGCGGGCGATGTCGGGTCCGGCGGGATGCTGACGCTGGGTCGCGGCGGCAAGGCCGGGAGGTTGCTGGAGCGGCTGCACCTCAAATTGCGGCTGATCGCGGACCTTGTGTCGCTGGTGCGGGGGGAGATCGCGGCGACGCAGACGCCGATGCTGAATGTGACGGCGTCGAGTTTCGGAGTTCGCGCGGGCCAGACGGCGTGGGGGTTGCCGTCGCTGTGGTCGACGCACGCGGTGCTGCGCCACTCGGGAGATGCGGCCCAGGTGACGCTTCCGGGGAGCGATCTGACGTATTTCGTGTCGAGCGGATTGCAGGGGCCGACGGTGTATGCGCCGGGGAGCGCGGGGTCGGTGGGCGGCGCGGGCTCGCTGCAGATCAGGCAGGTGAAGGGCGAGGACGCGGGGCTGGTGGTCGAGGCGACGCTGCGTTCGCAGGAGCGGCTGTTCCTGCAGGCGGGCGAGACGATCGCGCTGCGTGTGCCGATCGGGGGCGTGCGGCTGGATCTGTACGCGATCGTGGAGCAAGGGCGCACGGGCGCGCCCAGCGGGGAGATCCGGTTCCACACGGTGCCGCTGAAGTTGAGCGACCGCGAGGCGGGTCAACTCAAGGCGGCGGAGGGCGTGATGATCCCGGGCGTGATGTTCCGCACGATCGCGATGACCAGTTCGCCGTGCGACCTGTTCAGCCTGGGGGTGCTGGCGATCCGGGCGCTGCTGGTGGACGGGAAGCAGACCCTGGCGGTGGCGCTGGACGAGTTGCAGAGCCTGGTGAGCGTTCTGGCGGCGGAGCACGATCCGTCGGTGCCGCTGGGCCTGCGGGTGCGCGGGATTCTCGAGGACGCGAAGGGCGCGGGGGCGCTGGCGGCGCTCGGTCCGCAGCGCGTGACGGCGGACGCGTGGGAGCCGCGGCAGGCGTTGGAGGTTGTGACGCCGGAGGTGTGGGGGGACGTGATCGGGATGATGGTGCGGTGCATGGTGGGGAGCGGTCCGGACGCGGCGTGCCGGGATTTCGGCGAAGCGCGGGCCGGGATGCTGCACCGGGTGTTCGATCGGATGGGCGAGGACGTGCGTGACCTGGTGGTGCGTACGCGGATGATGGTGGTGGGGGATGTGCAGTCCAACCGCGAGGTGAGCGCGATCGTGTCGAAGTATCTTGGCGGGGCGGGAGCGGCGCCGGCGCGGAAGTAGCGGGCGAGCCCGTCGGCGCGGCTATTCTGTGCCGGGTGTTCGGAAAGAACCGAAGAGACAACGGGGTGTCGCCGACGCGAACGCCGAGGCGGCCCCGATCGTGGGTGAACGAGCAACGCAGGATTTCACGCGAAGGAGACGGCCAATGACCAGGACGATCCGGTCGATGATGGTGTGGGGCGTGGTTGGAGTGGCGGGGCTGGTGCTGACGGGGTGCGACAGCGCGCCACGTCCGGTGCCGCATTCGGCCGAGGTGTCGCTGGGCGACACACTGCAGGGGCAGACGGTCGAGGTTGACATCGTGGGCGTGAACAACGACGCGAACCTGGCGGAGTGGGAGGCCTACAACGTCAACGACTACTTCAAGGCGGGTGACGCGCGGCGTGCCGAGTCCCGCAAGTACACGATGAAGTTCGCCCAGGGCTCGACCAGCACGGTCACGCTGTCGAAGGACGACGCCGCGTGGAAGGACTGGAACAAGCCGACGCACCTGGTTGTGCTGGCGAATATCCCGGGGTTGTCCGACCAAGGCGGGAGGCCGACGGATCCGCGGCGAAAGGTGCTTCCGATGTACAGCAACTTCTGGGAAAAGCAGGAGTTGCAGATCACGGTGCAGCGGAGCGGGGTGAAGGTTCTGACGCCCGAGAAGCCCAAGAAGAAGTAACCGGCGGATCGGTGTGAGGTTTTCCGCTGGTGCGATACCATTGAGATCGGCACCCGGACCGGTGGGCGAACCCTCCGGAGGTTGCCGCGTGTCGTGAGATTCCCCGGCCCGGGGCGGGGCGGCGGTGTTTATTCCCGGTTGAGCGGGTTCCTTCATGCCGGTGTTCGGCTCGTTTGAAACGAAGCGCGAGGTCTCCCGCTCGGGGCTGGCGGTGGTGTTCAGTGCGCGCCGAGCCGGGACAACCGACGAGCGATTCGCTCTCAATGTCTACCAGCCCCCGGCGTTCATGGGCATGGACGACGAGGAGATCGAGCGCGAGGCCAAACTCTTCCTGAGCGCCGCGGAAACCCAGCAATCGGTCGCGGCGCGGGGCAAGTGCTGGGCGCCGATCCACGAGAGCGGGCGGGTGGAGGGCGGCGCGTGGTACGCCACGGATCTCTTCGATCGATCGGTCGAGAAGCTTGTTCTGCAGAAGGAGTTGAGGCTCCGCGACCGCGACCTCTTGCGGATCGTCGAGGCGATCGTGGGCGGGCTCTTTGAGTTACGCGAGATCGTTGGACGAGCGCACGGAAACCTGAAGGACACCAACGTCCTGATCCACGGGCGCGCGGATTCGCCCGCCCTTCGCGTGGCGTTGAGCGAGCCCTTGGCGGGTGAACGGCTGCGTGGGAGCGAGTCCCGTCAGGATCTGCGTGCCCTGGGCGAACTGATCTACCGCCTCGTGCTCCACGAGGCTCCCTCGGCGGGAGCGGGGTGGTCGGCGCGACTGTCAGAGTCCTGGACCGGGCTGGGAACGGACGGCGATCGGTGGCTGAGCCTCACCAACCGCCTGCGCGATCCGACGGATGACAAACTCTCGCTCGATGATGTCCCCGCGTTGATTCCGGGTGGCAAGATCCGTCCCGGATCGTCGGTGGTTGATCTTCCGCCGCCGGCGACCAAGCCCGACCCGGCGCGGTTCGATGCGAGCAAGGCGGAATCGACCAAGTCGGACGTGTTCAAGAGCCGCGGGCCACTGAAGCCCAAGAGCGAGCCCGCGCCGGAGGCGCCGGCCGCATCGGACGCGGAGCCCAAGGCGGAGACGCATGGGGCCGAGGCGCCGGCGGTGGAGGCGGGGTCAGCGCGGGAGGCATCTCGTCCGGCGTCGGTTCCACCGGTGGTGGTCGATCCGGAGCAGACGCAGGAGTTGCCGGCGCCGATCGGCGAGCGAGCCGAGCCGGTTCGGGTGCCGACACCCGCGCCCTCGCGTGGCCCGCAGGAGGCGTCGGGGGTTGGAGTTGGGAGCGCGCCCGCGGGCGCGTCGGTGTTGCAGACACGTCCGGCGACGCTGGCCAATGTTGGGAAGATCCTGCCGACGAGCGTCGGATCCGGCGGGCCCAAGTCGTTCGAGGAGTTGGCGGCGGCCGATGCCGCTCCCAAGCCGGCCAAGTCGAACAACGCCAAGTGGATCGGGATCGGTGTGGGAGCGGTGGCGCTGGTGGCGGTGGCGGCGGTGGTGATCTCGAACATGGGGAGCGGAGAGAAGCCCAAGACGAATGACACCAAGAACGGCGTCGGGCCGATCGCGGTCAACGATCCTCCCAAGGCCGGCGAGACCAAGACAAACGAGGTGAAGGAAACGTCCAAGGTTGATCCGCCGAAGGACGGCACCGCGGACGCGGACACGAAGAAGGCCGAGGACGCGAGGAAGGCTGAAGAAGCGAGAAAGGCAGAAGAGGCGCGCAAGGCCAAGGAGACTGCCGACGCCGAGAAGGCGCGGATCGCCAAGGAGGCTGCCGACGCCGAGAAGGCGCGGATTGCCAAGGAGACTGCCGACGCCGAGAAGGCGCGGATTGCCAAGGAGACTGCCGACGCGGAGAAGGCGCGGATCGCCAAGGAGACTGCCGACGCGGAGAAGGCGCGGATTGCCAAGGAAACGACGGACAAGGAAAGCCAGGCGGCCCGTGCGCAGAAGATCGGGGCGGCCAGGGGACTGATCCAGAGGATCGGCGCGAACCTGGCGCTCGGGCTTGGCGCCAAGGACCTGCCGCCTGACGGCGGGGAGTCGATCGATGAGTTGCTGGCGCAGATCGACGCGAGCGTGGAGAAGGAGGCGGTCGGGGTCGACAAGGCGCTGGGCGAGGTGCTCGCGCGGGGGCGTGGGCTGAGCGCGATCGCGTCGCTGGCCGATGCATCGGTGGCGGCCAAGCGTGCGGCGGATGAGGCTGGTCGCGGCTGGGCGTCGGAGGCGTTGGCCGCCGGTGCGCGGGCACTCTCACTTTTCAAGGATCCGGCGCCGGGCGATCTGGACGGGCTCGAGGCGGGCGGGAAGTTCCTGGAGGGTGTGCGAGATTCGATCGGCACACTCCCGAACGGGGTGGCGGCGCGTCGCGACGCGATTGTCAAGAACGTGAACGATCGGCGTCGCTCGATGTACCTGACGAGCGTGGGCAAGGTGGCGGTGGATGACGCAGCGGCGTTGCGGCGTGCGTCTGGCTTGGCGTCGGGCTTCGGCGTGAAGATCGAGGAGTTGCCGGTCAAGGCGCGTCTGAACCTTCTGGTGCTGGCGCTGCGGGATGAAATGGCCAGGGCGACGGATGAGGCGGGCGCCAAGGCGGCGACGGACAAGTTCCGGGCCGGTGCCACGGCGCTGGGGGCGGCGGTAGGCGGCGAGGTGGGCGTCATGCTCAAGGCGATCGACGACGAGATCAATCGCCAGATTCCGACGGCGCCGGCGATCGATCTTTCCAAGAGCGGCCCCGGGACGGTTGGATGGTCGGCGGCCCCCGTGGAGGACTCCGCCTCGGTGGTGTACACCTCGCCGACCGGGCGGAAGATCGAGTTTGTCCGGTTGGAGGGGTCGGGCGCGTACGTGGCGACGACCGAGGTGACGCTGGGCGTATTCAACGACGCGGCCAAGGGCGACGCGAGGTTGTTCAAGTCGCTGTTCGACATGCTGGACACCGCGGGCCCGATGGTGTGGAGGCGTTCGAGTACCGGCGCGATCGAGCCTTCGGCCCCCAACGAGTGGGACGCGACGGGCTGGCTGCTGAGTGTTCCGGCGTTGAAGGCGGCCAAGATCGCGCCCTATCCGTCGGACCTGCAGGGCGCGGTGGGCAAGCCGGGCTGGAATCACCCGATGACGCGGGTGTCCTCGACGACGGCCAGCGGGCTTGCGGGGAAGATCGGCTGTCGTCTGCCGAGCGCGGAGGAGTGGGCGGCGGCGCGGAAGATGACCGGCCGGATCGATCCATTCGAGAACCGGCGCGACGCGACGTGGGGGGCGTTGAACGATTACTTGGTTCAGGAGCGTGGGAAGTTGGCGAGCGAGTCGGCCGACTTCCCATGGGCCGACAAGGGGCAGTTCGCGCTGGACGGCACGAAGAAATGGTCGGAGGCCAAGCGTTCGGTGGAGACGTCGGACCAGGTGGTGTGGTTCCGCGAGGTGCCGGCGCCGGACGGGAAGTTCCATGATCTGATCGGGAATGTGGCGGAGTGGGTGGCGCCGCCGGCTCCGGCGGGGGGTGCCGCGCCGAACCTGCTGCAGAGCGCGCAGGTGATCGGTGGATCGGCGTTGTCGGCGGAGGAGATCAAGACGGACCAGGCGCAGAACCCAACGAACCGGAGGAACTCGGTGTTCGCGGATGTGGGGTTCCGCCTGGCGTTTGACGCGGCGGGAGGCGGGGTGGCGACGCTACCGCCGCTGGCGACGCGGCTCAAAAACGCCGCCGCGGCCATGCCCCTCGTTCGATAGGGCCGGCGCGGCGGCGCTCTCTCCTTGTGCGTTGCTCCCGCCTCCGGGCGGCAGCCAAGATCAGTCGGCGTTCTGTTCACCCACGCTGGCGGTAGCGGTGGCGGTCGTGCCGGTGAGTTCAACGGGCTGGACCTGCAGGTTGGCGGCGGCGATGTTCTGTCGGGTTTGCTGCTCGAAGAGGAAGGTGCCGAATCGGTCGCCCGCGCCGAAGCGGTTCTCGCTTCGGTAGGTGGTGACCGAGTTGGAAGAGGTCGAGCAGCCGGCCAGCGCGGCGACGACCAGGAGTGCGGCGGGGACCATCAACTTGCAGCGAATCGAGCGCATGAATCTCTCCTCCGGCCGTGCTTCCGTCGGCCTGGGTGAGCAGATCGGTTGCGGGCGAGACGTGCTGGGGCGGAGTGCGCGGAAATTGCGTGATCGGACCGCGTGGACGGAGGGTTGAGCGGGGTCGGTGGGCTGTGGTGGGTGGGCGAGGGTTGCGGGGGAGGCGGGTCGGGGCGGTTTCGCGTGTAGCCACGCGGTCTGTATGATGTCGGCCGTGGTTTTCGGGCTGAAGGCTTTGGGGGGGTTGCGTGTACGACGCGTCGAACGAGATTTCCCGGAAGGTGCAGGCGCTGGTCGGGCGTTTGCGGGTGGCGCAGAGCCTGCTGGCGGACGAGTCGGCGGAGGTTCGTCGCGAGCAATTGGACGGGGAGATCTCGCGTGCGATCAAGGTGGTGTCGACGGGAGATCGCGAGGCATTTCTGCGAGAACTTCTGGCGGCATTCCCGACGTTCGAGGGGGGTGTGCCGGCCAAGGACGGGCGTCCGGCGCCGGTGCAGACCCAGGTCGTAGAGGTGGTGAAGCCCCGTGACCTTTCCTTCGAGGAAGTGGTGGAATCGCTCGCCAAGCAGTGGGGCGGGGCCAGCCCGGAGCAGCGGTCGCGGGCCCAGGCGCGGCTATCGGCGGTTGGGCTGGGGCCTTCGTCGGGTGGGAGTGGCCTGACGGAGAGCCAGGTCGCCAAACTCCGCCAGTTGCTGACATTCAGCGCGGATGAACTTCCGCAGTCGGCACGGGTGCTTGAGATCTCGATGAAGATCATCGAGTTCGTGCTGGTGGTGGACGCGGTGGCGTGGGGGACGTGGGGGCACCTGGCCCCGTCGTCGGCGGTGCGTCGGAACGGGAAGATGCAGCGATTCCTGAAGGAATATCTGACGGGCCCGGGCGAGGCGTCGGGCGGGGGCACGACGGGGATGGAGTTGGATCGGCTGCGCGAGTTGTGCCGGGCCCTGACGTCGTCGATCGCGGGGGACGCGCCGCAGCGGGTGGCGGACCGGTTCGGGTCGGCGTGTTCGCCCGGGGCGATCGAGGAGAGCATTCCCGATTCGGCGTTCCGGAGCAAGGACGCGGAGTGCTGGAAGACATTCAAGGCGAGGGTCCGCCCGTGGGACCAGGGCGGGATGGCGTCGGAGATCAAGCAGGCGGTGGTGAATTTCGTTGAGGACTGGATGAGGAAGCCGGGGCTGTAATCCGCGGCCGCGTGCATGGGAGTCGAGATGGGCAAGCAGACGCCACAAACTCAGGTCGGACCGCTCAGCCCGGTGCACTGGCACGAGGGGTTGTTTCTTCAGCCGCACCACCTGCAGACGATGGTTCGTCAGGGCGAGGAGCGGCTGTCGCGCGAGCGGCGGTTGGGGTGGTCGCATCCCTACGGCGTGGTGGACATGAGGCTGTCGGTGGACGCGTTGGAGAACCTGACGGTGCGGTTCGATCGACTGCGAGCGATCATGCCCAGCGGGCTGGAGATCGACGTGCCCGATACGACGGACCTGCCGGGGCTGGACATCAAGAAGGTGTTCGCGGCGACCAGCGGCGCGTTCACGGTGTCGCTGGCGGTCCCGCTGTGGCAGTCGGCGCGCGGCAACACGGTGGACCCGGCGTCGGGCGCGGCGGGCTCGCAGGTGAAGCGACTGTACAACGTTTCGGAGACGACGCGTCCGGACGAGAACACGGGCGAGAACCGCCAGGCGATGCTGGTGCGGCGATTGAACGCGCGGCTGGTGGTCGAGGGGGACGATGTCAGCGACATGGAGGTGTTGCCGCTGGTGCGGATCGCGCACGCGACGGGCGACGACATCGGGCGTCCTCAGCAGGACAAGACGTATGTTCCGCCGTGCCTGGTGCTGGGGGGATCAGGGGCGCTCCTGAACCTGGTGCGCGATCTGGGCAACCAGTTGGAGACGGCGCGTCGTGAGAGCGTGATCGAGTTGACGCGGGGCGGGTTTTCGATCGAGAACCTGCGGGGGATTCAGTACGAGCAGATGCTTCGACTGCGGACGCTGAACGTGTACGCGGCGCGGATCGCGTCGCTGGCGGGGGTGCCGGGGGTGACTCCGTTCGAGATGTATCTGGAGATGCGTGGGTGCCTCGGGGAACTGGCGGCGCTGACGCCGGACCGTGATCCGTGGGAGGCGCCGAAGTACGACCACGACAATCCGGGCGTGCCGCTGTTTGAGTTGGACCGTCGGGTGCGTCAGTTGCTGGCGCGGAGCAGCGTGCCGAAGTTCATCAAGGTGGCGTTCGCCAAGGACGGGGGCGTTCTGGCGGCGAACCTGGAGGACAAGCACATCACCAAGCCCAACGAGTACTTCCTGGGGATCAAGACCAAGATGGACCCGCTGGAACTGGCGAAGTTGGTGGAGGACGCGGACAAGTTCAAACTCATGCCGCGGAGCATGGAGCGGCTGATGATCTACGGCGTGCGACTGGCGGAGGAGCGTCACCCGCCGTACGAGTTGCCGGCGCAGGTGGGGCTGAACTATTTCCGTCTGCTTCGGGCCGAGAGCAAGCAGATGTGGGAGCGGATCGCGGCGGAGAAGAAGGTGGCGATCCGCTGGCCGGAGAGCGAGAAGTTCGAGTTTGCGGAGGTTCACTTGTACATGACGGTGCCCGACGGGGGCGAATGACGAGAATCGCCGGATTCCGGCGCGTGCCCTCCGTTGACGGGTCTTTCTGGTTCTTTGGCTGACTCTCTGGTCCTGATGCGGGTAGGAGAGAGCGGTGAGTTGGTTGGGCGCTCTGGATGGAGGGCGCCTTGGGAGGATCGATGGCGACGCTCGTGGAGTTCTGTGAGCCATTGTTTCAGTACATCTGTCGTCTGAACCGGCTGGCCCGTCAGGGCGGTCTGGCGGACGGATCGCAGGTGCGTGCGGATCTTCGTCGGCTGATCGGGGAGGACCTGAAGTCCAAGGCCGAGGGAGCGGGGCTGGGCGAGCCCTACGCGAAGGTTCGGCTGCCGCTGATCTATTTCGTGGACTACATGGTTCGGGAGAGTTCACTTCCGTTCGCGCGGTCGTGGAAGCACCTGCAGGAAGAAGAGCTGAAGCGGATCGCGGGTGATCAGGACTTTTTCGTGCAGTTGGACGACACGCTGGCGGAGGCGGGGGAGGCGGCCAACCAGCGTCTGGCGGTGTATTACAACTGCCTGGCGCTGGGGTTCAAGGGGATGTACACGGGTCAGTCGGACGGCCCGAACTTCCTGCGGAAGAAGATGCTGGAGATCGCCTCGCGGATCCGCCCGCTGATGGACGCGGAGGAGAACGCGAAGATCTGCCCCGAGGCGTACGACAAGGTGGACACCCGCAAACTCGAGATCGAATCGGCGCCGAGCATCGTGCGCTGGGTGGTGGTGCTGGTGGTGATGGTGGTGGCGTTGCTGGCGGCCAACAAGGTGGGGTACGACGAGGCGACCAGGACGATCGGCAAGGCGTTGAACGGGATCGTGAACAACACGCCGGCGGGATCGAAGTAGCGGGTCGCGGGGGCGTCGCGGGTCGGGTGGATGAAGAGGTCGAACGCGTCCGGGGCGTCCGGGCGATCAGGATAAGCACATGGCAGGGACGATCGAAATGGTGCGGGTGTTGGCGCAGGCCTCCTCGGGTCTGAGCGGGGTGCTGAAGTTCTTCGGGCTCTCGCCCATGATGCTTCTCATCATCGTGGTGGGGCTGGTGGTGGCGATCGGCGCGTGGTGGCTGGTCAAGTTCGTCTACAAGCACCGCGAGAAGGCCAAGGAACTGACGCTGGTGCGTCGGATGTTCGCGTCGGCGTCGGGCGGGCCGGCGGCGGGGGCGGACCCGGCCAAGCGTGCGGCGATCGACAACATGCGTCGGTCGTTCGAGGAGGGTGTGGAGAAGTTCCGGGCCGCGGGCAAGAACGTGTACACGCTCCCGTGGATCCTGCTGGCGGGCCCGTCGGGCTCGGGGAAGACCGAGGCAATCCGCCACTGCAACGTGGGCTTCCCGCCGGGGCTGCAGAACTATCTGCAGGGCGCGGGTGGCACGCTGAACATGCACTGGTGGTTCACCAATGACGCGGTGATCCTGGATACGGCCGGGCGCATCTTCATGGAGAACGCGGCCCAGGGGGGCGGGGACGAGTGGCGCGAGTTGCTCAAGATGCTCAAGCAGGTTCGTCCCTTGTGCCCGGTGAACGGGCTGCTGCTGTGCATCGGCGTGGACAGTCTGATCCAGGACTCGGGGGACGCGATCCAGGAGAAGGCCGGGAAGATCGCGCAGCAACTCGACACCATCCAGCGTGAGTTGGACGTGCGATTCCCGGTGTACGTGGTGGTGACCAAGTGCGACCTGATCACGGGCTTCCGCGAGTACTTCGACAAACTGACCGATCCGACGCTGCAGCACCAGATGCTGGGGTGGTCCAACCCCGCGCCGCTGGACACCGCGTTCCGCCCGGAGCAGGTGTCGGAGCACCTGGACAGCGTGCGTCAGCGCCTGCTGCGTCGTCGCTACGCCCTGACGATCGATCCGGTGAACAGCGACGATCCGCAGGCCCGGCGTGCCGACCAGGTCGACGCGCTGTTTGCGCTCCCCGACAGCATCGCCAAGTTGTCGTCGCGTCTGCGTCACTACCTGGAACTGATCTTCGTGCAGGGCGAGTGGTCGCCCAAGCCGCTGTTCCTGCGCGGCATCTATTTCACCTCGTCCATGCGTCAGGGGGCGGCGCTCGACGAGGAGGTGGCGAGCATGCTCAACATCCCGGTGGGGCAGCTCAAGGGTGGCGCCTCGGCGGAGCGTTCGTACTTCCTGCGTGACGTTTTCAAGGAGAAGGTCTTCCGGGAGAGCGGGCTTGTGACGCGGGCGTCGAACGTCAACGCCCAGTTGTCGCGTCAGCGTCTGCTGGCGGTGGGCTCGGCGATCGCGGCGGCGGTGGTGCTGCTGGGCCTGACGCTGTTCTCGTCGTATTCGTTCCGCCAGGAAGTCGGGCAGAAGGAGGAGTCGTGGAACACGCTGTGGGGCGGGATGGCGGACCTGTCGCCGGTGGGCCTGGGCGGGGCGTCGCCGGTCTATCGCGAGGCGAAGGACATCAAGTTCGGTCTCGATGAGGTCAACCGCGCCGGCGCGGTGGCGCGATCGCGTGAACTGGCGGAGAACCCGCCGAGCGTTCCCATCCTGCTCAGGCCGATGGACATGGTGGGCATGATCAGCAAGGGCACCCTGTCGGGCCAGTTGAAGGAGGCCTCGGCGGCGTTGGTGGAGCGTTCGGTGCTGGCGCCGATGATCGAGCAGTCGCGGAAGACGATGGTGGTGGACGGGAACGGCGCGCGTCCCTGGGACGAGGCGTCCACGCGCACGCTCGCGGGACTGATCCGCGTTGAGCGGGGCACGACGGGCTCGTCGCTGACCGACGACCTGACGGCGTTGGCCAAGGGCGCGAGCACCCCCGGCGTGATGCCCGAGCCGCTGGATGTTTCGGCGCTGGCGCAGTACGTGCTCCCGGCGGCGGAGTTCGACAAGGCCAAGCCCGACGTGGAGAACCTGCAATCGCTGGTGTCGTGGACGTACGACCGGGGGGCGGGCAAGTGGCCTCCCGCGGCGTTGGGCAAGGACGCCAAGCCGATCATGGCGGGCGCCAAGTCGTTCATCGAGTATTGGAAGTCTCCAGAGAAGCGCAGCGAGAAACTGCGGCTGGTAGGCGAGTTGGTCGAGTCGCTGGCGGCGTTCGAGAAGGCAGAGAAGGACCTGTCGGACAAGGTGGCGGGGTGGAAGGCCAATCCGCCGAAGAGCCTGAAGGGCGCGCGCGGGTATGACGCGTTTGTCGCGGAGTGGAAGGATGTGTACACGGCGCTGGCGTCGGCGCAGGCGCGGGTGAATACGGCGGTGGATGCGTCGAAGTTTGATCCCGCGACGCTGGAGGCGTCGTTGAAGGAGGCCGAGACGCAGTTGCGTCTGCAGGCCGAGGGCGCATACGCGCTGGTGCTGGGCGCGCCGCGTGCGGGCGGTGCGACGACGGGCACGTCGACGACCACGGGGGTGTCGGCGGTGGACCAGGCCGAGACGAAGGCCAAGGAGGCGTCGACCAAGGCGCAGGCGCTGCTTGCGATGGCGAACTCGCCCTGGCCGGATGACATCAGGACGGTGAAGACGGACCTGGAGAAAGCGCGAGACGAGCTTCTGACCCGGGGGTTGTCGGAGCGGCTGGCGTCGATCCGCGCGTACCTGGGCGAGGGAGGCGGGGGCGCGAGGCTTCTGGCGAAGGTGGGCGAGGCGCGGGCGTACCAGGCGCGTGCCCGGGCGTACGAACTGGCCGACGCGTCGCTGAAGGTGGAGACGCCCAAGCCGTCGTGGGGCGAACTTTCAACGGCGGGAGCGGGCGTTGATGCGAAGTTGTCGGACCTGAAGAACCAGATCAACCAGGCGACCAGTTCGCTGTCGCAGGGCAGCGCCAAGGAGAACGCGGAGTTCGTGCTGCAGATGGGCGCGCGAGGCGCCAGGACCGCGATGGTGGCGGCGGCGCTCACGGGCGCGTCGTCGGACGTGAGTTGGGTCAACGACCGCGTGAAGACGTTGTCGGCGGCGCGACCGGCGAACACGGAGGGGATCATCCCGTCGTCCAAGTTGGGCGTGACGCTCACGCTCCCCATGACGATGCTGGACCAGAAGAAGTTGTCTCCGGAGCAGCGCGTGGACCCCAACGCGGCGGCCATGATCTTCGCGGACCTCGTCCAGGTCAACGGCGCCGTCGGTGACAAGGACCCGACGGCGTTCGACGACGAGACCATTCGTCGCCAGGCGGGCGAGGCGCGGGGCGCGATCGCGCGTTATGCGGGCGCGTATTTCACGGCGTGGACGAGCGACATGCTCAGGCAGGCCGAGCCTCAGCAGCCTGAATCCTGGGGTGATGCGAAGCGCGAGATCGGGCGTCTGGCGTCGAACACGGGCGACGCGTGCGACAGCCTGCGTGTGATCGCGGAGGTGATGAAGGCGGCGATCAGCGCGCCGGGGCTGAAGGAATCCGGGGGCGTGAAGCCCGAGGACCTGCAGGCGTGGATCGACGCGCTGAACGCCGACATCACGAAGATCGAGGGCTCGGCGTACCGCGACGATCGTCGCCAGGACATGGGCGAGCGATTCGGCAAGTTGCCCGATCAGGCCGCGGACGCCAAGACACGTATCGGCGACCTGCCGGGCGCGGGTTTCCGCCAGCGGTACCTGCGGGAGATGCCGGACCGTCCCGAGGGGGGCAAGGGTCCGGGCCAGCGCTACTGGGACCTGGCGCGCGTGCGCTTCGTGCAGGCGTTGTCGGACCAGTTCGGTAAGGAGAGCGGCAACCTGCTGCGCAACAAGGCGGCGTTCCGCAAGACGCCGCTGGTGATGGAGCGCGGCGCGGAGGCTGGCGGGGCGTTGTCGGTGGAGGAGATCAAGCAGTTCTTCAACGCGCTGCCGTCGGTGGCGGAGGTTCAGAAGAGCGCCGGAGGGCCGGAGGCGGCGCTGGCGGCGGGCGGACAGACCGTTGTTGTTCCCGCCGATTCGGCGCTGGCGACCATGTTCGGCGGGAGCGGGTTTGAGAACCAACCGCAGCTCTTGGCGGCTCTCCGGGCTTGGTCACCCTGGGTCGCGGGCACCAGCGCCGCGGGCGAGGTGAAGGTGACGATCTCGTCGCTGACGGACCTTGGCTTCAACGAGTCGGCGTCGCAGTTGGAAAAGACCGAGGGCGTGCTGAACGCGGCGGGCGTGTTCAACAAGGTGAGTATGAAGTTTGGCGAGCAGTCGGGGGTGGCGACGAACACGGACGGGCAGAAGGTTCTGGTGGGCGATGCGCCGATCCCCGCGGGCAAGGGGCTGACGATCCAGTTCTTCAAGGCGACGGGCGACGCCGAGGCGGCCGCGACGCGGACGCTCGTGACGCCGTGGCACGTGCTGGAACTGATCGCGGAGCCCGACGCGTCGCCGACCGAGGGCGGGAAGCCCAAGGCGCCCGACGCGGAGAGCGCGGAGTGGCGTGTGCCGGTGCAGTTCAGCGAGGGCGGGAAGAAGTACTACATGTGGCTGGGTTTGAAGTTCAGCGGGCCGGTGCCCTCGCGGAAGGTGTGGCCGACGGGCGACAAGTGGAAGTGATCCCGGGTTTGATGCTCTGGTGTTCGCGGCCGCGTGCCGCGGGTTGAACGGTGACTGACTCGACGGAACGGCGCACCTGCTGGATTGCGTCCGGACCGGCGAACTGGGAACGACGACGATGGCCATCCAAGGCAAGGCTCAGGTTTCACTCGCGGTGTTCGGGAAGCACCCGGGCTGGGACGACCACATCGACGACCTAGGCATCGAGACCAAGCGCCTCGCGGAGGTGAAGCGCGTGATGTACTCCGAGTGCATCGCGGGCAACATCGACTCAGGGGCGTGGGAGGCGATCGACGAGTCGGCGCGGCTGACGGCGTTCGCGCACGAGTTTGCGTGGCGCACACCCGGCGGGCTGGTGGTGGGGCGGCTGTGGTCGAGCAAGGACGGGAAGGGGCGCAGCAAGTACCCGATGGTGGTCGTGGCCCAGTGCGACAATCTCCCGTCGTCGTTCATCGCGTCGCACGTCATGCCCGCGCTGGCGGGGATGCAGGAGAAGTGCCAGGCGGCGGGGAGCGCGGCGGAGGTCATCCAGATCGCCGACGAGACGCGGGCACGCCTGCGCGAGGCGATGCAGGGTCCGGAGGGCATGCCCCTCGAGGGCGAATCGTTCGCCGCTTCGCCCAGGCAACTGGCGGCGATGCTCGCGGGCGCGGGGATGACCGGCGATTCTGTGGGCCTGCACCGCGTGATGTACGAGATCGACCGCGAGATGGCGCCCTTCCGCCCCGTCGGCAAGGGCGATACCAAGAAGACCACGCGGATCATCGACGCGCGGGCCCAGCACCTGCGCGTGCCCATGATCGGCGCGTCGGCGATCGACGCGGCCCGGTTCTGGATGGGCGTGCTGTCGCGCGAGGTCGACGGCTCGGTGTCGCAGATGGTGATCACGCCGCTGGTGTCGGCCGGAGAGATCGGCTTCGTTGATCTGGTGGTGGGCGATCCGGCGGCGCCGCAGTTGTTCTGCCTGCGTGCTGGGACCAAGGCGCTGGCGCCGGCCAGCGACGTGCCGTACACCATCACTCCGGATTTCATGGCGCGGTGCAAGGCGACCGTTGCCGGCTGGTCGGGCGAGGTGGTCAAGGCGCCCGAGCCGGTGAAGGAAGCGCCGAAGGCCGAGAGCGCACCGGCGCCGGTGACGGCGAGCCAGCAGGGCAAGAAGAAGGGCTTCCCGTGGTTCCTGCCGGTGGCGGCGGTGGTGGTGGTGGGCGGCGGATTGGCCGTGTGGCGGCCATGGGAAGACACGAAGCCGAATATCGCGTTGATCGACAAGCCGGCCGAAACCGCGTCCAATGAGTCGAAGCCGAAGGAACCCGACGCGGCGGCGCAGGAGGCGCAGCGCAAGGCGAAGGAAGCCGCGGACAAGTCGGCGGCGGACAAGGCGGCCAAGGACGAGGCGAATCGCAAGGCCGAGGAAGCGCGCAAGGCGAAGGAGGCCGCGGACAAGTTGGCGGCGGACAAGGCGGCAACAGACAGGAAGGCCAAGGACGAGGCGGCCCGTGCGGTGCAGGTTGAGAAGGATCGCGACACGCTGCTCCGCCAGTTCGTCCAGCTCGATGGCCTGCTCCAGCAGGGCTATGTGACGGGGGAGAAGACGTCGGACGGCCAGAGCGTGGACGCGGTGTTCGCCAGGATCAGCGCCAGCCCCGAGTTTGCGGCGTTCCGCGACGCAACGCCGGCGGCGCGCGAGACGATTGCGCGCGTTGAAGCCCTCAAGAAGATCCCGACCAGCGTCGACGCGACCGAACTTGAGACGTTCGCCACGGGCGCGAAACTCGCGGAGCAAATGGCGGCGTGGTCGCGTCTGGCGGAAGGGGGCGCCAACTGGCCCGCGACTCCCGCTGGCCTGAAGGGCGCCGCGGCGACGGTCGCGACGATGGAAACGTCGACCAACGACGTGGGGGGGGATCGCGGGGCGATGCTGCAGAAGCGCATGCTCGCGGACGCGGCGAAGATCTGGTCGCGGTACGCGGCCGCCCAGACCACGCCCGAGGCGCTGCTGGAGGCCGAGTCATATCTGCCCGCGTTCCGGGTGAAGCCAGAGCAGGTTGCGCCGTCGCTCCGCTACAACATCGAAGTGGCGAGGCTGAAGCGCGACGCGTCGGGGTTCAAGGGCGATACGCCCGACGCGGCCCTTCGCGCGCGGCTGGCCTCGTTCGTCGCGAGCGTGGGCGAGCAGAAGGGCCCGGGGTTCGAGGGCGTGCTCGCGGTGCTCAACGCGACGGTGTCATCGGGCGTCGATCCGACCAGGAGCGGCCCGGGCTCCAAGGGGTGGCGGTCGGAGGTGCGCGACAGCGGGAATATCGTCGCGTTCTTCCCGCCAAAGGGGCGCACGAACCAGCCGATCGAGTTTGCGCGCCTCGATGTGGAGGGTGTCTCCTCGTACCTCTCCACGACCGAGACCTCGATCGGGATGGTGATCGACATCGCCGAGTCGTCGGGCCTGTGGCCCGAGGTCATGGAGGTGCTTCCCGCCGCGTCGCGTGCCAAGGAGATCGAAGCGCCGCGCGGGTGGGAATGGAAGTTGACGGGGGGCACCGCGACCGCGATCCAGGTTTCGTCGAACATCAACGACTGGAGCGCCGGCTGGTTCCGGAGCGAACTCTTCAAGGGCATGACGGGCTCGAAGGAACTCTATCCGCAGGGAAGTCGTCCGCCAGCACCGACGCTGGATACGCCCATGCAGTACCTGACAGCCGGCGCCGCCGGGACCATCGCCGGGATGGCGGGATGCCGGCTCCCGAGCGTTTCGGAGTGGACGAGCGCGGCGGCAACGGACGCCGGGGGCGTGTCCAATCGTCGAGATGCGTCGTGGAAGCGGGTGTGGGACCACAGTTGGCGTATGGGCGGCGCGCCCAGGCTGAACAAGGACATCTTCGACACCGACGCGGTCCCCAGCCAGGTGACTTCCGCGGTGGAGTTCGACGACGGGGCGGTGTGGTTCGCGGATGTCTCGCGCGGTGCGGGGACGTTCAAGAACCTGGTGGGGAACGTCGCGGAGTTTGTGACTTCGTCGCCCCTGGAGCCCTTGACGGGAAAGCGCGATGTCGGACGCCTGGCCGGTGCGGCGCGGGTGGTGGGGGCGTCGGCCCTGTCGCCGGGCGGGGTGAAGCCGATGGTCGCCAGCGAGGCACTTCAGAGGGTCGCGCTGGGGCGTGAGTACAGCGATGTGGGATTCCGGCTGGCGTTCACGGCGGGTGCGGCTGCCAAACCCGCGACGATCACTCCGGCGTCGGCGACGTCCGCCGTCGAAGGGCTGCGCCTCATTCCCCCAAGGCGTTGAAAGCGCACGATTTGCGCGACAAGTATCCTCGTTCGAGTCGGAGCAGGGGAGGGAAAGGGACCGCGGCGAGTTGACTGCCTGAGTCGGGAGTCGCTAGGCTGGCGGCAACGAGGTAGTGTATCTCATCCACCGCTGGAACGGCGTTGTGGGGTGGTTGGCAATCTGGGCACGTTGATGCGATTCGACCGCGCGGGCTCCTCCCGCGACATGGGTCGGATCGTCGCGGGGTGGCCTGAGAGCGAGGAACGCATGGGTCGTACGCGTGTGCTTGGGACGAGCGTTGAATTGGCGGATCGAACGGGTGCATTGGCGATGGTGCTGTGCGCCGGCCTGACGACGGCGGCGATCGCGCAGGACGGAACCCCCCCGCCCGACGGGACGGCCCAGAAGGCGGCCGAGGTCGGGCTGCAGGCCACGGAGGGCGGTGCCCAGGCCGTGGCGCAGGAGGATCCGACGAAACTGATGATCGGCGATGGTGCTGAATACAAGGTATCGCGTGTGCTGCTGCAGTTTGCGCGTGAGCACCCGTCGAACCCCGATCTACAGGACGAGGGGTTCCAGAATCTGACGGTGCGTCTGGGCAAACTGCCCGAGGGGTATGTCGAGGCGCGTGCGGGGATACCCACGGCGGACGTGAAACTCTCGTCGCTGGTGGAGGGCGAGGGGGGCATCTTCCGTGCCAGCGCGATCGGCGAGATCGAGCGGGCGGTATCGGAGGAGATGAACCGTCACGGGGTGTACGGGGTGTTCGTGCATGTGAGCAGCGCCGACATCGACGAGGCGACCGGGGCCGACCTGCGTGAAGGGCGCACCTCGCTGGTGATCGTGATCTATACCGCGGTGGTGAAGGATGTTCGGACGGTGGCGCGGGGCGAGCGATTCGAGGGCGATTCACAGATCAACCATCCGGCCCACGCCAACATCCGAGCGCGGAGCCCGGTGGTCCCGGGGCAACTCCTCTCGCGCGAGCGTCTGGACAACTACGCGTACCAGTTGAAGCGGCACCCGGGGCGAGCGGTGGACATCGCGGTCGCCAAGGCCGACGAGGAGGGCGGGGCGCAGATCGACTATCTGGTGGGGGAGAACAAGCCGTGGATGCTGTACTTCCAGTTGTCGAACACGGGGACGAAGAACACGCGGGATTGGCGTGAGCGATTCGGGTTCACGCACAACCAACTGACCAACCACGACGACATTCTGCAGTTGGAGTATTCCACGGCGGGGTTCGACAAGTCGCACTCGTTCACGCCGAGTTATGACTTCCCGCTGATGTCGAACAAACTGCGGGCGAAGGTGTATGGCTCGGTGACGGAGTTTACGGCGTCGGACGTGGGCGGCGGCAACCTGGAGTTCACGGGGAGCGGCTGGAGCGTTGGGGGCGAACTGGCGTGGAACGTGGCGCAGTGGGGCCCGTCGTTCGTGGATCTGGTGGGCGGGGCCCGCTGGCAGAACGCGCACATCACCAACGACAGCGCGGCGACGGAGGGCGAGGACGACTTCTTCCTGCCGTATGTGGGCGCGCGGTTCACGCGTGACACGAACTTCTCGCGTTCCTATGCCGAGGCGTTGATCGAGTTCAACGCGTCGAGCATCGCGGGGACGGACCACGACCAGATCGACCAGATGGGTCGTTCGCAGCCGGACGACGATTTCGCGGTGTTCCGCTGGGACCTGACGCAATCGCTGTATCTGGAGCCTTTGTTCAATCCCAAGGGTGGCACGGCGGACGGGAAGGGGATGACGCTGGCGCACGAGATCGTGGGGAGTTTCCGCGGTCAGAACGCGCTGGGGGCGCGTCTGGTGCCGACGTTCGAGGCGGTGGGTGGCGGGTTCTACAGCGTGCGTGGGTATCCGGAGTCGGTGGTCGCGGGGGACAACTCGGTGGTTGCGAGTTTCGAGTATCGGTTCCATGTTCCCAACGCGTTCGCGGCGCGGGAGCCATCGCGGCTCTTCGGGCGTGACTTCCGTACGACGCCGCAGTCGCCGTACTACGGGACGGCGGACTGGGACCTGATCGCCAAGGCGTTCATCGATGCGGGTCGGGTGACCAACAACGACCGCCTGACGTTCGAGACCGACGAGACGCTGGTGGGCGCGGGGCTTGGTCTTGAGTTGCAGGTGATGCGCAACGTGAACATCCGCGCCGATTGGGGCGTGGCGTTGGAGGAAGTGAACAAGAGCGGTGGCGGGGAGTTTGTGTCCGACGGGAGCAGCCGCTTCCACCTGTCGTTCACGCTGCTGTTCTGACGCGGGGTTTTCGCGTGGCGGCGGGATTGCGCGGTCGGTTTTGTATCAGACGATGCACACGAGACGGGGCGAGGATGCCCCGATGACACGAGGATTGCCATGAACACCAAGTCGTTGAGCGCCAAGTCGTTGAACGGTGGTCGCGAAGGTCTGACGCTGGCGCTGGTCGCGGGTCGCGCGTTGCGGTCGCGTCTGGCGTGGGGCGGGGTGTTCTCGGGCGGATTGCTCGCGTTGGCGGGCGTTGCGGTCGGTCAGGTGCAGGGCGTCGCGGGCGAGCAGGTCGCCGCGGGGCAGGCGCGATTCGTCCGGTTCGGCAACAACGTGACGATCACGGCGGCGAACAACACGATCATCAATTACAACTCGTTCAACATCCGCCCGGGCGAGTCGGTGAACTTCGTGCAGCCCGACGCGTTGGCGCGGGTGCTCAACCGCATCAACTCGTCCGAGCCGTCGCGGATCGACGGGTCGTTGTCGGCCAACGGGCGTGTCTACATCGTGAACCCGGCGGGCGTGTACTTCGGCGCGGGCGCGGTCATCAACACCGGGAGCATCTACGCCGCCGCCGGCAACCTCTCCAACGCCGACTTCCTCCGCAACATCAACCGCTTCACGGGCGTGCAGGGCAAGGTGGTCAACGAGGGCACGATCAACACATCGCAGGGTGGTGTGGCGGCCCTGGTGGGCCAGGTCGCGATGAACTTCGGTACGATCAGCGCCCCGCAGGGCACGATCATCATGACCTCGGGCAGCAGCGTCCTCATCGGTGAAGAGGGCGGTCACGTCTATGCGCAGGTCGACACGGCGCAGGCGACGGGCGTCGGTCCCGAGGGTGGCCAGGGCGCGGGGGCGGCGCAGAAGGCCCGCTTCGGCGCGGGCGACACGTTCGCCGTTGCCGTGTTCAACAAGGGCGTGGCCAAGGCCAAGTCTGTGCAGATGGAGGCCTCGCGTGGCGTGACGGTGGCGTCGGGCATCATCGACGTTTCCGACAAGTCCGCGGGCGGGAAGGGCGGTTCGGTCGAGATCCTCGGTGATCGCGTGGCGCTGGTCGATGCGACCATCGACGCCTCGGGCGATGCCAAGGGCGGGCAGGTGCTGATCGGCGGCGACTTGCAGGGCAAGGGCGTGCAGCGCAACGCGGCGCTGGCCAACGTCGACTCCAAGTCGGTTGTTCACGCCGACGCGATCTCGACCGGCGACGGCGGCAAGGTCATCGTCTGGTCCGACGACACGACCAAGTTCCAGGGCCTGGTGACGGCCCGCGGCGGCGCCCTGGGCGGTAACGGAGGCTTTGTCGAGATCTCCGGCGCGCAGTACCTCCACGCGATCCACAACGTCGACCTCTCCGCGCCCAAGGGCAACGCGGGCACGGTCCTCTATGACCCGCTGAACATCCGCATCGACGGGACGGCCGGCGGCGACGCCGACGGCTCGGACGACATCGACCTCAGCGATACCAACCTGCTCAACGACTCGGGCTCCAACATCCAGGGCACGATCACCTACACCGACGAGGGCGCGGGCAACCCCGACCCCTTTATCGTCACCGAATCGGAAATCGAGGGCACCGACGCCAACATCATCCTCCAGGCGCGCAACAGCATCGTGACCAACGGCGACTTTGCGGGCGATGAACTGACGATTTCCACCGGGCGGAACCTGACGCTCGAGACCCGCAACAACGCCGGCGACGGCGCGGGCACGATCGATCTGACGGGCTCGGCGGAGGGCGCCGGGCTGGTCATCCGTACGCAGGGGACGGGCACCATCACCATCAACGCCTCGACCGACGGCGGGAGCGTGGGCGCGATTGATCTGTGCGCGCTGACCACCGCGGGCCAGGCCGTCAACGTTTCGACCCTCAACGGCTCGATCTCAGTTCAGGGCGCGATCACGACCGGCGGCGGTGACGTGCTGATCTCGGGCGGCGCGATGACGATCCCGGCGTCGATCGACGCGGGGGCGGGGACGGTGCGTCTGGCATCGACGAGCACCATCACCCAGTCGGGCGGTTCGATCACGGCGTCGTCGCTTGGTGTTCGCGGTGGTGGGGCGATCGCGCTCAACCAAGCGGGCAACAACGCCGCGACCTTCGCCGCGACGACGAGTTCGGGCACGGTGGGCTACGCCGACACGGACGCGCTGGCGATCGGCACGGTGTCGTCGAGCGGGAGTTTCTCGGCGGTGTCGGGTGTGACGACATCGAACGGGGCGGTGACGATCGGATCGGGCGGCGCGCTTGACGTGAACAACAGCATCTCGACCAGCGGCGGGTCGGTGGGCCTGACCTCGACCGGCGCGCTGGGCACGAGCGCCACGATCTCGTCGGGGAGCGGCGCGCTGAACTTCACCTCGTCGGGATCGACGATCACGATCGGCAACACGGTCACCGGCGGCTCTGGTGGCGCGCTCATCCTGTCGTCGGGCGATCTGACGTTCAACTCGAGCCTCAGCGCCACGGGCGGGACGGTCCGCCTGGCGTCGAGCGCCGGGCAGGTCACGCAGGCCGGCGCCACCTCGATCACGGGCGCGACGCTGGGCGTGCGTGCCGCGACGGGCATCTCGCTCCCGGAATCGGGCAACAGTTTCACGTCGTTCGCGGCGTTCACCAGCGGCGCGGGCGCGGCGATCAGTTACCGCGACACCAACGCGCTCAACGTGTCGAGCGTTTCGGCGTCGGGCGGGTTCGGCGCGACGTTCGGCGTGGGCACCACGGGCAACGGCGCGATCACGCTTCAGACGGGCGGCGCCCTCACCCTCCTCAACAGCATCGGCTCCGGCTCGGGCGCGATGGCGCTCACGGTGAGCAGCGGGAACGTGCTTGAGTCCGGCGGCGTCGTGACGGCCACCGGGACGCTCACGCTCAACGGCGGCGGGTCGTTCCTCCTCTCCAACTCGGGCAACAACCTCGGCACCGTCACCGGCTCGGTCTCGGGCAGCACCGTGATTCTCAACGACGGCACGGGCTCGCTCACCCTCAACACCTTCAGCCACACCAACGGCTCGGGCTCCTTCACCGCCATCGCCCCCACGGGCAACATCACCGACACGACGAGCCTGACACTGGCGGGAACGTCGTCGTTCAGCGCCAGCGGCTCGATCACCCTCGACAATCTCGCCGCCACCGGCACGATCTCGATCGCCACCGGCGCGGGCAATGTCACTCTTGTCAACGCGACGGGCGTTGATCTCGACGCCTCGTCGACGGTGACGGGCGATCTGGCCGTCACCGCGACGACCGGGAATATCACCGACGCGGCTCCCATCGATATCAACGGCAACGCGACCTTCAGCGCGCCGGCCAACAGCGCCTCGATCGTGCTTGATCTGCTGGACGTGACGGGGACCTCGTCGTTCACGACCGCCGGGACGGGCGGAACGATCACGATCACCGACCCGGTGCTCGGGGCGGCGGCGTCGTTCAACACGGGCTCGGGCGGGACGGTTTCCCTCACCATGCCCGCCGCCACCTCGGTCTCGATCGGCGCCTCGACGGTCGACGGCAACGTCACCCTCAACACCGACGACGTGAACTTCACCGGCGGCAACGACAGCGTCGGGATCACCGGCACCCTCGACATCATCCCGATCACGACCACGCGCGAGATCGTGCTGGGCACCAGCGGGACGGGCACGCAGCTCGTGCTCGACGACACGGACCTTGACGCCCTGGCCGACGGCATCGATCTCATCACCATCGGTCGCACCAACAGCAACGCCAACTCCACCATCGACGCCTTCCCGATCAGCGATCCGCTCTATGTCCGCACGCCGTCGGGCGGCGTGATGACGATCTCCGGCGCGGTCACCGGCTCGGGCGATTCGTCGCTGACGTTCAACACCGGAGGCACGATCGACCTGAATGGCTCGCTCACGGTCGCCGGGCAGGACGTGCTGCTGCTGGCCACGGGCGGGATGGACCTCGGCGGCGACGTCAACACGACGGGCGGCACGCTGCGTCTGCTCACCGGCTCGTCGGCGGGTGTCACGCAGAGCGCGGGCAACCTCCTCACCACCAACCTCGGCGTCCGCGCCGGCTCGATCACCATCTCGCGGAACGGCAACACCTACTCGCAGGTCGCGGCCTTCAGCACCGGCTCGGGCAACGCGATGGCGCTCGATACCGACAACTCGCTCACCAGCACCACCATCGGCGGCGACACGCTCAACCTCTTCCTCTCCACCTCGGGCATCTCGACGACCGGCGGCGGGAACATCCTCGTCGATGCCGCCGATCTCACCATCGCCCAGCAGATCGCCAGTTCCGGCACGGTGCGACTGCAGACGGCCAACGGCGTGACGCAGTCGGCGCGGATCCTCGCGGGCCCCCTGGGCGTCATCGCCTCCGGCGCGGGCAACATCGATCTGACCAACGCGACCAACAACGCCACGAGCGTGGCGATCTCCACCGCCGGTGCGGCCAGCACCATCAGTTACACCGACCTCGACGACGTCGCGGTCGGATCCGTCGCTTCGAGCGGCTCGTTCACCGGCGCGACCGGCGTGGTCTCCAACGCCGGGAATGTCACGCTCTCGTCGGGGGGCGAACTCGATATCGGGCAGAACATCACCGCCGGCGCGGGCGTCGTCCGCCTGAACGCGACCGGCACGATCCTGCAGACCTCGGGCGCGATCACGGCCTCGGCCCTTGGCGCCAACTCGGCGACCGCGGGCATGGTGCTTGCCTCCGCGACCAACGACGTCGACACGTTCGCCGCCGGCGGTGCGGGTACGGGCAACGCGATCTCGTTCCGCGACTCGGACGGCGTCTCGATCGGCACGGTCACGTCTTCGGGCGCGTTCGCGGGCGCCACCGGCGTATCCATCACGGGCGGCAACGTCACCCTCCGCACCGGCAACACCATGGCGCTCGACCAGAGCGTCCTGACCGGCACCGGCATCGTCAGCATGACCGCCGACGCCGGCGGCATCACCCAGGGCGCCACCAAGGGCGTGACGGGTGATTCGCTCTCGCTCAACGGGACCGGCACCTTCACGCTCAACGGCAACGCCAACGCCGTCACCACCCTCGACGCCACCACAACCGGAAGCGTCACGTACGTTGACACAACGGGCTTGGACATCGCCGCGTCGACCGTGACCGGAAACCTCGATGTCACCGCGAGCACCGGCAACCTGACCGATTCGGGCACGGTTGATGTGAGCGGCACGGGCACGTTCACCACCGGCGCGTCGAACGCGACCATCACGCTCAACCAACTCGCGGTTGACGGCGCGATCAGCGTCAACACCACCGGCGCGTCGGGCGACGTAACCATCACCAACGCGACGGGCATCGACCTGGCAGCGTCCTCGATCGGCGGCATCCTCGATATCGTCGCGACCACCGGCAACATCACCGATTCGGGCTCGGTCACCGTCGGCGGCTCGGGCGCTTCCGCCTTCTCCACTCTCGGTTCCAACGCCGACATCACCCTCGACACCACCAACACCTCCGCCGGCTCCGTCGGCGTCTTCACGACCGGCGCGACCGGCGATGCGTCCATCACCAGTTCCGCGGCGATCAACCTCGACACGTCCAGTCTCGGCGGCAACCTCACCCTCATCAGCGACGACATCGATCTGATCGGCGGCGCGGGCAGCGTGCTCTCGTCCGGCGGCAGCGCCACCATCACGTTCAACTCGCTGAATGCCGGCACATCGATCGGCGTGGGCACCGGCGCGGGCTCACTCTCGCTCGACGCCACCGACTTGGCCGGCATCGGCGCGTTCTTCGGCGGTATCAACATCGGCAACGCGGCCGGCACCGCCGCCCTGACCATCGGCGACGCCACTTTCCCGCTCTCCACCACCTTCATCATGACCGGCGCGGGCGGCTCGATCGCCACGACGGGCGGCACCACCCTGAGCCTGCCGGGCTCCAACAACCTGACGCTCAACGCCGGCTCGGTCTCCCTCGCCGGAACCATGAATGCCGGGACCGGCACCGTCCGCATCGTCTCCGCCGGCGCGGTGACTCAGACCGCAGGCTCCATCAGCGCGACGTCTCTGGGCGTCCGTGCCGCGGGCGCGGTCACGCTCAACCAGAGCAACAGCGTCACGACCTTTGCCGCCAATTCCAGCGGCGGTGGTTCGGCGGTCCAGTACACCGACGCCTCGGGCCTTGACCTCGGCACTGTCTCCGCCCTGGGCGCGTTCAGCGCGACCAGCGGCATCACCACCAGCAACGGCGACGTGCTCGTTTCCACCGGCGGCGCCCTCACCATCCCGCAATCGATCAGCGCGGGCTCGGGCACCGTCCGCCTGGCTTCCACGGGCGCGGTCACCCAATCCGGCGGGTCGATCACCGCGGGTTCGCTCGGCGTGCGCGGCGGCGGGAACCTCACCCTGACCCGCACCGCCAACAACACCGGCATCTTTGCCGCGACCACGAGCACCGGCGACATCGCGTACGTCGACGCCGATGCCCTCGCGATCGGATCCGTGTCGTCGAGCGGGAGTTTCTCGGCGGTCTCCGGCGTGACGAGCGCGGGTGCCGTGAGCGTCTCGACGCCCGGCGCCCTGGCGATCAACGGCAACGTGACGGCGCCGACCTCGTTCACGCTGTCGTCGGACAGCGACGGCAACGGCGGCGGGATCTCGTTCGGCGCGGGCGTCACCACCGCCTCGCCCTCGCAGACGTTCCACGCGGGCAACGGCGCGGGCTCGGCCGCGGCGGACATGCTCACCAACAGCCCGACCTTCCAGGGCACGGCCGGGGGCACCTCTCCCACGACGTTCGTCGTGCGTCAGGACGGCGCGATCACCGACGGCGCGACCGCCGCGGGCGCGCAGTTCGCGGGCGGGCTCACGGGCCTTGAGTACACCCTGCGCTCCGACAACGGTGCGGTCACCATCGCCACCGCCAGCAAGGTCAATGGTTCGTGCCTGACCCTCACCGGCACCAGCGTCACCATCATCCCGGCGCTGACCCTCGAGTGTCTCAACACCAGCGGCGCGATCACGATCAACGACGATCTCACCATGACCGAGGACACCACGTTCTCGGGCGCGGTAACGATCGGCGGCCCGGGTGTTGTCATCAGCACCGGAACCGGCACGCTGACCTTCGCCTCGACGGTCTCGGCGGGGTCCAACGACCTCACGCTCGAGGCCGACGAACTCCAGATCAACGACAACGTGTCGGGCACCGGCACGTTGACCATGCAGCCCTTCACGCCCAGCCGCCCCATTGATCTGGCGCAGTCCGAAGGTTCGACCCCGGGCGATCCCACCGCGGGCATCTTCGACCTGACCGGCAACGAGTTGGCGCGGATCCAGGACGGCTTCGCTCAGATCAACGTCGGGCGGACCAACGGGAGCGGCGCGATGCGGGCGGTCACGGGCACCGTCTTCAACGATCCGCTCTCACTCCGCACGCCCGACGGCACGATCACCGTCAGCGCACTCATGGTGAACGACGGCGGCGCGATCGTCTTTGACGCTCCGACGACGCTGAACGCCTCGCTCCGCACCAACGCGGGCGCGATCACCTTCAACGAAACCCTTGACGTGTCCGGTACGGCGTCGATCGACACCACCGACAACGGCAATACCCCCGCCGGCGCAAACATCATTTTCAGCGGGACGCTGGACAGCGTGGGCGGGAACAACGCCCTTCTCATCGGCGCGGGCACCAACGGCGACGTGACCTTCCTGGGCGACGTTGGCGGCACGACCGCCCTCTCGAGCCTGACGGTCGCGGGTCGAAACCTCGCCATCCGCAACGTGACCACGACATCGTTCCAGTCGTACACCGGCGCGGTGACGCTGTCGGGCCCGACGACGCTCACGACCGACGGCGGTGTGGCCGATCCGATCTCGTTCAGCGGGGCGATCGACGGCGCGCAGACCCTCACGATCGAAGCGGGCAACGCCGACGTAACGATTGGCGGTGCCGTCGGCGGCAGCACGCCGCTCACGGGCCTGTCGGTCTTCGGCGGGTTGATCTCGCTGGCCGACGTCACGAGCACCGGCTCCCAGACCTATTCCGGCGATGTTTCGCTGTCGGGCGATCTTGCGAGCACGACGTCGGGGTCGATCTCCGTCGAGGGCGACACCACGCTCGTGGGGGCGACGCACTCGGTCACCACCAACGGCGGGGCCGGCACCGATGACATCCGTTTCGCCGGCACCATCGACGGCGCGTCGGCGCTCACCCTCAACGCGGGCGGCGGCGACATCTCCGTGACGGGCGCGGCGGGCGGCACGACGGCCCTGACGAGCCTCAACGCCACCGGCGTTACCATCGGCGTCGCGGGCGTCCGCAGCACCGGCGCCCAGTCCTATACGGGTGCCACCACGCTGGGCGGCAATCTGGCCAGCACCTCCGCCGGCGCCATCACCATCACGGGCAACACGATCCTCACCCCCGCCACGCTCTCCATCACGACCGCGGGGGCGGCGGGCAGCGACGACATCACCATCTCCGGCACGGTCGAAGGGGCGCTGGCGGGGACGGGCACCGCGCTCACGCTCAGCGCTGGCGCTGGCGACATCTCGATCACCGGCGCGACCGGCGGGACCAACGCCCTGGGGAGCCTCAACGCCAGCGGCGCGACGATCGGCGTGTCGGGCGTCCGCACCTCGGGCGCTCAGACCTACACCGGCGCCACCAGCATCACGGGCGACCTGGCGTCCAGCGTATCGGGCGCGATCGGGATCACCGGCAATCTCGCCGTCTCAGGCGCGACCCGTAGGATCACGACCGAGTCCGGCGCGATCACGATCAGCGGCACGACCGACGGCGCATCCGACCTGACGATTCGTGCCCAGGGCGGTGACGCGACCCTCACCGGGGCCGCCGGGGGGACCACGCCGCTCACCAGCCTCGCGGTCAGCGGCGACCATGTGTCGGCCAGCGCTATCACCACCACCGGGGCTCAGGGCATCACGGGCACCTTGGGCGTGACGCTCAATGGCGACCTGGTGTCGACCGGCGCCGGGGCGATCGGCGTGGTCGGCCCGGCGACGCTCGGCGCCGCCTCGATCAACGTGACCACCGCGGGCGCCTCGGGCGACGACGTGGTGTTCGACGGGACGGTCAACGGCGGATCGAATCTCTCGATCAGCGCGGGGGCTGGCAACGTCGCGATGAACGGCGTGGCGGGGGGAACGACGCGGCTGCAGAGCCTCGCCGTCACCGCCGCCCGCACCACCAGCGCGGGCGTCAATACCACCGGCGGGCAGACCTTCACGGGCGATCTGGCCCTGGGCGGAAACCTGACCAGCAGCGGCGGAGGTGACATCTCCGTCACCGGCGCGACGACGCTGACCGGCGCCAACGCCACGATCTCGACGGCTGGTGCGGCGGGCGACGACGTCACGCTGGGCGCAGTCAACGGCACGACCGCCGACGCCAACAGCCTCGTGGTCAACGCCGGTTCGGGCAATGCCACCTTCGGCGCGGTGGGCGCGACGACGCGTCTGGGCGCTCTCAACGTCACCGGCGTGGCCATCAACGCAACCTCGCTCAACACCGCCGGTGCGATCACGCTCGCGGGCGTGACCAACGTGACGAGCACCGTCACGGGCGGAAGCCTGACATCAACCGGCACCACCACGGTGGGCGGGACGGTCACCACCGTCGGTGATCAGGTCTACACCGGAACGACCAGTGTGACTGGCAACGTCGTGGGCGGCGCGATCAGCGTCGCGGGAGCCGCGGGCTTCGGCGGAAACGTCACGGCCTCGAGCCTCGCGGTCACCGGCGGGGCGGCGACGATCGGCGGCAACGCCATCACCTCCGGGGCGCAGTCGTACTCGAGCGGCGTCACCATCGCCGGGAACGCTCAGGGCTCCGCCCTGACGGTGTCCGGCGGGGCGGCGACGATCGGCGGCAATGCCGTCACCTCCGGCGCCCAGTCGTATGCCGGCGGCGCGACCGTCAGCGGTAACGTCACCACGACCACGCTGACCACGGGGGCGGCGTCGACCTTCACGGGCGACATCACCGCCTCGGGCGCGATCGGCCTGACCGGCGCGTCGGTCCTCTCCGGCAATCTCACGGGCGCATCGCTCGATGTCAACGGCGTGAGCACGCTGGGCAACACGGGCGGGGCCCGCACTCTCACGCTTACGGGCGGCGCGGTCTTCCAGGGCGCCGTGAGCATCACCGGCACGACGACGATCGACGGCGGGAACGGGGCGATCGCGTTCCTCTCGACGCTGAATTCGGCGAACGCGACGGCGCGCGATCTTACCCTCAGGTCCGACGCCTCGGGCACGGTGGACGATTCGTCCAACACCAGCCCGTTCGTGAGCACGGGTGTGCGGTTTACCGGGAGCGTGGGCGAGACCAACCCGCTGGGGCGTCTTGAGATCCAGAGCGACCGGGCGGGCGTGCCCCAGGCCGCGACGATCGTCATCGCAAAGCAGTATGTGTCGGGCTCGAACGGGGCGCGGGTCTCGAAGGACAGCGTGGCGACCGACGAACTCGGGATCTACGCCGACAATTTCGTGATGGGCCCCAAGGAGAAACTGACGGCGTTCGGGAAACTGACGATCGCCAAGAACAGCGCCGGGGACCTTTCGAGCGGCGCGACGCTTTCGGACATCACGACGCTGGGTGACCTGCTCGTGAACGCCGGGAGCATCATCGTGAACGAGCGCGGGGCCGCCACGGTGCTGTCGCAGGACGTGGTCGGCAATCCGCCCACGACCGGGCAGGACGACGGGACGGACTTTGTCTCGGGCGGGAAGATCACCTTCGGCTCGGCGCCCAGCGGCGTGGCGCGTTACACGACGGCCAACCCCAACGCGGACGCGACACGCGTCACGATCCCGGCGGGGGGGAGCGCGCGGGTGTTCACGGACTTTGGCGGGCAGACGCCCAACAGCGAGTTCTTCCAGCCCTTCACCGTCGGGCACGGCAACGTCGCCAACACCAGCACCGAGTTGCTGGCGTTGGACCTCAAGAGCGGCGGCCCGATCGACAGCGTGGCGACGGCGTTGGCGTCGGCGATCCCAAGCGATCAGTCGCTGGGCGTCCCGAACCAGAGCGTCTCGCTCTCGGCCGAGGTCCGGGATCAACTGCTGGAGATGGGCATCCACGTCGAGTCCTCGTCGTTCGAGAACGAGGTGGAGGCGGCGGTGGGCCTGGCGCTCTACAACGACTGGCCGCGCACGACCCAGGAGGGCAACGAATCCTCGGCGATCGTGATCAGCACCAACCGTCTGTCGGTGGCGCGGGTTGGCGACGTTCTGAGCGCGTACCACGACCTCTTCGGCCAGGATTCGGCGACCCGTGCTGACCGCACGGAGAACGCCAAGGTGGTGCTCGGGAAGGCGACCAACGACTACATCGAGACGATCGGCGACCGTGAGCCCGACGGCCTCGAACTCCGCGCGTTCATCGAGACACACCAGCCCGATCAGGGCGAGGCGCTCCAGGTTCTCAACGGTCTGCAGCGTTTGTTCACGGCGTTTGACCAGTTGGGCCTGTCGCCCGTCGAGGTCATGGCGCCGCGGACGAAGATGTACAGTTTCTTCAGCGGCATGGGCCTGACCAAGGACCAGTTCTTCGCCGCCGTGACGGGCAAGCCCGTGGCGGCTCACGCCCCGGAGGCGGCCCCGGCCCAGTGATCGCGTTGTGTCGTGATCGTGACGGGATCGTGGGCGCTGTGATCCACGATCCCACCAAGCGAGGTGGATTCGCGTGCCGATCGATGTTGATGGACTGCTGCGTCCGGTCTCCGAAGCCGCCCCGTGCGGCGAGGAGTTGCGCTACGACCGGCGCTACCTCGAAGTCATGCGCCTGGCCGAGGGGAAGCCCGAGCAGCAGATCGGCGACACGATCGTTCCGGGCGAGGAGCCCAACTGGCGCGAGGTGTGCGACGGCTGCCTGGAACTCTTCGCCCGGAGCAAGGATCTTCGGGTCGCCATGCTCCTGTGCCTGGCGAACCTGCGACTGGAGGGGTATCCCGGTCTGCGCGACGGGTTGCGGATCGTCAAGGGAATCGTCGATACCTACTGGGATGGTCTGTTCCCGATCCTCGATCCCGACGACGGCAACGATCCGACCGAGCGGATGAACATCGTCGGATCGCTGGCCGTGCCGCCTGGCAGTTTCGGCGACCCGATGCGATTCCAGGATCGAATCCGCGAGGCGTCGATCGTTCAGCACCGGCAACTGGGGCGAGTCGGTCTGCGCGAACTGCTGATCGTCGCCGGCGATCTTCCCGCTTCCACCGATGCCAGCGCCCCGAAACTGGATTCCACGGCGATCGAGGCGATCTTCGAGGAGGTCGAGACGCCGCAACTGGAAGAGATCGCCAAGACCATCGAGGAATGCGCCGAACTGGTCAAGGGCCTCGAGGATTCACTGACGGTGAAGGTGGGGGCCGGCAAGGCGATCGATCTTTCGAGTTTCCGCGGTATGCCCGTGGACGCGGCCAAGGCCGTGCGCAAGCGCCTGGCCAAGCGTGGAGTGGGCGGGCCGGCGGGTGCGATCGACGAGACGACGGGAACGCTCGGGGGTGGCGGCGGGGCACGCCTGGCCGGCGAGATCTACTCGTCGTCGGATGTGCGCGAGGCGTTGGACAAGATTGTGCGTTATTACGAATTGCGTGAGCCATCGAGCCCGGTCGCGCTGGTGATGCAGTGCGCACATCAGTTGGTGGACAAGAGTTTTTTGGATATTGTGCGGGTACTGACGCCCGACGCCATCCAGGTGCTCGAGCGGATCAAGACGCCGCCTGATCAGGGGCAATCGGGCTGATCGGGCGGGGTGTTGGGGAGTCGTGGGCGGGAGCGATCCAAGGATTCGTTGGTCCGACGGGCGTTGTGGTACGCTCGTGTGGTGAGCCGCCCAACAACCGAGAGCGGGCGAAGGCGGAGGATGTCGTCGGCGTGTAGTCTGACAGGGAATCGGAGACTGGTGCGGGTATTTCGACCGCCGGGCTTCAACCGGCGGGCGGGTCCCGAGTCGGAAGGAGTTGATGCATGGGTAAGGCAAGCAGTCAGAAATTCATCGCCCGCAATCGGGCGCCGCGTGTCCAGATCGAGTACGACCTTGAGTTGTACGGCGCGGAGAAGAAGATCAATCTGCCGTTCGTGATGGGCGTGATGTCGGACCTCTCGGGCAAGCCCGCCGAGGCCCTTCCGCCGGTCGCGGACCGCAAGTTTTTGGAGATCGACGTCGATAATTTCGACGACCGGTTGAAGAGCATGAAGCCCCGGGTGGCGTTCAACGTGCCCAACACGCTGACCGGCGAGGGGAACATGGCGGTCGATGTCACGTTCGAGAGCATGGAAGATTTTTCGCCCGCGGCGGTGGCTCGCAAGGTTGAGCCGCTGCGCAAGCTGCTCGAGGCCCGCACCCAGTTGGCGAACCTGTTGACCTACATGGACGGCAAGAGCGGCGCCGAGCAGCTCCTGGGCAAGGTCCTGTCGGACCCCGAGCTCCTCAAGTCGCTGGCGGCGGCGCCCAAGCCGCAGGAGGGTGGCAATGGCTGAAGCCCAGGCACAATCGGCGGTATCCAGCGTTCAGTTCGAGGGCAATCCGCTGGGTGATCTGCTCAATAAGGAGTTCAAGCCCAAGACCAGCAACGCCAAGAGCGCGATCGAGAGCGCGGTGCAAACCCTGGCAGAGCAGGCCCTGGCGACCACCAAGTTGATCTCCGACGACTCGGTGAAGACGATCGAGGCGATCATCGCCCAGATCGACGCCAAACTGTCGGAGCAGATCAACCAGATCATCCATCACGCGGACTTCCAGCAGTTGGAATCGGCGTGGCGGGGGCTCCATCACCTCGTCAACAACACCGAGACGGACGAGACCCTCAAGATCCGGGTGATGAACATCTCCAAGAAGGACCTGTCGAAGACGCTCGGCAAGTTCAAGGGGACCGCGTGGGATCAGTCGCCGATCTTCAAGCGGCTGTACGAGGACGAGTTTGGCACGCCCGGCGGTCAGCCCTACGGCTGCCTGGTCGGCGACTACTACTTCGACCACACGCCCCCGGATGTTGAATTGCTCTCGGGGATCGCGCAGGTCGCCTCCGCGTCGCACGCGCCGTTCATGGCCGCCGCCGCGCCGTCGATCCTGAACATGGAGTCGTGGAACGAACTGTCGAATCCACGCGACCTCACGAAGATCTTCCAGAGCGCCGAGTACGCGCCGTGGAAGAGTTTCCGTGAGAGCGACGATGCCCGCTACGTCGGGCTCGCCATGCCGCGGTTCTTGTCGCGTCTGCCCTATGGCGCCAAGACCAACCCGGTCAGCGAGTTTGCCTTCGAAGAAGACACCGCCGGCTCCGACAGCGGCAAGTACACCTGGTCCAATGCGGCCTACGCGATGGCGGTGAACATCAACCGCTCGTTCAAGGCCTACGGATGGTGTGCCCGCATCCGCGGCGTCGAATCGGGCGGCATGGTGGAGGGCCTCCCCTGCCACACCTTCCCGACCGACGACGGCGGGGTGGACATGAAGTGCCCCACCGAGATCGCCATCACCGACCGGCGTGAGGCGGAACTGGCCAAGAACGGCTTCATGCCGCTCTCGCACTGGAAGAACACCGACTACGCCGTCTTCGTGGGCGCGCAGAGCGCGCACAAGCCGGCGGAGTACGACGATCCGGACGCGTCTGCCAACGCCCAGCTCGGGGCGCGCTTCCCGTACCTCTTCTCGACTTGCCGGTTCGCGCACTACCTCAAGTGCATGGTGCGCGACAAGATCGGCTCGTTCAAGGAGCGGGCCGAGATGGAGGCCTGGCTCAACCGCTGGATCATGCAGTACGTCGAGCCCGATGCATCGGCGAGCGAAGAGGCCAAGGCCCGTCGCCCGCTGGCCGCGGCCGAGGTCGTCGTCGCCGAGATCCCCGGCAACCCCGGGTACTACTCGTCGAAGTTCTTCCTCCGCCCGCACTACCAACTCGAGGGTCTCACCGTTTCACTCCGCCTGGTTTCCAAACTTCCCTCCGCCAAGGGCGGGAAGTAACAGATAAGGACCGGTACGGATTTTCAACGCCGCCGCGCACCGAAAGGGCCCGGCGGCCTTTCTTAGGGTGCCCCGGACAACGGGGCTGAACACGAATCGATGTCGGCCACGCGGCCGACGCACGCACGGCTGACACATACGAAGGGACAGGCGCCATGTCATACGACGCATACATTCAGTTGGACGGCATTCCCGGCAGCGCGACCGACGATAAGCACAAGGCCTGGATCGAGGTTCTCTCGTTCTCGTGGGGCGTTGAGCAGCAGGGCGCGTCCCGCAGCGTCGGCGGCGACCAGACCACCGGCAAGGCCAACCTCCGCGACGTGACCTTCGTCAAGGTCGTCGATCAGTCCTCTCCCAAACTCGCTCTCATGTGCGCCAGCGGCGGACATATCCCCAAGGGCGTCATCGATTGGTGCCAGGCGACCGGACAGAAGCACTGCTTCATGAAGTACACCCTGACCGACATCGTGATCTCGTCGGTCCAGGTTGGCGGCAACACGGGCGGCGGCGATTCCAAGCCGACGGAAGAAGTCTCGATGCGTTACGCCAAGATCGAGTGGGAGTACACCCCCGTCGACGAGAAGGGCAAGGCGCTGGCCGCCACCAAGGGCAACTGGGATCTCAAGGCCAACAAGGGCGCCTAAGTCCCCCGATCGTACAAGCCGCGGCCTGATGAAAGCCGCGTAAAAAACCGACGGCTCCGCCGGTGGGACATCCTCCGGCGGGGCCTTTGTGTATCCTGAGAGCGGATTCTGAAGGCAAATCGCGGGGTGTTGCCCCGCCCGTGGGAGTTCCGCCATGCAGGCTGAGACATTGATCAAGCAGGGCAAGCCCGCCGAGGCGTTGGCGGCGCTGGAGGCCGAGGTCCGCTCCAAGCCCGGCGACGCCAAACTCCGCGTCTTTCTGTTCCAACTCCTGTGCGTGCTGGGGCGATGGGAACGCGCGCTGCAGCAACTCGAAGTGGCCGCCCAGATGGAGCCCAAGAACCTGCTGATGGCCCAGGCCTGCCGCCAGGCGATCCTCTGCGAGAAACTCCGCGAGGAGGTCTTCGCGGGCAAGCGGGCGCCGATGATCGTGGGCAAGCCCTCGGAATGGGTCGGGCTCATCCTGCAGGCGGCTCGCATGAACGCCTCCGGCGAGCACCGCGCCGCGTCCGAACTGCGTGCCCGCGCGCTGGAGTCGGCCCCCGCGACCTCCGGCATGATCGAGGTCGAGGGCGGCGGCACCGAATCGTTCGAGTGGATCGCCGACGCTGATTCGCGCCTGGGTCCCATGCTCGAGATCATCGTCGACGGTCGTTACTACTGGGCGCCGTTCGAGCGTATCCGCGAACTCAAGATCGAAAAGCCCGCCGACCTGCGCGACATGGTGTGGGCCCCGGCCCAGATCACGTGGAGCACCGCCGCCGCCACCGTTGCCTTTGTGCCCACGCGCTACTTCGCCAGCGATCGCTCCTCCGAAGGCTTGGTGCAACTCGCGCGGACGACCGAGTGGAGCGAACTCTTCGCGGGCGAATACGCGGGGCTCGGCCAGCGCGTGCTGGCGACCGACGCCGGCGAGTATCCGATCCTGTCGTGCCGGAAACTCACGCTGAACTCCGCCGCGCCCGAGGCGGGCGAGGACGGCCGTCCTGCCGAGATGCCGATCGTCAAGGGCGAGATGCCCATGGGTCTTGGCCTGAAGTCCGGCCCGGCGGGAGGGCACGCCGGCGGTGGGGGAGGTTGATCGCCGATGGCCGAATCGCTTCCCATCGAGAGGCTGCAGCCGGCGCTGCTGGATCGTCTCACGGACGACGAGCCGCGGAATCCCAACGAATCGCGCGAGCGGCGTGTGATGTCGATGCGTCAACTCCGGGCCGCGGTGCTGCGCGATCTGGCGTTCCTGCTCAATTCGCCCGCGCACCCGCCCGAGAGCGAGATCAACGACTATCCGCTGGTGGCGCGCAGCGTGCTGAACTTCGGCATGCCGGACTTGTCGGGACAGACGGCGTCGGCGCAGAGGGCGGCCAAACTGGAAACGCTGGTTCGTCGCGCCGTCGAGATGTTCGAGCCGCGGATCATCCCCGGCACGCTGCGAGTGGCGGGCGTGAAAAGCGGCGAGGACGCGGGGAGCCGCCAGACCGTGGCGTTCGAATTGACGGGCGACGTCTGCCCGCTCCCGGTGCCCGATGCGCTGTACGTGCGGACGCAGATGGACTTGGAGAGCGGTCGGTGCGAGTTGACGGATCGCCCGGCGTAGCGTGATCGTGCGCGGGCGACTCGCCGCGCGAGAATGAGCCAGGAGCAGGATCGAGCCAGGAGCAGGGACAAGCATGGACAGGCGTCTGCTCAAGTACTACGACCGTGAATTGCGCCACCTGCAGGGGATGGCCAAGGAATTCGCGCGAGAGTTCCCGAAGGTCGCGGGGCGTCTCTCGATCGATGACTTCCCGTGCGCCGATCCGTATGTCGAGCGGCTGCTGGAGGGCTTCGCGTTCCTGGCAGCCCGAGTGCAACTCAAACTCGAGAGCGAGTTTCCTCGCTTCACGCAGAACCTTCTCGAAACCGTCTATCCGCACTACCTGGCGCCCACGCCGTCGATGGCGGTGGTGGAGATCACGCCCGACCATGCGGAGGGAGGGCTCTCCAAGGGCTTCACGCTCCCGCGCGGCACGATCCTGCGCAGCGTGATCGGCCCGGGCGAGCGCACCAGTTGCGAGTACCGCACCGGGAACCCGCTCACCCTCTGGCCCACCAAACTGGCCGAGGCCCGCTACTACACGCGCGACGTGGGCCTGCTCGGCCTGGCCGGCGCCATGGAAGAAGCCAACCCCGACGCCCGCGCCATGGGCACCCTCACGCCCGCCAAGAGCGCCCTGCGTCTCCGCATCAAGGCGACCGCCGGCGTCACGTTCGACAAGATGGACCTCGACGATCTCACGATCTATCTTCGCGGCGCCGACGCGACGCCGATGCGTCTCTACGAGCAGATCATCGCCCACGGGCGCGCGGTCGTGGTGCGCCCCGTCAAAGGCGAGGGCGCGGGCGAGGAGCCGCCGACGTACGTGCTCGCGCCGTCGTCGATCCGTCGCCTGGGCTTCGAGCCCGGCGAGGCCCTGCTCCCCTACGACGCGCGGAGTTGCCAGGGCTATCGCCTCGTTCACGAGTATTTCGCGTTCCCGCGCCGCTTCGCGTTCGTCAAGCTCGCGGGCATCGGCGAACTCCTGCGTCGGTGCAAGGGGGACACGGCCGACGTGGTGATCCTGATGGACCAGGAGGACCCGGACCTCGAGGGCGCGGTCGACACCGACAACGTCGCGCTCCACTGCGTGTCTGTCGTCAACCTCTTTCCAAAGCGAGCCGATCGCATCCTGATCTCGGACCGGTTCAGCGAGTTCCACCTTCTCCCAGATCGCACGCGTCCGCTGGACTTCGAGGTCTACAAGGTCGCTTCGGTGACGGGCTATGCCGGCGGGAGCGAGGAAGTGCGCAAGTTCAAGCCCTTCTACTCCGCGCGCGACGCCGACGGCGACAGTTCGTCGTACTTTGCGGTCAACCGCGTTCCACGCGTGCTCTCGGAGCGAGAGAAACGCGAGGGACGCCGCTCCAGTTACGGCGGGAGCGAGGTGTATGTCTCGCTGGTCGAGGGCGAGAACTCGCCCTTCTCGACGGACATCAAGCAACTGGGCGTCGAGGTGCTCTGCACCAACCGCGACCTGCCGCTGGGCATCGCGATGGGCCGCGGCAAGACCGATTTCACGCTCGATATCGGCGCGCCCGTCTCCGGAATCCGCGTCGTCGCCGGTCCCACCCCGCCCAGGCCCAGTCATGTCGAGCCCAAGGGCGGGCAGAACGAGGGCGACGCCGTCTGGCGCCTCATCAGCCATCTCTCGCTCAACTACCTGTCGCTCATGGACGACTCGGTGCGTGACGGCGAGCCGGCGCAGGGCGCCTCTGCCCTGCGCGACATGCTCCGCCTCTACGCCGACACGTCAGATCCCGCGGTGCGCCAGCAGGTCGAGGGCGTTCGGAACGTCGAGTGCCGCCCCATCGCGCGCCGCGTGCCCTCGCCCGGTCCCATCGCCTTCGCCCGCGGGCTCGAGGTCACCGTCACGCTCGATGAAACACTCTTCGAGGGCACCGGCGTCTTCACGCTGGGCGGCGTGCTGGAGCGATTCTTCGCCGGCTACGTCTCGATCAACTCGTTCACCGAGACCGTCATCCGCACCTCCGAACGCGGCGAGATCATGCGCTGGCCCGCGATGATCGGCGGGAGGCCGGTGCTGTGAGCGCGCCCTCCGTCAGCCGCGAAGCCCTGGAACGTCTCGCGTCCCTCGACGCGCGCTCGGTCGATTTCTTTCAACTCGCGCGCACGCTCGAGTGCGCCTTCCGCGATCTTCCCCGCCTCGGCACGTCACAGAAGCCCGGCGAAGACCCCGTGCGCTTCGCGCAGGAGCCCTCGACCGCCTTTGCGCCCACCACCGTCTCCAAGATCGAGAACATCGCCGGCGCCCGCGCCGGGCGCGTCTTCGTGAACTTCCTCGGCATGCTCGGGCCCAACGGTCCCATGCCCCTGTTCATGACCGACTACGCACGCGACCGGGAACGAAACCACGCCGACGCCACGCTCGCCCGCTTCCTCGATGTCTTCAACCACCGCATGGTGAGCCTGTTCTACCGCGCCTGGGCGGTCAACCAACTCCCCGTCAGTTTCGACCGAACCCACGGCCAGTCCGACGCCGTTATGCAGATGGAGGAGGACCGCTACGGCGCCTACATCGGCAGCCTCTTCGGCATCGGCATGGCGACGCTCCGCGGGCGCGACCGCGTGCCCGACGTGGCCAAACTGCATTACTCAGGCCGCCTCTCCAACGACACCAAGCACGCCGAGGGCCTGCGCGCGATCATCGAGGACTACTTCCGCGTGCCGACTCGGCTCGACGAATTCGTCGGCGCGTGGCTGGCGTTGCCCTCGGCCTCGTTGTGCCGCCTCGGCGTGTCGCGCGATTCGGCCACGCTGGGCGTCAGTTCCGTGCTCGGCTCGCGCGTGTGGGAGTGCCAGAGCCGCTTCCGCATCGTGCTCGGGCCCGTGGGACTTTCCGATTACGAGCGTCTGCTCCCTGGCGGCGACAGCCAGGGCAGGCTCGAGGACTGGGTCCGAAACTACATCGGGCGTCAGTTCTCGTTCGAGGTGAATCTGATCCTCCGCCGCGAGGAAGTGCCCCGCATCAAACTCGGCGGCTTCGGGCGCCTGGGCTGGACGACCTGGCTCTTCGGCGATTCCAAGGGAGGCGGGGACCTGGGACGAAACGCGCGCGACCTCTCGCTGGTCCGCGATCCGTGATGGTGTGACTTCAACCCGCGCCGATCATTCGGCGCTTTTCAAGGGCGGGGATATCGATGGCTGAGATCAGCAGAACGGCACTCTTCGGCAAACTCAACCCGATCGCCTACAAGGCGCTCGAAAACGCGACGGTCTTCTGCAAACTGCGCGGCAATCCGTACGTGGAGATCGTTCACTGGCTCCATCAACTCATGCAGTTGCAGGACTCCGACCTCCACCGCGTCATCCGCCACTTCGACCTCAACGCCAGCAGGCTCGCCGCCGACACACAGGCCGCCCTCGATCGCCTTCCCCGCGGCGCCACCAGCATCAGCGATCTCTCCGGGCACTTCGAGGAGGTGATGGAGCGCTCGTGGGTCTACGCCTCGCTCATGTTCAAGGAGTTTCAGGTGCGCACCGGGCACGTCGTGCTCGCGATGGTGAAGCACACGCACCTCCGCAACATCCTGCTCGGCGTTTCCAAGGAGTTCGAGAAGATCAAGGGCGAGGCGCTGTCGGACGACATGGCCAAGATCACCTCGGGCTCGCCCGAGGAGGCCCAGCCCCCCAGCGACGGGAGCGGCATGGGCGCGGGCGCCGGCGCGTCGCCCGGCGAGTCGTCGGGCGCGATGGCGCCGGCCGCCATGGGCAAGGAAGAGGCCCTCAAGAAGTACTGCAAGGACCTCACCGAGAACGCCCGCTCCGGCAAGATGGACCCCATCGTCGGACGCGACGAGGAAATCCGCCAGTGCATCGACATCCTGATGCGCCGCCGTCAGAACAACCCGCTCCTCACCGGCGAGGCGGGCGTGGGCAAGACCGCCGTTGTCGAGGGATTCGCGCAGCGCATCGTCAAGGGCGACGTCCCGCCGCAACTCAAGGACGTGCGGATGCTCGAACTCGACATCGGTCTGCTCCAGGCCGGCGCCAGCATGAAGGGCGAGTTTGAGAATCGCCTCCGCCAGGTCATCGACGAGGTGCAGGGCTCACCCAAGCCCATCATCCTCTTCATCGACGAGGCCCACACGCTCATGGGCGCGGGCGGACAGGCCGGCACCGGCGACGCCGCCCAGTTGCTCAAGCCCGCGCTGGCCCGCGGCACGCTCCGCACCATCGCCGCCACGACGCAGAGCGAGTACAAGCAGCACATCGAGAAGGACCCCGCGATGACGCGGCGCTTCCAGGTCGTCAAGGTCGACGAACCCGACGAGAAGAAATGCCTCCTGATGATCCGCGGCCTGGCAAACGTGATGGAGAAGCACTTCAAGGTGCAGGTGCTCGACGAGGCGCTCGACGCCGCCGTCAAACTCTCGCACCGCTACATCCAGGGGCGATTCCTCCCCGACAAGGCGGTCAGCCTGATCGATACGGCGTGCGCCCGGGTGGCGGTGAGCCTGCACGCCACGCCCGCCGAGGTCGACGACGCGCGCAAGAACATCGATGCGATCGAACGAGAGATCGAGATCATCGATCGCGAACTGGCGACCGGCATCGACCACGACAAGCGTCGGGCTGAACTGGGCCAGGACCTCGCCCGGGAGCAGGCACGCCTGAAGGACCTCGAAGAGAAGTTCGCCAAGGAAAAGGTGGTCGTCGAGAAGATCCTCGCGATCCGCTCGCAGCTCCGCGGCACGGGCGACGGCAAGGTCGATTCGCCCTCCGCGCCCGCGCTCACCGACGCCGACCGCGAGAAGCACAAGGAGGACCTCAAGAAACTTCAGGCCGAACTCACCGCGCTGCAGGGCGAGCATCCCATGATCCTTCCCAGCGTCGACGGACAGGCCGTCGCCGCCGTCATCGCTGATTGGACCGGCATCCCCGTCGGGCGCATGGTGAAAAACGAGGTCGAAGCGACGCTCAAACTCGCCGATACCCTCGCCAAGCGCATCATCGGACAGCGCCACGCGCTGGACATGATCACCGATCGCATCCGCACCGCGCGCACCGGGCTCGAGAATCCCAACAAGCCCGTCGGCGTCTTCCTCTTGGCCGGGCCCAGCGGCGTCGGCAAGACCGAGACCGCCCTCGCGCTCGCCGAGGCGCTCTACGGCGGAGAAGAGTCCGTCATTACCATCAACATGAGCGAGTACCAGGAAGCCCATAAGGTCTCACTCCTCATGGGCTCGCCCCCCGGGTATGTCGGCTACGGCAAGGGCGGCGTGATGACCGAGGCCGTCCGGCGCAAGCCGTATTCCGTGCTCCTCCTCGACGAGGTCGAGAAGGCCCACGCGGACATCCACGAGGTCTTCTTCCAGGTCTTCGACAAGGGCTGGATGAAGGACTCCGAGGGCGTCGACATCAACTTCCGCAACACCATCATCCTGCTCACCACCAACGTGGGCACGGACATGATCGCGAATCTGTGCAAGGACCCGGCCCTGATGCCCGACCCCAAGGCCTTGACCGAGGCGCTCAACGAGCCCCTCCGCAAGGTCTTCCCGCTGGCTCTCCTGGGGCGCATGGTCGTGATCCCGTACTACCCGCTCTCGGACGACGTGATCAAGAACATCGCGCGCCTGCAGCTGGGGCGGATCGGCAAGCGCGTGCAGGAGGGGCACAAGATCCCCTTCGAGTTCGATCCCTCCGTGCTCGACGCGATCGTGGCGCGGTGCACGGAGCGCGAGTCGGGCGGGCGCATGATCGACAAGATCCTGACCAATTCGATCCTGCCGCGCCTGAGCAACGAGTTCCTGTCTCGCTTGGCGGAGGGGAGCAAGGTGGCGCGCGTGAAGATCACCGTTCAGGACGGCGACTTCGCGTATATGTTCGATTGATCCGAAGCGCCCGGGGCTCGGGGAGTGTGCGGTGCTGACATCGGAGCAACTCGAGCGTTTGGCTGATGTGCTCTATCAGGAGCCGGATCTTTACGGCTGCAAGGTCGTCTATTTCCATCGCGGCGTGCTCATCATCGTCCGCCCGGGCATCATCCCATCGGTCAATTACGATCGCGTGGTGGTCATCGAGGAGACCGAGGAACGCGGCGGGATGTCGCGCGACGCACTCTCTCGTTCTGTTCGTCAGGTCTCCGATTCGTCCGGCTCCTCGCGGGCCGAATCCACGCGGATCTCCAATCGTTCACGCATCGGTTCGGAGTTGGTCGGCGTCGGGCTGTCGTGCGGCATGGCGGTGATCTCCGGCGTGGGCGTCGTTGGAGGCGCCGCGGCTGAGGTGCCGTCGGCTGGAACATCGACCATCCTGGTCGTCGCCGCCTGGACCGGCTTCGTCACCTCGGGTCTTCAGTGCCTGAACGGCGTCGTGCGCGTCTCCGAGGCGGTCCAGAACCCCGACGGAAGTTCGCTGCAGGAATGGGATTCCAACGTCGTCTACTCCTACGCCACCAACATCGTCGACGCCCTGGGCGTTATCTCGGGCGGTGTGGCCGTCGCTGGCTCGGTGCGCGGCGTGCTCAGGGTGCTGCAGACCCGCGGCGCTCTGGTCACCGCGGAGGAACTCTCACGCATGTCGGCCGCCAGCCGCACGCGCGCCATCCGCGACGCCGTCGCAAGAGTCGGGCGATCGCAGGAAGGGCGGCGCGAACTCCGCGAGGCCATGCGTGCCGCGGGGCTGACAGAGCGCGAGGCCGACGCCGCCCTCTCGTCCGCGGGATACATCGGCCGCACGCAGGTCGTCCGACGCGTGGTCTCCGAGCAGATGGCGCGACGCCTCGGCGACGCCATGGGTCAGGCTCGTTCCGACGCGATCATGCTCGGCGCTGGCGTCGCAATCTCCGGAACTTCCCCGCGCCATACCGGCTCTGGGAGCGGTTCGGTCCGAACCATGATGCTGTATTTCCACATCGTCGATCCCGATGAGCCCTACGAGAGCCCGTAGAGACAACCTTCGCCCGTCGACCAAGCCCGAACTTGAACGGGCCCAAGCGCGTGCGGCCGCCCATTCTGTCTGTCTTTATGGTGCCCCGCCCACGCCATTCCGTCGGCGCGGTACGCTGTGTGTCCGCGGGTTGGCCGGTCCGCGCCAGGCACGCCCAGCACGGTCGTCATCGTTGTTCGCCAAGACCGGCCCAAGCCGGTAGGTCGTTGTGAGGGAGATAGTGGATGGCCGGTGACGACGTCCAACTCAACCGCGATATTGCGATCTCGACCGACGCCGGCGACGGTGCCTTCATGCTTCTGGAATTGCGGGTCAACGAGGAACTCGGCCGACTCTTCCGCATCGAGGCCGTCGTACGCGCCCAGCGCGCCAACATCAACCTCGACGGGCTCCTGGGCACCAACGCCACCGCCCGCGTCACCGTCAAGCAGGGTGTGGAGCGTTACTTCAACGGCATCATCAGCCGCATCTCGCGTTCGGGTGAAAAGAACACCGAACTCGATTACACGCTCGTCATCGTGCCGCAGATCTGGCTGGCGACGCGCGAGACCGACTGCGTCATCTACCAGAACCAGAAGGTCCCAGACATCATCAAGGAGTACCTCGAGTACTACGACGTGGTGGTCGACGACCAGATCAAGGGCACCTACCGCACCTGGGAGAACTGCGTTCAGTACCGCGAGAGTGATTTCAACTTCATCTCGCGCCTGATGGAGCAGGAGGGCATCTCGTACTTCTTCAAGCACGAGAACGGCGCCCACAAGATGGTGCTCTGCGACGATCCGCTCTCGCACAAGCCCCTCCCCAACATCCCTGAGGTCGAGTTCTTCCCGCCCAACCCGTCCGTGCCACCACCCGCCAATTCGCTCTCGGACTGGACCTTCGACGCCGACCTCGAATCCGCCAGCGTCGCCCTCAACGACTTTGATTTCAAGGCGCCGACCAAGAACCTCAAGACAACGCGCGGCGTGGAGGTCCCCGGCATCTCCGCCGACCGCGAAATCTACGATCATCCCGGCGAGTACACCGAGGTCGCCGACGGTGAGGTGCAGGTCCGCGTCCGCGCCGAGGAAATCGCCGCTCACGCCATGGGCTGGTCCGCTTCCGGCAACTGCCGAGACATCTACGCCGGCGGTACGTTCAAACTCAAGGACCCAAGCGAGGTCCTCCGCGACGCCGAGCGCGCCGAATACCTCGCCATCGCGTCCACGCTCATCGCCATCCAAAACCTCGACGAATCAGGCTCCGGCGGCGGCGGCTCGATCTCCTGCACGCTCCGCGCCATCAAGTCCGATCGCGCGTTCCGCCCCAATCGCTCTACGCCCAAGCCCGTCGTCCCGGGCCCCCAGACCGCCATCGTTGTCGGGCCCGACGGCCAGGAATTGCAGGTCGATGACTTCGGCCGCGTCCGCGTTCGCTTCATGTGGGACCGCTACGGCGCCGAAAAGCCTCAGGACTCGTCCGCCTGGATCCGCGTCTCCCAGCCCTGGGCCGGCAAGAGCTACGGCGCCATGTTCATCCCCCGCGTCGGGCACGAAGTCATCGTCGAGTTCCTCGAGGGCGATCCCGACCGGCCGATCATCACCGGACGCGTCTATAACTTCGACAACAAGGTCCCCTACGCCCTCCCCGCCAACAAGACCATCAGCACCATCCGTACCGACTCCTCGCCCCACTCCGGCGGCTACCACGAGATCCGCTTCGAGGACAAGGACGGCAGCGAACAACTCATGATCCACGCCCAGAGGCGCATGGATCTCACCGTCAAGGCCAGCCTCTACGAGAGCGCCTACGGCAACCGCGAAGAGATCGTCGGGCACGAGGACAAGGGCGACCACAACACGCTGGTGTGTGGCGACACCAACGATCACCGCAAGAAGGGCACCTTCTACAAGATCGAGAAGGTCGTCAACAAGACCGTCGTCGAGGATGTCGTCGAGGACTTCCAGAAGAAGCAGACCACCAAGGTCGCCGATCGATACACCCTCAACGCCAAGGAAATCGTCGAAGAATCCAGCGACAAACTGAGCCTCAAGAGCGGCAAGATCACCATCCAGGGCTCCTCGGGCGTGCATCTCAAGGCCGGCGATATCTGCATCGAGGGCACCCAGTCCGTCAACCTCAAGTGCGGCGGGAACTTCGTCGTGATCGATCCCGCGGGTGTCACGATCAAGGGCACGACGGTGATGATCAACTCGGGCGGATCGGCCAAGGCGGCCGACGGCCCGGAGAGCGCGCAAGACGCGACCATCGAAGAGCCGATCGACGCCGCGGCCGCGACCACCGCCGTGCCCGGGAGCGCCACGGGCCACGGTGGAGGCGGGCACACCCGCACCCGAGCCCGGCGCACCGTCACGATGGTCCACGCCCCCGAGCCGCCGCCGCCACCGACGCCGGGCACCATCGATCGCGGACCCAACAACACCGCCGACGAGATCGAACTCGTCGAGGTCGTCGAGGTGACAGGCACCAAGGCCGCCGGAACCCCCACCGCGCCCACCGAGAATCGCCGCCAATACATCAACCTGAACCGCACCGTGAGCGGCAATCAGGTGAAGCAGAACGGGCGCGTGATTCTGGTGAAGGCCCGGATCCGCTGGCGCGATTCTGCCAAGACAGATTCGTTGGCCGGAAAGAAGATCCGCTTCTACAACGTCCCCGACGCGGGCAACCGCGACCAGGCCCAACTGCGCAGCGATCTCCGCTGCGGATTCGACGGGCCCGCCATCGCCGACGTGAAGGTCGAGACCACCCAGGCCGATGGCTGGACCGCCGTCGTCGAGTTCCACACCTCCCGCTTCGGCGGCGACATATTCAACCTCAAGGCGACGCTCGAAACAACCAGCACCGGCGGGCTCGACGCGGGCACGTACAACGTGTGGCGCAAGATCCTCTACGAGGTCGACAACATGGCACGCCCCGGCGGGGGGAGTTACTCGGATATCTCCACCGGCATCCAGAACGACCTGATCGCCAAGCACGCCGGCGTTTTCAACGAGGTCGTCGCGGTGGGACAGGACAGCACCCCCGCCCACAAGCGCGTCCACGACACCAACGACGCCATCACCTTCGCCAGCAACTGCGCCCAGGGCGCCGGCAACAACTACTTCCACCTCGTCTACGTCGACACCATCACGATGGGCACCGAAGACAAGTCCATCAACTTCAACAACTACACCGCCGGCAATCCCGCCAACAGGCTCACCGGCTCGATCCCCGCGGGCGACGCGGAGTTCTTCACCAACGAGCCCGCGTGGATCCGCTCCGCCACCTGGGTCGACGCCAACGACGCCACACGCACCGGCAACATCCCCGCCGCCAAGTTCTCCACCCCACGCTCGACCGGCGAATACGCTCGCCCCGCCAGCGAAGGCGGGGACTACGACCGCTGGGAGTTCGACTTTGATCTCGGCGGCACGGGCATCAACAACGGCGACACTGTCAACATCACCATCAACTACCGCTGCCGCAACATGCTCAGCGGCGTGCAGACCGGCCAGTCCACCACCGTCGGCATGCGCTTCCGCGAACGCCGCCACCGCGAGGATAACTCGTTCGACGTCGCCAATGCCACCCTCCAGACCTCCGTTCACGAGTCGACCCACGCGTTCGGCCTGGCCTCCACCAAACTCCCGACCGGCGCCGCCAACCCCGCCATCGACGGCTCCAACGCCCACTGCACCTTCAACGCCACCTGCGTCATGACCCCCGCGCTCCACGAGCACACAGACCTGTGCCCGCGCTGCCAGGAAAACGTCCGCGCCCGAAACCTCGCAACCCTCCCCGTCGATACCGACGCCGCGATGTAGTCCAATCAACTCGCGCGCCCATTGCCCACGGTTGACCACATGCAGACAACCAAACCAGAACGCGTCGCGATCCCCTCCATCTTCGGCGATGGCGTGCCACGCTGTCCCCAGATCCCCGCCAAGCCCGCGCTGCTGATGAACGTCGTGCCCGCGGCACGCGACGGCGCGCCCACGACCGCCGCCCTGGGCGCGGTCGCCCTCACGCCGCGCCAGTCGCAGGTCTACGGCGCCAAGTCCGACCAGTTCCTCCGGCTGATCGCGTTTGATTCACTCACCGGCCAACTCTGGCAGCGCACCACGATGCGCCCGCACTCGGCACCGATCGGGCCCGCCCGCGCCTTCAACCCCGCCAAGCCACCACGCCCACCGTCGGGCGCGCTTGTCCCCGATGCCTACGCCCACCAGTTCGCCGTCGATCTTCCCGCCGCCCTCTCGCTCCCCGCCGATGCCGCACGCTACACCTGCGTCGCGTGGCTCGACGAACTCGTCAGCGATTCGAGCGTGTGTCTCGTCGACGAGAACAAGGCACGCTTCGGCGTGCCGCCCGTGTCGCCAGAGCCCGCCAGCGGAACGCCGGTTCACATCCGCGCCGTCACCGGTTCGCCCGAGCGTGCCGACGGCAAACTCGTCCTCAAGGTTGCTCCATCCGACGGAGATGGAAAGATCGGACGCGTGCTGGGCTCGATCGGGCCCGGCGTTCTGCCCAGGGTCGCGCCGGGTGTGGCCGCCGCGCCCAAGTACCTTGCGGTCATGCTCGTCTCGGCCCTCACACACCAGTTTGTGTGCAAGGTCGCGCGTCTGCCCGGCGCGGTCTTTGACGAGACCGGCTGTGGCGAGTTCGACTTTGAAGCGATCGATTTCTTCCCCGACGCCAAATGGCGCTACGACAAGCCCGAGCCGTGCTTTGCCGTCTGCATCGCCGGCGGCGCTGTGTCGAACGCGCTGACGATCATGCCCGAAGGTTGGAAAGACTGAACGGCGGAAATCCGCGGCGCGGCTAAACTGCCCGCGACAGGAGCCGCGCATGGGCAAAAAGGCCGCCACAGAATCCGGTTCTGCTTCTACCTCAGACGCGAGCGGCTCGCCGCCCCCCGGCGCGCTGGTCGGCGTCATCATGGGCTCGCGCTCCGACTGGGAGACGATGCAGCACGCCGACGCGACGCTCGATGAACTGGGCGTTGCGCACGAGTGCATGGTGGTCTCGGCCCATCGCACACCCGACTGGCTCTTCGAGTACGCCGCCGGCGCCGAGTCGCGCGGGATCGAGGTCATCATCGCCGGCGCGGGCGGGGCGGCGCACCTCCCGGGCATGTGCGCCAGCAAGTGCGTCATCCCCGTGCTGGGCGTGCCCGTCGAGAGCAAGTCGCTCAAGGGCATGGACTCGCTTCTCTCGATCGTGCAGATGCCCGGAGGCGTGCCGGTCGGGACGCTGGCGATCGGCAAGGCCGGTGCGATCAACGCCGCCATCCTCGCCGCGTCCATCGTGTCCGCGTCGCGCCCCGCGCTGCGCGACAAGCTCCGCGCGTTCAGAAGAGCCCAGACCGACAAGGTGCTGGGTGATCGCGATCCGAGGAAGTAGAAAGCGTTGAACGCAGAGGTCGACGCTCTTACGACAGCACATTCACCGAATCAGCCAGCGCCTGCACGCGAGGCAGGGCTTGCAGCAATTCTTCGCGCGTGTCGCAGCGCAGCGTGAGGTGCCCGACCTTGCGCCCCGGTCGCGGGTCCTTGGTGTAGTGGTGTAGGTGCGTGGCGGGGATCGCCATGGCGGCGGCGCGATCCGGCAGCCCGCCGATCAGGTTGATCATCGCGCTGTGCCCGACGGGCGCTGTGGAGCCCAGCGGCAGGCCGAGAATCGCGCGGAGGTGGTTCTCGAACTGGCTGGTCTCCGCGCCCTCGATGGTCCAGTGACCTGAGTTGTGGACACGCGGCGCGATCTCGTTGGCGATGAGCCTGGCCGATTCACCCTCGCCCTCGACAAAGAACTCGACGGCGAGCACGCCGACGTAGTCCAGGGCCTTGGCGATCGCGCCGGCGTATCGGCGCGCGTTGTCCTCGAGATGCCCGGGCCAATCTGAGGGCGCGATCGAGCGCTTGAGGATCCCCTTGGTGTGGACATTCTCAACCAACGGGTAGAAAGCGGTTGAGCCGTCGAGCCCGCGCACGCAGAGCATCGACGCCTCGCGCGTGAAGGCGACGCGGCGTTCGAGGACGCAGGGCTGCTCGCGCACGGCGTGCCACGCGGCCGCAAGCGACGCGTCGTCGGTGTGGTCCAGGCGTGCCTGGCCCTTGCCGTCGTAGCCCATGCGGCAGGTCTTCATGATGGAGGGCGCGCCGACGCGGCGTGCCGCGGTCCGCAGATCATCGAGCGTGCGCACGACGGCGAACTCGGGCACGGGGATGGAGAGCGAGGTGAAGAGCGCCTTCTCGTTGGCGCGGTCCTGCCCGGTGGCAAAGGCGCGCGGCCCGGGGCGGACGGGGAGGCGCGGCGCGAGTGTTTCGAGGCTGGCGACGGGGACGTTTTCGAACTCGCAGGTGACGACGTCCAGGCCGCGCGAGAAGGTGCTGAGCGCGTCGGCGTCGTCGTAACGCCCGATGACGAGTTCACCGCAGTCGCGGGAGGGGGATTCGGGAGCGGGGTCGAGGAAGCGGAAGCGCAGGCCGAGCGGGAGACCGGCGAGCGCGGTCATGCGGGCGAGTTGTCCGCCGCCGAGGATGCCGATGAGCATGGGATGAGGATAGGGGAGAGGCACACCGAGCGCGTGGCGATTAGGTCGCCCGAATCGCGCGAACTCGCCTGCCTCCGGGCGTCTCGTGCGCCGCCCGCGATCATCGGAAAGCCCGCTACCAGATGAAGCGGAGGCGACCGGCGTCGGGGATGGGGACCGAGCCGGGCTTGGGCGCGGGGAAGTAGACGCAGAAGGCACGCCCGACGAGCAGGTCGCGGTGGACGACGCCGACGGTGTCGTCGATCTGGTTGGCGGTGAAGGGATCGACGTCGGTCCAGAGGCGCGAGTCGGCGGAGGCGGGGCTGTTGTCGCCGCAGAACACGAACTGGTCGCCCGTGAGGATCGCGCTGGAGGTCGGATGCGTGCCAAGGCCGTAGGTCCCGTCGGGCTTCTCGCGCGGCTGGTAATACAGATCGCGGTCCATGGCGCTGCGATGGATCGTGAACTTCGAACCGCTGAACTCGAAACGGAACGCCGCCTGGCGGTACTTCGCGGGCTCGTAGAGGGGCCACTTGCCGCGGGTCTTGTTTTCTTCGGCGAGCGCGTCGTCGAGCGACATGCCCGTGGAGGCAAGGATGCGCTGTGCGGGCGACCAGTCGTAGCCGGCTTCGACGATCCGCTCGCCATCAATCCACAGGCCCAGTGTCTGATCGACGTGCCAGAACTCGACCGCCGTCGCCCGGCCGGGCTTGAGCGCACGCTCGGGGAGCGCGACGCTGGCGAGTTCCTTCCACGCCGGGTCTGCGTCGTCCTTGGTCGGCGCGGGGCGCATGCGGAGACTCGCATGTCCGCCCGAAAGATCGGCACGGAACTCATGCCCGCGCGCCATCAGACACGCGGACATCGCCAGCCCGTCCGCGTCCGGCGTGAGCGTGCAGCGAGCGCGAACATCCGAGACCGCAAAGCACGTCAGCCCACCGGAGCCTCCGACCGGCTGTACACGCCCCGGCGTGGGCGGATACTGCGCCACCTGATAGAACTCGTTGTACGCCGTCCAGTCCGTAATCGGGCGGTTCGTCCACTCGAGCGCGGTGGGTGCGACGGCTTCGCAGCGGTAGTGCGCGTTGGTCTTGCCACCATCGCCGAAATTCCACCCGTCCGTCGTGCCCTTCCAGGGCGGGCTGAACTGGCCCTCGCCCCGCTGGGCGTCCCACGGCGTGTACTGGCTGTCAAAGATCGGCTGCCACACGGCCCGCTGCACCCGCTCCGGCTTCCTCGCGATCTTCCACCCCTCGCCCGCCCATGGATCCTCTTCCCCTCGCTGCGCATCGGTCGGGCGACGGGTGAACACATCCCCATCGATGAACGCGATCTGCTCCCCGGGAAGTCCCACCAGTCGCTTGATGTAGTTGTTCTGCGAGCCCGGCGCTTCACCCGCCGTCGGCCCGGGGTACTTGAACACCACCACGTCGAACCGCGATGGATCAAAGAAGGAATACACGCTCTTGAGCACGAAGATGCGATCGCCCGAGCGGGTGGGAAGATCGATGTCCCGGCCCTCTCGCCCGCTCATCGGATCGTGATAAATGATCGGCTTGCCCCCGCTGCCCTGACGCGGCAGGGGCGCCTGGCTGTTGCCCCCCGCGTTCTCCCATGGGTTGACCGCCCAGTCGTAGCCGGTGTGCTTGTCGTCGAAGCGCAGGTGCGCGCCCATGAGCGTCGGCGCCATGGAGCCCGTGGGGATCATGAAGGGCTCGAGCACGAAGCCGCGGAAGACGAAGGCGACCACAAACGCGATGATCAGCGAGATCACCGTTTCCTTGATGGACGATTGCGGCTTGGCGAGGGTGCTGTCGCTGGTCGCGTCGGGAGTTCCGGTCTGGGTCATGGAGTCCTCGGGAGATTGGCTCGCGCGGCTAAGTGACCGTACGTCATCGGCGGGGCGAAGGGTCGCTCCCCAGCGGAGAGCACGCTAAACCCCGGGATTGGGTCCTGCGGACGGGCCTGACTGCCCGGACGGACCACCCTGCCCCCCTCCCGGGCCGCGACGACGGCGCCGACGCCGACGTTTGCGGGGCTGGCCCTGCTGGTCAAGCCCGGAGTTCGGAGCATTGTCTGGGCCTGAGTCGTCCATCTGGCCGCTCGTGCCGTAGTCGCCGGCGTCGGTCTCGATGTCGTCGAGGTTGTCGTCGGCGTTGCTGGGCGGCGGGACGGGCCGCGGCTGGCCCGGCCGCTGATCAGGACGCGGGCCCTGATCGCGCGGGCCCTGTTCGCGCGGGCCCTGTTCACGGGGACGCTGATCGCGAGGACCGCCTTCGCGTGGGCGCTGGTCGCGACGATCACGCGAACCCTGATCACGCGAACCCTGATCACGAGTCTGATCGCGCGGACGCTGCTCACGCGAATCAGGGCGACCTTCGGGACGCGAATCCGGACGTGCGTCGGGTCTGCCTTCGGACCGGCCTTCCGCTCTGGGCCCTGGCCGCGGGCCGCGCGAATCCCGAGGTCCGGGCGGCATGGTGCGGACGGGCGCGACGGTGCTGACCGGCGCTGTGAGTTCCTCGACGGGGACGGCGACCTGCTTGATCTTGCCGTCGGACTCAAGCGCATCGAGTTCCACGAGCACGAGTTGCGTCAGAATCTGCGAGTCGATGACGATGCCGTCACCCTCGGGCGTGCCGACGCGCGTTTTCTTCTTCGGCAACCGCTTGCGGAGATCGTCGTAGGTTTCGTCTTCGTAGCGGAGGCAGCACATGAGCCGCCCGCAGCGGCCGGAGATCTTGAGGGGGTCGAGGGTGGCCTTCTGGATCTTGGCCGACTTCATCGACACGGGCTTCAGGACCTTGAGGAAGTTCTTGCAGCAGCAGTATTGCCCGCATTTTTCGTAATCGGCGGTGAGGCGGGCTTCGTCGCGCGATCCGACGAGGCGGAGTTCGACACGGACCTTGAAATCCTGCTGGAGGAGGCGGACGAGTTCGCGGAAATCGACGCGTTCTTCTGAGAGATAGAAGACGGTGAGGCGCTCGCCGCCCAGGATCGGTTCGACGTCGACGACCTTGCAGGGGAGGCGGAGTTCCTGGGCGCGGGCCTTGGCGATGGCGCGGAGTTCGTGCTTGGATTGCTCGAGCTTGGCCTGGGCGTCGAGGTCTTCGGGGGTGGCGATTCGGAGGACTTTGCCGTCGGTGAAGAAGGGGTAGTCGCGCCCGCCGGAGTTCTCGATGTATTCGAGCATCTCCTTTCGGCTGACGCTCTTGGAGCACCCGGAGTTTGGGCAGGTGCTGGCGAGCATCTCGCCGAGTTCGGTGCCGCGGTGGGTGCGGACGACGAGCTTTGAGCCGCAGCCGGGCTTGATGTCGCCGCTGGAGGGGAACTCTCCGACGAGTTTCATGGCGCCGAAGCGGACGACGAGCGTCTTGGGGGCCTTGAGGCTCTCATAGATCTTGCGGTCCTCTTCGTGGAGGGCGGCGAGGTCGGCCTCGAACTGTGGGAGTGGGACGATGGGCATAGGGGCCCCCGTGGGGGCAGGTGAGGGTAGGGGCGTTGGGGCGGAAGCGGCGGGGGATCAGATGGACGGGTTTGCCGGGCGAGCGGGTGGGAGGGCCCAGCGTCGTCCGGCAAAGCCGCCAAAGAAGACCAGCGGCAGGCAGGCCTTCATGTAGACATCGGTGGGGAGCGCGAAAGCCAGAATGCCCCAGGCCAGGAAGAAGAGATGCAGCCAGATGGGGGGCTTTGGCAGGCCGAGCTTGGCATAGGCGGCGGGGCTGGTGAGGAGTGATCGCGTAGAACCAACGAGCATGGCCACGCCGGTGAGGTATCGGATGGCGTCGAGGAAGGTCATGCCTGTTGCCTCATTGAGTGAACGGGAGATCGGTTGGAACTCCGGTGCGTCGTCGTTTGAGCGCGATCAGTGCGAGGGCTGGACGGTCCGGCGATTCAGGGCAGACATTCGGCTGATTGCCCAGAAGGACATGGGTAGCGCAAGGTAGCAAAGGAACTCGAATCCCTCGGCGTTCACAAAGAGGATCAGAATTCCCAAGACGATGAACGGAATGACGATGTGCACGGGCGGCTTTACAGTGCCACGTTTCGCAAACGCCTCCGGCTTGTAGAGCAACTGCGACCCGAATCCAGCGATCATGCCGATGCCGGTCGCGTACTGGATGCCATCCATGAGTGTCATGGCGGGACTCCATAGGGAGGACGCGAAACGACTGGTCGGATGAATTGTACCAAGACCAGTCACGCTCGCGAAGCGGATCTTGCTTACTTCCCCTTCTTCTTCTTGAAGATCGAGTCCAGGCCTTTTTGGAGGAGGTCTTCGGGCTTGGCGTTGTCGATGGCCTGCTTGGCCAGGAGTTCGAGGTCCGGCTCGGTTTTGGTTTTGCCGAAGGAGCCCTTGGTGCGGAAGGGGACCATGAGGCCGTCGTTCTTCTTCTTATCTTGTTCTTTCTTACCGCCGAGGATGTCGCCCAGCGCGCCGCCGAGGTTGGCCTTGCTGACGAGTTTGGCGGTTTCCTCGCTGAGGGCGCCGAGCGGGATCCAGGTGACGACGTCGATCTTCTTCTGAACCAGGTCGACCTTGCCCTCGGTGGCGAGCTTGAACTCGCCGAGGGGCAGGGCCCAGGGCGCGTACTCGGCCACGCCGTTGGTGATGGTAATGGACATCGGCTCGAGTTTGTTGCCGACGGAGGCCATGGTCTTCTGGGCGGCCATGTTGAGGATGGGGCCGAACTGCTCGCTGGCGGTGAACTTGGCCTGGCCGGGGTCGATCTGGATCTGGCCGTTGAGTTTGGAGAGGTCGCTATCGAGCGGCACGCGGAGTTCGCTTGCGACGATGGTGGCGGGCTGATCGGTCTTCACCTTCTCGATCGAGCCAACCAGCGGCATGCCCGTCACGAACCGCCCGGCCAGCGCCTGTGTGATCTCGATGATCGAAACATTGAGCGGCTCGTTGATCGCGAAGACGCCCGCGCCGGAGTTGCCCTTGACCTTGGCCTTGGCGCGATCGCTGCCGGCCTCGAGAGAGAGGGAGCCGCCGGTCTTGGAGAAGTTTTCGGCGCGGAGAGAGACCGAGGCGGTCGGGCCGAGCGCGTCGACGAGCAGGCCGTTCTGCTGCGCGAGTGCATCGACGAGCGCGGTGGGGACGACGGGCATGTCGCCATTGGCGGTGAGCGTGGCGGCGTCGGCGTTCACGTTGCCGGACTTGTCGGCGAGGTTGGAGACGTTGCCGACGAGGGAGATTTTCTGGGCGGCCTGCGCGGGCGCGCTCGCCTGGGCCGCGCCGGGCGATTCGACGGAATCAACCGCGACGTTGAAGGCGACGGCGCTCGATGCCTCGGCGGCGGGCGGCGTGCTGACGGAGACGCGGGTGTTGCCGAGTTTCATGCGCTGCCCGTCGGGGAGCGTGAGGTCGAGCGAGGGGATGATGGCGTTCATCGCGACCTCGAAGATGCCGGGCTTGAGCGGGCCGACGGGCTGCTTGGGGTCGGCGCTCTTGCTGATGGCGAACTTGCCGAGGGTGAGCGAGACCGGCGCGGGGGCGAGGAGCTTCATGGCCTTGCCGGACGCGTCGGGCTTGAAGACGTGGGCGTTGGCGAACTCGGGGTCGAGCCGCCAGTTGATCTTGACCTCGCGGTCGCTCTTGATGCGGTCGGGGAGGACGGCGAGTTTCATCGGGCCATCAAACTTCATCTTGGGCGATGCGATGGCGACCTCGGCGTCGATGCTCTGGCCGCCGTTGGCCTGGCGGATTTTCACGTTGGCGTCGACGCTGGTGGTGGGTCCGAGTGCGCCGGTGAGCAAGCCGGGCTGGGCGAGGAAACCGTCGAGCTTGTCGTTGCGGAGGTCGGCGATCCTGGCGACGGCGTCGAGGTTGCTGACGCTGATCTGACCCTTGTTGGAGGTGAGATCGCCGGTGGCCTTGCCGGTGACGACGCCGCTGACGGCTCCGGGGCCGGTGAGGATCTTCATCGAGAAATCAGCCGCGAGCGGCTTGGTCCACGCGGCGTCGGACGAGCCGAGCAGCGAGCCGGGGGCCTTGACGAGCAGGGCCATGTCCTCGACACCGATCTGGCCGAGATCGCGCGTGGCGCCGCTGGCTTCCTTGACCTTGAAGCCCTTGGCGATGGTCTGGCCGGGCATGTTGAGCGAGAGTTCGACCTCGCCGGCACGGGCGAAGTCGGGCTTGCCGTCCTGGCCCATGGGGATCGAGAGCGGCTTGATGCCGAGGGTGATCTTGGCGGGATTGGCCAGCGCCGGGGCGTCTTTCAGGTCGGGCGCGAAGGTCGACATGAGCGTGGCGAGGGTGGAGGGCGCGAGGGTGGTCTCGACGGAGGTGGCGGCGATGGCGATCGCGTCCTTGGCGAGCTTGGCCTGCGTGCCGGCCTTGAGATTCTGACCGGTCGCGGCGAGCGTGAGCGCCACGGCGTCGGCGCTCTCGGCGCCGCCCTTCACGTTGACATTCAGCGTCGGGCCCACGACCTCATTCATGAGTTTGGCGAGATCAAGGCCGGGCTTGCCGTCAGCGCTGGGCTTGCTGGGGACGAGGCCGGCGATCGCGGTGGGGACATCGCGGAGATCGAGCTGGCCGACGGGGCGCGCGCCGGCGGGATTGACGTCGAGCGTGCCGTCGGCCTTGTTCGAGAGCAGGCCCGGCACGTCGAAGGCGCCGGTGGCGGCGAAGGGCTTGCCGGCGTAGTTCATCGACGAGTTGAGATCGACGCGCGGCGCTTTGCCGGGCGTCAGCCCCGCGGCGAGAGTGACCTTGGCGATGTCGACGGCGCCCGCGCCCTTGGCGGGGGTCATCGAAAGGCCGTCAAGATCGACGCGCAGGGCGGCCTTGGACTTGTCGATCAGCGGCTGGCGCGATTTTTCGTGGAGTGGAAGATCGAGATCGGTGATCGAGAGCGTGGCCGTCCCGCGCGGTGCGATCGAAGCGCCGGAGTCGGCGACGTAGCGGCCCGCGAGCTGGCCGACCTGCGCCAGCGAGATGCGCACGCCGTCCTTAGCGGACTTGAGCGACGCACCGTCGTAGGCCAGCGCGCCCGCGGCCTTGACGTTGGCGCTGGTGACGCCGAAGGTGAGATCGACGGCGTTGGCCGCCGCGGCCTTGGCGCGGATGTCGACATCCAGCGTCGGTCCGATGTCCTTGGGCAGATCGATCTTCGCGTTCTGCACGAACGGCTGGGCGATCGCCGTCGCTACGCCCTGCAGGAGCAGTTTGGCGTCGAGCGAGCCCGGCGCACCCTTCACCGGCGCGCCCTTGTCGTCGAGCAGGCCCGACGCGACGGCGTCGAGCGTCATCACGCCGGCGTTCTGGTTGCCGATCGTGGCGTCGGTCTTGGCGCTGACCTTGATCGTTCCGCCGAGGTCCGGCGCATCGACGCGCAGCGCCAGCGGCGCGACGCGCAGGGCGCTTGGAGCGGCGTTGGGGTCTAGTTTGATGGTGCCGATGGTCTCGCCCGCCGCGAGTGTCAATTGAACCGCGCCGCCGCGAAGGTCCGCCGCGCCCCCCTCGGGGATCTTGATCTTGAGCGCGTCGAGCGACACGGAGACATCGGGAACGTTGGTGAGCGTGACGGTGCCGGACTTGGCGAGTGATTCGTCGATCTGGGGCGCGAGCGTGCGGATCGCCGAGCCGTCGATCTTGATGACGCCGGGCTTGCCGGCGGTCAGCAGGTTGTCGGCGATTTTGAGGGTGAGGTCGGCGGTGACGTGGGCGGCCGTCGCCTTCACGAGCGCGTCGGCGTTCTTGGCATTCCCCTTCACGACGATCGAGGCGTCGAGCGTCGGGCCGACACCCTTCGCAAGCCGCCCGCCCATGCCCGCAAGCGCATCGGCGACCGCCAGCGGCGCGTTCTTGATGTCGACCGTCGCGTCGATCTTGGCGGCGGCGGGTGTGACCTTCCCGGAGGCGTCGGTCAGACCGTCGACGCGCCCGTTGATGTTGATGGAGCCGCTGGAGTTGCCGGCGCTGGTGGCGGCCGCGAGTTTGAGGAGTGCCGCCGTGCCGCCCTGGGCCGGGCCGATCTCCGCCTCGCCCTTCACGTCGCTGACCTTCACATCCCCGGTCTGCGCGCCCTCGTCGCGATAGGTGAGGTCGATCTTGTCAATCAGGACCTTGGCCTTCAGTCCCGGCGGAACGCTCGCGGGCTCTTTGCCTGCGCCGGTGCCGGTGCTTGTGGGCGAAGGCTTCGCCCCGGGCTGGACCTTGGGCTCGATGGCCCGATCAAGGTTGGTCGTGCCGTCGGCGAATCGCGTGAGCGATGCCTGCCCGGAGACGGTGATCGTTCCCACGTCCTTGCCCGACGCCGCCGTGATCAGCGTGAAGAGTCCAGAGGAGATCTCGACCTTGACGCGCGCGACCTGGTTGCTCGCCGCCGTCCCCTTGGGATCAAGCAGCGTGATGTCGCCGATGGTCTGCGGCCCGCCCCACGAGAAACTCGCCTTGTCGACCTTCACGCCGCCCGCGATCGAGTCCTTCGCCGCGTTCTCGATGATCCCCGGCGCCATGCTGCTGGCGATGGTGGGGATGAGCGCGACGAGGACAACGATCGCGACGACAAGCACCGCCGCGAGGATGCCGATGATCTTCAGGATCGAACGCCTCTTGGGCGGCTTGGGGTTGGTGACGCCGTCCCAGAATTGGTCGTTGGATGTGCCGCCGGGATTGGTGCTCGCCATGACAAAAGATTAGGCGTCGCTTCGGTGAAGTCACAAAGCCCCCGCTCTCATCACGCTCTCCGAATTGCCGCGATCTGTATGCACTATCACACCTGCGACGTGCCGACCCTTCGACCGTGCACCCCCGCGCGCCTCCTCGCCCCCGGTTTTCCGATACCCTTCCCACCCGGATGACCGCCCGATCGCCACATCCCTCCTCGCCCGACCTTCCCCGCACCCTGGGCGTACTTCCGGCGCTCGGCGTCATGATCGGCATCATCATCGGGAGCGGCATCTTCAAGACCCCCTCCGAGATCGCCACCGCTACCCAATCTCCACTCGTCGTCCTCCTCTGCTGGCTCGCCGGCGGCGTCATCGCCCTCTTCGGCGCCTTCACCTACGCCGAACTCGCCACCATGTTCCCCCAGTCCGGCGGCGTGTACGTCTTCCTCCGCGAGGGCTACGGACGCGGCATGGCCTTCGTCTTCGGCTGGACCTACATGCTCGTCTCCAAGCCCGCCGCCGCCGCCGGCATCGCCGTCATCTTCACCGAGAACCTGCACCCGCTCCTGGGACTCACCTGGGACGCCCGCTACACCACCATCGCCCTCATCGTCGCGCTCACGTTCATCAACGCCCGCGGCGTGTCGCTCGGCGCGGGCGTCGCCACCGTCCTCACCGCGCTCAAGGTCCTCGCGCTTATCGCGATCGTCGCGCTGGCCCTGGTTCTTCGCAAGGGTTCGGGCGACAACTTCCACGCCGCTCCGTCCACCCAGCCGCTCCACCTCGTGCTCGTCGGAATCATGAGCGGCGTGCTCTGGACCTACGACGGCTGGAGCGACGTCGGCGCCATCGCCGGCGAGATCAAGCAGCCCGACCGCAAACTCCCGCTCATCTACATGGGCGGCACGATCTTCATCTCCGGGCTCTACCTCGCCGTCAACGCCGTCTACATCTGGATGATGCCCCTGCCCGAGATGGCCAGGTTCGCCGACCCGGAGATCGCCAAGACCGGGAACGTCGCTTCCGCGATCGTCACGTCCCTCGTCGGCTCCGCCGGCGGCGCCGCCATCATGCTCGTCATCGTGATCTCCACCCTCGGCTCCACCCTCGGCTCCATCCTCACCGGCGCCCGCGTCACCTACGCCCAATCTCGCGACGCCCTCCTCTTTGCCTTCCTTTCCCGTGTCCACCCTCGCTTCGGCACGCCCAACGTCGCCCTGTGGTGCCAGTGCCTGCTGTCCTGCGCCGCCGTCTGGTTCCTCGAGTCCTTCGGCAAGATGGCCGGGAGTTTCGTGTTCACCATGTGGATCTTCTACGGCCTGGCCGGCGCGACGATCTTCATCATGCGCGCCAAACGCCCCGACCTGCCCCGGGCCTACCGCTGCTTCGGCTATCCCGTCGTGCCGCTGCTGTTTGTCGCGAGCTCGGTGATGATGACCGCGCTCTCGATCATGGCCGACTGGAAGACCTGCCTCACCTGGATCGGCGTGCTGCTGGCGGGCATCCCGGTCTATCTGGTCTGGTCAAGGATCACCCCGCCGCAGCGTCCATGAAACGCCGTGAAGCAGAGGCACACTCTCGCCACGCCCGTTCGCCTCTCCGTCTCTTGGTCTCTCCACCCCGCCTGTTAGTGACTACACTACTTGCAAAGGAGCCCGCCATGCGCCCGGTCATCGCCATCCTCCTCTGCTCGCTCGTGTTGTTTCTCCCCGCCTGCATCCCCTACGGCGCAACGCATGAATACGAAGAAATCGGCCTCTCGCTGTCGGCGCAGGGCTCGGGACGCCTCGCTGTCGCCGTCCTCGACGCACGCCCCTACATCAACCCCAACGAAAAATCTCCCAAGTTCGTCGGCGTCCAACGCGACGCCATCGGCCTCCCCTTCAACGTCGAGACTCGCTCCGGACGCCCCTTCGCAGACGACGGACTCCTGGTCATCGCTCGCGCCCTGCAGGCGCGAGGATTCGACACCTCCTCCGTGATCACCAGCAACCACGACGCCCCTGATGCCGTCCGCCAACGCCTCCAGGCCTCCGGCACACGCTCCCTCATGGTGCGCATCGTCGACTGGAAACTCGACAGTTACGACTCAAGCAAACTCTACTTCGACCTCGACGCCCAGGTCCTCAGTGCCTCCGGAGACGTGCTGGGACGTTCTCGCGTCCTCGGCGCCAACGAGATCAAGGGCAATGGCTTGGACCCCGTCGGCTTCGCCAAACTCGCCGGACCCACCCTCTTCAAGACCAAGGCCGAAGAACTCCTCAACGACCCCGCCATCGTCTCGGCCCTGCGATGATTCACTCCTCCGCAGCACCACCCCGCCCCCCGTATCCCACCTTGTTCTTGCCGTCGCTTCTTTGCCCATTCCCTACGCCCTGAACTCCGCCGCCAGGTACGCCTGCAGCACGCACACCGCCTTGTCAAACTTTCTCCCGCACTCCGGGCAGACCCCGCGCCGCGCCAGCCCTTCCAACGCATGCCCGCACCTGACGCACTTCACCGTCGCGTGCATCAGTGTTGCCGCCTCGCCCGACGACTCCCGCATCGTTGTGCATCCCTCCAACGCCTCCGGCCCGTGCTGCGCGATGATCAACTCGACCGCCCCGTGCCGCGCGCCGCACACGCACGTCACCCGCCCATCCACCCCGCCGCGAGGGTCGAGCGACCCCTCGCACGCCGGGCATGTCACCCGAAGCCCCGACGCCAGCCGCGACAGATCCACCCCCGGCTCCGCCGCCGGCCCGCACGACAACGTCAGCACGCACTCGGCCGCCACCAACAACGCCCGCTGCACGTCCCCGTCGTTCAGGATCACGATCTCCGCCGGCGGCGTCGCGCCGTACCCCGCCAGGCTCGTGAACGGACGCACCACCCGCGACCCGATCCCCTCCCCCAGCAGCGCATCACACACCGGCTGCGCCAGCGCGTGCGGCACTCCCGTAAGCAGCGTCCGCATCTCAGTTCGTCCCCGCCAGTTTCCGCACCGTGAAGTCGAACGTCCGCACCATGTTCATGTGGATCGCGTACACGACCCCCACATACACCGCGCCCGCCACCACCGCGCCCACCGCCAACGACAGCCGCGCCGTCACCAGCCCCGACGACATCGACCCGCCCGAGTTGCTCACCGTGTCGAACAACCCCTCGACCGGATACACCAGCGAAAACGCCAGCGTCGCAGGGCTCATCGCGTTCAGCACCGGGCCGACCACAGGCAGACTCTCCCCCGCCTTGTACGCGCACAACCCCATCACCAGCGATGCGATCCCCACCACCGCCACCGTCGACACCACCGACCCCAGCGTCCCCTTGCTCTTCAACGACCACTGCAATCCCACCATCACACAGAACGCGATGAACGGCACGACCACCAGCGGCAACAGAACCGCCGCCTCCGGCAACACCACCGGCACGCTCAACTTCGTCGTCAGCACCGTCGCGTCACGCATCACCCCGCCCGCACGCTCCAATCCCCCGAACAACACGTACACACCCGCCAGCCCCAGCGTCCCCACCGGAACCGCCAGCATCGGGAGCAGATACGCGATCAGCCCCTGCAACTTGCCCTTGAGGTACACGCTGGGCGTCACCGGCGTGGTGAGAATGAGATCGAGCGTCCCGTCCTCACGCTCCCGGCTCACCGCCGTCGCCGCCATGTTGATCGCCACCAGCGAGATCACCGCCACCTCTCCCCAGATCGTCGCGATCAACGCCAACTGAAACTCGTTGATCGCCAACCCGCCCGTGTGAAAGAAGAAGAGAAGCAGCACCCCGAAGATCAGCCCCGTCCCAACGAAACTCCACCGCGCGATCGATCGCCCCAGAGTCGCGTTCCGCGCCGACGCCTCACGCCACGCGATCGGATTGTGACCCACCGTCCGCGGCGGGCGATGCTCCGCGCCAGCCGCCCCAAGACCGAATACCTTGCGATACCACGGCACCCCGCCGTCCGATCCCAGCGTCTGCAGCCCCCCCGCACGCACCGTGAACGTCGACAGCCCCACCAGCAACGCCGACATCGCCAGCGTCCCGACACAGAACGTCGTCACCGGACGCTCCAAGAACCACGACGCTACCCCCGCCGTCGTTCCCGCCGGCGAAGGCCCGTACGACGACGGGTTCAGCAGGCTATGCAACGCCAGGAACGGATTCACCGCCGTCATCCACGTAATCCCGCCCGACGGCGCCACCTTGTTGATCGATACCAGGTACCGATCGATCGCGATCGTGATCGCGAGGTAACTCACCACCGCCACGTAGAACGCGAACACCGCCCGCTTGCCCGCCAGACGCGACACCGACAACGAGATCGCGATGCTCCCCACGCACACCGCCGCCGACGCCGCGATCAGATAACTTTTGAAGATCGCCGCCCCGGGCACACCCCCGAAATACTGCGTCAACGCCATCAGCGGCAGCGAACACACCAGCAACGCCAGGATAAAGAACAACCGACCCAGCAGGTTCCCCAGCACGATCTGCGTGTCGTTCATCGGCGTCGTCAGCAGCACCTCCCACGTCCGCGGGTGAGACTCCTGCGCGATCGCCCCCGCCATGAACACCGGCGCCAGGATGCAGATCAGGATGATCTGGAGATACGCGATGTACGTGAAACTCTTCGCCCCCGCCTCCGCCAACTGCCGGTACGACAGCGAATCCCCGCTCGTGTTGATCAGCAGCGACCACAGAAGCACCACGATCAGCACCGCCAGGTACCCCGCCCGGATGTAGAAATGCCGCGGGCGACGCGAGGCGTTCTGCACCAGTCGCACGGTGATCGGATTGGTCGGCCCCAGTCGCAGGAGCCATCGGAGAATCGCGGGCATGGCTCCCCATCGTACAGACCGCCCCCGCAGGAAGTTCCCCCTTCCCGCACTTTCACCCCCCTCCGCTCGCCAGCCTCCTCCGACGTGTCCAGTTAGTCGCTGCTTACAACCACCCGCGTGCGCACCAACCCGTCCCCACCTTCGGGCTCTTTCCGGATTTCTCAAAAAAATCTTCGCGCGACGTCCCCTCGAGCACAACCCCCTCTCCGGCCTCGTCTTCTGGCCTTCGCCGGCGTCCCGTGCCGCGCGGCTAGTGCCCGCTTACCAACGCCTCTGTGCGCACCAATGTGTCCGTCCGCCCACTGGGTGACACGTCCCTCGCCGGCCTGCCAAACGCCTCGCGAGGACCACCAAGGAGGACGGCCATGGCCCACCGGCTCAGCGCATTCTCGAACGTCGGCCTCGACGAGGCCCTGCTCAACCTCACCCTCGACGAGCATCGCGCCACCGCGATCCCGCGACTCGACAAACTCTGGACCTACTTCCGCAATCCCCTCACTCCCGCGGGTCGCGCCTCGCCCCGCGGCTGGTACCGCCAGGGCCAGGAGATCGGACTCCCGCCCCGCGTCCTTGGCGATCCGTCACTCGCCCTCGACGATCGCGCCGTCCTCCGCCGAGAGGTCGTGATCGAAAACGACATCGCCTGGCGCATCCAGGCCATGGTCGATTTCATCTTCGGGAAGCCCGTCACCATCGTCTCCACCGCCAAGGACGAGCCCAAGCGACGCCTCGTCGAGCGTGCCCTCGACCGCGTCTGGGAGCAGTCCGGCGGCATCTCACTCCTGCAGGACATGGCGCTCCTGGCGCACGTCTTCGGGCACGTCGACCTCGCCGTCCGTGCCAAGCCCCACCACGCCGCGCCCGTCGATCCCTCCGATGAGCACGCGCTCGACAGACTGCTCCCCATCCTCGATGACATCCGCATCGACATCATCGATCCCCGCCGCGGCATCCCCATCACGAGCCCGCACGACTACCGCGATCTGGCCGCGTATCTCATCAGCGTCGAGCACGCCACCAACACCGTCGAGCCCGCCAGCACATCGCCGCTCTCCATTATCCGGCGCGCCTGGCAGGCGCCCGCCGCACGCCAGCGCAGCGCCACGCTCGAGATCATCAGCGCCCAGCGCCGCCATCTCTATCAGGACGACCGCCTCGTCATCGACGAAGACCTCGCCTGGTCACAGGGGCGAATCCCCGTCGTCCACATCCAGAACATCGCCCAGCCCTTCCACTACAGCGGCCTGTCGGACGTCGAGCCCCTCATCCCCCTGCAGGATGAACTCAACACCCGCCTCTCCGATCGCGCCTGCCGCGTCACCATGCAGAGTTTCAAGATGTACCTCGCCAAGGGCCTCGAGGGCTTCGACACCGCGCCGGTCGCGCCCGGACAACTCTGGACCACCGACAACCCCGACGCCTCCATCAGCGAGTTTGGCGGCGACTCGTCCTGCCCCAGCGAAGACGCCCACATCGAGGGAGTCCGCGAAGCACTCGACAAGGTCTCGGGCATCCCGCCGCTGGCCGGCGGCGTGGTCCGAGCCAAGGTCGGCAACCTCTCCAGCGCCAACGCGCTCCGCATCACGCTCATGGGCGTCCTTGCCAAGACGCAGCGGAAGCGCGTCACCTACGGGCGTGGGATGGCCCAGGCCTGCGCCCTCATCCTCGCCGCGCTCGACCACGCCGGCGCGCTGGCGACCACCGAAGAGGAACGCGCCGTACGCCTGGAATGGAACGACCCGCTCCCCGAGGACATCGCCCGCCAGGTCCAGGCGGCCCAGGGCAAGGTCGACCTCGGCGTCCCGCGCGAGCGCGTGCTGGCCGAACTCGGCTACGCGCCGGGCGACCCAGGCATCGCGTAAGCCGAAATAACGATTGAAATGTGTCCGTGATTATTCACTCATAACGAAGGGAGGCATGTCATGCCGGACGAAGGAATAGGAGAAACCGGGGGCGGGGGCGTTGTGATCGGAGGCGGCGGTGCTGGCGCCGGAGGCGCGGCACCGGCGGGCGGGGGCGTCGTCGCGCCGCTCCTCACCGAGGATCTGCAGTGGCGCCGCCGCGCCATCGCCGCGGAGGACCGCCTCGCCGAGTTGGAGAAGCAACTCGACGAGGCCCGCAGGTCGGTGGGGCGGGCCGAACTGCGGTCGCGGATCGAGCGCGAGGCCCAGGCGATGGACGCTGTCGACATCGAGACCGTCACGCTGCTGACACAGGCGGCGCTGGCGGGGATGGACGCGCCGGACGTCGGCGCGGCCATGCGCGACCTCAAGCGCCGCAAGGCGTTCCTGTTCCGCGGCGCCGCGCAGCCCTCGGCCATGGCGCCGCAGGGCGCCGGCGGCGAGGACGCGGCGCTGGCCCGCGCGCTCGAAGAGGCCCGAGCCAGCGGAGACCGACGGGCCCTGCTCGAGTACCTGCGGAAGCGCCGCAACGCCTGAATCGTGTTCACGTTTGTGTGTCAGTTCATGGAAGTGCGCGGCAAGCCCGCGCGACAGAGGAGGAATGAAGCATGGCATTCACTGGTAAAGCGACGTACGGGGCCGGCGCGGACCTGCCCGAGATCATGGAGGACGTGTCGGACATCATCTCGATCGTGAGCCCCTACGAGACACCGCTCCTGGATCACCTCGGTGATCCGGCCCGGGCGGCGCTCTCGACGATCCACGAGTGGGTGGAGGATGCGCTCGTATCCCGTCTGACAAACGCTGCTTGAAGGGCGCTGCACGTGTCGCGCGGCAGGTAGAGCGTACCCACCTTGCGGTTCGGGTCGATCTCGATCTTCGGGATGAACGCGTGGACGGCCGCGCGCGCCTCCATCATCGGCGTGCCGGGCTTGAGGGCCTGCGAGAGTCCCGCGACCTGCTCGCGTGCCCAGGCGCGGAGGCGCTCGGGGTCGATCGACTTGGGGGACACTGGCTTGTTCGCCACGTCGGCTTCGAGGGTCTCGCGTCGCCGCTTGAGATCTACGAGCGCGGTCCGCAGTTCGCCAACGTCGGCGAGGTCGCTGTCCGAAAGCAGCGCGACCGTCGTCTTGATTCGCTTGTTCAGGTCGGCCAGTTCTCGGCTGCGATCCGGCTGAGCCTTTGAGGCTGCGACGCGGCCGCAGCAGGTCTTCACGAACTCCTCGATGGCCCGCGCGACGCCCGCCTTGTCGGCCAGGTAGGTGGCCCGCAGTTGGTCCAGCACCCAACAATCAAGCGCGGCGGCCTGGATGTGCGTCGCTTTGCAGACGCCAGCGCCTTGGGCCCGGTACCCGCCGTCGGCGTAGTACCGGATCTCCCCCGCGCTGTTCTTGAGCACGCAGCCCCAGAAGTTGTGTCCGCAGTGCTTGCACCGCACGAGCCCGGACAGCAGGTACCGCTGCGTCGGGCGGGCCAGGCCACCGGCATTGCGGCGCTTGGCCATCTGCTCGTGCGCCTTCCAGAACAGGTCCGGCGGCACGATCGCCTCATGGACGTTCTCGATGACGATCCAGCGGTCCTTGGGATTACGCGTCGTCTTCGCCACCTTCTTCGGGATCGCCGACCCGTCGGACGCCACCTCATGGATCTTGCCGAACGTTCGGCGGTTCCACGCCAGCGCCCCGCGATAGCAGGGGTTCTGGAGGATCGACTTCACCGCCATCTGGTTCCAGCGGGCGTGCATGGGGCCTTCGATGCCCTTGGCGTTGAGCGCGATGAGGATCGACCGGAAGCCCAGTCCCTTGACGCACATCTCGAAGATGTCGCGCACGACGGCGATGTGCTTTGGGTCGCCAGGGATGAGCCGCACGATATCCGACTTCATCTTCTTCGGGAGCTTCTGCTTGGGGTCTATGAATCGCAGGTGCCGACCGTCGGGCCCGAACTCCTGGCGTCGGCCATCGGGGAGCGTGCGAACGGTCTTGAGCACCTGGCCGCTGGCAGACACGTACTGGCGGTCATAGCCGTAGGGAGACCGGCCGCCCATCGCGCTGTTCCGCACGGTCACCGTCGAGTGCTGCCCGCGGATGCTGTCGCGGGAGAGTTTCACCGAGTACTGGCGGGCCTGCCACGACTTCACGCCCTGCAGCAACTCACCCTCATCGCCCTCGGGGATGCCTTCGGCGGTGAAGTGCGTCTCGACACCCGCGAGGCGAAGCCGGTGCAGGTAGTAGCCCGTCTCATTGGTGCCGCCGCGCGAGAACCGGGACATGTCGTAGCAGAGCACCGCATCGAAGTCGCGCCCGTTCTCCGCCTCATGGATGAGGCGGGTGAACTGGTCGCGACCCCGGGCGCTGGTGCCGCTGATGGCGTCGTCCACGAACCACCGCAGGATGCGGAATCCGTGATCGCGAGCCCAGCGCTCGACCGCTGCTTTCTGGTCGGGA
>JADLFE010000034.1 GCA_020845755.1 Phycisphaerales bacterium
CCTCGACGTGCTCGGGGTCCATGTTGCTGAGGAACCCGACCAGGTCGATCAGGTCGCTGCGGACCTTCCCGAGGCTTCCCGCGAAGCCCCAGTTGCGAGGGTCGGCCTTCGCGCCCTCGGCGTGCTTGTCGAGTTCCATCTGCAGGACGTCCATCAGCCGGGCGATGTCGTTCTGCCTCGCGGCATAGGTCTCGGTGGCGGTCGGTTCTGGCTTCGTGGACTTGCGCTTCGTCATGGTCGTGCTCCTTGGAGTTGGTGGTCTCCGGTAAACAGCGAAGCCCGCATTACGCGGGCTTCAGGTCGTCGGGCGGTTGTCGCTGGGGCGGTCCCAACTCGTCGTGTCTTTGGGCTGGCCGACCGCCCGGAGGTAGTCGACCAGTTCGTCGGCGGTCCAGGTATCACCGTCGATCGCGTCGTGCTCGTTGGGGGCGTCCTCGTTCTCGCGGTCGATCTCGAAGAGGCGGAAGCCGCCGAGCGATCCGGGCCGCGGCCCCCATGCGCCCGTCGCCAAGCGTCCGCGACCGGCGGGGACCGTGGCGACGTTCCAGCAGCGTCCGTCGGGCGTATGGAGTTCGATCGCGGGGATTCGGAACCCGGCCTTGGCCAGGGTCGTGGTGAGGTCGATCGTGGTCTTCGTGGTCGCGTCCATGTTCGTGGTCTCCGTCGCGTGCGGGGGTTTGGTTGTTCCCGCTCGCGTTGGACACACATTGGCCGGCTGATGGGGAACAGGCAAGGCGCTAAACGCTCATTTCTCGATGATTCTGCGATATGTGGGCAACTGCGTCCGCGATGTGGGCAACTGTGCGCGGGAGGTCCGCGATGACTCCCGAACACGCGCCTAGTTCCGGGCCGGCAGCGGCGGCACAGGGAATGTCCCGGCTGAACCCTGCGGCGATGGCGGTGCCCGATGCCGCGCGCGTGCTCACGCGGCTGGGCGGCAAGCCCGTCACCGATGGCATGCTCGAAGCCGACATCGATGCGGGCGCGCCGACGAACGCGGACGGCAGCGTGAACCTCGTTCACTACGCGGCGTGGCTCGTTAAGGACATGGCCACGCGCAGCGCAACCGGAGGTGCCGGTGGCGATTGACCCGCGCAAACTCAAGCCCGGCGAACTCGCGCGGTTGCTCAACAGCACGCCGCTGGGTGAGGTGATCAGCGAGCGGCAGCTCCACCGTCACCGCACGCGCGCGGGCTTCCGCGTCGCTGCCGATGGGGACGCGGGCAAGGTCGATCTCTTCCGCTACGTCGCCTGGCTCGTGATCACGCGGCACGAGGCGATTGCGGAAGCCGCTCGCGAGCCCGAGGGCCTGACCGGCTACGAGGCGATGAAGGAGCGTGCCCGGCTCCGCAACGCGATGCTCTCGCTCTCGGGGCGCGACATAGGCGATCTGCCGCCGGTCGCGGATGCCGGTCGCAAGGAGAAAGCGGCGCGGGACTTCCGCTACTTCTGCGAGACGTACTTCCCGCAGACGTTCCACCTGAAGTGGTCAGATGACCATCTCAAGGTCATCGCCAAGATCGAACAGGCGGTGCTCGAGGGCGGGCTGTTTGCGATGGCGATGCCGCGCGGCTCGGGCAAGACATCCCTCTGCGAGACCGCCTGCTTGTGGGCGCTGGTGTACGGGCACCGGGACTTCGTGGCGCTCATTGGTTCGGACGAAGAGCACGCGGCCGACATGCTCGAATCGATCAAGGTCGAACTCGAGAGCAACGAGATCCTCGCCGGCGACTTCCCCGAGGTCTGCCACCCGATCCGTTCGCTGGAGGGCATCCACCAGCGGGCCTCTGGGCAGCTCTTCCAGGGCAAGCAGACGCACATCGGCTGGACCGCCCGCGAGGTCGTGCTTCCGACGATCGTCGGGTCCGAAGGGTCGGGTGCCATTATCCGCGTCGCGGGGATCACCGGCCGCATCCGTGGCATGAAGCACAAGCGAGCGGACGGCACATCGGCCCGACCTTCGCTTGTGCTCATCGACGATCCTCAAACCGACGAGAGCGCCCGCTCCCCATCGCAGTGCGCCAACCGCGAACGCATCCTTGCCGGCGCGATTCTGGGATTGGCCGGGCCAGGCAAGAAGATCGCCGGGCTCATGACGCTGACGGTGGTGCGACCCGACGACCTGGCCGACCGCATCCTGGACCGCGACCAACACCCGCAGTGGCAGGGCGAGCGGATCAAGATGGTCTACGCCTTTCCCACGCGGGATGGGCTCTGGCAGCGGTATGCCGAGCTCCGCGCCGATGGGTTCAGGAACGATCGGGGCATCGCCGAGGCCACGGCGTTCTACAAGCAGCACCGCACCGCAATGGACGAAGGGGCTGCGATCGCGTGGCCGGAGCGGTTCAACCACGACGAGCTGTCGGCGGTCCAGCACGCGATGAACCTCAAGCTGCAGGACGAAGCAGCGTTCTTCGCCGAGTACCAGAACGAGCCGCTGCCCGAGATCCAGTCCGTTGACGACCTGCTCACTCCCGACCAGATCGCGGCGAAGCTCAACGGCCATGCTCGGGCGGAGATCCCGCTGGGGTGCTCGCGGCTGACGATGTTCATCGACGTCCAGGGCAAGGCGCTCTTCTACCTCGTGGCGGCATGGGAGGACGACTTCACGGGCTACGTCATCGACTACGGCACCGAGCCCGACCAGAAGCAGGGGTACTTCACGCTCCGCGATCTGCGCCGCACGCTCGGGGCCGAGACGCCCCGCGCCGGCGTTGAGGGCGCGATCTACGCGGGCCTCGAGCGTCTGGCCGAAACGCACCTGGCCCGCGAGTGGCGGCGGGACGACGGGGCGATGGTCAGGATCGACCGCTGCGTGATCGACGCCAACTGGGGCTCGTCGACAGACGTGGTGTACCAGTTCTGCCGCCAGAGCCCGCACGCGGGGGTGCTCATCCCCAGCCACGGCCGCTACGTGGGCGCGAGCAGTATCCCCTTCAGCGACTACAAGCGCAAGCGCGGCGAGCGGATCGGCCTCAACTGGCGCGTGCCCGTGGTGACGGGCAAGCGGAGCGTTCGGCACATCCTCTTCGACACGAACTACTGGAAGTCGTTCGTGCACGCACGCCTCGCGGTGCCGATGGGCGACCCGGGTTGCCTGTCGCTCTTTGGGAGCCGGCCCGAGCCGCACCGCCTGCTGGCCGAGCACCTCTGCAGCGAGTACCGCGTGAAGACGGAGGGCCGGGGACGCACGGTCGACGAGTGGAAGCTCCGTGTCGAAGGCCTCGACAACCACTGGCTGGACTGCCTCGTCGGCACCGCCGTCGCGGCGTCCATGCACGGCGCTGTGCTGTTCGGCACCGATCACAAGGTGGTCGCGCGGCCCCGGCTCAAGCTCTCGGAGCTGCGGGGGAAGACCTCATGAACCCACGCCCCACACCCAAGCCCGTCACGCCGGTTTTGCCCAAGGGCATCTGCTGCTCCGCGTGCGGGTGCAGGCATTTCGAGGTGCTCTACACCCGCGCGACGCCCGCGGGCACGATCCGCCGCCGCCGCCAGTGCCGCCACTGCGGGCGTCGGATCACCACGTCCGAACGGGTTGGGGCATGAACAGCCGGTCAGGTTCTACCGATGGAACGAACTTGCACATTCTGGACGCAGGATTCGGGATTGCGGCTTGCGACGGGTTAGGTGCTTTATGGAGGCACAGCGCCCATGCCCGATCCCTCGCCCACTTCCGATCTCGAACAGGCCGTTCGCGAGAACGCGGTGCAGCCCGCGAAGGCGTCGGTTGACGGCCAGTCCGTCGAGCAGCAGCCGCTGAAGGACCAACTCGATGCCGTCCGCTTCTTCGCGTCCAAGGACGCCGCGAAGAAGCCCGGCATCGGGATCAAGTTCGCCAAGCTCGTTCCGCCCGGTTCCGCCTGACCCCGCTCCCCCATGCTCAAGACCATCGCCAACATCCTGAGCCGGGCGACGCGGGGAAACACTCCCAGCGATCTCTCCCCCTCCTCCGCACCTGTGCGAGGCTCGCATGGACGCGAGCCGCGTGCGGGAGGCGGAGCACGTCGGCTCGTCGTCGCCAAGTTCGACTCGGCCAAGACCACACCGGAGAACCGCAAGCACTGGGCGAATGCGGACGGCCTCTCGCCCAACGCTGCCATCAACCCGGAGGTGCGGCGCGTCCTCCGCAACCGCGCCCGCTACGAGGTCGCCAACAACTCCTACGCCAAGGGCATCGTCCTCACGCTCGCCAATGACACCATCGGCACCGGTCCCCGGCTGCAGATGCTCACTGACGACGCCGACGCGAATGCCCGCATCGAGGACGCGTTCGAGCAGTGGTCGCGGGCGGTCGACCTCCCCGGAAAGCTCCGCACCATGCGACTGGCCCGGGCCGAGAGCGGTGAGGCGTTCGCGCTTCTGATCAACAACCCTGGCATCGCGTCGGCGGGCTCGCCAGTCTCGCTTGATCTCAAGCTCATCGAGGCCGACCAGGTCTGCACGCCCTTGCTTCGCCGCGGGCGCAACGACGAGATCGACGGCATCGCGCTCGACGCGTGGGGTAACCCCTCCGCCTACCGCGTGCTCAAGCGTCACC
>JADLFE010000035.1 GCA_020845755.1 Phycisphaerales bacterium
CAGTTCACGCGGCGCCCTTCGACGCCGCACGCTTGTGCTTCACAAACTCGATCACGACGGGGATGAGCGAGACCACGATGATCCCGAGCACCACCGCCTCGAAGTGCTTCTTGACGAACTCGATATTCCCGAAGAACCAGCCCGCGCCGCTGCACAGGCCGACCCACAGCACGCCGCCCGTGATGTTGAAGAAGATGAAGCGTGAGTAGTTCATCGCCCCCGCGCCCGCGACGAACGGGCAGAAGGTGCGAACGATCGGCACGAACTGCCCGATCATGACGGCCTTCCCGCCGTAGCGCTCGAAGAACGCGTTGGCCTTGTCCAGGTGCCTGCGGTTGAGCACCCGCTCGATCAGCGTCGGCATCTGCCCGTCCGACAAATCCTTGCGGAACACGCGGGGACCGACATAGCGCCCGATCCAGTAGTTCGACGTGTTCCCCAGCACCGCGGCCAGGAGCAGAAGCCCCGCCGCCAGCCAAATGTTCATCGATCCACGGGCCGCCAGCGCCCCGACCGTGAACAAGAGCGAATCGCCGGGCAGAAACGGCGTGACCACCAGCCCGGTCTCGCAGAAGACGATCACGAACAGGAGCGCATAGACCCACGGCCCGTGCTGGGCGATGAACTGATCCAGGAACCCGGGAAGGTCCCGAAGGATCGCGATGAAGTTGTCGAGAAGTTCCTGCATGCACGGCCGTTTCTCTTACCGCTCGACCTTGGTTTCAGTCTGTGCTCCGCGAGTCTTGCGGAGCGTCTTGAGCATTCCAGAAACATCGGACTCCTTCAGACCAGTTCCCTTGTACCCGCTCGACCGCAGTATCTTCAAAAGGTTGCTCGCCACGCCAGCACGCTTTGATCGTTCGGAGGCCGCACGAGCAAGCAGTGCCTGCACCTCGTCCAGCAACTCCGTGGGAACTCTCACAAGTGCAGTTGAACTATTCACGAACGCTGCTTCCGCCTCCGCCGCTGCTGCTTCGTCGCTCTGCGAATCGTGGTACGCGATGATGGCCCGCACCTTCTTGGCGTCGAGCCCCCTCGGATATCGGTTTGGGTCTTTCTTCATCGCTTGCCTCTCCGCTTCATTCGGCGCTTGAAGGCTGCCAAGTCCTTGCCCTTGAGTCGATACGCCGTGATCACAAACACTTCGTCATGCTCTTCGATCAGACGATAGATGACCTTCAGGTACATTCCTGCTCTCGTCTGGCCATACGCGGCTCGCGCCCCTGATTGAGTGGCGAAATCCTGTCCTGGCCGCTCAAGCACCTCCACGCATTCACGAGTGGTGATTCCATGGTTTTCGACATGCGGCCGATCTGTCTCGTCATCGATATAGAAGCGAATGAGCATGTGCCGTCATCCATCCTCGTAGAGACAAAGACACCGGTCCGATCGCAGAAGTCACTGACTAGAACCCCATCCCTCCCATGCCGCCCATGCCACCCATGCCACCCATGCCACCCATGCCGCCCATGCCCGGCATGCCGCCGCCGGCGGGGGCCGCTTCCTTGGGCTCGGGCTTGCTGGTGACGAGGCAGTCGGCGGCCAGCAGCATGGTCGCCACGCTGCACGCGTTGTTGAGCGCACAGCGATCGACCTTGGCCGGCGTGATCACGCCCTGCGACACCAGATCGCCATACTCGCCCGACAGCGCGTTGTAGCCGAAGTTGGCCTTGTCGCTCTCGGCGACCTTGGCGACCACGACGGTGCCCTTGGCGCCGGCGTTGTCGGCCAGCGTCTGCAGCGGAACGGCCAGGGCGTCAAACACCACCTTCACGCCCGACGCGGTGTCGAACTTGAAGCGGCCGACATCCTCGGAGGTCTTGTCGTCGTCCTTGGTGCCGGCCTTGCCGAACACGCTCTTGTACTCCTTCATGCCCGCGATCGCCTTGCGGGCGCGGATGAACGACACGCCGCCGCCGGCAACAATGCCCTCGGCCACCGCGGCGCGGGTCGCGTGGAGCGCGTCCTCGATGCGGGCCTTCTTCTCCTTCAGCTCGGCCTCGCTGGCCGCGCCGACCTTGACCTGCGCCACGCCGCCGGCGAGCTTGGCCAGGCGCTCCTGGAGCTTCTCGCGGTCGTAGTCGCTGGTGGTCTTGTCGATCTCGGAGCGGATCTGCGCGATGCGACCCTGGATGGCCTTGGTGTCGCCCGCGCCCTCGATCACGGTCGTGTTGTCCGCGTCCACCTCGATCTTCTTGGCCATGCCCAGGTGCTTGAGCTCGATCTTGTCGAGCTCGAGGCCCAGGTCCTTCATCACGGCCGTCGCGCCGGTGAGGATCGCGAGGTCCTCCAGCATCGCCTTGCGCCGATCGCCGTAGCCCGGGGCCTTGACGGCGGCGACATTGAGCGTGCCGCGCAGCTTGTTGATGACGAGCGTGGCGAGCGCCTCGCCCGTGATGTCCTCGGCGATGATGAGGAGCGGCTTCTTGGCGGCCATCACCTTTTCGAGAATCGGGACCAGTTTGGTGACGTTCTCGATCTTGTCCTCGTGGATGAGGACGAGGCACTTCTCGAACTCGACCTTCATCTCATCCGCGTTTGTCACGAAGTTGGGCGAGAGATAGCCGCGATCGAACTGCATGCCCTCGACGACGGTGACCTCGGTGTCGAGGCTCTTGCCCTCTTCGACGGTGATCACGCCGTCCTTGCCGACCTTCTCGAACGCGTCAGCCATGATCTTGCCGACCTCGGCGTCGTTGTTGGCGGAGATGGTGGCGACGTTCTGGATGTCGGCCTTGCCCTTGACGGGGGTGGCCATGTCGTCGATCGCCTTGCTGGCGGTCTCGACGGCGAGTTTCATGCCACGGATCATCGCATTGGCGTCGACGCCGCTGGCGATATGCTTGAGACCTTCGCGGAAGAGGGCCTCGGCCAGGACGGTGGCAGTGGTCGTGCCGTCGCCGGCGTCGTCACTGGTCTTGCTGGCGGCCTGCTTGACGAGCAGGGCGCCCATATTCTCGAACTTGTTGGAGAGCTCGATCTCCTCGGCGACCGACACGCCGTCCTTGGTCACCGTCGGCCCGCCCCAGGACTTGTCGAGCACGGCGTTTCGCCCGCGCGGCCCGAGGGTGGCCTTGACCGCCCGCGCCAACTTCTCAACGCCGGCGAGCAGGGACTGACGAGCATCAACGTCGAAGGCGAGTTCTTTCGCACCCATGGTTCTCAAGCTCCAAATAAAACCCAAATCGAGTTGGTTTGAACTGTCACTCTGGCGGGCATTGCTGCGGGTCGGCGTAGCCACCCGAGAATGATCGCGCAGGGTTCTCGGGCAAGCCCTGTGCCAACGCCGGACGAACCGATACGGGCGAATTCCGCGCGTAGGCCCACGAAACCGGGCGTGGGACGTTCGGGGGGCCTGTCAGGCCGCGTGGAGAGAATCGGCGGCCTGCCGACTTGGCAGGCGCGGTCGTTCGGCGTCGGTGTGGCAGGCGGGCGGGACGGGGCTATCATCGGGCCTCATGTCCAATTTCCTGGCCACATCAGATCTCTCGTCGTACCTGCCCATCTTCCTTGTGACGCTTATGGCGGCGGGGTTTGCGATCGCAAACTTCTTCATCACCATGATCCTGGGACCCAAGCGCGACGGGAAGGTGAAGGGCGAGACCTACGAGAGCGGCATGGTGCCTATGGGCACGGCCCGCAAGCGTTTCAACGTGCGGTTCTATCTGATCGCGATGGTCTTCCTCGTTTTCGATGTCGAGATCATCTTCCTCTATCCGTGGGCCACCACGTTCCCGAACTTGGCGCACGGCGATTCGAACGCGATCATCTGGCTCTCGCGCATCTTCTTCTTCCTGCTGACCACGGTGGTCGCATACGTCTACGGATATCGCAAGGGCGTCTTCAAGTTCGACTGAAGCCAGCGGTTCGGTGGGTCCGCGAACCTGCGGACCGCGTACTGGGAACCCCTCGCGCCGAGCCCTGAGATTCGATAACACACAGATATACGCGCGTCACAATCCGCAATGGTTGCGGCCTATGCACGGTGAACACCTTTCTCTTGACACCGCAAGTCCGGGTTCGTCCTGCGTTTGCCGATGACATCTCCGCACACGAGGCCGCGTGTCGGAGATTTGATGGCAGAAGCAGGTTCCATCCCGTCGGTGCCCACGCACCCGTTCCCCATCAACACGGGGAATACGACAGCGGCGTTCCAGCCGATCGTCGACGCAACCATGGGCACCATCGCCGGCTTCGAGGCGCTCACCCGCCCCGGCCCCGGAAATCCGTTCGCCAATCCCGGCCAACTCTTCGACTGGGCCGAGAAGAACCACGTCCTCTGGGAGACCGAGGAGATCACTCGGGCGGTGTCGCTCGATGCGGCCGCACAATGGCCGGCGGGCGTGCAGCTCTTCCTGAATAACTCGCCGCAGGTCTTTGCCGATCCCCGTTTCGCCGACGCACTTCTGGAGAGCGTGCGTCGGACGCCGGGGCTGACGCCCAGCCGCATCGTGCTGGAGATCACCGAGCGATCGGATCAGCAGCACGTCGAGGGGCTCGAGCAGCAACTTCGCAAGTTGCGCGAGGCCGGGTTCCAGATCGCGATCGATGACGTCGGGGCCGGCACGAGCGGCCTGAACCGCATCATGGCCCTCCGCCCCGACTGGCTCAAGATCGATCGCGAACTCGTCAGCGGAATCGATCAGGACCGCGTGAAGCAGAATCTCATGCGGTTCTTTGTTCACTTCGCGCGCCTCTCGGGGGTACGCCTCATCGCCGAGGGCATCGAGCGCCGCGAGGAACTCGTCACGCTCATCGAACTGGGCGTCACCTATGCCCAGGGCTTCTATCTCGGGAGGCCCGGCTCGCGCGAGCAAACGCTCGATCCATCGCTCGGCGACTGGCTGCGCGAACAGTGGCGCGACGCCGCGTCGGAACGATTCCGCGACCCGCGCCGCACGCGCGTCGTTCGCCTCGCCAAGCAGGCCATGACCGTGGCGTCCATCTCGCCGGTACGCGAGGTTGCCAGCCAGTTCCTGCGGCAGCCGTCACTCTTCGGCATCGCGGTGCTCGACGGCGGGCGCTTCGTCGGATGGTGTGAGCGCGACCAGGTGCTCCGCGCCGCGGGCGACCTTCGCGCATCGCAACCCATCGGATTCCTGGTCTCGGCGGACTCGATCACGGCGACGGGGGAGACGGCCGTGATCGAGGCCCTGGACCTGGTGCTCTCGCGCGACGACCGCTCGCTGGGGCGCCCGCTCGTGATCGTCGACGAGGGACGCGTCGCGGGCATCGTCCTGATGCGCGACCTGCTCCACGCCGTTGCGGACGTTGCCACAGCCTCGCAATCGCGCCTGGCCCCTGTCACGGGGCTCCCGGGACGCGTCAGGGCCGACGAGCACGTCCGCACGCTGATCGCCCAGCATGGCACGCCGCCGATGGATGCCGCGCTGGTCGATCTCAGGAACTTCCAGCAGTACAACTCGCGATTCGGATTTGACTTGGGTGATCAATTGCTCCGGCGCGTCATGACCATGCTGCAACTCCTGGTCACCAAGGGCGAGCCCGACATGTTCATGGCGCACCTGGGCGACGATCGGTTCCTCATCACCGCGCCGACGGGGCGTCTGGCGCGGCGTCTGCCCATCCTGCTCCAACAGTTCGACCGCGAACTCGACACGACCGGCGCCTCGCTGGCGCCCACCACGGCTGGCACGATCGCGCCAGACTCAACCAGCGTCGGTCTGCGCGCGGTGCTCTTCCCCTCGCCATTCGGCCACATCGAATCCCCGCGCGACCTCATTCAGGCGGCGCTCCTGGCCCGCACCGGCCGCCCGACGGAGTTCGGGCATTCGGTTCTCATCAGCGCCGACGTGAAGACCACGGGCTCCGACACGCGCCGCAGCGCGTGACATCCGCGTGTTCTTCGCACAGCGGTAGGACTCGACCGCGTCTGGGAACGCGCTCCCCGCCCTCCACCTACGATGTGACGCGTGCCGAACTCGTCACCACCCCGGATTTCGATGGTCCATCGGCTCACCGCTGCCCTGGTGGCGATGTCGCTTCTTGGGTTGCTCCTCACCGCGACATGGCTGAGACCCGCTGCCGCCGGGCACGGAACCCACACGCAACTTGGCATGCTCCAATGCGGTTGGGTGGCCGCGTTCGGAAGGCCCTGCCCCACCTGCGGCATGACAACCGCATTCACGCACGCGGCGCACGGGAACATCGCCCGCTCATTCGCCGTCCAACCGATGGGGGCGGTCTTGGCGATCGCCTCGGCGGCGGGGATCTGGGGCGCCTTCCATGCCGCGTTCTTCGCCTCACGCGTGGGATCCATCGCTGGCGGCCTGCTTTCACCGCGGGTATTGTGGTGGATCGCCGGTGCAACCTTGGCGGCGTGGGCATACAAACTCTGGACCTGGCCGACCTGATCCCGGGCCGTTGGCGTCCCCGGGCGCGAGCAAAGGCTGATGATGACTCGATCTCGAAACCGACGTTGGACAGTGCTCTCCGCCCTGATGTTGGCCGCGTCGATGACGGGCTGTGAGCTCTTCGGCGTGGTCGGTACCATTTACGAAGAGAATGCAGACCACCTCGTCAAGTCGCAGTATGAAGGTCTGAAAGGGAAGACGTACGCGGTGCTGGTCGTGAGCGATCGGGGTATCGAGGCGGATTTCCCGGGTTTGACCGCCGAGATCACGGCCCGCATCAACGATCGCCTGGCCGACCCCGCCAACGCCACGGGCGCCACGGGACACATCGAGTCCAAGGCGCTGCTGAAGTATTTCTTCAACCACCCCGAAACCACGACCAAACCCGGCGGCAAACTCGCCGAGGAACTGGGCGTTGATCGCATCATCCGAGTCGATCTCTACGAGTTCCGCATCAACGACCCGGGCAACCAATACGTGTGGGACGGCGTCTCTGCGGCGACGGTCGGCGTGATCGAGCGCGAGTCCATCACGCCCGACGAATACGCCTTCCGCTCGACCACGCGCGTCACCTTCCCCGATAAGTCCGGCATCACCCAGTCCGACATCTCCGGGCAGGTCGTCATGTCCGCGCTCGTGAAACGCATCACCGACCGCGTCACATGGCTTTTCCACGATCATCAAGAACCGATCAAGATCACGTACTGACGCGCCGCGGAACGACACGCAACGCTCATCGAAGGGCCGAATCCCGCATGACCACACGATCCACGTCGATCCTCCGCACCGAGCGCGCGCGCCGCCTGGCCATCGGCACCCTGGCGGCCCTTTCGCTCTCAGCCCCCCTCCTCTCGGGAGGGTGCAACATCGTCGCCGCCGGTTTCCTCCTCGTTCACGGCCCACCGCGCATCGAGGCCCGCCATGAACTGCAGAAGGAACGCTCCACGATCATCTTCGTGGATGATCGGGCTAACCAACTGCCCACGCGCGCCCTGCGAGACGTGATCGCCCGCTCGGCCCAGGAGACGCTCCTCGCGGAGGGCGCGCTCAGCAACGTGATCGACTGCAAAGCCGCCTTCAGCGCCGTCGCTTCCGAAAAATCGAGCGAGCCGATGGACCTGGTCGCCCTGGCCAAGGCCGTGAAGGCCGAGGTGCTCGTGTACGCGGCCATCGAGTCGTTCACACTCTCTCAGGACGGCGGGAGTGTCTCTCCGAGCATCTCCATGCGCGTCAAGGTCATGGACGCGGCGCTCGCCAAGCGCGTGTGGCCGGAGGAGAAGACCGGCTCGTCGGTCGTTTCCACAAGCCGCACCGGTCAGGGCTTCACGCCAACCAGCCAGTCCGACATGGCGAAAATGGAGCAGGAAGCAGCCAAGCAGGCGGGTGTCGCGCTCGCCCAGGTCTTCTTCAGCCACGAGCGCGATTCGTCGGGGATCAAGGATCAGTAGGCCCGGAGCGACACGATGCGAGTCCTCCACCTGATCGCACCGCCCGACCTCTCTCGCCCCGAACTTGCGCCCGAACGCAGCGACGCCGCGATACGCATGTGCGCCGAGGTCATCCGCCGAGAGTCGATCCACGACCACAGCCATGGCACTCACGCCGTGATCCTGCTCGGCGGGATCGGCGTCGAACGGCGCGCTGAGTCGCTCGGGATTTCAAGCACCGATCGTGTTTCGCCGCCCGGCGGGATCGCGGCGCTCGCGTGGCGCGGCGTGCGCCGTCTCGCGGTCTCCCGAGGCGTCTATGACGTTGTTCAACCCTGGTCGCGCGATCTCATCCGCCTCGCGCACATGATCGGCGTCGGGAGAGTCATCCCTCCGCCGGAACACCTGGTTTGCACCCCGACAGAACACACCCGCGCCCACACCCGCGCCGCCCTCGGCGTGCATGATGATCGCCCGCTTGTGCTGATGCTCGCGGACCCGCCCGCGTCCATCGACGTGCGCCAATGCTGGTTTCTCGCGGGGCTCTTCGAGGTCGCGGACTGGCCCGGGCAGGTCATCGTGCCCTCACGCCCGACCTCTCGCTCGCGCCGGCTCTCGGCGCCGATGGGCCTTGCGCACGCAACGCTGACGGACCTGCCCACCGCGGCGCTCGTCAGCGCGTGCGATCTGGCCGCGATCCTGCCTCCGTCGCATGGTCCGGTCGCGCCGGAGCACCCCGCGATCGCCGCGTCGATCGAGATGGCGCTGCGTGCCGGACTTCCCGTGCTCACGCCGCCAGCCTCGCCGCTTGCCGATCGTGTTCGCGCGATCGACCCGGCGCTGGTAGCGCTGTGGAACACAGGCGCCGCGATCTCGACGGCGCTTGGACCGCTGCTCGAGGACGCCGCGCGCCGGGCCGCGCTGTCGCGTGCGTGCGCCGCCGCCGCCTCGCAGGTTTCGTTCGAGCACGTTTCCCGGGCGTGGCGAGCAACACCGCGCGTACGCTCTCACGCATGAACAGCACGACCGAACCAACTCGCCCCGATCGCATCGGCGTCCTCTTCGTGTGCCTCGGGAATATCTGCCGCTCGCCTCTGGCGGAAGGGATTTTCATCCATCTCGCACGCGAACGCGGCCTGCTCGATCGCTTCGACATCGACTCCTGCGGAACGGGCGCGTGGCACGTCGGGCACGATGCCGACAGCCGGTCCATCCGCGTCGCGGCCAAGTACGCCATCACGCTCGCTCACGAGGCTCGCCAACTGGAGCCCCACTCCGATTTCGCGCGATTCCACCTGCTTCTGCCCATGGACCGCTCCAACATGCGCGGCGTGCTCGCCGCGGGATCACGCTACGCCGTCAATCCGGGACGCGTTCGGCTCATGCGATCATTCGATCCGACGCACCTTGCAACGGCGGAGATCCCCGAGGTGCCCGATCCATACGAGGGCGCCGACGACGGCTTCGAGCGGGTTTTTCACATGCTGCACCGCGCGTGCGGCGGCCTGCTCGATCGCCTCTCGACGCCGAACGGCCTCGATTCGATCGTGAATCATTAGCGACGCATCACGCGGCAAAGTAGCGACGCATCACAGCCCCAGCAGCAGCCGCTGCGGATCTTCGATCGCCTGCTTGATCTTGACGAGAAACTGCACGGCTTCGGCGCCGTCGATGATGCGATGATCGTATGACACGGCCAGGTACATCATCGGGCGCAGCGCGACCTGCCCGCTCCCAGCCGGATACTCGATCGGGCGATTCTTGATCGCGTGCATGCCCAGGATCGCCGACTGCGGCGGGTTTAGGATCGGTGTGCTCATCAGGCTGCCGAAGACGCCGCCGTTGGTGATTGTGAACGTGCCGCCCTGCATCTCTTCGAGCGAGAGCTTGCCGTCGCGGCCTCGCACCGCCAGGTCCTTGATCGCGTTCTCAACGCCCGCGAACGAGAGCGATTCGCAGTTGCGGATGACCGGCACCACGAGGCCCTTGGGCGTGCTCACCGCGACCGCGATGTCGCACGACTCGTGCTTCTCGATCATGAGCTGCCCGCCTTCCTCGACGATCGAGGCGTTGACGAGCGGGAACGAGCGGAGGGCGGCGACCGCGGCCTTCACGAAGAATCCCATGAAGCCCAGGCCGATCCCGTGCTTCTTCTCGAACTCTTCCTTGTGCTGCTTGCGCAGGTCCATCACCGCGCCCATATCGACCTCATTGAAGGTCGTGAGCATCGCGGCGGTGTGCTGGGCCTGAACCAGACGCTGCGCGATGCGCTGGCGGATCATCGTCATCTTCTCGCGCGTCACGCCGCCCGAGCGCGATACGGGTGATGAACTCGCGGAGGGACGCGCGGTGATCGCGGGAGTGCTCGACGCGTGCGTGCCGTTCGTCGCCGGCTTGGCGGCATGGATCACGTCCTGCTCACGCACGCGACCTCCCGGGCCCGTGCCCTGAACCTTCGAGAGATCAACCTGCAATTGCTCGGCCGTCTTCTTGGCCAGTGGAGTCGCGCGAACATCGCTCTCGGCGTGCGATGCGGCCACGGGCGCGGGGCTCGATGCCTTTGCGACGGTGGACGCGCCGGCCGCGGCAGCAGGCGTCGTGACGGGCGCGGCAGCGGGTGCCTCGCTTGGCTCCACACTGCCGACGACAGCGCCAACAGCGACGGTATCGCCTTCCTTGGCGCCGCGCTTCAGGACGCCGGCCGCGGGCGCGGTCACCGCCAGCGTCACCTTGTCGGTCTCAAGGTCGAGCACTTCCTCGTCGCGTTTGACGAAGTCGCCGTCCTTCTTGCGCCACGCGGCGATCACGCCCTGCGTCACCGACTCGCCCGCCGAAGGAATCACGATGTCCACCGCCATGCTCACGCTCCTGCGTTACCGCGCCGTCCTGGCCGATTTGCCCGCGGACTGCTCCGTCTTGCCGATCCGGCCCGCGACCGATTTGCCCTCATCGCCCGCGGCCTTGCTCGGGCCGCCCGGGCCAATCGCCGCACTCAGGATCTTGTCCTGCTCCTTGCCGTGCTGCTTCTCCGACCCCGTCGCGGGCGTGGCGCTGGCCTTCCGCCCGATGTACGCGAGTTCGATCCCGATCTTCTCGCGGAAGACATCGGCGATGTACAGGTACGCGCCCATGTTCCGCGGCTCTTCCTGAACCCAGACGCGCTCGGCGCTCTTTGGGTACCTGGCATCGATGCGTCGCGCCAACTCGTCGTGGAACGGGTACAACTGCTCGACACGCACGATCGCCACGTCCCTGCGGCCCGAGACGTTCCGCCGATCGTTCAGTTCGTGGTAGATCTTGCCCGAGCAATAGACCACGCGCGTCACGCCCTTTGCATCGGGCGAACTCGGATCGTCGATCAGGTGCTGGAACCCGCCGTCCACCAGTTCGTCCACCAACGCAGTCTCGACACGCAGGAACTTCTTGGGCGTCATCACGACGAGCGGCTTGCGGAAGTTCCGCATGGCCTGTCGGCGGATCATGTGGAAGGTCTGCGCGCCCGTCGAGGGATACACGACTTCCATGTTGTCGTCGGCGCACAATTGCAGGAACCGCTCGAGACGAGCGGAACTGTGCTCGGGCCCCTGGCCCTCGTAGCCGTGCGGCATGAGGAGCACAAGCCCGCCCCAGCGGTCCCACTTCGACTCGCTCGACGCGAGGTATTGATCGATCACGACCTGGGCCGTGTTGGCAAAGTCCCCGAACTGGCCCTCCCAGCAGACGAGCGTCTTGGGCGAACCGCGGCTGTAGCCGTAGTCAAAGCCCATCACACTGTATTCCGAGAGCGGGCTGTCCCAGATGTTCGCTACGCCGCGCTGGTTGGGATAGACGTGATTCATTGGCGTGTAACGCACGCCCGTCTTTTCGTCACGCAGCACCGCGTGACGCTGCGTAAACGTGCCGCGACGACAGTCCTGCCCGCTCAATCGCACCGAGGTACCCTGGGCCGCCAGCGACGCGAACGCGAGCACCTCGCCGTCGGCGTGGCTCAGTTTTTTGGTCGTGGGCAGGTTGGAGCGCGAGTCGAGCAGGCCGCGGAGCTTGGGATGCACGTTGAAACCGTCGGGCACTCGCCCGAGCGCCGTGCAGATGTCCTTGAGTTCCTGGAGCGAGATCGCGGTCTTGGGCTGTTCGAAGGTGTACTTGCCCACAAAGCCGGTCCACGAGCCCTTGCCCGGAGGCGGAACAGGATTCCGCGGCGTGGCCTTGGCGCTCGCCTGCGACACATCCAGGGCCGAGTACACACGCTCGACCATCGCGTCGGCGTCGGCGCTGGTGATCACGCCCGCGTCGATAAGTTTGGTCGCGTAGACCGCGCGCGTGCCCGGGTGCTTGTCGACGTGCGAGTAGAGCGCGGGCTGCGTATAGCGAGGCTCGTCCTGCTCGTTGTGCCCCCACTTGCGGAAGCACACCAGGTCGATGAACACGTCCTTGCGGAATGCCTTACGATAATCGACCGCCAGGCGCGCCGCCCACACGCACGCCTCTGGGTCGTCGGCGTTCACGTGGAAGACCGGCGCGTCGACCATCTTGGCGACGTCGGTGCAGTAGCCGGTGCTGCGCCCGTCGGCGGGGTCCGTCGTAAACGCGACCTGGTTGTTGATGACGACATGGATCGTGCCGCCGACGGTGTAGCCCTCGACGCCGGCCATGTTCAGCGCCTCGGCCACCACGCCCTGCCCGCCCACCGCGCCGTCGCCGTGGATCAGCAAGGGGAGAACCGCGTCCTGCGCCGCCGACCCGCCGCCGAGGGAGTCCTGCTTGGCGCGGCACTTGCCCAACGCCACCGCGTTCACGCTCTCCAGGTGGCTGGGGTTGTTGAGCATCGAGAGATGCACATACGTGCCGTCGGGCATCGCCTGATCGCCCGAGTAGCCGCGGTGATACTTCACATCACCGCCCGAAAGATCGCGGCCCTCAACCCAGGAGTCCTCGAACTCGGTGATGAGCTGCTCCGTCTCCTTGTGCAGGTAGTTCCAGAGCACGTTGAGACGACCGCGGTGGGCCATCGCGACGATGATGTCGCGCGTGCCGGTGCCACCCGCCCGCTCGGTGAGGAACTTGAGCAGGGGGATCGTGGTCTCGCCACCCTCGAGGCTGAAACGCTTCTTGCCCTGGTAGCGCTTGCCGAGGAACTGCTCGAAGGTTTCCGATGCCGTGAGGAACTCGAGCACGCGCTTCTTGTCGTCGCTCGAGAGTTCCGCGCCCTCGCGGGTGCGTTCGAATCGCTCGATGAACCACTCTCGCTCGGCGGTGGTCTCGCAATGCTCAAACTCAACACCGATCGTTCCGCAATAGATCTGCTCGTAGTGCTTGACAAGTTGGCCAAGCGTCTTGCCGTTCACGCGCCGATCCAGATCGGCGTCGGTCAGGCCGTAGTGGGCCAGCGTCAGTTCCGCCGGGCGCTCGCGCGGCGTGCCGAACGGATCGATCCTGGCCGCCTGATGACCCAGGCTCCGGTAGTTCTCGACCAGCGAGCCAACCGCGCGATCAAGGGGCGACCCGCCATCGCCGCCGACGCTCGCACCGCCAATGGGCGCACGGTCATTGCCCAGTTCAAAGCCCAGGAAGAACGCCCGCAGATCGGGGGCGACAGACCCCGGGTCTGCCTTGTACTGGGCGTATTGGGCGTCGATGTACTCGGCGCTCCAGGCATTCAGCGACGATGGCACTGCACGTGGCGAGGAACTCATACCACTCCCTGTGAGGCTAGGCATCACCTGACATACCCCGCACATCCGTACGGTGCGAGGGGCGAAGATGGTAGGCCCGGCGCACTCCGCGACGGCATCCTCACCATTTATCGGCCAAGCGAAGTGGAGAGTTCGCCGCGACCCGCAACCGGATACACCCTCACATTAACCGAATCGACCAGAAACATAGTCTTCGGTCTCTTCCAGGGTCGGCCGCTGGAAAATATCGGCGGTTGATCCGTATTCGACCAGCCGCCCCAGGTACATGAAGGCGGTGTAATCGCTGACGCGGGCGGCCTGCTGCATGTTGTGGGTCACGATCAGCACGGTGTATCGCTCGCTGATCTCGTGGATCAGGTCTTCGATGCGCAGTGTCGCCACCGGATCGAGCGCCGAGCAGGGCTCATCCAGCAGGAGCACCTCCGGGTCGGCCACGATCGCTCGCGCGATGCACAATCGCTGTTGCTGACCGCCCGAGAGCCCCAGCGCCGACTGACTCAGGCGATCCTTCACCTCGTCCCAGATCGCGGCCGCCTTGAGACTTCGTTCACACGCCGCGTCGAGCACACTCCGCCGGTTCTCGCCGTCGATCCGCAGCGGATATACAACGTTTTCGTAGATCGACATCGGGAAGGGGTTGGGCTTCTGGAAGACCATGCCCATCCGCTTGCGCAGGTCGATGACGTCGACGTCGTGGGCATAGACCGGCCGCCCGTTCAGGATCATCTCGCCCTTCACATGCACGCCGTCGATCAGGTCGTTGAGGCGGTTCACCGAGCGGAGCAGTGTCGACTTACCGCAGCCCGAGGGGCCGATGAGTGCGGTGACGCGCCCGCGAGCGACGGGCATATCGATCGAGTGGAGCGCCTGGGCCGCGCCGTACCAAAGGCAAAACTGCCGGATCTGGAGCACATGGTCTTCGAGTTTCACGCTCTCGTGGGTGCGCGACTCAACAGCCTCGCCGCGACGGATGGCATCGATGATCGGGTAGCGCACTTGGGGCGTGGCGCCACCATCGCCGCCCGACGCGGGCATGGTGACACGGGCCGGAATCGAGCCACGGTCTTGCGCCATCGGGCGGATCATAACGCGGCCGCTGGGCACGGAATTGGATTCGACCGGTGACACCACTAAAACACTCCTGTCTTCATCCGGGAACGGAGCGACCCACGCAGCCAGATCGCCGCCACGTTGAGCGTCGCGACCACGGCGATCAACAGCAGCGTCGTCGTCCAGACCAGCGGGCGGGCCGCCTCGGAGTCCGGGCTCTGGAAGCCCAGGTCATAGATGTGGAATCCGAGGTGCATGAAGCTCCGCTCCAGATGCACGAACGGAGCCGAGGCCGAGATCGGCAGGTCGGGCGCGAGTTTCACCGCGCCGACGAGCATCAGCGGCGCGACCTCGCCGGCGCCGCGGGCCATCGCCAGGATCATTCCGGTCATGATGCCCGGCATCGCACCGGGAAGAACGATTCGCCGGATCGTCTGCCACTTGCTCGCACCGCACCCGTAACTTCCCTCACGCATCGAGCGCGGCACGGAAGCGATGGCCTCCTCGGTCGCGACGATCACCACCGGAAGCGTCATCAACGCCAGCGTGATCGACGCCCAAAGCAGTCCTCGCGTTCCGAACACGGGATTCGGCGCACGTTCGGCAAAGAAGCCGTGGAAATAGGGCGTCCTAAAGACCGCCGCCGCGCCGAGCCCCGCCGCGAGCAGCCAGCACGCGCCCGCCACGAACGCCATGACGCGGTGAACGCCGCGCACCGGCGTGCCCGGCATGGGCTTGGCCATGATCGCCACGCACACCGCGACGATCGTCGCCAATGCGCCGCCCCCGAGCGTCAGCCACCAATCAAACCGCAGCGCCGGAGCGGCGGGTCCCTGATCGATGTACTGGCCCATCGTATAGCAGAAGAAGCCAAGCCCGAACACGCCGTACACGATGCTCGGCACGCCCGCGAGGTTGTTCACCGCGATCCGCACGACGCTCGTCACCAGCCCCTGCTTGGCGTATTCACGCAGGTACAACGCGGCGACGACGCCCATCGGGACGACCAGCAGGCTGAGCAAGAGCGTGAGCGACACCGTGCCAAAGAGCACAGGGAACACGCCGCCCGCGGTGTTGGTATCGCGCGGATCGCCGCCCAGGAACTCGGCCCACCTCGAGAAATAGACGCCGAGCTTCCCCGCGAAGTTCAGGTCGTTGGGGCGAACGACGCGGACGATCTGGGAGAGCATGAGCGGCTCGTCGGGCGCGGTCTGCCTCACCGGCGCGAATCGCCCCCGCGCATCAACGACCTCGACGCGGAACTGCTCGTCGAGCGTGCGCAGTTCATCGATGCGCCCCAACGCCTTGTCGTAGGACGCCTGCAACTCGCCCAGCGCCGCGTCAGCCTGCGCCTTCACGATCTCCACGTCCGCGTCCGTCACCCTACGGTGCGACCACGGACTCTCCAGCACGCACCAGGCCGCCACCAGGCCCGCGACCACCAGCAGCGCCGGGCGCACCATCCGCATGAGGCTCGTGCGATGATCGGTCCGGCGACTCAGCACCACCACCAGCCCCGCCAGCGCCAGCACAACCGTGAGCCCGCCGATCCACGCGGGCAACGCCAGCGCGCCGCCCAGCGTCCCGCCAGCGTCGGCCGCGGCGCGATCTCGCTCCATCTCGGCTTTGCGCACGCGAAGCCGCCACGACTCCATGTCGTGGTTGATCGCGCCGATATCGTCCTTCTCGATCGCCTTGATCCGGGCGGCCCGGTCGGTCGCCTCCTCGTGCAGGGAATCGAGCAGCGCCCATGCCTCGCGGGACGGGAAGCTCACACCGTCCTTGGGCGCACCCATGAGACCCGTTCTTTGCCGCACCACCCGAGTGCCGTCGCTCTCGGTGCCCAGCAGCGTGCGCTCCACACCGCGCGACCCGGATTCGGTGTCGATGACCCCGGCCGCTTGTAACTCGCCCGCCGAGGCGGGAACCTTGATATGTTCCTGGCGGTAGATCGATCGCGGAACCCCGATCCACACGCCCCACTCCTGCCGCTCGAGCATCACCGCCGCCGCCGGACGCTCGATCGACACGACATTCGCCAGCGTCACCCAACGGAACGGCTCCTGCCCGACATCGCGATTGCCGACGCGGTACAGGCGGCGCGTCGGCCTGCCATCGTCGCCGAACGCGCCCTCGGTCAACCCGCTCGCGCCACGCCGCGACTCGATCGCGTCGGCCTCGCCGTCCGCCGCGTCGAACGATTCGTCCTGCATCGGCACACCGAGCAGTTTCTCGCCGCCCACCAATGTCACAAGTTCGATCGGCCTCGGCCAGAACGTGCGGAGCCCCTCGCGCACGATCACCGACATCAGCGCCACCACCAGCGTCACGCACAAGCACAACGCCAGTCCCAGCAGCCACACCGCCGGCTCGCCACGCGCCGAGAGCGGCGTGCGCCGCGTCGAGATCACCACCGGCGCCGGCGAGGGCTCACTGCGATCGGTGCTTGATGGTCGGCTCACACTCATGTTCAGCGAATTCGATTCAACCGCGACCTATAGCGCCGCGCTCCTCCTGCGGAAATGCTGACGCACCGCCTCGGCCGTCGTGTTCAGCACAAACGTCATCGCGAACAGCACCAGCCCGCACAGGAACAGCACCCGGAAGTGCGCGCTGCCGACCGGAGCCTCGGGCAACTCAACCGCGATCGTCGCCGAAAGCGTGCGGAAGCCTTCGAACACGTTCCACTTCATCGTCGCCGTGTTGCCCGTCGCCATGACGACGATCATCGTCTCACCCGCCGCACGCCCGAATCCGATCATCACCGCGGAGAAGATGCCCGACGCCGCCACCGGAAGCACGATCCGCACCGCGGTCTGCCACGGCGTAGCGCCCGCGCCCAGCGACGCGGAGCGCAGCATGTCGGGCACGCTCGACAGCGCGTCCTCGCTGATCGTGTAGATGATCGGGATCACCGCAAAGCCCATGATGATCCCCACCACCAGCGTGTTGCGCTGATTGAACGACCCGAAGAACGAATCCCGCGGATCAAGCCCGGCACTCGAGAGCAACGCCGCCAGCCCCGCACTCACCCCCAACGTTGCGACGATCAACAGCACGAACCGCGCCGTCTCCGCCAACGCCGCCGTCAGCCGCTGCAGGTGCAACAGTTTCTCGTGAAATGCGCGGCTGACATACTTCGAGTTGATCACCGACAGCACCATCGCCACCGGACCGATCATCGCCAGCATCCAGCCCGGCCATGGCCCGCCGAACCCGCCGTCGAGCCACGTGCGGATGCTCGGCGCGGCGCTCTCGTTGCTCGCCAGGCTCAGGTCGATCTCGGCCTTCTTCTCGGCGCTTGGTTCGACGGCCCGCACGACCTTGCCATCCTGAAAGAACAGGCCATTCTCGACCCGCAGGCGTCGCTGCTGCTCGGGCGAGAGCGAGCGCAGATTGCCCAACCACGCCGGACGCTCGGCGTCGACGACTGGCTCATACGACCCGCCCATCACCCACCGCTCTCGCTCCGAGGGCCTGAACATCGCCCGCTCGGCCGCCGGACCCGCCGACGACGCTAGCGCCATCGAGCCCGCCGCGATCATGAACATCATCGCCAATTTCAAGCCCGGCCGAATCTTCCGCGTCGCCGGCGGCGGGATCAGTTGCCACGCGTACGCCGCCACCAGCATCCCCAGCGGCACGACAAAGAAGCTCATCAGCACCATCGGCAGAATGTCGCGCACCAGAGGCGCCACCACGATCGCCGCGACAAACCCGAGAACCACCGACGGGAGCGATGCCATCATCTCGATCGTCGGCTTCACCACGCGGCGCACGTGCTTGTCCATGAACTCGCTGGTATAGATCGCCGCAAGCACCGCCAGCGGCACCGCGAACAGCATCGCAAACACCGTCGCTTTGATCGTGCCGAACACCAGCGGCACGAGGCTGTACTTGATCTCCGACGTGTCCTCTCCCGCCGAAGACTGATACACATAACTCGGCTCGGGCGTACCCTCGTACCACAGTTTTCCGAAGAGCGAGCGCACGCTCACTTCCGGATGCCCCATCTCCACCGACCACACGCGGTACTGGCCGGCGGCGCTGAACGCGACGATGCCGTCGAGTTTCGGCGCGGGGAGCGTCGCCGCCACCTCGCCCTCGAACGCCGCCAATCCCGACGCGAGTTCTTTGTGACTCGTCGGATTGAAGACGTGCACCTTGCCCGCGGCATCGCCCACCACCACGGTGCGATCGCGATTGCCTACACCGATCGACGTGATCTTCGCATCGTCGAAGTGGTGACGATACCCGACGACCAGGTGCGCACCGTCGCTCACTCCCTTGATCGGATCGACCGCGATGAACGCGCTGTGGACATTCCCGGATTCATCGCCGAGGAGCAGTGTCAGCCCGCCGAGCTGCATCGCCGCCGTTGAGATTGAGCCTTCGGGCAACAGATCGGCCGTTTCGATCGGCTCGAACGGTTTTTCATACACGTTGGTCGAGAGATACCGCTGGCACAGTCCGTCACGCCACAAGAGCAGCAGTTGATTCTGATCGCCCGAGACAAAGACCCAGTCAGGCTTGGACCGCCCCTCGGGGTATGCCGCCTTCACGTCGACTGGCGAGAGCATTGTTTTGGGCGTGCCGCCGCCGAGCGGGCGCGTCACACTCACCAACTCATACGAAACCGACCCGTCTTCTCGCATCGCGACGAGGAACTCGTCCGATCCGCGCGTACGGAGGTCGATCGATACCACCGCGCCCGTGCCGTTATCCAACTCGGCGGGCTCGCCGAGATCAACCTTTGGCTTCAGCACGCGGTACTGCGTCTCGGAGATCCGTTCGACCACCGCGCCCCACACGTCGTCGCCAGACGGCGGCACGATTCCCGCCTTGCCGACCTCGATCGATGCGGCAGCCGCGGAAACTTCATCCTTCCCGACTGTTTCGCCTTCGATCTGCAGTTCACCGGTGCGCACCGAGCCGTCGTCGAGCCCGATCGCGACGCGCCCAGACGAACTCTCGCGCGACATCGCCGTCACGCGGCGACCCTCCGACGCAAGCGTTCCCCTCGACACCACGCGCCCGTCGCCGAGGTTCACCAGCGACACGACGCCCTGCGCATCGACGAGCATCGCCGATCGCTTGTACTCGTCGCACACCACCAGGCGAGGATACTTCGCGTCCATCGACGCCGCGCTCCCCTCGCGCACATCCGCGCCGCGGAAGAGCGGCACGACCTCGGCCACCAGATACACGCAGATGCCAAGCACCGCCACGATCACGAGAAAACCACCGACCGAGATCAGCACGCCCGCGAGATGATCGATCGCGTGGACGTGCCGCCGCGTCGCGCGTCTCGACAGGCTTTGCTCGCTCTCGCCCATGCTGGCCCACACTCCCGGCCCGAGGGTTCGCATCCGATCGACCGCTTCAGGAAAACAGACCGGCCGCCGTTGGGCGACCGGTCCGCACGTTACTCGATCCCGGCACGCCTGTCAGGCCGCGCCGATTGATTCTCGACGGAATCAGAACTTCGCCTCGAGGCCCACCTTCTTCAGGTCTTCACGCGCAATGTCGGCGGTGATCGGGATGTACCCGTCCTTCACCACGCCCGCCTGGCCCGGACGGCTGAACATCATCTTCACAAACTCGGCGCGGAGCGGATCAAGGCCCTTGGCCTTGTCGTAGTTCACATACACGTAGAGGTAACGCCCGAGGGGGTAGGTGCCGTTGTACGCGTTGTCAACACTCGCCTCGACCGGCTTGCCCTTCTGGGCCACCTTGACGGCCTTGACGTCGGCGGTCTTGTAGCCGATACCCGAATAGCCCATGCCAAACTTGTCGGTCGCGACGCCCTGCACCACCGCCGACGACCCCGGCTGCTCCTTCACGGTCGCCTTGAAGTCCTTCTTGCCCAGCGCGTGCTCCTTGAAGTACCCGTAGGTGCCCGAAGCCGAGTTTCGACCATACAGGCTGATCGGCTTGCCCTTGTACGCCGCGTCGGTCACGCCGATCTGGTCCCACGTCATGTCCGGCCCGGCGACCGAGAAGACCTTCTGAAGTTGCTCAAAGGTGATCTCGTTGAGCGGGCAGTCCTTGTGGACATAGACCGCGAGGCAGTCGATGCCAGCACGCAGGCCAGTCGGCTTGTACCCGAACTTCGCCTCGAACTTGTCCACCTCCTCCTTCTTCATCTCACGGCTCATCGGGCCGAACTGCGACTGGCCCTCAATCAAGGCCGGCGGCGCCGTGGCCGAGCCCTTGCCCTCGATCTCGATGTCCACGCCAGGATAGAGTTTCTTGAACCCCTCCGCCCAGTGCGCCATCACGTTGTTCATGGTGTCCGAGCCGATGCTCTTGAGCTTGCCCGACACGCCCTGCGCGGCGCTGTAATCGGGGAGTTTGGGATCGATCTTGGTCTGGGCCTGCGCCGTCGTCACCAACGACGCCGCCGCCACTACCGCCGCGAAAACCTTCCGCATACCTGTCTCCTTGAGGGTTTGGAACATCGCTCCGCGAACGAGAGATTCTTCACACATACCCCGCGTTCCCCAAGCATTCAGGTCATGAAGATTGACCACCCGAAGCGCTAAGGACGCGCTAAGGTCCCGTCTTGCCCCCACAAGAAACCCTATGAATACTGGCGGCGCACGACCCAAAGCCGTGATCTCACCGTGCAGAGCCCGCCACGGAAAGTACGGCACCACCGAGCAGAAGCTTCACACGCCATGACGAAAAAACCCCCGGGCCCATCGGCCCGAGGGTTCGAGTGTCAATGAAGGCGTGGATCTCTCAGCAGCCGGCCTCGAAGTGTGATGCAAACTCGTCATAGTCCAATGCATTCACAAAGCCGTCGTTGTTGAAGTCGGCGCCGGGATCCGCCACCTCAAACAGGCTCGCAAACCCGTCATAGTCGAGCGCATTCACGAACCCGTCTTGGTTGAAGTCGGCCGGGCAATAGGTGGTCGCGGGGCTCCACATGATGGCGTGTGGGATCATGAACATGCCGTCGGTCGTGTACGCAATGCCCACGACGTCGAACGTGATCGGGTCGATGCCGGTCACCTCCGTCTGGATGTACTGCGAACCGATCTGCTCGGTGACATAGTGGTGCAGGTCCTCGCCCGAAGCCGCCGATCCACTCCAGTATCTCGCCTTGCCGTAGCCGCCCGTCGAAGGCACATAGTTGCCGACCTGGATCCCTTCAGCGCACGCCACCGCCGAACTCGACGCGGCGTCGGCCGGGTGCAGATCGACCACACTGGCGGCCGTCCCGCTCCACATGCATGCGTGACCCATCATCGCCGACGGCCACAACACACCACCGACCTGGTTCGACTCATCGCAGCCCGCCACCGCCGCCGAGGTCGCCCCCGGAGGCGTGAGGTCCACGTAACTGGCGCTCGTGCCATAGGTCAGGAACGGATGCCCGAACCCCATGAAACTCGTCATGCCGTTGCCGATCTGATAGGTGCTGGAACAGCCAACCGACGCGGCGGAAATCCAGCCGGGAGGAGTCAAGTCGACCGCGCTCCCGGGCGTGCCGTGCCACATCATCATGATGCCCATCATCATCGAGCCCATGCCACTTCCGACCTGGGTGTTGGTAGCGCCGTTGACACCCTGCATCCCCACCGAACTATTCGTCCCGGTCAGATCGGTATAACTGGCATCCGACATCTTGAAGAGATAGCCGCGCCCCATGCCAACCGTCGCGCTGATCACCACCTGGTCGCCGGAGATCGCGTTGGCGGCGGCTGATGTCCACCCCATGCCGGTCGACATGTTGTAGTAGGATGTCGAACTCCCGCCCCACAGCAGCGCCTCGCCCTGCATCCCGAAGTTTGCGTAGCCACACTGCACGCCGCCGTACGCGCCGAAGCACTTCGACTGCCCGGCCCCGGCGGGCTCCAAGAGCGTCACAGTCCAATCCGCCGCGATCGCCTGACCGGCCACGCTCAGCAGCGCACCAACCGCCATCATCGATGAACGCGAAACCAGCTTCATGTTCGACCTCCTTGTTGACTGACCACCTGACTCCGGCGGTGAAATCGTCTGCGTTTTCAAACTTCAGGTATCACTCGCCTCAATTCGCATAGTATGATGCGTTGAGAATCATTGGTCAATAATGTTTTTCACAAATAAAGCCAAAATTGCAGGCTGCCCATGACCGCGATACCTTTTCAGTTGATGAAATCTCGGCCGAAAAAGTCCGATAACTCACCAATTGCAAGCGGCGACCCCGTTCTGGGCGCAGCCAGGGGCGTTTTGGCCGAACTTCGGGATGCCACCCGGTCTCTGGTCGAGGCGGCCCCGACCCCCGTCGGCCGGGCCGCCGACCTCCACCGGGCGCTGGACGTGGATGCACCCCTCGGCTGGCAGATCTTCCGCATTGCCATCGCAAGCGACCCGCTCTCAACCCTGCCCTTCGTCCCCCGCGCCGGTTCCATGCAGCGGGTCCTCCGCCAGGCTCGGGAACGTGGCTGGGACGAAGGCGTCGTGCGAAAGGTGGCCCAGGCCTACGAGCATTTCAACGACTTTGTGACCCGCACCTCGGGCTCTCGCGGCAACTTCGATGCGCTTGTCGCGGGCTTCGAGAACGAGGCCTCCGGTCAGATCCGGATGAGTTACCGCGCCGCGGCGTTCCGCGCCAACGCACGCGTCTGGGGCATCCGGGCCCGCACCGACTATCGCGCCGTCATCTTTCAGCAGGGCTCCAAGCCGGGTTCCGAACATCTTTCACTGGTCCACGGGCGGGTCGATCTGCAGAGTTCGAGGCCCAATGCCGTCCTGGCCCTTCGCCGCGGCGTGATCTATGACATGGGCGGAGCGCCCGTGGACAACTTGGGCAAGACACGCACTCTCGAAGAGTTCTGCTCCAAACCGTGCCCGCGCCTTGAGACCCTCAAGGGAACGGACGGCGAGTCCGAGGTGCTGCGCCTCGACCTCCTGGAGGCCGGAACGCCGGCCACTTTCTTCGGATGCCAGATCTACCCGGATTGGGACGGCGGCGATCCGCAGACCTGCTGGGGCGTCAAGGCACTCTCGACCGTACCCGCCGAGGTGTTGCTCATCGACTTCCTGGTCCCTCGCGCGTGGATCGATCCGCGCACCGCACGGGTTTCCGTCCACGGCAATCTGGCCGACATGCACAGCGTATACGTGGACTCCGAGACCTTCACGATTCCCGCGAAGGAGCAGGTCCGGGCCCTTGGCTCGGACTTGCAGGCGCTCCACACGCCGGACGTCCCCCGTTGCCCCGAACTCGTTGGGAAAATGCTCGCATCGCTCAACTGGACGGCCAAGGACTTTGAGATCCTGCGCTGCCGAGTGCGCTACCCAATCCTGCACTCGCTGACATGGCCCATCGTCAGCGCGCCGCAATGAAATCGACCCGCGGCGATCCCGCGGGCTCCACGCCTACTGCGTCAATTTCCCGAGGCGGAGCGTGCTTCCGCCGCGCATCTTCACCACCGGGCCCTTGAGGGGCATGTATTCGGCCGTCAGGTCAGCGTGCTGCGCTTCGATGTGGTCCCCACCATTGTCCAGAAGGCTGAGGCTGAACACATAGCCCGGCCCCGCGGGCATCCGCCGCCGCGCCGCGACAACCTTGTCCGGCGGAATCGCCCACTCGCGGAGCAACCTGCCTTCCTTGGCGCCGCTCAACTTGAACGTAAACGTCCCCGGCACATCGAGCGGGATCGGATATCGATCGTCGAAGACAAAGATCGTCAGGTCGATCATGTCGGGATACCCGTTCAGGTCCGTATCCTGCGGGAGCGCGGCCGAGATCGTCATCCGCGACGGTACGACCTCCGACGGCTGCTGTGGCAGCGACTTGCCGCCTCCCTTGTTCCCCGCGCAGGCTGTCATCGCCACACAGACGGCTGCAAACACGACCGCGAACGCGAACATGCTCATCCATCTCGCGCCGCGACACGCCGGTTCATCGTTCATCTCGGCGACTCCTGGGCCTGCTGCGTCGGCCTGGCGAATGGCACACGCACCACTCCCTTCTCGTTGCTCGCCCCGGGCGTTGGAGCCGGCTCCTGCAATTCCTCCGCCTGCTTCTTCACTTCGTTCAGATACTCCTTCACCCGCATCGGATCCTGCAGACGATTGATCATCTGATTGTTCATCCGCTCGATGCGCCCTTCCCAATCCGGGTCCTGCCCCGGGATGACGCGCGGCGTGAGAATCACCATCAGTTCCGTCTTCGTGTTCGTCTTGTCGTTGCTGCGGAAGAGATTGCCAACCAGCGGAATGTCCCCCAGGCCAGGCACCTTCGTGTCGCGCGTCTGATCGTTGGTCTGCAGCAGACCTCCGATCACGATGCTCTGTCCGTCCTTCACCGTCACGATCGTGTCGAGCGTTCGCTTGTCGATGATCGGCGCCAGGAAGTCCTCGCTGATCTGCGTCGTCTTGGCCGACACCGACGAGATCTCGGGCTTGATCTCCATCCGTACGAATCCGTCGGCGCTGATCGTCGGCGTGACGTCCAGGATGATGCCCACGTCCTGACGCTTCACGTCCGACCGCGTGTTCCCCTGCGGCGTGCGCTCCACGCCCTGCACGATCGCCACGTTCTCACCGACCTGGATCTTGGCGTTCTGGTTGTTGCTCACCAGCAACTGCGGATTGCTCAATACCTCGAGCTTGCCCTGCACCTGCAGCGAACGGATCAGCAGGCTGAAGTCCGAACTCGACACCGAAAGATTCGGTACCCCGATCGCCGTTCCTACTCCCGCGCCCGCGCCGAGCAGCGACGTCGTGTAGTTGTCGCCGCCGAACGGCCCGATCTTCAGGTCCGCGCCCCAGTTGTTCTCGCTGTCGATCGTCACCTCGGCGAGCAACACCTGGATCATCACCTGCGGCGGGGCGGCGTCGAGCTCGCGCACGATCGAGAGCACTGTTTCGGTGAACCTCGGCGCGCTGGAGATCACCAGTTTGTTGCTCTTCTCGTCGCCGATGATCGTCACTTCCTCTTCGAGTTGCTTGATGACCGACCCTGTCAATTGCGGGCCGAGCGTGGACTTCTCGAGCGTTGATTCGCCGGCGAAGTATTTCTGCAGCGTTGTTTCGATGTCCTTGGCCTTGGCGTTACGCAGGTGGAACACCGTGCGCTCACGCTCGTTGGCCACGATGTCGTCGAGGCGGTTCACAACCTTCCGCACCAGTTCCATGTACTGCTCTGTGCCGCTCACGATGATCGTGTTGGTGCGAGCATCGATCGCGATCGACAACTGCTGCCGCTCGTCGGGCACGGTCGTCACGCTTGTTCCGGTCAGGGCGCCGCCCGCCTGTTCGTCGGCGTTCGGCTGGTCCCCATCGACGGCGCGGCGAGCCGGCACGAGCACATACGCGTTCCCCTGCTGGCGCAGGTTGAAGGTGTCACGCAGGAGGTCGGCCATCTGCCTCGCGTCGGCGTTCTTGAGTTGGAACTCCTCGATCTTCCGCAGGCCGGCGGAGGTCGTGTCGAGGTCCGTGATGATCTCCTTCACCAGTGCGACCACCGACGAAGGCGCGGCGATCACCACCGAGTTTGAACGCAGTTCGGGCGTAAGCGTCACTTGGTCCTTGATGATCCCGTCGATCTCCGCCTCGGTCGGCAGGCGTCCCTCGACGCCGGTCGCCTGGGCGATCTGCTCGCGGAAGAAGCGGACCTTGGTCGCCTGGCGTGCCCCGATTCCGCTGGCGCTGCCGAGCGGGCGGCCGGCGAGGACGTTTTCCAGCAGGTTGACGACCTCGAGCGCGTTCGCGCTCTTGAGTTCGATGCGTTCGATATCGCGCGTCACCTGCACCTTGGCGGTGTCGAACTGCGCCACAAGGCCGCGTATCGCCTTGACGTCGTCCTCCGTACCGCCGACCAGCAGCGAGTTGAGGCGATCGTTCGCAACAACCGTCACCGATCCTTCGCCACGCTTGGCGTTTTCCTTGTCGACATACAACTGCTTGAGCGAGGCCATCATCTCCGCCGCCGGTATCCGCGCCATTTGGATGATGGTCGAGCGGGCCTGATCGTCGAGGAGTTTGGCGTCCTTCTGGATCGCCGAGAGGAGTTCACGCACGACCTGAACGTTCTCGTCGCTCGCCGCCACGATCAAGAGGTTGTTCGTCGGCTCGGCCTCGATCGAGAACGCGTCCGTCGGATTGCGCACCGACCCGCCCCGGATCGCGGCCTCGATCCGTTCGCGCATCAGGCGCTCCAGCCGCGGCGCCAGCAGTTTCACGTCGGTCCCGTTCACCGCGATCACCTGCACGCCAACGCTGGGCGATGACTCCTGCGAATCGAGCGTCTTCAGCAGGCTTTCCAGGATCGCCAGGCTGCGCTGGCTCGTCGAGACGAGCAGCGTGTTGGTCCGCGAATCCGCCGAGATGATGAGTTTGTCCTCCGGGCGCGGCGCGCCGGTCTCGGCCGCCTCACGCTGTCGGAAGATGCCCTGCACCAGGTTCGACACCCGCTCGGCCGCGGCATACTTCAGCGGGAAGATACGCACCGCGTTGCTCGCCGCCGCCTGCTCGATGTCAAACATCGTCACCAGTTCTCGCACGACGGCCGCGTTCGCCGGTGTGCCGATCACGATCAGCGAGTTCGAGAATTCCTCGGGCGAGATCACCAGCCCCGAGAGCGGCGCGAACAGATCCGCCTCGACCGTCGGCGGCTTGCCGTCCGCGCCCTTGCCGGAGAGTGACATTCGGAGACGCCCGAACTGGCGTTGGATTCCCATCGCCTCCGGCGTCGCCGCGAATCCCTGCACCAGCACCTCCCGGAGTTTGCGAGAGAGCGGCACGGCATCCGCGTGCTTGAGCTGGATGATCGAGGGCTCGATCCACTTGCTCGTCTCGTCGCTATCCAAGTCCTTCACCAACACCTCGACCAGCGCCATCGCCTCCTCGCGCCCGGCCGCGATCAGCAGGTTCGTCCGCTCATCGACCGTGACCGCGATATCGCCCGCCAGCGCCTGGCCTGTCGCGGTCGTCGGCAGGCCCTGACGCTGCGTACCGGGCAGGCGACGGATCGCTTCACCCTGCTTGAAGAGTTCGTCGACCACGCCCTTGATCCGCGTCGCAGATGCGTTCGACAGCGGGAACATCCGGATCACGATCGCCTCGCCCATCGGGAGCGTGTCCAGCGTCTTGACCACGTCCTGCAACGCCGCCACGTTGCCAGGCGTCGACGCGATCACGACCGAGTTGGTCGTCGCGTCGGGGATCAGGCGGATCGGCTTGGCGAGATCGACCTTGGTCTCGCCGCTCTGCAGCGAGTTGCTGGTGATCGCCAGACGACGCACGTGCTCGGCCAGCGCCTTGGCCGGCCCGGTGTCTGCTTGCTGCTCGCTCGGGCTGAGCATCTGGCGAAGCGTGTTCACCACCGCCGCCGCCGTATTCCGCTTGAGCGCGATCACGACCGCCTTCTGCTCCGACTCGCTCGGCTCCGCATCCAGCGCCTTGACGAGTTGCGACACCGCCTCACCGTCGCCCGGATTCGCCAGCACGGCGATCGCGCGCCGCGTCGTCATCGGAACCAGCGTCACCGGATCACCCACAACGCCTGGGCGATCCGCCGCCTGCGGCTTGGTCACGCCCATGCCGTCCAGCAGCCTCACCATGTCAGCCGGCGAGTTGTTCGTCACATCGACAATGAACACGCTCTGGCCCAGGCGAGTCGGCTGACCGCTCGCGTTATCGCCGGTCGCCAGGTTGGCGATGTCCAGTTCCGCGATCACCTTCTCGAGTTCGGCCTTCAGCCGCGGGCTGCACATCACGACCAGCGAATTGCTCCCGCGCTCAACCTCGATCGCCAAGGCCTCGCCCATCGACTGGGCCAGGGGCTGGAAGGTCGCGATGAGCGTCGTCCGAAGCCTCGCCGCCGGGACATGCTTCAGTTTGATCACGCCTGGCACAGCACGCCCGATCTCGCCCTGCTGCTGCAGCGTGTCTGCCAGCGTCTTGATCTGCGCATACTCCGGCTCATCCGCACGCACGATGATCGCGCTCGACGCGTCATCGCCGATGATCACGATGGAGCGCGGCCCGCGCCGGGCCGTATTACCCGTGCCGGTCATCGCGAACAACTCACGCATCGTCGACGCGATCGCGCTGGGCTTGCCCGTGCCGATCACGGGGATCACCCGCGCCGGGGGCATGTCCGCAAAGCCCGGAACATCCAGTTGCTTCACGATCGCCTCGATCCGGTCAAGATCCCGACGCCCCGCGAACACGATCAGCGAATTGGTCTGCGGCTCGGCCGACACCGTCGGACGCCCCTGCGTGTCGACGAGCACCGTCGGCGAGAAGTACCGATCGTCGTTCCTGCCATCCTGCCCGATCCTCCCGCGCTGACGCTCGATCTGTTCGCGCCGCGCCTGGTCCTCGAGTGGTGCGCGGAACCCTTCATTCAGCGCTCGAGCGACTCCAGCCGCGTCCGCGTGCTTGAGCCCGATCACCGAGAGCTGCTGCGTCGCGTCGTATTCCTTTGAGTCAAGCTTGGTCAGCAGCGAGCGAATCCCCGACCACTCCTTCTCCTCGGCGCTGATCACCAGCGAGTTCGACGATGGATCGGGGACGATGGTGACGGCTCGGGCTGCCGGCGAGGCCGCTTCCGGCGCGTATCGCCCGTAGAACACCTCGAGCGCCTTGGCGGTCTGCTCAGCATTGGCGAACTCGAGTTTGACAAACTCAGTCTTTCGCGTCGCGGCCGTGGGAACATCGAGCTGCTTGATCATCTGCTCGATCTCTTCGATCTGATCGGCGGGCGCCGAGACCGCGAGGGTGTTGTCCTGGCGCGAGTAATCCACGCTCGTCTGCTGACGCCCGTCGGTGTCGCGCGGACGCAGGCGGAGCATCTGCGTCACCGTGAAGTACACATCGTCCGCCATCGCGTTGTCCAACTTGATCCGCTTGAACGCGAGAAGACTCTTCACCGGCACCTGGTCGATCGTCTGGATCTGGTCCATCGCCAGTTTGATCGCCTCGTTCGAGCCCGTCAGCAGCAGCGAATTGCTCCGCGCCACCGGCGTCACGGTCACCTTGACGTTCGGCGGGAGCGCCGACTTCAACGCCGTCGCCACATCCGCCGCCTTCGCCGCGCTCAGTGTCACCGTCACGATCTTCGAATTCTCAACCGTCGGCGGCGCGTCGAGCTGCTTCACCAGCGCGTCGATCTGATCGAACACCGCGCCCGGCGCCGACACGATCAGCGTTCGGCTGCTGGGCTGGGGCGTGATCACCACCTGCTCCTCGCCACGTCCGGGACGGTTGAACATCGCGCGCAGCGTTCCCGCGGCCTCGGAAACCTCCGCGTTCTGCATGTAGTACATCTCGAACCGGCGATCCTGCCCCAGCGCCGGCTGATCGATCTGAGCGACAAGGTCCTTCACCGACGCGGCGTTCACCGGATCGGCCGACACGATCAGGACATTCCCATCCACCGAACCGATCACCGATACGCCGGACTGCTGCATCCCCTGCGCGCGTGCTCGCTCGTTGAAGAACCGGTTGAGGCTCTCGGCCGCACGATCGGCCCGTGCGTGCTGGAGCGTGATCGACTGGATCTCCTGCCCGCCGCCCGAGCCGGCGCTGTCAAGCTCCGCGATGTACTTGGCGGCCAGTTCAACCCGCTCCGCCTTGCCCACGAGAATCAGCGCGCGACGCTGCGCGTCGGTCTGCACCGTCACCGCGTCAGGGTCCTGACCACGCCATGTGCGCCAGCCAGGCGTCACCATCGCCCGCTCAATCGCCTGCGACACCGCTCGCGGATCGGCCCGCTCAAGCATCACGGCCTTCACGGTCATCGCCACCCGCTCCGACCCCGGCTGGTCCAGCGAGCCGATGATCTTCTCCACTGTTTCGAGTTGGTCCGTCGTGCCCACTGCGACGATCGCGTTGGTCCGCTCGTTGGGCTCGATCAGCACCGGGCTCTGCTCGCTCTTGCGCTGCCCAACCGCCCGCTCGAATCTCAGCGTGTCGGCGATGTTGCGGATCGTGGGCTCGATGTCCATCACCCGCGCGTTCTTGAGCGTGATGATGCGGAACTGCATGTCCTGCGAGGTCGCGGGCGTGTCGAAGGCGGCTGCGAGCGACTTGACCTGCTCAAAGTCCTCGTCCGACGACGACACGACCAGTGAGCCGCTGCGCACGTCCCCCACCACCGCGACGCGATTTCGCACCCGCTGCCCCGGACGCGACGAGACCTGGGCACGTTCGCTGAAGAAACGCTGCAGCGCGGTCGCGACCTGCTGCGCATCGGCCCGCTCCAGTTTCACCGTGCGCACCGGCAGGCCGCTCGTCTCCGCCGAATCAACCTGCGCGACGATCTTCTTCACCTCGTCGATGTCTTCTTCCTGCGCCCGAACCACGAAAAGACTCGACGAATCATCCGCGGAGATCCTGATCTTGGCGGCCTTGGCCTGGTCACGGCCGATCAGGACTTCTTCCACGATGCGGCGCACCGTGTCCGGGCTTGCCTGCTGGAGCGGGATGATCGCCAACTTCATGCCGGGCTCTTCGGCGCTGGAGTCCGCCGTTTCGAGCAGGCGCTTGATCTCCGAGTGCTGCGTCTCGGACGCCGTCACGAGCAGCGAGTTCGTCCGCGCGTCGGGCACCAGCCTCGCCTGGGGAAGTTCGCTGGCGTTTGGCCCCTGGCGCTGCGCATCCATCAACTGCTGGATCGTCTGCGAGAGCTGCTGCGCCCGCGCGTTCTGGAGTGCATAGCGCCTGATCGAAAGGCGATCGGTCACCGGGCTCTGGTCGATCATCGCCACGAACTGATCGATCAATCCCATCGACTCCGCAGGTGCCGCAACGATGATCGCCGTACCGCCCGGGCTCGCGCTGACGCGCACCCGAGACGGATCGACCTTTGCCGTCATGTCGCCGTCGGCGGTTTTGACGGTCATTTCCAGTTGGCGCATCCGGCGCGCCTGACGCCCGCGCGGCTCCGCGCTGAACAGGTCGTTGAGGGCCGTCGAGGCCTTCGCCGCCGTCACGTTCTCGAGCGGGTACACCTTGAGTGAAACACTCTCGGCCCGCCCGACCTGTGAGATCGACGTGATCAGCCGGCTGATCGATTCAAAGTCTGAATCGTTCGCGAGCACGATGAGTGACGCGCCCGCCGGGTCCGGCGCCACCGACACCGGACCGCTGAATCCGCCGGGATTCCGCGGCGACGCTCGCCCAACCTGCTGCAGCGTCGAGTTCACCAGCGGCGCGATCTGAGACGCGTCCGCCGTCGCCGGAAGAGTCACGACATGAACCGTCGTCGGCTCCGACGGCATCTGCTGCTCGAGCTGACCAACGAGCTCGGCGAGCCGATCGCTCATCCGCGGGGAGGCGAGTATCACCAGCGAGTTCGTCGAAGGATCAACCGCGATCGTCACCGTGTCCTGCTCGGGCCCGACGATGGCCGACTGAGTTCCCTGCTCGGGCGGCTGAGCCGCGGGCTGCTGAACGACGGGCTTGTCGGTCGCGGGCTGGGCGTTCCCGGCTTGCCCTAGAAAAGTCCCGTCTGGATCGACCGCGCCGATCACCAGCCACGCCCACGCGGGCAGGCCGCCGGCGCGCGAGTCGCTCGCCAGGACAGCGCTTCGATCGGCATCGATCCACGCGCCGCTCGCCGAGCCGCCCGAACCATCGCCCGACACCTCACGCGCCGACACGATCGCCGGCTCGTTGGCGGCGCCGGGTCCGCGGCTCTGCGGCTTCTTCCCGCCCTTGGGCCCGGGCTTGGGCTTGTCACCGTCTGGCCTTCCGCCGTCCTTCTCGCCCTTCTGCTGGCGCTCCAGCAGTTCGTCGGTCGAGATGACTTGAACCTTTACGCCGCCCTGCTGCTCGAGCAAGCGGCGCAGCGTCTGAGCCATCAACTCCGCGTCGACGCGCGAGCGATCGACCGGGATCATCCTCATCTGGCGGCTGGTCGACAGCGTCGCCTTGTCGAGTTTGCCCGAAAGTTCCTCGATCATCGCGAACTGCTCGGGCGTCGCACGCACGATCAGCGAGTTGCTCGACTTGTCCACCCGCACCGTGGGCGGCTGGTCCGTGCTCGCATCTTCCTTGAACACCGCCTCGATGCTCGTCGCCAGTTCCTGCGCATCAGCGTTCACAAGCGAGATGAGCCGCACCGCACGCGAGGTCTCTCCGCCCCGCGTCGCCGGATCGGCGTCGAGTTCCTTAACAACCTGCTCGGCCACTTCGAGCACGGAGGTCGGCCCGCTCACCACGATCGCGTTGAGCCGGCGCTCGGCCGCCACGCGCACACCCGCGTCGCCCGTGCTTGTGCCCTGGCCCTTCTGGGTTAGGTACTGGAAGCGCTGATACTCCGGGATCATCGTCAGCATCGAGTCGCGCTTCAGGATCTGCTCAACAACCGGCTGCACCGTCTCCGCACGCGCGTGCTTGAGGAAAACGGTGCGCACGCCCATGGCGTCGGGCTTCTGCCCTTCGTCCATGGGCTTGATGAGTTCCGCCGCGCGCTCGAGTTGGTCCGACGAACCACTGACGACCACGACGTTGCTCGACGGCTCGGCGCTGATCGTCGGCCTGGGCTGGCCCGGCTTGACCGACGCCTCGAGCCCGGCGCGCAGTGCCGTCGCGACGTCCGGCGCCGCCGCCCGCACCAGCGGGAATACGCGCACGTCGACGGTCGACTGGGCCGCGGGCTTGTCGAGCGTCGAAATCAACTCGCGGGCGATCGGTGTGAGCAGCGTGGGCGCGCTGACGAGCAGGCGGTTGCTCTTGGCGTCCGCGTTCACCGTCGGCTGCGGCACGTTGAGCGAAGCCTTCTCCGCGCGGCGCAACTCTTCCGGCCAGCGCGTGCGATCCGACAGCATCCCCTGCACCGTCGACGCGACCGACGCCGCGTCCGCGTGCTGCAGATCGATCACCGCCAGTTCGACCGCCGGCGCGAGCATCGAGCGATCGTCCATCTCCGCCAGCCGCTTGAGCGCCTCGCCCACCTGCTCGGGGGTGCCGATCGCCAGGATGCTCCCGGTCTTGGGCTCGGGAACCAGTTCAAGCGCCGTACGCCCCGCGGGCACTGTCGCGTTCACCATCTTCAGCACGCTCGTCGAGAGTTGCTGCAGGTCGCCCTTGCTCGGCGTGTACGTCGCGGCCGTCCGCTCGCTCGGGCCCGCGGGCTGATCCAGTCGCTCGATCACGGACTTGGCCAGCTGAATCGTCGCCGCCGGCGCAGACACGATCAGCGAATTGCTGCGCGTTTCGGCCTCGACCTTGATCAGCGGCTTCTTGAACAGGTCCTGGCGCGCCTGCCTCGCCAACTGCAACTGAAGCGAAAGCACACGCGGATCCAGTTGCTGCTGCTCAACCAGCAGCGCTTCCACCGTCTTGGCGATCACTCCCGCGTCCGCGTTCTTGAGCGCAAACGTCTCCACGCTCGGCGTGTCCTGGTCCGTCGGGCGGATGTCGAGCGGCTTGACGATTTCTTCGATCTTCGCCAGGTCCTGCGGCGTGCCCGTGAGCAGAATCGCGTTCGAACCCGGCGCGGGCAGCACCGTCACCTTCCCGCCGCTGGGAAGTTCGAACGTCGGCATCGCCTGTGTCAGCGTCTGCGCCACCTGCCCGGCCTCGGCGTACGACAACGGAACGACGCGGATCACCGCTCGCCCGCTCGCCGCCGCCTCGGTATCGAGCGGCTGGATCAACTGCTCCGCGACTTCCTGGATCGCCGCCGGCGCCGAGATGATCAGCGTGTTCGAGCCCGCGTCCGCCGCGACCTCGAGCAACGACTTCACGTCCGTCACCGGGCGGCCTTCCGAGTCCTGGATCTCGCGCAGTCGCGTCGTGAGCAATCGCTCAAGCAGCGTTTGCAGGCGCTCGGCCCGCGCGTGCTTGAGCGTGTAAAGCTTGACGGTTGTGCCCGGGCGATTCGCCGGGCCGTCCATCTGCTGCAGCACCTTCTCGACCGCCGTGAACACGCTCGTCGGCCCGCTCACGATCAGCGTGCGCGTCGTCGGCTCGCTGTCGACTGTCACCGGCGTCGCCACACCCGGCGCCGCGTTCTGTCCGCCGGCATAGATCGCGCCGGTCGAGGCCAGGTTCTTCAGCGTCGTCACCACGCTCGCAAGGTCCGCCCGCGCCACGCGGTAGGAACGAACCTCGACATTCTCCGCGAGCTTGGTCTGATCCAGGCTCTTGACGATCTGTTCGAAGCCCGCCAGACGCTTCGCCGGCGCATCGACGATCAGCGAGTTGGTCGCGCGATCCGCACGAACCACGATCTCGCGAGGGCGCTGCAAATCGGGGCGCGGCTGCCCGTTCCGCGGATCACGCGGCATGGGCGGCTCGGGGTACATCTGGTCGATGGTCTTGGCGAGTTCCTCCGCCCGCGCGACCTTCAGCGGGAAAATCCGGATCTCGCGCCCGTCGGCGTCGACCGCCTGCTGCTCGTTGAGCTGTTCGATCACCGCCTCGATCTCGGGCAGGATGTCCGCGTGGGCCGACACGATCAGCGTGTTGGTCGCGGGGTCCGGCTGGATGTCCACCGGCTGCTTGAGCTTGAGCTCGGGCGTGCGCTTGTCGTAGGCTTGCGTGAGAATCTGCGCCATGCTCGCCGCATCGGTCGTGCGCAGCTTCATGATCCGCATCGGCGGGCGTTCCGCCGTCTGCTGATTGTCCAGGTTCTTGACGAGCGCTTCGATCACCGAGAACTGCGCCGGCTGGGCCGCGACGAGCACGGAGTTCGTCGTTTCGATGGCTTCGAACACCGGGTCCGGGCCGCCCTTGATCTGCAGCGACTTGCTCGACCGCAGCAATTCATCGAGGAACGTCACAACTTCCTTGGCCTTGGCGAGCTTCAGTTCGATCATCCGTATCTCGCGCGCCGGCCCGGCCTGGCGCGAGAGTTCGTCCATCACCTTCGCGAAGCGCGTCATTCCTTCCGTGTCCGCCACGACCAGCAGCGAGTTGGTCGTCTCGTCGACGTTCAACTCCACCGGGTTGGCGCCGGGAATCTGCGCGATCTGCGCGTCATAGATCTGCTTGGCCCGGTCCTTGATCTCGCCCGCCTTCGCGTTGGCGATCGGGAACACGCGCAGCGATTTCTCGATCGGAACCGCCTGCAGTTCCTTGAGCATCGTCTCCACGCGCTCAAACGTCACCGTGTCGCCCGCAACGATCAGCGTCGAACTCTTGGGCTCCGACTCGATCAGCACCTGCACCGGCTGCTTGCCCGGCTGGGCAGGCGCCGCCAGATTCCCCTGCCGCGAGAGCGACTGCAATGTCTGCACGATCGCGCCCAGGTTCGCCCCGACAACGCGGTACGTCCGCAGTTGCGACTGCGGCGGAAGCTCCACGCGATCCAGTTGCGCCGCCAGCGCCTGGATCGATTCCATCCGCTCCTGCGGCGCGTCGATAATCAGCGAGTTGCTCGACGGATCGGCCGAGACCGTCACTTCCTTGGGCTGCTGCGCCCACGGCATCGGGCGATTCAAACGATCAACCGGCATCGGCGGCTGCGGATACAACTTCTCCATCGCGCTCGCCACGTCCGCCGCCTTGGCCACCTTCAGCGGGAACAATTGCGTCACTCGCCCCGTCGTATCCTTCTTGTCCTTGTTCAATTCCTCCACGAACGATTTGATCTCGTTGAACAGGTCCGGATGCGCCGACACGATCAGCGTGTTGGTCGCCGCGTCCGCACGCACATCCACCGGCTTGGCCGCCCGATCCGCCTGCGCCCGAGAGGCATACTGCTGCGTCAGCATCGACGCGATCGAACTCACGTCCGCCGTCTTGAGCTGCAAGAGCCTGAGCGGCGGAAGATCCGTGCGATCCAGCCTGTCCAGCCGCTTCACATAGTCCTCGATCACCCGCACCTGCACGTCCTCGCCCGTCACCAAGAGCGAGTTCGTCCGCTCGATCACGCGGATCGACGCCGGCTCCACACGCCGCGCCGGATCAGACGGATCGCTCCCCGCGAGCAAATCCGTGATCTGCGGCACGAGCTCCTTGGCCGTCACGTTCTGCACGTCGATCACCCGTGTCGTCCGCGCGGGCGGCACCAACTGCTGCGCCTGCGTGAGCGCGTCGGTAAACAAACGCATCGCGCTCGAGCGCGCCGTGATGAGCGCCGAGCCCGACTTCTCGTCGAACTCCCACGTCACCGGGCCGGCCTGGTCTTCCGACAAGCCCGCCGTGCGCTGCGCGTACAACTGCTCGGCCCGCGCAAGCAAGCCCTTCGGGTCCGCGCCCAAGAGCTTCACGACCCGCAGTTCGCGCGCCGTTGGATCATCCGCGTCGAGACGCTTCACCAACTCCGCGATCATCGCCATCTGCGCCGGCTCGGCCCGCACCACCAGCTTGTTCAGCTCGTCCACCGGCTCCACGCTCGGCTCGCGATAGGCGCCGCCGTCCGTCGGCGCCAGCATCGGCCTCGCCAACTTGGTGAGCTTGGGCGCCATCACCGACGGGCGAACCTTCGCCACGTCAAACGTCCGCGACTCCTGCACCACCTGGATGTTCTGCTGCGCACTCGTCAGCATCCCGTCGAACGCCGACAGCGCCGCCCGCGAACCGATCAGCGTGACAGAACGCGTGGGCTCATCGAGCGTCGCGGTCACCGGATCGGTCTCGCTCTTGCCCGTCGCCGCGTAGAGCTGCGTCGCCCGTTCCAGCACCGCCCTGGGCTCGCCGCCGGTGATCCGCACCAGGCGCACTTCCTTGTCGGTCTGCGGCGCCACGTCGATGCCCTGCACGAGCTGCTCGAACGCCTTCAGGTCCGCGTCGGGCCCCGTCGCAACCAATCCCTTGGAATCGGGCGTGGGCGCAAACTTCACCGCCTGCATCTGACGCGGCGTGAGCAACTTGCCCGCGATCGCTTCGACCTGAGCCGGCGTCACATACTTCAGACGCACCGTTGTCGCGCGACGCTCACTCCTCGGCTGCGTGTCGTTCCCCGCGCCGGGATCGATCTCGCCCATCAGCGCCGTCGCCTGGAGCAAGAGAGACTGCGACCCCACCAGCGTCAACTTGCCCGACTCAGGGAGAGGCAGGAGCACTGGCTTGTTCTTGGGCTGAATGCTTGCAAACAGACCCTCGATCTTCCGTGCCGCGTCCTCGGGCGTCAGCGTGCGCAGCGTGAACGTCACCATCTGCGTCTCGCCCGCCGCCCCGCCGTCTGGCTGGTCCAGCAACTTGACGAGCTCCTCGCAGGTCTGCAGCCGCGTCACGGGCCCGACCGCGATGATCGAATTGGTGCGGATATCGGGCTGGATATTCATGCCCGAGATGCTGATGTCCTGCACCGTCGTCTGCTTGCCATCCTTGTCGATGAATGTCTGCTTCACGCGCTCGCCGATCAGGCCGCGGAGTGCGTTGTACACCGCGTCCGCCTGCGCGTGCTGAAGTTTGAAGAGTTTAAACTGCGTATCCACCGGGCGAACGTCGTCAATCGTCTGCACGATCGACTGGATGCGACGGCACTGCGCCGCCGACTCCACGATCACCAGCATGTTCTGGGCCGGCACGCTCGTCACCGCGCCGTACGGCCCGATCATCGGCTTGATCTGCGCCGCCACAAGGTCCGACGCCGCGTTGCTCAAAGGCAGCGTCAGTGTCAGGAATTGCTCGGGCTTCATGTCCGGCGGCACGTTCTCGCGCGCCACCACGCCGGCCTTCTGCGCCGAGGCTTGCAGTGTCGACAGATACAGGAACTGCTCCTGCCGGCGCAATTGCACGCCGTGCATCGACAGGTTCAGGTTCAGGATCGACAACGCATCGTCGAACGCATACGACGACGCGCCGATGAACGTCATGTTCCCCGGCGGCACCGCAACCTCGCGGATGATCGGCAGCCCCGACTCACGCGAGAAGAAGTCCAGCACGAAATCAAACGGCACGTCCTTGAAATTGAACGTGATCCCCTTGGGCGCGGGCGCCTGCGCCGGCTGAGCGGGCGGCGTCACCGGTTGGGCCGCGGGCTGCGCAGCGGCCGGTGGCTGCGCTTCTGGTCCGGGCGCCGGAACCGGAGGTTGGGCGGGCGGCTCCTTCGCCGGAGCAGGCTGCGCCGCGGGCTGGGCCGCCGGCTGCGCAGCAGGTTGGGCCGCGGGCGCCGCGTCCTGTGCCCGCGCTGACCACACCGGCACCGCCGTCCCCGAGGCCGCGATCAACGATGCCGCCACGATCGCCGCCCGGCGTGCGCGCAGGGCCGTCCCATTCGCCGCGCCGATCGATGCCCGTGCGTCGTTCTCGTATTCCATACCTACCTCCACACCGAGCCTCCGGCCCGGATCGAGTTGTCACACACGTCGCAGTCTACTGTCCCGGCGACTGTTCGGCCGGCGTTCGCACGCCCAATACCTGACCGTTCACGAACGCAAACTTCTTCCCGCCGATGTCAAACACCGCTCGCTCGCCTTCACCATCGACGAACGTCAAGTCCAGCACCTTCCCGCCCGGAGGCAGCACCGCTCGCTCGTTCGTCTTGGTGTTCAGCACCCACGCCTCCACACCCTTGGCTGTCCGAACCACTCCCACCAACTTCCAGTCGTTGTAAGGCGGAGGTGGCGGAGGCGCGGGTATCGGTGGCGGCGCCGGATTCTGCGCCACCACCGTCGGCGGCGGTGCGGGCGGTGGCGCCGGGGGCGGCGGCTCGCGGAACATGTTCGTCCCCGCCACCGCGCTCCACATCGCCTCCATCGTCTGTGGCGGAGGAACCACCACAGGCTCTTTATCCGCCTTGGCCAGGTCCGGCGCGATCATCGTCGACACGCTCACCGAAACGTCGAACTGCTCGCGCTCTTTGCCCTTGGGCTTGATCGAGAAGTCATCCACGCGATGCACCCACGCCTGCGCCTGCACCGCCGCAAGCACCCGCAGCACCTGGTCCAGCGTCCCGGTCCCCTTCAACGTCCCCTCGATCACGCTGAAATCGGGCTGCTTCTGCTGGGCGATCGCACGCTTGAGCGTTGACTGCACTCCCTTGGCATTCCGCAGCGGGCTCGCCTGGGCCAGCGGCTGGCCGGTCTGCACCACCACGCCCCCCAGGCCGCACTGCGCCGCGATCTGGTTGAGCCCGTCGCGGAACCGCTTGTCCACCACGTCGAGTTTGCTCCCCAGAGTCGTCGCGCCGAACTCCGAGAGTTTCTTGCTCACGACCACGCGCTGCTTGAGCAACCCCGCAAGGCGCTGCTCCTCGTCGCGCGCCACCTTGATCTTGCCGAGCAGTTCGTCGCGCGGGCTGGCATATACAAAGAGGTACGCGCCGAAGATCGCCGCCGCCGCGCCCGCGCCGCCCAGCCACCACTTGCCACGAAACGTCAGGAGGTTCATGAGCCACCCCCCGCCACGGGCGTTTCGGTCGGCCGCTGCTCCTCCGCGGGATGCTCCGTCGTTGTATCCGGCGGCGGGGCAGCGTTCGCCTTGTTCGCGGGCGCCGGCGTCTGCGGCACGCCAGCCTTGACGCCGGGTTTGGATCCGTCCTTTGTCTTGTCCGACGCCTTGGCCGGCGGCTTCTCCGGGAGCGCCAGCGACGTATTCAACTCGAAGTCGAACTTGTCCGCCACGTCAGCGCCCTTGCTCTCGACGCGGTACAACTCGCTCTGCACCAATGTCTCTCGCAGCCCTGTCGCAACCGCACGCGACTTCATCGTTCCCTCGATCGACAACGATGCCTCGCGCCTCGGCTGCCATGTGCCGTCCGGATACCTCGTCCCTCCCGGCACATACTCAGCCGACGCCTTGAGATGCCCCGTCAGTGCGTTCAGGATCGACTGGTTCGTGGGCGGGAATCGCTCGCTGATCGCGTTCACATGCGGGAGCCACTGCACTCCCGACGCCCGCCACGTCTCGAGATGCGACAGTCGCGCGTGCTGCACCAGGAACGCGTCGTAATCCCTGGCCTTGCCAGCCGCGTCACCCTGCGCCTGCGTTACCTCGCTCTCCAGCAACGCCAGCCGCTGGTTCGACAGCACCACCCCGCCGCCGCCGAACACAATCAGCCCGAGCACGCCGAGCAGCGCCATCTTGCGCACCTGCGCGTTCTTGTCCGGCGCCTTGCGTGGCGACGCAAAGTCGAGCGTGGGCGCGCCCAGCACCCACTCATACAGCAAGCCCGCCAAGGGCGCGATCGCCGTCATTTCGTCGGGCGAGATCGCCGCCTCGCACGTCACCCGCGACGGCAACCCGGTCAGGCTCCACGACGCCTCGAGTTGCTTGCCGCAACTCTCGCCCGCCAACCGCGCCGTCTCGCCCGCGCCAAGCACCGTCACGCCGCCCAGATCAAGACCCGGGCTGGCGGCCCGATGGCTCGCCCACGTCCGCTTGGCCTCGACGCTCAGCCGCTCCGCGAAACTCTCCCGCTCCTCCGCCGTGTGCGGCAGGGCAACATCCACCGAGCGCGCGAACGTCATCGCGCCGTCCTCGACCACCACGAACTCCGCCGTCGCGCGCCCGAGCGTAACGCCCAGCACGCCCGCGCCCTGGCGGATCGACGACTCGGTCAGCATCGCCGCCGTCCCCGCGCCGCGCATGCCGATCCGCCGCACCGGCCAGCCGATCCCCGCGCCCAGCGCCATGAACCACGCCGCCCGATCGCCCGGGATCGCCGCCGCCATCACCGAAAGCGACGGATGCCCGCTCGAATCCGGCGTCGCCAGCCCCGACTTCATCGGCACATAGTCGATCGACGCGCCCTCGGCCGACACCGCCAACTGGCGGCTCATCTGCAGCGACACCGCGCCCGCAAGATCGCCCTCGTCCGTCTCCTCGCTCACCGGGAGCGACAATCGCTTCAGCACCACGTCCGCACGCGGCACGCTCAGCACGACCCTGCTCTTGGCAAAGCCGGCCTCGCGCAGAATGCCCGCAATCCACGCGCCGCAGCGCGCGCCGTCCTCGATCGCGACGCCCTCGGGCGCATCGGCGACAACGACGCGCCGCACCTCCACGCCGCCGACAGTGACGATGCCCTGCAGGGCCGCGACACGACCACGCTCAAAGTCGACCACCGTGAACAGCCCGCGCGTGCTCATGGTGCGTTCCCTCCTTGCCCGCCCGAGCGCCCACGCGTCGACCAGCGCCCGACGCGGTCATCACCGCGATCAGGTACCGGAGTCGCGCGCGGCGTGTCCTCCCCCTTGGGCGGGTCACGATCCGAGTAAGCATCGCTCTCGCTCGTCATAGGCTCGGCATCCATGCCTTCCAGCGTGAGGCCCGCGTCCATCGCACCAGGATCGAGGTCCAGGTCAGCGCCGACCCCGTCATCCGAAAACGGTACGCCGTCCGCGCCGTCCCCGGCCCCGGTACCGCCCGATCCTTCACCCGAAAGTTCCGCGTTCAGACCCGGTTCAACCGGACCCGCACGCCCCGGCAAGAGGTCGCGGATCTCGTCGAGGGTCACATCACGCAGATACGCCACCCTCGGGCGTTCCGCCGCCACGTCGATCACCGCCTCGTACACCACCCGCCCCGCCCAGTCGACGTTGCTGGTCCGCGTCTCGTTCGAAATCGATTCGCCCCGCCCGGAATCGCCGGTCGAGTCAAACGCGACGCCCGCTCCGAAGGTGTCGCGACCACCGCCGCTCCCCGCCCCGCCAGGCACCCCTCCAACAACCATGCCCGCCTCGATCCGCACCCGCCATTGCAGGCTCCGCGTTGTGATGTGATCCACCGCCGACTGGAACTGCTCCACGCTGATCAGCCCCTCGCTCAAGGGCCAGGTCACCAGCGCCCGGCTCTCCTCCGTCAACCTCGATCGCGCCGCAACGATCGCCTCGGCGCTCTCGGCTGTCATCCCCGGAACGCTCGCCAGCACTTCAGCACTGGCGCGGTTCATATCCACCCGTCCGGGCACATACGCCCCAGGCGTCGCGCTGTACGCGTCCAGCAGCACGCCCCACTCGCCCTCCGGTACCGCCAATTGCCGCAGCACCGCGACGATGTCCGATGCGCTCCCGAACTTCGTCCCCGCGTTCATCACGCGCTCAACCGCCTGGGCCCCTTCGGCCCCGAAGCGCGCCGTGATCTGCTCGCCCAGTTCCTTTGACCACCCAAACGCCAGATTGATCCGCCGCCGACCGGAGTGCTCATCGCCGCCAGGACCCATGCCCGCTTGCACGTCGGGGTCGCACGACAACGCCGTCAGCACACGCATCGGCTCGCCCCGAGGAGGTTCATCGCCTCCGCTGCTCGATCCGGCAGTTGACGCCGTCGGTGAACTCGCCGCGGCGCTCAGATCGCTGGTCGGGATCGGTCCCGGCGCTCCGCCGCTTTGACTCTTCGCCGGTGAGAGATCGATCGACTCGACCGCGGCGATCGCGCCGCCCTGGCGCGCCGCGATGATCGCGTCCGCCGCCGGCCCGACCAGCGCCCGCAGCGACTCGTCGGGCGTCGTGTTCACGTTCGCTCGTCCGGCCTCGGGCGTCACGTCGCCCTCCGCGCCCAGCGACACCAGCCGCACCACCCCGCGCCGCCCGCCCGACTCGAACAGCATCCACTCGCTCGTCAGTGTGGGTGTCGCGCCCTTCAACAGCGCGACGCGCTGGTCAGCCAACTCCGCCATCGCCGCCTGCACGCCAGACCATGCCAGCGCCCGTGCCTGCCGGCGCGAAAGCGACGCGCTCGCGCCATACGCCTGCGCTCCCGTCGCGGCCGTCAGCGTCGCGCCGATCAGCGCGACCAGAACCACGATCAGCATCACCGCCGGGAGCATGATCGCCCGACGGACCCGCGTCCCGCAGTCAGAAGCACGAGATGCACCGGCGCAAAGCCCGGAGTGTGCGCGCGTCATGCACCCTCCTTCCAGCCCGTCGCCGGCCCATCGGGGATGCAGATCACGCGCCGCCGATCGGGCGGCTCGATGTCCAGATCCTGCGTCGTGTCTTCCACGTCGCGCTCCCCGCGCCCGGCGGTCCAGATCGCAACCTCAACCGCGACAGGAAGCCCATGGCGATCGCTCGAAAACGACGACGACCACGACGTGCCGTTGTAATAGCGGAATCGCACGCGAGAAACTGCCTCCCCGATCGTTTCGGCACTGGGCGAACGGGGATCGTGCTGATCGCGTCGTGCGACGCTGATGCGCCCGCCGCCAAAGTCGTAGCGGGAATAGATCCCGTCGCTCGCGGTGCCGCCCGACACGCCGCGCGTGAAGATCGAGATCGAATGCCCGTCGCCCCTGACGCCCGGCGAGCCATCGGGCGCCATCGCCGCCGACGCGAAGAGATCCGACTCCACCGAATCCAGCAGCAACTCCACGCCACGATCTCGCGTCATTGCATCGATGACGCGTTCGCGCCGATCCGACAGATCCGCGATGAACGCAAAGATCAGCGACGCCAGCACGATGAGCAGCGCCAGCGCCAGGATGGCCTCAAACAGTGTGAAGCCGCCCGGGCGACGCACCTGCCACGGACCTGGCTTCAGGTCCGTGCTGGCGCACTCGTGCCGAGATGCGACGAAGGGGCTCATCGCTCCCTCCCCGCCGCGTCACGCCCGACCGAGTCCGGCGCGCTCTGCCCCAGTCGCACGAGTTGATGCAGCGTGAACGACGCCGGCGGCAACGTGGGATCCTCCCGCTTCGCCGTCACCGAAACCTTGGTCAGCCCCGGGAATTGCGACGACTCGGTCGTGATCTCGATCCGCCATGCGCCGGTCGGCGGCGCATCATCGAATCCCGTCGGCGCGTCCGGATCGTCGCTCGGCCAGTCGGGCACCGGTCCATTGAGGGACTCGGGCGTCGCCAGCCCCGATTCGATCCTCGCCAGCGCCGACTGCGCCAGGTCCGCGGCCACATGCTGGTCCCGCGCCTGACGCAGCGAGTCCTGCGCACGACGCACGATCGATGAGATCGTGATCGCCGCGGCGACAAAGATCGCGACCGACAGCAGGAGTTCGAGCAGGAGCTGCCCACGCCGCACGCTCACGAGCCACCTCCCGCCGGGGACGGACGTCCCGATGCGCCGCCCGATATGACACCTTCCGCTTCGTGGCCTGCAGACGCCCCGTCCGACGACGCGGGATCGAATTCAGACGCCTTCTCCTCCGCTGACGTCGTATCGATCGTGCGAACACGAACGCTCGACGTCCACTCGCTGAGCACGAAGCGCGTGCGCCGCGTGGGAGACGTCACCAGGTCAAACTGACCACCGGCGCAGCGACCGTCGGGGAACGCGAGCGTGAGCGTCGTACGTGCCCCCGCCCGCGGCGCAGTAACCTCCTCGCTGGGAAGCGCGCCGAACGCCCGTGATTCCGAGCCGCCGCTGGGCGGCGCCGGCTCCGCGGCCCGCGCACCCGCGCTCGTCACCGTCATGCCCGCCGGAAGGTCGATCGAAAACAGTTCGCGCACCACACCCGACTCGTCGTCGCCCGTTTCCACGCGCGAACCGACAAGCCTGACATGATCTGTCTCCGCGACCGCCGCGAGCAAGATAGGGACTCCTCTCCATTGCGACTCGCTGCTGGCCCTCGAGCACGCGGCCTTGGCGATCTCCACCGCCTCGCGCTCCGCACGTCCGCGCGTGCGCTCAAGCATCGATGGAAGCACCAGCGCCGCGATCGCAACAAGGATCGCGATCGCGATCACGACCTCGATCAGCGAGAACGCGCGGCGTCCGCCGTCGGCGCCGCCGCGGCATTGTGATCGTGTGTTGGATCGAAGGGGAAGCACGACGCGTCCCCCGCGCACGAGGGCGTCAGCCGCCCGTCGTGCTCGAGCCTCCGGTGCTGGACGGCGTGCCGGAATCGGTCGGGGTGCCTTCGCCCTCGTCCGTCCAATTCTTGATGTCGTCCTCGGTCCCTTCCTGCTTGTCCGGGCCGTTGGACCACAGGTCAAACTTTGTTTCGTCGCCGTGCTCGCTCACCGAGCGATAGCCCCAGGGCGTGCCCCACTTGTCGTTCGGGATCGGGGACTTCAACTCCGCGGCCCACTTGGTCGCATCTGCATCGGCCGACAGCGTGTCCTTGGCCCACAGCACCGCGAGGCCCTCCTCGTCAGTCGGCCAGCGGTCGTACTTGAGATGGAACCCTTCCAACGCGTTCTCGATGCTCTTGATCTGCACCTTCGCCAAGTCCTTGTCCGCGTCTTTCTTGCGCGAAAGCACCGAGAGCCCGACCAGGCCGCCGATCGCGACGATGATCGCGATCACGATCATGACCTCGAACAGCGTGAACGCTGAACGGGCGTACTTCGACTTCAACTCCATTCGACTGCTTCCTTTCCGGCCCGAGACCTCTCGGCCCCGGGGCCACAAACTCGAGCGACGGCGGCATCCTGCCCCCCATCGCCACGCTGTCAGACTAGCAGACCGGCGAATCGCCGCCAAGTTGCGGCGGCGCATCACCGCGATTTTGCAAACGCCGGCATGACATACCACGAACATCACCGCGATTTTGCGCACCAATACGGTGATGCGCGTGGAAAACACGATGTTGGTTCGCGTGTCCGAAGAGAAAAAATCAGAACTGAAACGCGATCGTGTGGTTGGAATTCACGCACATTTGCGGGAGTCGCCCCATCGAATGGGTGATTCAACCGGAGCGAATGTTCGCGCACCGGCGACGCGCCTCCATCACTTGCCAAGTTTGGTCATCGGGAGAATCAACGCCACCGCCACCGTCGCGACCAGGCCCGCCATCACCAAGAGCAGCGACGGCTCGATCAGTTTCACCAGCGAAGTGAGCAGCCGATCGACTCGCTTCTCGATCGTCTCGGCGATCGTGATGAGCACATGATCGAGGTTGTTGGCTGACTCGCCCACCGAGATCATCTCGATGATGTCGTCGTCGAACAAGCCGCTCTCACCCATCGGGGGCGCCAAGGGACGCCCGGAGCGAACTGCCTCGGCGGCGTTCTCGATGGCACGCACCATCAGGCGGTTGCCCGCGGTTTCCTTGGCGATCTGCATGGCGGCCAGAAGCGGCACTCCGTTGTCCAGCATCGTGCCGAGCATGCGGCAGAACCGTGCGGCGGCGAGCGATCGGGTGAGCGGACCGACGAGCGGCGCGAAGGTGCGCCAGTACTCGATCTTGTCGCGAACCACGGGTCGCGTCAGCAGCCAGCGCACGCCGAAGATCGCCGCCGCCGCCCCGACCAGCGTCCAGACCCACCAGCGCGACACCAGATCGCTCATGGCCAGAACAATCTTGGTGACAGCGGGAAGATCGGGCACCGACTCAAACAGCACACGGAACTGTGGCACGAACACGACGAAGATCACCGTGAGCGCGATCGATCCGAGCGCCGCCAGCAACGCCGGGTAGATCAGGCTGCCGACCACCTTGCCGCGCAGTTCGGCCTGCGACGTCACCAATTGCCCGAGGCGTTCCACGACCTTCTCAAGGAACCCGCCGCGCTCGCCCGCGCGAACCATCGCGACATGAACGGACGGGAATACGCGCGGGCGTCGTGACATCGCCTCGGCAAGATCGCCGCCGTCGGCGACGGACTCTGCCAACTCGCGGAACGCCGCCGACATTGCCGGATCGCTCTTGCGTCCGCCCAGCAGTTTCAACGAACGCAGGAGCGGAACGCCCGCGCGGAGCAGGTCGGCCAGTTGCAGATACGTCTGGCCCAATCGCCGCGGCGATACGCCTTTGCCCCTTGCCGCGGACTGCTCGGCCTGTTCGATCGTGATCGGAAGGAGCCGACGGCCTTCCAGTTCCGACAGCACCGCCTGCTCGCTCGCGCCGGCGAGTTCACCCCGGATGCGCTTGCCCCCGGCGTCGATGGCGATGTATCGGAACGTGGCCACGGGAAGAGTTTAGCGAAGTGAGGAAGACAGGGAGTCGGCGAGACAGCAAGGCGGCGAACAGGGACAAAGCGGAAGTCACCGAGTGATCGGGTGAGCGAAAAACCAAGAATCGATCCTCGCCTCCTCGCGCCTCCCCTATGGCCTGGCGATTCCGTCGATCATCGCCGACAGATCCGCGATTACGTGCTCGTACTCGCCGATCGCGTGATTGAACCCCTCAAGGTCCCTGTCGCTCAGCGCTCGGCGCAGTTCCGGGAGCATCCACGCGGCGTAGCCCGAATCGCGATCCGGGGCGGCGTACAGGTTCTTGAACCAGCCGCGCCCCGTAAGGCCGCCGTCGCGTTTCCACGCCCGATCGCAGGCCATCATCGCGCGATTCGCGTTCTCAATCGCTCTCACATCCGTGAGCGCCACCAGCCGCGTCTTGGCCGCCTCGCCGATGGGTGTGAGCGCGTTGCACTTCTCGATCATCGCCTCAACGCGCTCCACCGACGCATGCCACTCGACGTCCATCTTCGCCGCGTCGTCGCGGATCGCGCCGAGCAGCCGCGCCGTCTCGCTCCCGTAGCGCCAGGGTTCGAGGGGCACCAGCGCCGGCCCACCGGCGATCGCCGCCGCCGTCGCCGCCATCCGCGTCACCATCAACGCCGGCTCGTAGTCCTCTCCCACCACCTTGCGGTACCACGCGCGCGTGTCATAGATCGAGTGATACGAAGTGCCCGCCGCACCGCCCGCGCCAAACGCGGCGCTCGGCACCATCGCGTGGCACAAGAATCCGACGTGGTCCGACCCGCCGCCCAGGTCGCCGAACCCGCCGCCGCCCGCCTTCCACGCGTCGAACACCGTCCGCGCCGCCTCGCGCGCCTGCGGCACGCGCTTCATCGCTTCCTCGACAATCCCCTGGACCGACGGCGACGCGGCGCTGCCGAAACTCGGGCCCATCGACGCCATGTCGAGGTTGATGTACATCACGCCGTCGCGCTCGAGCTTCTCGCGCCGGCTCTCCACATACTCGCTGGAGCCGATGATGCCCATCTCTTCCGCGCCCCACGCGGCAAACACGATCGACCGAGCCGGCTTCCACCCCTGCTCGCGCATCTGGGTGAGCGTTCGTGCCGCTTCGATCAGCGTGATGAGCCCGCACGTCGGGTCCGCTGCGCCATATCCCCACGCGTCGTGATGGCACCCGAGCACGATCGTCTCGTCGGGGAAGATCTCGCCGCGCATGGTCGCGACGACGTTGGCCGTCGGCGTGATTTCTCGCTTCTGCTCCACCGCGACGCGGACTTTCACCGCGCCGTTCCCATCGACGCGATAGGGCAAAGGAAGGCCTCCCTGCCAGCCCGTCGGCACGGCCGCGCCGCGCATCCGCTTCATGATCTCGACCACGCCGTTCCACGCCATCGGCTGCACCGGGATCGCGGGCATGGCGACCGCGTCGATCGCGACGCGCGGAGCGTTCATGGTCGCCTCGACGCCCGGCGTCAGCGGATCGCCGATGTAGTCGAGCGTGAGCAGGCTCCCGCGTTCGATGCAGGTCTCATTCGCAAAGCCGCCCTCGGGATACATCAGCCCGCGCGCGTAGCCGGAATCGGCGGGGTCTGTATAGATGATGAGCGCGACCGCGCCCGCGGCCTGGGCGAACTTGGCCTTGTAGCCGCGGAAGTTCCCGCCATAACGCGCGATCACGACCTTGCCGCGCACGTCAATACCAAGCGATGCGAGTTGTTCATAGTCTTCTTTGCGCCCGTAGTTGGCGTAGACGACGTCGCCGGTCGCGTCGCCGCTCCCGCTATACCCGTTCCAGCCGAACGTGAGGGCGGTGTTGAGCGTGTCGGGGTCCTCGGCGAGCGACTTTTCCTTGAGTGGAAGTTCACCGCGCCCGCCGGGGATATCGGGCGCGATCACCTCGACCTTCGCGGAAATCGGCGTCGGGAGCAGCGGCCAGATGTCGTGGCGCTCCACCTCAAGTCCCAGGTCGCGGAACGTCGAGACGAGATTCTCGATGACGTGCTGATCGCCCTGCGACCCCGCGATGTGCGGCTCGGACGCGACCAGATCGTGCCACGAGCGCAGCCGGGCGGCGGCGGGAATTGACACGGTTCCCTCGATACCACCATGAGACGCGCCTGCCACACCGGCGGGTGCCTCTTGATCACGCGGCGCAGCGCCGAGCACAGCCCCGATCGCCGCGAAGCCGCCCGCGACAACCGCCGCGATACCGAGGACGCGAGGGATGACGCTCGCCACACACCTCATGCCGCGGCCTCCGTGGCCCTTCCGCGTTTGACCGCAGCGAGGGCCTCGAGCACAAAGACGCACGCCAGCGCCAGAAGCGCGATCGCGACGCCGGCGTTCATGAGCGGAGCATCGACCTTCCAGCCCGACGCCGAGGCACCGCGATAGGCCGCCACGATCTGGACAATCAACGCCGTGACGGTCACGCTCATGACCAGCACCATGGGGATCGCGACGTACCAGATGCGTTTGCGCTGCCGCCAAAGCCAGATTGTGATGCCTAGGAGCGTGAGCGACGCCAGCAGTTGGTTCGACGTGCCGAAGAGCGTCCAGAACGTCCGCCACGAGCCCTTCTCGGCGGTCCAGAGGATGGCGAGCGGGATGCCCGCGGTGAGGACGCCCGCGACCACGCCGGCGCCGCGGCTCTTGAACCCCGTGAGTTCCTGGAGCAGGTACCGCCCCAGTCGCGTCGCGACGTCGAGCGTGTCAAACACGAACGTCGCGATCACCATCGTGCCGAAGGTCTTGGCGTAGATCATGTGCTGATCGCCGAAGATGGCGGCAAAGAACCGGGCCAGCCCCTCGCCATAGAGCACGCCCGGCACCGTCGCAAAGGACTTGGCCTTGTCGGGCGAGACGATCATCACGGTCGCAAGCGCGATGATCGCGACGAAGCCCTCCATGAGCATCGCGCCGAAGGCGATCGGAGTGCAGTGCGATTCCTTGCTGACCTGCTTGCTGGTGGTTCCGCCGCACACCAGGCCGTGGAACCCCGAGCACGCACCGCAGGCGATGGTGACGAAGAGGAAGGGAAACATGAGTTGAGTCATGGACGCGGATTCACCGCCGGCAAACCATGTGAAGATGTTTGCGTCGCCCGGCGCGATCGCGGGCTGTTCAATCTTGAACCCCCCGAACAGCAGCCCAAACACGCCCAGGGCCAGCGAAACATACAGCACAAACCCGCCGAGATAGCCCCGCGGCTGCTGAAGCAGCCACAGCGGGAGCAGCGACGCTATGAAGCAGTACCCGAGAATGCCGGCGTGCCAGACCTTGATGTCGTACACCATCGCGTTGGACATCTTCGTGCCCAGCCACACCATCGCGAACGTGCCGGGCACGAAGATCAGCGTCACCAGCCACATCGGCGGCTTGAGCTTCCACTGCACCAATCCCAGCACGACCGCCAGCGCCAGGTACAGGACGCTCGACGCCGCCACCGCCCCGCCGCGGTTGAAGTCGGCCTGGATCGCCTGGAGTTCCGGGTCATTGCCGATGAAGTTGAGCGCGGTGATATCGGCGAACGCGGTGATGACATACAGCAGCGAGATCCAGATGAATGCGACGATCGCCAGATACGCGCGCCGCCCCAGGTTGTGCCGCGCGATATCGGCGATCGAGTGCGCCCCGTGGCGAACCGACGCGACCAGGGCCGAAAGATCGTGTACCGCGCCGATGAAGATCACCCCGATCACGATCCAGAGCACGCACGGCAGCCAGCCGAACGCCATGCACGCCGCGATCGGGCCCACGATCGGCCCCGCCGCCGCGATCGCCGAGAAGTGCTGGCCCAGCAGGTAGAAAGGCTTGGTCGGGACGAAGTCCACGCCGTCGTTCTTGGCAACCGCGGGTGTCGTGCGCGTATCGTCGAGGCTGAACTGGCGTGCGATGAACCGCCCGTACACGACATAGCCGACCGCGAGGATCGCAAGGATGGTCAGTGCCAGAACGGATAGGCTCATGTGGGCGAGAATCTCCTGCGCGGCAGGGGCGGCGACCAAGGCCGGCCCGGCGTGCGGCGGCAGGATACCGGAAACTGGGATCGTTGAATACGCCCGATCGACGCCCCCGATCGCGCGGGCGGACGATGACGAAAGGACCTGATGATTCCGAACCTCATCAACCGGGCAGATCCCCACGCCGTCGCGCTCGAAACCACGCTGCTCCTGCACGGCGTGCCGCGCTCCGGCGCCGCCGACCTCGCACGCACGCTCGTCGACATCGTGAGGAAATACGGCGCTTCGCCGACGCTCATCGCCCTCTATCGCGGGCAGCCCGTCGTCGGCCTCACCGACGCCGAACTCGCCGAACTCCTCGCCGCTCCCTCGGTCCCCAAGGCCAACTCCGCCAACCTCGGCGTGCTCATGCACCGCGGGCAGCACGCCGCAACCACTGTCAGCACCACCATGGAACTCGCCGCGTCCGCGGGAGTGCGTGTCTTTGCCACCGGCGGCCTGGGCGGCGTCCATCGCGGCTGCGCCGAGCACTTCGATGTCAGTTCCGACCTCGCCGCCTTCACCCGCTTCCCCGTCGCGGTCGTTTCCAGCGGCGTGAAGTCCATCCTCGACGTCGTCGCCACCCGTGAGGCCCTCGAAACCCTCGGCGTTCCCGTCGTTGGTTTTCGGACCGACCGCTTCCCCGCGTTCTACCAGCGGGAGAGCGCCGGAGGGGTCGACGCCCGATTTGAGGACGCGGGCGACCTGGCGGAATTCGTACGCACTGAGCTCGCCCGTTCCAGCCGGGGTGTTCTGGTGGTCAATCCGGTCCCCGCTGAGCACGAGATCGACGCGGGCAAGTGGCGGACATGGCTGGACTTGGCGATGGAGCGGGCCCGCGCCACGGGCGCCGCCGGGCGGGACCTGACCCCCGCGCTCCTCGCCGCGGTTCACGACCTTTCTGGGGGAGAGACCCTCCGAGCGAACATTGAACTGGTGATGTCGAATACGGCCTTGGCGGCCCAGATCTCGGCCCGCCTGTGAACCCGAGGAACAAGCGCAAACTTCACGCTTTTGCGCCTAGGTCTTCGCCCGGGCAGGGCTGCGCGAGGATACAGTTTGCTCCCCTGAGCATTGTGAATGAAGGGGTCTTAGTTGCGCCGTCGCGGTGGAGTCGCGCAGGCGGAACACGGGCCCGGATTTGGTAGGACCAGTCGCGCAGTGCCCGGGCTCACGATGGACGGGTATCGCACTTTCTCTTGGAAGGAGATCAGAGGATGAATCGTCGATTGACCGCTCTTTCGCTCATGGCCCTCGCGGGCATGGCCGCCCCGGCGTTCGCCCAGGACAGCGTGGACAAGTACGCCGCCGGTCTCCCCGGCGACGCGCTCGATCCGTGGACCGCGGGTGTGCCCAATCAGAAGGCAGCGTATGTCGTCGACCTCACGCCGCTGTACACCTCGTGCGGCACGCGGTTCGGCATCGCGCCGCTGATCAAGTCCAGCCGCACCAACCCGGCGTATTTCGGGAGCCTCTTCAGCGCCCAGTCCATCAGTTCGACGGCGCGCAACAACTCGCCGCTCCCCTCGGCCCAGTACAAGGTCTGGAACACCGCGGGCGAGGGCATCAACCCGATTCACAACAACACGACCGGCACCATCGTCCCCAACCTCTTTGCCAACGGCGACTCCACCCAGTTCGGCGTGATGATCGCCGAATTCTCGACCGACGGCGGGGGCACCAACTCCAACAACGTGCTCGGCGCCGTGGTCAACTATGACCCCGCCCGCGCCTCTCGCCTCTATGTCACCAAGTACATCGCCGCCACCAACCAGACCGCCATGGGCTCCGGCGACAACTCCCAGATCGGCGTCGGCACCGTCGACTCCGAGGGCAACGTCTACTTCCGCGCCGACAACAACAACGCCGCCACCACCGGCGCCAACCCCCTCACCGCCAGCAACATCTTCCGCGTCCGCATGCAGAACCGCAACCCCGCGATCAACAACGAGATCAGCAACGCGGGCGGCGCCGACGCTGGCGCCACCAACTGGCTCGTCGTCAACGACGCCAACAACCACGGCGCGCCCCAGAACGTTCCCTCCGAGTTGATCCCCAACGGGCGATACATCGGCGCCAACTTCCTCACCCAGTACGAGTGGGAGCGCCCGAGCACCACGCTCGGAACCACGACCGCCCACCGCCCCGGCACCACCGACCACCGCGGTTCGGTCGCCTTCTATCCCGTCGGGATGTTCGGCGCCGGCACCGTCGGCACCGGCGGCGTCCTCAGCGTTGTCTCCGGAACCAACTCCATGTCCCTCTGGGGCGTGAACCCGGACGGCTCAGTCAACGCCGCCACCGCCCGCACCTTCACCCTGCCGGCCAATCCGACCGACGTTTGCCCGGCCTACACCTTCGACAACGACGCCACCAGTTTCTTCGAGAACTATCGATCCCAGGTCGCCTTCCGCGGCCCGGTCAGCCAGGTCGCTATCGGGCAGGATAAGAACGGCAACGGCCTGGCCGCGGCCATGATCGCCACGACCGCGACCGCGACCAACCCGTGGAACGCCATCGTCGCCGCTCGCTTCAACCCCGCCAACACCAGCCAGCCGCAGTGGCGCCTCGTCGCGTGGAATAACACGCCATCCGCCACCGGCAAGCCCATCAAGGGCGACTACGGCATGGACGGCATGCCCTTCACCGGCGATGCCGGTGAGTTCGACGGCGTGTGCGACGCCCTCGACGGTCCGATCGGCCGCATCGCCAGCATGTCCGAACTCCAGATCGGCATCGCCGGCCCGTCGATCAGCGCCCCGGCGTTCGACGCCGCCGGAAACGTCTGGTTCCTCTCGGCCGTTGCCCTCAACAAGATGGGCAGCGACAACGTCCCCTACATCGACTATGACACCGCGCTCATCCGCGCTGTCTACAACGGCGCGTCCTTCTGCTGGGATCTCGAACTCGTCCTGGAACTCGGCAAGACCTTCGACGGCAAAAACTCCAACACGCCCTGGCAGGTCCAGTTCATGGAGGTCGCCGACAGCAACTCCGTCGCGTCCGGCACCTTCTTCTCCAGCAACCTCTTGCCCAGCGCCTGGAACAACACCAACTTCGGCGAAGTTCCCAACTCCTCCTCGACGAACCTCGGCGGGCTGGTCCTGGGCGCCAAGATCGTCTACGACGCCGACAATGACGGCGACTTCAGCGATCCCACCTCGTCCTCCGGCGATCCCCTGAGCCACGACGAGGCCTACAACGTCCTCCTCTACATCGGCAACATGGACAAGCGCTGCCCCGCCGATTTCAACGGCGACGGCTTCGTGAACGCCCTGGACTACGACGCCTTCGCCAGCGCCTTTGAGATGGGCGACGGCGCCGCCGACGTCAACTACGACGGCTTCTCCAACGCCCTCGATTATGACGAATTCGCCTCTCACTTCGAGATGGGCTGCTGATCGATCACACGCCATTCAACCGGGCCCTCGCCAACGCGGGGGCCCGGTCTTTTGTTGAGGAATCCCGGATTCTCGGCCCTTGGAGGGGGCCGCATGTTCGGGTAGCATGGCGTTCCGACCGGTATCTCCGGCGGATAGAGGGAGTGATTGCATGAATCGTTGCGCTCGGACGGTCTCGGCGTCGTTGGCTTTGGTCTTGGCCGCGGGCGCATCGGCTCAGTGGAACCCCGCCGCCGGTCAGTGGGGCAAGTCCGATTCGCGCGACCTCCGCGTCATGACCTGGAACATCCTCGACGGCATCTGTCGGACCAACAACAAGGTTGAGGACCTCAACAACTGGTCGGCGCTGGCCCGCATCGTCGCCGCCATGAAGCCCGACGTCCTCATCCTTCAGGAAACCGGGGACAACGACGGGAACGGCACGGGGAGCGGCGTCGACTCCACCTCGCAACTCACCACCACCTTCAACTACTTCCTGCACGGCGGAAACGACTCGTTCAAGAGCAACGCCCCCGTCACCGCGTGGGTGCAGAAGTACGCACCCACGTACGACCTCCCCTACATCTACGTGAGTTTCAGCAGCGACGGATTCAATCGCAATGTCGTCCTCAGCCGCTACCCCTTCGTCGACATCACAGGCGACGGCCTCACCGCCGTCAGCACCTGGAGTTCACTCCCGGACCTGTACGCCCCGGGCGGCACACCCGGGATCCGCGGTTTCATCTTCACCGAGATCAACCTGCCCGACGCTGACTACGCCGGCAATCTCATCGTCGGAACCGCCCACCTCAAGGCCGGCGGCGCCGCCAGTGACAAGTCCGAACGCCTCATCGCTTCGCAGAATATCGCCTACTACATCGACTACATGTTCAATGGCGGGGGCACCGCCACCCCCGATCCGCGCGGCATGATCCTCGATTCCCCCGCCGCCACCCTCGTCCCTTCCGCAACCACCCCCGTCATCTGGGGCGGCGACTTCAACGAAGACGAAAACTCCAACGGCCGCGACGGGCCTGCCTGGTGGATGACCAAGGCCCAGGTCAATGGCGGGACCGATGGGACCGACCGTGACCGCACCGATTGCACCTACGACGACGCACGAGACTACTTCACCAACAACCGCACGACCCAGTCGTCCAGCAAACTCGACTACATCTGCTGGCAGGACTCGATCGCCACGCTCCGCCGATCCTTCATCTTCAACTCCGTCAACTGCAACAGCACCACGACACCCCCCGAACTGGTCGGTTATGTCGGCGGGTTCACCCTTTGCACCAGTTTCGCCTCCGATCACCGCCCGGTGATCGCTGATTTCATCCTCCCCGCGCCCGTGTCCCAGCCCGGCGTGTTCAATCTTCTCTCACCCGCCGACGGAGCGGTCGACCTCGCCCTCACGCCCACCCTCACCTGGAGTCCCTCCTCCAACGCCACCTCCTACACCGTCAAGGTTTCACTCTCCCCGAGTCTGTCCAGCCCCATCGTCAACGCCACCGGCGTCACCGGCACCTCGTACACCATCGGCGGCGGGGTGCTCGCCGAATGCGGGCAGTACTACTGGGGAGTCATAGCGACCAACAGCGCCGGATCGCGGACATCATCGCCCGCCTCCTTCGGCTTCCTCACCTACTCCCCCGGCGATTTCAACCACGACGGCTTTGTCAACGGCCTGGACTACGACGAGTTCGCCTCGGTCTTTGAGGCCGGCGACCTCGCCGCCGACTTCAACAACGATGGCTTCGTCAATGGCCTGGACTACGACGAGTTCGCTTCGCACTTCGAACTCGGGTGCTGAGGACGCGGTGACGGAGAGACGAGAAAAGGCGATCGGGTGATCAAGGCGTGAACCCGGCGAGCCGGTCGTCCGTCGCGGCCTCATGCGCAATTCGGCGATGTACCGAACAACCCGGTTCCATGTGCCCGGGGCGATGCGACGATGTGTGATGCCGTCGCGCCCAGCATGAAAGCCGCGCGCGATCGATTCACCGCGGCGGGAGCCCCGCGCCGCTGGCGGCGCGAAGTTCGGCGAGCGTCTTGTTCAACTGCTTCTGCAGCAGGCTCAGGCGGAGCAACGACTTCACCCGCGTGAGCAACTCGACCTTCAGCACCGGCTTGGTGAGGAAGTCATCCGCGCCGCACTCCACCGCTCGCTCAACGTCGCTTACCTCCGACAACGCCGTGACCATCACGATCGGGATCTCCCGCGTCGCCGCATCGCCCTTGAGTTTGGAGCACACCTGGAACCCGCTGACCCGCGGCATCATCACGTCGAGCAGGATCAGGCTGGGGTGCTCGGCCGCCACCGCCGCCAGCGCCTCCGTGCCGTCCTTGGCCGTCTTCACACGGCACCCAAGTTCGGCGACATAGTCCTCGAGCAACTCGAGATTCTGCTCGTTGTCGTCCACCAGCAGAATGAGCGAGGACGTGAGGTCCTCGGCGGACAAATCGGACGAACTCGGGACCGGCGTGCTGGGTGACGTCATACGAACAAAGTCCTTTCGGGCGGACGCGATCACGTTCCACCGACGGCCAGGCCGCCCCTGGTCCGGGAATGGACCGACACGGGGTATGGTACTAAAGATCATAGTGGGCTGAGTTTGCGCCCGCCGAGGTGGGCTCGGTGCGAGAACGCGCGCGGATGGTCGGGTCTGGTGGGGTCGGGCTGTGGGGCTCGGGAAGGATTTCTGATGGCTTCGTCGAGTAAACCACGCGCGGCGTGGGAAGATCGATTCCGCAGGCCGACGCTGGATGAGCTCCTGGAGGGGCTCAACAAGCAACTGCTGTCGCTGGCGGAATCGTGGCGCGAACGGATGAGCGAGACGCCTGGCGTGCGCGAGGAACTCTCGTGGCAGGGCATCCCGTTCCGCTGGACGCTGGTCTATCGGAACGACAGCCGCCCGATCGCGTATCTGGTCCCGCAGCCCGTCAGGGCGTACATCACGATCCCGATCGCGGCGGACGCGGTCAATCGGCTCCCGCTCCGAAAATTGTCGAAGCCCGTGCGAGATTCGCTCGGTGCCGCGAGCCTGGTCAACGGGCAGTACTGGGCCCAATGGGACCTTTTGTCCAAGGCGCAACTCGACGAACTGATGCTGATCGCCTCCGCGTGCCTGGCCGACGACACCGTCGCCGTGTGATCAATCTCGCGTTCACGTGAATCCGCTTGTGCAGACCATGCCTCTGCTTGGTCGATTCGAATACCCTCGGGAAGCACCGTGTGGAGAGGGATCGATGCGGCATGTCATGACGGCGTGGCGACGGAACGTGGTCGGGGTCGGCGTGCTCGCGCTCGCGGCGGGATCGTCCTTCGCGCAGCCCCTCAACCTGGCGATCGAAAAGACGATCTCCCGCGCCAAACTCGGCGCGTCGGTGACCTCGGTCTATGCCGTCGACCTGGCGACCGGAACGGCCCTCGTCTCGATCCGCGCTGACGAGGCGATGACCCCCGCCAGCAACCAGAAACTGCTCACCACCGGGACCGCGCTCCTGGTGCTCGGCACGGATTTCGTGTTCAAAACCGAGATCGTCCTCGACGGCACCACGCTCGTTGTCCGTGGCGCGGGCGACCCTGCCCTGGGCGATCCCGAACTGCTCGCCAAGCGTGACAAGCCCCTGGCCGTCGACGAGGTGCTGGACTTTCTCGCCGGCGCGGTAGCCAAGGCGGGCATCTCGAAGGTCGATAGCGTCGTGATCGACGACCGCGTCTTCGATCGCCAACTCGTCCACGCGAGTTGGCCCTCCGACCAATACGAGCGAACCTACTGCGCCCAGGTGAGCGGGCTGAACTTCCGCGCCAACACCCTGGCCATCTTCGTCCGTCCCGGGAGCAGCGCGGGCGCGCTCCCGCTCCACACCACCGAGCCCGCCGCGGGCTGGATAGACGTCGACAAGCGGAACATCCGCACCGTTACCGACGGCAAGAACATCATCTCTCTGACACGCCCGCCCAACCAGAACCGCTTCGTGCTCCGCGGCGAGGTCAAGGCCGCCACCCAGGCCCCCATCGAGATCACGCTCGACCAGCCCGGCCTCTTCTTCGGTCGCGTGCTGGCCGATCGCCTGCTCAAGTCCGGTGTCGCGGTCGGCGAGCGTCCCGCGGGAGACCCTCGCCAGTATCAGGACCCCTCGGCCGACGTAAGAATGATCGACACCTCCGCCCCGCCCACGCAGGGTCGCGTCATCGCGCAGGTCACCACGCCTCTGATGGACGTGATTCATCGCTGCAACGTCGACTCGCAGAACCTCTATGCCGACTGTCTTTTCAAACTCGCGGGCCAGAAGGTGACGGGGGAATCCGGCACGTGGGACAGCGGTGCTTCGGTCGTGCGCATGATGCTGAGCCAGAAGATCGGGCCGCAGTCCGTCACCGGCGCGACCATCGTCGACGGCTCGGGCCTCTCCCGTCTCAACACCGTGTCGACACGCTCGATGGGCTCGTGGCTGGCCGAACTCGCCAAGGATCCACGCGCCGGCGACGCCTTTGTCGCCACGCTCCCGGTGCCGGGAGAGGGGACGCTCGAGAAGCGATTCCGCGGCAAGAAACCCGCCGCCGAGGTCCGCGGAAAGAGCGGGTTTATCAACGGCGTGCGCAGCCTCTCCGGATACCTTACCGCCAAGGACTCCGGCCACCGCATCGCCTACTCCATCATCATGAACCAGGTTCCGGGGCAGTTCGGCGGCGAGGCCAAGGACCTCCACGAAGACATCATCCAGGTCCTCGACCAGTGGCTCTCTCGCCAGGACGACGACCGCACCCGCGTCGGCGGGTAAGACGACATCAGACCGTTCCCGTTCGCCGGTCTTCGGGTGCGCACACCGCGGCCGGTGGTAGTTCGCATCGGTCCGCCGCGAAGTCGTTCGGCACCGCCCGTTCCAGACGGAGTGCTTGCCGCACATGCATGTGCGTTTCATGCGCGTCGGATCCGCAGCACCCATCGCCGCCCGCTTCGTACACTGGCTTCGGCTCTTTCGCGGAATGCGTACTACCGGCGCCCGCCGAGTTGCTCTCAAACAACGCCGGTCGACCCGAACCAAGGAGGCCTGATGGTCGCTCTTCGCGCATGGCGTGGAATGTCTGGGCTGATCTCGCTGGCAACCGTGACCAGCGGATTGTTCGCCGCGGCGGCGGTGCAGTACGAGCATGAGCCCCCCGCGCCCCTGGTATCACGGGACTTCGACGACATCGCCGTCGGCGCACCTCCACCCGGGCTCAACGTCACCACGCCCGCATACAAGGCCTCCGTCGTCGACAACACCACCGTCGGACGATCGCTCAAGATCGAGCGCACCGGCGATGGCGACACCGGCGTCCTGATCGGCATCCTCAACCCCGATTCGCTCCGCGGCCGCAACATCACGCTCAAGGCCAAAGTGCGCACAACGGACGGAACCCGGGCCGGCCTGTGGCTCCGCGTCGACCGAGAGAACCAAACCCAGGGCTTCTTCGACAACATGGCCGACCGCCTGATCACCACAACCACCTGGGGCGAATACGACATCACCGGCGATGTCGCGACCGATGCCTCCGGCATCGTCTACGGCCTGCTCGTCTTCGGTCCCGGGCCCGTCTGGCTCGACTCCCTCACCATCACCGACGCGGGCAAAGCCGAAGTTCGCGCCCCCGATGTCGCGCCCTTGAGCGAACGAGGCCGCGACAACATCATCGCCCTCACCCGCCTCGTCGGCGTGCTCCGGAGTTTCTCCCCCACCACCGAATCCCGTGGCGTGGATTGGGACACCTACACGATCGACGCCGTCAATGCCGTCGAACCCTGCAATGACGCGGACGAACTCGTCACGACGCTCAACGCATGGACACTCCCAATCGCGCCGGGCGTTCAATTCTGGCGCGGCCATCGCGACGTGTGCCCCGCCGAACCAGCACGTCCCGAAAACGCCAGCGGCGCCGTCGCAATGGTTTACAGGGGCTTCGCCGATCCAGGCCTCGATCCCTCGCAGCGCCGCATGAACGTCTACTCCAGCGAGAAGGTCCGCATCGACCTCAACGCCGAGGCCACCGACTCACTGCCCGGGCCGGGCGAAACCGTCACGATCAGCCTCGGCAGCGACGTCTTCGCTCGCATCCCCATCGCGCCGTATGTCAACGGTGAACGCACGCTCCCCGAAGCGACCGCCGAATTCCCGACACGCGCCAAGGAGCGGAGCAAGTCGTGGCGTGCCGACACCTCCGAGCGCGCCGTGCGCTTCGCCGTGCTCATCGAGGCCTGGAACACGCTCAACCACTTCTATCCGTACTTCGACGTGACGCAGACCGACTGGGTCGCGGCCCTTCAGCCCGCGCTCGAAAAGGCCGCCACCGACGTCACGCCGCAAGACCTCTGGCAGACGCTCGCCATGATGCACGCCAAGATCAAGGACGGGCACGGCTGGACCGGCGGCCCGGGGCAGTTCTCGGTCATGCCCCACCCCTACTCCTCCGAGTGGGTCGGCGATGAAATCGTCATCCGCCGTGTCGCCGAAAACGTCGCTGATCGCCTCTCGCCCGGCGACGTCATCGAAGCAATCGATGGGACGAGCGTGCGAGACATCTACAAGAACATCGAGCCCACCATCTGCGCCGCCAGCGAGCAATGGAAGCAACACCGCGCCCTGGCGCAGATCGGATGGGGACCGGGGAAGAACGACGTCACGCTCTCGATCAAGCGTGGCACCGCATCTCTCGAAGTCTCGATCCCGCGCATGGGACACACCGAGCCGAAGATGCAGCGCCCCGAGAACGGGAGCGAACTCGCGCCCGGCATCGTCTACTTCAATCTCGACGCCACGGACTTTGCCGCCCTCTCCGCCAACCTTGCCAAGCTCGCCGCGGCCAAGGGCATCGTCTTCGACCTCCGCGGTTATCCCGACCAAGCCGGCTCGGCCGTCCTGCCCTATCTCAGCGACTCCAACCTCAAGAGCGCCCGGTGGCGCGTGCCCATCATCGCGCGCCCGAACTACCAACGCGTCCGCTTCAACGTCAGCAACTGGGACCTGCCGCCGCAGAAGCCGCGGCTGACCAGCAACGTCGCGTTTGTCACCGACGGGCGTGCCATCAGTTATGCCGAAAGTTGCATGGGGATCGTCGAAGCCTACAAACTCGGCGAGATCGTCGGCGCCGCCACCGCCGGATCCAACGGCAATATCACCACCGCCCAACTCCCCTGCGGCTACTCCGTCACCTGGACCGGGATGCAGGTCCTCAAGCACGACGGTTCGCGCCACCACGGCGTGGGGATCCTTCCAACCGTGCCCGTCGCGCCGACCAGGGAAGGCCTCGCCGCGGGACGCGATGAAGTGCTGGAAAAGGCCGTGGAAGTCGTGAAGGCGAAGATCAAGTAGAACGCCGGTAATCGTGAAATCGCCCGCTACGCCGGCTTGGGCGTGGTGTTCTTGGCGATCGACTCCAGCACCGAGATCATGTGCTTGTCGATGTTCGGATCGCGCGATTCGCCGCCCTGGATCGAGTAGGTCGGCTGCACGTGCGATTCGCCGCAGATCACCGTCAGGAGGTTCGCGACAAGACGCGACTCATCTCCCGCGGGGAGTTTGTGCCCCTGCTGGCTCAGCAGTTCGACAGCGTGGTGCACGATCTGCACAGCGCCGTCAACGATGACCTTGCGCGCATCGACGAGCGCCTGGGCCTGCTGACGTACCAGCATCGCCTGGGCGATCTCCGGCGCGTAACTGAGATCCGAGAGTTCGAACGCGCTCACCTCCGCGCCGGCGCTGGCGACCTTCTGCTGCAGAATCTCCCGCATCTCCTTGGCTACGACGCCCGTCTCACTCTTCAGGCTGACCTGGTGGGTGCTCGATTCATACGGATAGCGCGACGCCACCTGCTTCAGCACCGCCATCGCCTGCGTTCGCACGAAACCCGCCGCATCCTGCACCTCCAGCGCCGCCTTCACGCTGTCCACAAACCGGAACGTCACAACGCCAGCGACGACGATCGGATTTCCGTTGCCGTCGGCGACCACGGTGCGATTGACATCGATCGCCTGGTTCTTCGTGGAGATCTTGATGACCTTCCGCCCCCACATGTTCACCCACGACAGGCCGGGGCTCTTCACCAACTTCGAGAACTTGCCCCATTCAAGCACCACCGCCTCTTCCTGCGGGTGCACCACCAGCCACGAGGCAAACACAGTGATCGGAAAGAAGATGATGCTCAGGACGAGTGTCAGCAGACTTTCCATATCATCCCCCCAAGGCGGCTCGGCTGTGCGAGATTGTTTTCGAACCGCGTCCGAAAATATACCGATACGCCCGCTGACGGTTGCGTCGTGCGATCACCCCGCACCGATCATTCCTACTGGATTTCGTGCGGTTTTCGGCTGCGGATTACCGTGCGGTCTTCGGCGCGTGACACGCCGTCTATGCGCCCAGGATATTCACGCCGCTGTCGACATAGATCACTTCGCCCGTCACTCCCGCCGAGAGATGCGACGCCAGGTACACGCCCGTGTCGCCCACGTCGCTCCCCAACGTGGCGCGCCGCAAGGGCGCCCGCAGCGCGACGGCCTCTTCCATCGTGTCAGTCCCGCCGACCGCCGAACTCGCCAGCGTCCGCAGGTACCCTCCCGAGATGATGTTCACGCGGATGCCCATCTGGCCCAGTTCACTGGCCAGGTAGCGTGCCGTGCATTCCAGCGCCGCCTTGGCGACGCCCATCACGTTGTATCCCGGCACGACCTTCTCGCCGCCGTAGTACGACATGCCCATGATCGAGCCGCCGCCCGAGCGGGCCATGAGTTCCTTGGCGCGGTTGGCCATCGCCACCAGCGTGTACGCCGAGATGTCCAGCGCCTGCACGAACGCCGAGCGGGGCGTTTCCGTGAACTTGCCCACCGCCAGCCACTCGCGCTCCGCGAATGCGATCGAGTGAACCAGGAAGTGCATCGCATCAAACTTGTCCGCGTACGCCGCGAACACCATGTCAAGGTTCGCGTCGCTCGACGCATCCAGGGGCACAAGCCACGGATCGGAGACGCCCAACGCCTCTACCGCGCGGCGCGTGCGGCGTTCGTTCTTCTCTCCCGGGAGGTGTGTAAAGGCGCAGCGCGCCCCGTGCTCAAGGAACGACTTGGCGATGTGCCACGCGTAGGAACGATCGTTCGCGATACCAACAATCAAGCCAGTCTTTCCAGTGAGCAATGCCATGCCGCCTCCCGAGAATGCCCGGCCTCCGGGCGCGAATTGCCAAGTATACCCGCACGCACAGCCCGATGGGCCCGTGCTACCTTTGTTCGTGCCCATGCAGGACCTGAACACCCTCACGCTCCCTGACTTGTTCCACGAACTGACCTCGCGCCGCGTCGCGGGGGGCGACACGCTCGTGCATCGCCTGCTCGAACTTGCCCGCGACGAAGACCTGGGCGAGCAGGGCGATGTCACCACCCGCTTCTTCGCCAAGCCCGACGCTCACTCCGCGTGCGACATCGTCGCGCGCAATGACGCCGTCGTCGCCGGCCTGGAATTGATCCCCAACGTGCTCGCCCTCATGGGCGGCGGGACAGTCCGCGCCGGCGCGCGCGACGGCCAGCGCGTCTCGCCTCGCCAACCCCTCGCCCGCCTCGAAGGACCCTCGCACGCCATCCTCGCCGCAGAACGCCCCATCCTCAACCTCCTCGGGCGACTCAGCGGGGTGGCAACCCGCACAGCGTCATTCGTCGCCGCCATGGGCTCAGGCGTTCGCGCCAAACTCTTCGACACCCGAAAGACCACGCCCGGTCTGCGTGTGCTCGAGAAATACGCCGTCCGCTGCGGCGGGGGCATGTGCCATCGCATGGGCCTCTGCGACGCCGTCCTCCTGAAGGACAACCACCTCACCGGCACCACCGACGCCGATCTCGGGCGCTTCGTCACGGACGCCGCCCAACGCGCCCGCGCCTCCTGCTCTATCTCCTTCTTCGAGGTCGAGGTCGATCGTCTCTCGCAATTCGACTCCATCCTCGCGGCCCAGCGCACGGCGCCGCCCAATGGCAAGATCGACATCGTCCTCCTCGACAACATGAGCCCCGACCTGCTCGCAAAGGCCGTCGCGATGCGAGACAACTCTGGCCTTGCGATCGAACTCGAAGCCTCGGGCGGCGTGCGAGAGGACACCATCCGCGCCATCGCGCTGGCCGGCGTCGATCGCATCTCGGCCGGAACACTCACGCACGGCGCGACATGGGTCGATTTCGGCCTGGACGCCGTCGCGTGAACACTCGCGCGGGCGAATTCGCCGCCCTGCAACGCGCGGGCGAGCATGCAGGCCGGCGCGTGATCGTGGTCGACCGGTGCGAATCGACGCAGGACATTGCGAAGGACTATGCGACCAGGTCCGACGCGGGGCCCGGCGTGGCCATCATCGCCCGCCGCCAGACCGCCGGTCGCGGACGCCTCGGCCGCGCCTGGGCCGACACCGCTGAATCCGGTCTGGCAATGTCCCTCACACTCGACGCCCGCGCCGTCTCCGACCCCGGCCTGCTCTCGATCGGCGTGGGGCTCGCCGCGTGCCAGGCGTGCGAATTCGTGCTGAAATGCAGCCCAGTTCCCGATGCCGGCGCCGCGACCGCGCCGAAGTCCGAGGGCCCGCCCACCGTTATCCCCACGCTCGGCCTGCGCTGGCCCAATGACGTCGTCGAGCGCTCGCTCGGGCGTAAACTCGCCGGCATTCTCATCGAACGCTCCGCCGATGTCTTCATCATCGGTATCGGCATCAACTGCCTGCAACGCGACACCGACTGGCCCGAGGCCCTGCGTGCCCGCGCGGTGTCACTCCTCGAACTCCAGCCCCGTCTTGACCGCGCGTCGCTCCGCGCGCTCATCGCCGGTGAGGTGCTCCGCTCAATCGATCGCGTGCTCGCGCTGCCGCACGTTCAGATCGCACGCGATTGGTTCGCCCGCGACACGCTCGTCGGCTCACGCCGCGTCTTTGAGCACGCCGGCGCGCGCGTCCGCGGACTGGTCGAATCGATCGACCCGCTCAGCCATCTCATCGTGCGCGACGACACGGGCTCTCTCCATCGACTGCCGGCCCTCACCACCTCGATGGTCCACGACGAGATCGCCTGATCGCGTCCCGCACTAAAACTCCGGCCTGCTCTCCAATTCTACCCGGCGTCCCGTCGAAGGATCCATGAACGCCAGAAAACTCGCGTGCAGCATGAGTCGCGTCGAGTGCGGCGGCGGCGAATACAGCACATCTCCGATGATCGGGTGTCCCATCCCGCCTTCCGCGCGAGGCACCGCCGCGTGCACACGCAACTGATGGGTGCGTCCCGTGATCGGCTCGAACTCCACCCGCGTCCGATCCACCTCGCGCGAGAGAACCCGGAATATCGTCGTCGAAGGCTTGCCGTGAACGTGATCCACGATCTGGATTGGGCGTCGCTCGACGTCCGGTCTGATCGGCAGGCTCACCCGCCCCGCGTCGGCGTCGACCAGGCCGTGGAGCAGCGCGGCGTATTTCTTGTCCACCATCCTCGCCTCGAACTGCATCGAAAGTTCGCGCTGCGAATCCTCGTCCAGAGCCATGAGCAGGATGCCCGACGTCTCCATGTCAAGGCGATGGATCACCATCGGCCCGGTCGCATCCGGGAACATCTGCCGGCACACCTCCACGCAATTCGGCACCGCCGGGTTCTTGCCCGGAACCGAAAGGACCCCGCTCGGCTTGTTGATCGCAACGTAGCCCCGACCGCGGTGAATCACCTCCATCACGGGGTCGGGCTCGGCATGTCGTGGAGGCGGAATCACGGCTGGGCGATTATGGGGCAGACGATCCTGAATAAGGACTTGAATATGGGCAATGGCGCGGGCCGATAGGGTGCGCTATCGTTGGGTCTAGGAACTGTACCGCGGCCATTCTGGGCAGCGGAAGGAGTCGATCACGATGCGTACGTCGATGCCGCGGCCCGGAACCAGCATTGGTGTCGGTTTGGTCATGTTCGCACTCGCAGGGAGCGCCATCGCCCAGCCCGCTGGAGCCGCCTCGCACGCCTCCCAGCCCGGACAGCCCGCCGCCCAGCCGCCCGCACCGCCCTTGGATTGGGTCAAGGAAGAATCGGGCCTCCTGAAGAACTATGTGCAGCTCACCAAGCGTGAGCAGTTCGTGAAAGCCGGCGAGCAGTATTTCAACGCCGACGCGAGTTGGATCATCTTCCAGGCCGTACCCGTCCCCGAGGCCGGTCAGGAACCCCAGAGCGCGTATCTGATGTACGTCGCCAAGGTCGACCGTGATCAGAAGGGTCACGTCAAGGGCCTCTCCCAGATCACGAAACTCTCCGCCGACGGGAGCGCCAACACATGCGGCTGGTTCGACCCCGTCGAGCCGACGCGCGTGATCTATGGCTCGACCATCGATCCGCCCGCGCCCACCAACAAGCCCGGCTACCAGGGCCCCACCGGCCGCTACATGTGGTCGTTCCCGCACGAAATGGAGATCGTCACGCAGGTCCCTCGCCCGCTCTGGCGCGAGGTCATGGCCAAGCGAGGCGAGAAGAAGGACGAAGCCCTCTGCGGCAACCTGTTCCTCCCCTCGCCCCTCTTCAGGATCGACGGCTATGACGCCGAATGCTCGTTTTCCAAGGACTCCAAGTGGTTGATCTACACCCACGTGGAAGAGATCCCCGGTGAGAACGGCGCGCCCGCTCGCCCTGACGCCGACCTTTGGGTCTACAAGATGGCCACCAGCGAGCACCGACGCATCGTCAAGGCCCCGGGCTACGACGGCGGACCCTTCATCAGCCCCGACGGGACCAAGATCTGCTATCGCTCCGACCGCAAGGGCAACAACGAACTCCAACTCTTCATCGCAGACCTTGAGTTTGATTCCGACGGCGTGCCGACCGGTGCCAAGAACGAGCACCAACTCACCGACGCGAACGTGAACTGGGCTCCATACTGGGACCCTTCCGGCACGTTCCTCATCTACGCCAGCAGCCAGTTCGGGCATCAGAACTACGAGGTCGTCGCCATCGAGGCCGACGCCACGAAGCCCATGGCCGATCTTCGCACCCGGCGCATCACGACCGCCACCGGCGCCGATGTGCTCCCTGTCTTCAGCAACGACGGCACGCTGATGATGTGGACCTCACAGCGAGCCCCGAAGATCGAAGGCGAAGAACGCCCCTCCAGCCAGATCTGGTGCGCCGAGTGGATCGGCGGCAAGAACGCGACCGATCTCTTCGGCGACAAGAAGTAAGGCGAATCGGACCGAAATCACGGCCCTTTGACGGCCGAACCTGAGACCATGAAAAGGTCCTGTTGGTGCCGCGACGCCGCACATCTCACACCGGCTCGGCGTCATCGATCGCGTTCAATCGATCCCCTGCGCCGCCAGCCATCGTTCCGCATCGAGCGCCGCCTGGCACCCCATGCCCGACGCCGTCACCGCCTGGCGGTAGTGGCTGTCCGACACGTCGCCGGCCGCGAACACACCCTCGATGTTGGTGTGGCTTGTTCGGGTCTTGAGCGCGACGTACCCGCCCTGGTCCAGTTCGATCCCGCTGTCCTTCAGGAACGACGTCGCCGGCGTGTGCCCGATCGCCACGAACAGGCCGGCCAGCGCCAACTCCGACCGCTGCTTGGTCACCGTGTCCTCCAGCAGCACGCCGCTGATTCGCTCGCCGCCCAGCACGTCGACCACGGCCTTGTTGTACAGCACCTTGGCGTTGGGTCGATCGAGGAATCGCTTCTGCATGATCTTGCTAGCACGGAGCGAATCGCGCCGGTGGATGATGTACACCGTAGAGCCGAACTTGGTGAGGTAGGTCGCCTCCTCCAGCGCGGTGTCGCCGCCGCCCACGACCGCCAGCGGCTGATCGCGGAAGACCGGGAGCGCGCCGTCGCACACGGCGCAGGCCGAAACACCGCCGCCCGACGTCGCCAGGCGCATCTCGTTCTTGAGCCCCAGCCAGTTGGCGGTCGCGCCCGTCGCGATGATGACCGCGTGGGCCCGGATCTGCTTGGCGTCGCTGGTGTGCAGCACGAACGGGCGCTTCGAGAAATCGCAGCGTTCGACATCCTCGCCGACGACCCGGGTGCCGAATCGCTCGGCCTGCTCCTGGAACTTGGCCATCATGTCAGGGCCCATGATCCCGTGCGGGAAACCCGGGTAATTCTCGACCTCGGTCGTGAGCATGAGTTGCCCGCCGGGGAGGACGATCGACGGGTTCTGCTTCGGAACCCCGGAATACACGACCGGCTGCAACTGGGCGCGGGCGGCGTAGATCGCGGCCGTCCAGCCCGACGGGCCCGAGCCGATGATCACCAGTTTGTGCGTTTCATATGTCGTCATGGGTGGTCCAAGCAAGATGCCGGGGGACGAGAAGACGCTGAGACGAAACATGAAGGATCGATGTCATGACCTCGGATGCCGCACCTTCCGAACGCCGTCACCGGCGCGAGCGACAACGACCACGTTGCGTGCCGCAACGCCGCCGCGCCTTTCCGGTCACTTGATCTGCCCGATATCCATCAGGTGCTGGCGGTACAGGGACGACACCGGCGGCCAGATCAGATAGTCGGTCCCGACGCCCGCGTCCGGGCGATTGTCCACACGCCCCGCGTAGTTGTTGGCGCCATCTCGACCCGACGAATACAGCAGGAACTGATCGTCACGCAGTTTCAGATCGAAGTTTGCGCCGCCAGCCACGAACACCTTCACCTCGTGCGGCCTTGCCTCGCCTCGCGCGTCCGCCTTCTGGTCACGCATCGGGACGAAGAACTCGAACGGCGGCACCGCGCCACGCGCCCGGTTCGGGTTGTATGCGTCCACCGTCAACGCCTTGATCCACTGCGGCCTGACCGACGACAACTGCGGCGGGAACGCCTTGGCCGCCGCTGTGTAGCCCACGATCGCCAGCGCATGGCGAGTGCCCGCCAGTTCCACCTGCAGTTGCTGACGCAGCGTGAACAGCGTGCCCATGTCCGGCGCCGTCGCGTCGAGCACCGCGAAACCGCCGCGATCGAACGTCGCATGGACGAACGGCTTCTCCATCAGTTTGTCGAATGGGTCGAGCCGCCAGCGCGACTCCCAGTCAGCGTACAACTTCGGGAGTTGATCGTTGATCTCGAACCAATTCTTCTGCGTGCCCGCGACCGCCTGCCACCGGGCGGCCTCGCCGAACAGTCGGAGCGGATACTCAGACGATCCCATCCGTGACATGGTCGTCGCGAACACGTTGGTATCGATCCCGCCGCGAGGTTGATACACACGCGCGACCGCCTGCTCGCTCCCCAGCCGATCGCCGATCGGAAGACGCATCCGCGAGATCTCCAGATAGCCCTTGCCCTCGTCGATCCGCGCCACCAGCGCCGGGATCTGATCCCGCTGCGCCGGCTGTTCCAATGCCTTCTTCGTGCGAGAGTCCCAGTACGCGATGTCGCGCAGTCGCTCCTGCGCCCCGATCATTGCCTCGTACGCCCATGCCGCCTCGCGATAGAACCGCCGGTCGGCCATCTGGCGGCAGAAAAACGTCCAGTCACACATCAACTTGACCGCGCCGATCGTGTCGCCCTCGCCCGCCCGACGGATCGCGTCGGCGTGAACGAGCACCTCCATCACACGGATCGCATCCATGTAATAGAACTTCGCTCCCGCCAGCGTCGGAGGATCGCCGAGTTCCGTGTACAGGCGGGCCGACACCATCTCGACCGGCACGCCCTCCACGCCGTACGGCTGGGCGAACGCCATTGCCTTGCGGTAGTCTTCTTCCCTGGTCACTGTGGCGATCGCGTCCACGACCGCCTTCTGCGTCGGCGCGGTGCACCACGCCGCCAACTCTCCCGCCGCCGGCGAGCCCGGATAGAGCGGCGCCAATGCGTCCAGACGCGCGTACTTCGCCGGCGCGGGCTGCATCTTCGCGAGCAACGGGAGCAGGACCAGGTCGCTCCGCTGCGGATCCCTGACATCCGCCAGGCTCGCGTTCAGTTTGTCGAGGAACTCGTCGGCGCTCGCCCGCGGCGCGGCCAGCGTCAGCGATACGGTAACCACCACGCCCAAGAGGGCGCGGCCAACAGATGTCCGTACGGAGTTTCGAGGGGTCGGCATACGCCGATGGTAGCCGAAATGATGCCAGACGGGAGTGGGACCCCGGCGCGGCATCCCGGGCCGTACATCCGGCGTCCAAAGAGACCGAAATAGACCTAGAAATCGCGTCTCGCGAAGATCCAGCACGCCAGCACCAGCACCACGCCCTCAAACGCCAGCGACGTCCCGACGATCCACCCCACCGATCGAGAGCGGAGCACCCTCTCCGCCATCTCGGCCCCGGCAACGTGCGTGTTCTCCTCGTCGTCCCTCCCGCGCCGATCCTCGCCGGACGTGCGCCGGAATTTCTCGACGTCCTCCTCGGAGAGCAGCACACGCTCCAGCAGTTTGGTCGTCTCGGCCGTCTTGGGCAGCACAGTCTTGGCGATCACAAACCCACGGTTCCACCGCTCGATCTGACGCACGTCGTCCTGGTTTTCCTTGATGTCCTTGTCCATCATCGAGACCTGGTTGCGGTTGCTCGTGATCTGCGGGTTGGACTGCTCGAGTTGCTCGCTGGTCCACGCGCCGGGCGCCGGCTCGGGCTCGCCCCTGGCGGATGCATCCGCCTTGGCCTTCTCATCCAGTTGCGACTTTGCCCAATGCTCCAGCCGCTCGATCTCCTTCTTCTGCCGCTCGATCATCCGCTCCTGGCTCGCCACCTGGGCGAGTTTCTGAGACTTGATCATCAGCGTGCTGGAATCGGCCGCGTTCAGGATGAACAGGAAGATCCAGAAGAGCAGCGTCAGCAGGAGCGCCGCGATCGTCGATCGCGTCAGCAATCCCACCAGCGCGCTGACGCAGAACAGGAAACTGAACACGCCGACCACGATCGGAATCGCCATGAACAGCCGCGGCTCCCACGCCCCGCCGCGCAGCCCGATCACCAGGAACGACGCCAGCGAAAACACCCCGACCTGCAGCGTGACGAACAGGAGGCCCATGAAGTACTTGGTCAGAAAGAGCCGCACGCGCCCGATCGGCTTGGACAACGCCAGTTCCACCGCCCCGCCCGACACAAAGTCCGGGATGATCGCTGCAGTCGAAATCACCGCCAGGATCATCGCGGCCCACGACAGCCACAGCGCCACGCCGAACTGCAGGAACAGGAACTTGTAGAAGAACCCGACGTTCATCGTCCGCGTGTTGAACATCGGCACGGGGAGCGACCACTTGAAGATCGTGATCCCCTGGGCATCCAGCCCCACGCACGCGAAAGCGCCCACCAGCACGCCCGACAGGATCAGCGTCACCCAGAAGAGTTTCTTGGCGTTCAACTCCCGGTACGCATCGACGAGAAGCGCGAGGGTCTGCGTCATGCGACACCCCCACCGACATGCGCAGCGGCACGGGCGCCGCCCTTCTTGTTGTCCGCCGCACCGGGCTCCAGGATCTGCCCGGTCGTCGGGTCGGTGACCGCCTGCATGAACAGATCCTCCAGCGACGGCCGCACCGGGCGGAGCGCGTGAATCACCACGCCGCGCCCTCGGAACAGGTCAACCAGTCCCTGCACGCGTGTCGCATCCCCCGTGGCAACGCGCAGCATCGTCGGCGTGTGCTCGATCGCCTCGCCGGTCGTCAGCCGCCCCGCGGCAGCAAGTTCGGGCGACACCTCGCGCAGCACCTCGATCGGCGCGCGATCCGCGCCCAGTTCGATCTCGTAGCGCTGGCGGCCTTCGGTCAGTTCGCCGATTGTGCCCTGCGACGCCATCACGCCCTGCACCAGGATCGCGACGCGATCGCACACCATCTCAAGTTCGCTGAGCAGGTGGCTGTTGAGGAAGACCGCCTTGCCGCGCCGCTTCACTTCCAGCAGGATGTTGCGGATGTCGCGCCGCCCCACGGGGTCCACGCCGTCCGTCGGCTCGTCGAGCACGACCAGATCGGGATCATTCATGAGCGCCTGGGCGATACCGATGCGCTGGCGCATGCCCTTCGAATAGCTCTTGACGCGCGTGTCGCCCCAGCGCGTCATGCCGACCAGTTCGAGCAGATCGCCGCGACGCTTCTTGCGATCGGCGCGCCCCACGCCGCACAGCCCGGCGTAGAACTCCAGCACCTGTCCGCCGGTCAGATAGTCGGGGAATCGATGGTGCTCGGGCAGGTATCCGACGCGTGCCAGCGTCCCCTTGTGCCCCACCGGATGGCCCAGCACCGTGCCGTGGGCACGGCTGGGGCTGATCACGGTCATCAGGATCTTCACCAGCGTCGACTTGCCCGCGCCGTTGGGCCCCAGCAGGCCGAAGATCTCGCCCATCGCGACCTTCATCGACACGCCGCGCAGCGCCTGGATGCGCCCCTTATAGGTCTTGGCGACGTCGGCCAGGTCGACGGCCCATCCTTGAGATGTGCCGCCGAACGCGGCGGGAGAAGAAACGGCGGTTGTCGGTATCGCGCTCATGCGTGGCTCAAAGGGTACCAACATCGAGATCGCCCGGTTGCAGTGAGGCACACGGCGCGTTAAGGCTCCTTCCGATTCCCTTGCCGCGGGTTTCAATTCACCTTGTTGCCCCGCTTCTTGGCCACGACGTGAAAAATGTGCCAGTTCTTCACGATCCCCGTCACACCGGCCTCGCGGTTCTCGACCTCCTGCAGACGATCGAACGTGAAATCCGCCAGCAACCTTTCCACCTGCGGCCTGGTGTGGTGCACGCGGTCGCCCAGCGCCGCCCAGTCGTCGCGCTCGCCGAAGAACTGCCCGGCGAAACGCCCTCCCACCGGGATGGTCGCAACGATCCGCGCCCACATCTCATCGAACCGCAACGGCTCGCAGAACGGGAGCGCATACGAGGCGTTGATCAGCGTTGCCTGCGTCGGCCTGAAGTCCTCGTAACTGCTGAGCAGGGTTTCAAGCCGCGCGGCGTGCTCGTTCGGTACTTCCTTCTTGAGCAGCGAAAGCCCCAGTTCGCTCGCATCGACCGCCAGCACGCGCCAGCCGCGTCGTAGGAGTTCGAACGTATCACGCCCCGACCCGCAGCCGAGGTCGATCGCAAAGCGCGGCAGATCCGACGGGGCCTCTCTGTCGAACAGTTCCAGCGCCTTGAGCAAGGTCTCGCGTGCGGGCTTGCCCGCGACGGCACGGAAATAGCCAGGCCAATCGCGAATCTCCGCGTGCTCGTGGGCCTTAAGCGCGGGAGCCGCGCCACCACCGGGCGTGGCGGACGGAACGGGCGTGGTCGGCTGTTCGGGCATAGGCTGGTGCAATGTACGAGACGACGCAGGACTTCATCAACGCCCTGGATCGTGCCGGGGAACTCCGCCGGATCAAGGCCCAGGTCTCGCCCGTGCTTGAAATCACGGAGATCGCCGACCGCGTGAGCAAGTCGCGGGCCCCGCACCTGGGCTCCAAGGGCTCGCAACGCACCGACCCGCGCCAGTGCACCCTGGGCGGATCGGCCCTGCTCTTTGAGAACGTCGCGGGATCGGACATTCCGGTCCTGATCAACGCGTGGGGAAGTTACCGGCGCGTCGAGATGGCGCTGGGATGCGAAGAGGGCGCCACCAACCTCGCCGGGCTCGAAGGGCTGGCTGAGCGCATCGGCAAACTCATCAAGCCCGAGCCGCCGCCCACGCTCTTGGCCAAGCTGCAGATGCTCCCGGAACTTCTTGAACTGGCGAAGATCCCGCCCCGGAAGGTCAAGAGCGGCGTGTGCCAGGAGGTCGTGCGCACCGGCGCGGACGTCGACCTCACGCGCCTTCCCATGCTCCGCTGCTGGCCGATGGACGGCGATTACGCGAGCCTCGGCTATCCCGCGGGGATCAACGACGGCATCGCGGGGATTGGCTCCGGCCCCGATTGGGAACGCGATCACCGCGGGCGCTACATCACGCTGGGTGGGATCCACACGATCCACGCCGACGACGAGGGCAACCCCGCGCCCGCGAGCCGGAACATCGGGATGTACCGCGTGCAATTGCTCGGGCGTCGCCACGCGGCGATGCATTGGCACATGCACCACGACGGGGCGCGCCACTGGCGCTCGTGGAAGGCCAGGGGCAAGGCGATGCCGGTGGCGATTGCGTTGGGCGGCGAGAGCGTGCTGCCGTATGCCGCGACCGCGCCGATGCCGCCGGGAATCAGTGAACTTCTGCTCGCGGGGTTCCTGAATCGCGGGGCGATCCCGCTGGTGCGCTGCAAGACGGTGCCGATCGACGTGCCGGCGAATTCCGAGATCGTGATCGAGGGCTATGTCGATCATCGCGCGGGGCTGATCGGGTGGGACCCAAAGGAAATCGCCAAGTCGCTGAATGGCCAGATCGCCAAGGAACAGGGGAGCAGAGACAGGTTCGGACTGGGCGAAGGCGCTGTCTTCGAAGGGCCTTTCGGCGATCACACGGGCTTCTATTCGCTGCCGGATCGATATCCCTTGCTCGAAGTGACGGCGATCACGCACCGCAAGAACCCGGTCTATCCGACAACAGTCGTCGGGCTCCCGCCGCAGGAGGATTACTTCCTGGGCAAGGCGACTGAGCGGTTGTTCCTGCCGCTCCTGCGCACGATCGTGCCGGACATCATCGACTATGACCTGCCGATGTTCGGCGCGTTCCACAACGCGGCTTTCCTGAAGATCAGGAAGGAGTATCCGCTCCACGCGCGCCGGGTCATGCACGCAATCTGGGGCGCGGGCCAGATGAGTTGGACCAAGACGATCGTGGTGGTTGACGAGGACGTTGACGTGCATGATTCGGACGCGGTGCTCAAGGCCGTTGGAGAGCACTGCGAGCCGGCGCGAGACTGTGAGTTGGTGCGCGGGCCGGTGGACATCCTGGACCACGCCGCGCCGTTCCTTGGTGTGAGCGGCAAACTCGGACTGGATGCGACGCGGAAGACATCGCCGGGCGAGACGCACCGGAGCGTGATGGGGCTGGGCGCGGAGTTGTGCAAGTCCGGGACGATTCCGGCGGTGATAGGCGACGCGGCCCGGGCGACGGAGACGCGCGCAGGCACGATCGCCGGCGTGCTGGATGCTCGCGTGCCGGAAGAACTGGGCGGGCACTGGCTGGTGATCCGCGCCGAGAAACGCGATGCCGGTGATGGTGTGCGGATCATCAAGGCGATCGGCGGCATGACCGAAGAATACTCCTTGCCGCGTTTCACGATCGTGGTTGGTCCCGAGGCGGACCTTGCGAATCTCGACAGCGCGTTCTTCCACTGGATGGCGAACTATGCGCCGGATCGCGATCGGAATCTCAGCGTGTGCGGGCGGCGTGTTGCGTTTGATGCGACGCCCAAGATCCCCGGCGACGACGCGAACGCCCAGCCGGTGCGTGAGTTCCCGCCGCTCTTGTGCATGAGCGACGATGTTTGTGCCAAGGTTGATGCGCGGTGGGTTGAGTATGGATTGTGAGCGATCGCGGCGGAATCAACCGGACATTCGGGAGGTCTGGGTAGCCGGCGCGTCCCAGAACCGCCGCCGAATTGCTTGGATTCAAGCGGAATCCGGGGATCCGTCGATAACGCGAACGTGAGCAACATCGCCGGGACAAGTATGGCGCAGTCGATCGCGGGCCTGAATCAGGCCGAGCGAACGGTCGCGGCGGATCGCAAGCCGCGGTCGGAATCGACCAAGCCCCTGCGCGAGCAACTCAAGGATGATGTGGTCGTGAACACCGAGAGTGTGGAGGCGGTGAAGAACCTGGCCGACAACTCGAAGGAAGAGGCGCACGACGACCACCAGCGGCACCCGCTCTATGACCCGCACGCCAAGCCTCACGACGAAGAGCGGCATCGGATCGACATCGAGGGTTGAGCGCGGTCGGGACACATGCCGACTGGGTGGCGACGGTGCGTGTCACACTCCGGCGGGGAAGCCGGGCCGCCCGAGGATCGAACCACCTCGTGTTGAACACTCACCCGAAGGCATCCGCGTGGAGCGCAACGACGCGCTCAGGCGCCGGCGAGCCGGTGCATGGCGCCGCGGAGGGATGGATACAGGCTCGCGTGGACGTCGCGGGCGGTTTGATATCGCGAGGCGTCGGGGCCGGGCTCGACGACGACCTGGTCCTTGATGATCGCGTCGCAGGCTTCCTGCACGCTGTTCCACGCGCCGGCGCCGACGCCCGCCATGATGGCCGCGCCGAGCGCGGGGCCTTCTTCGGTGTTGGGGAGTGCGACGGGCATGGCATAGACGTCAGCCTGGATCTGGCGCCAGAGCGATGACTTGGCCGCCCCGCCACCGATGCGGATGGAGCGAACCTCGACGCCGGCGGAGCGGACAATGCCGAGGATTTGGCCCATCGTGAAGGTCACGCCTTCGATCACGGAGCGAACCAGATGTGGCGCGGTGTGCCGTGCGGAGAGGCCGATCCATCCGCCGCTGGCGCGCGGATCGGGATAGGGGCAGCGTTCGCCGGTGAGTTGCGGCATGAACACAAGCCCCTCGCATCCGGGCGCGACACTCGCGGCCATCGACACGAGATCGTCGAAACTCTTGTCCGGGAAGAGCGTGTCGTGCAGCCATTGGAGCGAACCGGCGGCGCTGAGCATGACGCCTGTGACACACCAACCTTCGCGCCGGGAGGCAGTGCCGGTGCCAGCGCAGAAGGCGTGCAGGCGTCCGGCGGGCGCGTCGCCTGTGGGCAAATCCTTGCGGGGCTTTGACGTGTGCGAGTACAGAACGCCGCTGGTGCCGAGCGTGGCGAGAACGAGGCCCTCGCGGATCGCACCCGCGCCGACGGCACCGGTCTGGTTGTCGCCCGAGCCCCCCACCACCGGCGTGCCGGCGCGGAGGCCGGTCTGGGCGGCGGCCCAAGATGTGATGGCGCCGCTGACCTCGCAGGCTTCGAGCACGGGCGGAAGAACGGCGGGATCGATCCCGACGCGCGAGAGCAGGTCGAGATTCCAGGCACGGCGGTCGATGTCCTGCGCGAGCATGCCGGTCGCCTCTGCGGCGTCGGTCGCGATCACGCCGGCGAGGCGCAGGCGGATGTAGTCCTTCGGAAGCACGACGACGTGCGTCGTGTTCCACACGGCGGGTTCGTGATCGCGCACCCACATGAGTTTGGGGAGCGTGAAGCCGGGGAGGGCGGCGTTGCCGACCATCTCGACGAGATTCCGACGACCACCCGCGGCTCGTTCGATGGTGTCGCATTGCTCGCCGCAGCGCTGGTCGTTCCAGAGGATGGCGCGACGGAGTACGGGGGCGGCTTGTCCGCCTCCGGTCGCGGCAGATCTGTCGAGGAGGACCGCGCCGTGCATCTGGCCTGAGAGCCCGACAGCGCGGACCTGCGAGGCGTCGATGGCTGCCTTGGCGATGACCTCGCGAACCGAGGCGACGACGGCGCGCCACCAGTCTTCGGGCTCCTGCTCGGACCAGAGCGGCTTGTCGCGATAGATCGCGTGGGGCGCACTGGCCGTGGCGAGCACTCGCCCGCGCTCGTCGATCAGGAGGCTCTTGGTGGAGGACGTGCCGATGTCGATGCCGAGGAGCATGACGCGAGTTTATCGCGGTGTCGGCTCTGGATCGTCGGCGGGCGCGGGATCGGGCCCGGCGGGCGGTGCGGCGACCGGAGTGGTCGATGGCTTGGCGAATTCCAACCACGCCGTCCCTCGCGCCGTTCCTGTCTCGGTCAGGAACACCTCCCATCCCACAGACTCGATCTGGGCCATCGCGCGAGCGATGGGGATAGCGCTGGCGGCGGGCCCGGCCAATTTCATGAACGCGGCGGGCCTGAGGCGGACGACGCTGAAGACATCGCGTTCTGCCTCCGCGGGAACATCGGCGACCGCACGCAGTCGCTCGATCTCGGCCGAAACCGCTCGAATCGAACCGCCGCGAGCCAGCGACGCGATCCACCAGCCTTCGGCACCTGGTCCCGATTCTTCGTATGACCAGGCCATGAAGGCGCGCTCTTGCCCCTCGCGCACGACCTGATCGGCGGCGCGGAACTCGACGCTTCGCTGGGCCTCTGGGCTCAGCCCCTCGAAGGTGAGTTCCTTGGAGAGCCGCGCCCCGTCCGGGCCGGTTGGGCATGCGTGGTCGCGCAGGACCCGGGTCAGCGTGGCGTCGCCGAGTTCGCTCCCACGAACGACGTCGGACATCTGCACTCCAACGGACATGGCGAAGCCTGAAGTGCTGTCGGCGGGGTGCATCCACATCAGCATCCGCGGGCCAAGCAGCGCGTCGAGTTCCCGTGTCTCGCCGGTCAATTTCGTGAGTTGCTCGGCAAGGGGACCGGGGAGGTTGGAGAAGTTCATGCCGTCGGTGGGACCGGCGAACACGAACATCGCGTCGGCCGCAATCTGCCTGATAGCAGCCCTCGGGAGTGTGAGCGCCGCCACGCCGCCCGGCGGGCGCGACGCGGTCATCAACGCCGGATTGCCCGCGATGGTCGCTTCCCAACGATCGTCGGCGGTGCCTCGCAGACCAAGCGCCAGGATCGACGACGGTTCCTTCAGACTCTCCGGCGAGGCGTACTCGCCCGGGAGCGGCCCACGCAGCACCGCGATCACTGGGTGGGTGCCGAGAACCTCGGCGAGCCCGAATCCTGAAACGTCGGCGAGACGTTGGCCCACGCCGGCCTGCCCAGAGACAAGTTTGTCGAAAAGGTCCGTGGAAGACGCCGGCGCCAGGATCGCGGTCGCTCGGCGATCTCCCGCCTGGTTCCGCGCGTCGGCGGAATCCGTGGTGGCAAGTTCGAAGCGACCGTTCTCGAGAGAGAGCACGGGGCGACCGCCCGACACGCCGCGCGGCGCGGGCTTCAGGCGCTCGTACAGTCTCTTCTCGAATCCCGGCTCGATGCGGGTCATCACCGCCCAGTGCGCGTCGACGCCCCCGGGACGCCCAGGATCGGGAACGAACTCCATCGCGATCAGCACGCTCTCCCCGAGCATGGCGTCAAAGACGCGTTCCTGCGGGAGGTCGATCGTGGCGGCGAGTCGCCCCCAGGCCTCCGAGGTCTCGCTCAGCAAGCCGGCGCTGTGAAGCCACGTCTCCAACGCACGACCGGCGGGCGATCGGCGGAGCGCCGAGGCATCGTCGATGATGATGGCGACATGGACGGAATTCGGGAGCGATCCCAGGAGGTCAACGCTTTCCTGACGAAGCCGCGCCATCGCCATGACGCAGAGCGTCAACGACAACAAGGCCGCGCACCAGCGCTCAAATCGCGTCACACTCGCTCCTGCAAACACACAGCCCCGACGCGGAAGAAGCCTCGACGCCGGGAAAAACCATGGCGGATCACACACGCCTCGAAGAACATGACAGCCCTTACTTTTCAGGCGTCAGTCGCTCAACGTCCTGAGGAGCAACCCCGGGAACATCCTGCCGCCAGCCGCCGACCCATGTGATGCCGCGTCGCGGCAATTCGCCGGCGCGGATCGTCACGATCGACGGCGCCTGCCAAGCCACAGAGATCGATTCGCCGCAGGGCTGCATCCATGCGATCGGACGCGTGCCGCTCGGCATCGATGTCGCCGACGTCAACTGCCACGACGATGACATCTCGTATCGCGAGGTGTCTCCCAGTTGAAGCGCCGTGCGCCGCTGCGTCGCGCGACGGGGAGATTCCGGCGACTGGGGCTCCACGAGCGTGCGGGTGATCGTACCGACCGCGCTGGCGACGGCCTGCGCGCCGTCCACGGCGTCGCGGCGTCCCGCTTCGGTCAGGGTCGAAATCGGACGCTCGCCCGTGCCGAAATCCGAGAGTTCGGGATACATGGATTGGAGCAGCGCCACGCCCCCCACTGCGATCACAACGCTGACGCATACCGCCGTACGCCGACGAGCGCGATGTTGGCGACGCTCGATCTCAACGAACGGGGAATCAGCGTGAATCTTCGAAAGGACCGCCCCGGTCACGTCGATCCGACCGCTGGGAGCCCGAAGGGCCGCCAGCATCGATCGCTGCGCCTCAAGTTCGGCCATCACGGCGGAACTCACCTTCGCGAGTTCCTCGATTCGGGCGGCATCTGGGCTGTCGATGGAACCATCGAGATACGCGTCGATCAGGCGACGGACCTCGGGAGTGATCTGGCTGGGATTCGGACGCTCATTCACGCGTCACCCCCCGACCGCGGATCATGGCTCCGACTCGCACCTCCGACTCGGCGTCGTCCATCTCGCCGGCGTGAGATGGAGCGCCGGTGGTCTCGCCACGTTCGCCCTCGCGCTGGTTGGACTCCATCGCCTCGCGCAGACGCCGACGCCCGCGGTGAAGATGGCTCTTCACTGTGCCTTCCGGCATCGCCATGTGCTCGGCGATCAGCCAGATCGGCCAATCCTGCTGATGGAAAAGCAGCAGCACTTCGCGCTGCTCAAGCGACAACGACATGAGCGCCCGCTGGAGCGCATCACGCGACGCGGCATCGGTATCCCGCTGGATCACCGGCGCTTCGGGGAGTTCGGAACGCCCCGATCGGGCCGAGACCGTGTCGCTGTCATAGGTGGGCTGGTGTTTCTGGATCGCGTTGATAAACAGACGGCGCGCAATCGTGAAAAGCCAGGTCGAAAAGCGGAAACGAGGATCAAACCGATCGAGATTGGTCAGCACGCGAACAAACGCATCCTGCACGATGTCCTCGGCCAATTCACGCCGCCCCGACAAACGCAGAAGATACGCGTACAACTGGTTCTGATACGCGCGCACAAACACCCCGGCCGCCTCGCGGTCGCCCGCCGCCGCTCGCCGTATCAACGCGTGCTCTTCGGATCGCTTCATCCGGTCCTCCGACGCCGCGAAATTCGCGTCGCCACTTCAGAATACCAGCAGCACCCTCGACGGGATGCTGTCCCTCGGTCAAACGCCTATGAAAAAACCCGCCACGGGCAGGCGGGTTTCGTTCGGGGACTCCAACGGGTTTCCATTCAGGCGGCCTAGGCCGCCCGCGCTCGTCGACGCTTCACGATCTCACGCTCGGCTTCGGCCGCAACACTGGCCGAGTCAGCCATCAGCGTCTTGACCATCGCCATGGGGGTCGGGGCGAAGATGTGGGCTCCGATTTCCTCGGCCAGGCCCTCGGCCCTGGCAAAGACGCCGCCGCCCACGGCGATCTGGAGTTTGGGCAGGGCCCCGATCTCCCGGAAGGTGTCGATCAACTGGCGGATGCCGGGAAGGTCGCTGGGGCCCGACGAAAAGAGGAGCAGGATGTCGGGGCGGAACTCGTGGACCTGCGACAGCACCTCGTCATTCGGCAGTTGACCGCCTGGGAATCTGGTGACAAAGCCCGCCGCCTCGAGCATGTCGACGGCCATCTGGGCGCCGAGTTCGTCGCAATCAGTCGGGCCACACATCGCGAAGATCGACTTGCCGCGCGGCCCCTGCTGGGTGAGGGCGGCCGACGTGCGATCGACCAGCACACGAAGAAGGCGGGTACCGAGTTTGTAACTGACGTCGCTGAGTTGATCCTCGCGGTGCAGACGATCAATGAGCGAGTACGTTGGCCAATACATGTCCTGGACGAGGCGCTCGGGGGTGAGGCCGAGTTCGAGAGCCTCGCCCACGATACGCCGTGCCGCGGGGCGGTCGCCGTTGATGAGGGTTTCGAAGAAACGTTCGACGATGGCTTCAAGGTTCATAACCGGTGGACTCCGTTCGTCATTGCCGTAGCCGGTTCCACCGGCACGCCAGCCGCGTGCTGTTGGCGGCGGGGTATCCAGCCCCGACGCCTCTCTCAAACCCTGCCCTTCGTGCGGTTGAGGTATCGAGCGCTGGAATCCGATCGCGTGAATCACGCGCCGGGGCGCAGGATTCGGAGCGTGGCATTGCGCGGCGTCCGAGAACGGGCATCCGCGATTCGCGGACCAATTTAGCGTCCGAGAACTCGATCCGTCGGCGGTCCCTGAGGTTGGCAATCCCTGTAGGCGCTCCGAGAGGGGCATGTGAGGCACCGCATGGTTTCCGATGTGCAACCAATCAGGCTCGCTTGAACGCCCGATAACACACGCATATCCCGAGCGAAAGCCCGGTCGCGGACACGTCCGAGAACCCGGCAGCGGTCAGCCGCCCGCACATCTCGGACCTGCTCATGAACGTTCCGACCGAGCGCGGCAGGTAGCGATATGCCCCAGAACGGTCGCGACTGATGAGCGTTGCTGTCCGCGGCATGACCCAGCCGCAGTAGAAGTCATAGAAGAGATTCATCGGAAACCAGCGCGGGCGATCGAACTCCAGAACCACCAGTCGCCCGCCGGGGCGGAGCACACGGAAGAACTCCGCGATGGCCTTGGCGGGGTCCGCGACATTTCGGATGCCGAACGCGATTGACACGACATCGAATGACGCATCGGGAAACCCGAGCGCCATGGCGTCGCCCTCGTGGTAACTGACCTTGGCGGCCAATTCGGGCGGCAATCGAGTCGGGCGCTTATGCTCGGCGATGTCGAGCATGGCGCGGGTGAAGTCCACGCCGGTGACTTTGGCGGCCGGCGATCTGGCGAAGGCCTCGGTGAGATCGCCCGTGCCGCACGCCACGTCGAGAACGTGCTCATTCTCCTTCACCATCGCGGATTTCACGGCAAACCTGCGCCAGCGCTGATCCTGCCAGAGCGAGTGGATGCGGTTGTTGAGGTCGTAACTCGCGGCGATCGCGCCGAACATCTTCTGGACACGCGCGGGCTTGTCGGCCAGGGAGTGCGGATCGGCCAGGTCCGGGGCCGCCCACGCGGGCGCGGCCTCACCTGGGACTTGGCCCGGGGCGCTGGGAGAGCCCGCGCCGGGCTGATCGGGAGTTTTCGTGATAGGGCCGGGCATCGGGACAAGATTAGGGACGGTGAAGCGGGCTGGGTGAAGGTTCAACAGTGTGGGATACGCGAAGCACGGTGGGAGGAGGGAGCAATGAGAGGCGTCGAACCGATACTGGACCCGGGGCGTTTGCCCGCGCACGATTGCGGCGTTGGAAACCCGCCTCACACGGAGTCTTCACGATGAACCGTTGCCGAGCGTTGAACTGCCTGAGCCTGGCCTTGGTGCTGATCGGACTGGCGTCGAGCATGACGGGCTGCGAGACCAACGCGGCGACCGGGCGAAGCCAGTATCTGGCGATGTCGCGGGACGAAGAGATCCAACTCGGCAGCGAGGCCTCGCCGGAACTGGTGAAGGAGATGGGAGGCAAGGTCCAGAGCCCTGAACTGCAGGCCTATGTCACAGGCATCGGGCGTCGCCTTGCGGAACAGACCGAGGCCGACAATCCGTCGCTCCCGTGGGAGTTCACGCTGCTTGACTCCGACGTGATCAACGCGTTCGCGCTGCCGGGCGGCAAAGTCTTCTTCTCGCGCGGGCTGGCGGAGAAGATGACCAACGAGGCGCAGATGGCCGCGGTCTTGGGGCACGAGGTCGGACACGTCACGGGCAAGCACACCAACGCACGCTTCGGCAAACAGGTGGCGACGGTCGGAATCGCTGCTGTGATCGGCGGGTTGATCGGCGCGGCGGCGACGGAAGACCGCACGACTGGCGCGGCGATCGGCGCGGGGGCGGGCGCGACCGTGGGCGGCGTGGTAGTGCTGTCATACTCGCGCGACGACGAACTCGAGGCCGATCGCCTGGGCATGCGTTACATGGAGCGGCTTGGCTATGACCCGCGCGGCGCGATCCAGGTGCAGGAAATCCTGAAGAAGGAAGCGGGCGGCAACGCCCCGCCCGAGATGCTCTCGACGCACCCGGCTTCCGACACGCGCATCGCGGAACTGGAGAAGCGGTACAAGAAGTACTACGCGGAGAAGGCCGCGGGGATGACGTACAACTTGTACGAGGACCGCTTCCGCTCTCAGTTCCTCGCGAAACTCCCGCCCAAGAAGCAGACCCGCGCAACGACCACGCGCGAGATGCTGGCAGGAGCGGCGATGATGAACGCGTCCGATGAAATGACACAGGGCGGAATCGCGAGCACGTTCCCACTCGGCGATCCGACGCAGTGGTGCTGGCATTGCGCGGCGGGGGCGGCGGAGTCGGCCGCTCGGTAGTCCTGCCTGCCGCTGAAAAACAACGCGTTGGCTGGTTCAGCAACGGGCAACGGGCAATCGGTGACAGGCAATGGAAAGCGAGGAGCGCGAACACGATACGCGCCGGCGTTGCGCGATGATCGTCGTCCATGGCCAATTGCCCATTCACCATTGCCCATACTGACAGGACGATGGTGAAACGAACTCACCGCGCTCACCACCCCCAGAACCTGAGCCAGTTGTCACAGGCAAACCCGCGGATGTCTTCATCGCCCCAGCCGCGCGACGACAGCGCGTCGAGCAGCTTGGACAGGTCTCGCGGCGAGCGGATGGTGTCGGGCAGGCCCTCGGCGCTGAACCCGCCGTCCATGTCGCTCCCGAGCCCCACCGCTCGTCGGTGCCCCACACGTTCGCACACGCGCTCGACGTGGCGGATCGCGTCGTCGATCGTGGGCCCGCGCTCGGCGCCCGGCGGCGTGAGAAACTTGCCGTAGAGATTGAGCCCGATTACGCCGCCACGACGCGCGATTTCGATGATGGTCGCGTCGGTCAGGTGGCGCTGGTTTGATCGATCGAGCAACTCGCGGCAGTTGGAGTGCGACGCCATTACCGTCGAGTCGGTCAACGCCAGCACCTGCTCGAGCGATGCATCGGACAAGTGCGACACGTCGATGACGACACCGAGACGGTCCATCTCTCGGACCAATTCGCGGCCAAGGTCCGTCAAACCCGTCGTGGTCGAGTTCCCACCCGCGTATCGCGAGGCCTTGGCCCACGACGGCCCCACCGCGACAAGCCCCTGCGACACCCACCACTCCAACTCGTCCGGCGACGCGATCGGGTCGGCGTTTTCCATAAGGATTCCCAGCGAGATCGGCGCATCGGCGCTTGCCTTGGTGCCGCGTCGCGGCATGAGCGCGACCCGCCCCGTGACGGCCGCCCGCTCGTACCGCGCCAACTGTGCCCGCCCTCGCTGAGCGGCAGCCTTGGCGTCGCCGGACGGATAGCCGACCGCGTCGGTGCCGTCGGCCTCGGTGAAGATCGTGCCCAGGCAGAAGCGCACGCCGGCGTCGCGGAGCGCGGGCCACGTGACGGCGGCGGGCGGGTGCGGGCCGCCCGCGGATTCGATCGGCGCGTCCATGTCGCGCCCGCACTCGGCGAGGTAGGCGAGGTCGAGGTGGGCATCAAACCACGGCGCGAATGCACGCGTTGTCATGGGTGTAGTTTAGATTCGGAAGGCGGGAGTTGGGAAGTGACGCAATGCCCTCAGGCCGCGGATGCGGACACAAGAGCGCTGCCTTCATCGAGCGATCAGGCACATGCTGCGTGGCGTGTTGGCACACGCGGGTCCATCTTTACAACTGCTCAAGGAAGCGAAGGTCGTTCTCGAAGAGCATGCGGATGTCGGGGATGCCGTATTTGCCCATGGCGATTCGTTCGATGCCGAAACCGAACGCGAAGCCGGTCCAAGTTTCGGGGTCCAGGCCGCAGGCCTCGAAGACCGCGGGGTCGACCATGCCGCAGCCGCCGAGTTCAATCCAGCGCGCGGGCTGATCAGGGCGGAGGCGGATCTTCATGTCGAACTCGGCGCTGGGCTCGGTGAATGGGAAGAAACTCGGGCGGAGGCGGACCTCGGCGTCTTTGCCGAAGTAAGAGCGTGCGAAGTGGAGCAGCGTGCTCTTGAGTTCGCTCATTGTCACGCCGCGATCGACGTACAGCCCTTCGATCTGGTGGAACATGAACGAGTGCGTGGCGTCAACGGTGTCGGGTCGATAGACGCGCCCCGGCGCGACGACCTTGATGGGCGGCCCCCAGCCGCGCTTGATCGCATCTTCCATCGTGCGAATCTGCACGGTGCTGGTCTGGCTGCGGAGCATGCGCGGGCGCGTGTGCCTGGCGGGGTTGTCGACGTAGAAGTTGTCGATGGGATCGCGAGCGGGGTGCTCTTGCGGGATGTTGAGTTTGATGAAGTTGTGCTCGTCGTCCTCGAGTTCAGGGCCGTCGGCGACCTCGAAGCCCATGCGAGCGAAGACCTCGACGAGTTCATCGCGAACCCGGCTGATGATGTGGGCGCGCCCGAGTGCATGGCTGTCGACCAGACCGGGCTCGGTCATATCGATCATCGGGCCGGCGGTGGCGGCGGGCGCGGCGCCGATCTGGTCCTTGCGCGAGGCGTGGGCGGCTTCCAGCGTGTTCTTGAGCGAGTTGAGACGCGCCCCCACCGCGGGCTTCTGGTCCTTGGGAACATCCTTGAGCGAGCCCATGAGAGCCTTGAGCCTGCCGCTGGCGCCAAGGTAGGCGACGCGCCAGGCTTCGAGGGCGGCGGCGTCGGCGACGGCGGTAAGCTCCGCCAGCGCGCCCTTCTCGGTCTGTTCGAGTTGATCGAGCATGGGAAGATGATATCGGCGGGAGGGAATGAAAAACGCCCGCTTTCGCGGGCGCTTGAGGAATCACGAAGGGCAAACTCTTAGGCCTTGGCTTCGCCCTTCTCCTTGCGGAGCTTGGCGAGATAGGCCGTGCGGCGATCGGCGGTGCGGCGGCGGGTGCTGACGTTGCCGCCGATCTCCGGGCCGTCTTCGTTGCCGACGAACTGAAGCACGCAGAGTTCCGCGGCGTCGCCGAGGCGGCGCTGCCCGAGCTTGACCAGACGGGTGTAGCCACCCGGACGGTCCTTGAACTGAGGCGCGACGCGATCGAAGATGTGCTTCACGAGCTTCGGGGCCTTGCGCAAATCGCCGTAGCGGTTACGCTCAACCTGCGAACTCTCGGGCAGGTCGAAGAAGCCCTTGGTGAAGTCGCGGAGTTTCTCCACGTGGGCCTTCTCCTCCTCGCTGGCGTTCTTGGGAAGGTAGAGCCAATCGAACCCCATGCGGTCCTGGCCCAACTTGGCGATCACACGCCGGCGCGCGGCGAGCGTGCCCTCCTTGGCGTCGGTGATGATCTTCTCAACGAAGGGTTGGACGGCCTTGGCCTTGGGGATTGTGGTGACGATCTGCCCGTGCTCAAAGAGACCCGCCGCGAGATTGCGAAGGGTCGCAAGACGGTGCGAACTGGTTCGATTCAGCCGGTAGCCGGCTCTGCCGTGACGCATCGGTCAAACTCCTCCGCCCGAACAAACCGAGCGGCATAAATCAGGGTCGAGACTATAGGCCGGGCGTTTCGCGGGGGCATGCCCGCGGCGGAGTCCGACCTACCCGAACGAGCCCCGGCCTTAGCCGGTAATTTCGGGCTTGGTGATGTTGACGCCCTCGGGCATGGTCATGCCCAGGTCCAGCGAGATGTCCTGCAGTTTGCGCTTGACCTCGCGGAGCGATGTCTTGCCGAAACTGCGGAGTTTGAGGAGGTCGGCCTCGGTCTGGAGCACCAACTGCGCGACCGTCTCGATCCGCGCCGACTCCAGGCAGTTGCTGGCTCGGACGGAGAGCTCCAGTTCACTGATCGGCATGTTGAGTTTGCGGATGAGTTCCTCGTCGACTCCCGCGGCGGCGGCGGCCTCTTCGCTCACACGTTCCTCGCCCAATTCGTAGTACTGAACGAAGGGATTGAGGTGCTTGCGAAGGATCTTGGCGGCCTCCACGAGCGCCATGTCGGGCGACACCGTGCCGTTGGTCCAGATCTCAAGGGTGAGTTTGTCGTAGTTGGTGCGCTGACCGACGCGGGTCTCCTCCACCTTGTAGCGAACACGCTGCACGGGCGAGTAGATCGCATCGACGTGAATCAGGCCGACTTCCTGCTCTTCCTGCTCTGCGTACTGCTCGCTGGCGGGGACATAGCCACGCCCCTTGCCGACGCGGAGTTCCATCTCGAAGTCGACGGCGTCGGTGAGGGTCGCGATGACCAACTCGCGGTTGAGGATGGTGACGGCGGTGTCGGCCTCGATGAGGTCGGCGGTCACTTCTCCCGGGCCTCGGGCGGCCAGACGCATGGTCTTGGGCTCGTCGCCCTCGAGTTTGACGACGAGGTTCTTGACGTTGAGGACGATGTCGGTCACGTCCTCCATGACGCCCGGGAGCGAACTGAACTCGTGCTCGGCACCCTTGATCTTGATGCTGGTCACCGAGGCGCCCTCGAGCGACGACAGGAGCACGCGCCGGAGGCTGTTGCCGATGGTGGTGCCGAAGCCCTTCTCGAACGGCTCGATGCTGAAACGCCCGTAGACGTCGCTCTTGAAACGCGAATCGGTCACGACATGAGACGGAAGCTCAAGGCCACGCCAGCGGAATCGCATGTTGCGTCCTCACCTGCAGCAGACCCCTGGGGGTTCTCCGCTCCCGATGCTCACGAGAATGTCCGCCCTGCTGCGGCGACGGAAATCTCTTCTGGCCGGGAGCGCGTGCGGCCCAACGCCGCAACTTCAAAGACCCGCGAGCGACTTTCGACGTTCGCGGATGGAGAATCGATCAGACGCGGCGGCGCTTGGCGGGGCGGCAGCCGTTGTGCGGGACCGGGGTGTGGTCTTCAATGGCGGTGACGCGGAGTCCCGTGGAGACAAGTCCGTTGACCGCGGATTCACGACCCGAGCCCGAGCCGCGGATGCGGACCTCGACCTCGCTCATGCCGATCTTGCGTGCCTTCTGCCCGGCCGATTCGCCCGCACGGGTTGCGGCGAACGGCGTGGACTTGCGGGCGCCCTTGAAGCCCATGGTTCCGGCCGAGTCCCAGCAGACGGTCTCGCCGTTCATATCGGTGATGGTGACGATGGTGTTGTTGGAGGTCGCGCGGACATGAACCACGCCGCGAACCACGTTCTTCCTGACCTTGGCCTTCTTCGACATGAATCAAACTCCTCGGATCGTCGGACCCGCCGGGTCCTACCCGAATGATGAAACCAGCGATCGGGCACGGGAGGACGACTCTCCCTGATGCCCGACGCCTGATGCCTATGGGTCTTACTTCGCCTTGACGCTCTTCTTGCCGGCGACGGTTTTCTTCTTGCCCTTGCGCGTGCGCGCGTTGGACTTGGTGCGCTGCCCGCGGACGGGAAGTCCCTTGCGGTGGCGATCGCCGCGGAAGGATCGGATGTCCTTGAGGCGTTGGATGTTCTGCTGCACCTGGCGGCGCAGTGCGCCCTCGACGAGGTAGTTGGCGTCGATGATCGAGTTGATCTGCGCCAACTGCAACTCGGTGAGTTCGTTTGAACGGGTGTTGGGGTCGACCTTCGCTTCCGCAAGGATCGCGGCGGCGAATTTCGGGCCGATCCCGTGGATGTACTGGAGCGCGAAGAGCGCCTTCTTCTTGTCGGGAACGTCGATACCTGCGATACGCGGCACGCGATGACTCCTCAGCGGGGCAGGGGCCCCAGTGCCCGACTCCGGAGGGAGGCGGGCGTGATGCTTGTTAGCCCTGGACCTGCTTGTGCTTGGGATCCGCCTTGCAGATCACGCGGACCTTGCCCTTGCGGCGCACAACCTGGCACTGGGCGCAAATCTTCTTGACGCTGGCCTTCACCTTCATCTGACACCTTCCGAAACATCGCGGCGCTGCGTGAGAATCACGCCCCGGCGCGGGTGGGGATGGTAGCCCCACAACGACCGAAAGTCACCCGCGAACCTTGCCCGTTCCATCGGGCCGGCGCGCCGAAACAGCCCCGACGGGGGTCGATCCATACCCCGGACGCACAAAGGCCTTGGCTAGTGGCGGAATGTGATCCGGGCCTTGGAGAGGTCGTATGGGCTCATCTCGACCGTCACCTTGTCCCCGGGAAGGATGCGGATGTAGTTCATCCGCATTTTGCCCGACACATACGCCAGAACCTCGGTCTTCTGCTCATTGGGCAGGCGGACCTTGAACATCGCGTTCGGCAACGCCTCGGTCACTACCGCCTCGAACGTGAACTTGTCGTCCTGCTTTCCCATGGTCCTCCGAACAAACCTCGCACATCCGCCACTCAGGCCGCACACCCCGAGCCTCAGGCCCGGGCGCTGCGGATCCGCGGGCCCTTGGTCTCTTCGCCCGCCGACAGAATGCCCTCGTAGTTTCGCATAAGCAGCGCGGCCTCGACCCGCTGCAGGAAGTCCAGCGTCACCGATACCACGATCAGGAGGCTCGTGCCTCCGAAGAACTGCGCGATCGAATAGTCGACGTTCATCGCCGTGTTCACCACGGTGGGAAGCACGGCGATGATGCACAGGAAAGCCGCGCCGACATAGGTGATGCGCGTCATCACGGTTTCGAGGTACTCGGACGTGCGCGGGCCGGGGCGCAGGCCCGGGATGAACGAGCCGTGCTCCTTCATCTGCTTGGACATTTCCTCGGGGTTGAACTGCACGGTGATCCAGAAGTAACTGAAGAAGAAGATCATGAGCATGAAGCCGATCTCGTGCAGATACGAGCCCGACTTCAGTTCGTTGCTGATCCAGTTCATGGAGGTGTAGAACCACCCGCCGCCGGCCTTGCTGGTTTCCGCAAGGCCGCTGAAGATGACGGACGGGAAGATCATGAGCGAGGACGCGAAGATGATGGGCATGACGCCGCCGTGGTTGAGGCGGAGCGGGAGGTAACTCTTCTGCCCGCCGAAGACGCGGCGTCCGCGCGTGTGCTTGGCCTGCTGCACGGGGATTCGGCGCTGAGCCACGGTCATCAGCACGGAGCCCGCGATGACGCCGACGAAGCCGGCGGCCAGGACGATGATGCCCATGTAACCGATCTTGTCGGGCTCGCCGGGCTCGAAGTTCTTGAAGAGCGTGACGATCGCATCTGGGAATCGGGCCAGGATGCCGGCCATGATGATCATCGAGACGCCGTTCCCGATGCCGTGCTTATCGATCTGCTCGCCCAGCCACATCAGGAAGACGGTGCCGGCGGTGAGGGCGGCGGTGCCCATGACCCACCAGAGCGGGCTGTTGGCGAATTCGACGTAGACCATCCCGCGCTGGGCCATGTATCCGAGCCAGAAGATCCCCTGCATGATGCAGAGCGCGACCGTGACGTACCGCGTCCATTCCTGGATCTTCTGACGCCCGGTCGGGCCTTCTTCCTGAATCTTCTTCAGCGCCGGCCAAGCGGAGGCCAGGAGCTGGAAGATGATGCCGGCGGAGATATACGGCATGATGCCCAGGCCGAAGATCGTGGAGTGCGAGAGCGCACCGCCTGAGAAGGTCGACATGAAATCGCCGAGGCGCGAGAGAGCGCCCTGATCCTCGCCCTGACGTTCGAACATCCTGGCGAGTTCGGCCTGGTTGATGCCGGGAACAGGAATCCAGAACCCGATCCGGTACACCGCCAGCATCGCCAGTGTAAAGAGGATCTTGTTCCTCAATTCCTTGATCGAAAAGACATTCTTGACGGTCTGGATCAGCATCGGTCATCCCTGACGCTGAGCGGGAACTGCTCGCCCACCGCTCGGCGCACAACACCCTTCCCGGCGACGCCCGGGCCGAGGGTCAATGTCGGAAAGTCTAGGACAGCACGGGCGCGTCCCGCCGGGACGATCGCGGCACCCGGGAAAGCACAAAGCCCGCGACGCTTATGACGCCGCGGGCTGGTGTTCATGGTGGAGATCACGTTGTGATCGTCGGTCACTTCTTCTTGGCCTCTGGCTTGGCTGCCTCGTCGGCACCCTCCTCCGCCTTGGCCTTCTTCTTCCCGCCGCGGGCCAGACGCTTAGTCCAATTCTTGGGCGTCTTGTCCTCGGCGTTGGGGTCAACGCCGCGGGTCTTATCGCGACGCGTTCCGGTCTGCTGGACCGAGCCACCGGCATCGGTGACGAGTTTGACGGCCTTCGCGGAGACGCGGCTGGCGACGACGTTGAGTTTGACGCGCACGCCCTCTTCGCTGACGTGCCCGAGGATCTTAAGATCGCGGCTGGTGTCACGGATCAGACCCGCCTTGATCAGCGTCTCGGCGTTGACGTCACCGCCCTTGGCAAACATCGCGTGCTTCACAATGTCGCCGAGATTGACGGTCCAGAACTCGGTCTTGAAAGCGGCGTTGGTGAAGCCGAACTTCGCCAGGCGGCGGAAGTACGGCATCTGACCACCCTCGAAGCCGCGCTTGGCCGCGTAGCCCGAGCGGCTCTTGGCGCCCTTGTTGCCGCGCCCCGACTGCTTGCCGTGCCCGCTGCCTTCGCCGCGACCAACGCGCTTGCGCTTTTTGTTGCGGCCGGCCAGGGCGGTGATTTCATGGATCATCATGGGACTTGACTCCAGCGACCGTCCGCACACTCAGGCGGCGGCGCGGTGTGATGCAAAGAAAATTCGATTAGGCCTGACCGCCCGCGGGCGCTCCGCCACCACTCCCACCCTTGTCGCCGCCACGGTCTCCACCGCGATCTCCACCGGGACCGCGACGACGACCACCGCCGCCGCGCCCGCCCTTGCGATCACCGCCCACGGTATTGACCGGGCCCTTCATCTTCTCGCCCTTGGCGGCGAAGGTGGCGAACTTTGAACCCGCGGCGATCTTGGCCTCGATCTCGGTGTCGCCGAGTACCTTGCCGCGCACCTTCTCAACGTACTGACGGGTGCGGAGTTTGGCCAGGCCGTCGAACACGGCCTTGACCATGTTTCGGGCGTTGGTTGAGCCATAGCACTTGGTCAAGCAGTCCGTGACGCCCGCCATTTCGAGGATCGCGCGAACGGTGCCGCCCGCGACAACGCCGGTACCGGGCGAGGCGGGGATGAGACGGACCTTGGAGGAGGAGTACGTACCCTCGACCTCGTGGGGGAGCGTCTTGCCCGACATCGGGATGGTCTTCATCGCCTTGCGGGCGTACTTCTGCGCCTTCTCAACGGCGAGGGGAACTTCGCGGCTTTTGCCGTAGCCCACGCCAACCTTGCCGCCGCGGTCACCCACGACGACCAGTGCGCCGAAACTGAAGCGGCGGCCGCCCTTGACGGTCGCCGAGGTGCGATACACCTTCAGCGTCGTGGACTCGATCGATGAGGATTCGTCAAGCATCTCTGCCATGGTTCACTCTTTCAGCCGGGGCTCGCCCGCCCCGTTCTTCTTCTTCCAACTGCCTCGTGCCAAATGCCCAGTGTCTTCACTTAGAACGACAAACCCGCCTTGCGGGCGGCGTCGGCGAGGGCCTTGACGCGCCCGTGGAACTTGAACCCGCCGCGATCGAACACGACCGCCGTCACGCCCTTGGCCTTGGCCCGCTCGGCGAGTTTGGCGCCGACGGCGGCGGCGGCGGCGGAGTTGCCGGTCTTGGTGAGGCCCATGGCCTTCTCAGAGGTCGATGCGGCCGCGAGCGTCTTGCCCGCCAGATCGTCGATGATCTGCGCGTGCATGTGATTGAGCGACTTGTAGACCGTAAGGCGCGGGCGCACGGTCGTGCCGCTGATGCGCTTGCGGAGGCCGATGCGCCGCCGCGAACGCCGAATGGTCTTCTGTACCTGCTTGTCCATCGTCCACACGTCCCTTCGAACCGAACGCTTGTCCGAACGCCCGGTCGGGGTTCGGGATGAAAGTTACGATTAGGCTCCGAACTGCTTGCCCTGCTTCCGCTTGATCGTCTCGGTGGTGTACTTGATGCCCTTGCCGTTGTAGGGCTCGGGTTTGCGGGTCGCGCGCACCGCGGAGGCGAACTGGCCGACGAGTTGCTTGTCGGGCCCCGAAACCTTCACCATCGCCTTATCGACCGCGACCGTCAGGCCGGTCGGGATGTCGACGTTGATCGAGTTGGCCAGGCCGACCGTCAACTTGAGTTTCTTGCCCATAACGGCGGCGGTCCAGCCGACGCCGACCACCTCGAGTTGCTTCTCGTAGCCCTTGGTGACACCATCCACCATGTTGCGGAGGAGTGCGCGGGTCGTGCCCCAATAGGCAGAGGCATCGACGCCCGCTCCCTTGGCGGTTTCGACCTTGATCGCCTTGTCCGCGTCGACATAACTGACGACCACATCGGGCCGGTGCGTCATGCTCAGTTTGCCCTTGGGGCCTTCGATGTTGACGACGCGGTCCTTCACCGCGACCTTCACACCCGCGGGCACCGGCACTGGTTTCTTTCCGATTCGAGACATTCCAGACACTCCTCAAGGCGTGCGGCTCACCGGTCCCACCGAAGACGATGGCGGCCGGGCTTCCGCCGGATACTCGGGTTCAGTCGATCGTGCACAACAACTCGCCGCCGACACGCTTCTCACGGCAGGCGCGATCGGAGAGAACGCCCTGGCTGGTGGAAACGATCGCGATACCCAGGCCCTGCACAGGCTTGGGGATGGCCTCCACCTGCGAGTAGCGCCGGCAGCCCGGCTTGCTCTGGCGGTGAAGGCTGTGGAGCACCGCCTCGCCCGACGGGCCATACCGCAACTTCAGGCGGATGAGGCCCTGTCGACCGTCTTCGACGACGTCGAAACTGTCGATGTAGCCTTCGTCCTTCAGCACGCCCGCGATGCCGCGGCAGACCTTGCTGTTCAGCACGTCCACCTTCTTGGAACGGTTCCGGACGGCATTCCGGATCCGGGTCAGCATGTCCGCGATGGGGTCAACAATCGCCATCTCAAACCTCGATCTTGCTCAGTGTGCCTTCGTCAGTCGTTCGACGCGTGGGTCCAAAGGGGCCTTGCCGCTCACGGCTTACCAGCTGGCCTTCCTCATGCCCGGGATTTTCCCCTCGAGGGCGAGTTTCCGGAGCATGATGCGGCTGATCCGGAACTTCCGGTACACGCCGCGGGCCCGCCCGGTCAGTTCACACCGGCGCACAATGCGGGTGCTGAACTTGGGCTTCCTGTTAGACTTGGCAACTTGCGCTTTGGTCGCCATCGTGTTCCTTCCCGCTGGGCGTCGTGCTCTCACGACGCGTGAAACTCTCTCTTCGTTCACGGGGCTTCAGGCCCCGATCGCTCGCGTACTCAGTTGGTCGCCGCCGGCGCCGCCGCGGGGGCGGTGGAGGCCGACTTGCGGACGACCTTCTCCTCGGGCTTGGTGAAAGGCATGCCCATCTGCTCGAGCACGAAGCGGCTGAGCTTCGCGTCGGAGTTCTTGAATACCAGGTTGAGATGCATGCCGTGGGTGAACTGGGCGTCGGCCATGTTGATCTCGGGGAACACGCCCTGTTCCGTGAGACCCATGCTGTAGTTGCCCTGCTTGTCGAAGGCGTTGGTGGGAACGCCGCGGAAGTCCTTGATTCGCGGGGTCGCCAGGTTGATCAGGCGATCCAGGAAGTGCCACATGCGCTCACGCCGGAGCGTGACCATCACCGCGGTCTCCACGCCCTCACGCACCTTGAAGTTCGACACCGACTTCTTGGCCTTGATCACGATCGGCTTCTGGCCCGTGATCTTGGTCAGCGTCTCGATAATGGTGCCCTTGATGTGCGGCGGGATCTTGGTGCCCTCGATGTGGCGACCCATGTTCACGTTCAGCACGATCTTCTCGAGTTTCGGCATCGCGTTGATGTTGCCGATCCCGTGCTTGCTCTTCAATTCAGCGCGGATCTTGTCGCGATAAAGATCACGCAGGCGCGGCGGAACCGCCGGGCCCGTGTCGACGGCCTCGGCCTCGGCGTGCTTCTTGGGCGACGAACCGCCCTTGGGAGCACCACCCTTGGGCGCTCCCTTCGGAGCTCCCTTGTTCGCCTCTTTGTTCTGGTCCTTCGACATGGCTCTTGCTCGTCTTCTTGGTGCTCCCGCTCGCGGGCCGCGGGATGGTGCTCGGTTACTTTGCGGTCTTCTTGGTCTTGGTGGTCTTTCCCTCGGCCTTGGCGGGTTTCTCAGCCTTGGCCGGGGCGGCCTTCACGGGCGCCGCCTTCGCCGCGCCGCTGCGCGCCGGGGCGACCACGTTCAGGACCTTGATGTCCTTGCCGTGGTGGCGCGCGACGCGGGCCTTGGTCCCATCCGCCTGGACGCGGAAGCCGACGCGGACAGCCTTGCCGTCGACCACGGGGCTGACCTTACTGATGTGGATCGGCGCTTCGCGCTGGATCACACCGCCCTGCGGGGCCTGCTGGGTCTTCTTGAGGTGCTTGGTCTGGAGGTTGATCCCCTTGACCACGACCTGCGCGTTCTTGGGATCGACGCTGAGGACCTCGCCGACACGACCCTTGTCGTCGCCGCTGGTCACCATCACACTATCGCCTTTGCGGACATGCGCGGGCATCACACCACCTCCGTCGCGAGGGACACGATCTTCATGTAGTTCATGTCGCGCAATTCACGGGCGACCGGCCCGAAGATGCGCGTGCCCTTGGGGTTGCCGTCGTCCTGGATCAGCACGACCGCGTTCGAATCGAACGCGACGTAGGACCCGTCGGCGCGACGCGTAGGCTTGGTCGTGCGGACGACCACGGCCTTGCTCTTGTCGCCGGGCTTGACGTCGCCGCCCGCCATGGCCTTCTTGATCGAGACGAACACGCGGTCGCCCACGCCGGCGGTACGCCGGGTGAAGCGGCCGGTCGCGGTCGACCCGCCGTACACGCGGATGACATAGGCGATCTTGGCGCCCGTGTTGTCCGCGACCTCGCATCGTGTTTCTTGTTGGAGCATGACTCACCGACCGTTCGTGATTCCGGGCCGCCGCGTTGGTCGGGCGGGGACCGGGGATTGTGCGACGACGCTTACTGAACCTGCTTGGCGCTCTCCATGAGGGCGGCCTTCTCGGCACGCTTCTCGACGATCCTCACCAACTGCCAGCACTTGGTCTTGCTGAGCGGGCGGCACTGCACGCACTCGACGACGTCGCCGGTGCGGGATTCATTCTTCTCGTCGTGCACGTGCAGAACCGTGCGCCGACGGATGTACTTGCCGTACTTGGGGTGGCTGGCCATGTAACTCACCACCACCTTGCGGGTCTTGCTCCGCTTGTCGCTCTCGACGACGCCGACCTTGGTGGCCTTGTCGGCCTTCGCGGTCGTGCTCGCCGGCGCCTTTGCGGCCGGGGTCTTGCTCGTGCTGGTCG
>JADLFE010000036.1 GCA_020845755.1 Phycisphaerales bacterium
CCTCTTCGCGCTGCTTGAGGTATTCATCGAGCTCGGCCTGGGTGGCGAAGGCGGTGCCGTAGACGCGGATGAGGCGGTCGGAGTTTTCGTCGCCGTGCCAGTAGGCGGAGGCGAGTGACATGACGCGAGCGGCGCCGATACGGGCGGTGGAGGGGACGTGCGGGCCGCGGCAGAGGTCTTCCCAGTTCTTGCCGGGGGAGCCGGTGGCGTAGAAGGAAAGAGACGAAGAGACAGAGAGACGAAGAGACGAAGTGGAAGAGTCTGCAAAGGCCGGCTTGCCACCTTTGTAGACCGATGATGGCATTCCCATAGCGCGTTCCGCGTTGTCGATTTTGTACTTGTTGCCTTCGGATTTCAATCGTGAGAGACCTTCGATGCCAGACTGCTCATACCGACTGAACGCGCGATCTTCCTTGATGATCTCCGCCATGCGGTTGTTGATCGCCTCGAAGTGATCGCTCGATATCTTGAGCCCTTCGGGAACGTACATGTCGTAGAAGAAGCCCGTATCGGTCGGAGGTCCATACGCGAGCAGGACCTTCTCGCCCTTCGAGTTCGCCCCGATCACGTCCTGGATGGCCTCGGCCATGACGTGGGCGGCGGAGTGACGCATGAGGAAGAGGGCGTCGGCGGATGCTGCCTGGCCGGGTTTGGGCGCGGTGATGATGGCGAGCGACACGTCCTTGTCGATCACGGTGGAGAGGTCGCGGAGTTCGCCGTCGATCTTGGCGCCGATGGCGGCCTTGGCGAGGCCGGCGCCGATGGAGGCTGCGACGTCTTTGGCGGTGACCGCGCCGGGGAAGGACTTCTTATCGCCGTTGGGCAGGGTGATGGTGGGCATGGTGATCTCTGAAATGGGGCTGAAATGATGGGCGATTCGGTCGTGAAAGCAAGCGACCCGGCTTGGTGGGGCCGGGTCGCGAGTGAACTGCAGGTGTGTCCGCGTCTGCCGGCTTCAGGCGCGGGGTTGGGTCGTGGTCGTGTTGGTCGTGGTCGGGCCGGTCATGGGTCCAGTATACGCAGGTTCAGGTGGTGGAGTTGCCGGAGGGCGGCGGGGTGAGCGGGTCTGGTGCGGCAGGGGCGGGCGAGGTTGGGTGGAGAGGGCCGGTGCGGGCCTGGGCGATGGTGATGTGGATCGCGTCGATGAGTTCGGCCTCGCGCTCGACCGGGGAGCGAAGGCCGGCCTGGAACGAGACGCTTCCGTCGGGGCGGACCAGGCGCACACGGGCCCACACGCTGCTGAGGCGTTTGAGTTCAACGGTCTCATCGCCGACAAAGCGGATGGAAGCGGATCGGGCGTTGGGTTGGCTGGCCGAGCCCGAGAGGGGCATGAGTGAGACCTGTCCGGCGGCGAAGATGAGCAGCCCCTTTCCGCCCTGCGAACGAGGCGCGGACTTGACGAGGTAGACGACGATGCCGATGCCGAGCGCGAGGAAGAGGAGAGGAATCACAAACGAACCGAAGCGGAAGCCGATGAGTATCAGCAACTGCGGCCCGAACATCGAAGCGAGGGAGATGATGACGATGGCGGTGAGTCGCCACGGAGTCATGATGCTGCGAGCGGTGGGCACGCCGCCGACGACGAACTGCCGGCCGGTGTGGATGTGCCCGCACTCCGGGCATGGGACGGGTGGAGCCAGCCCGGCCAGCGAATAGCCGCACGCGAGGCAGAGGCTCGACGCGGCATCCCACTTCGGATCGGGGAGGACTTCGGTGGCCATTCAGTGGTGGTGGTTGCTAGCGGGAGACAGGTCCCTGGTACTGGGCGTCGCTGAAGCCCAGAACGGGGAAGAAGATGAAGGGCAGGAGGGCGAGGCCGATGCCAAAGCCGGTCCCCTTGCCGAACGCCTTGGCGATGTCGACCGAGACAACGACCCAGATGACCAGGCTCACGATGGGGATGAAGTAGAGGATAAGCCACCACCACGGGCGTCCGGCGATCTTGAGCAAGATATAGACGTTGAAGATCGGGATGATGGCCGCCCAGCCGGGCTCGCCCGCCTTGGAAAACACCCTCCAGAATCCCGCGATCACAAGAATGACGAGGGCGAGGTAGACAACGGTGAAGATCAATTCACCCGCGGTATTCGAGCTCTGCTGCGCCATCACGAGGGCAGTCTGCATCATAAGGAAACTCCTCAGCGGCTTCGTGGCGGGGCGCGACAGGCGCCCGTCGCCATATTGACCCGCGGAGCATACAACATCGAGCGAAGTTATGCCCGATCATGTCCGCGGTACGAGCAAGGAGAATCGGCGATTCGACGCCGGGAAGTCCACTCCCATCGCGAAGGCATAGATGAGGGCGACCGCGAGCGACACGAGCCAGGCACTGGGCGGGACAGCGTCGGCGGGGAGTGCGAGTGGTGAGGGCAGGCAGGTGCAGATCGCGCCGACCGCAAACATCGCGATGCAGAGCCATTGGTAGGAATGAAGTCCGGCGTGGACCTTGGTCTGCGGCTCGCCGCGGTGGTGCTCTTCGACGAATCGCGTCAGGCCGGTGAGGATGAGATAGAAGCCCACGATCATCGACGCGGGCGGTTGCGCGGTCCACAGGCGCCAGAGCAGGCCGAAGATGAGGATGCCGTTGAGGATCGACCACACTTGCGTGGGTTTGACGGGCCGACCCTGCCATCCGGCCAGGGCGCAGACGCGAGAGGCCGGAACGTGGTAGTGCAGGTCGTGCGGCGAATCGGAGCGTTCGCCGTGGCAGCAGCCCTGCACGAGGCAGCGAAGGCGGCCGATCGACTGGATGAGCGGGGCGGCGGTGGTGAGGGCGGCCGCGAGGAGCCATGTTTGGCCGGCGCGAGCGACTATGCAGGCGAGTACGGCGAGTGCGCAGGCGATGACGTGGCCGAAGTATCCGAAGGGACGTGAGAGTCGCCCGCCGCCTTCCATGAACTGGCCCCAAGTGCCCGCGCCCAAGAGTCCGGCGAGGACGACGATCGCGTACCACGTATGCAGTTCCGCGGGGATGAGGAAGCACGCGATAAGCGAGCCAAGTCCGGCGGCGAGGCCCGCGTATACCGCGTGGATGAGGATTCGAACCGGGCCGAGGCGGACTGACCACCACGCGTTGGCGATGCGCTCGCACGTAAGGACGAACGCGCGGTAGAGGCGAGTGTGATGATGCGCGATGAAGAAGAGGATGATGCCCGCGAAAAGGTCGAGGATCGCGTGCATGCCCGTGGTCCAGCAGGAGACGGTGATTGCAAGCGCCAGGAACCAGGTGAGCCGCCACGCGCCGCCGCGGCGAGAGATCAGCCACGCGCACGCCAGCGCCCAGTAGACGTGGAAGGACGGGAGCGAGGCGCAGCCGTCGAGCGAGCCGGCCGGCTCGAGCGTAAGCAGCCAGGCGAGCGGTGCGTGCGCGTCAAAGTCGCGTGGCGGGCTGAGCACGGGGATGGCGAGGTAGCACCAGAAGCCGACCACCAGCGCGGCGATCCCGCTGGTCTGGAAGCGACGCAGATCGCGTGACCGAACGGCGAGCAGCGGGGCGGCCAGTGCGAGCGGGTATGCGAGCGCGTAGATCGCTTCGGTCCAGACGAGTACGGGCGCAGCGTGTTCGAAGGCCAAGTCGACGCGGGACGCACCGGGCGTGGGCAGGTGCCCGATGGCTTCGTAGAGAATCAGCCAGGGTACGAGGATGGTAAACCAGCAGGAGAGCCGTGTGGCGAGCGGGGCGGTGTCGTCGGTGTCGGACGCAAGCGAGAGCCATGCGAGATTTCGGCGCGGGCCGAGGCGTCGCTCGGTGGCGTGATGCTCATACCCCATGACGAGGGCGGCGACGGAGAGGGCGGCGATGGGGGAGATGATCCAAAGGGCCGCGCCGCTGCCCGTGATGAGCGCAACCCCGGCGCAGACGATGACAAATCCCAGGTAGATCGGGTTGTCGACCAGCGCGAACGGGCCGGATTCGACTCGGCGCATGGGAGGGAACGCGTTCATCGGGAGCGCGTGGGCCTTGCGCCAGAGTTCGAACATTGAGAGCGTGATGAGGACAATCCCGACGATTCCGAGCGCCCAGCCGAGCCACGGCCAATGGAATTCCGGCGGCGAGGCGACGGCGAAGCGCGACCAGGCCACCAGCCCCGCCGGAATCGCGGCACAGAAGAGCACGGCGTATAGGAACTTCCCGAGGTTCATGGGGCACCCGCGCGACGCGGATCGTTCGCCCGGCGCGTCAAGTCTCCCGAGTCGGGCGATGAACCGTCGAATCGTACCTCTTCGTGAATGGCCCAGCCATGCTCCGGCGCGGCGTGAGGGCGTGTGAGCGTGCCGCGGCTGAGCCAGCGGTGTTCGCGTGCCGCGAGCGTCCGAGCGGGCGTCCAGGTGCGAAGGCCGGGGATTATCGAGACGAGCGAGTCGGCGAGCGATTCATCGCGCAGCGAGCGAGAATCAGAGAATGAGAGCGTCGCGTTGTTTGCGGCGATGAGTCCGGGAAGCACGCGTGTGTTGCTCGCGCCCGTTGTAATGACGTCCTCGTTCGAATCGGCCGCATTGCTGCCGACGATCGGCCCGGCATCGCTCAGCAGCACAAGTGTCTTCGGCATCGGGCCTTCCCAGCGCAGCCAGACCATCGACGCGGATTCGCCGATCCATCGACCCCAGTGCATGACGTTGATGGGCAGCTCCCAGGGGCGGAGCGTCATGGTGAGGCGCTCCGCGTAGCCGAGGCCTTGGATGGAAAAGTCGGGTGTGCGCAGGTCGACCATCGCGCGGCGGTGGATGGGTGCCCAGTCGATGAAGCCGTCGTCGCGATCGAGCAAGCGGTGGGGAGGCGGGAGTTGGACGGCACAGGGGGCGTGAGAATCGGGCGGCGTGCACGAGATCGACAGATCGATCGCGTCGCAGGTCCATGCGGTGCCGCGCGACGAGGTGATGGGCATATCGCCGGCGCGGATGGTGGCGTGGTGGGTTTGCGTGGCACTTGAGGAATCGGAGGCGAGGATGGCGCCGTAGTGGAGGTTGATGAGCCCGAAGCGAAGCACAGCGGCGTGGACGATGGCCGCACGTCCGTTCTCGTCGGCGGCATCGAAATACCACTTGTCGAGCAGGAACGCCTCCATGGATTCAGTATAGCACACACTAACTAGTCAGGAGTGCTCTGATTCGTGTGTTTCCGCGCGATTCGCAGAATTCACGGATTGGTTGTTGACGGATATATCGCGTGCCGATATATTGTCGCTGAGGTCAAAGGTCCATGCTGACAGGAAACGAATCCGCCGAACTCGTCGTGCTCTCTCTCCTCGCGGAGGGAGAGAGTTATGGCTATCAACTGACCAAGGACGCGGCGGGCAGGTCCGAGGGGCATCTGCGTCTCACGCCGGGCGTGCTCTATCCGCTGCTGCGCCAACTCGAAAACGAGGGGCTCATCACGAGCAGTTGGGATGCGGTGCGGGCCGAAGACTCGGACGAGGGCGCCGAGGGGCGAAAGCGGAAGTGGTACCGGCTGTCGCCCAAGGGCAAGCGGCGGCTTGGGCAGCGGGTGGCGGCGTATGAATCGCTGCGCAAGGTGATCGACGCGTTTGTGGGTGTCAGGCCGCGCGAGGAGGGCTCGCGATGATCGCCCGCCCGGGTCAGGCCGCGCACGAGGTTTCGATTCCGAGTGATGGGCGATCACTCGGCGCGGAGGCCCCGCCCTCGATCGCGGGGTGGCTGCATGCGTTGTCGCGCCGGATGAACGTGCCGGCGTCGGAACGCAAGGCTGTGTGTGACGAACTCGATGCTCATCTGCGCCAGCGGGTGCAGGAGTTGATGCTGTGCGGCATGTTGGAGGTCGCGGCGACGGCCGACGCGATCGAAGAACTCGGCGACGCCGAAGAACTGGCGAAACGGTACACCCAGGCGTACACACACCCACGAAGGAGACGCATCATGCAGATCGGAATGCTCGGGATCGCAGGGGCGGCGGTGGTGACGGCGATCGTGTCGCTGAGCGGGCCGGGGAGTGTCATTCCGGCGTCGGCGTTCCAGCCGGCGCGTGAGGAGCCGCCCGCGGCGCTGCGTGACGTCAAGATCACGGCAGATCTGTCGCTGCGATGGGACGATTTCTTTCAGGCGATCGGGAAGGGGGCCACACTTCCCGTGTTTGTTCACTGGCCGCAGTTGCAGACGCTGGGCGGCTCGGATGCGCCGACATTTTCGCCCGACAACGGGATCGGCGTTGATTTGCAGGGATTCTCGCTCGATGCGGCGATCATGCTGCTCAACGACCACGCGAATCTGAACGCTGATTCTGGCCTTGCGTATCGCGTGCAGGACGGGCGGATCGTCTTCTCGTCGCAGGCGTTCTTCGATCGCCAGGAAACCGTGCTCGTCACGTACGACCTCTCCGCCGCGATCGCGGCGAGGCAAACCGACATCGACGCCGGCGCGACGACGCAGGAAGTGGTCGACAGCATCAAGCAGTTGGTGACGACGCTGGTGCATCCCGAACTCTGGGCCGACAACGGCGGCGAACTTGCGCGGATGCAGACGTATGGCGCCAAGTTGTTCGTGAGCGCGCCGTCGCGTCTGCAGCCCAAGGTTCAGTGGGTGCTGTCGGAGATGGCGACCGCGGGGCGGAAGGGCGATGCCGCGCCGGGAACCGGAGCGAACGCTGGCGACATGCAGGTGCGCGTCTTCCCGCTCAAGCATGTCGCCGCGAGCAACACGCTTCGCGTGATCAAGGAATTGCATTCGCTCCAGCCCTTGGACTTCACGAAGGCCACGAGCGATACCGGCACGAACTCGATCATCGTTCAAGCGCCGGCGGAACTGCTGGCTCGCGTGGGCGCCGCGCTCGATGCGATCGATCAGCCGCCGGCACAGGATCGCAAGCCGGTGTCGGTGTTCGATCCGCGATTCCAGATACGTGCCTCTGGCGAAGGCGGGCTTGTGATTCGCGCATCGGATGGGACGGAGTTTCGCTGCGAGGAACTGAACCTCGATCCCGAGGCGGGGATGCAGGGCGTGCCGGTGGGCGAGGGCGGCAAGAAGGTGCCGATGCTGGGCGACCTGCCGATCCTGAGCAACATGTTCACAAACAGGGCGAGGACGGTGCCGCTGCGTGAACTGCCGCGATAGTTGCCGGTCTCGATCAGCCTTCCGCGGTACAAGCGGCGTCGAACGCGATGCCGTTTTTCATTGGTGGGTTCCGCGAGTATGATGAGCCGCGTCGCTGGCGCAGGCCCACAACATCGAGCACCATGCGGGGCGACTTGGGAAGTCATGTTCGGCGTTCATACGCCCGAAATGGGGAAGCGAGCAGGCGATTCCTCGCGAACTGCCGCCCGGCGCACGCGCACCGGCTTGGTCGTATGATGTTCGCGTGATCTGTCCAAACTGCGGCAAAGACAACGACAAGGTGATCGACAGCCGCGCATCCGACGGCGGAAAGGTCGTGCGCCGCCGGCGCGAGTGCCTGGAGTGCGGTCGTCGCTTCACGACTTACGAACGCGCCGAGCCGGCGGCCAGGCTCATGGTCGTCAAGCGCGACGGCACGCGACAGCCGTTCGATCGCGACAAGGTCCTGCGCGGAATCCAGGTCGCCTGCGGCAAGCGCCCCATCGGCGAGGACGTGAAGGAGCGCTCGGCCGATGAGATCGAGGAAGAGATTCATCGTCAGTACGACCGCGAGGTGCCCTCGCGGGCGATCGGCGAATTGGTGAAGGCCAAACTGCGCGACATCGACGAGGTCGCGTACATCCGGTTCGCCAGCGAGTACGACCAGTTCAAGAGCCTTGAAGAAATCAAGAGCCAGATCGAACTGCTCGGCAATCGCGTGAAGGACGTGAAGGACCAGCAGAAACTGTTCTAGTGTTGTGAGTGGGCCAAACGGGCGGATACGGGCGGATCGGGGCGTTCATGGACGATTCGGCGAAACGTCCGAAGTTGAGATTGATGGGCGCGGCCCGAGTGATCGCGTGCGCTTCGCTGCTGGTCAGCATTGCCGCGTGCTCGCCACAGCCGCCCAAGGCCGCGCCTTCGTATCCGCTCATCGACACCGCGATCTACGACGACCGTGCCCGCGCGTTGATCCGCGAGCGAGGCATCGAATTGTTGTCCCACGGCTCGCAGCCCGCGTGGTGGACTTCGCTCGCCGAGTTGTCGGGCAACGTCGCGATGATCCCCGCGTCGGGCGCGGCGGGCGATCTGCAGGTCGCGCTGGCGCTGGCGAACCGAAATGCCAAGGCGGCGGCAACGGAGTTGCTGGGCACCGAGCCCCTCTCGATCGATCTGGTTCACAGCGCGTGCCGCCGGACGGACGCGGGGCTGATCGAGGCGATGGTGCTCGCTCGGGCGCTGGGGCCGGCGCGGGCTCAGGTGCAGGCTGTGCCGATGCCGGCGAGCGATCAGGCCATGTCGGCGTCGAGCGGGCGGGTCGGCAGCGCCGGTGGCGCGGTCGAGTCCAGTCCGTCCGCGCCGTCCGACGGCGTGGAGCGGCCCACGTGGTGGTTTGATGTGCCGAAGATTGGCGACACGTCGATCGAGGTGTGCGTGATGGCCGACGGCCCGTCGCTGCGCGAGGCGCGCAACGCCGCGCTGGCCAAGGGCGCGGCGGCGCTGTCGGCGGCGGCGGGCAAGGGCGTGAGCGCGGGCGAGACCCAGCGCGTTGCGACGGCGCGCCTGCCCGACGGGAGCTACCGAGCGTTTGTGCTGATGAGCGTGTCGCGGCGGTAGTGGTGGGCGGGCGATGATGTCGCGTGAACAAACAACTCAAGGGTTCGTTGCCCGAAGTTTCTTTGTGTGGGGAATCTCGTGCGGCGGGCTCGGGCTGATGATTCCCGAGCCCTTCGTGCGTGTCATGGCACTGGCTCTCGTGGTGGTGTGCGGCACGGCGTTTTTCATGCCACGCCTGATGCAGCCGATTGTGATCTGGTTCGTAGCGATCGCGAGTGTGATTGCCATGATCGTGGGGTATTCCGCGGCCGGTGTCGAGGGACTCGTGTTGGCGATTGTCGTCGCTAGCAACGTGCTCGCACCGCCCGCGATTGGCGCGTTCATGCTCAAGCACCTGTACGCCGCGACGCACTCTGAAGCTGGGAGTTGTCCGCGCTGCGGCTACTCGCTTCGGGGCCTCCGCTCGGCGCGCTGCCCCGAATGCGGGCATGACGTGCGGCTATCCCCATGACCCGAAATGTGCCCAAACTCCAGGATGTCGGCGCTCGCCTGCTCTGCGTGTGGGGATTGGCGTGGGGTTGCTATGGCCTTTCGATCCCCGAGCCGTTCGTTCGCGTGTTCGGCTTTACGCTGGCGGTTGTCTGTGGCGCCGCGGTCTTCATGCCGCGGGTGATGCCGCCATTTCTGATCTGGTTTTCCGGACTGATGGGCGTTCTTGCGATGCTCATTGGTCTTGGAGTGAGCGGACTCCCCGGCTTCGCGTTTACATTCGTGGCATCGATCGTGATCCTCGGTCCGCCGGTCATCGGCGCTCTCATACTCAAGCAGATCCACAACCCCAGGCCGCCGAAGCCCGGCGTGTGCGCCACGTGCGGCTATTCGCTCGCGGGACTGGAGTCGAACCGCTGTCCGGAATGCGGTGCCGAGTACCGCGGCTTATAGATCATCGAGGGTTCAAGAGGGCGCTGGCCTGAACACGCCGCTGCTTGCTACTCCGCCTGGATCTCCAGCACACCGCCGCTGAATCCCTCACGCAACTCGACCTCGATGCGCACGCTCTCGGCCTTCACGGCCTCGAACGTCACCTGATTGAACGAGTCCTTCGCCACGCCGAGCGGCCCGAGCGTCTGGGGCTCGACCCACTTCCCACCCACGCGTACCAGCACCTTGGCCGACTTAGGTGTTCGGCACTTCCCGTTCGCCGGTTCGTCGTCGAACCAGTACACGAGCACCTTGCGGATGTCGCGTGGCGAATCAAACTCGTGCTCGACCCACTCGTGCGTGCCGCGGTGGTCCCACCATGTCAGACGCGGGATCGAATGGTCGGACGAGTTCTTGGGCACCAGGCCGTCGGCGACGGCGCGAATGGTGTCGCTTCCATAGCAGTGCGACGCGCTGACCTTGATGTTCTTGGCCTCCGGCGGGACGGTCCACGGGTGTGCGCCGGGCCCATCGGAAACCGTGGGGAAGGCGCTGACGCGAAGGCGTGCCGCGCCCATCGGGATCAGCGTCACCGTTTCGATCGGCTCGCTGCTCTTAGCCGGGCTGTCCTGAAGGAGCCCGACGAGGCCGAGATAGTCCTGCTTCCACTCGGGGATTCGCCGGGCCTTGGCATTGATCGAGATCGGCACGCCGTCTTGCGTGAACGGCGACTTGCCCGTGGACATTGAACCCTTCACAACCTCGAATCCCGCAGCAGGGTTCTTCTCATCGAGCACCAGACCGTAATTCCACGGTGATTCGGGCCAGATTTCCTGGCCCGGGAACGCGTCGGGCCCGCCGGAGTGCTTGTAGTGCTCATTGATCTTCAGCGAGTACGTCAGCGGCCCGCGGTCGACCGACACGCTGTTGTGGTTCCCCTTCCACGTGCGCACGCCCACGCTCATGGGGAGCGAGAGTGTCAGCGTGTCGCCCTTCTTCCACACCCGGCTCACGCGGATGAACCCGCGAGCATCCGCCGGCACGCCCTTCAGCGGCGATACCGCGGCGTCCTTGTTGATCGTGACACTCGGAGTCTCGCACCAGCCCGGCACGCGCAGGTACACAGGGAATTCGGCGGCCTTGTCAAGATCGATCGAATACACGATCGTCTCGTCGAACGGATAGTTCGACGAAGTCGAGATGGTCACCTTGGCGCCGTCGCCAACCTTCGCGGTCACGCTCGACGGCGCGTAGAACACGGCGGCCAGGCCGTTGTCGCCGGTGGCCATCCACTGATACTGCACGAAGTTGGGCCAGGCGTGCCCGAAGTTGTGTTGGCAGCATCGGTGGTCGTCGGCGCGCATCTCGAACATGTTGCCGCCGTTCTGCACGCCCGGCGCCTTGCTGGCCTTGTCCGACTGGACGTGATTCGGCGAGGTGAGGTAGCGCAGCCCGCTGAAATCGGGCATGATCGCCGCGGGGAGTGAGTTGAAGGCGACGTCCTCGGCGCGGTCGGCCCACACGGGGTTGGCGGTGATGGACACCAGCCGCTCGCACGACAGCATCATCTCCGCCATGCCGCATGTCTCGACCGATTGGCGCGGATCGGTGAAGCCGGGGCGGCAGTTCTCGTCGCTCCCGAACATCCCGCCGGGAACCTGCCCGTACATCTCGCGGATCTGCCGCCAGTTTCGATCCGCGGCGTCCAGGTGCCTGGGGTCCTTGGACTGCTGATAGAACGTCGCGGGCCCGCCGAACGCCTGCGACATGTTGACGTTGTGCCAGTCCGGGATGCCGTCGGTCCAGTTGATGGTGTGTGCGTGGACACGCGTGGCCAGGTCGAGCAGGAACGCGTCGCCCGTGTGGTTGTAGAGCCAGTACACGCTCGCGAGGTTGTCGGCCGCACGCTGCTGCTGCCAGTACGGCGGGAAGAGATCCTTCTCGGGGATCGTCATCTGGAACTTGAAGTATCGCGTCATGAGGTCGATCACACGCTGATCGCCCGTCGCCTCGTAGTACGTCTGCAGGCAGTTGAGCATCACCATGTTGGGCCAGAGGTCCAGCGGCCCGTCGGTGCTGCTCACGGTCGACTTCGCGCCCTGCCCGCGCGGGCCGAACATGCCCGATGGTTCCTGGCTGGCGATCGCGCCCTCGATCCAGATTTTCGACTCGGCGATCTGGGCCTTGTTGTCGGTGAGGTACGCGGCGGCAATGAAGCCCTTGAGCCAGTAAGGCACTTCCTCCCAGCCGTACTCGCCCTGCCCGTCCTTGGACAACCACGCGTTCTTGTCCTTCTTCAGGAACTGGCTGATCTCGGTGAGATGACCGTGAAAACCGGCGGCCTGGAGTTTGACCTGATCCTTCAGCCAGCCCTCGCCACGGACGCTCCCGATCGGAAGTTTCACGAGCGGAGAGGCGGTTAGCGGCGCGCGGTTCGAGATGTAGTGCGTATTGCGAGCATCAGCCGGCGGACGCGCGACGCCCTTGATGTCGTCCGCGGCGAGCGATGGTGCGCATACGCCAACGCCGCACACAAGGCCGGCGGCCAGAGCGGTCGAAACCGCGAGCGATCGTCCGCCCGCGACGGAAGTGGTGGGGGTCTTCATGCCGCCAGTCTATTCAGCCGGCGGCTTCGCACGCATTTTCCAAATGCGGCGGCACCGATGGCGAATCGGGGTTTTCATCCGGGTCGGCGCGGTCTGCTGCCGCCACTCTGCTTCCCATGGCTCTTGCGCCCAACGGCGAATGACATACCTCGCGCCGAGTGCCTCCAAAAACGACCAAGGCCGCTTTCGCGACCTTGGTGATGGAGTCAGTCGGATTGTCGCCAGTGTCTCAGGCCTTCTTGGACTTCTTCTCGCCCTTGTCGGCCTTCTCAGCCTTGGCCTCGGCCTTCTTCTCGGCCTTGCCGCCGAACTTGTTCTCGCCGCCCTTGTCGGCCTTCTCGGCCTTGGCCTCCGGGGCCGCGTCGCCCTTGGGGGCCTTGTCGCCCTTCTTGGACTTTTTCTCGCCCTTGGACTCGCCATCGGCGGCGGGCGCCTCGTTCGTCGCGTGCTCGCTGGCGGCGGCCGGCGCGGCGTGCTCGTCGCGATGGTGCAGGTCGAGTTTGCGATCCGCCTGCACATGCACCTTCACGCTCGAGTCCAGGTCCGAGTCCAACTTGATGTGGACTTCGTAGGAGTCGATTCGCTTCATCACCTGGTTGATGCGCACGTCACGCGGTTTGACGGCATAACCGCCCGCGTTCAGTTCGTTCGCCACGTCCTGCTGCGTGATCGCGGCGTACAGGATGCCCTGGTCGTTGCACGAACGAATCAACTTGATCTCCACGCCCTGCAACTTCTGCGCCAGGCCCTCGCGCAGGCGACGCTGTTCGGCCAGCATCTTCTGGGCCTCTGCTCGCTTCCCTTGCAACTGCTGGATCAGTTCGTCGCTGGGCTTGGTCGCCAGGGCGCGGGGGAGCAGGAAGTTACGGGCGTAGCCGTTGCGGACGTTGACGATGTCGCCGACGATGCCGAGGCTCTCGACGTTCTCAACCAGGAGGAGTTTCTGGGTACGGGGCATGATGCTGTCCTTTCGGGCTCTCGAGGAGCCGGGAAGTTAGGAGCCGCTCGGTCGCTCGCCCGGAACACCCGGAAACGCCGCCGACCCCAACGGTGAACACTGCTGACAGGCCCGACCTGATGCCAGGGCGGGCGCAAGGAGAAGATCTTAGAACGGGATGTCGTCGTCGGCCACGTTCGCGGTCGCCTGCGCCGATGACGGAGAGGAACCCTGACGGGAGCCGCCCTGCGAGGAACGACCACTGCTCCCCCCGCCCCCGCCTCCGCCACCTCCGCCGCCATCGCGGCTGTCGATGAACTGAAAGCTCTCGACCACCACGCGGAGTTTGGAGAATTTCTGGCCCTCCTTCTCCCACTGGTCGAGTTTGAGGCGGCCTTCGATGAAGACCGGACGCCCCTTGGCGAGATACTGGGCCATCACCTCGGCCGTCCGCCCCCAGGCCTCACAATCCACGAAGGTGGTCTCCTCGCGGTTCTCGCCTTCGGGGGTCTTCCAGCGGCGGTTGACCGCCAGACCGATGTTCGCCACCGCCTGATTCCCCGACGTGTGACGCAATTCGACGTCGCGTGTCAGGTTGCCCATCAGAAAGACGCGATTCAGATTCCCGGCCATGGCGATCCTCCAGTCTCGTCGCCACCCAAACCGAGTGGGCGATCGATACCGATCATTCTACAAACATTCTCGGGCAAAGGCCACCGGTGAGCCAGCGGACTTATTGAGCGGTGGGTTCTGAAGCCGGAGCGGCGGCGGGGGCGGCACCCTCGGTGGTCCCCTGGGCGGCGCGTTCGCCACGCAGTTTGATTTCGACCTCGAGTTCCTTGCGCCCGTCGAACGACGCGATCTCTTCGGGGGTGTACTGATCCGCGCGGACGATCATGGTTCGCATGATCTTCTCCGACAGGTTGCAGTCGCGCTCGATGTGGGCCAGGTCGGTGTTGGGGGCCTTGAAGTAGACCAGGATGTAGATGCCGCGCTTCTGGCCGGCGATCTCGTAGGCCAGGCGACGCTCGTCCCACTTGCGGAGGGCGACAATCTCGCCGTGCCCGCGGGCGATGATGTCCTTGATGTGCTCGACGGCGGCGCCGAGATCGGCCGCGACCGCCTGCGAGAGAAGGAACATCGCCTCATACTGATACACGCGCTTCGGGGTTGCCATGTCTGATTCCTTGCTGATCCTGAGTCAAAGACTCGGTGTGTGCCTCGATTGAAAAAACGTGATTACGACTCGGAACGACGCGCCCCGGGATCGATCCCGCCCTTGGGCGCTTCGGTTGGTGAATTGGAACTCGGACTCTTTGCTTCCGTCCCGCTGACGGGCTTGTTCTCAGCCTTGCTCTCGCTCGGACGCTCACGCTTCGGACGCGCCGAAGCCTCGGGTGCGTTGCACGAGTTCATCGCCGCGTCGATGCCCTTGGAGACGAACGTCTCGCAGGCCTTGACGCTCTTGTCGATCGCGCCGCTGAACGCCGCCCACTCGTCGTCGGAGAGACGCGAGAGGACGAAGTCGGCCTGGTCCATGAACTCGGGCTTGCCGCCGGACTCGCCGACTCCAACGCCCAGACGCAGGCGCGGGTAATCCTCGCGCCCCAGGGCCCGCTGGATGTCGGACAGGCCGTTGTGCCCGCCCGTCCCACCGGCGGGTCGCATGCGAACCGCGCCCAGCGGCAGGTAGATGTCGTCGGTGATGACCAGAAGGTCGCTTGCCGGCGACAACTTGTAGAAGCCGACCGCCTCGCCCACGCACTGCCCCGAGCGATTCATGAACGTCGTGGGCTTGAGGAGCAAGCAGCGCTCGCCGGCTACCTGGCATTCCACCGCGGCCGCGTTGAAGCGGGCCCGCGGTGTCTCGCCCGGGGCGTGCTTGGCGGCCAGGCGATCGACGACCAGGAACCCGGCGTTGTGCCGCGTCTTGGTGTATTGAGTGCCGGGATTACCAAGGCCGACGATGAGTTTCATGAGTGCACGGACCAGAGATCGAACAAAGCCCCAGAGAGAGCGAACACAAGTCTGAACGAGCCGCCCAGCGCCGGAGGAGAGCCCTCCGGCGCTGGACCCGCGACGGATTACTTCTTCTTGTCGCCACCCGCAGCCGGCTTGGCGTCCTTGGCGGCCGGCGCGGCGCCCTTGGCAGCCGGAGCGGCGCCCTTGGCAGCCGGAGCGGCGGCACCTTCCTCGCCCTCGACCTTCTTGGCGGTGATGACTTCGGGCTCCGCCGGGCCGCCTTCGGCCGCGGTCGCTTCGCCCACCACGATCTCCTGCTGGATCACGACCTGGGCCAGGATGGCGTGCTTGTCGGTGATCATCTTCATGCCCTTGCCGGGGAGGGTGACTTCGCCGGCCGTGATCGCGTGCCCGACGTCGAGCGTTCCCAGGCTCACTTCGATGTACTCAGGGAGTTCCTTCACCACGCACTCCACCATGACCTCGTTGGTCGGGTGCATCAGGATCGCGCCGGCCTGCTTCAGGCCCGGGGCCTCGCCCACAAGGTGGATCGGAACGCGAGCGCGGATGCGATCATCCAGGCTGACCCTCGCGAAGTCCGCGTGGACGATCTCCGTGCCCAGGTAGTCGAACTGCACGTCCTTGAGCAGCACTGTCTGCTTGTCGAACACGCCCGCCAGGTCCATCCGGAAGATCTTCTCGCCCTTGTTGATAGCCCGCTTGGCCTCGCGAGCATCGACCGAGAGTGACAGCGGTTCGGTGCCCTTGGCGTAGACCACGATGGGCAGGCGGCCCAACTCGCGCTCGCGCTGGCTGTACCGCGTCCCAAGACGCTCACGCTTGCTGGCCGAAAGAACGGGGGTTGATTCACGCATGACTGTTTCCTTCCGTCGAAAGGGCCCGCTTGCCGGGGTCCTCATGGCTCGTGCCGGGTTGCTCCCGGCGTTTCACTCAACTTCACTTCGACAATCGATCGGCCGCGGGCGACACACCATTCCGGGCGACTGATCGGGATGTCCAACTCGCAGGACTTCTCCTCTTCTTTCACTCTGTTTCTTCGTGACTCCGTGGCTTTTTTACCTCTTCGTCCCCGCGGTCTGCTGGAACAGGGCGGACACCGACAGGTTGTTGTGGATTCGATTGATCGCTTCGCCCAGCAGGCGCCCGACGCACAGTTCGACGAGTTTCGGACGCAGCGTGTCCACGCGTGGCCCCAGCGGGATTGTGTTCGTTACCACCACCTGCGAGATGAGCGGGCTGGCCAGACGCTCCATCGCCGGGCCGACCAGGACCGGGTGCGTCGCGGCGGTGATGACACGTCTGGCCCCGCGCTCAAGTACGAGTTTGGCCGCCTCGAACACCGTGCCCGCGGTCGAGATCATGTCGTCGAACATCAGCACCGTGCGGTTCTCGACGTTACCGATCAGGTTGCCCGTCGTCACCATCGAGCCGGACAAACGCCGCTTGTTGATGATCGCCAGTTCGCCCCCGAGCAGGTTCGCCATGCCCTCGGCCACCTTCACGTTGCCGACATCGGGGCTTACCAGGCAGAGATCGCCCAGGTCCTTGCGGATCGAGGTGAAATACTCGACGAACACGGGCGTCGCCGAAAGGTGGTCCACCGGCAGATCGAAGAAGCCCTGGATCTGGGCCGCGTGCAGATCGATCGAGAGCACGCGGTCGGCGCCCGCGGCGGTGATGATGTTGGCGACGAGCTTGGCCGTGATCGGCACGCGCCCCTCGTCTTTGCGGTCTTGGCGTGCATAGCCGAAGTACGGCACCACGACCGTGACGCGGGCGGCGCTGGCGCGCTTCAGGCAGTCGATGAAGACCAGGAGCTCCATCAGGTTGTCGTTGACCGGGTCGCACGTTGAGAGCACGACAAAGCAGTCGCGCCCGCGCACGTCCTCGTCGAGTTTGACGATCAGTTCGCCGTCGGGGAACACCACGGTCTTGGCCATGCCCAGCGGGATGCCGATGTGCGCGACCACGCGATCCGCGAGGTAGTGCGAGCGGCTGCCGCAGAAGATCCTCAGGTTGTCGCCGTTCCCGCCCGCCATGCGTTCCCCCTCACGCGTTTCCGTGCTTCGATGAGGCCTGTGGAGCAGAAAGTCCCGCGCCGCTTTGGTGCTGGTGGAGACCGCTCCCAGCCCGCCCGCCACGTGCCCGATAGATCCCGTCGACACGGCTCAACTCCTCCGGTGTATTGATCGAGAGGATGTCCTCCGGCGGGACCGCGTCGATCACCTCGACCCGGGCCCCGTCGGCCAAGAGCAGTTTCGGAACGTCCGTCAGGTAGTACTCGCCACTCCGCTCGTTACGCCCCACACGCGCCAGGGCCGAGAAGAGCAGCGACGCATCGAAGCAGTAGTAACTCGGGTTGACCTCGCGGAGCGTCAGTTGGGCCGTCGTGCAGTCCTTGTGCTCGACGATCGCGACAAAGCGACCGTCGGGGCCGCGCACGATCCGCCCGTAGCCCGTCGGGTCATCGATGACCGAGGTGGCCAGCGTCGCCGCCGCGCGGGCCGCGCGATGGCACGCCATGAGTTTGCCCAGCGTCTCGCTCCGGATCAGCGGCCCATCGCCGCACAGCACGAACACGTCGTGCCCGCGCGTCGCCCGCTCGCCGGCGAAGTTCTCGACGGCGCACTGCACGGCGTGCCCCGTGCCGAGTTGCTCGCCCTGCACCGCGAACTGAACCTTGGAGCCATAGGACGCCAGCGCCTCGCGCACCAGTTCCTGCTTGTAGCCGACAACTACAACGATCTTGGAACAGCCGGCTTCAAGGCACGCGTCGACGACGGCGCACACCATGGCGCGCCCGCCCACGGGATGAACGACCTTGGGAAGGTCCGAGCGCATCCGCGTGCCCTTGCCGGCCGCGAGGATGATCGCGCTGCACGATCCGCTCATGGTGTTGCTGTCGCCGGTGCCCATGCTGTTGCCGGAGTGGGTCGCGTGATTGGCATGGTGCGGGCGGCACGCCGGTTCACTCGCCGGGGTTGCTCGCGCCGCGTTTCCAATGGGAAAGCTGGTCGACGAGGATTTGAACCTCGACTAACAGAACCAAAATCTGCTGTGCTACCTATTACACCATCGACCAGTCGATGGACCCAGAGCGGCGCCTCCTATCCCCGGGCGATGTCGCCCGACGAACCCAAGACCACTTCCCGTCGCGGTCCCGAGATCGCGCCCATGAAGAGGCGGGATTCCGGCTTCCGCGGCACAGAGTGCCCGCGAAACGTCGCGGGCGGGAGCGAGACCTTCCCACAGCCGCTGGGGGAAGACCCATGATCGTGCCTCAGTCCGCGGAGTGGCTGCCGCGAGGCGTCCGTCACGATCGGCTCCGAAACCGATAGGCGGAATGATTGGAAACCCACCCCCCGGAGTCAATCCGCGGGGGTTTGTTCGCCCGATTCTTCCGGCTCGCCGGGCGGAGGGGATGGCGGGCCCTCGACCGCGTCGCGGCTGATCACCTCGTAGCACGTCGCCAGGAGCCCCACCAGCGGAAACGACGCCCCCGCCATGCCCTGGAACGGGCTTGGCCCCAGGCGGCGTAACAGCGGGTGCTTCACGGGCGAATGTTGACGCACGAAATCAAGCGAGTGCAGGCCAGGCCCCGCGTCCCAGAACTTGTCGAGGCACTGCTCGAGCGCTGCTCCCTCGCCCTCTCCGGGCAGACGCGGGGCATATACGGGCACGGCCGAGTTTCCCGCGCGGGCGACCGAGCGCCGCTGGCGCAATCGCTCCAGCAGTTCCACCGCCGGCATGCCCCGCATCGTGAACATGTGGAACGGGTCTTCGCTCAATCGCTCGGCGAAGAGCATCGCCACGCACACCGCGTGCTTGCACCACGCCCGTCCGCCCTTGAAGTCGTCGCATGTACACGACACCTTCACGTCGGTCGGCTCGGTCGGGAACAGCCGCAGCCCCAGCGGCGCGAACAAATCCTCGATATTCGGCGGCAATTCCCCGGACAGCAATTTCGCCGTGTGGATCGCCTGGTCCGACATCGTCTCGACGATCCGGTCCCATTCGTCGTGCGAGAACGGCGTGAGCGAGAGGATCGTCGTGTACGGGCGATACGCACGCCCCTGCACGCTGGCGTCCACACGACCAACCTCGACCGACAATCGCTTGGTCTGCCCGTTCTTGGCGTAGTCGATTCCCTCGAGCAGGTGCTGGCCTTCGCCCGCCTGCTCGACGAGTCGCACCCAGCGCTGCGCCGCCCACGACGCGTTCTGGTCGCTGAGGAGCAACTTCACGCCGCCGCGCACGCGACGCGGACGGAGGAGGGGCTGCTTGCGCGATCGATCCGAAAAGTTCGGGACGTTCGACACTCGGGGCTCGCGGGGTGTTCGTGGGAAGCCCGGCCGCGCCGGGGCAGAACCCAAATGTTGGTGGCGTCCCGCGGAATGTCCACTGCCCGAGAGACTTACACCCCCGCGATCCGTCTATTCCGCACGCCGCTCGATCGTGATCGACCCGTTCGACGTGTCGAGAACCGATTTCTCGCCCTCGCCGAAGCGAATCTCAGCCTCGGTTTTCCGGTGCTGCTTGAGTTTGGAGGGATCAACGCCGGTGATCGTCACCTTCCCGTTACTGGTGTCGGCCTCGATGGTGCCCGTGAACGCAGGGCCGAACGAGAACGTGATCGAGCCGTTCGACGTGTCGAGGTTCACCGGACCCTTGGCGTCCTTGGTGAGCGAGACCTTGATCGAGCCATTGGAACTTTCGGCCGAGACCTTTGCCGGCGCGTCGCTCACCGTCACCGATCCGTTGCTGGTCTTGGCGGTGACCTCGCCGTTGGCGTGCTCGATGGTGATCGAGCCGTTGGAGGACTCCGCGTAGACCACGCCGCCGATCCCCTTGGCCGTCACGGCGCCGTTGCTGCTGGTGAGTTTGGCGCTGGCGGCATCGGGGAGGACGATCTCAAAGGTGCACCCCTCGTTGGAGAGGCGCTTGTCGTCAGGCCACTTGACATAGACGGAGAGCGTCTTGTCATCCTTGCGTTCGGCGAGGACTTTGGTCGCCGCGAGTCGCTCCTTGGTCTGGCCCCGGAGTTTGGCGATGATCGTGACGTCCTTGGCCTCGGCGGCGGTCGACACAGTGATTGCGCCGTTGGTGGTGTCGACCACGATCGGCGAGGCGGCAACGTGCGGGATGCTGCTGGTGCGGGTCTCTTCCTCAACCGCGAAGTTCAGAACGCACCCCCCGGAGAAGGCAGCGCCCGCGAGCGTGGCGGTGAGAGCGACGCCGAAGAGCGCCGCGCGCGAGAGAGCGGCGGCGGCGAGCAGGGCACGAACGGGACGGATGGCCATGGCGATCTCCTTGGGGTGCCTCGGGAGAGTTTAGTGGGAGTTTGGGTCGGACATTTTCAGGACGCCGCGGCCTGTGAATATCGCGATGTCGAACGCCGTTCGGAGGCTGTATGACTCCCGATCTCCGGCTCCCTATCCCGTATCCTCGCTACGTTGTGGTCGGAGGCCTGTATGCCCAATTTCGCCCGGACTTTCCGCAAATCACCCTGGCGGCGTGATCCCTCGCCCACGTCGCTCGGCGATCGCCTCGTGCGATTCCGCGACCCGCTCCATGCGCACGAGACCCTCGCGCCGTTCCCGGCGTATGTGATACCGCCGGTCCCCACGAGCGAGCCCGCCGCGACCAGGACCGGGCTGTCAGAGCCGCGCTTTGCGGATGTCAGCGGAAGGCGTGTGGTGATGATCGAGACCAACGTCGGCGATTCGCTCTACGCGACCGGCGAGGTCGCGGGCCCGCTCCTGCGAAACGCCACACGCATCCGCGGGCACAACACCGATTGCTATGGCTACAACTCGCGCTCGCGCACCCTGTATCAGTCGCACCCGTGGGTGCTGGGCGTGCACGCCGGCGGGAGCGCCTTCGGCGTGATCCTCGAAACCACATACGCGTTTGAGATCGACCTTCGCGCCGGGATCGTGCTGGCCTGCGATGGGCCTTCGCCCGGCGTGGTGGTCATCGAACGCGACCGCCCGGAAGAAGTGCTCGGCGTGCTGGCGGAGTTGACGGGCACGATGCCCATGCCGCCGCTCTGGGCGCTGGGGTATCAGCAGTGCCGCTGGAGTTACGAGCCCGACGAGCAGGTGCGGCAGATCGCGCGCGAGTTCCGCACGCGCCGCATTCCCTGCGATGTCATCTGGATGGACATCGACTACATGCGCGGCTTCCGCTGCTTCACGTTCGACCCCGAGAAGTTTCCCAACCCGGCGAAACTCAGCGATGATCTGCACGCGCAGGGGTTCCGCGGCGTGTGGATGATCGACCCGGGCATCAAGGTCGACGCGGATTACAGCGTGTATTCGCTGGGCCGCGACAGTGATCACTTCATCAAGGCACGCGATGGCGGCGAATACCAAGGGAGCGTGTGGCCCGGCCCGTGCGCGTTCCCCGATTTCACGAAGAGTCGAACGCGCGCGTGGTGGGGCGATCTCTACAAGGACTTCATCGCCCACGGCATCGACGGCGTGTGGAACGACATGAACGAGCCGGCAATCTTCGACGGCCCGGGAAAATCGATGCGCGACGACGCGCGCCACGACGCCGACGCCGAACTCGGCGGGCCCGACGCCCACGCACGCTACCACAACATCTATGGCATGCAGATGGTGCGCGCGACGCGCGAGGGGATCACGCGCGCGAGCCCTGAAAACAGACCCTTCGTGCTCACGCGATCGAACTTCCTGGGCGGGCATCGCTACGCGGCGACCTGGACCGGCGACAACACGAGCAACTGGGAACACCTGCGCCTCTCGATTCCGATGGCGCTCAACCTCGGCCTGTCCGGACAGCCGTTCGTGGGACCGGACATCGGCGGCTTTGACGGCAACGCCGACGCGACGCTGTTTGCCAGATGGATGGGGATCGGGGCGCTGCTGCCCTTTGCGCGCGGGCACTCGATCAAAACGTCGGTAGCGCACGAGCCGTGGAGTTTCGGCGAGGAGTGCGAGGGCGTGTGCCGGCTCGCGCTGCGCCGGCGGTATCGCCTGATGGCGTACCTGTACACGCTCTTCCGGGAGGCTTCGCGGACGGGGCTGCCGATTGTTCGCCCCGTGTTCTTCGCGGACCCGCGCGATCCATCGCTACGCACGATCGATCACGCGTTCCTGCTGGGGCGCGATGTGCTGGTGGTCGCCGACGTGAACCCGCCGGGGGTGCGTGCCGCGCCCGCGGGCAAGCCCGGGGGCGTGCTCGCGGCGTGGCGCGAGTTCGATGTGGTTGATGCGTGCGCGGAGTTGCCGAAGTTGTACATCCGTCCCGGCGCGATCGTGCCGATCGGCCCCGATGTGCAGCACACCGGAGAAATACTGGCCGCGGGCAAGGGCACGACGAGCGCGGAGAGAACGCTGCTTGTCGCGCCCGACGAAACCGGCGCGGCGCGCGGCGTGTGCTACGACGACGCCGGCGACGGCTTTGGCTACCAGCGTGGCGAGTATGCTGTGACGGAGTATGTGTTTGAGGCGGGCAAGGTGACGAGCCGAGTGATCGAAGGCTCGATAAAACTGCCGGTTGAACCGGGCGTTGTGACGATGGTGCTATGAACGTTGGAGACTTGCGATGAACTCAGGGAACTCGATGTTCGGATTTGGCGACATTGCTCGCATCACCAACGCTCAGACCCGCTCCATCTGCGCCGAGAATCCCGATGGCCGGAAATCCGGCGGCGCACAGGCGAGCCCCGGTGACCCCGGCACCACGCCCGCGGCATCGGCGATGGGGCGCGGCTGGAAGGTCAGGCCGTGCCTTCGAGATCTCGCGCCCGGCCAGACCGTGACGCTCGCGGATATCCAAGGGCCCGGCGTGGTGCAGCACATGTGGTTCACCGTGCTGACCGACGTGCATCGGTGCCTGGCGCTCCGCGTGTATTACGACGATCAGCCGCACGCGTCGATCGAGTGCCCGCTCGGCGACTTCTTTGCCAACGGCCTGGACGGCTGCGCGCTGGTCAACTCCATGCCCATCGCCGTCAATCCCAAGGGCGGCATGAACAGTTACTGGCCGATGCCGTTCCGCAAGCGCATCCGCATCACCATCACCAACGACGGTCCGAAGGCGATCAACGAACTCTTCTACCAGATCACCTACGCGCTGCAGGACGTGCCGAGCGACGCGGCATACCTCCACGCGTCGTGGCGACGCTCCATGACCACCCGCGAGAACCCGGAGCATGTGATCCTCGACGGCGTGCGCGGCAGCGGCCACTATGTCGGCACCGCGCTGGTCTGGGCCCAGCTCTCGACGTGGTGGTGGGGCGAGGGCGAGGTGAAGTTCTTCATCGATGGCGACCCCGCCGACGGGCCGACGATCTGCGGCACGGGCACCGAAGACTATTTCGGCGGCGCGTGGGGATTTGTCATGGACCACACGACCGACCTGACACCGACGACGTACTCGACGCCGTTTATGGGCTACACGCAGGCGGTGTACGGCTGCCCGCCCAAGATCGGCCCGCGCCCGCCGCAGCACAATCTGTACCGCTGGCACATCCCCGATCCGGTGCGATTCCAGAAGGACCTGCGCGTGACGCTGCAGGCGATCGGGTGGTGGGTGCAGAGCGGGAAATATCAGCCGCTGACCGACGACATCGCGAGCGTGGCGTATTGGTACCAGACGCTCCCATCGGCGCCGGTCATGGCGCTCCCGCCGATGGACGAGCGCTGGGCGAGGTAGATGCAAGCCGTGAGAGGTCGGCCACCCGCGAAGTTGCCTGATGGGCGTTCGTGCGCTTTCAGGTCGACTTCGATGTCAGCCATCGACGTTGAGTACATAACGGCCGTTCGGCGCGAGGTTGCCGCCGACGAGAATGAAGTAGATCTGGCCTTGCGCGAGGTTGAATCCCCACACTTCATCGGCGCCGGCGCCGCGCGTGTTGACGTGGCGGATGAGCGTGTGGTTTGCGTCATAGAACTCGAACCAGCCGTCGAAGCCGCGGACCACATCGAGCGTGACGTTGACCACGCCGGTGGAGGCGGGGGTGTACATGAAGAGGTCGGTGTCGGCGCTGGACTCGATGAGGCCGGTGCGGCTCGCATGCCCGTCCTCGTCCGGGACCATGCTCTTGGCGGCCGACCACGAGTCTGCGTCGGCGTGATCGTCGCTGACGACAATCGTGTAGTGCCCGCTTGGTACGCGCCAGCCTCCGATTAGGATGTAGTACATCTGCGCGGCGCTCATCGCGACCGATCCGGTCTCGTCCGTGCCCGAGCCCCACAGGTTTTTGCGGAGCAGGAGCATCTGGCTTGCGTCGTAGACCTCGAACCACCCGTCGAAGCCCTCGCCGGCGTCGAGCGTGATGATGACGCTCGCGGTGGCGCCGGGCGTGAATCGGAAGAGGTCGGTGTCGCCGTCGGAGTCGATTACGCCCGGGCACGATCCGTCGACGGCGGAGTCGAGCGCGATATCGGAGGCGAAGGGCCAGATCCCGGCGTCGGCGTGGTCGTCGCTGATCAGGAGTCGGTAGTCACCGGCGGGCACGCGCCAGCCGCCCACGAGGATGAAGTAGGTCTGGGTATTCGTAACAGCGAGGGGGCGCGTCTCGTCGCCGCCGCCGGCCCAGATATTCTGACGGGCCACCAGGGCATGGGATGCGTCGTAGAGCTCGAACCAGCCGTCGAAGCCGGTCGCGACATCGAGGGTGATGGTGAGCGACCCGGAGACAGGGGACGTAAAGGTGAAGAGGTCGGTGTCGGCGTTTGCTTCTATCTTGCCGAGGGCGAGGGCGTCGAGTGAGTCGTTGGGCGTGATGCGCGTGGCGTCGGCCCACGCCGTGGCGTCGGCGTAGTCATCGCTGATGCGGATGATGTAGTCGCCACCTGGCGCACGCCAGCCGCCGACCAGGATGAAGTAGGTCTGGCCTCCGGTCATCGAGAATGATGCGGTCTCGTCGCCGCCAACGGCCTTGAGATTCTGCCATCTCAGCATTGCGTGTGAGGCGTCGAAGACGTCGAACCATCCGTCGAACCCGGTGCCTACGTCGAGTGTGATTGTCATGACGCCGGAATTGACGGGAGTTACCTTGAAGAGGTCTGTGTCCCAGAGAGTTTCAAGCACGCCGGCTCGGCTCCCGTCGAGTTGGCTGTTCAGGGCGATGCCGGCGGCGCGCGACCAGTTCCCCTCGTCCGTGTAATCATCATCTATCTGGATCGAGTATCCCCCGCCTGGATTGCGCCAGCCGCCGACGAGGATGAAGTAGGCCTGGCCGATCATGGGTGTGAACGAGAGTGATTCATCGCCGTTGGTTGCACCGCCGTTCTGCCGGACGATCAGCGAGTGGTCGGGGGCGTAGAGTTCGAACCAGCCGTCAAAGTCGCTGTCCACGTCGAGGATGACCGTGGTGGTTCCCTGGATCGCCGGTGTGAACGTGAACAGGTCGGTATCGCCGGCAAAGTCGATCGTGCCGGAGCGGCGTCCGTCGCCCGTTGCGTTCGACGTGATCACGGTGGCGGCGTCCCATGCGCCGGCGTCCGCGTAATCGTCGTTGATACGGACGGTGTAACCGCCATTGGGAACACGCCAGCCGCCCACGAGGATGTAGTACGCCTGCCCGGCGTTCACGGCGGAAGCACGCGATTCGTTACTGCCGCCGGCGTAGAGATTCTGGCTCCAAAGTTGGCCGTGGCTGGCGTCGTACAACTCGATCCAGCCATCGAATCCTGAGGCGACATAGAGCGTGATCGTCAGCATTCCCGAGGTCGCCGGCGTGAAGGTGAAAAGATCGGTGTCGAGCGATCGTTCGATCACGCCCGCGCGGCTGCCGCCGAGGTTGCCATTCAGGGGGATGACGGTGGCGCGCGACCATGCTCCGTAATCCGCGTGATCGTCGTCGATCTGTACTGAGTACTGGCCGCCCGGGTTGCGCCAGCCGCCCACGAGGATGAAATAGGGCTGGCCGGCGGTGAGGGACCAAGAAAGGGTTTCATCGCCGTTGGTCGCCCCGGCGTTCTGGCTCGCGACGAGGGTGTAGTCAACAGTGTAGAGCTCGATCCACCCGTCGAAGTTGCTGGCGACGTCGAGCAGGATGGTGGTGACGCCCGATGCGGTCGGCGTGAACGTGAAGAGGTCGGTGTCGCCTGCGACCTCGATTTCGCCGGAGCGTATTCCGTCGCCGGTGGTATTCAGATCGATCTTGCTCGCGTTTGCCCACTCGCCCCGATCGGCGTGATCGTCGGAGATCCGCATGGAGTAGGCCCCGTCGGGCTGGCGGAATCCGCCCACGAGGATGAAGTAGGTTTGACCGCCCGAGATCGGGATTGATGCGATTTCGTCGTGGCCACTGGACCAATCGCTCGCCCGGGCGATCCTGGTGTGACCCGCGTCGTAGATCTCGAACAGGCCATCGAAGCCGCCGGGCACGTCGAGCGTGCAAGTGATGGTGCGTGAGGAATCAGCCACGAACTTGAAGAGGTCGGTGTCCCAGGTTTGTTCGATCACTCCGGTGGCGACGCCGTGTCCGGCCTCGTTCAGCACGATCTCCTGCGCGCTGGCCCACTGGCCGCTGCTTGCGTAATCGTCGCCGCCGAATTCAAAGGCACCGATGTCGACGGAGACACCGACCTGTCGGGCATAGATGCCGCCGCGCTGATCGGTTGTGAGGGAGAGCGGATTGACGCCCTTGTTGATGGCTGGGCTGCCGTCGCGCAGGGCGAGCACTTTGGTCGCGCCGCCCGCCCAGCCGAGCGTGGAGAGGAAGGGATCGACGCCGACGATGTTTCCGTTCACGCCGTTGGTGAGGCCGCCGCCGGCGTGTGAGAGCAGGTTGTTGATCGAGCCGGTCTGGAAGACGCCGTAGACCACGCCGGAAACATTCCCGGCGAGGATGGTGCTGATCGAGGTTGCGATGCCGCTGTCGCGGATGCTGATGGCGCGGCCGCCGACGCTTGCCGCGTTGTAGGTGATGGTCGAGTTGGAGACGGTGAGCGTGCCGAGGGTATCGATACCACCGCCGTACTGCCCGCTGGTGGTGTTGTTCGTGATCGTGCAGTTCACGACCGACATGACTCCGCCGGCGTCGTTGAAGAGGCCGCCGCCGCTTCCGCTGGACGAGTTGTACGCGAACGTCGATCCAAGGACGGTAAGAGTGCCCGTGTTTGAGATGGCTCCGCCCGCAACGGCGCTATTCGAAGAGATATCGCAGCCTTCGACGCTGAGGGTTCCAGCGTTGGAGATGCCGCCACCGCTGGTCGCGTGTCCCTGGGTGATGGACAAACGCCGGAGGAAGGACGTTCCCGCGGCGAAGTTGAAGACGCGCGAAGAGTTCCCGGCGCTCACGCTCAGGACATTGGCCCCAGGGCCGTTGATGCTCAGCGATTCAGAAACGAGCAGTTCGCCGCCGGAAAGGGCAATGGTTCCCGTAAGTCCGCCCGCGAACTCGATGACATCGGCGCCGGCCGACGCGTTGGCGTCCAGCACCGCCTGTCGGAGCGAGCCAGAGCCCGCATTGTTGGTGTTGGTGACGGAGAAGGCCGCCAGGAACCGGCGAGCCTCGAGCCCTTCAAACATCGCGCGATTCAACATGGTCGCTCCCGCACTGAAAGCGCGCTCGCGGACGCTCAGACGTTCGGCGCTCGTGGCGCGATGCATCCTAGCCGTCCGCCGGGTGTGCGGGACCAGTACCTTGCGAGCGGATATCAACGGGCTGTCCCCAAAGTCGGAGTCATCGTGCACAAGGTCGCGGGGCGAGCGACCACCATCACGTCACCCGCGTCCGGATCATGGATTCACCTCCCGCGGTATTCTCCTGCTTCCTGAAACCGCCCGCACCATCTCACGATCAATCCACCCGAAGGAGCACACCATGTCCACCGACGTGATCGACCACCGCATCATCGGCGAGGATCTTCAGGCCGTCGTCATCACCCTCGACCCCGGCGAGACCGTCGTCGCCGAGGCCGGCTCGATGATGTACATGCAGGACGGCATCGAGATGGCGACACAGCTCTCGATGAAGAAGGACTCGGGCGGGATCTTCGGCAAACTCTTCGAGGCCGGGAAGCGCGTGCTGACGGGCGACTCGTTCTTCATCACGCTCTTTGGCAACAAGGCTGCCCAGCGCCGAGAGGTTGCGTTCAGTGCGCCGTATCCCGGCAAGATCGTGCCGCTGGAACTCGGCGAGCACCAGGGCCAGGTGCTGTGCCAGAAGGACTCGTTCCTGTGCGCCGCCCACGGCGTGCAGGTCGACATCGCCTTCACCCGCCGTATTGGCGCCGGCCTCTTCGGCGGCGAGGGCTTCATTCTCCAGAAACTCTCCTCCGCCAACGGGCAGGGCCAGGTCTTCTGTCACGCCGGCGGCACGGTCGTGAAGGCGGATCTCAAGCCGGGCGAAACCCTCCGCGTCGACACCGGCTGCCTCGTCGCCTTCGAGACCAGCGTCGATTACGACATCGAGATGGTCCCCGGCATCAAGAACAAACTCTTCGGCGGTGAGGGGCTGTTCTACGCCCGAATGACCGGCCCGGGGAGCGTCTGGCTCCAGACCCTGCCGTTCTCGCGCCTGGCCGACCGCATCATCGCCGCCGCCCCGCGTGCGGGCGGCAAGGGGACGGAGGAAGGCTCGCTTCTGGGCGGGATCGGGCGGATGCTCGACGGCGACTAATCTCCCGCGACAAACGCCAAGTTCCGAGAAGATTTGCGAAGTCGGGCCCGATTCGTGTCGATGGTGAGGCCTGTGCGGGCTGTAAGGCCTGCTCAGGAGCGCCGCTGTGACTACACCAAACGATTCCCGTCCGTTCGATGGATTCGACCTTTCATCGCCCGATCACTACGACGTGGCCGACACGATCCTGCCGATGGTCGAAAGGGCCGCCGCGGCATGCGAGGGCCTGAACATCGCGGCCCGCGACCTGGAGTGCCGCGACCGCGAACTCGAACAGGCCATCCCGCGCGTCGAGGCGATGATCGATCAGGCGCGCCAGCAACTCTCGCGTTCTCACTCCCTGCACTCGCTCACCCGCGAAGATGTGCAGCAGATGATCAACTGGGCGATCGCCGGCGTTGAGGCCCGCGTGGATCAAAAGGTCGAGCGACTGGCCGACGACATGGGAAAATTGAGCCAGGATTTGGCCGCCAAGGTCGCGGGCCTGGCCACCATGTTGGCGCTCAAGTCAGAATCAAGCACCGACACGCGCGCCGAGATCGAGCGTGCGATGGCCCCAATCCTGTCCTCCTTCGAAAGCCAGATGTTGGAACTGATCGATGCCTTCCGCGCCCGTGCCGAGCAGGCCGGCCAGTCGCTCGAGGGCATCGCGGAGGATCGTGCCTCGCGCCTGGAACAACTCTGCACCCGGGCCGAGCGCTTGCTGGCGGTGGGGGAGAGCGGCGTGATGGACGTCATCGACGAACTTTCCACCACCATCCGCCCCTTCAAAGGGGCGCTCATCGAGGGCAAAAACGGGGTCGAAATCCACGGCCCGCTGGCCCACGTCCTCACCCAGATGCGCGACGAACTCCGCCACGAACTGGCGACCGGCCATGAACACGCCGCGGCCAAGCACACAAAGCCCGCGGATCGGGTCCACGAAAAATCCAACGAGAAGCCGAGCGAGAAGGCCCAGCAGGACAAACCAGGCCACGATAAACCAGCCCCGATGGTCAAGACCACGACCAAAAAGGCCGTCAAGCCGATCCGGAAGTCCCGGGCGGCCTGAACCGGCCCAGCAGGTCCATCCCAAAAAGACAAGCCGCCGGGCTTCCCCGGCGGTCTTTGTCGTTTGGAACACGGGCGAAGGGAGTCGAACCCCTAACCTCCTGATCCGTAGTCAGGTGCTCTATCCAATTGAGCTACGCCCGCTCCGGCCGACCCGAAGGCCCTATGGCCCCCGAAACGGACTGGGCAAGCGTAATCCGCTCCCACCGGGGCGGCAAGTGCGACAGGCCCGGGAGTTGATTTTCCGGGCCAGGGTGGGACTATTCCAGTCCGGTCCTGCGCGGCCGGGGCAGGGCCGGGGTATCCGGCTCCTCAGTCAATTCGTTCGGTCGGGGCGGGCGATCTCCCGTCCGCAGAATGGGGTAGGTACTCGGCATGGCTCATTCGCTCTCGGCTCAGAAGCGTGTTCGTCAGAACGCCAACCAGCGGGCTCTCAACCGTTGGCGATTGAAGGTCATGCGTGACGCCGTCCGCGACTTCCAGGAGCAGGTGCTCCACGGAACCGCCGCCACCGCGAACGAGGCCTTCCTCAAGTGCCAGAAGGCGATCGATCGTGCGGCACAGCGCGGCGTGATCCACAAGAACCAGGCGGCGCGGCGCAAGAGCCGTCTGTCCGCCAGCCTCAAGGCCAAGAAGACCGCCAAGGCCTGAACGATAATCAATGTTGAATTCAGGCGTCGCCGCTCGCAAGGGCGGCGATGTTCGTTTTGAGCCGCGCGATCCGCGCCGCCGCGCTCTACCCTAGCCGCCGATGGCGGGAGAGCGGGCAACCAATTCCGGTACACGATCACGCGGCGAGTCCTACTGGGAACTCTCCAAGCGCCCGCTCCATGTCCTCTTGTTTCTGCTTCCCCTGATCCTGCTCTACGAAGTCGGGTCGATGCGCTACCTCGCCGATCAGAGCAAGGGTGTGGTCGAGACGATCGTTGCTCACCGCCTTCTCTATCGTCTGTTCGAGAGTTTCGGCGGCGCCGCGTTTTATCTCCCGGGCATGGCGCTGGTCGCGGTGCTGGCTGTGTGGCATCTCTTGCTCAAGGACCGCTGGAATGTCCGGCTGACGGCGCTGGTCGGTATGGCGGCCGAGTCCGCCGTCCTCACCATGCCGCTGCTGATACTGGGAATGGTGACACAGCGTCAGGCGGCGATTTCGGCTACGACCCAACTCGCGGGGCTCTCGACCGAAGCAAAGGTCACACTGGCGGTGGGAGCGGGTCTCTATGAAGAGTTGCTCTTCAGACTCGTCATTATCACGGGTCTGCACCTTGTGTTGGTTGACGTCGCGCGGATGAAGAACGTGCCGGGTTCGATGCTCGCCGCGGCGGTTTCGGCTGGTGCCTTTGCGTGGTATCACGATGTACCGGGATTACCCATGGGATTACCACTGGCCACGTTCTACGTCCTCTCCGGCCTGTATTTCGCGGGCCTCTTCATCGTCCGCGGTTTCGGGATCGTGGTCGCCGTTCACGCCCTATACGACATCGTCGCTTTAACAATGATGTCCGGCAATCGGAACTGAACGCAGGCAACCGGGCAAGTACTGCAAGGGAATGTCCTTGCGAGATCCCCTACACCAGTGCGGGGTTTCCACTGATCTCATCCGAAGCGGATCTGTGGGGTGAATACAGCAGTCGGCGATGTCGATGCGCTGGTGGGATACGTTGGGAGATTCCGCATGCCGCATGCCGTACGAGACAGAGCGCGTATTGCCGAACTCCAGCGATTGCGCATTATGGGGACGGACCCAGAGCCATTATTCAACGAGATTGCGCGGGCAGCCAAACTGATTTTCGATGCGCCGTTTGCGTCGGTGAGCTTTGTGGGTGGGCGTGGGGAGTGGTTCAAGGCACGGATCGGGCTCGAGCTTCCGCCGGGTGACAGGATTGCGGCGATGTGCTCGCCCGTCGTGGATGGAACGCAGACCGTGGTCATACCCGACACCACGTTGGATGCGCGTTTCCACGATCGCCCCCAGGTGGTTGAGCATGGGGTGAGGTTCTTCTGCGGTGCGCCCATCGTCTCGAAGAACAACATTACGATCGGCGCGGTGTGCGTGAAGGATCGGCGCAAGCGGGACGTGCTGCCGTGGCAGGTGTCGTCGCTCGAGGCCATGGCCCGCGTCGTCGCCGAGGCGCTTGAGGCACGCCTCAACGCGCTGGAGACCGAGGCGGCGCGTGCCGCGGCCGATGCGGCGAACCTCGCCAAATCAAACTTCCTGGCCAACATGAGCCACGAGGTCCGTACGCCCCTCAACGCGATCCTCGGGTTCGCCGACCTCTTGGCCGAAGGCACCGCCACGCCCGACGAGCAGAAAGTCCACGCCGAGACCATCCGCCAGGCGAGCGACCACCTGCTCACCATGGTCAACGACCTCCTGGACCTCTCAACGCTCGACGCAGGCAAGGTCGCCCTGGAGCAGGTCGACGTGGATGTTGTGCGTGTTCTGCGTGACGCCGCGGCGTTGCTCGAGCCGCGTGCCGCGGGCAAGGGCATCCGGATGTCGTGCGCCATGCCGCAAGGGCGCGTCGTCATCAAGTCCGATCCGCTGCGTCTCCGCCAGGTGCTCCTCAATCTCATCGGGAACGCGGTCAAGTTCACCGAACTTGGGGGCGTGACGATCACGATGACGGCGAGGGACCATCCTCCCGAGCGCAAGTTCGTCCGAATCGAGATCGCCGACACGGGCATCGGGATCTCGCAGGAGAAGATCACGGCCATCTTCAGGCCCTTTACCCAGAGCGACGAGGGAATGACGCGGCGATTCGGCGGGAGCGGCCTGGGCCTGGCGATCTGTCAGCGCCTCGCCGCCGCGCTGGGTGGCGAGATCGAGGTTGAGAGCCAACTCGGCAAGGGGAGCGTGTTCACGCTCATGATCGACGCGTTGGCGGGCGTTCGGGCCGCGACGCCCAGCGGGCCGACGATCAACCTCAAGGACACCTCGCCGCTCAACATGAGCATCCTCTACGCCGAGGACGGCCCGGACAACCAGCGACTGGTTTCCTTCCTGCTCCGCAAGGCCGGCGCGATCGTGACGATCGCCGAGAACGGGCGTCAGGCCGTGGACCGCATCAAGGGCGGCGAGCACTTCGACCTGATCCTGATGGACATGCAGATGCCGGAGATGGACGGCTACGAAGCGACGCGAGATCTCCGCAAGAGCGGCTATGAAATCCCGATCATCGCGCTCACCGCGCACGCCCTGGCCGACGATCGCGGGAAGTGTCTCATGGCCGGCTGCGATGATTTCCTCACCAAGCCGGTCGATCGTGAATTGCTCGTCGCAACCTGCCGGCGTTGGAAGAAGCCGGGCGGCGAGGGGCAAAAGTCGGTAGCCTGAGTTCCGATGGAACTCAACGCAAACGCCGGCGAGCGCAGGCTCGAAACCCGAAGCGCCACTCATGAAGGGACGTCCGCCGCCGCGGGCTCGTGCGGCTGCGCGCCGGGCTGCTGCACCCCGACGCGCCGTGATTTCCTTCAGATCGCCGGGCTCACCACCCTCATCGCGGCCAGCGGGCGCGCCGTTGCCGGGCCCTTCACCTGGAGCGATGTCGCCGACCACCCCGTCCCCGCCGACAAGAAGTTCTCGCCCGAGTGGATCAAGTCCCTCACCGATCGCGGTCAGCCCGAGGTCTTTACGAGCGACGAGAAACAACTCACCTACATCGGCATGCCCGTCGGCGGCGTGTGCTGCGGGCAGATCTACCTCGGCGGCGACGGCAAACTTTGGCACTGGGACGTCCTCAATATGCCCGCCGGTCCCGGCTGGAGCGATTCCTCCGGCGGCTTCTACGCCAAACCCAATCTCCCCGCCTCGCCATTTGCGCAGGGCTTCTCACTTGCGTGGAACTCCGGTGAGCCGCGATCGCTCGATTCCCGCGGTAACTGGGCGATCACCTTCGAAGGCCGCTGGCCCATAGGCACCGTCACCTATCGCGCCGCCGATTGCCCACTCGACATCACGCTCGAGGCCTTCAGCCCGCTGGTGCCGCTCGAAGAGAAAGACTCCACGATCCCGATCGTTCTCCTGCACTACACGCTGAAGAACACCTCCGCCGCCGCGGTAAGCGCCGAGTTGCTCGGCGCGCTCGAAAACCCGGTGTGCCTCGGCATGCGCGAGCCCGGCAAGGGCGTCCTCATCAACCGCGCGGTCAAGGGCGAGGGCTATACCGGCGTGTCCTGCAGCGCCGAGGCGATCAAGCCCAAGGCGCTGCGCACACCGCGCCGAGCCGACATCGTCTTTGAGACGTTCGACAAGCCGACCTTCGATGGCTGGGTTGCCGTCGGCGACGCCTTCGGCGATGGCCCGCTCAACCTCGCCAAGGTCCCCGAGCACATGGGCCCGGTCAACGGCGTGGGCACCGGCGCGGTCAACACCTACGCCGTCACCAAGGGCGACAAACTCGTTCAGGGCGACGGACACACCGGCACGCTCACCAGCCGCGTCTTCACCATCGAGCGCGACTTCATCAACTTCCGCGTCGGCGGCGGGCGGCTTCCCAAGACCGTCTTCATCGCGCTGCTCGTGGACGGCAAGGCCGTGCGCTCCAGCACTGGCCGCCAGGCCAACTTGATGCGCGACGAATCGTGGGACGTGCGCGACCTGGCCGGAAAGTCCGCCACGATCCAGATCGTCGACATGGAGCGCGGCTCTTGGGGACAGATCGGCGTCGATCAGATCGTCTTCAGCGACTCGCCCGCCGCCGGAGAGGAAGACCTCGCCTCGCGCCCCGACTTTGGCACGATCGTTCTCGCGCACCTCGACGGCGGGAAGTGCGAAGTCTCCACCGCCGGCGCCGCCGAAGCACCCAAGCCCGACGAAATTCAGTTCAAGAACGCCTGGAAAGCCAGCACGGATGAATCGCGGATCAATTTTGGCTCGGCGTCCATCGCCGCCGTCCGCTCGGCCGTTTCTCTCGCGCCGGGAGAGTCCAAGACGATCGTGATGGCGATCGCCTGGCACTTCGCCACACCGTGGCGTGATTCGCTCCGCAACATCACCGGCATCGACAAACTCAAGCGGCACTACGCCCCGCGCTACAGAGACGCCGAGGACGTCCTCGCCAAGACCAGCAAGGATCGCGCCCGCCTTTCTGAACTCACCCGCCGCTGGGTCAAGACCTGGTACGACTCAACGCTTCCCTACTGGCTCCTCACACGCTCCATCCTCAACAACTCCATCGCCGCCACCGCGACCTGCCACCTCTTCGACAACGGCCGCTTCTACGGCTGGGAGGGCACCTATTGCTGCGCCGGCACGTGTACGCACGTCTGGCAATACGCGCAGGGCCTCGCACGCATGCTCCCTTCGCTCGAACGCTCCGCACGGGAGATGGTCGATTACGGCATCGCCTTCCACGCCGACACCGGCGCCATGGACTACCGCGCCGAGGCCCACCAGATCGTCGCCCACGACGGGCAGTGCGGCACGATCCTCCGCTTCTATCGCGAGCACACCATGACGCCCGATCTGCGCATGCTCCGCGAGCACTGGCCCAAGGTCCGAAAGTCCATCGAGTGCCTGATCGGCGAAGACAAGGACTCCGACGGCCTGCTCGAGGGAGCGCAATACAACACCCTCGACGCCGCATGGTTCGGCCCGATGGGCTGGATTTCTTCGCTCTACCTGGCCGCGGTCCGCGCCGGCGAAGCCATGGCCCGCGAGATGGGCGACAACGAGTTCGAGAAACGCTGCGCCAAGATCTGCGAGGTCGGCGCCAAGTCCCTCGTCGACAAGCTCTACAACGGCGAGTACTTCATCCACAAGGCCGACCCGGCCCACCCGGAAGCCAACAGCACCAACGACGGCTGCCACATCGACCAGGTCTTCGGCCAGGCGTGGGTCATGCAGGTCGGCCTCGGGCGCGTCATCCCGCGCGAGCAAACACTCTCGGCCCTCAAGAGCCTCTACACATACAGTTTCACTCCCGACATCGGCCCCTACCGCGAAGCGCTCAAGGACACCGTCAAGGGCGGCCGCTGGTACGCCATGCCCGGCGAGGGCGGCCTGCTCATGTGCACCTTCCCCAAGGGCGGCGCCGAACGCTGCACCGGCAAGGGCGGCGACGCCTGGGCCGCCGGCTACTTCAACGAGTGCATGAACGGCTTCGAATATCAGGTCGCGGCCCACATGGTCTACGAAGGCATGGTTACCGAGGGACTCGCCATCGCCCGCATGCTCCACGACCGCTATCACCCCGCCAAGCGCAACCCGTGGAACGAGATCGAGTGCTCGAACCACTACGCACGCTCCATGGCCAGTTACGGCGTGTTCACCGCCGCGTGCGGCTTTGAGCACCACGGACCCAAGGGCTTCCTCGCCTTCGCGCCCAGGTGGAACGCCGACAACTTCAAGACGCCGTTCACGTCGTGCCAGGGGTGGGGGAGTTTCGAACAGAAGCGGGGCCAGGGCTCGCAGCGCTGCGCGATCAGGCTCGAATACGGTCATCTCGCGCTCAAGATGCTCGCGCTCGAGGTCGATGCTGCCAAGAAAGCCTCGGACGTTGCGGTGGTCCTGAACGGCAAGGCCGTGCCCGCCAAACTCTCGCAAGAGGGCTCACGCGTCACGCTCGCGCTCGATGCCACCGTTCGCGAAGGCCAATCGCTCGTGATTGAACTGACGTTCGCGTAAATGCGCGGCGCGTACCACCGGCTGCGTCTTGGCGGTCGGTGCTCTTCATGTCGAGCCATGTGACCTGTTTTCAGGTCTGTGCTTTCCGCTTGGTTCCTCCGATGTCGGCTCTGCGACATCGGTGCCGATCAATCACAATCGATCGATCTTGCCGCGTGGCATGCGTCACGCTTCTCCTTCCCTAGCGCGAAGTGCCTTGCTTTTACCTCCACGCCCCCTCAAGCCCCTCCGCCCCGCGCACGTGCGGCACCCAGCAAAGCACCACCGCCGGCACCGTCACATTCGTCTTCTTGGGCTTGAGCGTGATCGTCTCGAGCTCCTCGGTCAACGGATCGATCTTGCTCACCATCGCGTCAAGATCGCTCTGGAACTGCATCTCCAGGTCTTTGAGCTGCGCCCGCAGCGCCTCGACCGTATCTTCCGCGCGATCGACATCGCTCGATTCCTTGGACTGCCGCGTCATGCCGCGCGCGACGGTGCCGACGCGCCCGACGTTCCCGCTGCTGATCTTCTTGCGTCCCAGGAACGCCGAGAGGATCGCCGAGCCGAACGAGATCGCCGTCTGCATCTTGGCGCTCTTGGCCTGTTCTTCCTGAACGGCCAGTTGCTGTTCCGCACGCCGGATTCGCTCCTGCAGCGTCGTCATCTTCGGCGCATACTTCCGCCGCAGTTGCTCGGCCTTGGCGTCGCGGTCCTCGCGTGCCGCCTGCTGCAAGCGCAGGCGGAAGTCTTTCTCGCTCTCGCCCAGATTGCTCGTTTCGCCGCTCGACGGGCTCTGCAGGATCTCCAATTTCGCCGATCGATAGAGTTCGCCCGCCAGGTCCTTCTTCCACATCTCGTACGACTTGGCCTTCGCCGCGTCCGTCGGCACCGATTCAAACGCCGCCCCATCCGCGGGCGACTTGTCGAGATCGCTCTCCCACACGTCGACGCGTTCGGCGTGCTCCCAATCGACCGCGATCGGCCCATGACCGAACGCCGCCAGCCACGAATGCGTTTCGGTCTCCTCAACGCCCAGCCTGCTGTCGCTGAAGAACACTTTGCCCAGCCCCAGCACCATCGGCACATACACCACACCACCCTCGACCCTCGCCGGCAGGAAATACTGCGGAATCTCCGGCGCCAGCACCGGCCGCGAGTGTGCCCCGCCGGCCGAGGATGCGGTCGAGATATTCACGCGCGACACCGGAGGTGTCGTCACGGGCAAGCGCGTCTCGTCAGGCGCGGGCGACGCGCGCTCAGGTGTGGATGCAGTTGCAGGTGCTGGTGTTGACGCACTCGTCGTCACGCCAATGCCCAGGGGCGTAGCCCCTGAGGTGCCCGCGCCGCTCGCCCCGCTCAACTGCTTGATTTGCCCTCGCGTCAGCGGCCCGCGCAGGTATGACAGCGTCCAGCGCGTCTGGAATACCACCGGCCCGTCCTCGTGCACGTTGTTCATCAGGAAGACGCGGCTGCCCAGGCCCGACAGAATCTTGTCGCACGCATCGCGGTCAAACGTCGCGCTCGCCGCCGCCGCCGCGCCCTCCAGCCCGTCGAGGACGCGCGCCTTGTCGCGTTCCGTCTGCAAACGCCCGAGAAACCACGTGCCCGCGTTCGCCAGACCCTTGTAGTCGATATCGACCGGGTTCTGCGTTGCCAGCACCATGCCCACGCCGAACGCACGCGCCTGCTTCATCAGCGTCAGCATCGCGTTCTTCGAAGGCGGGTTCGAAACCGGCGGGAAGTATCCCGCGATCTCGTCCATATAGACGAGCGCCCGCAGGCTCGTCGTGCCGCTCTGCTGCCGGACCCACGCGAGGATCTGGTTGAAAAGCAGCGACACGAAGAACATCCGCTCCGCATCGTTCAGGTGCGCGATCGAAAACACCGCGACCCGCGGCTTGCCCGCGGGCGAATACAGGATCGATCCGACATCCAGCGGCTCGCCTTCCATCCACGCTTCAAACCCCGGCGCCGCCAAGAGCGAGTTCATCTGCATCGCAAGCGTGAACCGGTCCGTCGCGGGGAAGAACGTTTCGAGTTCCATCACACCGATCCGCGCCACCGGCGGCTGCTGGATCATCCGGATCAGCGTCGCAAGTTCAACGCCGCGCCCCGCGCTCCACTCGCCCGCCAGAATTGTCGAGAGCAGGATGTGCTCGCGCGAGCGCAGGGGGTCGGCGTCGATCGAGAGGAGCCCAAGCAGGCTCGACACCGTCCCCGACACACGCTCCCGGAAGAGTTCGCGGTCATCGAGCAACGCCGGCGGCGGCGCATCGAACGACCGCAGCACCGACACCGGAATCCCCGCGCTCGAGCCCGGTGTGTAGATCGCAAAGTCCGCCGCCTCGCGCAGTTTCCTGATCCGCTCGCCCGATTGCCCCCATTCCTCCAGCCCCTTGGCCCACATCGCCGCCTGCTTGCCCGCGAATTCGTCGGGCGACAGGCCCGCCTTAGTCGCGTCCTCCGTGTTCACCCACGTGCGGAAGTCCGACGCGCGCAGTTCAGGAAATGTCAGCAGCAGGTTTGACAGATCGCCCTTGGGATCGATCACGATCGAAGGGATCCCGTCGATGGCGGCCTCTTCGATCAGCCCCACGCACAGCCCCGTCTTTCCCGATCCCGTCATGCCCACGCACACCGCGTGCGTCACAAGGTCCTTGGAGTCGTACATGACCAGGTCGTCGCGCCGCGTCCGCGCGTCGACGTCGTAGACCTTGCCGAGATAGAACGCGCCGAGTTTTTCAAAGTCCTGCATCGGAGTTCCTTCACACGCGCGGGCGCGCGGATACATCGCCGCCGGGCCCCTCGATTGTCAGTGTACCACCCGGGCATTGGCGGGCGTGCGGCATGCCGCCCCGGCAGCGCGAGGCGCACCGCGAGGGCGAGCGTCTGATTGGTGCGATCACTCTTCGACGATCGCGTCCTGGCGCAGCGTGAGCACGTCGCGGAGTTGATCGGTCGACAGATCGGTGAGCCAGCGCTCGCCGCCGCCGATAATGTTCTCGGCCAGTTCGGTCTTCTGCTCGATCATCTCGTCGATGCGTTCCTCGAGCGTGCCCTTGACGACGAACTTGTGCACTTGCACAGTGCGTGTCTGGCCGATTCGGTACGCACGGTCGGTCGCCTGGTTCTCGACCGCGGGGTTCCACCAGCGATCGAAGTGGAAGACGTGCGTCGCCGCCGTCAGGTTGAGGCCCACGCCGCCGGCCCGCAGGCTCAGCACGAGAACCGGTCGCGAGCCGTCGGCTTTCTGGAATGTCTCGATGATTTCCTGCCGCTGGGCCTGCGTGGTTCCGCCGTGGAGGAAGAGGACCTCGCGGTCGAAGCGTGCCTGGATCATGGTGGAGAGCATCGCGCCCATCTGTCGGAACTGCGTGAAGACAAGCGCCTGCTCGCCTTCGGCCAGCACCTCGTCGAGGAGTTCCAGCAATCGCACGCACTTGCCCGAGCGTTCGGGTTCGATCTGGCGTGCGGGGCGGCCGTCGCTGGCCTCGTGGTCCTTGAGGAATTGCGACGGGTGATTGCAGATCTGCTTGAGTTTGATGAGCGCCGCGAGCACCAGGCCCCGGCGGTGGATGCCCTCGGCGTGGTCGACCTCGGTGAGCATCCGGCGCACGCACGTCTCGTAGAGCGATGCTTGTTCGCTGGTGAGGTGGCAGAAGTCGCGTGTTTCGAGTTTCTCTGGAAGGTCGGCGACCACGGTCGGGTCGCTCTTGAGTCGGCGCAAGACAAACGGGCGGACCAGCCCGCGGAGTTGATCCGCGCATGACTTGTCGCGGTAGCGTTCGATCGGGACGGCAAAGCGTGTGCGGAAGGTGTGGGCCGAACCCAGGTAGCCCGGATTCAGGAAGTCCATCACCGACCACAACTCCGACAGGCGATTCTCGACGGGCGTGCCGGTGAGCGCGACGCGGCGCTCCGCGGAGAATCCGCGCACCGCCTGCGACTGCTTGGCTATCGGGTTCTTGATGTACTGGGCCTCGTCGAGCACGATGCGTCCCCACGAGACCTTGCCGAGTTCTTCCTTATCCCGATGCGCCAGGGAGTATGTCGTGACGACAAGATCGCTCTGCTGGGCCGCGTCGATGAGTTCCTGGCCCGATTGCCGCTCCAGCCCATGGTGGACAAGCACGCGGAGTTCGGGGCAGAAGCGGCGCGTCTCGTGGAGCCAGTTTCCCACGACCGACATCGGCGCGACCAGTAGCGTCGGGAGCACGTTCGGAGCTGAATCGCCCAGCGACGGCTGGCCTTCCACCGCCTGCCGCTCGAGCGCCAGCAGGGCCAGGAGTTGGATCGTCTTGCCCAGGCCCATGTCGTCCGCCAGGCACGCGCCGAGCCCCAGCCGCTCCAGGAAGAACAGCCACGACAGGCCGCGGACCTGGTATGGGCGCAGCGTGCCGCGGAAACTCTTGGGGGTGTCGAGGATCTCGATGCCCTGGCCCGCTTGGCCGTTGAGCATCGCCGCAACCCAGCCGGTGGCTTCGAGCCCGACGACGGGGATGCCGGTCTGCTTCAGGTCCGTGCCGTACGCCATGCGCAGTGCGTCGGCGACGCGCATCTCGCCGCCCGGGTTCTCGCGGATGAAGCGGATCGCGGCCTGCACGTCCTCGGGGCGGACCTCGACCCAGCGTCCGTTCACGCGCACCAGGGGCGTCTTCTTGGCCGCGAGTTGTTCGAACTCGTGGAGCGTCAGCGACGTGTCTCCCAGGGCGATTTCCCAGCGGTACTTCACGAGGGCGCCCATGCCCAGTTTCGGGGTGGCGGCGGTAGTGGAGCCCGCGCTGGCGGAACCTCCCGGGAGGGTGGCATCGCTCTCGACGCGGAGGCGAGCGCCCAGGCGTGCCATCGGCGAGTCCCACCAGTCAGGGACGATCACGCCGAAGCCCTGCTCGATCAGGATCGGGCGCTGCTCGCGGAGGAAGTCGTAGGCCTGCTTGGTGGTCAGCGCGATCGTCGCGGGCTGCGCGTCCTCTAGCGCGCCCTCGAGCACGCGGTACAGACGCGAGGCGCGACCGAGTTCCTTCAGCAGAAGTTCCTGCGGCGCGTCAACGCGCTTGCCCTCGACCGTCAGGTGCTGCCCCGGGAGGAGCCAGATGTCCTCGGCGTCGATCAGGAGGGTCGGTCGATCGACCGACTGCAGGTGGAAGGAGATCGTCCACTCCGCGTCGTTCTCGCCGCCGGACGTCCGCGATGCGCCGCCGCCCGGAAGCGTATCGGGGATGGGCTCGGCGAGGCGCAAGCACAGGCGCCACGCGCTGCTCACGCCGCGATCATCAAGCCCCGCAACCCAGGTGCGCACGCGGCGGATCGTGTCCTGACGCGACGCCGACGTGCTTGGAACAGCTGTCGCGTCGCCCAGAAGCCCGCTGAGCCACCCGACCTGGGCGTCGGCCTGCGGCGAGCGTTCGCCCAGCGCGCCGATCATGTCTTCACGCTTGAGCGTCTGTCGCGCCAACGCATCGATCTCTCGCGTCAGAAATTCGCGGACGATGAGCGCTGGATCGTGACCCAGATCGTCCACGCCCGCGCGGGCCGCCGGCGGCATGGATGTGATGAGTACGCCCAGACGTTCGGCGGTCGCCTCGTCGCTGGTCCACGGCGCCCACATCGCCGTCAATTCGCCCGATGCCTGCTGGCACAGCATCGGCACGAAGCGCTCCTGTGCGAGCAGGTGCCCGGCCATGCGGGCGCACGCCGCGAAGAACTCGAGCGATTTGCCGATCGAAAGCGTCGCGTGTTCTTGTTCCGATGCGTCTACGAGCGCGTCCAGCGTGCGTTCGGCCTCACCCGCCGGCACCACCAGCGACGGCACCTCGAATGTGCCCACGCCGTCGGCTCCGGTCGCGGGTTGGCCCAGCGCCAACGCCGCGCGGGGCGAGGGGAGAGGGCGGCCTCCCGCCACCGGGAGTTTCACCACCGCAGGCGCTGCGGCGAGTTCATGTGCTACGCCGCACCGACGGACGAGCACACCCAAGCCCTCTGCGCTCATCGCGAAGGGGTGGGCGCGATCCTCGGCGAGCGTGTTGGTGCCGCGCTCGCCGGACAGGCTTTCAGCGAATAGTCGCAGCCCGCCACCGGACCAGCAGGCATGAATCACGGCTTGCAACGCACTCCCCCGCGGAATAGCCCCGCCGCGGCCGGCGAGGCGATGGAATGAGGGCGCAGGGACTCGAACCCTGGACCCGCGGCTTAAAAGGCCGATGCTCTACCAACTGAGCTACGCCCTCATGTCGGACCAGTGCCCATCATAGGTCGCACCCCCACGCCGCCGACACCCGCCTCGATTGTTTGCTCTCCCGCATAGAAAAACGCCCCGACCATGCGGCCGGGGCGTCGGAGGGCGGGTTCGGGATCGTGGATCAGAATCCGGCGTCGATGCCAAGCGGCGTTCCCAGTGTCTGGAACGCACCCGGGAAGAACGCGTCGGAGTGTGTCATGCTCGCCACGATCGGCGAAGAGCTCTTCACCGTGATGCCATAGAACGCATCGACCAGACGGCGTGAGCCGGTCACGAGGTCATGGACGTTGACGTCGACGGTCTGGCGGCTCGGGAGCGACATGCGGAACGTCTCTGAGCCCAGGCCGTTGTCGTAGAACAGAGTCACCTCGCACAGCACCGACGACGAGGTCGGGTTGTAGAGTTTGAGCGATTCGGTCACGGCGCTGCCGGACGCCGGGCGGAATCCTTCGCCGAATCCCCACAAGGAGTAGGCCTTGTCGGTGAGCATCGTTCCCAGGCCCTCGCCATAGGCCAGCGCCGAGCGGCTGACCGTGATGGGCCCCGACGCCTCGTAACTCACCGCGTAGTTGAGGCCGGTCGGGAAGGACGGGAGCGTCGCGAGATCAAGGGTCTTGCGTCCCTGGGCGGGCACGGTCAAAACCCAGCGGTACGCCGATCCGTTCGAGAACACGAAACTGAGGGTGACATCGACGGATTTGGTGTCCGTGTTGAGGAACTGCAGGTTCTCGTCGGTCGTGCTCACGTTGAGCGAGCCTTCGGGGAGCACCCCCTTGGTCGCGCCGCCGCTGGCGTCGCCAGCGAAACCGTCCGCAGCGTGGTTGGTCGAGTCATAATGCGTCATCGCGGCGACCAGCGAGGCGCCGTCTGAGACAACCCGCACGCCGTAGGTTCCGACCAGGACGGCGTCCTCGGCGTTGAAATTCCAACCGCCGCGCCGGTACGCACCGAGTTCCTGGGTGAGGACGATGGGCGAGCCGCCGCCCTCGGGGTAGAGGTAGGTGGTGATCTTGGCGGGCTGGTTCGTGATGTTGGTGAAGAGGATCAGGTCGGTGACGCCGTCCGAACCGTCGGACTTGGCCACACCGCCGAAGGTCCACGAGTTTGACACGCGAGTGGTGAAGGCTTCTCCGACGGCGGCGCGGGTGCCCGCCAGGATGAACTGGTCGTAGTGGCTGAAGGTTGCCGCCACCGGGAGTTGGCTGCGGATCTCGAGCGAATAAGGCGTGTCCTTGCGGACCAGGAGCTCGTTGCGTGCGTACATGCCCGGGTCGGTGATCGTGACACCGCCGCGTTCGCCGGCGCCGAGGGTGATGTCGGCGATGACCTCATCGCGTTGGGCGGTCGGATCGCTGGGGTTGTATTCGTAGCGAGCGATGACAACGACGCGCGAGGGGTCGTCGTTGGTGTTGACCATGGGGATGAAGGTGTAGGTCTCGGCGTTGGCGTAGCCCTCGGGGTAGTACTCGCGGTAGGGGAGTTGTGCGATCGACACGCTGGTCGAGCCGTCGGGCTGCAGGAGCGTCTCGCTCGCGGGGCTGGCCGGGTCGGCGGCCAGGTGCCCGCCGCCGGTGTTGCTGTTGAGCATGTCGTACATCTGCGCGACCAGTGTTGGATTGTCGCCGACGAAGATGAAGTAGCGGAACGAGGCCGAGTTGCTGTTGCCGCCCGCGCCGCTGAGCGAGCCCAGGTCAAAGCCGATGGAGAGCAGGCTGTCGGATGACGAACCGTCGGGGTCGTTCCGTGGGAGCGACAGCAATTGCTCGGGGTCGCGCAGGTCGGTGAGCGTGCTCAGGATGTTGACGGTGGCGCGGGTCTCGCTCGCCGCGGCCGCCAAGGCCACGGTTAGGCCGTTGGGATAGAGGTTGTTGGCGAACGAGGCGCTGGCGAATGGGCGTGTCGCGTCCAGGTCGTTGGCGGTGTTGTTCGTGCGTGGGAAGAGGTTGGCGCCCATGTTGGGGTTGAACGCCTCCATCCACATCACGTTCTCCATCGCTTTGGCGGTGGTGTTGGAGATGCGGACGTCGATCGCGACAAAGGAATCATTGATCCCGAATGAGAGCGTCCGCTTCACGCGCAGGCCGTTGGAGAGCCCCTCGGTGACGAGGCGATTGTTGAACGAATCACTCTGGTCCTCGATCGACATGGGCATGTCGATCCGGTCGAGGCCACCGTTGGAATTGTCGAAACCGTACGAGTTGCGGAAGTAGGTGCCCGACGCCGTCGCCCCGAAATAGGTGGTGGGCGTTGCGCTGGAGTTTGAGGAGTTGAAGAGCAGTTCGGTGCCGCGGTACGAGAGTCCGGTCGCGGGGTTGGTCGGCCCGGACAGCAGCGTGCCGCCGGCGTTGATACCCAGACCGAGCACCGACCCGGTCGCCGACAACGCCGGGTCCGAGACGCCGGTCACGATCGTGATGCCCAGGCGGTAGTTTCCTGTCGTCGCGGCGAGCCGGCCCGTGGTGACATTGAACGGGTCATAGTCCATGTTGGAGTTTTCGGAGACGGCGATGTAGAAGGTCCCGCCGTCGACCACCAGGAAGTTCTGGAGGAGCGCGCCTTGGGCGTTGGGGAGTGAGGCGCGGGTGATCTCGGTTCCCGCGGCGTTGAAGAGGCGAAGGCCCAGGTCGGCCGTACCCGCCGTCTGTGCCCGGAAACTCAGGGTCGAACCGCTCGAGATGGTCATCTTGAAGATGTCTCGGTCCAACTGCCCGAACCCGCCGTCGCCGATGAAGGCGTCGATGTTCGCGCTCCCGCCCGCCAGGGCGGCGTCAATGTCCCGGGCCGTCTCGGGCGTGTCGTTGGACTCGAACGCCCCGAAGATGTTGTTGGTGAGCGTGAGCTGCAATTCCCACGCGATGAGTGTGCCAACGTTCCCGCCGGCCATGTCCGTGATGACCAGCGTCCAGGTGCCCAGCGCGCTGTAGCCGTCGAAGGTCGAGAGTGGCTGGTCAGGCTTGAACGAGCCCGCGAACGGCGCGGAGCCCGCCGAGATCGGCGTCGCCACATCGTCGTCGAAGAGCGTGTTGGTGAAGTCCTGCCCGTTGAACCCGCGCCGGTTGGCGAGCACGACGCTGCGGCCGTTGGGCGCGATCAGCGTCATGATGAGGTCGCTGTCGTATTCGTGTGTCAGGTTGATCTTGATGTTCGCGTCCAGCACCTGGCGCGAATCCGTGACCACGATCGAACTGCTGGTCGAGCCCGACGACCCGCTCGATGGGATATTCAGCGGTGTGGGGATGTTCGCGTCCAGGATCAACTGGTCGTTCCCGATCAGATCGACCGCGAACTTCAGCGTGTACGAGCCGGTCGACTGCGACGTTCCGCTCTGCGCGACCGTCGCGTTGTACGCGCTGTTGCCGAAGCCGCTCACGCCCAGGTAGTACGTCCCGCCGGTGGTCACGAAGAAGTCGATGTAGGCGTCCTTGCCGAAGAACTGGTCGTTGATCGCAAGTTGCTCGCCGCGTGCGTTGAACAGGCGGAGGACCGAGTCGAGCGTGCTGACGGTCGCCAGGCGCTGCGCCACGACCTCGCCGGTGATCTGCCCGCCGCGTGGGATGTCGATGCGGAACAGGTCAACGTCCTTGCCGATGTAGACCCCGTCGCCGATGGTCGCGCCGCTGAACGTCGCGTTGCCCGAGGCGCTGAATGTTGTGAGCGTCGCCGTCGCAAGGGTGTCGTTGCTCTCGTTGCTCCCCGAGACGCCGACGACCTTGAAGTTGTACGTCGTGTCGGTGCCCGTGGAAGGATCGCCGTTGAGCAGGTTGCCGTTGAGGTCCTTGAAATAGTCCGCGTCGAGGACCAGGCGGTACTCGTCGAGCGGTAGACGCTGCTGCGGGAAGCCGCTCGTCAGGTTGAGCGCGATGATCACCACACGCGAATCGGTGGGCGAGAGGGCCACGCCGCCGATCGGGATGACCTGGTCGTCGCCGGTGCCAAAGACATTGTCCGCCCCGTTGCGGACCAGGGATACACCGCCGGTCGCCAGCAGGGTCCCGTCGATGTCCTTGTTGAACTCGATGGTGATCGAGCGGACCGGCGTGCCAGTGGTGCTGCTGATCTGCCCGGTGATCGGGCCCGGATCGACGCGGTGCACGATCGGCCCGTCCTTGCCGATGATCTCCAGCGCGCGGTTGATGTTCAGGCGGCCGCCCGACACGACCTTGCCCTGCAGTGCCGGCAGTGGATCGACGCTGTCGATGAGCGCGCGCCGGATCTCCTCGGGCGAGGCGTCGGGCTTGTAACTCTTGAGCAGTGCCACGGCGCCAGCCACGGTGGGCGACGAGAAACTCGTCCCGCTGATGTACTGATAGCCCGATCCCATCGAGGTCGTGTAGTTGAAGAGGCCGGGCGCGCCCAGATCGACAGTCTCCGGGCCGTAACTGCTGAACCCGGCCATGCCGTCCTGGTTGTCGGTGGCGGCGACCGCGACCAGCCCGGGGAGGTTGTACGAAGCCGGATAGTCGGTGACGTCGGGGTCGTCGTTGTTGTACGCCGAGTTACCCGCGGCCGCGACGAACACGCCGCCCGAATCGATGAACGCCTGGATCGCGTCGCGCTCCGAGTCGTATCCCTGGGGAGCGTCCTTGTAGAAGGTGTCGCCGAACCCGCCGTAACTGTTGTTGGAGGCGACGAGGTTGTCGCCGCGCTCGCGGAGCATCGTGCAATAATCGTGCGAGCCGATGATCGCCGAGAGAACGAGGCTCCCGTAGCGATCGGCGATCTTGAGCGGGACAAGCCCGACGTTCCACGCGACGCCCGTCACGCCCAGGTTGTTGTTGCCGACAGCGCCGACCACGCCCGCGACCGCGGTGCCGTGCCCTTCCTGATCGTCGGGGTTGTTGTCCAGTTCGCCGAAGTCCCAGCCGTGGATGTCATCGACGAATCCGTTCCCGTCGTCGTCGATCCCGTTGCCGGCGATCTCGCCGGGGTTGGTCCAGATGTTCGCCTGCAGATCCGGGTGGTCCGTCTGCACGCCCGTGTCGATGATGGCGATCAGGACGTCCTGCGAGCCGATCGTCTTGTCCCACGCGTCGGTCGAGTCGATGTCGGCGTCGATCACGCCGTCCTGACCCGCGATGTTCTGCCCGACGTTCTGGTGGGTGTACTGGTTCACGAATTGCGGGTCGTTGGGCACCTGCTGTGTATGCGAGATGCGGTCCGGCTCGATGTTCACGAGCATCGGGAACTTCGCCTGGGCCCGCGCGATCGCGTCCGGCGTCACGATCCCCGTTGTCCGCAGCGCCGCCCAACGTCCGCGCCCGATGCCATAGGCCATGTCCGCCGACACGCCCATCTCGGCCGCGATCGCCTTGGCCGTCGTCGCCGCCACGCCAACGCCGAGTTGCTGATCAAATGACAGCACCCACGACCCCGCCGCGACGTCGACCTCGACGCCGTGCCACATGCCCTTGGTCGGCGATCCCAGCAGGTCGCCGCTCGCGGTCCTGAGATTCCACGGATCGCCCGCCAGGAACATGCGGCCTTCGAGCGATTCGATCAGATTCGCCGGGCTACCGGCGACGGAAAAGCGTTGACGCGGCATTCGCGAACTCCGAAAAACGAATCCAAGGGGAGCATCGGGCGCCCAAAGCGCGGCCGGCGCCGTCACGCTTCCCGCGCAACGCCGCAACCAACCCGGAGTCAGGACCACGCCCCGACACCAAGCCCGGTGGACCTCCGCCCGAAGGCACTCACGACGGACAGGCCCGACATCCATCATTGTCACAGGAAATCGTGCCGGGCACAAGTCCACCCCGGTCCGTTCCAAACAAAGTTCTAGAATTTCCCCAAATCCCCACGCGGCCAAGACTTGGATCTTCCCCAATCCTCGCCGGCTAGGCCCCTCCGGGCCCGCCATTCTGACGGGTTCCGCCCCGCGTCGTCGCCGCCCGGGTCGCCCATTCCGCCAAGAGCGCCGCGTGCCGGGCACTCGCCCCCTGGTTCGCCCGGATGCACGCCCTCCCCCGCTCCGCCAGCCCCGCCCGCCCGGGTTCATCCCCGATCCACCGGTCCAGGTCAGACGCCAGGCTTCCACGGTTCGTCCGGGCGATTCCTCCCGCCGCATCAAACGCAAGCACAATGTTCGCAAAGTCAGACACCGCGGGGCCGATGAGCGTTGGCCGCCCGAGCGCAATCGGCTCGATCGGGTCCGAGCCGTACTGGTCGCCAAACGACCGCCCGACCACCACCAGTGTCGCGAGCGAATAGGCTTGGCGAAGTTCACCGATCGAATCCAGCAGGAACCTCCCGGACGCGGGGCGTCCCGATCCGGGCTTGCTCCGTCGAACAGAGTCCGGCATGGCGGCCGCGGCCTCTTCAAACCGTTCGGGCTTGCGGGGCGCGCACAGCAGTTGCACGCCCGCCGGGCACGCCGCGTGGAGCAGCGCCTCTTCTTCGGGGCCTGTGCTTCCCGCCACGATCAGGGGTTTGGTGCGATCGATCATCAAGGCTCGCGCCAGGTCGTCCGAGCCTGCCACGGCGTCCTCGATCTTGGCCGCGTCCCACTTCATGGAGCCTGTGATCGACAGCCGCTCCTTCGCGAGGCCCATCGCCAGGAAGCGATCGGCGTAATCGCTGTCTTGTACCGCCGCGAAGGAAAGCGATTTGAAGGTGCGCCCGATCACGCCGCGGATCCGCCGATAGCCCTTGAACGAGCGTGCGCTCAGGCGTCCGTTGATCACGCCGATCGGGATGCCCCGCGCCGCGCACGCCCCGACGAAATTCGGCCAGACCTCGAGTTCAACCAATCCGACCGCGTCGGGTCGAACCGCATCGAGAAACTTCGCAACGCTCCTCGAGAAATCGAGCGGATATCGCACGACCGTGTGATTCGCCGCGAAGAGATCGGTCGCGCGTTTCAGGCCCGTGTCGGTCGTGGCGCACACCACTACCTCGCAGGATTCGGCCAGCATCGGCACGACCTGGCGAAGCGCGTTGACCTCGCCCACCGACACCGCGTGGAGCAGCACCCGCGGGCACCGCGGCACGGGCAGCGAGGGGGTGTTGCCGAATCGTTCTGACCACCCGCCGCGCTGCTTGCGAGCCCAGAACGGGGCCGAGATCACGCCCCCCAAGGCATAGAGCACATCGAGCGTGTTCACGCTGGTCTTCGACATCAGTAATGGGCAGGCCGGGATTCGAACCCGGGACCCTTCGCGTGTAAGGCGAATGCTCTAGCCGCTGAGCTACCCGCCCAAGTCATCCCGTCGCCGTCGCGACAGGTCCATGGTGCGTGCCGAGACTTTAGGGGCTCGACCCCATCTTCGCCGACCCGGACGCTTGCGCGTGGAAGAATCAGTCGATTTGGCTCGTTGGCCGCGAGGCAAGGTCGGTGCGCCACGTCCGGGTATCGCGCCCCATCTCGCGTCCGAGCCTGCTCAGTGACTGCATCGTCTCGGCCTGGAACGCGCCGACCACCGGCGGGTGCCAGTCGTCCGGGATCGCCAGGTACCGGAATTCGACGTCGATTCCATCGCGTCTCTGCAGTTCTGTCGTGAGCGACAACTGGCGCAGCGTACCGAGCGTGGAGGAACGAATCGCCGTGGCCACGCTGGCCTCGGTAATGGACACCCAGGTAGGGTCGATCCTCTGTGGCGTTCCTCCGAGTTGGTTGTTGACGATGACCCAGAAGCGAAACTTTGGGAGCGTGCGCGCGGGGTTGCGTTCCTTGAACAACTGCACCGGCGCGCCGCGTGATCGGAGATCGGCGTCATAGAGAATGTTCGAGGTCGTCCCGCCGTCGACGTACAGCGTGTCATCGATGACGACGGGCGGGAAGAGGGCGGGGATCGCCGCCGATGCCATCAGCACCTTGTAGAACCGATCACTCTCCAGTTCGCCCGTTTCGATGCGGGCGGCCTCGGTGGTCAGGTCCCAGGGGTGCATCCGCCCGAGATCGAGGTTGGTCGCGCCGATGGCGAGGGTGCGCCCGTCGCGTTCCGCGGCCGCGATCGCCGCGATCGTCGGGCGGTCGATCTGTTCGCGCACGTCGCGCTCCAGGCCCTTGGTGTCCATGAACGACTGCCGTCCCGGGAGGAAGAAGAAGATGTCGCGCAGCGTGATCCAGTCCTTCTTCGGGTGCTCGTAGAGTTCGAGCACTCGCCTGTATGACTGGTCATCGCCCAGGAGCGCAAATGGCGCGATCAGCGCGCCGGTGCTCACGCCGGTCACAACGTCGAAGGTCGGGCGGCTCCACGACGGATCCTTGACGTCGCCCCACCCCTCGAGAATCCCCGCCGCGAACGCGCCGTAGTCGCCCCCGCCGGAGATCATGAGCACGTCGAATACCGCTGGGGGCCCGCCGCGTTCCTGCATCGCGACTTCCTGTTCCATGCGGCGCACGGTGCGGTCGACCAACTTGCGGAGGTGGCGTGCCGTCGCCTCTTCCTGCACGCGAGCCCGGGCCCGCAGTTCTTCGGGCTGGAGGGCCGGGCGGCTGACAGCGCAGGCGCACAGGACCGGCGCGACGATCAGCATGAGCACCATGCAGATTGTCCGTGCGGACCCGTGGTGCGGGCGCGGACGACGATTCTGGGATGTTCCGGACGTGGTCATGGAGAAGAGGCTAATCACATCGCGTGGATGGTTCCAGCGGCACGTTCGAACTCGGGCGGCTTACACGGGCGACAGCATCGACACCACCTGCTCAAATTCGCTGGTTGCTTCGCGCTGATCGCCGGCGGTCTCGGCGACGACCTCGCGGAGGATCGCATCAAGGCGACGCTTCACGGTCTGCACCGCCGCCGCCGCAAGGGCCGCGCTCTCAAAGCCGTGCGTAGCGGCCGCCTCGCTCAGGGGCACAAGCGATTCGCGGACGACGCGGGTCTCGAACAAGCGCCAATGCTGCCCGCGCCCCGTGTTCTGGAAATGTGCCTCACATCGGCGCATAGATTCTTCGAACATCGCAAGCGCCCAGCGCCGGTCGAAGGCCGTGCCGGGGTCCTCGTCGCGCGCGAGGCTCTCTTCACGTTCGATCGCTTCGCCGGAGACGAGCAGCCCCTGCCCGCGCGCCTGTCCGCGACGCCACTGGTCGGTCGCAAAGCGTTTGAGGGCCGCACGCACCAGCGAGCGAGCGCTCCCCGCCGCCTGATCGGCCCTGTCAAAGAGCCCGCGCGTCAGCACCACATCGGCAAAGAACGCCTGCGTCAGGTCCAGCGCCTCGTCGCGCGTCCGCGTCAGCCGGCGAGCACACGCATAGACCGGCGGCCAATACAGCCTCGCACATTCCTCAGCCGCCGCACGCCGTGTGTTCTCGTCCCCGCTCCGTACCCGGTCGATCAGCGTCCAGCACGTTGTAACGAACGAGGCTCCGGTCTGCTCCATCTTGTCACGCACGGCGGAATCTCCCACGAGATTCCTATGATATTGATACCCATGCGTATCACAAAGGGAAACCCGGAGATTCGCGTGGACCGACGCCCTTCCGAAGACGATGGCGTGGGCAACGGCTATCACGCCGCGCGGCGCGTGCTCGCCTCGCTCGCCCCCACCACGCCCACCAGCCTCACGCCGCCCGGCTATCAACTCATCGACACGCTGGGCGTTGGCGGCGGCGGCGCGACCTTCCTGGCGCTCCGCGAGGGCTCTGATCGTCCCGTCGCGCTGAAAGTCCTCCATGCCCACGCCGCGCCCGGCCCGACGCGCCAGCGCGCATGGCGCGAGCTCGATCTCCTGCAGGAGACCCACCTGCCGTGCCTGCCGCGGCTGCTTGACTACGGCATCGTCGGCGATCGCCTTTTCATCGCCACCGAATTCGTCAGCGGCCAGCGGCTCGACGAACACGCGCGATCCATCCCGCCCTCGCGCGAACGCTGGATCCGGCTCGCGGCCGTGCTGGCGCGCGTTGCGGAGGCCGTGCACTCGCTCAACGAACGCGGCATCATCCACCGCGACCTCAAGCCCTCCAACATCCTCATCGCAAACGACGCCTCGCCGTTCATCATTGATCTTGGCGTCGCGGCGTTGGCGGCACGGAGCGCCGAGGAGACGCTGACGGCCGACGGCACGCCGATCGGCACGCCCGCGTTCATGTCGCCGGAGCAGGCGCGGGGCGAGAGAGACCTCATCTCGATCCGATCGGACGTGTACGCGCTGGGGGCGACGGCGTGCGCGGTGATGACGGGAAAGCCGCCGCATGATTTAGAGGGCGTGTCGCTGCACGAGGCGGTGCGCCGCGTGGGGAGCGAGCCGCCGCGCGAGGCACGCGTGCTGGAGCCGGAATTGCCGAGGCCGCTCTCGGCGATCATCGCCAAGGCGTGCGCGCCCGACCCGCGCAAGCGCTATGCGACGGCGGCGGAACTGGCCGAGGACTTGCGGCGGTTTGCGCGGCGCGAGCCCGTGCTGGCGACGCGCCCGAGCGTGTGGCAGCGGGCGATGCGGTGGGTGGGGAGGCATCCGGCCTTGGCAACGGGGGTGTTGTGCACGGGCATGGTGGTGGGAACGGCGGGCATTGCTCGTGCAATCTCGATGCAATACTCAAGAGCGCCGGTCACGATTCAGGTGAAGCCATCTGACCCCTATTCCGCGATCATGTCTTCGTTCGATGGTACAAGTTTGGCCACATGGCAGAGTGAACAAGGAATCCGGATCGGGTACTACGGGCTGGTCGGCGAGGCTGACTGGCTCCATCGAGGCAGGCGAGCCCTGATCCTGTCGGCTCGGACGGTGCCGCGAGGCGTGGAGCACGTTCTTGCGTGCTACGACGCAGATCATCCAGAACGGGAACTCTGGCGAACGCCATCAAGGGCGCCGCAGATCGTTATGCCGAGCGAAGCCACACTTTGGTTGCACAACGACGCGGACACGGAGTTCCGCTGCACCGCGGTGGTGGTCGGAAATATGGTTGGTGATGCAGCAGAAGAAATCGCGGTCGTGTTGAGTCATGCGCAGCAATCTCCGGCCTGCATTCGCGTCTACTCACTCAACGGGCGGGTGCTGTGGGAGGGCTGGCATCATGGCCAGATCGACAGCATAACGTGGCTCGAGCGTTCGCGGCTCCTGGTCTGCTCCGGCGTTTCGGCGGATGGCGGTGCAGTCGTCGAGGTGCAACCCGGCGATCTGTCGGTGCGTTATCCGCTGGTGTTGTTCGCGGTTCACGTGCCGACGACGCCCGACTCTTCCCAAGAGATTCTGTCCACCTGGACGGACGATCCGAGTGCAACGGTGGCTTGGAGCCGCACCATGCCGACCTCGCTTCTCGACGTGGTTTCCTCTACAACGGTGCAGCCGTGCCCCGATGGCCTTCTGTGCTTCTCTCTGCTCAGCAGGCAGGAGCGAATTCCTCTGGTCACACTGCGGGTAAGTGCTGAGGGTGAACTTGCGAACGGGACACTTGGTCCAGAAGACCGCGCCAAGCTCGGCCGTTTGCAGAACGATGTCCGTCTCGTCGTGCCGGGAACTCGAGAATCAGGATCCATCGCTCCTATGGATGCTCCGCTTCTGCGTATAAGCGGGCGTCCCTTTTCAAGTTGCGACCTTATGATGAGCCCGAAGCTGATTGCGATCCCGTTCTGCTTGCTCGCCGTCCCCGTGCTTGCCACGACCATCAACGATGGGCTCGTGGGGTTCTTTCCGTTCGAGGGCACGCCGTACGACGGCATGAACCACTGCTACAACATCCAGACCTATGGCGCACCCACCTATGACCGCGGCGCGGTTGGGCGCGCCATCCGTTTCGACGGCATCGACGACGCACTGGCGGTTGATCACAACGGTGAACTGAGCTTCGATATGGACACGGACTCTTTCTCGCTCGCGTTCTACGTGAAGTGGGATGGCGGGTCCGGCGATCGGACTGTGATGCAGGACCGGTGGGGCGGAAACACGTCCGTTTCATACTCGGCGGGTTTCAATGGGAGCCGCGACGAGTTCGTCTGCGATAGTTGGTACTCGGCGACCGGCACCAACTTCTACGTCGACACGAACAAGCACCAGTTCGTCAACGAGTGGCGGCATGTCACGGTTACGTTTGACGCTTCCACCGGCATCAAGTCGCTGTACTTCGACGGCGTGCTGGTCGACACCGCCTCCCGCCCAAACCAGCTCTACGCCGATCCCAACAACACGCGCATGACCATCGGCGCTTACTGGGGGGCCAGCGGCGGGCTTTTCAACTTCTTCGACGGTCTGCTCGATGAGCTCCGCATCTACAACCGCGTCCTCACCACGACCGAAGTCAACGAACTTGTCGACCTCAAGCCCTGCCCGCCCGACTTCAACGGCGACGGCTTCATCAACGGGCTCGATCTGGACGGCTTCGCCGAACAGTGGGAGTCCGGCGTCTGCAAGTGAGCGTTACTCGTCTCATCGATCATTCCGCTCGCTGAACACACTTCGCAACCCCGCGCTCTCCGCGAGCGCGGGGTTGTTGTTTGATCAGAACTCGACACATGGGCGCACGTCCACATACCGCCGGGGTCCCTCCGGATTCGACGCAACATGCCCGACACGCGAAGACGCATCTCCGAGGATGCACGCCTCGTGCGGCGTCCGCTTAGTGTGACAACCGATCGCGCAGGCGATCGAGCACGCCCTGCATGCTCGGCGGGAGCGGCCGGTCTGCCGAGGTGCTCGCCGTTTCCTGCGTGGTCGAAACAGGTTCCGTGTGGCGGGTCATCTCTTCCGCGGCCGCCATGCCGTAGGTCTCGGCCAGCGCATCGCGCATCACCTCAGGCGACAGCCCCCACGCGGAGGGCTCGGTCGTGACATCGTCGTGCGCGATCGGATAGTCGATGCTGGTCGGCGTGGACGAGTCGACATGGTGCGTCGCGCCTTGCTCTGTCTCAACAGTACCCGCGATGGATTGCCCACCCGGCGTTGCGGGGGGGGCGTCAACGTTGCTCGGTGCGGCCGCGCTGGCGGTCGTTGACACGGCCGGAACAAGGGGCTCTGCCTGAGAAGTGCTCGTGATCGTGTTCGGTTGACTCGCCGGCAGGGCTTCGCTCGTCCGTGCCGCCCGCGCTTCCACGGCCTTGCTCGCGCTGCGGATCGCCATCGCCTGGCCCGCGACGGCCTTGGCGGCGGTCTCCGCCAGCACGATCGACTCATCGATCGCGCCCTGGAGTGATGCGTGACGCGACCACAGACGGTCGAGGTCCCCCGCCGATGCGTTCATGTTCTCGAGCAGTGACTGCTGGCGCGCGTGCTGGCGATCCATATCCTCCGCCGCCGAGAGCAGGAGTTGCGACAGATCACGCTTGGCGATCTCGACTTGGTCGCGGATCGCCCCGAACCCGCTGGCGGCATCGATCGCGTCGAGGCGCAACTGGTCCGCCTTGGCGAGCAGCGATTGCAGCACCGTGCCCGAGCCTTCCTGCGTCGCTTCGTTCATGACTTCCGCGGCACGCAGGCACAGCGTGTCGAGGCGAGCCAGCGTCGGGCCGGCGGCGGCCTCAAACTCGAAGCGGACCTTGGCGATGCGTTGGTCGAGTTCGGCGATGAGTTGGCGTGTCGCGTCGGCGATGGGCTTGAGACGGGTGTCGACCTCGGCCGAGGCCTTCGACAGCCTGTTTTCCAGCGATTCCATCTCGCCCGTCAGACGCGAGCGGAGCGATTCGCCGTGCGATGACAGTTCGTTCTGCAGTGACGCGGCCTGACGTCGCAGTTCGCCCGCGTTGTTGTTGGCCAGAGCCTGCATCTGCGCCTGCAGCGCCTCGAGTTTGGAAAGCGTCGGGCCCGCGATCGCGCTCACGCGCGCCTGCGCGTCGCCGAGCTGCGATTCGATCTTCTGCTGGAGTTGATTGAGCGGCGTGCCGAGCGACTTGGCGCGAGCCTCGGCTTCGTTGGTGAGTGCGCGGAGGCGGGCCTGCAGGCCATCGGCCTTGGCGCTGAACTCCTGCGAGATCATGCCCGAGCGCTGCGCGATCTCCTGCAACTGCTGGCTGGCGTGGCCGACGATCGATTCGGCACGCTGGGCGAGTTGGCGATCGAGCGTTTCGGCGCGCTGCTGCGATTCCGTGAACCGGGCCGAGAGTTGCGTGTTCCACGCCTCGCCGCGCGTGTTCAGTTCATCGCGCAGGGCGGTCGCTTGTTTGAGGGTTTCGTCGAGTTCGTGTATCAGGCGTGCCTGCGTCGCTTCGGCGCGCGAGATCGTGCGTTCCGACATCGTTGCAAGGCGGTCCTGCAACTCGTTGATGCGCGTCTGGGCCTGGGCCTGGGCTTGTGCGTCGATTGTCTGCGTGCGCCCCTGGGCCACTTCGAAGAGCGAGTTGAGCCGCTGCTCGGCGCCCGTCACGACCTCGCCGATGCGGGCTTCGAGGCGAGCCACGTGCTCGGCGAGCATTCGGCTCAGCGTCTTCTCGAAATGCTCCGCGAGTTTGGTTTCGCTGGCGGCCAGTTGCAGCACCTGCTCGGCCTTGCCCAGGCGCTGTTCGAGCACCGGCATGATCTTGACGGTGGTTTCGAGTCGCTTCTTGAGTTCGTCGGTCGCCTGACGGAGGTTGTCGCCCATCGACTTCACGTCGACCATCGCCGTCTGCAGTGACTGGCCGCGCCCCGCGGCTTCGCGGATCAGCGACTTGAGCCCCTCGGCGTATTCGTCGAACGCCCCGCGATCGAGCACGCGCGGCGTGATGAAGACCTGGTCGGCGACCTCGGCACCGATCTGGGCCGCGATGGCATCGGCGGAGGTCGGCGCTGCGAGGCGCACGGGCGACGGCTTGGCGATGGTGTCGGACATCCTGTCCCTTTCCGCGCGGCGTGGCGCACGTCGCGTCGGCTCCGCCGCGCGGCGATACATCCTTATACCCAACATCGGCAGAATCGACACGTCAGCGCCAAACCTGCGGGGGCCCTAAACTGGCACGATGCCCCGCCAACCTTCGAAATCTCGATTCGGACCCCGCCCTCCCCGTGCGAAGGGGGGTGGCGATCGGCGTCGCGTGACCAAGCGCCGTGGGCCGCGTGGGGCGGGTGATGTCGTTTCGACCGCCCCGCCGGGAATGGTCCGCCTGCAGCGCGTGCTGGCCGACGCCGGGGTCGCGGCTCGGCGTCAGTGCGAAAAGTTGATCGAGGACGGACGCGTTGAGGTCAATGGCGAGGTTCGCGATCACCTTCCGGTGTTCGTAAATCCAGCCGAGGACAGGATTTCGGTCGACGGCCGCCCGATTCCGCGGATCCGCGCATCGCGCAAGATTTACCTGATGCTCCACAAGCCGGAGCGGACGCTGGTGACGGTGGCAGACGAGGAGGGGAGCGATCGGCGGACGATCATGAGCCTAGTCGACCACCCGTCCAAGCCTCGGCTGTTTCCGGTCGGGCGGCTGGACTTTGAGAGCACGGGCCTCGTGCTCCTGACGAACGACGGCGAGATCGCCAACGTGTTGTCGCACCCGCGGTTCGGCGTGGAAAAGGTCTATCACGCGATGGTGAAGCGTTCGCTCGACGATACGCACCTCGCGGAGTTGGAAGGGGTCATCAACAAGGCGGGGCGCGAAGAGGCCAAGTCGCGTGGGCGGATCGGCGCGCCGGGTGTTGAACTGTCGATCATTCGGCGTGAAGCGGGGCGAACACTCTTGGCGGTGACGATGCGTGCCGGGGCCAACCGGACGGTGCGCGACGTGCTGATGAACGCGGGCTGCCCGGTGAAGAAGTTGACGCAGGTCAGGCTCGGGCCGCTGGAGTTGAAGGGTGTGGCGCTGTCGCAGTGGCGCGAACTGACGCGTGACGAGGTGAGAGCGCTTCGACAAGTGCTGTCGGCGGCGCGTCGTGGCACGATCGGGAGCGCGCCCGGCGGGACGGCCGCCCGCACGGGAAAGCCGGGGGCCGATTCCGAACAACGCCATGAGGCCCGGGATTCTGGTGATTCGGACTTCGAGGAGTGAGGCCCGATGTCGCCCTCGGGCGGCCGATCGGGATCAGGACGGGGTCCGAAATGGTCGATAACCGGAGGCGGCGTGCATGCCGCGGACGATGAGCAAGGACCAACCACAACGCGAGAACGGTTCGGCGAGGCCGGGGGCGTCGTCCAAGTCCGGGCCCAAGCCGGAACCGAGTTTGCTGGCGACGGTCGATCGCACGCTGACCAAGGTGATCGAGCACCCGAGCGTGCCGCGCCAGTTCGTTCACATCGTTCAGATGATCGTGATCGGAATGCGCCGGGTGCAGATCCCGCGGATGGCGGCGGCACTGTCGTACCGGACCATCTTCGGGCTGATCCCGGTGCTGGTGGTGGCGATCGTGTTCTTCGCGGCATTTTCGAGCCAGGAATCCGTGGCAGATCAGATCCGCAAGATCATCAGATTCGCGGGGTTGGACCGGATCGAACTCACCTCGACCGACGCGGAGCCACCGCACCCGTCCGATCCGGGTTTGAACCCGGAACTGACGAATCCGACGCCCGAGACACAGCCGCTCGCCGGGCCGCCGAGTCCTGCCCAGACGCGACTTGATGCGTGGATCGAGCAAGCAGTGCAGCGGGTGCGAACTCTTCCACCGGGCACGCTGAGCGTGATCGCGATCCTGACGCTGGTCTATGCCGCGATCTCGATGATGGTGGATATCGAGAAGTCCTTCAATCAGATCTACATGGCGCCGGGCGGGAGAAGTTGGCCACGGCGTGTGATGCAGTACTGGGCGCTTCTGACGCTGGGGTCGCTGGGCCTGTTTTCCACGTTCTCGATCCAGGCGTGGGCGATCACGCAACTCGACGAGATCAACAACATCGAGTTCGTTGGTGGGGCGATCTATGTGGTCGCGCGGTTCACTGTGCCGCTGCTCATCAGCACACTGCTTTTCTTTGTTGCCTACGCGACCGTGCCCAATACGCGCGTGCAGTTCTTCCCGGCCCTGATTGGCGCGCTCATGGCCGCGTTGATCTGGGAGGGCGGGAAATACGGCATCACGACCTACCTTCGGAACGCCAAGGGGCTCTCATCCCTGTACGGCCCCTTGGCGCTCGTGCCCCTGTTTCTCTTGTGGGTGTATGTGACGTGGATCATCGTGCTCTCTGGGCTGCAGGTGGCGCATGCGCTGCAGACGTATTCGACCGCCAAGGCGGCAGGATTGACGCGCTCGGTGCTCGAGACGCTTGGGCTGGTGACACAGGCCGCGGAAACGCGACGCACGCTGGTGATCGATCCGGCATCGACGCTGGTGGTGATGTGCGATGTGGCGGGCCGATTCCGAGCGGGCAAGCCGAGCGGCTCGTCGGTGGTTGCGGACAAGACCGGAATCGACGAGCGGGTGGTTTCGGAGATGCTGGAGCGCTTGTGGCGCGCCGGACTCCTGCACCGGGTGTCGGGCGGCGACGATGACGGGGCGTACACGCTGGCCGGGCCGCCCGAGGGCGTGCGGGCGCGTGACGTGCTGGTGGTGGGTGAGGAACTGGTCGCGGTTGATCGCGAGCGGGCCCCGAAATTGCTGGGTGAGTTGTCGGCGGCACGCCTGTCGGTGATGGATGGTCGGACCCTGGCGGACTTGCTCCCGCCTGCGCCTGTAAGGCCGGAACCTGCGGACCAGCCCCGCCCGGTCACGGCGTGAACCGGACACCCTCCATGGCTTTGCCTATTCTGTGGGGCGACTCAAGAGAGCCTTGGGCGGGGCCCGGGGCATCGCCAGCCAGCGAGGAACGCGATGGGCATTGAAGCAGCACTCCCGGTTGATGGATTCGTGACGACGCAGTTGCGCCGGGTTATCAACTTCGCCCGGCGGAACAGCCTGTGGCCCATGCCGTTCGCGACGGCGTGCTGCGGTATCGAACTGATGGCGACGGCGTGCTCGCGGTACGACCTGGCCCGCTTCGGGGCGGAGGTCATGCGATTCAGCCCTCGCCAGTGCGATCTGTTGATCGTGGCGGGGCGGGTGTCGATCAAGACGATGCCGGTTCTGCAGCGGATTTACCAGCAGATGACGGAGCCCAAGTGGGTGATTTCGATGGGCGCATGCGCCTCGACGGGCGGCGTGTTTGACACGTATGCCGTCGTGCAGGGGTGCGATCAGTTCATCCCGGTGGATGTGTATGTGCCGGGGTGCCCGCCGCGGCCCGAACAGTTGATTGAGGGCGTGATGGCGATCCAGCGGCACATTGATCGCGAGGGCATGCCGCCCCCGGGCGGGAAGAGGATGCCGCTGGGGATCGCGATCCAGCCGACGCACGCGCCGAGGCCGCAACCGGTGGGGTTGACGCTGGGGAACTGAGCCAGACAACTGGAACAGCGGCGAGAGTTTATGAAATGTGGATGGGCGCGAGGCCGTTTGCGTTGACCTTGACCGCGCGCTGATTCTGCGGTAAACCAAGAGTGAAGTTCGGGATTGGTTGGGTAGCCCGTCCGTTCGGACTCAGGGCCCCAAGCGTGTTCTTCTGGAGTGGGTGTTCTCGGTAGGCGGCAGGTTCCGCCGGGAGTCTGGGCATGAAGCGGGTGGTCGTCATGAGGCGGACAGTTGTTCGCGGCTTCACGCTCATCGAGTTGCTTGTGGTGATTGCGATCATCGCGCTCTTGATCGGGATTCTACTTCCCGCGCTGGGCAAGGCGCGGAAGGGCGCGCATCAGATGCACTGTCAGACGAATCTGCGGACGATCATGCAGGCGGTGCAGATGTACGCCAATGACTGGAAGGACTTTCTGCCGCTCCCCAACTGGCTTGACGCCAAGACCAACAAGATGCCGGGCTGGCTCTACAACCCGGACCCCGTCACGCCGGCGACCGACGCCAAGTGGAAGGAATTGTGCGAGACCGGCGACAAGAACAAGGACTACATCAAGTTTTACGAGACCGGCTCGCTGTGGAAGTATCACCAGATCAGGAAGTCCTACCGCTGCATCGGTCACAAGGAGCCCTTCATCAAGAACTCCGGCTGGGCGACGAGTTATCTGATGAACGGCGCGGTGGTGGATTACAACGCGAAGAATCGCCATTTTCAGAGGCGTCTCACCGAGTTTCGCCCCGAGGCCGTGCTGATGTGGGAGGCCGACGAGCTGGGACCCGGCTGGAACGACGGATCGAGTTTCCCGTACGAGGACAGGTCAACGACGCGGCACGACAAGGGCGCCACGGTGGCTTCGTTCGACGGGCACGTGTGGTGGCTGGCTCGAGCGAAATACGAGGAAGAGGTCAACAACCGTCCGGGTAAGTTGTACTGCGTGCCTTGGGGCAAGGGCGATGGGACTTGAATCCGCGCTGACCTGGCGAGCGATGTCATCCCGCGGCGAGCACCCTCGTCGCGGGAGGCGGTCGCATGATCGGACGTGATACGGACGGAGTGACGTGGTCCCAGGGTCTGCGGGCCCGGGCGGGCATGGTGCTGGCCTTGTGCGGCGTGGCGATGGGAGCCTGCCGCGCTCAGGATGCAGCGCCCACGCCGACCAGCGATCACACGGAGTCGCGTGCGACGTCGGCGGAACAGGATTCATCGCGAGGGACGAAGGACGCGGAAGGTCTGGCGCCTCTGCGGCGCGTGGGCGGCGACCAGGACGCGAAAGTCGAGAAGCGAGGCGAGCACTATTACGCTGGCGTCTGCTCGATCACCACGCCGCTTCCGGTCGGGTACCCGGAGCCCACACCGCCCGGAGCGATCGATCTGAAGGTGTATCCGTCGGTGCGTCGCGCGGAGGTGAGCGGGACGACGATGCCGGACTACGGCATGTACCAGGGCTTCTTCCCGCTATTCAACCACATCAAAAAGCGCGAGATCGCGATGACGTCGCCGGTGGAGATGGACTACCGGATGCTGAAGGCCGACGGTTCGCAGACGCGGGATCACGAGCGATCGGGCGATGCGTACAAGGCGACAGAGAGCGATGCGGGAGAGAAGGACGCGGCGTGGACGATGTCGTTCTTGTATCGAAACAACGAACTCGGGCCGACGGGCGCGGACGGGCGGGTCGAGGTGCGCGACGCCGAGCCGTTGGTGGTGGTTTCGATCGGGATGAAGGGCTCGTACATGACGGCACGGGTGAAGATTGGGGTGGCGAAGTTGAATGGATGGCTGGAGTCGCAGGGTGAGTGGGAGGCGGCCGGTCCGGTGCGTGCGTTGTATTACAACGGGCCGGACGTGGCGCGCCGGGACCAGTGGTCGGAGGTCCAACTTCCGGTGAGGCGGAAGGCCAAGTCGACGGGGGAGTGCGAGACGACTCCCGCGGCCACGAGGTGAAAGCGTCGAGGGGGTGGTTTCGGCTGGCGGTGTTCACACCGCATCGCGCAAGCCATCGATGAGTTCGCCGAGGTAGGGCTCGTAGTTCTTCCAACGATTTGTTGATGAGGTGTAGATCGGTCGGCGGACCTGGCTGACGCTGGCGGTATGGACGGCGCCCGAGCGTGTGTGGAAGGTCAGGCACGAGTCGTTCCATTCGAGGCCGATTGCGCCGATGATGCGGCGTGCACTTCCCTCGACGTCGGAGACGACATCCTCGTAGGCACAGTCGATGATGCGGTCGCCCAGGAGCGTGCCCCAGTGCTTCATGAGGCGTCTGTAGTTCCGGTACATGCAGGCGATGCCGGGGAGAGAGACGGCGTAGTCGTGCGATTCGCGCAACCACGTGGTATAGATGGAGAGGCAAGTGTCGAGCGGGTGGCGGCGGTTATGGATGATCGAAGCGCCGGGGAGGGCCAGCGCGATCAGGCCGAGGTGCATGAAGTTGTGGGGCATCTTGTCGACGATGCGGAGGGAGTCGGGCGCCAGCGAGCGCACCGAGGAGAGATACTCGTCGGCCAGCGCCGTCAGATGTTCCGGTGTTGAGCGTGCGACGGCGCGGGCAGGCGAGACATCCGCTCTAATCCTTCCGGGAAGTGACAGTGCCAGAAGGATCATGGTGGCCAGTTCGCCGACGCCCGACGCTCGCGGATGTCCGCCCAGGATGCGTTCAAGCAGCGTGGTTCCGGAGCGTGGCATCCCGACGATGAAGACCGGCGTGCGATCGTCGCGGGCGGACCGATGACAACCGGGGAATTGTTCGGGCGGGAACGACGCGATGATCTCGTCGAACTGAGCGTCGAGGGCGGCGGCGTTGAAGGTCTGGGGGAGGAGCGAATTCGCATGCTGGAAGGCGCGGAAGGCGCCGGCGAAATCTCCCTCGTCGTCGAGGAAGCCGCCCAGGGCAAAGTGAAGCCCGATCAGCCCAGAAGAAGCGGGAGCCATGCGCGAGATGGTCTGCAGAACCAGGGCGTGAGCACGGGCGGCGTGGTCTGTTCCGCGGGCGGTGAGGGCGTACTGGGCGATGGCTCCGGCGTGGGCGCCGGGCGCTAGCGCGAGTTCGGCCAGGATGTTGAGTGCCTCGTCGCGTCGCCCGAGGGCTTCCATGGCGCGTGAATGGGCGATTCGAAGGGTGAGGTTGTCGGGGTCCAGGCGCGCCGCCTCCTCGAATACGTTGAGGGCCTCCTGGGTCTTGGAGACGCGGAGGAGGCACTCGCCGAGCCCCGCGAGCGACGCGGGTGTGCGGGTGAGTTCGGCGGATCGACGGAAGTATGGGAGGGCGGCGGCGGGGCATCGGGCGCCGCTGACGGCGCGTCCCATCGCAAATTGCACGTCCGGGTCGCGCGGGCTCAGTTCCAGAGCGCGGGCCAGGAGCGGCAGGGCGGTGGTGTCTCGGCGCTGTGCGAGATAGATCAGTCCCAGCTCGGTCCAGGCGCGGGCCAGCCGCGGATCGATCGAAGTCGCGGTCCGGAGCGCGGCTTCGGCCTCCGGATAGCGTGCCATCGCGGCCAGGGCCCGACCTCGATCCATGTGAGCGGGCGCGAGGTCGGGGCGCAGCATGATCGCGCGCGAGAGAGTGTTGACGGATTCGGCGGCGCGGCGCTGCTCGAGTTGGACGATGCCCAACTGGTGGAGAGCCCCGGCGTGGCGTGGATCCGCCTGGGTGGCCTGGACGAGCATCCGTTCGGCGCCGGGGAGGTCGCCGGCGGCGCGGAGGCGGGACGCCTGGCTGAGCAATTGAACGACGCGGGACATTCGGACTCCTAGAGGAACTCACGCAGGCCGTCGATCAATACGCCGAGGTAGGGCTCGAACTTCTTCCAGCGTCCGATCGACGAATCGTACATCGGGCGCCGGACCTGGCTGGCGCTGGCGGTCACGACCGAGCGTTTTCCTTCGTAGAACTTCAGGCAGGCCGGATCCCACTCCAGTCGGGTCGCCGCAATAAGACGTCGTGATTCGGTCTCAGGGTCGGCGACCAGTGTCTCGTACGTCGCCTCAACAAGGCGTTCGCCCAGCACGGCCTTCCAGTGCGCCATGAGCTCTCGGTACGCGCGGTACGCGACCACAAGATTCTCCAGCGAGACCGAGTAGTCGTGGGCGAATGGCAGCGGCGTGGCCAGGCACGAGACGCAGGTGTCCAGGGGGTGTCGTACGCTGTGGATCAGCGTGGCGCTCGGCAATGCCAACGCGATCAATCCGAGCGCGAGGAAGTTGTGCGGCATCTTGTCGACGACACGGTCCTTGCCCGGGGCCTGGTGGTCGAGCATCGCCATGTACTCCGACGCGATCGCGTCGAGCACCCCGGTCGTGATCTTCTCCACGCACCGAGGGAACGGGGTGTTTGTCCCGAGTCGCTGCGCAAGTGACTCGACCATCGAGAGCATCTCCCAGCGCTCGCCGATACCCGTGGCACGCGGATGACCCGCGATGATCTGTTCCAGCAGCGTGGTGCCCGAGCGCGGCATGCCAACGATGAAGACGGGGCGAGGCTCCGAGTGCGTCGAGCGAGGGAGGGCAGCCATCGCCCGGGCGCTGAAGGAGTCCTCCAGATCGCGCACACGACGTGTGTGGTCCGCCGCGTTGAACGTCTGTGGATAACATGCCTTGCCCGCGAGGTACGAGTCGAACGCGCCGGCGTAGTCCCCCTCCGCCTCCAGCAACGCGCCCAGCGCCATGCGGAGCTGTATTGTGCTGGTTGGATTGCCGCTAAAATCCCGCAGGCGCGCCCTGCAGAGGTCGATCACTGCCGCACGATCGGGCGATCGGGCACAGAGCGCCGCGTACTGGGCGAGCAACGCGTTGGTGCAGGACGGCCCGCGAACGATGGGACCGAGGGTCTCGATCGCCAGTCCCCGATTCCCCTGCGATTCGGCGGCGCGCGCCTTCCCAGATATGGCATCCGCGTGATCGGGCGCACCCGCGAGTGTCTCGTCGAACGCGGCGATCGACTCGTCTGTTTGCCCCATCGACAGCAAGGCCATCCCTAGCGTCGCGAGCTCGTTTGGTTCCCGGCGTATCGCGACCGCCTTGCGGGCGAGCTCCAGTGCCTCGTGCGGACGCCCGGCGGCGTGCAGCCCCGCGGCCCGAAGTTGCTTGACCTGGGCGTCCCGTGGGAGCAGATGCTCGGCGCGGGCCAGCGCGGCGTCGGCCTGGGGCATGCGTCCCATCATGTGAAGGCTTGTGCCCAGCGTGCGCCACGCCTGCCCGTTCGCGGGCGCGAGGCGCGTCGCCCGTTCCGCAACCTCCACGGCGGGTGCGAACTGTCCCACTTCGCCCAGCACGCGGGCGAGATCGAGCAACAGCGGCACCGAGTCGGGCTTGATCCGCGCCGCGCGCGACAAGGCCTCCACGGCGTCCCTCGCTCGCCCTGATCGTCGCAGCACGTCGCCCAGTTCCTGCAGAAGCGGCACCGAGCCGGGCTCGCTTTCCAGCGCGCCCCGGAGTATGCGCTCGGCCTCGTGGAGACGGCCCGACGTTGCCAGCGCGCGAGCCGACGAGATGATATGGATCGACTTCATGGGTTTTGGTTCGCCCTGTTACGGATTCATCGGGGCTTGCTCAAAGGAATTGGCGCAGGCCGTCGATCAACTCACCGATGTAGGGCTCGTAGTTTTTCCAGCGATTGACGGAAGTGGCATAGAGAGGGCGGCGGACCTGGGTGGCGCTGAAGGTGGTGACGGGTCCGGAGGATTGATGGAACGCGAGGCACGCGTCGTTCCATGGGAGTCCGAGCGAGGCGATGATGCGCTGCGCCTCGGCTTGTGGGCTGGAGACGATGTTCTCGTACACGACGTGGGTGATGCGGCTGCCCAGGACGTCGTTCCAATGGTCCATCATCCGGCGGTATTCGGTGTACTCGGCCGCGAGCCCGGCGAGCGAGAACTTGTAGGCGTGGGCGCGCCCGAGCGGCGTCAGGAAGCACGAGACGCAGGTGTCGAGCGGATGGCGTGAGGCGTGCAGGAGCGTGGCGCCGGGAAAGAGCAGGGCGATGAAGCCCAGCGTCAGGAAGTTGTGGGGGAGTTTGTCGACCACGCGCGACGTGCCGGGCTCGGTGTTGGAGATGCGGTCGAGATAGGCCTTGGCGAACTCCCCCAGCAGCGCGGGCGTGAGCGCGCCGAGCGACGCGGGGAGCGTGCCGCGTGCATCGCTCCGCGCGACCAGGGCGCCGAAAAGTCGCGGGACCATGTCCAATTCGCCGACGCCGACGGCCTCGGGGTGCGCGTCGATGATGCGTTCCAGCAGCGTCGTTCCCGAACGGGGCATGCCCACGATGAAAGCGGGGCGTCGGCAGGCGGGATCACCCTTAGGGGCGGCTTCGAGGTTGGCCTTGGAAAAGAGGCGTTTGAGTTCATCGGTGCGGGTTCGCACCGTCTGCGGATTGAAGGGGGGCGCGACGCGAGAGTTGGCTTCCTTGGCGTGGGAGAACGCCGCTTCGTAGTCCCCCTGGGCGTCCAGGAGCGAGGCAAGCCCGTACAGGACCGGGGGCAGGCTCCCGGGGATCGTTTCCGGGCGTTCCTTGGCGCGGCGGAGCAGGTCGATGGCGGCGCCGCGCTTCTCCGGCATGCTCGACACCAGGCCCGCGTACCGCTGGATCAGATCGGGCGGGGCGAATCCTGCGTTGATGGCGTCCTCGGCGATGCGGGTGGCGTCGTCGAGATTGCCAAGTGCATGCGCGATCATGGCACGCGTTGCGGGAACGCCCGGGAATTTCGGGTCGATCGCGGCGGCCTGGTCGACGGCCTTGCCGGCGTCATCGAACTGAGAGAGCAGCGCCAGGGCAGATCCCAGCGACGCCAGCGCCAGTGCGCTGGGCTTGAGTGCGGCCGACTTCCGCAGGAATGGCACGGCCTGTTCGGCGGCCCGGTTCTCGGTGAGGAGCATCCCGGCCGTCAGGTTCGTCTCGGCGTCATCGGGCGCCAATTCGACGGCGCGCCGGATCACCGGGAGGCTCGCCGGGCCGGCGTTGGAAAAGTGGAGTGCCCGCGCGAAATCGCGGAGGATCGCGGCGTTGGTGGGTTCGAGGGACGCGGCCCGCTGAAGCACGCCGGCGGCCCGCTGCGGGCGCCCCAGTTTCATCTCGGCGCGCGAGAGTTCTACCAGGGCCGGGACGTGCTGGGGGTTGATCTGTCCGACCCGTGCCAGGGCCCTCAGGGCGTCGTTCGGACGATTCGCGGCGTTGAGCGTGGCGCCCAGTTCTGTCCAGGCGTTGATGTCGTTGGGGTCGTTGTTGGCGGCCTTGACGTACGCCTCGCACGCCTCGCGCAATCGCCCCGATGCGCGGAGCGAGCGGGCGCGATGCAGCCATTGGGCGGTGTTGCTCATGGATTCCCTTCGATCACAGGTAGTCTTTGAGGCCCTCGATCAATTCACCGATGAAGGGCTCGAATCGCTTCCATCGCCCGATCGAAGAATCGTACATGGGGCGGCGGACCTGGCTGACGCTCGCGGTGGCGACCGCGCGCTTGCCCTCGTAGAACTTCAGGCACGCCGGATCCCACTCGAGCCCGGTGGCCGAGATGAGCCGACGTGACTCGGACTCCGGCTCCGCGACGAGCTTCTCGTATTCCATCTCAACCAGCCGGTCGCCGAGCACACTCTTCCAGTGGTCCATCACACGCCGGTACTCGCGGAAGTTCAGGACCAGAGAGTTCAGCGAGGTGGCGTAGCCATGCACCGCGCCCAAGGGCGTGGTGAAGCAGGACAGGCATGTGTCCAGCGGGTTGCGCGTGCTGTGGATGAGCGTGGCGTGGGGGAACATCAGGGCGATCGCCCCCAGGGCGAGATAATTGTGCGGCATCTTGTCGACGACGCGATCCTTGCCCGGCGCCAGTTGAGAGAGTCGATCCGAATACTCCGAGGCCAACTGGGTGAGGGCCTCGCGGGTCGCCTTCCGGAAGACGTCCGGGTAGGTCTCCGAGACGCCAAGGCGCGTTGGGAGAACGTGGATCAGGCGTCGGATATCCTCAAGTTCGCCTACCCCCGCCGCCCTTGAGTGGCTCGCGATGATCTGTTCGAGGAGCGTGGTGCCCGAGCGCGGCATTCCGACGATGAACACGGGCCGGTGATCCGCGCTGTCGGACCGCGGCATGGAGCGCATGGCCTCGGCGGAGAACGTCGCGATGAGTTGCGACATGCGGCGTTGATTGAGTTCGGCGTTGAACGTCGGAGGGTACAGCGACTTTCCGGCGCGGAACGCCTCGAACGCGCCCGCGTAATCTCCCTGCGCTTCAAGGAGCGCCCCGAGCGCGAAGTGCAGGGCCAGGGTGTTGGCGGGGTTGTTCTGCGGGAGCGAGAGTTGTCGCCGAACCCGGTCGATCGCGCCCGCGCGCTTGTCGGGGCTGCCCGCGGTCAGCAGGCCGTAGTGTCCCACGAGCGGGTTGTTCATCACACCCGCATCGAACGCACGCTCGAGGGTTTCGATGGCGCGGGCCTTGTCGCCCACGGCCTCGGCCGCCTGCGCCATCCCACCGATCGCCTCCGGCATCTTCGGCGCGCTGGCGAGCGCCTCCTCCATACACGCCATGGCCTCTTCCGAATGACCCGCGGCCAGCAGTGATAAGCCCAGGATGGTCAATTCGAGAGCGCCCCGGCGGAGCCCGACCGCGCGGCGGCCGACATCGATGCTCTCCAGATTCCGCCCCACATCGTGCAGGGTGGTCGCCAGAAACGCCTTGATATCCGGGTCGTTCGGCGCCAGCGAGTCCGCTCGTTCGATGTGCGACAGTGAATCGGGAACCCGCGCGAGCAGGCGCTCGCACCGGGCAAGTTCGTGCCACGCATGGGCGTTGTTGGGGGCGACCTGTGTCGCTCGCTTGGCGGCGCCGAGCGCCGGCTGCAACTGGCCCGCGCCCATCAACGCACGAGTCAGGTCGATAAGCACATCCACGCGGTCAGGTGTGACCCGCAGCGATTGCGCGAAAACCTCCGCCGCGTGGTGCGGGCGGTGCATGTCCATCAGCACCCTGCCCAGGGTCTGCCAGGCGACGGCATCCTTTGGCGCGGCGCGAACCGCCTGGCGGAGCATGTGTTCCGCGTCGAGGAGTTTTCCCGCGGTCGCGGCTTTCTTGGCATTGGCGATGAGATCGTTCGGGCGCATAGTGGTCCCATTCTATCGGCCCGCCATCGCACGACCGTCGTGTGGCGTGCCGAAAGCGGGGTTGGATGCGATTATCGGTACGCGCCTGGCGACGCCGATGGGCCGCGTTGCTCCCGCCCGAGGAGACCCCGAGGGTGGGCGTGGTGCGGCGATGGTCGCGGCGCGGTATCGTCAGCCCGTGGACTGGTACATGGGCGTTCTCATCATGATGGGGCTTGCGACGTTTGTCGTGTTCTGGCTTGACAAGCGCCGCGCGGTCCGGGGTGATCGACGCATCCCCGAGCGGACGCTCCACGCGCTCGAACTGCTCGGCGGGTGGGCGGGCGCGATCGCGGCGATGATGCTGGTGAGGCACAAGAACCGCAAGGCGAGTTACTGGATCGTGACCGCGATGATTGCCGCGGTGCACATGAGCGTCGCGGCGTGGATCGTGATTCGATGAGCGGACGCGAGGGCGCGCAGTTGCGTGCGGCAAGACGCAGAACAACCGACATCACGTGCTGGTGCGCCGCCCGCCGAGTGCGTGCCGCGACCGCGGCATCACGCCGCAGGCCAGCGCCATGCGAAGATCGCGCCGGTGATCAGGCCGTAGACAAGCCCGTCGAACATGTTGGCGACGATGGTTTTCTTGTAGGCGCCGAACCAGATGCCGTGGGGCACATGGGCGAACGAGTACGAGAGCACGCCGACGGTCCCGATCACCTGGAAGACCTTGGAGAACGTCGCGCCCTTGGGGAGCGCCTCGGCGGCGACGTAGGCGATGAGGAAACTCACGAGCAGGTTGAGGGCGAAACTCGCGAGCATGCGCGGGCCCATACTCGCCGGGTTGGACATGACCGTGACGAAGCCCACGGGTCCGTCCTTCCACATCGCCTTGGCCTCGGGCGTGTTGGCGTCTTTGTGGCAGGCGAAGTGCGGAAAGCCGTAGTTGCCTGGCTTCACTCCCAGTGTGCGCACGGTGTCGATGAACCGCTGTTCGTCGGGGAGGCTGATGAAATCGCCCTTGTGCGTTGGGAGCACGGTCCAGGTGAGGAACGACGCGATCCATACGCCGGCGGCGGACAGCACGATGGGAAGCCAGAGCCACGAGAGCCAGTCCATGATGAGGTCTCCGTGATGGGGCGACAGGAACGTCGCCGTGCGGGGAGCCGAGTGCATATGTTGACGACGCACGAATCCGGCGTCAACCAGTGCCATCGCCATTGACGTGACGCCGGGGACGGAGGACCATGTCCGCAATGCTGGAATTCGTGAAGTACCACGGCCTGGGGAACGACTTCGTGCTGGTTGATCGGCTCGACGCGCGGGGAACGCCGCCCGCGTGGGGGTCGCGCGCGCGCGCCTGGTGCGATCGGCGCACGGGGATCGGTGCCGACGGCGTTCTGGTCCTCGAGGCCGACGCCCAGGTCGATGCCAGGCTCTCGATCTACAACAGCGACGGGAGCGACGGGGGGATGTGCGGCAACGGCATCCGGTGCGTGGCGCGGCACCTCTTCGAGCGTCGCCTGCGTCGCGGCGGTGTGTTGCGCATCCGCACGGGGCGCGGCGTGGTGACGGTCGAGCCGCGGATCGCGGGAGGCGCGTTTGTCGGCGCGACCGTGGACATGGGCGAGCCGATCCTCGAGGCCGATCGGGTTCCGGTGCGGGTCGATGGTGAGTCTCTGGGCGGGCGGTCGACGCCGTGGGACGGATTGGTGCGCGTGGCGATCCCGGGCGACGTGGCCGATGCGTGGAAGTCATGGAGCGGTGGGTCGGGCGGCGCGTCTGGAGGAGAGGGTGCGGGACTTGAGCCCGTCATCCGCTGCGTCTCGATGGGAAATCCGCACGCGGTGCTGTTCTGCGAGCGGCCCGAGGCGGTGCCGCTCGAGATCGCCGGTCCGATGCTCGAGACGTACGACCTCTTCCCCGCGCGGACCAATGTTCACTTTGTGCGGATCGATTCGACGGACTCCGCGACCATGCGCACATGGGAACGCGGCGCCGGAGCGACACTTGCCTGCGGCACGGGCGCGTGCGCGGTGCTGGTCGCCGCGGCAATCGAGGGAAAACTGAAGCGCGAGGCGGCGATCCGCGTGCCCGGTGGAGAATTGCAGATTCGCTGGGAGCAGCACCTCGGGCATGTCTTCATGACCGGCCCGGCGACGGAGGTCTATCGAGGAACGATCTCGATTGGCGAGGGGTGATCAGTTGGCCGGGAGCGGCGTCATGCCGAACCAGCCGCGCAGGATGCGATGCCCGAGGTAGATGATCGGCGTGATGCCGATGGCAATGACGAACTTGAGCGTGTAGCCCGTGGCGGCGGTCTTGATGATCTCGCCGAAGGGCATGGGTGTGCCGCTGTCGGGGATGAGCACGCGTCCCAGGCCGAACGCGAGGTATGTGACGACAAACGAATCGATGATCTGGCTGATGACGGTGGAGCCCGTGGCGCGGAGCCAGATGAAGCGGCCCATGGTGATGCGTTTGAACAGGCCGAAGACCGCGATGTCGCAGAAGTTCCCGACGAGATAGGCCATGAGCGAGGCGATGTACATCACCTTGGCGCTCCCGAAGATCGAATCGAACGCGGCCTGGGTGATGTTGAACGGGACATCCCACGCCGGCATCGCCTGCGCGATGTTGACGACCGCGAACACGATCATCGCCATCGCAAATCCGATCCACACGACGCGCCGGGCGGCCTTCTTGCCGTAGTAATCGTTCAGCAGATCGGTGATGAGGAAGGTAACAGGAAAGGTCAGCATGCCGCAGGTGTGCGTGACCGAGTCGTAGGTGACGCTGGAGAACGGCATGGTGAACGAGAAGTTCCCCGGGAATGGGATTCGGAAGAGCTTGACTCCCACGATGTCCGCGATGAGCAGGCACGCCAGCGAGAACGATGAGAGCCACAGGTACACCTTCTGCGGCGTGGAAAACTCGTAGGCGGCGCGGGAGTGATCGGGCATGGCGGCATCGGCGTCGGACATAACGGCTCCAGCGTTGGGCGGCGCGGCAGGCGGAGATTCAGCGGCATCGGAATGTGTCTTGCGGTTCGCCGCCCGACAGAATACGGATGTCCGGTCTTGGCCGCGTGCTCAAGTTGTGGCATACTGATCACCCTGACCACGCGCACGCCACGCTGATTCTCGGGAGTTTTTTATGCGGAATGACACGCGATTCGGTTCGACTGCTCGCCTTTGTCTGCTGGGTTCGGTGCTTGTGTTTTCAGCGTTGCCCGGCTGCGCATCGAGCGGCTCGCACGCCGCCAAGCCAGAGCCAGCAACCAGCGAGGCCAAGGACGGGCATGCGCCCGCGGGGCCTTCGGCGCTCGACCCGATCAAGGCGCTGGCCGGGACGTGGGAGTGCGACTTTGACGGCGACGGCAAGGCGGACTGCACCGCGATCTACAAGGTCTCGGCCAACGGCTACACGGTGACGGAGAACCTCTTTGTCGGCACGCCCAACGAGATGGTGACCGCCTTCCACATGGACGGGACGTCGGTGATGGCGACCCACTACTGCGCCGCGGGGAATCAGCCGCGGATGCGCGATGCGCACCCGGGCAAGAACTCCTTCATGTTCGACTTCGTCGACGCGACGAACCTGAAATCGCCCAACGACGCGCACATGCACTCGCTGAAGATGGAGATCATCGACACGGACCACTTCGTGAACACGTGGACGAACTACGAGAACGGGAAGCCCGGCGCGTCCATTGCGTTCAAGATGAACCGTCGCCGCCCGTAGTTCCGGGCTCCGCCGCGGTGATTCCGGCATGGGCAACCGGGGTGCAAACGCGGCGGTATCATGCATCATGCACGCACACCGCCGCGGGATCAGCACGTTCAAGGCGCTCCTGATCGTCTTGGGCATCTTCCTCCTGGGATTCTGCGCCTGGTCGGGCTGGCTGGTGCACTGGGCGCTCAACGCCACGCCCGCCATCAGCATCGATTACGGGCAGAAGTTGAACGAATTGGCGCTGACGCGTCAGGACGGCACGGCAAAGAATGAGTACGACACGCTGATGCGTCTGGGGTCGACGCTCCGCCAGATCGAGGACGAGTTCCAGCAGAAGTACGGTCGGGCCTCGGATGCGCCGCCGGATTGGGATGCTGGCTTAGCGTTCCCGGTCGATCTGGGAGCGGTCGAGGCCGCCGCGGCGTCGCCCAAGGCCAAGGCGATCGCGTTGGAGTATCTGGAGCGGGTGAAGTCGTCGACGGTCCCCGCGGACATCAGGACGGTGGCGGAGGCGGGCTTGATTCTCCGTCCCCCGGTGTCCGGGGCGTTGATCAATCTCCTTATCCCGGAGTTGGGCGACAGTCGGAAGGCGGCCCGGTACTCCCGCGCGCGGTGTGTGCTTGCAGCGGAGGCGGGTGATTGGGACGCCGTGACGCGGGCGATCGCCGATATTCGCGGGCTGTCGCGTGCGGCAAACCGCGACCCGCTGCTCATCGGCTATCTGGTCGGGATCGCGATCGACGCGCAGGCGGCGGACCTGGCGCGCGAACTTCTCGTGAAGCACGACGTGCCGCCCGCGGCGTTGGATCGCCTCGCGGAAGTGTTCAACGAGGACGCGACGCGCCGCCCGGTGAGCGATTCATTCGACGCCGAGAAGATCTTCTTCCTCGATATGTGCCAGCGGTCGCACGACGCCTCGGGCCGGTTCATCCCGTCTGCGGCGGGCGGCCTGGCGGGCACGGGCGGGCCGGGCGCGGGTTCGCCACCGATCGCGAATGTGCTGGCCATCGCGATGCCCTCGCGGGCACAGACCGAGGAGATGGGCCTGAGGGTGTACGAGCGGATGAAGGAACTGAGCCTTCGCCCACGCGGCGAACGTCGCGGCAGCACCGATGACTACCTCGGCATCGAGGTGCCCCAGCGGTACATCATCGTGCAATTGATGATCCCTGCGGTGGGAAAGGCGATCGGCGCCGGCGACCAGGGGCTCCAGCAACAGCGAGCGACGCGCGTGATGGTGGCGCTCGAGCGTTACCGCGCGGCGCGTGGCGCGTACCCGGAGGATCTTCGCTCGCTCGTGCCCGCGTACCTCGATGGCGTGCCCGCCGATCCCTACTCGGACCTCGGGTTCCTGTACAAGCGAGGCGAGACGCCCGAGCGGCGCGCGACGTACACCCTGTATTCCGTGGGAGATGACAACCAGGACAACGCCGGAGCCCGGGCCAGATCCGAGTACGACGCGCTGCGCGTCGAGGGAAAGGGAACGGACATGGTCTTCATGCCCGTGACAAAGTAGCCCGGAGTACCGCCCGAAATTCGGAGGACCATGCTTGGATAAGCGTGTGATCGTGTGCCTCGCGATCGTCGAGGCGGTCGTGTGCTTGGGAGGCTGCGGCGGGACGCGCGCGGTGGAGAATCGCGACGGCATCGTGTCGTGGGCGGGCGAGCAGCGTGCGGCGATTCATGAGGGCGACATCGGCGCGAAAGTCCGAGTGTCGGAGATCAGACAGGGCGGCACGCTCTGGGCCCTCGGGCCTTTGGAACAACTCAAGGGCGAGATCACGGTGTTCGATGGCGTGGCGACGGTCACCGAAGTCATCGGCGGCGAATTCAGGGCGCGATCGGGGGACGATGCCGGGGCGGCGTTCCTGGTGTGGGCCCACTCGGGCGATTGGCGGGCGATCGAGATGCCCTCGTCGGTGCGCACACTCTCGGATGTGGAAGCGTTCATCGCCACGGCGGCTGGCGAGGCGGGTCTGGATGTGTCTCGCCCGATCGTGTTTCGCATCACGGGCGAGGTCGAAGTGTTGAAGTACCACGTCCTGAACCGCAAGGCCGGGAGTCCGACGACGATGGAGGCGCACGAACATTCGAAGGTTCACAGCGCTCTTGATCGGCGGCGCGTTCGGCTGGTGGGCTTCTATTCAACACGGCATCACGGCGTGTTTACGCCCGGCACGAGTAACGTGCATATTCACTTTGTGACGGAGGACGGGCGATCCGCGGTGCACGTGGAGGATTTCGTGCTCGCGGGCGGGGTGGAGGCCGCGGTGATGGGATCGCCGGTTGCAGTGAGCAGGTGAGCCCGAGGTGCATGCCGTCACGGCGCGTTGTCGCTCTCGAGTGGCGCGAGAAAGCGGACGCCAACCAGCACGGCGAGCGAGATGGCGATGAGGATGGTGGAGAGCACCAGGGCGCGGTCGAGGCTCTGTTCAAAGCCAAGGTAGACGGCCAGGGGCATGGTCTGCGTGCGCCCCGGGAGATTGCCGGCGAAGATGATGGTGGCGCCGAACTCGCCGATGGCGCGGCTCCAGCACATGGCAGCGCCGGCGCCCAGCGAGCGGGCGGCGGTGGGCGCGAGCACGCGGCGCACCAGCCCCCAGCCGGTGGCGCCGTCGATGGTGGCGGCCTCGCGGAGGTCGGCGCCGACGGAGGCAAAGCCCGCGCGGGCGGCGCGGATGAAGTAGGGCGAGGCGACGAAGACCTGGGCGATGACGACGGCGGCGGGGCTGAACGCAAGATCGAGGCCGAGCGCGTGGAGCCACGCGCCGATGGGACCATTGCGCCCGAGCGCCAGGAGCAGCGCGACGCCGGCGACCGAGGGCGGGAGAACGGTGGGGAGATCAACGATCGCCTCGGCGAGCGCGGCGACGCGGGAGCCCGTGTGGGCGAGCCAGTAGGCCAGGGGCGTGCCGAGCGTGATGGTGACGAGGAGCGCGGCGGTGCTGGAGAGGAGGCTGAGGAGGATCGCGCTGCGGGTCTCGGGCGCGGTGAGCTCGGCGAGGAAGGCGCTGGGCGATGAGCGGGCGACCAGGAGCGCGATCGGCACGAGGAGAAGAAGGAAGAGCGGGAGCGAGAGGATGGCGGGCACGACGGAGGTGCGTCGAGCGGTGCGATGAAGTTTCGTCGGGGTGGTCGGCGGGATGCTCAAGTGGGGCGGGGTTTGAGGCGGGGCTAATTTGAGGCGGGTTCTGGCGGGGTGAAGCCGTGCTTGGCGAGCGTGTCGCGGCCCGCGGGGGAGAGGAGGAACTCGATGAACTTGGTCGCGAGCTTGGGGTTGGCGGCGCGGGAGGTGACGGCGACGAGGTAGTCGGCGCGGGGAGCGAGAGCAGTGGGGATCGGGATAGCGGTGAGCTTGGCCGCACTGGCGCCCTTGGCGTCGCTGGCGTAGGCGATGCCGGCGTCGGCTTCGGCGAGCGAGACTTTGGCGACGACGGCGGCGACGCTCTGCTCGCGCGAGACGGTGCTTGCGTCGAACGCGGCGACGAACTTTTCGCCCATTGCGGCGTCCTTGGCGGCGTTGTCGAGCATGAGGCGGGTGTAGTTTCCGACAGGCACGGCCTTGTCGGCGACGACGATCTTCAGCGAGGGGCGGGCGAGATCGGCGAGCGATTCGATCTTCGCCGGGTTGGATCTGGGGACGATCACCACGAGCTGGTTGTGGGTGAAGACGCGGGAGGTCTGAGAGTCGACGACCTTGGATGCGATGGCGGAGTCCATCTGTTTGCGGTCGGCGGAGGCGAAGACGTCGCCGGGCGAGCCGTTTTCGAGCTGCGTGCGGAGCTGGTTGGAAGCGGCGAAGCTGAATTCGAGCTTGACGCCGGGGTTGGCGGTTTCGAAGGCGGCGCCGATCTCGCGGAAGGCGCCCGAGAGGGAGGCGGCGGCGAGGACGGTGAGCTTGGCGGTGGGGGCGGGCGGCTGGGACGCGATTGGCGCGGGGTCGTTCGGTTTCTTGTCGCAGGCGGCGAGCGACAGGGCGATGAGTGCGGCGGCGAAGGCTCGGCGTGTGATCGCGTGGGGCATCGAAGTGCAGTGTACCGGACACGAGGGGAGCAAAGAGAGGGGGCCGAACGCAGCGGAATTCGAGAACCCGACGGAGAGGCGGAGCAGGGAGGGCAGAAACGGACGGGGGAGGTTGGGGGGGCGTATGCTGGGATGGTTGAAAGCGCACCGAAATCATGGAGGTTTGCCATGTCGAAGACTCTTCCGCCGAACTATGCCGAGCTTTGCAAGCTGCTGTACGACGCCGCCACGCTGAACGCGGTGGGGTCGCTGCTCAACTGGGACCAGGAGACGTACATGCCGCCGGCGGGGGCGGGCAATCGCGCGGATCAGTACGCGATGATCGCGGAGATGATCCATGCGAAGCGGACGGCGCCGCGGGTGGGGGAGTTGATCGCGTCGTGCGAGCAGGACGGCGAGGTGATGGGCGACGCGGTGCGTGCGGCGAACGTCCGCGAGATGCGGCGTGACTTTGACATGGCGACCAAGCTGCCGGGCGATCTGGTGGCGGAACTGGCGAAGGTGGGGAGCCAGTCGCAGGAGGCGTGGAAGGAAGCGCGGGCCAAGAGCGATTTCGGGATGTTCAGGCCGTGGCTCGAGAAGATGATGAATCTGACGCGTCGGAAGGCGGAGTGCTATGGCACGCCGTCGGGCGGCGAGTTGTATGACGCGCTGCTCGATGAATACGAGCCGGGGATGCGTTGTGCGCAGGTTGACGCGATCTTTGAGCCGCTGCGTGAGCGGCTGTCGGGGCTGATCGCGGACGTGTCGAAGTCGAAGAAGAAGATCAACACCAAGTGCCTGACGGGGAAGGTCGACGCGCGGGTGCAGAACGACTTTGGGCACGTGGTGCTGCGGGCGATCGGGTTTGACCTGGTGGGCGGGCGGCTGGACGTGACGACGCACCCGTTCTGCTCGGGGTTTGGGCCGGGCGACGTGCGGCTGACGACGCGGTATCGCGACGAGAAGTTCACGGATGCGCTGTACGGCACGATGCACGAGGCGGGGCACGGGATGTATGAGCAGGGCCTGCCGAAGGAGAAGTTCTTTGGTCAGCCGATCGCGGACGCGATCAGCCTTGGCATCCATGAGAGCCAGTCGCGGATGTGGGAGAACTTCGTCGGGCGTTCGCGCGAGTTCTGGGTGTGGGCGCTGCCGAAGGCCAAGAAGGCGTTCGGCAAGGCGCTGACCGGCGTGGACGTGAAGACGATGTATGCGGCGGTGAACACGGCCCAGCCGAGCTTCATCCGCGTGGAGGCGGATGAATCGACGTACAACCTGCACATCATGCTGCGGTATGGGCTGGAGCGGGAGATGATCGCGGGTGACCTCAAGATCAAGGACCTGCCGGGCGAGTGGAACAAGAGGTTTGAGAAGTCGCTGGGGCTGAAGGTGCCGGATGATCGGCGCGGGTGCCTGCAGGACGTGCACTGGTCGTTCGGGCTGGTGGGTTACTTTGCGACGTACACGCTGGGAAACCTGTATGCGGCGCAGTTCTGGGAGAAGATCAACAAGGACATCAAGGATCTGCCATCGCGGATCAGCAAGGGCGACTTTGCGCCGCTGCTTGCGTGGCTGCGGAAGAAGATCCACCAGCACGGGAAGCGGTATCGGGCGGGCGAGTTGTGCGAACTGGTGACGGGCAAGCCGCTGTCGTCGGATCCGCTCTTGCGGCACCTCGAGGGCAAGGTGCGGCCGATTTATGAGGTGTGAAGAGAGCGAGGCGGGGAAGAAGACGCCCTCCGTGACGGTCGGGCTCCTGAGAAGTCAGGGAGTCACGGAGGAAGAGGGCGTGAGTCTTGAATCGTGAGTGGTGAATCGTGGAAGAGTAGAGACGAAGAGGCACATCTCTGGCGGTAAGTTCATTGTGATGTCGTGATGGCGAGCGCGTGGAGGCGCGGATGGCGGGGCGTGATGACGATGCGGTGATCGGTCGCGGCGCCGCATGAAAAGAGCGGTCGCGTGCGCGGCCGCCCTGCTCAACATCGACATGTCCAGAGTCGCTCAGCGAGTCACGAGGCGCGGCGCGGGTTTCAGCGGCGGCGGCGCCCCATCTGCAGGCAGCCGAGGCACAGTAACCACGCCGACGATGGAGCCGGAACCATCTCGTACCACCCGATCCCCGTCAGGTTCAGCACCCGAGAGTCCGGGTCAAACGTCAGCGAATCGATCTGGAGGTTGGAGTACTCGTCACCGGGCAGACCCGGACCCGCCGTGTACGTCCACAGGTTGTCCACCACTACGCTGAGCGGGTCACCGCCGGAGCGGCTGAGGGATTGAGTAAACGTTCCATGAATCTCGTTCGTGCCGCTCTGGTGCAGCAGTTGTTGGTACCCCGTCGCGCCCACAAGGTCGAGCGGGCCTGAATACGTCCCGGTCAACGCCAGATTTGCCACGCCCGCGAACGGGCCCGTCTCGTGGACCGTCCCGCTGATCTGGAACGAGCCCACGTTGGCCGAGCCATCAAATATCGATACGTTCCGGTTCAGCGTGAACCCGCCGCCGGTCGCGTCCGCCAAGTTGAGGGCCGCGTCCATCGATCCGCACTTCCATGTGTTAATGATCGTGATGATCACGAACGCGTGGTACCCATCCGGGATCGACGAGTAGGTGAAATCGTTGGTCACATCGCTCGGCACGGACTGTGAGTACGACGCGTTGCCGGTGATCGTGAACGGCGAGCCGTTGACGATTGCGTCAACATTCACGCTCGTCACATGCACATCCGACAGCGCGGTCCCGCAGGCGCTCAGCATGGCAGCAATGACGATGTTCTGGTTCCGCATGGTCTTCTCCTACCTTGCGGGCATTACGGCGGGCTTGCCTGTGTGTGTCGCGCTCGAGACGGATCGGGTGCGGCATGCCGGCCGCGCATGCTCGCTCTCTTCAGGCGCGCGAGATTAGATGGTTGTGTGTCTGGATCTCTTGAGTTGTTTGGCTCATTCTGATTTCTGGCGCTGCAGATTGGGCCCATTGGCTCAGCATTGAATTGCGCGGTGAGGCTTTGAGGATTGCGTAGACCCACCACAGGATGTGTCATTGGGCGATGGCAATGACGAGCGAGGTGGGAGCCGGGAATGGCACGGACATGCGCCCGGGTGTGGGCGGCTCGCCGCGGTTGGATGCGAGCGGGTGTCGCCGGGCGAAAGGGGCGTGACGGCGTGCGCCCGCAATGTTGGCCGCGGAGGGTCGGAAGAATTGATGCGGCGTTGATGGACGAAGGCCGAGCGCTGATGGGCTCATGATCGACAAGTGAAAACCAGACGTTATCATCCCGAACAGAGTCAAGAACCCATGGCTGATCGGTCGATCTGGCCATGGCACACTCAGGAGCTCGGCATGAAACTCGTGAACTGGCTGGCACTGGCATCGGGACTTGCGATCAGCGGCGTGACGCTCGCGCAGGAGGCCAAGGACGCGGCTACGAGCACGGCGGGCGATGCGGCGAAGGTCGCGGGCGCGGAGTCGACGCCGAAAGTCGAAGAGGCGACCGAGAGCGAGAGTCCGTTTGGGTTGTCGCTCACGCTTGACTACACGACCGGATACTACTTTCGCGGGTTCGTTCAAGAGGATACCGGGCTGATTCTGCAGCCGGGCCTGACCCTCAACTACACGATCGCGGAAACGGACGACTATTCGCTTGGGGCGTATGCCGGTGTGTGGAACAGTTTCCACAGCCAGGAGACCGGCGAGGATACGACCGACGGGTGGAAGGAATCGTGGTACGAGATCGATTACTTCGGCGGGCTGACGCTGGGCGTCGGCAAGTGGGAGTTTGGTGCGTCGTACATCGTGTACACCAGCCCGAACAACGCGTGGGAGCATGTCGAGGAGATTGATCTGAGCGCGTCGTTTGATGACTCGGAGTATCTGGGCGCGTGGACGATGAGGCCGCGCACGCTGCTAGCGTTTGAGACCGGGAGCAACTGCACGGACGGCGCGGATGCGCGCCCGGGGACGTACCTCGAGTTTGGGATTGCGCCCGGACCAGACGCGACGTTCGGCGAGACGACGGTCGAGTTCCGCTTCCCGGTGACGGTCGGTCTGAGCCTCCACGAGTATTACGAGGACGGCGACGGGAATGATGATACCTTCGGCTTCGCGCAGTTCGGGGCTAAGGCGGGGATCCCGCTGAACATGCCCAGCGGCATGGGAGACTGGACGCTGAACGCGGGCGTGTCGCTGCTGGTTCTGGGGCAGAACATGCGCGACTACAACGAGGGCGACGGGCACGAGTTCATCGCGACTCTCGGGGTGGCGGTGGAGTTCTGATCGCCGATTGAAACTCGACGCTGGGCGTGCGGCGCTGGGCGTGTTTCCGTATCGGGCCCCGTCGCAGACGCCCGAGCACCAGTGTGGCCGCGCCTTCATTCGTCGGGTGCCCCGTTGAGTCTGAAGGTGAAGTGCCGTCATTCGTCCGTCGCGGCTCGGGCGGAATGGCTCTCGATCTCGGGCCGGACGCGTGGCGTTCTTTGGTTGTCGCGACTCCGACGTCGTCGACAAGACATCGCGCCGGCCCCCAACTCGTGCCCGAGGCACGCCACATCTCGGATCGGGTAACATGGGCGCTCCAACCGAAGGAGTTCGCCATGGCACGCGCCGCTTCACTTTCCGCGTCGATTCTTGTTTCTCTCGCCGCCGCGACCGCGCTGGGTCAGTCGGCGCTGGAGAGGTCGTTCCGCGATCCGCCGCGTGAGGCCAGGCCGCACACGTGGTGGCACTGGATGAACGGGAACGTCACGCGTGCGGGGATCACGGCGGACCTGGAAGCGATGAAGCAGATCGGGCTGGGTGGCGCGCAGATCTTCAACGTGTCGGAGGGCATCCCGGAGGGACCGATCGCCTACAACAGCGACGAGTGGCGCGGGCTGGTGAAGTTCGCGGGCGAAGAGGCCAAACGCGTTGGGATCGAGTTGTGCATTCACAACTGCGCGGGCTGGTCGAGCAGCGGCGGGCCGTGGGTGACACCCGAGCACGCGATGCAGAAACTGACGATCGGCGAGACGCGGGTCGCGGGCGGGAAGAAGGCCGGCGCGTTGGCGCATCCGGCGAGCGTGGGCGGCTACTACCGCGATATCGCCGTGCTGGCGTTCCCGACGCCCAAGGACGATCAGGCGCGGATCGAGAACATCGGCGGAAAGGCTCTGTTCGATTCGCAGTATGGGCTGCAACCGGTCGCGGGTGCGATGTCTCGCGAGGCACCCATCGGGTTTGGCTCGATCGTGGACGTCACGTCGAAGTTGCGTGCCGATGGCTCGCTTGATTGGGAAGCCCCGGCGGGCGGCGAGTGGACGGTGCTGCGGATTGGACACACGCTGACGGGCGCGATGAATGCGCCGTCGCCGAATTCAGGGCGCGGGCTCGAGGTCGACAAGATGAGCCGCGAGGCGCTCGACGCGTTCTGGGCCGGTGGCATGCAGCCACTGCTCAAGGCGCTGGGCCCATTGGCGGGGAGCGTGCTTAACAACAGCCTCGTCGACAGTTACGAGATGGGCTGCCAGAACTGGACGCCCAAGTTCCGCGAAGAGTTCCGGGCCCGGCGCGGCTATGACCCGCTCCTGTACCTGCCCGTGATCACCGGGCGTGTGGTCGGGAGCGTGGAGGAATCTGAGAAGTTCCTGTGGGACTTCCGGCGCACGGTCGGCGATCTCTTCACCGACAACTACTACACGCGATTCGCGGAGTTGTGCAAGGACGCTGGGATCATGATGTCGGTCGAGCCTTACGACGGGCCGTTCGAGTGCCAGCAGGTGGCGCGTGACGCGGACATCGTGATGGGCGAGTTCTGGGTGGGCGGCGGGATGACGGGGTCGTGCAAACTGGCCGCGAGCGTGGGTCATGTCTACGGCAAGAAGTTCGTGGGTGCGGAGGCCTTCACGGCGGTCCCGAGCGTCGGCAAGTGGTTGAACACGCCGCAATCGCTCAAGGGTATCGGCGATCTCATGTACACCGCCGGGATCAACCGCTACATCATGCACCGCTACGCGCACCAGCCCTGGATCAACGTGAACCCTGGCATGACGATGGGCCAGTGGGGCACGCACTTTGAGCGCACGACCACGTGGTGGGAGCCGGGTGCGGCATGGATCACGTACCTGTCACGGTGCCAGTCGCTGCTCCAGCAGGGCAGGTTCGTGGGAGACGCGGTGTATTTTGTCGGCGAGAGTTCGCCCAACGGCTATGCGCTGCAGAATGAACTGAAGAGCGCCGGCTTTGACTACGACATGTGCGGCACGGACGTGCTGATCGATCGCATGAGTGTGAAGGACGGTCGCCTCGTGCTCCCCAGCGGCATGAGTTATCGCTTGCTGGTCCTCCCCGATACGCCGTTCATGACGCCGAAACTTGCGGCGAAGGTGCGCGACCTGGTGAAGGCGGGGGCGAATGTCGTGGGACCGCGGCCGACGGCATCGCCGAGCAACGCGGGCGGCGACGTCGCGAGTCTTGAAGTCGCCAAGGTCGGCGCTGAGGTGTGGGGCGATTGCGATGGCGTGAGCGTGAAGCGTCATTCCTTCGGCGGCGGGGTTGTGTACTCCGGGCAATCGCCGATGGAGGTGCTGGCGGCGATAAACGTCGCGCCGGATGTTGTATTCGGTCCGGCCCGCGAAGGTGGCGTGAAGCCCAAGATCGCATGGATTCACCGCTCCATCGACGGCGCGGATGTGTACTTCATCAGCAATCAGAAGGCCCGCGCCGAAGACGTGAAGATTTCATTCCGGGTGAGTAACCGCGCGCCGGAACTGTGGCACGCCGAGAGCGGGCAGACCGAGGCCGCCCCAGCGTGGAGCGTTGGCAAGGACGGGCGAGCAAACGTCTCGATCCGCCTGGAGTCGTGGGGCTCTGTGTTTGTCGTGTTCCGCGAGAAATCCGGCGGCGCTCATGTCGCGGGTGTGACGCCGCCCGAGGCGCAGGGCGCGGCCAAGCCGCCGAAGATCGTCGTGACGAAGGCGATGTATGAGGCGATCGACGGCGCGGGCGGCGTGGACGTGACGAAGATCGTCGCGTCGATGATCGACAGCGGCGAGGGTGAGATCCCCGCGATCAACGATATCTTCGGCGATCCAACGTACAACCATCGCAAACGCCTGCGCGTCGAATACACGTTCGATGGGAAGGAGTTGACGAAATCGGCGGACGAGAACGCGATGCTGGTGTTCTTTGAGAGCGGCGGGCCGGGCGCGCCGTTTACCCATCAGATCGTGTCGACCCGCTCGGGCGTCGAACTGCAGGCGTTCAGGGGCGGCGCCTACGACGTCGTTGGTGCAGATGGCAAGGCGTCCAAGGTCGACGTGAAGAGCGTGGCAGCGCCGGTTGAAATCGCCGGCCCGTGGAGCGTGAAATTCCAGAAGGATCGCGGCGCGCCGGAATCAATCTCGATGGACAGGCTCGCGTCGTTGTCGGAATCGAAGGTCGACGGCGTGAAGTACTTCTCCGGTGCCGCGGACTATGAGACGACGTTCACGCTGCCCGCGGGCACCGTGGGGCGCGATCATGTCGTGCGCCTGTCGCTCGGCGGCGTGCGCGACATCGCGGAAGTGTCGATCAACGGCAAGAGCCTGGGTGTCTGGTGGCGTGCACCGTTCGACGGCGATGTCACCGAGTTCGTGAAGGACGGGAGCAACACGCTCAAGGTGCGCGTCACCAACACGTGGGCCAACCGCCTTGTCGGCGACGAGCAACTCCCCGACGACTGCGAATGGAACGGCATCACGATCAAGAAGTGGCCGGACTGGTTCAAGGCAAGCAGCCCAACGCCACTGAAGGATCGGGCGACCAAGGGGCGCTTCACATTCACGACCTGGAAACATTGGCACAAGAACTCGGCGTTGCCGGATTCTGGATTGCTTGGGCCGGTGAAGGTGCTGGTCGGGACTCGTGTGAAGATAGATTGAAGCGTGCGGCGTATTGACGGCCGACGTGTGATCCGCTGCCGTGCCGAGCGGGAAACACTCGTTGCGCTCGGGCGATTGTGGTAAACTGTGCGGGTGATGCCGATGGTGTCGGCGAATCCCGGCTTGTGGAGGGCGCTGGCGGCGGTCAGCGTCGTGGCCGCGTCGGGTGTCTGGGCTGTGCAGCCTCCGACTGACAGCACAGGGAGCGCGTCTGCTCAGCCGCCGTTGCCGGGCGTGCGGCCGACATCGAGCGAGCCGCCATACGAACTCGCGATCGAGATTGATCGACGCCTGAACGCTGACGTTCGCCCGCTGCTTGCCTCGTACTGCCTGGCGTGTCACTCGGGCGACGACGCCGAGTCTGATGTCCGCCTTGACGAACTCACGGATGTTCGCGGAACGCTCACGGGAGATCTCGATCTCCGTGTGCTGCGCGACATGGTGACATCGGGCGATATGCCGCCGAAGGAGGAGAAGCAGCCGAGCGAGCATGAGAGGCTCATCGTGTCGCAGTGGATCGACGCGGCGCTGGCCTACGTGCCGACCGATGCCCCGATCGATCCGGGCTGGTTTACCATCCACCGCCTGAATCGCAGCGAGTACCGCAACACGCTGCGCGATCTGCTCGGCATCGATCCCGCGACGATTGATCTTGCCGCCAGGCTGCCCGTCGACGACATGGGCTATGGCTTCGACAATATCGCGGATGTGCTATCGACCTCTCCGGTCGCGGTGGAGCAGTATCTGGCGGCGGCGGAGCAGGCGATCGAGGTGTCGCTCGGCCCGGTGATCGAGATCGGCGACAAGCCACGCGTGCTGCGTCCTCTCGAGGGGAGCAACGGGCAGCCCCTTCCGCGCGGCGGGTTCTTCCTCTACTCCAATGGACCGGCGGGTTCGCGCTTCGATGCGGACGCGACGGGCGATTACATCGTCCGCGTGAAGGCATGGGAGACGCCGGGCGGCCAGGATCGCTCGCACATGAGCGTCCGCCTCGATGGCAAGCCCGTCGGTGAGTTTGATGTCGGCGCGACTCGGGACTCGCCGCAGGAGTTCAGAATCAGGACGCGCCTCTCGCGCGGCACGCACAAGATCGCGGCCCATTTCACCAACGATTTCTACGAGAAGGACAAGGCCGATCGAAACCTTGGCGTCGAGTCCATCAGCCTCGCCGGTCCGACCGACGAGGCGACAACCGAGCGATCGGCGGCCTGGTCGCGGGTCTTCGCGCCGATGCATGGCGACGGAACAGACGCGGAGAAGGCGCGCCGAGTGCTCAGCGAGTTTGCGGGGCGCGCGTACCGACGTCCGGCGAGCGAGACGCATGTCGATGCGCTGGTGCGCCTCTACGCCGCGGAGAGCGACGCTGGCCGATCGTTCGAGGAATCAGTGCGCACGGCGCTTTCGGCGGTGCTTGTCTCGCCGAATTTCCTGTTCCGGAGCGTGGCGCACCCCGACGCGGGCAATCCGGAGGCGAGGTATTCGCTCGATGGATACGAACTCGCGAGCCGCCTGTCGTATTTCCTGTGGAGCAGCGCGCCGGATGACGTACTGCTCACCAAGGCAGCGGATGGATCGCTCACGACAGACGCGGTCCTCGCGGCCCAGACGGCGCGGATGCTGAAGGACGCCAAGGCCGTCGCGTTTGTCGAGAATTTCTGCGGGCAATGGCTGCAACTCCGCGCGCTCGAAAAGCACGACGTCGACGCGGGCAAGTTCCCGGAGTGCGACGAGCGACTGCGCGCCGACATGCTCCGGGAAGCGAGGCTCTTCTTCGCCGATGTCATCGCGTCGGAACGGAGCGTGCTCGACCTGGTCGATTCGCGCGACACGTTCCTCAATGCGAGCCTCGCGTCCCACTACGGCGTGCCGGGTGTGACCGGCGATGAACTCCGGCGGGTCTCGCTCCCCCCCGACTCGCCGCGAGGAGGTGTGCTGACCATGGGCGCGGTTCTGACGCTCACCAGTTATCCGACGCGGACCAGCCCCGTGAAGCGCGGCCTGTTCGTCCTGGACCAGATCCTCGGTGTTCCACCGCCGCCCCCGCCCGCGGATGTCCCGCCGCTGGAGCAGGCCGCGAACGTCAGCCCGGATGCCACAACACGCGAGAAACTCGCCGCGCACTTGACGGTCGCGAGCTGCGCCGCGTGTCATAACCGTCTCGATCCGCTGGGGCTTTCGTTCGAGCACTTTGACGCGGTCGGCAAGTGGCGCGATTCAGAGCAAGGCCACCCCATCGATGCAAGCGGCTCGCTCCCCGGCGGCGTGGCGCTGAACGGCTCGGGCGATGTCAAGAAGATCATTCTGGCGCGGAGTGATCAGTTCGTTGAAGCGCTGGCCGGCAAGGTGCTGACGTACGCGATCGGACGCGGCATGGAGCCCTTCGACCGCCCGGCGGTGCGATCGATCGCTCGACGAACCCGCGCGGGCGGAGATCGCCTGACGACGCTGATCGAATCAGTTGTGCTGAGCGAGACTTTCAGGACCTGCCGCGGAAGGAACCACGAGTATGAGGAATGAACTCTCGCGTCGAACCATGCTTCGCGGCCTGGGCGTTTCGATGGCCCTGCCGATGCTCGAGTGCATGGCGGGCGGATCGCGCGGCGCGACGCACGCGGCCCGTGCGCTCGCGGGCGCGGCGGGAGTGTGGGCGCGGACAAGTGCAATCGGTGCTGCTCCGGTGCGGCTGGCGTATGTCTTCATGCCCAACGGCGTGAACTACGAGTCGTGGACGCCCGTCGCAGGCGCGACGCCGACGGAGTTTACCCTCTCACCCACACTCGAGGCGCTCGCGCCCGTCCGTGGGAACATCAACGTGCTCACCGGGCTTACGCTGCAAAGGGCCCGTGCCAACGGTGACGGCCCGGGCGATCACGCGCGATCCTCCGCTTCGTTCCTGACAGGAATGCAAGCCCGCAAAACCGCCGGGAATGACATCAGGAACGGCGTGAGCATCGACCAGGTCGCCGCGCAGTCGATCGGGAGCGAGACGCGCCTGCCCTCGCTGGAACTCGGCTGTGAGATGGCGCCGTCGTCGGGCAATTGTGATTCGGGCTACTCGTGCGCTTATTCGTCGAACATTTCCTGGCGCGATGAGTCCACGCCAATGGCCAAGATCGTCGATCCGGCCGCGGCGTTCGAGCGGCTGTTCGGCGATGCCACCCAGGCCGCCGCCGCCCGAGAGCGGCTCGCCCGCCGCAAGAGCATTCTCGACTTTGTGATTGAGGATTCTCGCTCACTCTCGAACCGAATTGGCGCGGGCGATCGGCGGAAACTCGATCAGTTCCAGAGCGCGGTGCGCGAGATCGAACGGCGCATCGAGCGCGCGCGGAACGAGGGCGAGCCTCGGGCGCTCCCCGCGGTGCATGCGCCAGCCGGCATCCCCGACAGGCTGAGCGAGCACTTCGATCTGATGTACGACATGCTGCTGCTCGCGTTCCAGACCGATACGACGCGCGTCGCGACGCTGATGCTCGCGGTCGACGGGAGCAACCGCACCTTCCCGGAACTCGGCATCAACGAAGGGCACCACCAGTTGTCGCACCACCAGAACAATCGCGAGATGATCGAAAAGATCAGGCGAATCGATCGCTTCCATGTCGAGGGCTTCGCCCGATTCATCAAGAAGTTGAGCGAGATGCGAGAGGGCGAAGGCTCGCTGCTTGACAACTGCCTTGTCATGCTCGGCGGAGGAATCAGCGACGGCAACAAGCACAACCACGAAGACCTGCCGATCGTGCTTGCGGGCCGCGCCGGAGGCACGATCGAGACCGGGCGGCTCATCACGTCGCCGCGTGAAACGCCGCTGTGCAACCTGTACCTGTCGATGCTTGACAAGGCCGGTTGTCCGCGCGATCACTTCGCCGACAGCACGGGTGCCCTCGTGCTGTAAGGCGGCACGCCGTACCTCCGCGTTGTCATCGCGCTCAGGTCGGGCTCCAACGCCGCATCGCCGCCCACCCGACCAGGAACCCGATCACTCCGATGCCCAGCAGCACGCCGCCCGGGAGGAGCATCGCGTCCCAGCCGTCCGCACGCCACAGCCCGTTCTCGATCGAGATCGTCGCCCACTTGAATGGCGAAACGCTGCTGATCTGCTGCATCAATCGGGGCATGAAGAAGAGCGGGATCGACCCGCCGCCGATGAGCGCCAGCACGAGCAGGAGCGCCCGCCCGAATCCCTGGGCCGCTCCTTCGCTCCGCGACAGGCCCGCCAGCAGCATCATCACGCCTGTGAACCCGACCGATGACACCAGCACCGCCGACGCCATAATCGAGGGGTGCCCGATCCGCACTCCCATCAGCCGCGCCACCACCAGCAGGATGACCTGCACGATCACGCATGACGCGAAGCACGCCGCGGCCTTGCCGAGCAGGATCTGATTTCGCGTGATCGGCGCGACGCACAACCGCAGCAGCGTCCCGCGCCGCCGTTCCTGCACCAGCGACACGCCGAACGCCATCACGCACCCCATCAGCCCCCACACCACCCCCTGCGGGAACGACACCGCGAACGAGTTGTTGGGCGAGTTGGGGTCCATCCGCAGTTCGTGCATCGTCACGGTGACCGGGCGGAAGCCGCCTCCCGACTCGCCCACCGCGCCGTTCATCGTCTCGCCCGGCGCCGACTTGCTCGTCACTTCCCTGGTCAGCGACGACACGCTGTCGAAGAACGTGCCGAAGATCCCCTTCTGCAGCGGCGATAGACCTGTCGACTTCGACACATCTTCGCGCGCCGAATCCAGAAACGAGTTCATCATCGACGAATCCGTAAACGTTCGCGCCAGTTGCCTGAAGCCAAGCTCATTCAGACGGCCCTCCAGCAGCCCTGCCTCGGCCGATCGTTTGGGATCAATGATCGCTTCCAGTTGCATCCCGCCGCCGGAGAACACCTTCTTCGTCGAATCCTCGAAGTCCTTGGGCACGATCACGCACGCCGCGGCATCGCCCTTGCGAACCAGCCGCTCGCCCGCCTCGCGCGTCTCCGCGGGCTTGGCCTCGATCCCGCCTGCCTTGCTCAGTTGTTCAACGAACCACTTCGAAGCCGCCCCGCCGTCCTCGTTCACCACCGCGACGGGCATCGCGCTCCTCTCGCCGTCACCGCCGCCGAAGACGTACCCGAAGAAGAGCGCGATCAGCAGCGGGAACACGAACGTGAAGAACGCGTCCGCCCGGTCCCGCGCAAGCAGCCGAAGGTCCTTCATCGCGATCCGGATGATGGCGTTCACTCGGCACCTCCGTCGCGTAGTGCCCGCCCCGTCAGGTTCAGGAACACCGACTCGAGATCGGGCCGATCGATCCTGAGCCCCGAGCGCACGCCGCGCTCGATCAATCGAGCGACCTCCGCCGCCGGATCGCGCGTCACGATCTTCTGCTCGCCGTGTTCATCGTGATACACCACGACCGAGTCTCCGCCGTGGTCCTTCAGCAGTTCATGGATCGTGCCGAGGGCCAGCATCGATCCGCGATCCATTACCCCCACGCGGTCGCAGAGTTTCTGGGCCTCTTCCATGTAATGAGTCGTGTAGACGATCGTCGTTCCCCGTGCCTTGAGCGACCGCACCAGTTCAATGATCGAGTTCCGCGATTGCGGGTCTACACCCGCCGTTGGCTCGTCGAGCAGCAGCACGTCCGGCCCGTGCACGAGCGCCGCCGCCAGGTTCAGGCGTCGCTGCATGCCGCCCGAGAACGTCTCTGATCGATCGCCCGCGCGATCGCGCAGCCCGACCATCTCCAGAGCCCCATCCACCGCGGCGTTCAACTCGCGCCCGCCCAGCCCATACAGCCCGCCGAAGAACGCCAGGTTCTCGCGGGCTGTCAGGTCCTCGTACAGCGCCAGCGCCTGCGGCGCCACGCCCACGCGTCGGCGCAGCGACGGATCATCCACCAGCGACTTCCCATCGATGTGGACATCGCCGCTCGTCGGCGGGAGCGTGCCGATCATCATCGAGATCGTCGTGGTCTTGCCCGCGCCGTTGGGCCCAAGAAGCCCGAACACCTCGCCGCGCGCGATCTCAAGCGACAGCGAGCAAACGGCCTCGCGCTCGCCAAACCTCTTCGTCAGCCCCTCGAGTCGGATCATGCTCACATGGTACGAGAAAGTGGGGGAGGGGTTTCAGGGTCGATCGCTGACAACGTGCCTTCGGCGCGACCCGCATGAGCGCTCCGAATGCCCGATGCCCTTCTATTCCGACCTTTCAGTAGCACGACCGTGAGGGAGGGCGTGTTTCTCTTCTCTTCTCTGCCTCGCTGTCTGGCTGCTTCGCTGCCTCGCTCTCCTTACTAAACTACCTCCATGACGACTCCGCCCGCTACTCCCCGCGAATGCCGCGTCGGCGATCTCCGAATCGGTGCCGGTCGCTCTCTGGCCATCATCGCCGGCCCGTGCGTGCTCGAATCGCTCGCGCTCGGCATGGAAATCGGCACCGCCATGCGCGACGCCTGCAAGGCCCTCGGCCTCCCCTACATCTTCAAGGCCTCCTTCGACAAGGCCAACCGATCCAGCATCCGCTCGCCCCGTGGCCCGGGACTCGTGAAGGGCCTCGCGTGGCTCGCCGAAATCCGCGAAACGCTCGGCGTACCCGCCACCACCGACATCCACGAACCCGCCCACGCCGAGCCCGCCGCCCGCGCCCTCGACCTGCTCCAGATCCCCGCCTTCCTGTGCCGCCAGACCGACCTGCTCTGCGCCGCGGGTGAGGCCGCCGTCAAGCACAACCGCGCCGTCAACGTCAAGAAGGGCCAGTTCCTCTCGCCGGGCGAGATGAAGGGCGCCGCCCGCAAACTCGCCGAAACTGGCTGTGACAACCTCCTCTTCACCGAGCGCGGCACGTTCTTCGGCTACGGCCGACTCGTTAACGACTTCCTCGGCCTGGGCGATCTCATCGACCTCGAATCACAGGGCGGCCCTGTCCCCGTGTGCTTCGATTGCACCCACTCAACCCAGCTCCCGGGCGCTGGCGAGCAGACCGGCGGGCGGCCCGAGCGAGCGCCGCTCCTGGCCCGCGCCGCCGCCGCCGCGGGTGTGCATGCGCTCTTCATCGAGTGCCACCCCTCGCCCAAGTCCGCGATGAGCGACGCCAGCACCATGCTCGACCTCGCCACCGCCCAGCAAGTACTTCGTGAAGTGGCGGCCATCCGCATCGCGCTGCGGAGCATGACCCAGTGACCGCGCCGTGCCAACTCGGTACGCCCATCCTGGCCGCTTCAGAGTGGGCATGTCCGGCCGTGTTCTGCGTGCTGTTCGCGGGGCTCGTGGCAATCGCGATCTTCGTGACAAACCAGCGCCTCGAACAAAAGGGCCAGGTTTTCGAGAAGCTCGAGTCGATGGGCTTTCATGTGATCGCCAGCCCGACAGACGTTCAGAAGTTCGATGCGTATTCCATGCTCGGTCGGCCGCTCACCGACGGTCTTCACGGCGTCACTTGGATCGCGCGAGGGCGAGTCTCCGGGCTCCAGACGTTCGTGATCCAGCATGTGGTTTGCATGAAGCACCACGGTCGGCGCGGCGCGAGCTTGATCACTCGAATGTTTGCGGCTACGTCTTGCCCCGCCGGGTGGCCGCGATTGGAACTGACCGAAATGAACCTCGGCGACGAACTACTTGGTCTCGTCGGGGTTCGCCGCACTGAGCACCCCTCCGGCTCCAGCGAGTTCGGCAAGCGGTGGCGCGTGAGCTGCGACGATCCCGACTTCGCCAACCTCGTTCTGAGTGCACGTGTTACGGATCTGGCCCTCTCGCTCCCCGGAAACTCGGGGGTGCTCATCGGCGGCGGGCACATCGTTGTATCGCTCAAGGAGTACGTTCGCCCAGACGAAGCAGTGCGCCTCGCCTCGCTCCCAGCGGAATTCCTGTCGCTGCTCTCCCCTGAGGTTTCCGTATACCAGTCGCCGATCCGGGCCTGATGCCGCCGCCAGCCGCCCAGTCTTTCCCGCGCCGCGTGCGGTCATCATGCCGATAATCCTCGCGCGATGATCCAGCAAATCCCCGAAATCCGCTCGCTCCTGGCCCAATCACGCGGTATGCCGACCGGCGTCGGCGCCGTGGTAGTCGTCGGCGTCATCGTGCTGATCGCCGCGATCGCCATCTTCGCCGGCCGCGCCGCCCGCAAGGCGCGTCGCGAACTCCTCGAAAAACTCCGCCAGGTCGGCCTGACCATCACCGAAAAGCCCGACCTCGCCATGCAGACCGAGGCCTACGCGCTCATGCGCATGAAGATCACCAAGGCCGAACGCGGCGTGCGCATGGTCGCCCGTGGCATCATCCGCGACCGCGACACCACCCTCATCGAGCACATGCACATGGTCTCGACGGGCAAATCAGCGCATGCCGTCTATTGGACCTTCGCCATCATCGCCTGCCCAGAGCACTGGCCCCAGCTCGTGCTCAGCGAAGAGCACCTGGGCGACAAGATCATGAAGCTCTTCGGCAAGGACCGCAGCGACGTGCAGACCGAGTCCAGAGCCTTCGATGATCGCTGGCGCGTCGAGTGCCCCGACCACAACTTCGGCCTGCTCGTTCTGTCACCCGAAGTCCAGGCGTGGGCCAATTCCTTGCCGCGCACCTCACGAGTCTCCATCGGAGCCGGGCAGATCAACATCGCCCGCCGCGCGCAACTCACCGCGAAGACTCTCGACGCCTTCGTCGACGCGCCGAGTACCCTCGCCGACCTGCTCCCGCCCGAACTCGAGGCCTACGCCACGGTGTAACGGGATCGAAATCGCACTTCACCACCACACTCCTCTCGCGGCGCCATGACAGGCTCGAACACGCGCGACAACGACGTCCACACCGTCAGTTCTTCTTCAAAACGAAAAACCCCGCGTTGCCGCGGGGTCGATCAATCGTCGAGTTTGAATCGGAGTTGAACTCGCGTTAGTTCGCGAGCCAGAACGGGCGGGGCGCCTTGGCGTCCGCCGGGTTCACATGCACCGTCCGGCCGCGGAACACCACCGTGCCGTTCGCCACGGCGTACAGCGTGTTGTCCGAGCCTTCCTTCACATTGAAGCCGGCCTTGAAGGGCGTGCCGACCTGACGCACGATGATCGAGCCCGGCTGGGCCGCCTCGCCGCCGTAGAGTTTGATGCCGCGGTACTGCGGGTTGGAGTCGCGCCCGTTCTTCGTCGAGCCCTGACCCTTTTTATGTGCCATGACGATCACTCCGCTTCAAGAACCAACCCAAACCGGCGACGAACATCCATCCGGCCGGGCAGAGACTGTAGCCACCTTCCATCGACCATTCCAGCCGCCATCCCAACCGACCAGATCCACCGAATCGGCCCGATTCAGGCCGCCAGAAGGAACGAGGGGGAGGGGTGTGCGTGCATCCCCGGGCTTACCGAAGAATCCAGCGTGATTCGTTCACAGGCAGAGCCGAACTGTCGTGCCCATCAAGGTCGCCGGGAACGTCGTACCGCACCATCATCGTCTTGCGCAGCAAAACCTTGCGCATCTGCCCGCTCTTTGGATCGGCCACGTCGATCGGACGCGTCTCGCCGCTGAACCCCATCGCGTACACCGAGAGATCGCGTGCCCGGAGGTTGTCCGCAGGCCAAACAACCAGTCCTTCCTTGGCGTTTTCTTCGCCGCGGAGGATCATGCCCAGGATGCTGATCTGGTCCTGAAGCAGGGGGTTTCCCAGCCGCTCCAGAATTTGCCGCGTCACGTCGGCCGGAACGCCGCGCCCAGCCCGCATCACCGGCACATCCTCGCCCGCCATCTCGAAAATCGGGGCCAGGAGCAGGTCCTCCGACGACGAGTTGGTCACCTTGTAAGTCATGTAGAAGTACGACCTGGGACCCACGCCGGGCGTATCCACCGTTGCGATACGCAGCGGCCCGACCTCCAGATCAAGTTGCCAACGCCGCGGCACGGGGTCCGGCTCCGGGGCCGCCTTCACCCACGCCACCACCGAACCGAGCAGGGCTACGACCAACAGCATCACCCTCGTGATCGCTGCCCGCCGGGTCATCTTCGACAAATCTGAGACGTTCATGCCGGCTCCACAAAGCCGCCCTCAGGCAGGGCACCCAACCGAACCGTCCCAATCATCGGACGGTCGACGGGACAAATCTCGGGCGGCGGATTCCGATCCTGCCGATCCTCAAGGTTCGTAGTCTACTGGTTGGCGGTTGCCGGTCAAACGCCCCGCCTCATGACTTCGCCAGGTCTTCCCGCCCGCCGCCCCCCCCATGAGGAGTTTTTCGGCTGTCCCCGCCCTCTCCAACATCGCCCAGCGCCGACCAGCCCCGCGTGATCCGCGTGCAGGAATCGCAGCGATTGTCGGCCGTCCGTCGCCTCGTCAACCAGTCCGGTGACCGCGACGCCTCCGCCCGCCGCCTCATCGCCGCCGCCCCGGCTCACGGCATCGATCTCGAACTTCTCTGGGCCTCCCTCGCCCCCTCAGGAGCAATTTCCCAGGCTTGTCTTGCCGTCTTGGGAGCCGGACGAACCGCGATGACGTTCCTGAGCGAGCCCGGGCCCGAGGGCGATTCCCATCCGTTGGACGCCACCGTAGAGCGCGCCGCGTGCCTCGACGCCGCCTGCCGCGAACTCACCCATCACCCGGGCAAGACTGGTACGGGCGTGATGATGGCCCAGGGACTGCCCGACCCGAGCGAGTCGTGGGGCATCGACACCTACACGCGCGCCGGGTTCATCCATGTCGGCGATCTTTCCTACCTCCGTCGTGCGATTTCAGGCTTTCCCTCCATCCCCGAACCGATCTGGCCAACCGGCATCCGCGTCGTTCCATTCAACAAGTGCTTCGGCGACGACTCCCGCGAACGCCTCGCCGAGCTCCTCGCACGCACGTACGAAGGCACGCTCGATTGCCCGGAACTGTGCGGCCTGCGCGACCCGGTCGATGTCGCCGACTCCCATATGGCCACCGGCGTCTTCGATCCCTCCCTCTGGCTCATCGTCACAGACCACGACAAGGCCGAGGGGTGTGTGCTCCTCTCGCGCAACCCGGAACTCCGCGGCGTGGAACTGGTCTACTTCGGTTTCACCCCCGCGATCCGCGGCAAGCGGCTCGCCCTCCCGCTCCTGCAGTACGCCGTTGGACGAACTCGTGCCCCCAACGTGATGGAACTCACCTGTGCTGTTGATGACCGCAACGAGCCCGCCAAGAGGCTGTACGACCGCGCGGGCATGCGTCGATACTCCGGTCGCGTCGCCTTCGTTCGCCCGCTCCATCCCCGGTGCGAACCGTCACCCGTGCGCGCAAGTCATTGACCCGCCGTCTGAACAGGACTTTTGCACATCCTTTGCGCATGCCCGGGCACCGTTCGTGGACAAAGTTTTTTCAAGATCGATAAGTCCTTGTTTTTCAGCATTCCTCACCCGTTCCGCCGTCCTGTGCATGGGTTTCCCGCGTTGAACCCGTCGCGCGACTCCACTACGTTCTGGGTCCTCGGTCAAGGACATGACCGGCTGACGACGCGATCGGATTCGCTCTCGAACGAAGTGCCAGTATTTGGTTGGGCCACGCTCCTCTCTCAAGGCGCGTCGGTGGTTCTGTCACTTCGTTCGGAGCGGCCCGCGCCGCGGTGGGTGGAAGGACTCCGTGTTGAAGGTGGGAGGCGAGGAAGTCGCGAGCATCGGCGGCCGGGTGGCCGCACGCGCTCCGGGTTCCCCGCTCGAGCGGCGCTCGGCGCGGAGGGCGGGTCGGCGTGGAAACGCGGACACCATCGGACATCTCGGGATCAATCTCCCAGGCCCGCCAGGACCATTCTCGTCCGGTCCTCGCACGCCCGGTCGCCCGTCATGACGACGACGTGCGCCGTCTCCGCGACCGCCTCTCGCGTGAACTCGGCCCCGCTCGCTTCGAACGCTACTTCGGACGCGAACCCCGCCTCGACGTCCGCGACGATCATGTCGAAATCACCGTTCCCTCCGCGTTCGTCGCCGAGTTCATCGGGCGTCGATTCGCGCCCATGATCCGCCGTGCCGCCGCCGAGGAACTCCACGAGAGCGGCGATGTCCAACTCCGCCTCCGTGTCGAGTCAGATGCCCGCCCGTCACACGCCGCCGATCCAACAGCGCCAGGCGCCGACCCATCGCCCGCTCTCTCGGATTCACACACTCCCGAGGTGGCACACCACGCCGAATCCTCCCGACCCGTCCGCGTGTCGCCCCGCGCCCGCGAGGCCGCCCGCGTGCTCGCGTCGCTCGACGACTTTGTCGTCGGCGAATCCAACCGCCTCGCATACGCCGCCGCGCTCCGTCTCATCGATGCCGCCGAATCGTCGCTCCAACTCGTGCTGATCCACGGTGGGTGCGGCGTGGGCAAGACCCATCTGCTCCAGGGCGTCGCGCGTCGCTTCCGCGAAACACGCCCCGGCGCCGTCGTCCGCTGCACCACCGCCGAGGACTTCACCAACGCCTACATCACCGCCATCCGCGAAAACCGCATCGACGAGTTCCGCCGTCAATACCGCGGCCTCGATCTCCTCTGCATAGACGACGCCCACTTTCTCTCCGGCAAGGAACGCACGCAGTCCGAACTTCTCCACACCCTCGACGCCCTCAAACTCGACGGCGCCCGCGTTCTTCTGGCCAGCGACGAGCACCCGCGCGACGCGCAGAAACTCAGCCAGCAACTGCAATCGCGCTTCATGGCCGGCATGGTCGCACGCATCGATCCGCCCGACACGGAACTCCGCACCGCGCTGGTGCGCGCCATCGCCAAACGCCGCGCCATGCTCCTCGACGACGGCGCGGTGCGTCTGCTCGCCGATCGGGCCGGCCGCTCCGCCATCGGCGATCAGCCCGCGTCCGTCCGCGAACTGGAGGGCATGATCACGCAGGTCGAGGCCGTCGCCCGCGTCATTCCCGAACTGGCGATCGGCGGCGTGATCGGCGCCGGGGCGGTGGGGAGGGCCTTGGGCATCGCCGTCGACACCGCCCCAGTCTCGCGTCCGCGTCGACCCGTTCCCGCCGAACTCATCATCGCCGTCGTGTGCGAGGAACTGGCGATCGATCGCACCACGTTCGTCGGCCGCTCACGCCACGCCCGCGCCGTCCTGGCCCGCTCGCTCGGCTCCTATCTCTGCCGTGAACTGACGACCATGAGTTATCCTGAGATCGCGCGGGCGCTCGGTCGCCCCAACCACTCCACCGTCATCACCGCCGACAAGCGCGTGCGCCAGCAACTCGACACCACCGCCGATCTCGCGTCCGAGGCCGGCTCCGCCTTCGCCGGTGTGTCGCTCCGCGAACTCTCTACCCGCCTCTCGCGCACCATCATCTCCCGCGCCGCGAAGTAAGAATCGCCGGGCCTCGGTCGCCGTGCGAACTCCGGCGGCCTTCTCATCGCTCACATCTCCATGCCGAATTGACAATGCCGGCCATGTCCGGCGTTTCTCTCCGTGGCTCCGTGACTCCTTTTCTCGCTGGCCTTTCGCCCCGCGCGTGCCGATGATGGTGCCATGGGCGCCTCCGAAATCCCTCTCTCCCGTCCCGATATCACCGCTCTTGAGGAGGAACACGTCCTGCGCGTCTTGCGCTCCGGACGCCTCTCCATCGGACCCATGGTCGAAGAGTTCGAAGAGGCCGTCGCGCGCCGCGTCGGCTGCCGCCACGCCATCGCCGTCAACTCCGGCACCAGCGGCCTGCACATCATGCTCCGCTCGCTCAACATCGGGCCCGGCGACGAGATCATCACCACCCCGTTCTCCTTCATCGCCAGTTCCAACTGCATCCTCTACGTCAACGCCACGCCCGTCTTCGTCGACCTCGACCCCAAGAGCCTGAACATGGACCCCGACAAGGTTGCCTCAGCGATCACGCCGCGGACCAAGGCGATCCTCGCCGTCGAGACCTTCGGCAACCCCGCCCACATGGACGCCTATCGCGCTATCGCCGCCCGCCACGAAATCCCGCTGATCGAAGATTGCTGCGAGGCTCTTGGCACCAGTTACCGCGGGCGTCCGGCCGGCTCCTTCGGACGCATCGGCGTCTTTGGCTTCTATCCCAACAAGCAGATCACCACCGGCGAGGGCGGCATGATCGTCACCGACGACGCCCGCCTGGCCGACCTCTGCCGCTCCATGCGCAACCAGGGCCGCCCCCTCGGCTGGTCTGCCCCAACCTCCGGCGGCGCGCCCACCGGCTCGTGGCTCAAGCACGAACGCCTCGGCTACAACTACCGCCTCCCGGATATCAGCGCCGCCCTGGGCGTCGCCCAAATGAAGCGTCTCGACGAATTCCTCCGGAAGCGTCAGGCCGTCGCCCAGGCGTATATCGAGCGACTCGCCGGTAACGCCCACCTCATCATGCCCACCATCGACGAAGACACCGTCATGAGCTGGTTCGTTTTCGTTGTCCGCCTTGCCACCAGTTACAGCGGCGAGGAGCGCGACCGTATCATCGCCGGCCTGCGACGCCACGACATCGGCGCCTCCGACTACTTCCCCTGCATCCACCTCCAGCCCTTCTACCGCGAGCAGTTCGGGTTTGGGCCGGGCATGTTCCCCATCGCCGAGTCTGTCAGCCAGCGCACCATCGCCCTGCCCTTCTACAACGACCTCTCCGAACGCGAAATCGACCACGTCGTCCAGACCCTGGACGTCATGATCTCGCGCGAGAACCTCAAGCGGACCTGACCACCACGCACCCCCGGGCTTGTCTGAGCGCCCTTGAGGGCTATCCTTCCCTCCCGCCGGTGGCTCCGCCCCCGCGCTTTTCACGAGGTCTTCCTATGCCCGCGACGTGCCATTTCACCGGTAAGAAAGTCAGTTTCGGGATGAAGCGCGCCTGGCGCGGCCAGGCGGTCAAGAAGGGCGGCTTCGGTCTGAAGCCCACCGGCATCACCCGCCGCAAGTTCCGCCCCAACCTCCAGAAACTCACCGTCCTGGTCGACGGCAAGGCCCAGACCGTCCGCGTCTCCACGCGGGCCCTCCGCCAGGAAGGACTGGTCGTCAAACCCCTCAAGCGCAAGTACGGCTACACCCGCCAGCAGAAACTGGCCGCCGCTCACGCGTAACCCGCATCACACTGTCCAAATCTGAACCGGAACACCGCACACGGTGTTCCGGTTTTCGTTGCGCGATACACTCATTCCGCGTGAAGTGCGATAAATGCGATAACGAGGCGACCGTTCACGAGATGATCGTGAAGGGCGGCGTCAAGACCGAACGCCACCTTTGCGAGCACTGCGCCCGTGAACTCGGCCTGAACCCCGGTGGCGCCACCCTCGGCCAACTCATCACCAAGTTCGTCGTCGCGCCCCAGGGTCAGCCCCTTGCCCCCGCCGGAAAGCCCGCCCCAGCCCGCCCAACGCCTCCGACCACCTGCCGCGGGTGCGGCACGACCTTCCCCGATTTCAAACAAACCGGCCGCGTCGGCTGCTCCGAGTGCTACACCACGTTTGAGCCCCAGCTCGGCCCGCTGCTTGAACGCGCCCACGAGGGTGCGACTCACCATGTCGGCAAGCGCCCCACGCGCTGGGAAGAACGTTCCGCCCGCGCCGAGGCCGATTCCGCTCGCCGCGAACGCGTCGACGACCTCCGCCGCCGCCTCGAGCAGGCCGTGATGGCCGAGCAATACGAGGCCGCCGCTGTGCTCCGCGACGAACTCCGCAAGATCGAGTCCCAGGGCACCGTCTAGGACCACGCACGCGATGGCCAGCGAGGGATTCATCCCGTCCTACGAAACCGGCACCGAGTGGCTTCGCGCCGGCGGTCAGGCCAGCGACGTCGTCATGTCCTCCCGCGTGCGCCTCGCCCGCAACCTCGCCGGCTGGCGCTTCGGCCACAAGGCCGGGCACGGCGATCGCCAGAAAGTCCTGGAAATCTGCCGCGATCGCATCGCCGCCGCCGGGCTCAGCAGCGTTGGCGCACAGTCTTCATCCGCGCCGTCCACCCCGCCCCAGGTCATGTGGATCGACCTGCGCGAATCGCCGCCCATCGAACGCCAACTCCTCGTCGAGCGCCACCTCATCTCCAAGCAGCACTCCAAGGGCAAGCCGCTCCCCGACCTCAAGTCCGGCGACATCGAAACCACCGACCCGCGCGGCGTCGCCGTCGCCCTCCCCGATGAACGCCTCTCCATCATGGTCAACGAAGAGGACCACCTGCGCATCCAGGCCGTCCGCGGCGGGCTCGCCCTCGCCGAGGCCTGGGCCGACGCCGATCGCGCCGATGACCTCCTCGAATCCAAACTCGATTTCGCCTACTCGCCCCGCTTTGGCTACCTCACCTGCTGCCCGACCAACGTCGGCACCGGCGTCCGCATGAGCCTCATGCTCCACCTCCCCGCCCTCAAACTCACCGGCAGCATCGAAAAGGTCAAACGCGCCGCCAGCGACATGAACCTCGCCGTCCGCGGGTTCTACGGCGAAGGCTCCGAGGCCGCCGGCGACTTCTACCAGATCTCCAACCAGACCACCCTCGGCAAGAGCGAAGAGGCCATCCTGAACGATCTGGCCGGGCAGATCATCCCCAAGATCGTCGAGTACGAACGCAAGGAACGACGCGACCTCATCTCCAAGCGCGGCGCCGCGCTCGAGGACCAGGTCTATCGCGCGCTCGGCCTGCTCACCCACGCCCGCCTCCTCACCGCCGAGGAATCCATGCAGATGCTTAGCCACGTCCGCCTCGGCGTGGTCATGGGCCTGGTCTCCGATGTCGACCTCGCCACCGTCAACGCCCTCATGCTCCTCACCCAGCCCGCGCACCTGCAACGCGTCATGGGCACCGACCTCGACCAGGAGCAACGCCGCGCCGCCCGCGCCCAACTCATCCGCCGCCGCCTGCTCAAGACGACGTGATCCCTTCCGCTCACGCCGGATGAGCGAGTCCGCGCGCGAATCCGATCCCTGGTGCTTGATGCGTCCCCGCCTCGAGTTGAGATGTTACTCGCGGGTGGTGCGTCTAATCATCGATCTCTCACGTCTTCGAGGATCTCACTTTCCCCGCAGCCGTTGATTCCCGCCTCAAAATCAGGTACAACGCGCTCGTGGCCGGCTCCGACACCCCAATCTCGCCCGCATCGCGCTCCGATCGTGAATCGCCGCGCGTCACATCTCCTTCCAACTCCGATCTTCCGCCCGCCCAGATCGAAGCCAAGCCGATCGAGGCCGAGCCTATAGAAGCTCTTCCGATCGAGAGCAAGTTCACCTGGCCCCCCAAGCCCCCCGCGCCCGACGCCGAGCAGATCGGCGCCGCCGAAGGCCGTGCCGCCGCTCGTCAGGCGCGTGCCGATCGGGTGGCTCGCGAGTCTCTGCCATCTGCCCGTGCAGGTTCCCTCACCCCACCGAATCTCGACGCCGCTTCCCTCGATGCGTCCATCGACCTTCAGCCATCGCCAGTCCCTGCGCCCATACCCACCTGGCGCGACGTGCTCGAGCGTTTCGAGCGCCGCTGGCTCGGCCTGATCCACCGCTCCTGGCAAACCCGCGCCCTCGCCGCCGGCTGGCAGCCCGACGCGCCCGACACCTACTGCCCCTCCTGCGGCCAGGACATAGGCCGCTACGAACTCGACACCAACCGCCGCTGCTCCTCCTGCCGCGGTTCGCGCCTCGCCTGGGACGCCTTCGTTCGCTTGGGTCACCACGAGGGCCTGCTCCGCGACGCGATCCACGAGATCAAGTTTGAACGCATGCGATCCCTTGCACTGGACCTTGGCCGCCAACTCGGCCAGGCTATCTGCAGCCGCCTGAACGCCGCGGGCCTGGAAAACTCGCCGGTCGTCGTCTGCCCCGTGCCGACCACGTGGCGACGGCGCATGAGCCGCGGCATCGACCATGCCGGCATGATCGCTGCAGGTGTTCGGTATTCGATCGGAACTGCCACCCTGGTGCGGCTGCTCCGGCGTGTGCATCGCCCCTCTCAGCGCGATGTGCCACCCAGCCTGCGGGCCATGAATGTGGCCGGGGCGTTCAAGCCATTCCACGGGCTACCGGCGGCGACGGCATTGATAGTGGTGGTGGACGATGTCCGCACGACCGGGGCGACGCTCGCCGCTGCCTGCCGAACTCTTCGGGGGATTACCCAGTCAACTGCTGTCTGGGCGGCGTCATTGGCGGTTGCGGGAGACGGCTGAGGATGCTTCGGGCCTCGCGGAGGCTGATTTCCGGCGGACAGGGCTGCGCGCAACGCCATGATTTGCCGGGGTTTGAGAGAATTTCCAGGTTTGCGATCCGTCGCGGCTTGACCCCGTGAGGATCGTCGATATTCTTCCCCTCGCCAGTTGACGCACGGCACGCGGCCGGATGGCCGAAGGTGTCGTGCCCTCTTTGACAAGTGAACAGTCGGGATCCGCGCGAGAATGTGCGGTGCATGGATCG
>JADLFE010000037.1 GCA_020845755.1 Phycisphaerales bacterium
AGGCCGCGTTCTACGGCCCGAAGATCGACTTCGTCGTCAAGGACGTCATCGGCCGCGAGTGGCAGCTCGGCACCGTCCAGGTCGATTACCAGATGGGCAACCGCTTCGACCTCTCCTACATCGGCCCCGACAACAAGCCCCACCGCCCCGTCGTCATCCACCGCGCACCATTCGGCTCCATGGAGCGTTTCTGCGGCGTGCTCATCGAGCACTTCGCCGGCGCGTTCCCAACCTGGCTCAGCCCCGAGCAGGTCCGCGTCCTGCCCATCAGCGAAAAGTCCTTCGACTACGCCGACAAGGTTGCCGCCGCGCTCCGAAGCGCCGACGTCCGCGTCAGCGTCGACAGCGGCAACGACCGCATCCAGGCCAAGGTCAAGGTGGCGGCCGACGAGAAGGTGCCCTACATGCTCATCGTCGGCCCGCGCGACGCCGAGTCGGGCTCAGTCTCCGTCCGCGCCCGCGGCGTGGAGAAGGACCTTGGCGCGATGCCGCTCGACAAGTTCGTCGAGGCGATCAAGTCCGAGATCGTGGGCAAGAAGGCGGAGCTGGGAGTGAGGCCGTAGGATTCGTGTGAGGGCCCTCATCGAACGCATGGCTGATCTGGTATCTCGCCTCGGCTTGCTGGTCGCAACCGAGCGGCGATGTGCAGCCACCGCGAGCGCAGAACGCCGCATCCCCCTGCCCATCGACTGACGCCGGCTGGCAACGCTCGATCAGCGTCTCCGCCTCATCGCGCCAATCCCAAACACGGCCAACACCGCCAACGTCGGGCCGGTCGGCACGACCCGCGGGATCAGGTACGCGTCGTCGAGATATGCATCGCAGTTCGAGCCGTCGAGACGGTGCCCAGAGAAGCCGTAGGCAACCGAGCGCGTACCGGGCGGCGCCATCGCGACCCCAGACTTCTCGACCCACGTGTGGTTCGAGTGGAACCAGCCAAGGTCCGAGGCCGCAATCAACCCGCCCGCTGCATCGAGGAACTGCACCTCGATCCTGCCCTCGTCGTTCTGGCCGTTCCAGCCAGCCTGCCACCCGCCGAAAGTGATCTCAACCAACCCGGCGTCGATGTCGGCCTCGCTCACTTCCATCGTTGATGCCGTCACCAACTGATACGCATGGAAACTGAGCACGGCACCGCCGAAGAGATACGACGCACCCTCGTGCGGCGCGGGGTCGGCGTGACGGATTGCACCGCCGCCACTCCACGAGGTAAGGCCATCCTCAAACCCCGGGTTTTGCAGCACGTTCGCGCCCATCGCCGTCGAACACGCGAGCGCACCCACGGACGCAACAACCAACACCTTCGGTGTATTCATGGCTCTCTCCTCTCGTGCCCCGCCCGCCAAATACGGGGCGGAAACGACCGTCATGATACTTGCCTCACACATCCCGAATTGACGCGGAGCCATCGAAGCACAAAGCCGGCCTCACTTTCGGGCGATTCGTTCACAAACGCATCGCGATCACGCAACCCGTGGACTACGAACGCCTCGCGAAACTCGCTACCTTGCAGCATCGATTACACCCGGAGCCCCCATGCGCCCACTCCTCTCCCTCGCCCTCTCGCTCCTCCTCTTCTCCCCCGCCCCGCTCCTGCCCGCGGCAGTCGCGCAGGGCAGCAAGGCCGACTACGCGAGATCCGCCGAACTCCCGCAGAAAGTCCGCGGCAAGCTTCGCAATGCCGCCATCCGCCCCCAGTGGCTCGGCGACTCATCGTTCTGGTACCTCTCCTCGCCCCGAGCGGGCGAACGCCGCTACTGGCTCGTCGACGCCGCGGGCGGCACAAAGTCTCCCCTCTTTGACCACGACGCCCTCGCCCGCGAACTCTCGCGCCTCGCGGGGCGCGAACTCAAGGCCGAGAAACTCCCCATCGAGCGAATCGAGCCCGACGAGGGCGGCCTGGTGCTCATGCTCACCGGCGATCCCAAGCTCTGGCGCCTCGATCGCGCCACCGGCGCCATCACCGAAAAGCCCGCCGGCGACGCCACGCCCTTCCACCTCTCGCCCCTCGCATCGCCCGCGCGGAGCACCGGCGGCGGGCGCGACACCTCGATCACGTTCGTCAACAACACCAACGAGAGCGTAAAGATGTACTGGGTCGATCTCGAAGGAAATCGACATCCCTACGACCGCCTCGCGCCGGGCGGCACGGCGTCGCAGCACACCTTCGCCGGACACGTGTGGGTCGCCGTCGGCCACGACGGACGCGAACTGGCGTGGTTCCGCGCCGAGCCGCGCCCCTCGATCGGCGTCGTCCACAACCCCGCCCCCAAGCCGCCCGAGTATGAAGACGAAAACCCCGACGGCGCCAGCGCGGAACTCGAAGAATGGGCGCTGAACGGACCAACGATCGAGACGGAAAGCGACAGGGCAGCAATCAATCGTCGCGAACCCGATCCAGCGCCGGCACCCCCTCCCTTCGAGCCTTTCATCAAGGACTTCAACGTCTGGGGGCGAGACCCAAGCGGCCAGGAATTTCCCCTCTCAGCCGACGGCTCGCCCAATGACCCCTACGACGGGCGCTTCTTCTGGTCGCCCGACTCATCCCGCCTCATCGCCATGCGCACCACCAAGGGCGGCGACCGCAAAGTCACCTACATCGAGAGCACGCCGACCGATCAGCTCCAGCCGCGCGTGAAGACGTACGAATACCTCAAGCCCGGCGACGACATCCCCCTCTCGCGCCCGCGCCTCTTCGACGCCGCCGCACGCACGCAGATTCCCGTCGATGAATCGCTCTTTTCCAACCCCTGGTCGGCCGACAACTTCCGCTGGGAGCCTGATTCATCGCGCTTCACGTTCCTCTACAACCAGCGCGGCCACACCGTCATGCGCGTCATCTCGATCGACGCTGGCGGGAAGGTCTCGCCACTCGTGAACGAAGAGTGCAAGACCTTCTTCGACTACGCCGCCAAGACCTTCCTCTACTTCACGCGCGATTCGCGCATCATCTGGATGAGCGAGCGTACCGGCTGGAATCACCTCGAACTGCGCGACAAGAGCGGCACGCTCCTCAACCAGATCACCAAGGGCGAATGGGTCGTCCGCTCTGTCGAACGCGTCGACGAAGACAAGCAGCAGATTACCTTCAAGGCCATGGGAATCCGTCCCGGCCAGGACCCCTACCACATCCACCTCGCCCGCATCAACTTCGACGGCACCGGCCTCACGCTCCTCACCGAGGGCGACGGCACACACGAGGTCGTCCCCTCCCCCACCGGCGAGTATCTCATCGACACCTACTCCCGCGCCGATCTGCCGCCCGTCACCGAACTCCGCCGCGCCTCCGACGGAACGCTCATCGTCGAACTCGAACGCGCCGACTGGTCCGCGCTCCTCGAAACAGGCTGGAAAGCGCCCGAGCGCTTCGTCGCCAAAGGCCGTGACGCCACAACCGATATCTACGGCCTCATCCATCGCCCCACCAACTTCGATCCCGCCAAGAAGTACCCGGTGATCGAAGCCATCTACGCCGGCCCGCACGATCAGCACGTGCCCAAGGGCTTCCGCGCCTACTCGCAGTGCAACGAGATCGCCGAACTCGGCTTCATCGTCGTGCAGATCGACGGCATGGGAACCAACTGGCGATCCAAGGCCTTCCACGATGTCGCGTGGAAGAACCTGAAGGACGCGGGCTACCCCGACCGCATCGCGTGGATGAGGGCCGCCGCCGCCGCGCACCCGGAGATGGACCTCGCCAATAGCGGGCGCGGCGTGGGAATCTACGGCGGCTCCGCCGGCGGGCAGAACGCCATGGCCGCCCTCCTCTGGCACGGCGATTTCTACAAAGTCGCCGTCGCCGATTGCGGCTGCCACGACAACCGCATGGACAAGATCTGGTGGAACGAACTCTGGATGTCATGGCCGATCGGCCCGTGGTACGAGGAAAACAGCAACGCCGCCAACGCGTCTCGCCTCCCCGTTGACTGCAACCTCCTGCTCACCGTCGGCGAGATGGACGAGAACGTCGACCCCGCCAGCACCATGCAGGTCGTCTCGCGCCTCATCAAGGCCAACAAGGACTTCGACCTCATCGTGTTCCCGGGCGAGGGGCACGGCGCGTGCGAATCGCCCTACGGCCGGCGCAAGCGTCAGGACTTCTTCGTGCGCCATCTCATGGGCCGCGAGCCACGCTGGGAATCACAGTGACCAGCCTCGGATCGATACACACTGCTCCGGCGCGCGATGCTCGCAATGAACCGGCACTTTCGCGTTCTCCTTCACGCGCCGGCTGACACACCGAGGTCTGGTTCTGTTCGGGTCGCTCGCACCGAGTGACATGCGCCTCATATCGCATTCACCCCAATTCAGACTTCGTTGTATCCAAAGCAGGCACGCCCGCCTCTCAATGGTGGCATCGGACGACGCGGCATTGAGCCTGAGACGCAAGTTCAATTACGACAATTGGTTCAGAATCAGAGATCACGCTTCGATTTCATTCAGGACTTTTATAGCATCAATCAATCGAGGGGATCCGCGACGCTCCGTTCCTTGCTCGGAATCCTCTGAGGAGATCCTGATGAACATCAATTGCCGTTGCTGGTACCTCTTCCCGACCGTGTGCGGGCTGGCCATAAGCGCCGCCGCGCTGGCTCAAACCGGTGTCGCTTCGTACGACTCGTTCTCGGACGGTCCTCGAGCCGACCTCGACGGCTCAACGGCGGGCTCGGGCTGGACCTCGGCGTGGATGGACATGGGTCAGGGAGGCATCATCTCCGTGACCGACCACTCCGACGGCCTGTCGTACATGGGCCTTGGCGTCAAGCCGGGCTGCGCCGAAGTTCCAGAGGCGTGGTACCCGGGAATGGTGAGTTACACGCGCGGGCACGCCGCGATCACCGGCAACACGATGTATCTGTCGTTCCTGCTTCGCCCTCGGGCCGACGCCAGCAACTGGTTCACGCTGCGCCTTGGCACCTGGCCCAACCAGGTCGACGTGGGCGTGCCGATGGGTTCCTATCAGTACGGGTTCATGCTGGGCGACGGCGTGTTCGCCCTCTCGCCAGTGCCGGTGCAGGTCGGAAAGACCGTCTTCCTGGTGCTCGAGGTTGAGCACGTCACCACGACCAATACGACCGCGTATCGCATGTACGTCAACCCGACGCCCGGACAGCCCAAGCCCAGTTGGGCCATGGCGGAATATGGAAGAGCGGGCCTCCGCGCGTTCGGCTCATACGTCGAACCGCTGGGCTATGGCGGATACACCATCGACGAGGTCCGCTTCGGATCGACATGGAGCCAGGTCACGCCGTGCACGGCCGACTTCAACGCCGACGGCTTCGTCAACGCCCTGGATTACGACGAGTTCGCCGGATTCTTCGAACTCGCAGATCCCGGTGCCGACATCAACGCCGACGGCTTCGTCAACGCACTGGATTACGACGTGTTCGCTTCGGCGTTTGAAGCGGGGTGTTGACACACTGGCGAGTGCAATTCGTCACCGGCTCGAGTTTCTGCCATTCGACATCGGGATTTCCGTGAAGGAGCGTGGTCATGCGGCGTGAGATGTTCTTCGGTGTGGTCATGCACAGCAGGCCGTGGCTCTTCGCGCTTCTCGCGATGATCTTCGGTGTGTTCGCCCCCACTCGGGTGAGCGCCGCCGTGGCGTATCAACAGTCGCCCGACCCCACCGGCGGGCAATACAAGAGTTCCTGGTATCCGCCCGACGGCCTCGACGGTGACGAATACGTCTGGGACAACTTCACCCTCGCTTCCACCACCGCGATCACCGAAATCCGCTGGCGCGGCGCCTACGCCTACGGCCTGGCCGACAACATCGAAGCACCCGTCATCGAGTTCAAGGTCTCCATCTGGCCGTCCAACTCCTCCGGCTTTGAGCCGAACGTCGCCGGGCAGCCACTGGTGAAATACTGGACCGGCAACCGCTGTGGCGAAACCTACGCCACCACCATCGGCGGCATCAAGCACTACGACTACTCCTTCACGCTCCCCTCGCCCTTCCAGGCAACCGGCGGCGTGAAGTACTGGGTTCAGATCGAAGCCTCGCAAGGAATCAACGGCTGGAACTGGCCGCCCGACTGGAGCATCTCCAAGGGCACCGGAGGCAACGGCGCGCACTTCCGCAAGGTCACCGGCGGCAACTACGCCAATATCTCCGGCGATTGCGCCTTCACCCTCCTGAACAGCGACGCCCAGACATTTCACATCGCGGCCAGCGCCTCGCCCGCAAACGCCGGCGTCATCCAGGGCGCCGGCGACTACCCCGTCAACGCCACCGCAACACTCACCGCAACCGCCAACTCCGGCTGGGGCTTTCTCAACTGGACCGAGAATAGCCAGCAGGTCAGCACCAACTGGCGATACTCGTTCACGGTGACTCGTGATCGAACACTCGTCGCCAACTTCGTTCCTGCGTTCACGATCACGACGGACTCGTACCCGCTCTACGGAGGGACCACCACCGGCGGCGGCGTATTCAACCAGGGCTCGAGCATCACCGTCTCCGCCACACCCCGCCTCGGCTTCGACTTCGTCGGTTGGACCGTCTACGGCAACACCGTCAGCACCTCGAATCCGTACACCTTCACTCCCACCGCCTCCGTGCCGATCGTTGCTCAGTTCGTCAACACGACCCGCTCCGTCACCTTCGACACTGACAGCGGGAATCCGCCCCCCATGGCCACGATGACCTCCACCCCCTTCTCCACCACCAAGAACGGCCTTACCGCGAGCTACCACTCACCCGACGGCATGTCCTTCTTCTCCGTGCAGAGCGACGCCACCATCCTGTGGATCAACCAGCACCACATGGAGAACCAGTACCTCTTCCCAGGTTCCGTCTATCGCAATGACCTCCAGATCGATTTCAGCCGCAGTCTCACCAGCGTCAGCCTCGACTTCGCAACCATCGAAATGGAGTCGTGGGCCGACGTTGAATCCCCGCTCCAGGTCTCGGCATACCTCGATTCGACCGACACCCCCCCCGTCGCCGTCGCCCAAGCCCGCGGCGTCTACGGCGGTACAACCTACCCCGAAGGCTTCGTCGAACTGAATAGCGCCTCACCCTTCAACATCATCACCATCACCGTCGCGGCAAATCCGTTCGGCACCAACAACTTCCTCCTCGACAACGTCACCGCGATCTACTCCTGCCTCGGTGACTTCAACAACGACGGCTTCGTCAACGCCCTCGATTACGACGAGTTCGCGGGCTTCTTCGAGGTCGCAGACCCCGCCGCCGACATCAACAACGACGGCTTCGTCAACGCCCTCGATTACGACGAGTTCGCGTCGGCCTTCGAGGCCGGCTGCTAACCCGCTCCTCAGGTATCGGACCGACCAATCCACGGTCCGTCATGGCCTCGTTGCAACGCGGCATCGAGATTCCCCCGCATTTCCCCGGGGTTCGTGTATCTGATCGAGCCCCGGAATCCTCATAGTCCACATGGACCTCCGCGTCCTGAAAGGGAACCCAATGAAAATGAAGAACTCGCGCCGCCTGATGAACCTCGCCGCGGCGGCCTGTGCGCTCCTCTCGAGCGTCGCGGGCGCGTCGATTGTCGAGAGGTCACAGGATCCGCAGCGCGATCCCTACGTCGTTATGGCCTTCAACGACCTGGGCATGCACTGCATGAACAATGACTTCTCACAGATGATGATCCTCCCGCCATACAACACCCTTCACGCACAAGTCATCAAGCGCGGCGGTGAGCCCTCCATCGTCGGCTCCGGCATCACCGTCACCTACGAACTCCCATCCAACACCCACGCCTCCGACAAAACCAACTTCTGGGAATACGCACCAGCGCTCCTGGGCGTCTCCCTCCCGCCCGACGTCGGCCTGGCCGGCAACGGGATGTTCGGAACCATGATCCGCAACACGTCACGCGGCGACTTTGAAGCCGTCGGCATCCCCGTCGCGCCCGTTGACGACGACGGCAAAGAAAATCCCTACCCGCTCGCGTTCGTAACCGTCAGGAGCAACAGCACCGGTGCGATCATCGCCCAGACCCAGGCCGTCGTGCCCGTGTCGTGGGAAATGTCCTGCAACCTCTGCCACACGACCCCAGGAGAGACCGTCGCCACCAGCATCCTGAAATCACACGATCGCCTCCACGGCACAACGCTCATCAACCAGCAGCCCGTCATGTGCGCCTCGTGCCACGCCGATAACGCGCTCGGAACCACCGGACAGCAAGGCGTTCCAAACCTCTCCTCGGCCATGCACCTTGCCCACGCTCCACGCATGGGTCAGGTCACCTTGGACAACTCCTGCTACGCCTGCCATCCCGGCGTGCGGACGAACTGCCAGCGCGACGTCCATGCCGCCCGCGGCGTGACCTGCACCACCTGTCACGGTGACATGGCCGCCGTCGGAAACCCCGCCCGAAATCCCTGGGCTCAAGAACCCTCCTGCGCCAGTTGCCACCAGCGCGAAGAGTTCGAGTTTGAGCAGCCCGGCGTGCTCTTCCGCAACAGCACGGGTCACGGCGGCGTCCAGTGCATGACCTGCCACGGAAGCCCCCACGTCATCGGCCCCGCCGTCACCGCCACCGACAACGCACAGGCCATGCGCCTCCAAGGACACACCGGACCGCTCAACGATTGCCTCGTCTGCCACACCTCACAGCCCAACGAACCGTTCGAGCACAAACGCTAATCACCGCCAGCCACGAAGAACAAGGGAATCATGCCATGAAAAACCTGAACACGAACCTCGCGGCTCTGGTGCTTTCGACGTTGGCGCTGTCCTCGGCCGCCGGCCAGACATACACCCTCGTCGACCTCGGCGCCTTCGCCGGACAATCGGAAGCCTACGGCCTGGCCCCGGGATCAATCCCCCTCGGCTCCTTCGTCAACCCCGATTCACACTTCCAAAGCGTGCTCTTCACGACACCCGAGACCGTCCTCTCCACCATCGCCGGATACAAGGAGCAGGTCGCCTTCACGTCCGATGCCACAGGTCGTGTCTACGGCACGACCTACTCCTTCGGGGATCTCACCCCATCCGGCTTCGTCGCCGATTCCTCTGGCGTCTCCCTCCTCGCGCCCTTCGCCGCTCGTGCCTCGAACAGTTCGGGTGTGATCGCCGGCACCTCTTACGCCGCCGACTCGGGCCTCCGCTACCTCCCACGCGCCGCGGTGTGGAATACTGGCACGCTCACAGTGCTCGGCACACTCGGCGGCGCCACGTCACAGGCCATGGACATCGACGATCGTGCCTGGGTCGTCGGCTCTTCAACCACCGCCAACGAGGCCGCGTCTCGCCCCGCACTCTGGAAGTCCGCGACCGCCTCCGATCTCGGAACCCTCGGCGGCACCGCCGGCCAGGCGCTCGCCATCTACGCCAACCGCATCGTCGGCCATTCGCAGAACGCCGCCGGTGTCCGACGCGCCACCCTCTGGAATATCGACACCGCAGGCAACGTCGTCTCACGCGTCGACCTCGGTGGGCTGACGTCCACCGCGTACAGCTACGCCCTGGGCATGAACTCGACCGGCAAAGCCGTCGGAACCAGCAAGTTCCACGCCGTCCTCTTCGAGAACGGCGCCTGCATTGATCTCAACTCCCGTATCCCACCCACCACCGGATGGACGCTCGACAAGGCCTGGGACATCAACGACTCGGGAGTCATCGTCGGCGCCGGAACCTATATGGGCTTCCCCCGCGCCTTCATGCTCGTGCCCTTCTGCCTCGGTGACTTCAACAACGACGGCTTCGTCAACGCCCTCGATTACGACGAGTTCGCGGGCTTCTTCGAGGTCGCAGACCCCGCCGCAGACATCAACAACGACGGCTTCGTCAACGCCCTCGATTACGACGAGTTCGCGTCGGCCTTCGAGGCCGGCTGCTGAGATTCCCCCGGACCCGGACTTCGTGCGCGACCGTCAATCCGGTCGCCACCTGTGTGCTCGCGGGCCTGCGTGCCCGGCGAATGGAGAATGTGCTATGCGTACGCGGATTCAATCGACACTCAAGCCCGCCCTCGCCATGGTCCTTGCCGCCGGCTCGCTCCTCGCCGTGAATGCAGCATCCGCACAGTGCGATCCCGCCTGGCACGCCGTCGGCGGACCCGCCGGAGGAGACACGACCGTGTGGGCCTCCACGAACTGGGACCCCGACGGCGTCGGCCCGCTGCAGCCCCGCCTCGTCATCGCCGGTGAGTTCCTCTCGTTCAACGGCACGCCCGTCAACAACATCGTCGTGTGGGACGGGTCCACCTGGTCCACCCTCGGCGAAGGCGTGGGCGGCGCGGGAACATGGATCACCAGCCTCGCCGCACTCCCCAACGGCGATCTCGTCGCCGCCGGTACCTTCACCAACTGCGGCGCCACATCCACTCCCTACATCGCCCGATGGAACGGCACCGCCTGGGTCAGCATGGCCGGCGGCATGGACAACCAGGTCAACGCCATGACCGTGTCCAAGGCGACCGGCGAACTCTATGTCACCGGCCTCTTCACCAACGCCGGCGGCACGCCCGCCAACCGCGTCGCTCGCTGGACTGGCTCCGCCTGGACCGCCCTCGGCACAGGCCTTGGAAACATCGGCTGGGCCATCACCTCTCGGCCAAACGGCGACATTATCGCCGGCGGGTCCTTCACAACCGCCGGTGGAAAAACCGTCAACCGCCTCGCGCGATGGAGCGCGGGTCAGTGGTACGGAATGTCGGGAGGCACAAACTCCACCGTCCTCTCGCTCATCGGTCTCTCCAATGGCGACGTCATCGTCGGCGGTACATTCACAACCCCCACTCCACGCGTGATCGGCTGGCGAGACTCCGGTTGGTTCCTCATGGGCTCCGGACTCAACGCACAGCCCCTCTGCTTCACCGAAATGCCCAACGGCGACATCATCGCCGGCGGACACTTCTTCATCTCCGGCACCACCAGCGTGCCCAAAATCGCCCGCTTCGACGGCACCGACTGGCGCGCAATGGGTGCCGGCATGGATCAGTTCGTCATGACCACCACCGTCGATCCCGATGGTGTGCTCTGGGCCGGCGGCGGCTTCACGAACGCGGGTGATGTCGTCTCGCCTTACCTCGCCAAATGGGCCGCCGGATCGCCCCCCACCTTCACCAGCCAGCCATCGAACACCACGTCCTGCCCTTCCGGACCCGCGACCTTCTCCGTCGCGGTCGACTCCATCGATACCCCAACCTATCAGTGGAGCGTCGAGTCGCCCGCAGACAGCGGAACCTACGTCACCCTCTCCGGCCCAACCTTCTTCGAGCCCGACTCCGGACTCGAATTCAGCGTTAGCGGCATGGACCAGCCGACGCTCCAGGTCGCCGGCATCACCCTCCGCGATCACGCCAACGTCCTCCGCTTCGTCGCGCTCGCCTCCACGCCCTGCGGGAGCATCACCAGCAACACCGCTGCACTCACCGTCTGCCTCGCCGACTACAACTGCGATACCTTCGTCAACGCCCTTGACTACGACGCCTTCGCCTCTCTGTTCGAGGTCGCCGATCCCGCCGCCGACATCAACCTCGACGGCTTCGTCAACGCCCTCGACTACGACGCCTTCGCCTCGGCTTTCGAGGCCGGCTGCTGATCTCCCCGCCACCCTCGGAACACGACGGTCCCCCGTCCGCATTTCCGCGCCGCCATGATGCGCACCGGACGATACCGTCCCTTCAATGAAATCGATGATCCACTTAGGAACGAAACGAATGAACCGGAATCTGCATGTCATCACCTCGGCCCTGGCCCTCTCCTGCCTCGCGGGATTGGCCACGGGACAGGTCCTCGTCGATCTGGGCAAACTCCCCGGTGGCACATGGAACTACGCCAGCACACTCTCCGACGACGGATCGGTCGTCTGCGGAAGCGCCGACGTCGCCGGCGGAAAGCCCCGCGCCTATCGATGGACCGCCTCGAGCGGACTGGTCAACCTCGGCATCGTCAGCGGCGCCGATCACTCCTACGGCTATTCCATCAGCGGCAACGGACTGGTCGTCATCGGCGACAGCGGCCTGGGCTTTGATCAGGCCTGCCGATGGACGCAGGCCACCGGCATGGTCTCCATCGGCGGCTTCGCCAGCAACTCTCCCTCCTTCGCCTTCGGCGCCAACTCCGACGGGACAGTCATCGTCGGCGACGGATACATGGGCGGACTGCAGCGCGCGTTCCGCTGGACGCAGGCCACTGGGATGCAGGCATTCGGACAGATCCTCGCCGGATGTGACCAGTCGCTCGCGCTCGGCATCACCCCCAACGCCTCCCACCTCTTCGGCTACTGCTACCACAACGCGCCGCAACTCATCATGCCGACCGCTTGCAGGTGGGATGCCGCCGGCAACATCATCAGCCTCGGTGTCCTCGCGGGAAGCGCCGAATCCGTCCCCGGCGATTGCAACGCCGATGCCTCCGTCATCGTCGGATACTGCGCCGATATGCAAGGGCAGAACGCACGCTCCTTCCGATGGTCCGCGGCCACCGGCATGCAGGAACTCCTCGCGCCCGCAGGAATGACCGCCTCGATCGCGGGAGCAATCACCGCCGACGCCACTGTCATCACCGGGTATGGCTTTGAATCCAGCGGCACGGAAAGCGCGATCATCTGGATCAACGGTGTCGCCCAACGCGTCTCCGACTACCTCGTCGCCCGCGGCGTCAACACCGCCGGGTGGACCCTCCGCACCGCCGATATCAGCGCCGGCGGAACCGCCATGGCCGGCTGGGGAATCCACAACGGCGTGGGAACCAGTTGGTACATCAACCTCGGCTGCGCCGACGCGCCCTCCATCACCAGCCACCCACTCAGCCAGACGATCTCCCTTGGCTCGCCCGTGACCTTCAGCATCGTCGCCGCCGGCCCCTCGCTCCAGTATCAGTGGTACAAGAACAACGCCATCATCCCCGGCGCCATCGCTTCCTCGTACACCATCAACTCCGTCACTCAGAACGACGCGGGCGATTTCTTCTGCATGGTGTCAAACTCCTGCGGGAGCATCTCCTCCAATACCGCCATCCTCACCGTCGATCTCGGATGTGTCGCGCCAACCATCACCGGACAGCCCGCGAGCCAGACCGTCAACCCAGGCTCGCCCGCAACCTTCGGCGTGACCGCCACCGGCACGGACCTCGAGTTCCAGTGGTTCCTGAACGGATCCGTCATCAATGGCGCGATCGCGCCCAACTACTCGATCTCCGCCGCTGACCTGAGCGACGAGGGCGAGTACACCTGCCTCGTTTTCAACGCGTGCGGCGATGACCTCTCCGCTCCCGCGACGCTCACGATCTCCAACGGCTGCGATCCCACGATCACCGATCAGCCCGACAACGCCCGCTCCTGCCCGGGGAGCACCGTCGTGCTCAGTCTCGCCGCCGTCGGCGACGGCGAACTGGGGTTCCAGTGGCGCAAGGGCGGCGAGGATATCTTCGGCGCCAACGCCCCGACCTACACCATCTGGAGCGCCACACCCGCGGACTCCGGGATCTATGACTGCGTGGTCGAGAATGACTGCGGGCACGTCGTCAGCGATGCCGCGATCGTCACCGTGTGCGCCGCCGATTTCAACTGCGACGCCTTCGTCAACGCCCTCGATTACGACCAATTCGCCGAACTCTTCGAACTCGCAGACCCCGGCGCCGACATCAACCTCGACGGCTTCGTCAACGCCCTTGATTACGATACCTTCGCTTCAGCCTTCGAGGCCGGCTGCTGATACCGGTGACGCCACCGGACACGCCCGCCGGTCCGTCGCGCAGACCCGCCCGAGCGGACACGAGAGAATCACGCACCACGCGGCATGTCCACACTCGGCATGCCGCGTTTCATCCGGGCACGCACCAATCCGACGAGTGGCCACGGTCGATCCGCGTGCTCGCCGTTCTGGATCGATCCCCGAATCGTCACGACGAGGACGATCACCACGATGATGGCGCCGAGGGCGCCACGCCGTCGCACCATCGCCCGCGTGACCCGACATTTCGACTCGCGCTTCCATGCCCGAAGAAGCGCACCCCGCCCGACAGGAGCGCATCATCCACCCGATGATCGGCGTTCACATCCACGATCAGGGCACACGCACGCCTTCACTCACCGGGTGGACGACCGCTTCGGCGGCGGACGCAGACGCTGCAAAGCCTGCCACGGGCGGACCCGCCCATGGCCGAGGTCTTCCGCACGTTCGCTGTTGGTTGCTCGAAGATCGAGCGCCGATTCGAGAATCTGCGTGCTGATCACGCCGAAGCCCTGGGCCTGGAAGCGCGACGTCACCAGGGCCGATGCACCGCTCACCAACGCCGCCGAGAAGCTCGTCCCGCTCGCGACCGCGAACTGGTTGTTCGGCATGATGCTGACGAGATCCTCGCCCGGGGCACACAGATCGACACAGTGCCCAAACCCTGAGAATGCAGACTTCACGTCGTTCATGTCCGTCGATGCGACCGCGATCACCCCCGCGTTGGCCGCGGGGTACACCTTGTCGTCGCTGTCGCGGTTGTCCATCGCCGCCACCACGATGATCCCAAGCGACTCCGCCTCGGCAATCGCGTCGGCCACGACACTCGAGTTCTTGGGAGACGACATCGAGATGTTGATCACCCGCGCGCCGTTCTCGATCGCGTGGTAAATCCCCTCCGCGATCATGAACGACGAGCCCATACCCGTCGCGTCCATCACGCGGATCGGAAGGATCGTCGCGTCGGGCGCCACCATGTGGATGAGCCCCGACACGAACGTGCCGTGCCCCGCCATCACCCCCGCGCCCGCGTCGTTCACGTTGGTGCTGTTGTCAAGGAAGTTGTACCCGCCCGGCGCGATCGCGCCGTTCAGATACGCGTGCTGCGACACGCCCGTGTCCAGCACCGCAACGATCACCCCCGCCCCTCTCGAGATCCGGTGCGCCGACGGAAGCGATACGAATCCCGCCACCGGCTGCGCCCCAACCGTCTGCTCAGCAACCCGAACGAAGAAACTCTGAGTGTGCCCCTCGGCCACGCAGTTCGACGCGTTCTGCTCGTCGCCCTCGATCCGATCGTCGAAATCAAACTCGATGTCCTGGTCGCTGTCATTCACGTTCGGATCTGTGCCCAGCAGATACAACCCACGCGGCTCGTACCTGGCCAGCACCACCGCCCCGTACGTCGCCGCAACCTCCTCGATGTTCTGGTTCGCCGCCAGACGCACGATGAACTGATGCTCCAACGCATCGCCGGAATCCGACGCCAGCGCGACAATGGGCATACCCGCCGCCAAGACCATCGCCGCGATGGCGGAAAGTCGGACGCGGAGCGTTTCATGGTTCATGCTGATCCAATCACGAAGAACGACGCCCACCCCGCAGGATGGTGACCCTGTCGGAACTTTCCGAGTTGAACACGCCCGAGTGCATCCGCCGGCAATGCGGATTCACACATCGGATTATCGTACATCGAGGTGTACCATTCCGCAACCATTTCTCGCGCGGATTGATCGTGCAACGCCCAGTGCGTGAGCACGAGCGATGATGCGCCCGCGCCGAGGAAAGCCCGAACGAGCCCCAGAAGCTCGTCCCCCGGCGATCTCTCAGCCCGACCCGTCCCGCAACCGCTGAGCACGACGTGCGCACCACCCAATTCGATATCCCCTAGATTCCAGGCCGATATCCACCCGTCCGCGAGCCGCAGCCCAGACGCCCCGGGATTGCTCGCGACGTACCTGGCGTGGGTCGCAATGTGAATGATCGAGCGGGATCGCATCGCCTGAGACACGTTCTCAATCGTCGCCTCGCTCCCGATAATCAGATCCGCACCCGGGAGCGCGTTCCACGCCGCACGCGCCTCGTCCTCGGCGTAGGGGATTGCCTCATCGGACACGCCAATGACCAGCGGGCGAGCGTCCGCTCCACTCGCACGCGACCGGAGCCGCATCGCCACGGCTGCGCTCGGCGCAATCGTAACGACACGACGGGCCAATTCAGGCTCGCCCGATTCATCCATGAGCGCATGGAACGGCACGCGATGCAGCACGCCGAACGGAACGACAAGCAGTCGTGCGACGCCGGAGAGTTCGCTCGCCAGCGGCCCCAGCAGGTACGCGTGCAACTCGCGGAGAACTTTCTCGGCGTCACGCGCGAGGCGTTGGCCGGCGGGACCCGCGGGCAGCCCGCGGATAACGGCACGATCGATCTGAAACGCGAGCGCATCGATCGACCGCTCAACCGCGTCAATCGCGGCGATATTGCGGCGGATCCGCTCGCCGTCGCGAGTTCCGACGAGCACGCTCAGTGAGCCCGACTCCTCGAAATACTCGACGAGCGCCTGATCGGCTTGCAGCGACCGCCCCACCTCCCGGAGCGGGAACGGATCACTGTCCAGCACGCGCCGGGGAGAACGAGCGGCCAGTCGCTGCTCCGCCATCCGCAACGCGACCTCGCGCTGGCGAATGCCCGCGATGCGATCGGCGCTGCTCCCTCGTGACGACACGCCCACGTCGCCTGTGTGCGAATACATCGCCGTGAGTTCGCGGCGCAGTCGATCGATCTCATGCACGACCTCCCGCTCGCCGATTTCAACGCTCCCGCTCGACCGCGCCAACGCCGGATGCGCCGCGGATTCCTGCATCGTCCGAGCGCGGGCCCGCTCGATGCGATCAAAGGCCAGCGGCACATCACCCACGTCGATCGCAAAACTCGCCGCGTCGCCATAAATGCTCGACCGGCGCCCGAGAAACGCCGCCCGCAGTGCCTCGGCGTTCAGCGTGCCGCGGATACGCTCGGTCTGCTCGATCGCGGCGGCGAAATCCGCCGCGGCGGCGTCTCGCCTGTTCCCCGCGACGCGGATCCGGGCCCGGGCGTGCAGCAGTTCGGCCTTCAGCGGGGCAAGGTCGAGCGCTTCCGCGACACTCATCGCGTGCTCCACCTGTTCGCCGGCGCCGGCCAAGTCGCCCGATCGCAGAAGCAGATCTCCCAACTGCAGGTGCGCAACCGCCGCATCGGCCGGACGATCCTCAAGCAGCGTGATCGCCTCCCGAAGCAGCCCCTCGGCACCGGTGATGTCGCCGCTCGCCTCGAGCACGCGCGCCTCGAGCATGCCTCCCTTGGCCAGGCCCGTCCTGTTATTCATGGGCTTCAGAAGCGCCCTCGCTTCCGCGATGATGTCACGCGCCCCCGCCCACTCGCGACGCTCGATGAGCGTACGCGAGAGACCCAGGAGCGCTCGCGCCAATTCCTGCGACATCCCGTGCTCACGCAACGCGGGGATCGCGCTCTGGAACGCGTCGGCGGCGTCCGTCAAAGCGCCGAGCGACAACATCGCCTCCGCCTGCTCGATCCATAATCGCGCCACGTCCCCCGGCGCTCCATCCGCCAACAACCGCCGTCGAGCCCCCTCGAAATACGCCAGCCCCTCCTGCATCCGACCCTGGCGGCTCGTCAGGTCGGCGAGATTCCCCTCGACGATCGCCGCCGCACGCGTCGCCTTCAGCGACTCCAGCCCCGACAACGCCGAGCGGAACGCCTCCTCGGCTGCGTGGAACTCGTGCAGATCAAGCAACGCCTCCGCCCGGTTGCTCTGCAACTGGGCCGTCAGCATCGGTTGATCCACCAGGAGCGCCAACGCCCGATCGAAGTGCTCCACCGCACGCCGCGGCTGGTCCGACATCCGCCGCACCACGCCCAGGTTGATGTGCGCGCGGGCCGCGAGAACCGCTTCGCCCGCGTGCGTGAACGCGCCGAGCGCCGCCTCCCCCGCCTCGATCGCCTCGTTCAATCGCCCCTTCCGCGCCAGCGCGTGCAGCGTCGCCATCCGGACGCGGGCCCCCTCGAGCGCATCGCCCGATCGATCCGCCGCTACCACCGCATCCGCCAGCGTCGCGAGCGCGTCGTCATACCGATTCGCGTACGCCAGCGCGTGCGCCAACGCACGCCGCGTCCGTGCCTGCAACAGCGGATCCACGATCTGGTCCGCCGCGCTCACCAGCACCGGCGCCGCCGCCAGCGCCCTCGTCAGGTTCGACATCGCCATCCGCTCAACATCGTCCGACAGCCGGCCCAGTATCCGCGGTGCCTCCCCAGCCGCACGCACGCGCGCAACCGCCTCGCCCGGCGCCAGTCCGGCCATCTCATCGAGCAGGAATGAGAGATCGCTCGCGGGCTCGGTCATACACGTTCAATCATGCGACGCTGATCGGGGGAATACGCACCACGCTCCCGCCCACCCGGGCGGAAAGTTCATACACACCGACGGGACATTCAAGAACAAAGACACCGGATTCATCCGCGGCGATCTCCCGCTCAGCCGCGCCCGTCAGCGTCGATCGCCACGCGATGCGACCCACCGTGTCGTCCGTGAGCGACGCCACCTGTCCACGGATCGTCCGCCTCGCCTCTCCCTCGCCCCGCGAAACCTGCACGTCGATCTCCGCGATCTCACACTCGAAACTCAGATGTCGCGATTCGGTCGTGCCGCGAAATCCGGCGAGCGCGGGCTCGGACTGTGTGTCGCGAACAAGCGTGCACAGGAATTCGCGGACCTGTTCGGCGACTTGGCCGGCAACGTCCATCAGCGACGTCCGCACACGCACCCCGCTACGCATCAGGCCAAGAACCCGCTGCACAACCTCGCCCGGAGGCGAGATCGAGTCGTCCGCCCGCATGGTCTGCACCGCGATGGTCACCGCCGCGAGCGTGCGCGACGCGTCCGGCGATGCCGCGATGCGCCCCGCGACCTCCGCTCGACGCTCCCCATCGATCTCGTCCAACGCCAGGGAAATGATCTCTTCGTTCGATACTGGTTGGATCACGCGTTCCTCCGTGCCTGACGGCCAGCCGCCGACCACACAAATGAGGGCGCACACACTGACGTGGATACGCGACCTGAGAAAATCGGGAAGAAAAATAGGGGACTGTTTGGTCCGATAGATCCCCCGCAACCTCGCCCCGGCCTCACTCCCGTCACACCCCCTCGCCATCCTCCTCCGGCTCCGAAAGCAGCGATGCCAGTTTGGCAAGGCACCGGGCACGCGTCGGCCCGATGCTCCCGGTCGGAATGCCAAGTGAAGAAGCGATCTCTGAGTAGTTCGTGCGTTCGGCATTTGTGAAGAGTGCGCGGAGCAAACGCTCGCACGGCCCGCCGAGACGCGACAGCGCTTGATGGACGGCTACTCGACGCTCCCATCTCTCCAACTCATCGCCCGCAGGTTCCTCGGGCGCTGCAGCCATTGGCGAGTTTGGCGTGAGATGCGAACTCGACCGTGCGTTGGCCTGGGCGGCCCGCCAGCACTCCCGCTGGGTCGTGGTCATCAACCACTTTGCAAGTGTGCGCGTATCGCGCAACCCCCCGAGGTTCTGGAAGAGGAGCGAAAATACCCCTTGAAATATGTCGTCGCAGACGCCGTCGGGAAGGCGGTAGCCACGCGGGATCGAATACACGAGACGCTTGTATTTCTCGACGAGTTCACCCCACGCGACTTGGTCGCGCTTCAGGCATCGCTCGATGAGGGCGTCGTCCCCTTTGTGCATTCATCGCTCCGGGCGGCCGGAAATCGGCCGCTCTCAAATAGAGGCGGAGTTTATCCGAAGAGTTCCCGATCGTGAAATCGAACGATCGCGGTTGGGCTGGCCTCCTTTTTCTCCTGCATTTTCGCTCGTCGGTGTATCTGGCGATCGGCCTGTGGCTCCTCCTCCATCGAAAGGAGCTCCCCTGATGAGCACACACCGTACCTTGGCGTTGCTGGCTGGTCTTGCGGCGTCCGCGTTCACCTTCCTGTCGGCTCTGGCCGACGTCACCATCTACGGCGGATTGTCCAACTTCGACGTCCCAAACGAGACCGACGACGACTGCGATGAGTTCGAGATCGAACTCCACGGCCCGAACCCCGAGGACATCTACCACACCTACACCAATCCCAACTACGGCCATCCCCAGATCATCGCAACCACCTACGGAACGCTCGTCCGCTACGCCAACCCGCGCCACCTCACCCTGCCCGGATCGATCGAGCACTTCGGCATCTCCCTCCGCAATTTCAACGCCGATCCAACCCCCAAGTTCCGCTGGATGAAGGACGGACAGGAGGCGGGCGTCAATCCAAACCCGCTCCAGCCGCAGATCACCACCACCGCCTCGTTCAACAACGAGGGTGACCCCGTCATCGTCGAGACCATCACCAACCTCGACCCCTGGGGCCGAAGGATGTGGGTGAAACGCTCCGTGACGAACGTGCTCTACACCGTCTCGCTCGAGGAACTCATGGTCGATGAGCCACTCATCCAGGACTCGGATGACCTCGACCTCGCGCCCGTCCTGCTCAACCACGCCCAGACACTCACCTACAACCAACTCGAGTCCGGCGACGGAATCGCCAGCGCCGTCCTCTCCTACGAGGTCTACCGCGACAGCTTCTACGCCAACCAGCACCACGTCGGCTCCTACGCCGGAACCGTCATGAACGCCGTGCAACTCAACACCCTCGGATGCTCCGACGGCGGCCTGGTAATCCAGAAGCAGCCCGAGGATGTCTTCGCCGTCCCCGGCGATACCGTCGATTTCAGCGTCTCGGTCGATAACAACGGCGACTTCGGCGATCCCGTCTTCCACTGGTACCACGAAGGTGTCGAGTTCGCCGTCACAACCAGCGACACGCTCTCCATCCCCAACATCACCTACGCCAACGCCGGCGCCTACTACGTCATGGCCACCAACGACTGCGGCACCGTCATCTCCACCGTCGGACGCCTCGACATGCCGCGCCAGTGCCTGGCCGATATCGACGGCGACGGCTTCGTCAACGCCCTCGATTACGACGACTTCGCCGACGCCTTCGAGAACGCCGACATCACCGCCGATTTCAATGCCGACGGCTTCATCAACGCCCTCGATTACGACGGCTTCGCCGAACACTTCGAGGCCGGCTGCTGATCGGTCGCGTCCCAACAAGCAACCACGCTTGGGCGTGCGGGGATTCGGTTCTCCGCACGCCCTTTTTCGTCCCGTACACCCGCTCCAACGCGTTCACGTCGCCGCCGCCCCCTCGCCCGCCGGGTGCTTCCCGGCGCCATCGCGGCTGAGCCCGAACTTGCGGATCTTGTTGTACACCGTCACTCGATCGATCCGCAGCACGTGGGCCGCCTGGGCGATGTTCCACCCCGTTCGCTCCAAAACGCCCTGGATGTGCCGCCGCTCGATCTCCTCCAGCGAGTCATCGCACGACTGCGTCATCACCGCCGCACGTGGAGCGCTCAGCGGCAGGTCGTCGGGCCTGATCTCCGGAGGCTTGCCCACCACCATCGCACGCTCGATCGCGTTGCACAATTCTCGCACGTTCCCGGGCCAGTGATGCTCCGACAACCGCCGCATCGCCTCCGCGCTGATCCCCGTGATCTTGCGGTCCATCTGGCGCGCGAATCGCTCGACAAAGTGATTCGCCAGGAGCGGGATGTCGTCGGGCCGCAGACGCAGCGGCGGCGCCTCGATCGAGAACACGTTGATCCGGTAGAACAGATCACGCCGGAACTTCCCCGCCCCCACCGCCGCCTCCAGCGATTCGTTGGTCGCGCAGATCACCCTGAAATCCACGCGCACCGTGTCCTGCCCTCCCACCCGCGTGAAACTCTTGTCCTCCAGCACCCGCAGCAGTTCCACCTGCATCCGCTCCGGGATCGAACCGATCTCGTCGAGGAACAGCGTTCCGCCGTCTGCCATCTCGATCTTGCCCCGACGGCGCTGCGTCGCGTTGGTGAACGCTCCCTTCTCGTGCCCGAAGAGTTCGCTCTCCAGGAGCGATTCGGGTATCGCGCCGCAGTTGACGGGGATCATGGGCGCGTAGCGCCGCGTGCTGTTGGCGTGGATCGCGCGGGCGATCAACTCCTTGCCCGTGCCGCTCTCGCCCGTCACGAGCACCGTCGCGTCGGTCGGCGCGACCTGCCGGATGAGTTCGATCACCTTGGAGATCGCCGGGCTCTCGCCCACGATGGTGTCGACCGACACCATCTCGTCGATCAGCCGCTTGAGGTTCTGGTTCTCGCTCGCCATCCGACGCTTCTCGACCGCGCGCTGAAGAAGATGGCTCAACTCCGCTGGATCGACAGGCTTGGTGAGGTAATCAAACGCGCCGTCCTTCAGCGCCTTCACCGCCGTCTCGACCGATCCGAACGCCGTCACGATCACAACCTCCATCGCCGGGTCGATCGCGTGCAGCGCCGCCTGCAGTTCAAGGCCGTCCATCCCCGGCATCCGCACGTCAACCACCGCCGCGTCGAACGCGCGATGACCCGCCATCGCCAGCGCCGACTCCGCGCTCGCCGCCGGCACCGCGTCAAACCCGTCCTTCACGAGCCAGCGGCTCAGCGAATCACGCAACGCGAACTCGTCATCGACTACCAGAATCGCGGGACGATCGCTCTTCATGACCCCTTCTCCTTGCCGCCATCTCCACCGACCGTGCCCGGCGCCTCACGCCGACGCGGGAGCCACACCGTGAACATCGTGCCCTCACCCACCTTGGATTGCACCGTGATCTCCCCGCCGTGACCGTGCACCACCCCGTACACCACCGCCAACCCCAGCCCGACTCCGCTCGTCTCCCCCTTGGTTGTCACGAACGGCTCGAAAATGTGCGGCAACAACTCCGGCGCGATCCCCACGCCCGTGTCCTGAACACTGAACTCCACGCGATCCGCGTCGCCCCGCATACGAACCGTCAGCACAGCCGGACGCTCCTTCAGCCCGTGCATCGACTCGATCGAGTTCATCAGCAACGCCAGCACCGCCTGCTGGATCTGCCCCTGGTCGGCCACGATCGTCGGATCGCCATCCAGCAGCGACGCCTCCAGGCGGATCTTGTGCATCTCGAGGTGATGACGCACCAGCATCAGACTGTTATCGACGATCTCGTTGATGCTCACCATCTTCGTGCGAACGCTCTGACCGCGCGCAAACACCAGCAGGTTCTTCACGATCTCGCTGCAACGCACCGATTCACGGTCGATCAGCCTGAGGTAACTGTCGATCTGCGCAAAGACGCCCGGTTCGAGCCCCTGCTCCGCCAACTCCCGCCGCGTCAGCCTCGCATAGGCCAGGATGCCCCCCAGCGGATTGTTCAACTCGTGCGCAACCGTCGCCGAGAGTTTGCCAAGCGACGCCATCGTCTCCACCTGCGTCATCCGCCGCTGCGCCTGCCGCAGTTCCTGCGTCTTCTCCTCGACACGACGCTCGAGCGTCCGTGACCACTCACCCAACTCCTCTCGCGCACCCCGAAGATCCTTCACCATCCCGTTGAACGCTCCAGCCAACTGCGCCAGATCATGCTGCCCCGACACGTCGATGGTGGTGTGCAGGTCCCCAGCCGCGATCCGCTGCGTCCCCTCGTGCAGCCGCTCCACCGGCTCGTGAATGAGCCGACGGATGAAGATCGCCACGATCACCCCCGCCGTCATGATGAGCAGAATCGTCGTCGTTCCCAGTTGCTGCCGCGCCCGGTTGATCGCCTCGTCGAACGGCGCCATCGTCATCTGCACGTCCAGCACCCCCAGCACCGGACGGTGCGCCGGCGGCGGGTGGCAATCGAGCGACGAGCAACTCGCCTCGTTCATGATCACGCTCAGCGACCGCTGCCCCTCATGCCCGTCCCCCAGCACCGGCATCTCAACGCTCCGCAGAACCCCCTCGCCGGTCTCCTCTCCCTCGATGTGACACGCCGTGCATTCCTTGTCGGTGATCGGGATCACCCTCCCACGCTCGCTCCGGTCCGCCGTCAACGCGATCCGCCCGTCCTTGGAATACACGCGGATCGCAGTGAAGCCCGATGACGAGCCCAGGTTCTCGATGCGCGATTGCACTTCGCTCATGCGGTTCAGCAGCATGCCGTCGTGCGTCGCGTTGCGGATCAGCGTCGTCGATCGCGCCAGGTCCGCCCGGATGAATCGCTTCAGTTCCTCGCGAACGCCCCAGTACCCGATCACCGCGTGGATCGCCAGCGCCACCGCGATAGTGATCGCCAGTGGCACCAAAAGTCGCAACTCAAGGGATCGCGAAAATAGCCCGGGCTTGGCAAACATGTCGCACCAGCCTACAGGACTCGGTCATCCATATTGTCGTTCATCCTGTCTCCCGAGTCCACACCTTGTGTTGAGACTTTCAGCAGTGCACGCGCCTCCTCGCAAGGGCTGCGTTCGTACGAACCGTTTGCAGAAATCGCGGCCGTGCACCCAGCCCCGCCTCACGAGCCTTCATACCGCCCATTCCTGTTGAAACACGCACGCGCTCGCATCTCCCCCGATCTGAGCGCCCCCCTGTTCGTTCAATCTCTCACTCCCACACGCCGCCTCCCTCTCCCCCAGACGTCCCTCGCTCACGATCTCCCTCCAGTTCTGCCGTTGAGTTGTTGAGCGCTGAATTCCGCAACAGCGTTGTGAATCTCATCAGCGCATCCCCTCGGTCCACGCCGCAAACCCGCGTTCTCGCCCTCACGCCGCCATTTTCGGACTGGCCCGGCGATTGCATCTCCATGCCTCCGTCACCAGCCATTCACAGAGGAGCCCCCCATGGCACACCTCGGAACCAACCAGAACAAAGTGCTCCGCGAGTACGTCGCCCCGACCGCCTTGGGCCTCGCACTCGTCGTCTGCATGCCCCTGCTCGGGATCGCCGCCGTCATGATGCGCGGCACGCTCATCGCCGCCTTCGCCGTCTGTGTCGCCATCGGCGTCACCGTCGCCGCGTGGCACATGATCGAACCCACCCTGAGCCCACGCTGGCGTCACGCCGTCCGCGAACTGGCCATCGGCGTCGCGCTGATCGTCAGCCTTCCTCTTCTCGCGGTCGTCCTCTTCGTCATGCAGGGCACCGTCTCCGCACTGCTCGTCGTCGCGGCCGTCGCCCTCACACTCATCGGCCTCTGGCGCATCTTCGCCGCCGGCAGCCATGTCCTTCACACCCGCTGACGACTCCGCATCGATCGGCCTCGGCGGCTTGTTCCAACGCTCGGGAGAACTCGGATGAACGCTCGCACTTCCAGTCAACGCACCCCGAAAAGCGGAAGCGACGCTCACCCCCCGATCGATACGAGCCGCCGCGGATTCCTCAAAGCCGGCGCCGTCCTCACGGCGCTGACGGTCGGTGGAAAATCCCTGGCCAGCGACGGCGCGGACGGCGCCTCCAAACTGAGCCAGGGTCGTATGGGGGTGCTGGTTGATCTGACCCGCTGCGTCGGCTGTCGACGCTGCGAGTGGGCGTGCAACGACGCCAACGACAACCCGCACGGCAAACTCGAAGAGTGCGACGACCAGTCCGTCTTCGCCTCCCTTCGCCGCCCACGCACCGACCAGTTCTGCGTCGTCAACGCGACTCGGAACCCCAAGGCGGACCCGAGCCCCACGGACCCGCCGATTTTCACCAAGATCCAGTGCATGCACTGCGAATACCCGCCGTGCGTCTCCGCCTGCCTCGTCGGCGCCATGCAGAAGAGCCCCGACGGCCCCGTCACCTACGACGCCTCGAAGTGCATCGGCTGCCGCTACTGCATGATGGCGTGCCCCTTCGAACGACTCACCTATGAGTACGACCGCCGCTTCACCCCACGCATCCGAAAGTGCGAACTCTGCTCCCACCGCACCCACGACGGAAAACTCCCCGCCTGCGTCGAGATCTGCCCCGTCGAGGCCCTCCAATACGGCAAACGCGAAGACCTCCTCCGCGTCGCTCACGAACGCATCGCCGCTCACCCCGACAAATACGTCGATCACGTCTACGGCGAATCCGAGGGCGGCGGAACCTCCTGGCTCTACCTCTCCGCTCGTCCCTTCGAGCAACTCGTTGACGTCGGCCTGCCCAGACTCCCCGACAAGAGCCCCGCCGAACGCACCGAGCACATCCAGCACGCCATCTTCAAGGGCGCCGCCGGACCGCTTGGTATCGCGGCGATCCTCACCACTCTCCACTTCCTCACCCGCAAGGGAGGTCACGCGTGAGTGCTTCCTTCCACATCCCCGCCATCAATCACTCCACCCACACCGCCACAGACTCCCGCCGTCGCTTCTTCACCCCAGGAATGCTGGTCGTGACCGCGATCGCGGCCGTCGGCGTTGGCGCCTGGCTCTTCCGCATGCTCTTCGGCCTGGGCGCCGCCACCAACCTCACCAACGCCTACCCCTGGGGCATCTGGATCGGTATCGACGTCGCCACCGGCGTCGCCCTCGCCGCGGGAGGCTTCACCACCGCCTTCCTCGCCCACATCCTCCACCGCGAACGCTACCACCCCCTCGTCCGTCCAGCGCTCCTCACCGCCATGCTCGGATACACCTTCGTCGCGCTGGGCGTCGCGACAGACCTCGGACGCTTCTGGGCCATGTGGCATGTCATGCTCCCCCCCTTCTGGCAGCCCAACTCCGTCCTCTTCGAGGTCGCCATCTGTGTCATGTGCTACCTCTCCGTTCTCTACATCGAGTTCCTCCCCGCCGCCTGCGAACGCTTCATCGGTCGCGTCAATCTCCCCGGACGCCTCGCCGTCCTCAACCACCCCGTCGATCGCGCCCTCCGAATCGCCGACAAAACCCTCGGACGCTTCATGACCATCTTCATCATGGCCGGCATCATGCTCTCCTGCATGCACCAGTCCTCCCTCGGCACGCTGATGGTCATCACCTACGGCAAACTCGACGCCCTCTGGCACACGCCCGCCCTTCCGCTCCTCTTCCTCCTCTCCGCCTTCGCCGTCGGCTACCCCATGGTCATCTTCGAATCCATCATCGCTCACCGCTCCTTCGGGCTCCCCGGTGAACGAAGCCTCCTCGCCGAACTCGGGCGCTTCATCCCCTTCACACTCGGCCTCTACCTCTCCGTCAAAGTCGCCGACCTCGCCCTCCGCGGACAACTCCCGCGCCTCCTCGTCGGCGACTACTACACCCAGATGCTCACCATCGAAGTCTGCTTCGGCGTGCTCATCCCCATCCTCATCTTCAGCAACCGCCACCTGCGCGAACAGACCCGCTGGCAGTTCATCGGCGCCGCCCTCGTCGTGCTCGGCGTCGCCTTCAACCGCCTCAACGTCTTCCTCTTCGCCTACTCCCCGCTCGAACGCGGCGCGACCTACCGCCCCTCCGCCATCGAGATCGCCGTCACCCTCGGTGCCATCGCCCTCACCGTTGTGATCTACCGCGCCATCGCCCTCATCCTCCCCGTGATCGAACAACTCGACGAACACCACACGCCGCACTCGCGCCACGACCAGCGCTTCCCCGTCGTCGCGCCCCTCTCCTCACACCCGATCTCTCATCCCCGTCCCGTCACTCCCACCGTCCCCGCCGCCGAATCCAACACCGTCGTCGGCGTCAAGGAGTGAGCCATGAACCCCATGCTCGCCACCCTCGTTCTCCTCTTCGTCGGACAGACCCAGGCCCCCAACGCCCAGCCCCCGATCAACATCACTCGCCCCGACAAAATCCCCGACGTCGTGATGCTCGACCAGGTCCCCGGCTGCTACGGCTCCGTCCGCTTTGATCACCGCATCCACGTCGAGATGTCGGGCATGCACGGCGAATGCCGCAACTGCCACCACGAACTCCCCGAAAACGCCAAGTCCGTCGACAAGCCCGACGTCCGTCCTTGCCGCGAGTGCCATGAGCCCGCCAGCAACGCGACCATCGACGGCAAGCCCGGACTCCGCGGCGCATACCACCGCCAATGCCTCAGTTGCCACCGAGACTGGACCCACGAGAACGCCTGCGGCTTCTGCCACATCGTCTCCGGAACCATCCGCGGCAACCCCGGCTTGGCCCAACGCCTCCGCGGAAACCTCCAGCCCCGCGCCGAGGCCAACGCCTCCTATGTCTACACCACCGCACACAAGGGCATCCCGACCGTCACCTTCCATCACAAGGACCACACCGAACGCTTCGGCATCAAGTGCGTCGAGTGCCACGCCGGCGACTCCTGCAACCAGTGCCACGGCAGCATGGCCGAGCGCCCCGTCGTGAGCCGCCAGCAAACCTGCTACAACTGCCATGCACAGGACCGCTGCGTCACCTGCCACGATCTCCGCGAACGCCCCGCCTTCGATCACGCCAAGCGCACCGGCTGGTGGCTCCGCCCCGGGCACGCCTCCCTCACCTGCAACGACTGCCACAAACCCAACGAGTTCCCGACCAAGCCCGTCACCGGCGCCTGCCTCCCGTGCCATGCCAAGCGCTGGGGCGAGCAAGGCTTTGACCACAGCCGCACCGGCGTCGCCCTCGAAGGCGATCACGCCTACTTCGAATGCCTCGACTGCCACCGCGGCGGCAACGAGCAGATGCTCGCCGATTGCACCAAGTGCCACGCCACACGCCCCGTCGACGGCCCACGCCACGTCGGCCGCGACAACACCACCTGGTGGGACGACCGCGTCAACCCCGAATCCACCAGCACCGATCACTGATCGCTCTCCAACTGCCTTCACACCCTCGCATGCAATGAGTTTCCCGCCCCCACCTCCGCGCAATAAAAAAACCCCGGGCTTCCCGCCCGGGGTCATTCGTTCGTGCCAAAACTCGATCGCGGACCGACGGCTTACTTCTTCGCCGGCTCCTGCTTCTCGTCCTCGTCCTTCACCCCCAACGCCTCGTGACCTTCCTCCGACATCTTCTTGAGTTTCTCCATGCCCGCCTTGGCGTCCGCGCTCTTTCCGGCCATGATCTGCTCTTCCATGTCCAGCAGCACCCGCGACACCGCGATCAATCGCTTGCGATAATCCGCGATCTTCCCCGCGTCGTCCTTGGCGTGCTCCGGCTTGAACATCCGGCACTGCGCGCACGCCGCCTGCGCCTCCGCGACCGCCCTCATCGCGTCGTCCGCGGTGCCCGTGCCGTCAAGCGCACGCCCCAGGTTCCGCAGGGCACGGTTCATGCCCTTCATCGCGCCCTCCGCGTTCTGCGGACCGCCCATCCGCGCGCCACCCGGACCACCGGGCTGGCCACGACGCTCACCAGGCTGCCCCGGTTGACGACCCTCCGGTTGACCGGGCTGGGCCTGCGTGGGCTGACCGGCGGGCTTGGAATCCTGGGCGGCCAAAGGAGCCGCGAGGAACGAGAGCGCTCCGAGAGCCAGTGCGCCAACCAGAACATTGCGAGCAGCGCGAACCGAACGAGCCATGAACAGTCTCCAAGTGTGATGAAATGCCGCGTGCGCGGCGGAAGCCGCAGGGTAGCACAATGTTCCACGCCATGGATTTATTGCACCGGCGCGGCGCTCCGACGCGATTCCAGCATGGATTCCAGACGCTCCCTCACGAACCCCCACTCCTCCGCCAGCACGCTGTAGTACACCGTATCCCTGATGTGGAGGTCATGAAGAATCCGCTGCCGACGCAGGATCCCCTCGAACCGCGCACCGATCCGTCCGATCGCCGCACGCGACCGCGCGTTCCGCGCGTCGGTCTTCAATTGCACCCGGATCGCACCCAGTTCCTCAAACGCGTGCCGCAGCAACAGATACTTGCACTCCGTGTTGATCGACGTCCGCTGCGCGGTCGCCCCAAGCCACGTCCACCCGATCTCCAGACCCTTGTCGGCATGGCGGATGTCGAGATAGCGCGTCGAACCGACGGCGCGGCCCGTCGAACGATCGATGACCGTAAACGCCACCTCCTCGCCACGCGCCTGCGCGTCCAACGCCTTCCCCATGAACGCACGCATCAACTCGGGCGTCGTCGGTGGCGGCACGGGCATCCAGCAAAAGAGCGACCCGTCGCCCATCGCCTCCACCAACTGTGGAATGTGCTCGTGCGAATACCCAACGAGACGTGCTCGACCCCCGGGAATCTCGAGCGTCACCGTTGCCGGAATGCTCTTCCAGATCATCGTGCCCTCCCACCCGCTCGCTCAGCCCGGCACGTGCGCCAACTCGCCCATCGCGTCGATCAGCGGCCTGAGTTCCGACTCGAACTTCCTCCAGCGCCCGATCGACGAGTCGTACACCGGCCGCCGCACCTGATCCACCGACGCCGTCAGCACCGCTCGCTTGGTCTTGTGGAACTCCAGACATCGCTCGTCCCACGCCAGGCCCGCAAAGTCGACGATCTTCCGCGACCACTCCTCGGGCGACGCCACGAGGTCCTCGTACACCACCTCGAGCATGTTCAGGGGCAGTGCGCTCCGCCAGTGCTGCATCAATCGCCGGTACTCCCCGTACATGAACGCGAGACCCTCCAGCGTGTTCGAGTACGCGTGCGACGCATTGAATGAAATCGAATAGCACGACAGGCAGGTGTCGATCGGGTCACGACGGCAGTGGATGATCCGCGCGTTCGGAAACAGTTGCCAGATCAGACCGACATGCCGGAAATTGTGCGGCATCTTGTCCGTGTGACGCGCCGCCCGCGGCGCCGTGGCGCGGATGCGATCCATGTACGGCCTGCCCATCGCCACCACCTGCTCCCGCGACAACGCCGGAAGATACTCCGGATACGGACGCTGCGGAAGCCCCAGCCTCATGCACGTCCGCTGCGACATGATCTCGAGGTCCGACAACTCGCCCGCCGCAAACACCTCCGGATGCGACGCCAGGATCTGCTCCACTAGACTCGTCCCGGATCGAGGCATACCCACGATGAAGATCGGAACGTCCGTCGGATCGCCCCGCGAATACGTCGGCGCCCTCCACGCGTTGTACACGTCGATCAACGTGTCGAAGAACCGCCGCGTCGCCTCCGCGTTGAACCGCGCCAACGCCCCCTCGTTCGCCGCCCGATACATCTCGAACGCCTCCGCGTATCGCTCCTGGCCCTCTCGGATCGCACCCATCAGAAACCTCGACGGGCCCAGCACGTCCGCCGTCAACCCCTTCCGCCCTATCAACTCCAGGAGCAACGCCTCCGCCTCATCCACACGCTTCTGACGACGACGGATGCTCGCCAGCGTCACCACCGCCGGAGGCTCCAGCGGCGGACGCAGTCGCTCCAACATCGCCGCCGCCTCGTCCGACTTGTCCTCCGCCGCTCGAAGACGCGCGAACGTCGATAACGCCGTCTGACAGTCCGCGTCACGCTCGATCGCCCGCGATAACACCTCCTGCGCGCTCGCGATCTTCCCCTGCCTCAGATACGCGTCGCCGAGCAGGCCAAGCAGCGGCGGCGTCGCCTCCACACGCTCGAACGCCCCCTGCAGCGTCATCTCCGCTCGCTCAGGCTTGTTGGCCGTCAGCAGAGATTTCCCCAGCCTGAACACCAACTCCGCGTTCTCCGGCATCTCACGATGACCCTGCGCATACGCCTCCACGATCCCCATCGGGTCACGCGCCGCGTGACAGCAGTCCGCCAGCAGCAAATACGCCGACATCACCTTCGGCGTCAACTGCGCCAGCCGCTTGGCCACGTCACGCGCCTCCACGCCCCTCCCGCGACGGAGCAACGCCATCGCCAGGCTCCCGAGCGCCGAGGGATTGGTCGGCACCAGACGCACCGCCTCCCTCAGCGACGCGATCGCCTCATCCAGCCGACCTAGACGAAGGCACAACGCGCCCAGCCCCGCGTGCGCCAGCCCAAACCCCGGATCCCCCGCGATCTCCGCCCGATACGCCATCTCCGCCGCCGCTACGTCGCCGATGTTCTCGAGCGACACCGCGTGCTCCAGCCGGGGGTCAGCCGCGCGACGCGCTTTGCGCCCGCCAACCGCCGCCGATTCCTGGTCGCCCGACGGCGCCGACCACCCTCCCTGCTGATTCGTCTCGTTGGGTTCGGACATGCTCGCTCCTGTCGATCTGGATATCGGATTCTTGCACATTCAACCCCACGCGAGAACAAAAAAGGACCCGGAACTCGTCCGGGCCCTTCGGGAATTCACGCCGTCATCGCTCGCCGCGACCCGAGAATCACTCGAAGATCTTCAGGTTCTTGAACGACTCCCCGAACAACTTGCCGAGCGTCGAGTCCTTCGTCAATCGCTCAACCTGCTCCTTGTACTTCGCCGTCACACCCGCCAACTGCTCCTTGAACGTCTCCTTCAACGACGCCTTCACCTCCGGAGACAACTTGTCCAGCGACGCCATCGCGCCGGAGATCTTCTCCGTCAGCGGCTTGGACTCCGCCGCAGCCTTGGCCCCGCTGATCGGATCCTTCGCCCCCGCCAGCGTGTCGTTCAACTTCCCGAGATTGCCCAGATACTCGTTCATCGTCCCCTTCACCGCGTCCGTCAACTCCGCCGCTTTGGCCTTCGCACCCTCCGTCGCGTCCTTCGCCTTGTCCGCCGCCTTCTCCACGCCTTCCTTCACCGCTTCGCCCGTCTTGCCCGCGGCATCCTTCCCCGCATCCACCGCCTTGTTCGCCGCGTCCTTCGTCGCATCGGCGGCCTTCTGGATCGCGTCACCGGCGGTCTCGGCCTTCTTCTCCTCGCAGGCGACCATCATCGTCGCGGCCAGGAACATCGTGGCGACAGCGGACAACTTCGTATTCATCGTCTTCTTCCTTTGTTCGTGTGCGAACCGTCGCGAAGACTCTCGCGCGGTAAATACCGGCTTCAATCACGGCGAATCGCCGGGACCGGACCCCCCATTATTGGCAGGGCCATTCATCAAATTACGCCCACGCCCCGATTCCGGTTCGTGATTGTGAAAAACACACACAACCGGTCGCGCATGAAAAACCGGCGTGCCCTTGCGAGCACGCCGGTGTGAGTTTCACCACACATTCAGGTTCGGTTCATGTCCGAACCCCTGTGCTCATTACTGATAGAAGTTCGTCGACTCGGTCTCCTCGACCGGGCGATTCATCTGGTCCGAGGTCATCGTCACCTTGAACCGCGTATCGCCGGCCTTCACGCCCTTGACCACGACCTTCCAAGAGGTCTTGGCCTTCGGAGCCAGCGACGGGAGCGGAGCAAACGTGATGGTCTTGCCATCCGACGTGCCCGCCGTCGCGCCACCCGCCGAGACGAACTGCACGAAGTCCTCCAAGCCCGCCACGATCTTGATGTTCGTGCCCGGGGCCGATCCCTGGTTCGTGACTTCGATCGTGTAGGTCACCTGGCCGCCGACCTCCAGAGCATCCGGATCGTCAACCACCTCGAGCAGAATCGCCGGGACGCCCGCGACCTGCGTGCCCGCCGTCGCCGACGCCGGGCTGGCGCACTTGGCCGACACCGTCGCCGTGTTCGAAACGTTCGACGTCGCGGCCACGCTCAGGCTCACATTCACCGTCTTCGACGCGCCCGGTGCCAGCATGCCCACGTTCCACACAACCGCGCCGCCCTCAACCTTGCCGCCCTCGGTCGCGCTCACAAACGTCGCGCCCGCCGGGATCGGGTCCTTGATCACGGTCTCCGCCGCGGCGGCATCGCCCGTGTTCGCCACGGTAATCGTGAAGTTCACGGGACGCCCGATCACGACACGCTCCGACCCCTTCTTGGTAATCGTCAGAACGGGCTGCTTGACCACGGTGTTCGTGGCGTTCGACTCGGCCGCGAGGTTGCCCTCGGCGTTGGCCTTGGCCATGTTCTTGTACGCGCCGGTCTTGTCGGCCTTGACCGTGAGGTCGAAGGTCTTGCTCTCGCCCGGGCCCAGGGCCGCCACCGTCGACTCAAACGCGTTCTTCCCGTCGGCGGTCGTCAGCCCCGCGGGCAACTGGTCCGACACCTTGACATTGCGCGCCACACCAGACCCGGTGTTCGTCACGGTGATCTTCACCGGGAACGAATCGCAGATCAGCACCTCCGCCGGGGCTTCCTTCTTCACAGCCAGCGCAGGCTGGACAACCTTGATGGTCTGGCAAACCGCCAGGTTGTAACTCGCCGAGGCGCAACTCGTGATCGTCCCGACCTTCCCGGCCGATCCCGTCACGTTGATCGTCTTCACCTCGCCCGCCTTCATGTCGCCCAACGCCCACTTCAGCGTCCGGCTGGCTGCATCCATCGTCCCCGACGGATTGCTCGCCGTGTAGTTGAACCCCTGGTCCAACATGTCCCACACCATCACGTCAGACAGCATCGTCCCCGCGATGTTCGTCACCTTGATCTGATAGTCAAACGACTGCCCCGCCACCACCTCGGCCGGCGTGAACTTCTCAACCATCAGCCCCGAGCCCTCCCGACGACCCGTCGGGTAGTACAGCACGTTGCCGCTCGATGCAGTCTCAACCACTGGCGCAGGCGCCGGAGCTTCCTTCTTCGGAGCCGGAGTTTCCTTCTTCGGGGCCGGAGTTTCCTTCTTCACAGCCAGCCGACCCGCATCGTCCGTGCGATACGGATCGATCATCCCACCGCTCGTCCGCGCGGAATTCCCGCAGCCGGCGAACATGGTGACGGCCATGAGGCCGGCAGCCAACGTGCCCAACAGCTTTTTCATCGATGCGCCTTTCTCTTATAGAAGCGACAGTCAACCAACGCCGCCTGATCTCGGTCGTGTCTGACCTGCGGCGGACTTTCCCATGAGGGACACACCGGCGGAACCGCCGGGTGTCCAGTATAGCCCCCACCTCAGAAAAGGCTAGAAATCTACCGGGTATCTCCCCGGTGCTCACCCGCTCCCCTCACTCACCCATTCCTACAGTTCATCCCATCACCAACTGCGATGCAATGTTTGATCCCACGCCGGAGAAACCCCATGCGCCGCCTCCTCATCGTCGGTCTGCTCGCGTTCGGATTCAGCGCTGCTCTGTTCGGGTGCACCAGCACCACCATCGCGCTCAAAGAGAAGTTGGGGTACGCCAAACGCGAACAACTTGTTGACAGGGTGAAGGAAGCGCGGGACGAACAAACAGAAACAAAGGCTCAGTTCGAGTCCGCGCTCCAGCAGTTCATGGCCGTCACCGGCGCGACCGGCGGCGACCTCGAAGCCAAGTACAACAAACTGAAAACTGAATACGAACGATCTGAAACCCAGGCGCAGGACGTGCGCGGTCGCATCAGGGATGTCGAAAACGTCGCCCACGCGCTCTTCGTCGAGTGGGAAGACGAACTGGCCCAGTACAGCACCGAGTCGATGCGCGCCGCGAGCAAACGACAATTCGACGACACAAAGTCGCAGTATCAGAAACTCCTCTCCGCGATGAAAGCCGCCGAGGCAAAGATGGCGCCCGTCCTCGTCGCGTTCAAGGACCAGGTGCTCTTCCTCAAGCACAACCTCAACGCCCGCGCCATCGCGTCGCTCCAGACCAACGTGAACCAGATCCAGAGTGATGTCTCACGCCTGGTCGCTGAAATGGAAGCCTCCATCAACGAGGCCAACCAGTTCATCGAGCAGATGAACACTCAATCCAAGTAACCGCTACTTCGACGCGAACCGCTTGGTCGGCATCTCAAAGTTCCCGAAACGCGTCTCGAGCCCGAGATCGCCCACGATCTCGTACGACGCCTTGTTCGACTTGAGCATGTTCATCACCGCCAACCCCAGCGATGCCGGCGAAATCTTCACCGGAATCTCGATCGTCTCGGTCTCGCCAGCCGACAGCGACGCGGCGTCCGACACCCGCCCGCTCACAACCTTCGTACCACCCACCGACATCGAATACGCCATCTTCGCCACCCCGACCTCAAACTCGTTGGTGTTGGTCACGTCGAGCCTGATCAGCCCCTTGGCGCTCAGCACCGAAATCTCATCCCATCGCACCTCGTTCACACGCACGTCGGGCACGTTCGGGATCGGCATCTCCCCCTCCTTCGTCACCGGGATCGACACCTTCTCCCCACCGGGCACATCAAGTTCGAATTTCATATTGACCGCATAGGGCACCACCGCGCCCAGCCTCAGCCCCTCCACCGCCGACAGCACATCCGCAAACTTCACTCTGAGCGGCACGTCGAGCGTCTTGCTCCCACGCGCCGGGATCGATCCCGCGTTCTTCACCACGCCCGTCACAATCGACTCACGCTTCGACGACAACGCATACTCCACATCCGTCAGCGGCACGGCGATCGGGTACGGATTCCTCACATCCACCTTGAGCGACACCGTCACCCCCTCGAGCGACAGATCAGTCAGCGTGGCATCAACAATGTTCGCGCTCGGCTTGCCCAGCACGCCGCAGCCCGACACGAGCGAGAGAACCGCCAGCATCATCGCGAGCACGCCGAACTTCACCCGCCCCGCGTTCCTCTCGCCATCTGCGATCAAACAATCCGCGGCCGAATCAACCCGACGCATGTGTCCCATGTTCGTCTCCGGCATGAACCGAATGTTCGCCGCTCGACGGAATCGACACCTTCGGCGCGGCGTGATGTTCTGGTGTCGCGCCCGCCGCACCCGATACGGATGAACCGCCCGACGCGGACGACGATGATCCCAACGCCGCATCGTTCCCCTTGGGCTCGGCGCTCTGCGCCTCACCTGGATGCGCCTCTCCCGCGTGCGCCTGCCGCTCATGACGCTGCGCGATCTTCGCCTTGGCCGCCGCCGCTGTCCGACGGAACGCGCTCGACACGAGCCACCACGTCAGACCGAACAACGCCAGCCCCAGCAGGATGTACAACTGAAACTTCCGCTCGATGCCCACCGACTCGACCGCCTTGCCGATCGAATAGCCGATCGACGCCAGGCCCAACGACCAGATCGCCGCTCCGATCGCGTTGAACACCGCGAACCGCCACGGCGCATACCCGCTCGATCCCAAAAGCAGCGGCGTCGCCATTCGCGTGCCGGGCACGAACCGCGACGCCACCACCGCCACGTCCTCGCCACGCCCAAGCCACGTCCGCACCTTCGCGAAATTGCCCTTGAACTTCGGGAAACGATCGAGAACCCACCCGCCCTTCCAACGCCCGAGGTAATACCAGAACTGATCGCCCGCGAACGAACCAATGAAGCACACCAGGTACACGCCGGGAAGGCTCAGCCACTCGCGCTGGGCGGCGAATCCGCCCGCCAGCACCACGCTCTCTCCTTCCAGGAACGTACCCACAAACAAGAAGAGGTGCCCGTACGTCCGCACCATCTCCGCTACCCACGAGTCCTCCGACAGAACATCGCGCAGCGTCGACGCCATCAGATACATGTCGGCGGCGGCTATGGGAAGGGTCATATGGGTTGGTCCGCCGGCCACGAGAGGACCCGGACACGCCCCGGGAAATCACCCCGGAAATGTAGGCCGACGCTACCCCTTTCGGGGTACGAACTCCTCCGCGACACGCACCGCATCGGCGGCGCACACCGCGTATCCATCGGCCCCCATTCCACGCCACGCGTCCGGGCACTGACAAAAAGCCGAACCGCCCACCAGCACCTGACAACGCCGCGGCAACGCCCGCACCGACGCGACCGCCGCCTCCACCGCACGCAGATGCACCGGCAACGTCGCCGAGATCGCCGCCAGATCGCCCTCAAAATCTCGCACAGCGCCCGCAAGTTCGTCCGCCGGGATGCTCGCGCCCAGAAAGACCGCTCGCCACCCGGACAACTCGAGCAGGTCCGAGATCACACGCACGCCCATGTCGTGCATGTCCCCCTCCACCGACGCCGCCACCACGACCCGACCGTCCCGCGGCGCCGCGGTCGCACGCGACCGAACCTCGCTCATCACCATCTGCGTCGTCGTCGTCGCAAAGTGCTCCTCCGCAACGCTGATCTCCCCGAGATGCCACAGCCGCCCGAGTTCCGACAGCGAGGGCGCGAGAACCTCCGTGTAGATCAACGTCGGCTCCACGCCAGAGTCCTGCAACTCCCTCACACGATCCCCAGCCCGGCGCCGGTCGCCCTCGAGTATCGCCACCAGGTACTCCGCCGACGCCAACGCCAGCCCCGAATCGACCGAAAACTTCGAGCCGCCGTCGCTTGTCGAACGCGACGCCTCGCACGCCGCCCGTGACAAGAGCGGCTCGATCAACGCAAAGTCGTCCCCGGGCAATTCTCGCGACAGAACCCGCGACAACGCCGTCATGCTCGTCGTGATGTGTGTGCAACACACCCCATGGGCTTGAAACGCCGACCGCGTCCATCCAACCTGCGCCACAAAACTCTCAGGCGCGTCGTACGCGATCGCCGCCGCGAGCTCCTGCACTCGCCCCTGCAACTGCTCACCCCACTTGGCGATCGACAGCGGCGAAAACGCGTCCCGTGCCTCGGCGCAGTGCGCGCACAAGTCCCGCGCCGCCGCTTCCCCGATCTCCCTCGCCCGCGCGAGCAGCATCTCGGCCAAGAGCAGGCGAGATTCGGACTGGCCAGTGCGTTGAATCATGGCTCCTTGCGAGATTCGCAAGAATCGGACCCGTGGATTCCGCCACGCCACCCAATCTCAATGGAGTTTATTGGAACGGGACGCCCGGCAGAGACCACGACCGCAGACCGGCACGCCGCGCAATATCGCACAACGCCACCCGATCATGCACCCCCAGTTTCGTGTGGATCGACGTCCGGTGCTTATCGATCGTCTTCTCCGAACGGTGCAACTTGGCCGCGATCTCCCGGATCGTCAGCCCCTCGGCCAACAATGCCAGCACCTCCAACTCACGCGGCGATAACGCATCCAGCGGGCCCATCCCTCCGCTGCGGAATTCCACCGCCGCCGCCCCCTGCGGCAGACTCTCCGTCGGAGGCTCCTCGATCATCTCCGCACGAATGCTGAAGACCACCATCGGCTGGTCGAACGGCACCCGACCCATCGCATCGATCGGATACAGCCACGATCGGAACATCCGACCACCACACAACTTGCGAACAAGAAGCGGCTGCTTCCCCTCCAGCGACCGGCGCATCAACTCCGCAAATTCGCTCGCCTCCGCCGCCGGGAAGACATCGTTGAACCGAAGCCCGGTCATTTTCACGCCGTGTCCCGGGTGCGCGCCCGAGATCAGGCGGTCCCATTGCGGGTTGCAGTACACCATCGTCCCGTCAGACGCCACCAGACTCACCGCGACGCCAGGGTCGCTCAGAAACGCCGCGAGGATCGGATCATCGCCCAACGCGACATGCCGTGCATCACTTCGGGGGGTGGAGAGTTGCATGATGGTCCCATCCTTGTTTGCATCGTCGACGACCGAGAGAGTTCGAGGCCCGGACCGCCGACTGGGTTCCCAGAATACCGGGAATCGGGTATTCCTAAGGGATGATTAGGATGAAGTCGGCCGTTGGAAGCACACACCGACACGAAATGGGGAAAGCCCCTACCAGATCAATTGCCCGATCATTGGTTCGGAGGCAAATCAAACCTCGAATCGCGCATGCCCCTCGTCGTCAGTCCCGCGCGACGTGCAATCTCCGCCAAGTGCACCCGATCATCCACCTTCAACTTGGCCCCGATGCTCGTGCGGTGTGACTCCACCGTCTTCACCGATCGATGAAGCGCCGTCGCGATCGCCTTTGTGCTCATCCCCCGCGCAATCATCCCCAATATCTCCAACTCACGACTCGTGAGAACAGCCAGCGGCCCGAGGTCGTTGTGCTTGAACCGGACCGTCGGCGCGATTTGATCCCCGCACAATTCGAGCATGTCCTCGTCGATGATCTCCGGACGCACCACGAACAGGAACACCGGATCAGTCGCCGAAAATCGACTCGGCGCAACAACCGGGTATGTCCACACCGCGTACATCCGCCCGCCGCAGCACTTGCGGATCATGCACGGCTTCCCGGTCGCCGCGACCGCCTTCGCCAAGTCCGTGTGCTCCTTGGCCTGATCCTGCGGGAGGATCTCGTCGACCCGATGCCCCGCGAGTGTGTCGTACTGAACTTTGTGCGCCGCCATCTGCAACCGATCCCACTGCGGATTGGTGTAGACCATCCGCCCCTCCATGTCGATGATCGCAACCGACACGAGCGGATCGCACGCCATGCCAACAAAGAGCGGGTCCTTCACCAGCCCGGACACCAGAGCAGTGTCGCCATTGACTTCGATCAAGGTCAGCACTCCACCACGAGTTCCGCGTCCAATCGCCACCCACACAGCGTGGCGGGAGAACACGTCACTTTTCAGGAGCGCAGAGTCTACAGGGCAATTCGCCCAAATTCATGAGAATAGTGCATTTGACCGCGACACTGTCCGTACAGCCATTTTACGGATGAATAACTCCAGATAACGAGCGTCAGTCTTTCCCCGCCTCCACCCGCCGACGCTCCGCGTCCAGCACCGTCAGCCCCGCACGGCGCGCGATCTCCGCGAGATGGACTCGGTCGTCCACTTTCAACTTGTCCCCGATGCTCGTCCGGTGGTTCTCGATCGTCTTGACCGACCGCCCCAGGATCGACGCGATCTCCTTGATGCTCATCCCCTGGCCGATCAGCGACAGAATCTCCAACTCCCGCAGCGATAGCACCGCCAGCGGCCCGAGATTCGCCACATCCGACTCTCGCACGTCGGCCGTGCTCCCCTTGCCCGCAAGTTCGAAGACATCACCTTCCACCCGACGCGTGATGACCAGAAACCGCGGCGGGAGCGGCTCGTGACCAGAACCGTCGCCGTCGTCGCCAGGAATCGGATGGATCCACGAAATGTGCTGGTAGCCGCGCCAGATCGTCCGCAGCAGAATCGGCTGCTGCGTCTCCTGAACCCGACGCAGCAGTACCAGACGCTCCGCGATCCACTCCGCCGGAAAAAACTCGCTCCACGCACGCCCGATGATCATCTCCGGCGTGACGTCCGGCCCGTGAAAAATTCGCACCGCCTGCGGGTTCGCCCACAGCGTCATCCCATCTTGACTCACGATCGACACGCCCGTGGTCGGCTCGTGCACAACCGCGTTCCAGATCGGATTCAGTTCGATCCCGGGTGGTCCGCCAGAATGCGGCGGCGGGTCAGGCGAGCGTGAGGTATTCCTCATCAGAGTCTCCGATCACAGGTCGCTCGCTCCCGGCCCCACACCGGCCGCAACGCGACAATCACTCGTCCTCGGGCATCGCACAATGCCCGCCATGCTTGGCGTGATAATCCTGGTGATAGTCCTCGGCCGGAAAAAATTTCCCGGCCCGATCCGCGCCCACCACCTGCGTCACGATCTTCCTCGCCTTGAACTTGGGATTGCTCGATTGCTGCTCTTCGATGAACTTCCTGGTCTCTTCTTCCTGCTCAGCGCTGCTTGCAAACACCGCCGAGCGATACTGCTCGCCATAGTCCGGCCCCTGGCGATTGAACTGCGTCGGGTCGTGATACCGGAAAAACTTCGCCAGCAGTTCCTTGTACGTGATCACCACGGGGTCGAACGTGATCTTCACCGTCTCGGCATGCCCCGTGTTCTCGTAGCACACCTGCTTGTATGACGGGTTCTCCACCCGCCCACCCATGTACCCACTCACCGCGTCGATCACACCCGGCGTCTGCTGGAACCGATCCTCCACGCCCCAGAAACACCCGCCCGCGAAGTACGCCACTTGCGTCTCGATCGGCCGTGATGACTCCGGCAGCGCCGTTCCCTTCTCGACAAATTCCAGCGACACCGAGTTCAGGCAGAAGCGCAGACCCGTCGGACGCGGGCCGTCCTCGAACACATGCCCCAGGTGCGCCTCGCACCGCGCGCACAAGATCTCCGTCCTCACCATCCCGTGCGACGAATCGTTCACGTACGCCACGTGATCCTTGTCGAACGGCTGGAAGAACGAAGGCCACCCCGTTCCCGAATCAAACTTCGCATCCGACGCGAACAGCGGCAACCCGCACAGGCGGCACACATACACGCCGTCCTTGTGATTGTCCACGAGGTTGCCGCAGAACGCACGCTCGGTCCCCTTCGACAGAATCACCTCCGCCTCTTCGGGCTTGAGTTTCCTGGCGAGTTCATCCACACGCGCCCTGGCCAGCGGCGTCACGTCATACGCGGCGCGGCTGATCTTCCGCAACGCCCCATCAACCTTCTTCACCGTCGCCCTCGAATTCATCGACGCGTCCTCGGATCTCTCGCGCGAAGGCTTCGACGCCGGGATGGCATCCGCCGGCGGCTCACCGCCACGCATCGTCAACGCCGCTGCACCCGCCGCCACCGCGGCGATCGCCACAAACACCAGCACGAGCAGAATCGTCTTCAAAATCTGGCTCCACGCCCCACATTCTGCCGCGGGGCTCTCGGCGACAATGTACCACAGAGTCAACTTCTGTACGATGCAGACTTCGATCGAGATCGCGATCGGATTCGTGCGCGTCATATTCCAGATTTGCAAATGCACTTACCAAGTGCGGAGGTTTCCCATGCTTCGAGCATTCGCGTCGGTCATCGTCGGCTACATCGTCATGGCCGCCATCGTCATGATCTCACTCACCGCCATCTACCTGGCATTGGGCACCGATCGATCCTTCGAACCGGGCTCGTGGACTCCTTCCACGCTCTGGATCGCGATCATGCTGATCGTCGGCATCATCGCCGCCCTCGCGGGCGGCTGGAGCTGCAAAGCCATCGCCAAGTCCGCCAAACCGCCGCGCGCCCTCGCAGGAATTGTTCTGGTCCTCGGCATCCTGATGGCGGGTATGACTCTGGGAAAAGCCGCCCCCGCCGAACCGCGCGGCTCTGAAGTTTCCAACTTGGACGCCATGAACAAGGCCGTCACGCCGTCGTGGGTCAACTTCGCCAACGCGCTGATCGGTTTCGCCGGCGTTCTCGTCGGCGCCGGTTTCGGCAAAGAGCGCGCGGGCGGCGCAAAGCAGACGCCCTGACTACACGCCATCCTCGCCGCGCCGATCGCGCCCTTGGGCACGCCACCGCGACATCCCACCGAAGATCCGGACCGACGCATCACACGAGCGACTCCACACGCCGCGTAAGCGTCGCACCGCCGCGCGCCGCCCTCCGCCGGGGACGCCGGCTCGCGCAGTTCCTCAGCACGGCAGCGCTCGGTTCACTCACACGCCGTCCGCTCGCATCTTCCAGAATTCCGCCGACGTCTCGACCTCGACCACCTCGAACTCGACCAGGTCGTTCCAGTTGGCGATCCATCCGTCGAGCGCCCCGCGCGACGGCGCGTCCATAATCTGATAGCACACGCGCCCATCGGCCGACAGCCAACTCGCGACATAGGTCGCGCCCGAGCCCTCGGGCATCATCCGCCCCCGCGCCCGGAACCGCTCGCCCACCGCCCGCCAATCGCCGTCCTTGAATCGTTCGATGACCATGAAGAGCATGACGAGTCTACGCCGCGCCTCGCACGTGAGTTCGATCGTTCTCGCCTACGCTCGCTCATGCCCCTGACACCCGCTCAATCCCAGGCCTTCGCCGATCGCTGGTACGCCGCGTGGAACTCGCACTCCATCGACGCCATCATGGCCTGCTACGACGAACGCATCGAGCACAGTTCCCCTTTCATCAAGCGCTACAACAACTCCGACGACCTCGCGCTCCGCGGCAAGCCCGCGGTCCGCGATTACTTCGCCCGCGCACTTGAGCGAAACCCGTCGCTCCGCTTCGATCCCATGTTCGTCACGACAGGCCTGGAGAGCGTCGCCCTCGTCTACCGGCGCATGTCCGGCGATCTCGCCGCCGAGATCTTCTTCCTCTCGCCCGACGCCCTCATCGTCCGCTCCGTCTCTCACTACGGATGACGTCAGCGATTACTTCCCCTGCTGGATCGTGATCAGCGCATCGACGCCGACGTCGCGCGTGGTCTTCGCGCCGCCCGCTGAACCGCCCGCCCAGCGCACCTCGAGCGGTAGTTTCGCATCCGCCGCGATGTCACCGAGTCCAAAGTGCAGGATCGGGCTGCTCGCGTTTCCTTCGCCGGTTCCGACTTCAACCTGCCTTGTCAGCACGCGCCCGTCCGGGAGTGTCACGCGCACCTGCGCGCCGATCGCGTCTCGCGTCGTCTTCACGCCGTCGCCGATCAGACGCACCTCGATCCATCGCCCGCCCTTGCCGACGTTCCGGAACACGCGCCCCGCGGTCGCAAGGTCGAGGCGCCCGTCGCGATCAAAGTCGGCCCACGCGGCCTGGTATGTCGGCGGCATCTGCTCCACGCCCGAGCCCGCCGTCACATCCGCGAATGTCCACGCCGCGCCGCGCTCGCTCTGGTTGCGATAGAGCACCGGGTAGTTCTTCTTGCCGAACGACGCGTCGGCGTACACCGTTGTGAAGTACAGATCGAGTCGCGAATCGTTGTCGAAGTCGCCGCACGCGGGGCTCGCGTAGCTCTCCTGATACCACACGCCGCACTCGTGCAGGTCGTCGAAGGTCCACGACTTGCTCATGTCGGCATTGGCGCCGAGGTTTCGCAGGAATCGGCTCTTGGGCTGGTCGCCGCGGTCGTCAACGTGCGCGAAGTTGCCCGCGAAGAGGTCGATGTGCCCGTCGCCGTCGAAATCGCCAAAGCACGCGCCGATCGAGTGTCCGCCGCCGAAGCCCGGGCTGGTCGCCAGCGCGTTGCGCTCCGCGGCCTGGTTGGTCATCTTGCCTTGGGCGTCGTTGATCCAGAGGACGTTGGGCTGAAGGCGATAGTTCGACGCGTAGATGTCGATCGCGCCGTTCTCGTCAAAGTCGCACGCCGTCACGCCGCGTGCCCGGAAGTCGGCCGAGGTCATCGCGAGCGTGAACGACGTGGCGTGATCGCTCAGGAGCAGGAATGACGGAAAAGTGGTCTGCTTGTCCCAGTCTTCGAAGCCACCCACATAGAGATCCGGGAAGCCGTCTGCGTTGAAATCGGCGACCGCGACGCCGCGGCTGCTGGTGGGCGGGAGTTCCGGCAGTTTGATCGCCTCAAACGTCGGGAGTCCGTCGGGTCCATCGCCGACGTTGCGAAACACGGCGATGGGCGCGAACGAGATCACGTCGCCGCGTCCGTCGTTGTCGAGATCGGCGACCACGCCGCTTCCCGCGCCGGGAACCGCGACGCGCGTGAATGCTTTGCCCTCGCGATTAATCCAGAGCGCGCCGTCGCAGTAGAGATCGGGCCATGCGTCGCTGTTGGCATCGCACCAGGCGGCGGGCCCGCCCGAGAGCGAGAGGCCCAGGGCCGAGGAGTGATCCGCGAAGATCTGCGCGTGCGCGGTGGGCGCGAGCGCGGCCGGCGCGAGGAGCGCCAGCGAGTTCACAAGGCATGCCGCCGATTGGTTCCATCGCATCCGTTGATCCCCCACACGACCGGCCCTCGAGACCGGTACGACCCCATCTTGAAGCCGGAGTTCCGCGGCGTCAAGCGACGGCGGCGCATCACCGCGATATTGCGCACAGACGCGGTGATGCGCGGGGTGACGTGACCCTCAGACGGGGGGAGGTCCTGGGCCGACCCGCCGTGCGACGGAGGTTGGGCACCGCGGATTGGATGCGGCGGATCGGTCCTGCCCGCGGACTACTTCTTCTTCGCCTCGGCCTGGGCTTTCAGGTCGCTGGTCAGCATTCCGGCGAAGCCCCAGTTGTCCATCTCGACCTCGTCGATCACGACGTGCGTGTGCTCGGGGCGTTTGCCGAGCACGTTGCCGAGCGTCGCGGTGATCTCGGCGACGATGCGGGCTTTCTGTTCCTTGGTTACGCCGTCTTTGGTCACTCGGACGTTGACGTAGGGCATGGTACTTCTCCTTCAACTTATCGAGGCCTCGGAGTGAGGCGGGCGACATGGCGGATCGACTCGGACCTTCCTCGCGGGCTCGTCAGGTCCGGCGTCCGGGAGCGAGGGAACCGTGCCGATCCCATCTCACGGCACGAGGTTCACGATACCAACAACGACGAGCACGCACGCAAGCCACGCGAGCGATTGTCTCAGAGTCACGCGAGCGTGTCGCGCCTCGGCATCGGCGGCGTGATCGAGGTTCATTGCCATGCCATTCCATAACGCGAGGCCGAGTGCCGCGGCGGGCAGGCCAATCGTGGTCAGCACCCACGCTGGCACACCTACGCGAACCAGTTCTTCGGTATCGCCGACGGGGTTGAGCATGGCGCTGCCGAGGTACACGCCGTTGGCCAGCAAGCAGAACGCGGCGAAGAAGCGGGCGATCACGGACCAGCCGCGGCGCGACAGGCATGGGATGTGTCGCGCGATCAGCCACGTGAGCAACGGCAGCATCGCACCAACGACAGGGCCGCTGGCCGTCACCACGCGCGGCCATTGTGTTGCCGGCACGAGCGTTTGCGAGAATCCCACCCACGGAACTCGAACGGATTGAATTTGTGAGCCTGTGATCCACGCCGCGATGACGTGCCCGAACTCATGCACGAGCATCATCGCGTACCACGACCCGGCGAGCAGCGGCGCGATGATGAGTAAGCGCCGATTCATACGAATCAATCCGTGTCAATCCGCGGCGTGGTTCGAGCGTCGGCGGAACTTCACCAAGTACAGCACACCAGCGACGGCGATCCAGACGACGCCGATCCATGCCGCGGAATACGTGTCCTTGTTCATCATCGCGCCGGTGAGCAGGGCCAGTTCGCCCAGGACGAAGACGCCCGCGGCAAGGCGAGCGAAGGGGAGCGGCGCGTGCCCCTTGGGGATGAAGCCGGGCTTGAGGAGCGTGGCGGCGGTCATGGCGAAGAACACGCCGTCGATGAAGACGACGCCGGTGGTGAGTTTGTCGACGCGATCGAAGCCGGCGATGAGGAGGAGGCCGAGGCCGGACAGTCCGAGCAGAAGGATCGCGGCGATGGGCGTGCCGCTCTTACCGAGTCTGGCGAAGGGCGTGAAGAATCTCCCATCGCGCGCCATGCCATAGACGAGCCGCGGGCCCGAAAGGAGTTGGGCGTTGAGCACGCCGAAGGCGGAGATGGTGACGGCGGCGGCGACGGCGCGGGCGCCCCAGCCGGGGAAGACGCGCGCAACGGCGTCGGCGGCAATCGACTTGCTGGTGGCGGTGGTCTCGTGCCCGAGCATGGAGAGGTAGGCCCAGTTGGCGCTGACGTAGACGATGACGACGACGATCACGCCGCCGATGATGGCGCGCGGGAGTGTGCGCTCGGGGTCCTTGATTTCGCCGGCGATCCAGAGGGCGTGTTGCCATCCGCCGTAGGCGAAGAAGGCGGGCACGAGGGCGGCCATGACGCCGAGCGGGCCGAACATCGCGTTGGGCGGCGGGGCGGTGACGGGCGTATCGAACTTGCCGCTGGACTTGGCCCACGCGGCGATGCCCACGACGGCGAAGAGCGCGAGGATCTTCGAGACGACGGAGAAGCCCTGGATGGTCGAGCCGAATTTGACGCCGAGGACATTGGCGATGGTGAGGGAGAGGATGAGGGCCGAGGCGATGATGAGTTTGGCGGTGTCGGAGAGGACGTGCTCGCCGGAATAGCCGAGGGCGGTGCCGAGGTTGTTGGCGCAGATGATGGCGATGATGCCGATGGCGCCGGCCTGGATGGCGGTGGCGTTGCAGAAGACGTAGACGAACGCGGGGAGAGGGCCCCAGGCATCGCGCAGGGCCTGGTACTGCGCGCCGCTGGCGACGTAGCGCCGGCCGAGTTCGGCGAAGGCCAGTGCGCCGCAGAGGGCCAGCACGCCGCCAACGGACCAGGCGACGAGCGCGAGGGTTGGTGTCTCGACGAGCGCAGCGACCTGTCCGGGGCTGAAGAAGATGCCAACGCCAACGATGGCGCCGATGACCACGCACGCGGCGTCGAAGGTGGAGAGCACGCGCGCGGGCGCGAGGCTTGAGGCGGATTCGCTCATGGCGTGAGCGTACACGAATCCGCGCATTCACGGCCGCGACGTGGAAAGTGCCAACGGCGCTGGAGTGTCGCTGGGACAGCCAACCTACACCACTCTCGTCTCGTCCTTGCTGAGGCCGAGGGCGGGGCGGACGTCGAGGGGGACGAGGACGTCGCTGCCGGCTTTCTCGGCCTGGAGGCGTTTGGCCTGATCGGGGTCGACGTAGTCGGAGCAATACAACGTGGCAATCTGAAAGGTGAGCAGACTGGTTCGCATACGAATCCCTCGGTACGTGCTCGACGGTCAACCGCAGAGCATACCTCAACGCCACAGACCCGGCGGGATCGGAAGTCTGAATACCGGCGCGGGCAAGGGCGGCTGGGAGATTGGTGGGGTTTCCAACCTCGTGCCGTCATTCATCGTGAAGACATCGATGTCGTCCGGCGTGTTGGTGACACCATCGGGCCCGTCGCTGGTGAAGGTGTACATGCGCGCGGTGTTGGTGAGACAGTATCGATACGGACGGCCCCATGGATCGCGGATCGTGCTGAGATCGACGGACATGATCGAGAGATATCGCGGAGGGCTCCCGTCAGGCCGCCGCCTCGCCTCCGCGGCAGCCGCAAGTCCCGAGGCGTCCATGGACATCTTCATGTACGCACGGACTCCGACTCCGGTCCTGCGGGCGGGCGCGGTGAACGAGTAAGCACCCCACATGAAGACCGCGATCCAAAGGGCCACGCAGGTCAATCCGACACAGAGCCCGACAACGGCTGGCCAGCGAGGGCGGCATGAAGCGCCGACCACGCACACGATCAATCCTCCGAAGCCCAGGGGAACGAGCAGGCACAACGTAATACCGAAGAACCCGGTCGGGCTGAGAATCGCTGCCATCGAGACCATGCAGAGCCCGACGATACCGACCACATTGACTCGACGGGCCGGCATGCGAGTGCGCGGGATGGCGCTTTCGAACGGAGTCACAGGACTCGATCTTCCTTCGCGATTCCGAGGGCGGGACGGACGTCGAGGGGAACGAGGACGTCGCGGCCGGCTTTTTCGGCCTGGAGGCGTTTGGCCTGGTCGGGGTCGACGTAGTCGGAGTGGCAGGAGAGGCGAGCGGTGTTCGGCATTCGGGATTCGGCATTCGGAGAGGCAACACCGCCGGTGACGGAATCGTTGGCTTGCGCGACCGATGGCTGATGGCCTGTGCCTGATGCCTGATGCGCGGCGCTCATGGCTTTCTTGGTCTTGGTGGCGAGCTTGTGGATTTCGTCGGGCGAGAGGACGCCGCGTTTGGCGAGGATTTCCTGCTGCTCTGGCGTGAGGGCGGCGGACTTGACGGGCGCGCCCGCGCGGCCACCCGCGCCGATGCGCTCGAAGCCGTCGGCTTTACCGGAGGCGAATTCCTGGATCTCTTTGGAGATGCGGACGCTGCACCAGTCGTGGCCGCACATGGCGCAGAAGTCGGTGTCGACATCGAGGTCTTCGTCGTGGTAGGCGCGGGCGGTATCGGGGTCGAAGGAGAGCTCGAAGTGCTTCTCCCAGTTGAGGGCGGCGCGAGCCTTGGTGAGTTCGTCATCGCGATCGCGCGTGCCGGGGATCCCCAGGGCGATGTCGGCGGCGTGGGCGGCGATCTTGTAGGCGATGCAGCCCTGCTTGACATCGTCCTTCTTGGGGAGGCCCAGGTGCTCCTTGGGCGTGACGTAGCAGAGCATGGCGGCGCCGTGGTAGGCCATGGCGGTGGCGCCGATGCAGGATGTAATATGGTCGTAACCCGGGAACATGTCGGTGACGAGGGGGCCCAGGACGTAGAAGGGCGCGCCGTGGCAGAGGGTGCGCTGGACCTTGGCGTTCCACTCGATCTGGTCGAAGGGGACGTGGCCGGGGCCTTCGATCATGACCTGCACGCCGAAGCGCCAGGCGCG
>JADLFE010000038.1 GCA_020845755.1 Phycisphaerales bacterium
CCGGGTCCACGTACCGCCCCGCCACCTTGGGGGAGTGCCGCATCAGGTGCTCGGCCAGCTCCGCCGGAACACCGCTCAGGACCATCTGCGTCTTGAAGAACTTGCGGGCCGAGTGCGGGGAGAAGATTCGTTCCCGCTCGTCCCTGTAGGCGATCTCCGCCCGCTGGGCGTCCTTGCGGAACACGTCGCGCTGGGGCTTGCAGATGAACACCGGGGCTCCCGGGGCATCGGGATGCACGGGAAGCGACAGCCGCGCGACGCGGCCTGTCAACTGGTGTCGGATCGTCCGCTCCACCGTGGGCATCGTCACCGCCAGGGCCTGCATTGCGGCGCGGTGCTCCCGCAGAGCCCCCACCAGCTCCGGCGCCAGCGCGACGTGCATGGTCCGCTTGTTCTTCTGGATGCCCTTCGCCCAGCGGACGTGAGGGATCTCCGCGTCCAGCCGGACGTTGTCCCACCGCCAGTGCCAGTGGTCCTCTTCGCGGCACCCGGCCGCGAACATGCACAGCCAGTAGAGCGTGCGGGAGGATCGGGAGCGGCGGTCGTTCTGCTCCAGGTCCCAGGCGACGGCGATCAGGCGGCGTGCCTCATCGAGCGTCGCGGCGCGCGATCCCTCCCCGGGCTCGTTGTCGGTCGGCCCCTCGGCGGCCTGGATGTCGCCGGCGGTGGTGCGCTGGAGGTGCTTGTGCAGGCTCTTGAAAGCTGAGAGGTGGCAGCGGAACGTGGCAGCCCCCCACCCGTGCTCTTCCCGCAGGCGCTCGAGTCCGCCGACGACGGTCTGGTAGTCGAGGTGGGAGGAGCTCGTGATCCCGAGCTCGCGGCAGTCCCGGACGATCATCGACCGCCAGGTTTTGAGGGTTTGAGCGGACCGCCCGTTGCGCTCGAGGTACCCCAGCCACGCCTGGATCAGCGCGTCGGCGTCAGTTTGCTTCTGGACGATCTTCCCGGCAACATCCCCGCCCGGAGGCGGAGTCATCGCCTTCGCAGCGACTGCCATAGTGTTCAGTGTGGTGCCGCAAGTGCCTATGTCAACGCTATTTGTGTAACTTCCGCCGCGAATGTCGATGGTGATGGTTATTCGGACGTCCTGCCCCGAGCTAGCGGGACCGTCCATGTGCCCCCCCACAAGTCGCAGTGTCGGCATCCGGCCCCCCGGCTGCATCGCCCTGACGCGACGCGGTGATGGATAGGGGCGTCGTCCGTGTGAGGTTGGCGCGAAGTCGCGTTTTTGCACCCCACAGGTGCATCGACTTTGGACACTCGCCGAACCCGCCGATACCGATTCGAGTTGTCCGATATCTTCACCAAGGCGGTGCTACAGCGAATGGCCGCGTCTGACGTGGGCATCAGCGTAGTAGCACGCAAGGCCGGTATTCACCGCAACGTGCTGGCCCGGTGGCTGGACGGCTCGGGCACAATCCGGCTGGACCAGTTCGTGCGCGTGGCGGCGGCGCTGCGGCTCCGGCTGCGGGTGGACTAGGTGAGCGATGGGTGCGTGCGCACTACCTTTCCGCCGTTGTCCGCCCGATTCCGCCGTTGTCCGCCGTTGTCCGCCAGATTCCGCCGTTGTCCGCCGTTGTCCGCCAGATTCCGCCCGTGTCGGTCGGGTTGGTGTCGGTGCCCGAGTCGCGTTCGCACGCGGTTAGGCGTTGCCCGGCGGCGCGGTTGTGGTAGGGTGTGGGGCATGAAACGGGTGGGGCTTATCTCTCTTGCCTGCATGGTCGCCGCAGCGATGTGCGTGTTCGCGCTGGCCGATCTTCCCTACGGCTACTACACGCTGCTCCGGCTTGTGGTATGCGCCACCTCGATCAGTGTTGGCCTGCAACTGGTGATGACGGGCCGCGTCCGCTGGTCGCTGCTCGCGTGGGGCGTGGCACTGCTTTACAACCCGTTGGTTCGCGTGGGCCTTGAACGGGATGTGTGGGCGATGGTCAATCTCGGGACGGCTGCGACGTTGATGGTCGGCGCATGGATGATGAGACGCCCGAAAGCCTCTGAGGCCGCTCCGATCGAGGCGTCGGTGAACGCCGGGGCGGTCCGTGCTGATGATGTGGACGAACTCGACGACGACGACGCTGAGGATGAGGCGCCAGGTCCCAATCGGCACGCACCATCGCCAACGGTCGCGCCGGTCGAAGACCAGTATTCGGGCATCATCCGCGAGGCCACGGCACGGCTGAGGGCTCGGGGCGAGGCGAGGGCCGCCGAAGAGGCGGCGGAAGCGCGTGCCGACGCCCTTCGTAGGCAGAGTGCCGCGTTGCAGGCGAAGATCGACGCCATTGGAAAGACGAAGAGGGGTTCGCCATGAAGAACGCCAACGACACCGCCGGGGCTCGGACTACCGCCGGACAGTGGCTTTGCATCGCCCTGTTCGTGGTGACCCTCATGGGGGTAATCGCATGGAGCGTAGTGAGCTCGTGGCAGCCGTGGACGCGCGGAGAGTTCATGTGCGTCTGCGCCGTCGGGCTCTTTGGGCTCGGTATTTACATCGGCGAGAAGGGCGCGAGGCGGAAGTAGGTTCTACTCGCCCCACTGCCTGAACGCCTTGCGGAGCATCCCGGCCCATAGCCCGAACGGAGCACCAGTCAGGTCTGATCCAGACTGGAACAGGCGGAACAGGCCATCGCGCATGCGGTCTGCGTCGTTGTTCGCCAATCCTGAATACGCCTTGTCCGACCCAATGAGCAACTGGGCGACGACGCCGGTGAGCGGAGAGTCGAGGACGCCGGAGGTTCCGTAGCGGTCCGTAGCTCGCCGGATCAGTGTGCCTCCGGGAAGTAGCGAAAGCGATTCGTCAAACATCCTGTCTCTTGCGGCCTTCTCGCGGTCGTCGTCGTCGCCGCCCAGCATCGCCGCGAATGCCCAAGCCACCAGAACCGACCACGCCGTGCTCATGGAGATGCCCATGACAGCGCGTGCACGCGGTCCCACCCCGCGCTTATTCGCCACCCACAGCACATTCTGCTTCTTGGCGATGTCGCTGGTGAAGGCCAGCACGCCGGCGGTGATCGTGCTCGTGCGAGCGTCCTCCTGCAGCGCCGTCGCGTTCAGTAGGTCGTTGGTGTTCGCCGTTTGCAGGAACGCCTCCGTGGCCCGACGAGCCGCCCAGCGCTTCTGCTCCTCGGGGCCAAGCGTCGCCGGTGCTTCGGCGAGGAAGCCCTTGTAGGCCACCGTCGCCGCGGCGGCGTCGAAGATGTTGCCGACGGTCAGAGCGTCCAGCATCTCCTTCCAGGGCTTCGAGACATCCATTGCCCGACGCCGGAACTCCATGCCGTTCAGGCTCGTGAGCGCCTTGGTCGCCGACGCGATCTGGCGGACGGTCGCCTTCGCTGCGTCGATCGACCCGGTCGTGCCGTGGCTGGTCGCGCCGGGCACCATGTACGAAATCTGGCTCCCGGACCCCGACCACCGCTCCCGAAGTTCCGGGCTATACCGCATGAGCTCGCGGTACGCGGCGTGGTTCATCAGGCCGCCCATGCCCTTGACGATGGTGCTATAGGGCATCACCGCCTGGAGCATGAACACGCTGGAGATGTTCCGCAGCCACGTCTGGACGTTGAGCTGCGTCTTGGCCCGGGCGACATTCGACATGAGGCCGCGGAGTCCCTGGTCGATCGCTGGGAGCTGGTTTCCGGCGTACTCGATCACCACTCGCTCGAGTCGCTCCATCGCGGTCCTGCCCCACCGCGCATTGATCTCCTCGCGGACCTTGGGAGACAGGGCGGTCTTGCCGATCGCCCGCACCAGGTCGGCCTTGTGGACGATCGTGGATGCCGACTCGGAGCGGCGCAGCACATCCACGCCGAAGTCGCCGACGACGATGGGGGCCGAGCCGCCCGTTCGCTCCTGGAGCATGGCGGCGTTGTGCAGGGCCCGGACGACGAGCTGCTCCCAGCCCTTGCCGACATCGGGGTTGTCGGACTGCTTCATCGCCCGCTTGATGCCCCAGTACCCGGCCACCTTGTCCAGATACACGCCGTTCAGCCGCTTGTTGACCTCGGAGAGCCGATCGAAGAACGTCCGGTCGTACGCGGCCTTGATCTCGTCCACCAGCGCCTTCTGATCCGCCGTCAACGCCGCCTCGATCCGGTTGAAGTCGTTGTCGGTGAGGCGGAACTTGGGCCCGTCCGGGTCGTCGCCGAAGGTGAACATCTGCCCCGCGTGCGCCTTGGCCCGCGTGGCGCCGTCCAGGGCGTAGATGTACATGGCCTGCCCGAGCGTCAGCCGCTTGGCGCCGTTCGGATTGCTGGCCACATCGCCAATCCCAATGTCGATCGTCTGCTGCGACGCGCTCCCCAGCGTGCCGGACACCCGCGCCAGGAACTCGCCCAGGTCCTTGTACCCACGCTTGCGGACCAGTCCCTCCATCGCGTCCTGGAACTCGTGCTGCATGCCAAGGGCCAGCCTCCGGCCTCGCGCCATGGCCTTGTAGAGCCGCGAGAACGGCCCCTTGCCGTGGTAGTCGCTGTCCAGCATGTACGCCATCGTCCGGACGTTGGCGTACTTTCGCAGCCACAGGACGACGCGGCCGGGGTCCCTGGCCCCGGGAGTGTCGCCCGCCGGCAGTGGCTTCTTCTTCCCGAGGGCTCCGATCATCTCGTCGCGGACCTCTGCCGCCGACACCGCCCGCCGGACCAGCCGCACCTTGTCCTCGTTGCGCTGCTCGGTCGCGTGCTTGGCCATCTCCGCGTACGCCGCCTGGATGTCGGTCGACGCCCGGAGCAGGTCGTCCGCCGATGCGCCGGACTGCTTGATGATCGTGAACGCCGCCCGCGCCGCGGTCAGGGCCTTTCGGGCTTCGTACCGGCGGTCCTCGGTCAGCTTGGGGATGCCGACGGCCAGGTGCTCGACGCCGCGCATGAACCGACGCCCGGTGTACTTCGACAGGTCCCGGCGCATCCGATTGAGGACCGACACCAGGTTGGACGGGGTCTTGACGGTCGTCGCGGCCTTGATGTACCTGCCACGGAGCGACGGTGGGAGGCTCGCGGCAAGCTGGACAACCTGCTTGCGGATCCCGTCCACCGCCGCGGCCTTGGTCGCCTGCTCCTCAACCTGCGACCGGGCCTCGACCTTGCCCACCTGCTGCCCACGCTTGAAGGCGTTGCGGGCCTGCCGAATGAGCGACGGGATTGCGGCGCTGGCCTGGCTGACGCCGGCGCGATACCCGGCACGCCTGGCCTGCATGATCTCGCGGGCCGCCCGCCCGACGGCCTTGTGCTCGCCCAACTGCTTGCCGACACCCAGGCCCTCGACGAACCCGGCGTCCTCACCGGACTTGCGGGCTGACTCCTCCCGGAACGGTCCTCGCTGCACTTCCTCGAGGAATGTCTTGGCGCGGCCATCTGCGGGCTTGGCGATCTCCGGTCTGCCGGCCCTTGCCGCGTTCGCCACGGCCTCCTTGACGCCCTTCGAGTCGCCGAGTGCCTTGCCGACGCGGCGAGTACGGGCCCGCTCGACGGCGTCACGGGCCTCCGCGTAGGACGCCAGCAGCTTGGCCTCGTCCGTGCCCGCGTCCCCGATTAGCCCCTTGGCCACACGCCTCACCGCTGCCTCGTCCACCCCGCGGCTATTCGGGATGGTTCCGTTCGACCGCAAGTCGGCCACGACCTTGGACACCAGCGCCGTGAGCTTGCGACCGCCGACAATGCCGGCGCGGGCTGCGTTGGCTGCCACCACGACGGCAAGGTCCAGCGTGTCGTCGATGAGGGTCGTGGCCCCGGAGGTGCGGCCGCGGTTCTGGATGCCTCGCTTCTTGATGCGGTCCTTGGCGTCCGACGCCATCCGGTCGAGTTTCTCCAGCAGCGTCAGTGCCTTCTTGGCTGGGGCCGACTCTGCCACGGCCACGGTGTCAGCAACCGGACGGGCCCACACCTTGCCGCGCAGGTTCTTGAGCGTGTCCACGTCGATCCGCACCGCCTGGCCTTCCGCGATGGGCCCAGGCTCCTCGGCGGACTTGTACCAGGGGTTGACGAACGCGAATGACTCGTTGCCGGACTTCCACACGAGCTTGTCGCCCTTGGCGGTGAGGACCGGATCGGCCCCGAACTCGGGGGCGAGCTTGGCGAGTTTGACGGCCTGCTCAATGGGCTTGAGGCGATCGCCAATAAGCCACGCGCCCTTGGGGTCTGAGGAGTCGGCCGGCGACGTGACGAGTTCGATCGTCCAGTCCGCCGTTCCGCGCCCCTTGGCCCGATCCCTGATATCCGCCGTGCTGGCCCCCATCGCGGACGGCTTGTCGGTCGTGTAGTTGACGCTCGACTCTGAGACGTTGCCGACGCCCACCCCGGGCTTGAAGTCCGGGGGCAGGATCTCGCCGGCGGTGTCGATCTGGTAGGAGTTCGCGGCGGTGCCTGCCATCTCGCGGAGCACGGGAATGCGCGGGTCACTCGCCCACATCCGCTCGATCG
>JADLFE010000039.1 GCA_020845755.1 Phycisphaerales bacterium
GATGTCGGCCCATCACATCCTGGGACTGAAGGCGGCCCCAAGGGTTCGGCTGTTCGCCGATTAAAGTGGTACGCGAGCTGGGTTCAGACCGGCGTGAGCCAGGTCGGTCCCTATCTGTTGTGGGCGTCGCAAATTTGAGAGGAGTCAACCCTAGTACGAGAGGACTGGGTTGGACCAACCCCTGGTGATCCAGTTGCATCGCTCGATGCACCGCTGGGTAGCTACGTTGGGCAGGGATAACCGCTGAAAGCATCTAAGCGGGAAGCCCCCCTCAAGATGAGATTTGCATGCGTAAGCGAAAGACCCCTGGTAGACCACCAGGTTGATCGGCCGCAGGTGTACAGGCAGTAATGTCTTCAGCCGAGCGGTACGAATGGTCGAAGCGTCAATCGCACCAACCAGCCGCCGCGGTCTTGACGTGCCCGGTCTGCTCAACGCAGCCGTGCATCTCATGCACCCGGACGGTGCTCATGTTCATGCTGCATATTCGTTCTGATTCGCATCGCCGTGTTCGCGGCGAGGCGGAATCTCGTTCGTCATCATCCGGTCAATTCCACCCGGCGCACGGAAACGGGCGTCGGGAGTTTGTCGGTGACCAAAGGCCTTGGGAGACACCTGTTCCCATCCCGAACACAGCAGTTAAGCCAAGGCCGCCGATGATACTGCAACGCGGGAAAGTAGGTCATCGCCGACTTTTGAGCCCCATCAGGTAAACCTGGTGGGGCTCTTTTCGTTTTTGGATCACGTTGGAGTCTACCTACGACAGCCCTTCCTCGCCGTCGGGCTTTACTTCAACAGGTGTCTTTCAGGCCGGTCCATGAGGTGTCCACATGCACCGCAATGGCAGGAGCGAGCAGGGGACGCCTCATCTGGCGATAAGAACATCAGATTCGGCCGAGGGTGGCGGTGTTCAACTCGGTTGGGCGAGGGACGCGACCGCGTATCGTTCAGCAGCAATCAGAGCGAATGTGAGATCGCATCACTCAGTCTGAACCGCCAGGTTGCGGCACCGTCCGCATGTGCAAGCACATTGAGATATCGGGCGCGGTATCGTCATGTGTCGACGGCGATGTCTGAGAACCGTAAGACGCCATGGCGATGCTGTGAGGTGCGCACAGCCTGGCTGCCCATCGTGTTGATGGGCAGTTAATCGCCGAGCCGACGGTCATGCGTCGCTTGGTGAATTCAACGACTTCAGTGGCGAGACTGAGAACTTCGCATTCTTGAACTGGTCCATGAAAACAAATGACCGGCCTGGGCCTTCGCCCAAGCCGGTCGCACTCGTCATTCCTCGCTGAGCCTCGCAGGGCCGCCCGGTGTTCGATCTCACCGGGCCTCACACACCACCGACGGGTCAGCGTTCGATCCCGAGTTGTGGTGTCATCCTGACAGGTCGTGCGCCATCCTGACGCACCTGCGTGCGATTACCGACGACGACGCCCGGCGATCAGGCCGCCGAGGCCCAGCAGAGCCAGCGAGCCCGACGAGGGGACGCGGATGATCTGGTCCTGCGAGGGAACCTGGGCGCCCGAGCTATCGAGCGTGTAGACGTGAAGGACGCGGACATTGCCCAGGCCCATTCCGATGCCGCTGGCCGAGAGGTTGTACCAGTTGACGGCGTCGGCGCTGTCGAGGGTGGCGACTTCCTGCTCGATGTACCAGAGGACGTTCTGGAGCGAGGCGGCGTTGGCCTGGCGGAGGCCCGAGCCGTTGCTGTAGTCATAGCCGGGGAGGCTGCCGGTGATGAAGAGGTCGTAGATGTAGGCCGAACGCTCGTCGAGGGGGTCCTGTCCGGCGACCGCGCCGCCGCCGCCGCCCATGGCGGCCGTCTCGATCGAGAAGTTGTACGTGGCTCCGGGCGTGAACTGCTCGGACTTTTCGATACAGAAGGTTTCGACGCCCGAGCCGGTGAGGCTGGTGGGCGTGAACGCCGCACCGGTGAGGTACGACTGGAACTCACCGCCAGAGCCTGAGCTGTAGGCGGTCTGGAAGATCTGGACGGTGCCGGCGTTGGCGGCAACGGCCACGGCCATTGCGCCGATGGCGAAGAACGAACGATTCATGATGTACTCCCTCCGTAACTCCCACGCGCCGGTGAAGAGGCCGGCGCGTTTGCGGCGAGCGAGGAACGGCGGAAGCCGTCGGAAACCCCCGCTTGACGCGACGTAATACCCGTCGGCGACCACGCGTCGCCGATCGTTTGCGGTGGCCAGTCGCGGATGCGAAAGACCACCGCCCGAGCCGCGAGATGGCCCGGTTGAAACGCCGCAGAACCCCACGAACTGTCCGTGGCGTGTCAGGTCGAATTGTTTAGAGACCCTCCCAAGTCTCCCGAGGGATCAGTGAAATCCCTCAGCGCAAAAGATACCCGGCACGGGAGGGGTATTCAAGGGTAAATGACGTTGGTCGAACATGAAAATGGTGATTTGACAGAGACTTATGAGACAAGAACGTCCTGATAACAGAGGGCATGGTGAATCGTGGCACGAGAGAGAAGTGAGTGAACGGGGCAGCGAAGGTCGACCGACGGCGTCGGGTGATTACACTGACATTGGCGCGTTGCAAGGAGACAGCGGATGTCCATCAAGGAAGACGTACAGATCAAACTCTACGACGGCGGTGCCGAGGACCTGATGGACTCGGATTTGGCGCCAGATCGCGTTTCGCTGCTTCCGGGCGCGACGGGAAAACTCGTGCCCGGGGAGCGGATTCGCATCCTTTGGGGGCAGGACATGCTCCGCGACGTGCTCGACGGGCGGTATCGTGCGGTGATCTGCGGAGTGAACGACGCCGACAACTCGCACGGCATCATCGCGCAGATCTGCGACCTGGTTGCGACCAGCCAGTGGACCGCGCGGAGCGTGACGAGTTTTGCGAAGATGTTCCACGGGAGTGTGGCGATCCACGCGGCGTCGGACAAGGAGCCCTATGTCCTGAAGTTCGATCTCGATAGCGTGCTGATCCTGGCGCTGCTGCGTCCGGCGGGGCGCGATCACTTCACGCTCGAGGACTTGGGTCGCGGATTCGAGACCATTTCGAAGATGCTGCACGATCGGCGCGAGCGTTTGCCGGTAGCGTCGGTGTCGTTCTTGCACGCGCGGGCCAACAAATTGCGTGGGTCGGACGGGCAGGAGCCGACGTTTGAGAGCGTGCTGCGCACGATGTATGGCGCGGGGTATCGTGGCGACGTGTTCGTGTCGCCCGCGCTGTGGCGGTTCGGGCATGTGGGCGTGTTCCCGAGTTATCCGTTCCCGGCAGGCTTGGAGCGCATGCGTGCGGGGAGTTCATGAGCAGGGTCGACGTCGCGGCGATCATCGGGCGTCTGGAGCGAGGGGCGGCGGCGGTGCAGGCCTTGTGTGCGGTCGCCTCGGCGCAGCGGGCCCGGTGGAAGCCCGCGCCGGAGCACTGGTCGATCCTCGAAGTGTGCTGCCACCTGCTCGATGAGGAGCGGGAGGATTTTCGCGTGCGATTGCGGAGCACGCTTGAGGACTCGGCGCGTCCGTGGCCGGCCCTGGACCTGGTGGGAGTGGCGGAGAAGCGGAAGTACAACGAGCGTGATCTGGCGGCAACACTCGACGAATTCGTGCGCGAGCGGCGTGCGTCTATCGCGTGGCTGCGCTCGCTCGCGGAATCGACGGATTTCAACACGGCGTATCAGCACCCGAAGTTCGGCCCGATCTACGCGGGTGATCTGCTGGCGAGTTGGGCGGCCCACGATGCGCTGCACCTGCGCCAGATCGCCAAGCGTCTGCACGGCATGGCGGCGGACGACGCGCCGGGGTTCGCCATCGCGTACGCGGGGGAGTGGTAGGGAACATGGCCGGATGGCCGAATGAAGATAGTTGTGACGGGATTGCAAGAGACGAAGAGTCAGTCGGGTGACGTGGTGATTTGAAGCGCGAATGAACAACCCCGGGACAAGCGCCCGGGGTGTTTGTTTGATCGGCGCTTTGACGATACGGGCGGGGTATAGCGGAATTACGCGCGGCGACGGCGGGTCAAGCCCAGAAGCGATGCGATTCCGGCGAGTGCTGCCGAGCCCGGCGCGGGTGCCTCGGTGATGACGCGCATGTAGTCGCCCGGGTGCTCGATCGCGAAATGGAATTCGATCCACTTGCGGTCGGCGCTGATGCGGAACCAGTCGCTGTTGAATTCGACGCCTCGGGACTCGATGTTGTCGGAATACAGAGTGGGGGCGCCGAGGTAGTCGGTGCGATCGAGGCGGCCGTTGAGGTTCAGCGTGTTGTCGCCGCGGCAGATCACGCCGATGATGCTATTGGCAAAGCGCACAGCGCCGGTGGCGGCGGCGGCGGTGTTGCCGGGAGAGTCGAAGTGGATGTAGTGGCTGGAAACCGTGGCGCCGGCGCCGATCTCGAAGTTTCCGAGGTCTGACTCCTGGTCGTACAGGCCGGGGTTGTTGGCGTCGACGATCACGCCGGCGGTGAGCGTGATGCCTTGCTTCTCGTTCCAGACGCGGACCCAGTCGGAACTGGTGAGGGTGTTGATGCGTGCATCGGAGGGCGTGCTGATGTGCTGGACATCACCGGCGACGCCGGTGATCGTGGCGCCGGCGATGGTGGTGATGATCGACGACGAGGCGAACGCGAGAACAACGGAACGGTGCATGGTGTCTCTCCTGTGGTTGATCGTGCGAGAGAGGCAACCACGCCGCGAACAACGCGGCATCGCGTGCGCGGAGATCGCGCCACGCACGCCCGTCCGACAAAGGCACGGATTCCCTCTCCCTTCGCGCGGGCGGCGGATGCCAGCGTGATGGACTTCTCGAGTCTGGCGAGTCCAACGGGATCGGTCAAGAACTATTGCACGAGTGAGGGCGTGGGAGTCCGAGAATCGTTGTGGGGAATGGCTTATTGGGCCATGGGTCGCCAGCGCTGGGCGATGGGCACGCGGCGTCCGGGTCCGAAGGCGACGCTCGTGATCTTCAGGCCTGTGGCGGCCTGGGTGCGCTTGTACTCGGCGAGGTCGATCATTCGCGTGACGCGATCGACGAGGGGGGCATCGAAGCCGGCCTCGAGCACGATACGAGCGGGGTGCTGTCGCTGCTCGACGTAGCGATCGATGATCTCGTCGAGGACGTCGTAGGGCGGGAGCGAGTCCTGATCGGTCTGGTTGGGGCGGAGTTCGGCCGAGGGCGGCTTTGTGATCGTGCGTTCGGGGATGGGCGGGTTGGCGAATCCGAGGGTGGCGAAGTTGTCGTTGATGAAGCGTGCGAGGCGATAGACGAGTTGCTTGGTGACATCGGAGAGGACGGCCAGGCCGCCGTTCATATCGCCGTAGAGCGTGCAATAGCCGACGGCGAGTTCGGACTTGTTGCCGGTGGTGAGGACGAGGGAGCCGGAGCGGTTTGAGAGGGCCATGAGCACCACGCCGCGCAGGCGCGATTGCAGGTTCTCTTCGGCCAGGTCGGGGAGCGAAGCGCCGAGCGCGGGCTTGTTCAGGGCGCGGAAGGCGTGGTCGAGTGGTGGGCGCATGGCCTCGAAGGCGGAGTTGATCTGCACGATCTCGAAGTGAACACCGAGGCGGGCGGCGAGATCGCGGGCGTCATCGACGGAGTGGTCTGAGGAGAATGGACCGGGGAGCCCGACGCCCAGGACATTGGCGGGCCCGAGAGCGGCGGCGGCGATGCAGGCGGTGAGGGCGGAGTCGATGCCACCCGAGAGGCCGATGAGAACGGACTTGAAGCCTGTTTTCCTGCAGTAATCGGCCACGCCGCGGCGGAGCGCGTGGAAGGCGAGTTCTTCCGGTGCGTTCTGGGCGGGGTCGGCGAGGGGCGAGGCGCGAGGCGGAAGCGACGCTGGTGGTGTTGCGCCTGGGTCGAGATCGATGACGAGCAACTGGCTCTCGAAGCCGCGTGCCGCGGCGATGAGTGAGCCGGAGGGATCGATGACGCAGGAATGTCCGTCGAAGACGAGATCGTCATTGCCGCCGACTTGATTGACGCTGGCGACGTGGACGCGGTGGTTGGTCGCGTGTCGGCGGAGAATGTCGCGGTGGCGTGCGGATTTCCCGAGCACGAAGGGGCTGGCGGAGGGGTTGATGATGACGCGGGCGCCGGAGCGGATGAGATCGGCGACTGGGTCGGGCGCGTCGAGGTAGCGGGAGGCGAAGCCGGCGTCTTCGCCGCGCCACAGGTCCTCGCAGACGGAGAGGCCGACGCGGGTGGGGTTGCTCGCGGGTCCGACGTCGATGACGCAGGCGCGCGAGCCGGGGACGAAGTAACGGTCTTCGTCGAAGACGTCGTAGGTGGGGAGGAGGCGTTTGTCGTAGCGGGCGATGATGGCGCCGGCGCGGAGGACGATGAGCGAGTTGGTGATGCCCGGGCCCGTGTCACAGGCGAGGGGCAGTCCGACGACGACGGTGATGCTCGTGGGGAGTTCTCTCGCGAGTGATTCGGCGAGGGCGCGGAGTTGAGCACGGGCCTCGTCGAGGAAGCCCTCGTGCATGAGCAGGTCTTTGGGCGGATAGCCGGTGAGGCAGAGTTCCGGGCAGACGAGCAGGTCGGCGTTCGGGCAGTTGGCGGCGGCGTCGAGCACAAGGGCCGCGTTGCCCTTCATGTCACCGATGGTCGGGTTGATCTGCGCCAGGGCGAGATTCATCGGGCGATGGTAGGGGAGTGGACGCGGGCTGATGTTTCGTGTGTTGGGGTGCGGAGCGTTCGCGGAGCAGGCGATCGGGGCGGAGATAGATGAGCCCGAGCGCGGCGCACGCGGTGTTGGTGATGAGTTCGGAGGCGCCGACGATGAGGACGGCGGCGGCGAACCACGATGTGTCCTCGCCCTGTGCGGCGACGAGCGGGAGGAGCCAGGCCGTGCCACCCTCGCGCGTGCCGAGCATGCCGGCGGGGCTGAAGACACCGATGAGGAAGAAGGCCAGTGCGGCCAGGAGCGCGCGATCGGCGGAGAGGGAGTGACCGATCACCGAGGCGGCGAGCATGAAGCGTGCGGCCTGGAGCGAGAGATCGATGGCGCGCCACAGGAGCGTGGCGGAGAAGGCGGGCGGCGAGGCGAGCATGTCGGCGCCGGCGATGGCGTGGCGCACGGGCGTTTGAGCGAAGGGGCGGGCGGACAGGCCGAGCGTGAGCGTGGAGAGGAGGGATGTCGCGCGGGCACGGCCGGCATCTCCCGATGCGAAGCGTGCGAGCATGTGCAGGGCCGTGCAGGTGAGAAGCACGCCCAAGAGCGAGAGCGTGATCCAGAGCGCGTCAACGTGTGGGCGCAGGAGCGACACGGCGATGAGCGGCCCGCAAACGGCGAGCATGATGAGCGCGAGGGCGATGAACCACGCGCCGATGGTGAAGACGGGCACGGCATCGCGCCGGTTGTGGATGAGAACGCGCGTGATCGCGCCGATCTTGAAGGGGAGGTAGTTGAGCCAGGTGCAGAGCGAGTTGATGGCGAGGATGTCCGGAATTTTCAGAAGGTGGACGGGATAGAGGAGCGAACGGAACGACAGGGCGTTGACGGCGAGTGACACGAGCGAGAGCGCGAGCAGGCCGGTGATTTGCGCGGGCGAGGCGTCGGCGAGGCGATCGAGTTTGCCCTGGTTCTCCGGGCGGAGTGCCTGGCGGACGCACCAGGCGAGCAGCGCGATGCCCGCGGCAAAGCCCGCGAGTTGCAGGATGATGGAGAGGGGGCCGCGACGGTCGGGGATGAGGCTCACGACGGACCGCCTTGGTCGGGTTGCGTGGCGTCGGTGGGTGCCGCGGCGGGCGATTCATCAGGCGGGAGTGCACTGGGAGGAGGGGGCGGCGGCACGCGGAGCCTGTAGAGTGCGCGGCCTTGCTCTGGCCAGGCGTGGATGATCGAGCCCCACGACACGACGAGTTTGTTGGCATTGTCGGGCGTTACGGAGGCTTCGGCAAAGCCGCTGCGTACGAGGCGGTCGAGTTCGCCGAAGTTCACGAGTACGTATTCGATCTTCTGAGCGCGGAAGTAGCGAGCCCAGCCGGTCGTGTCGCCAGCGTATCGCTCGACGGCGGCGGCGAGTGGCGAGAGGTCATAGGTGGTGTTGTACGTGACGTCGCACCCGAGGTAGAAGGGTGTGGCGTCGCCGAGGAGCCAGAGGTGGGCATCGTGCGGGAGCGTGAGGTTAATGAACGCCTCGGGAGGGATCTGGTTGAGAACATCGTCGCGCTGGGCCTGAGGCAGGTTGGGGAGTTGGTAGCGGAGCGTTTCGCCGGTGAATGCGCCGGCGCCGATGACCATGGCGGTGTTGGGATGACCGGCGCGTTCCTGCGTGAAGAGATACGTTGTCCAGCCGGCATGCCCGAGGGACAGGAGGGTGGCGAGGGAAATGACGACGCGCAGGCCGCGGTCTCGCTCCGGGCCGCGCGAGAGGGAATCGGCGAGCACGACGATGGCGAGCACGGCGATAGGCGCGAGGGGAAGAAGGAATCGCGATTGGATGTGTGTGAAGAAGAGCCAGGCCACGATCTGCGAGAGAAGTGAGAGTGCGAGCACGATCGCCCAGCGTTTCGCGGTGGCGGACGCGCCGCGGAGTGTTGCCATGAGAGCGGCGAGCGCGACGAGCGTGGCGGGGAAGAGCAAGGCGAACTGCGGGTGGAGCAGGCCGCGGTGGCGAACTCCGGCGGGGTCGGTCGAGTCCGGCAGGATGGTGAGGGCCAGTCGCTCCGTGAGCGAGCCGATGAAGTGATGGGCGCGGGCGAAGCGTTCGAACTGTTCCTGGGTCCAGTGGGCGGCGGTAAAGAAGTCGGGCAGAGCGGGGAAGACGGGGTTTCCCGCGGCGTTGAAGTTGCGGGCCATCCACGGGAGCAGCGAGATCGTGCCAACGATCGCGCCGACGAGGAGCGTGGCGGGCCAGCGCTTCCAGGGTGTGAAGGCCAGCAGCGTGATCCCGGCGGCGGGGGCGGCGAGGAAGATCGCGGTTGGTTTTACGCTCACGGAGATCCCGACCAACCAGGCGCAGAGAGCGGCACGCTTCAGCGAGCCGTCGGCGTTGTCGGCGGCGCAGGCGATCGCGCCGATCATGAGCAGGAGCAGGGGCATCTCGTTGTAGGCGAGAGAGCCGACGACGACGACCCAGGGGGTTGAGATGAGCAAGGGGCCTGCGATCGCGGCGCCTGCGGGCGCGATGCGCTTGGCCAGCGACGAGAGCGATCGTGCACACCAGATCGTGATTCCGGCGTGGAGGAGTTGGCAGGCGACGGCTCCCTGCGCGATGCCCGCGGCCAGGCCGAACGCGTGCGAGCCGGCGGTGGGGGCGGCGGGCGCGCCGGTCAGCGCGGCGATGAGGAGGAAGACCGACTCCATGTAGCCGGGGAGGAAGGAATAGATGTTGTGATCGAGGGGCGCGAGATTGCCTTGGCGTAGCCATTCCTGCGGGAGTTGCAGGTGATAGGAGAGCGCGTCGTAGCCGCCGAATTCGCTGGACCACAGCCAGCCCGGCGGCGAGAGGGCGGCGACGATGAGCACGGCGGAGGCGATGACCAGCGAGGCGTGGAGCGAGAGCGACACCCAGCGTGGGAGCAGTACCTCTCCGGGGAGCGAGACGGGTGGCGGCTGCTTCATCGCGCGGACGCGGTCGGCGACGAAAACACACAGTCCGACGCCGACGAGCAGGAGCGCGACGAGTTGTCGTGATGATCCAGCGGTGAGGCCGAGCCAGCCCAGGGCGTGCGAGGCGGTGAGGAAGATCGACAGGCCGAAGATGGGCTCGACCTCGCATGCGGTGCCGCGGAGGAGGGGTCGGGCGAGCACGCCGTAGCCCGCGGCGGCGGCGAGGACGGCTAGGGCCGGCCACGCGGCGCGGGGGAGGATCTCGGCGAAGGCGAAGAAGACGTTGCCGGCGCCTCCTGTGCCGCTGGTTCCGACGAAGGCCAGCGCGAAGGCCAGCGCGAAGGTAGCGAGCGCCGGGGTGGCGAGGGCGAGGGGCGTGTCGGGCCGCTTGAGTGTTTCGGTGGTCATGCGCGGGCGGGTCTCTGGGCTGGGCGGGAACACAGGTCCCGGGCGGGTGTAGGATACAGACATGGCGGGTAGCGCGGCGAATACACCGATGGTGGCCGGGGGCGAGCTTGAGATTGTCGAGCCGCTCTGTGCCGTGTTTCGGCGGAAACTCAAGAGCGAGGGGCTGAAGTACACGCCCGAGCGGGCGCAGGTGCTCGATACCGTGATGCGTCAGGACGGCGTGTTCGAGGCCGACACGATCCTGAAACTGCTGAAGGGCGGCAAGGTCCGCGTATCGAAGGCGACGGTCTATCGCACGATCCGCCTGCTGCAAGAGGCGGGGATCCTGCAGCGCGTGCTGTTTGACGACGATCCGGAGCAGTCGCACTTTCAACTTGTGTACGGGCAGAGGCCGCACGATTTGCTGATTCGCGTGGACACGCGCGAGGCGGTGACGATCCAGGTGCCGGAGTTGATCGAACTGCGGGACAAACTGTGTGCAAGGCTGGGCTTGTCGCCGGTGGGGCATCGCTTGCAGATCTTTGCGAAGGCCAAGGGCTGATCGGCGGTTGGCGTGCCGCGGCTGCATATGGGCACCGCCGTCTTGGACCCCTCCGCCTATGGCGGCAACAATGGCGGCACGGCGGCGGCGTGTCTTTTCTCCTGCCCGCCCGCGGAGTTGCCCATGAAGACCAAGGTGTTCCCGACCGCCCCCGCCTGCTTTGCTGATCTTGCCGCGATGGGCATCCTTCAGGACGGCATGACCGTGATGGTCGGCGGCTTTGGGCTGTGCGGCCTGCCGGAGCAGTCGATCATCGCGCTCCGCGACAGCGGCGTGAAAGGTCTCACCTGCATCAGCAACAACGCGGGCGTGGACGACTGGGGCCTTGGGCTTCTTCTCCAGACGCGACAGATCAAGAAGATGATCTCCAGTTACGTCGGTGAGAACGCGACGTTTGAGAAGCAGTTCCTTGGCGGCGAGCTCGAGATCGAGTTCAACCCGCAGGGCACGCTGGCAGAGCGCATCCGCGCCGGCGGCGCGGGCATCCCGGCGTTTTACACCGCGACCGGCGTTGGCACCGTTGTGGCCGAGGGCAAGGAAGTCCGCGAGTTCTATCTTCCCAGCGAGGACACGCGGAATCAGAATCGCGGAAAGGGCGATGTTGCCGGTGCGAGCAAGCGCGAGTATGTGATGGAGACCGGGCTCTTCGCCGACCTCGCGCTCGTCAAGGCGTGGAAGGCCGATACGTTCGGCAACCTTGTCTACCGGCGCACGGCCCGCAACTTCAACCCGATGATGGCGACGGCCGCGCGGTTCGTCATCGCCGAGGTCGAAGAGATCGTTGAGGTTGGGCAACTCGACCCCGACCAGGTCCACACGCCGGGGAGCTACGTCGATCGCGTCGTCAAGACGGTGTCGGTGAAGCGGATCGAGCAGCGGACGGTGAGCAAGGCCTGAAGCGCATGCGCCACGACTGAAACACGACGTCGGCTGAGCACCAGCGACTCCGATTTGTGCGATGGTCGATGGTCATTGCGGTGTAAGAATCGAGCGGAGAGAACGCCTCATTCCGCGGCGTTTCGGTAGGCTGTCGCCATGAACTCCAGCGCCCGTTGCGTGATTTGGTTGATGTTGTCGTGCGTTGCGATGGCGGGGGGATGCGCGTCACAAAGGGCCGCGAGCGAGCCGCAGGCTGACGTGGCAGGCACGGGCGAATCGGAACGCACGGCAGTCTCTACCGTTCGAGCGTCCGCGGAGACTGCCTGGACGCTGGAGCCCGTGAGGTCGGGCGGTTTCTCGATTGCATTGCAGAGGATCGAGATTCGGCGTGTGGTCTCGTTCGCCGCCGCTTCCAGCCGCCCGGAGGGTTGGTCGCTGCAATCGAGTCTGTCGATCGGCGAGCCCAGCATGGACGTGCTGTTCAGACCGCGCGGGTACGTTCGCCTGATGCGCATGCAGGGCGACGATGGGCGCGACTACCTTCCCGCGCCGACGCCGGCCGGTATCAATCCCGCGCGGGTGTTCGAACTTGCGTTTGCTCCCAGCGGTGATGCGTCTGGCGGCGTGCTGAATGATCCGCGCGATTGGCGTCACAGCGTCGATTGGTACGTGCGCACGCCGGGCCTGCCGCGTGTGATGCGTTCCTTCGCGGGAGAGTTGATTGTCGATGTGGTCGAGGAGACCGCGTGGCGCGAGGTTTCGCTCGAGGCCGGCCATGCCAACGAGGTGGAGCCCGGCCTGACGTTGGAGATGCCGGACCAGCCGCAGGGTCGTACACATCGCGCGCAGCTCTCGATCCGAGTTCGGAACGATGCTTCCAGGCCGAATGATCAGGCCGGTGCGCCGATGCTGCCGTATGTCAATGCGGTCGAGGAGTGGCGCGACAATCGGTGGCGACCGCTCCAGATCGGCACGCTCAACCCCAGCGCCGACCGGACCGAACTCGGCACGATCGTGAATTTAACTCCCGTGCAAGGCGAGCATCGCTTTCGTGTGCAGGTGGTGACCAAGATACGAGAGGTTCGACTGCCCTTCGAGTTCGTCAACGTGCCGATTCTGGCGACGGAGGGCGTGCGGTAGCCTCTATTGAGTCTGGGTCCCGCGACATCTACTTTGGCTCGACGATCGCCCCCTCCAGCGGCTTGCCTGCTCTTGGTTCCTGCTTGCACCAGTCCTGTCCGAGCGCCCAGGCGATCGTGGCCGCCACCTGTGATTGCGTCACCATCTGGTGATCGCTGATGAGGCCGGCGGGCGGCGTGTCGGGGCCCATGACAGCGACCCACCACTGGTCCGAGCCGGGGTGCTTGGCGCCGTGGTTGCTCCAGTCGTCGGGCGACTTGGTGTTGTCGCCGCGCCCGTGGTCGCAGGTGAAGATGATGGTGGTCTGGTCCTTGTACTGCGGGTCTTTCTGGATGAGATCCCACAGTTCCTTCCAATACTGATCGGTGCGCCGCGCGGCGTCGAGATATTTCTCGTAGTCGGTCTCGTGGGCCCATTCGTCGGTCTCGCCCAGGCCGAAGAACATCACGCGCGGGCGGTTCACTTCGACCCATTCTGTCATGACGTGGAACGTCATCGAATCAAAGTGCGAGCCGCCCCAGCGCCTCGGCGTCTCGGCCCGGAGGCGGTTGATGAACTCGATGCGCGGCGTGATGCGTCCGAACTTGCAGGGCTTGATGCCGTCGTCGACGGGGAGTTTGCTCCGCTCGACGTTCAGAATCCACGGGAAGAGATCCCAGGTTGTAAACGCGACGACGCGACCGTTGAGTTCCTTCATGTTGTTGAGCCACTCAAAGACGGTGACGTTGGGGTTGTAGATTCGCTTGTTTTCCTTGATGACCGGTTCGGGAAAGCCGCAGAAAAGTTCGGCATAACCGGGGTATGACACGGCGTAGTCGTTGGTGACGCGGCCCGGCGCGTTGTGCGTGCGATCGCCGTAGACGATGCCGTTCTTGGCGACGACGGACCAGAAGAACGGCATGAGTGTTTCGCGTCGTTCTTCGGGCGTTGAGCGCCAATAGGTGTCGCGGACGTATTTGTCGTTCTTGATCTTTCCCGCGACTTCGTTGAAGAGCGTTTCGTCGGCGCCCGTGAAGACATCCTGCCAGCGCAGGCCGTCCGCGACGCAGAGGATCACGTTGCGCGTCTTGCGAACCGGAGGATCCGCGTCGGCGGGCTTGGCCGTTGTGACAGGCGGCGTGGGCGGAGTGGTGGCGGGCGTGGACTGGAAGGCGCCGGCGAGCGACGCGATCGAGCACGCGGCCAGCAGGGCAATCGTCTTGGTGAACATCATCGCGGACCTTTCGAGATCGGATCAAGAGAGTCGTGCAACGCTGAGGTGTTGAGCGTGGTTCAGCCCGAGCCGTACGGCGTGTCGGGGTCGCTCGTGCCGTCGACGCCCATCGCGGCGATGTCGGTCGCGGGCTCGCCGATCATCGCGAGCGTGATGGGCATGTGCCCGAGGCCCTTGAGCGGGTTGTGCCATAGGACGCGTCCGGAAAAGCGGTCGAGGGCGTAGAGGTGCCCGCCCGTGCCGGCGAAGACGACCTCGCCGCGAACGAGGATCGAGACGATGCTCAGCGCCTCGGGGAGTTTGGTGCGCCAGAGTTCCGAGCCGTTGGCGGTGTCGATCGCTGCGACATGGTGGTTGGTTCCGATGTACAGTGGTTCGGCGGGATTCGGCATGGTTCCTCCGATCACGCCAGCGTATCGCGCGGCGTGCCCGTTGTGTCAAGGACGTGTGACCATGAGTCAACGACTCCAACCCAAGGGAATCTCCCGAACGAATGACGCGGGCAGAGCGTGCGGCCCGCGGTCGCCCCGTCGGCGGGGCATCCCGTTCTTCAGGCTCGGGCTCCTGCTCGTGATCGGTTCGGTTGGCGTGTCGGTGATGCGGTTCTACATCGGCTTTGCGGAGAAGGCCGCGGACCTGAACTCGGACATCCCGACCGAGCGGGCGGAACTCTGGCCCATGTTCCAGCGGGACTTTCTTTTCGCCGGGAGCACATCTGGCTGGTTGATGTGGGGCGGCGTGGCGATCATGGCGCTGGGCATCTATCGCAACCTGACCCGCCCGCGGTGAGGCTATCGTTTCCGCACTTTCCGGAGATTCTCCATGCCGCTGACCCGCGAACAGATCACCCAGCGTGCCGCCAAGGAACTGCGCGACGGCTACATCGTCAATCTCGGTATCGGCATGCCCACGCTCGTCGCCAACTACGTCCCCGCGGGCATGGATGTGTGGCTGCAATCCGAAAACGGCCTGCTGGGCATGGGCCCCTTCCCGCGCGAGAGCGAGATCGATCCCGACCTCATCAACGCGGGAAAGCAGACGATCACGTTCCGCCCGGGCGCGGCGTTCTTTTCCTCGGCCGACAGTTTCGCGATGATCCGCGGCGGGCACGTCGACCTGTGCATCCTGGGCGCGATGCAGATCTCGCAAGAGGGCGATCTGGCCAACTGGATGGTGCCGGGCAAGATGGTCAAGGGCATGGGCGGTGCGATGGACCTGGTCGCGGGCGTGAAGCGCGTCGTGGTGACGATGGAGCACACCGCCAAGGGCACGGCGAAACTGGTGAAGCAGTGCAGCCTGCCGCTGACGAGCAAGCGCTGCGTCGACCTTGTGATCACCGAGCTGTGCGTGCTGGAGATGGACAAGAAGGCGCGCCGGTTCGTGCTGAAGGAACTGGCACCGGGCGTGAGTGCTGAGGACGTGAAGAAGCAGACCGAGGCCGAGATTATTGTGCCGGCGAGCGTCGGTGCTGTGAGTGTTTGAAGCGTCGCAGTTCCCACGCGATCGATGGCGCGGGCTCTATCGGTTGAGATTGAGCGAGCATCACGGGGAACAGCAGCATGGGCGATGACACGAAACTGAGTCCGGCGCGTTGCTGGCTGACCTACGCAGGGCTCATCCTGCTCGGCGGGGCGGCGGCGGGCTTCCTTGCGACCTATGGAGTGCAAAGGCTCACGACGGGCTCGTTCGCGCGCGGCGAGGGCTTTGTCATCGGCTGGCTGACCTTCCCCCTGGTTTTGTATGGCCTGCCCCTGGCGCTCCTCGCGCTGCTGGTCGGCGGGTTCGTCGACTCGAGGCGGTACTCGCGGTGGAAGAAGTCGCAATCGCAATCGGCGGGCTGAACCGGCGAGCGGGCACATTCATCGCATCGTCGGGCGGCGTGCCTGCTCCGCGGCGTCGCACCAGATCTTTGTCGCCGCGGTCAGCGCCAGCGCGATGCTGTCGCGCCCCTTGGGCTGAACGCTCATCGTCTGGGCCGCGCTGTCGAGCGTGCGGACCTCGATGAGCGAGCCGGGGCGTAGTCCGCTCCCCGCGACGAAGGTGAGGAACGTCGAGTCCTGATCCGCGATGCGGACGACGCGGACTCGTGTGCCGGGCGTGAAATCGGTCAGCGGACGTCCGCCGGGCTCGTGCAGGTGTCCCTCGGCGCTCGGGATCGGGTCGCCGTGCGGATCGTGCGACGGATGTCCCAGGTGGCGGTCGAGCGCTTCGAGCACGGTGGGGGAGATGGCGTGTTCGAGGCGTTCCGCCTCGTTGTGAACGACGGACCAATCGAGTTTCAGCGTCTGGACGAGGAAGGTCTCGATGAGGCGGTGCCTGCGGAGGATGTCGACCGCCGCGGCCTCGCCCTTGGAGGTGAGGCGGACGCCGCCGAATCGCTCGTACCTGGCGAGCTTGGCCGCGGCCAGGCGTTTGACCATCGTGGTGGCGGTGCCGGTTGTGACGCCGACGAGGGTCGCAAGTGACTTCATACCCGCCTCGCCTGTGGGCGATTCGCGGGTGAGTGTGTAGAGCGCCTTGAGGTAGTTCTCGACCGTTTCCGTCGCCACGCCAGTCTCCGCCATATCCATGCCGTTCCGGGGCTCATGACCCCTCGATTCAAAGTCTACGCATGAGCCCCGACGGTCTCGATCGGGCTGATCCAGAAGTTTGAATGACCAATTTCCCGTAACGAATAGGCTAAAACAACAGAAGTTTGACTACTCAAACTTGAGCGCCTAGGCTGTCCGAACCGATATCAGGCCAGCCGATTCTCGGATCCCGCCATGCCTACCCCCAGTTCCGCCAGTTCTCCGATCTCCGCCACGCTGATGCCCGACGTCGACGCGGCGTTTGATCATCGCGGCGATCATCTCGGCGATCACCGCCTCGATCCGAACGCCCCCGATCATCGCCGCTCGCTCCCCGAGGCACACCGCACGATCGACGTCTCGCACTCGACCGTCGGCGGGCGGCCCTGGTGGCGCCGCATGCTCGGTTTCGCCGGTCCGGGCTTCATGGTCAGCGTCGGGTACATGGACCCCGGCAACTGGGGCACCGACCTCGCCGGTGGCAGCAAGTTCGGCTACGCCCTTCTCTGGGTCATCCTCGCCTCAAACCTGATGGCGATCTTCCTTCAGACGCTCTGCGCCCGCCTCGGCGTGGTCACCGGACGCGACCTGGCCCAGTGCTGCCGCGACTACTACAAGAAGCCTACGGCCATCGCGCTATGGATCCTCTGCGAGATCGCCATCATCGCCTGCGACCTGGCGGAAGTGGTGGGGGCCGCCGTCGCGCTCAACCTGCTCTTTGATATCCCGCTGGTGTGGGGAGTGCTCATCACCGGGTTCGATGTTCTTCTGCTCCTCACGCTCATCAACTTCGGCTTCCGGAAACTCGAGGCGATCGTGCTCGCGCTCGTCGGCACAATCGCGGCCTGCTTTGCGTACAACATCTTCCTCTCCAAGCCCGACATCTCCGCGATGGTGGGCGGGGCGCTGGTGCCGAGCATGCCCAACACCGAGGCGTTGCTCGTCTCCCTTGGCATACTCGGCGCGACGGTCATGCCACACAATCTCTACTTGCACTCGTCGATCGTGCAGACGCGTCGTCACGGGCTCGATACCGCGGGCAAGCGCGATGCGATCAAGTACAACACCATCGACACCGTCGTTGCGCTGGGCTCGGCGTTCTTCGTCAACGCCGCCATTCTCGTCCTCGCCGCCGCCGTCTTCCACAAACAGGGCATCGTCGTCGAGGAACTCGGCCAGGCCCACGAACTGCTCAAGCCCGCGCTCGGGGGCGCCGCCGCCACCTGCTTCGCCGTCGCTCTGCTCGCGTCGGGCCAGTCCAGCACCATCACCGGCACGCTCGCCGGCCAGATCGTCATGGAGGGCTTCCTGCGGATCCGCATCAAGCCCTGGCTCCGCCGCCTCATCACGCGATCGCTCGCCATCATCCCCGCGCTCATCGTGATCTCCGCCAGTGGCGGGAAGAACACTGTGCAGTTGCTCGTTATCTCGCAGGTTGTGCTCTCGATGCAACTCCCCTTCGCCATCTTCCCGCTCATGACCGTGACCAGCAGCAAGGAACGCATGGGAGGGTTCGCAAACCCGCTCTGGGCCAAGGTTGTCGGCTACGCGATCTGCATCGTGATCGCAGGGCTCAACGCGTATCTGCTCTACGACAACATCGGCCCGATCTGGCTTGGCGTGATCGCCTTCGCCATGCTTGCCTTTGCGCTCTGGGTCCACTTCATCTACAAGTCCAGGCCGACCAACGCCCACGCGCCCGTAGCCTGACGCGGAACTGCCCGAGCGAGCGCGGTTCTTCGCATCCTTGGCGTGTGTCCGCCCGTACGCTCTCGATATGCGCAGTGCGATCAAGCGAGGTCATCGCGGCCCAGAGTCTCGGGGCGCCCTGCCACTGGTCCGGCCAGTTTGAGGCCCCGCTCACCGACTTCATGCGCGATGCGTATTGATGTCATCCTTTCCACGCCCGTGTCGACGATCGGACAGTGTCGTCGTCTCGCCGCCTGGTTGGATCTCACGCGCTTGCGATTCTTGCTCGTCGAGCCATCGCGCACATGTCTTCCGGTGCCGTGCGGCCTGCGCCCTTTGCTCTCTCCTGCTGATGCCCAAGCCCGATGCCTCTCCACCAAAAAAACAACCCCGCCCGCGAGGGTGGGCTCACGGGCGGGGAAGTGAAATCGGCGACGGGTGATTGGTGGGTGGAGTACCCGCCGCCAGACAATGCGCCCGGACGTTGGTGGGTCGCCCGGGCACGAGAGCCGGATCAGGCCGTGAACTTCTGGTCAGGAAGTTCCGTGGCACCCCTCGCGGGGTCGTCCGAGGCCAGTTTCCCGAGCGTCCTTGCACGGGTGTGGCCTTGCCAGAACCGCGGGAGCCCCCAAATCCTGGAGGAAGTCCCGTGGCTGCCGTGGCGCCGAGTCCGTTCGAAGGCCCGCGCCGGCTCAAAGATCACGAATCGAACTGTCAATCCCACCCCAAGCCCGCGAAAGCCCGGGGTGGGCTCCCTCACACAACTACTTCTCCCCGC
>JADLFE010000040.1 GCA_020845755.1 Phycisphaerales bacterium
CTGATGACCATTCCCGAGACCGACGGCTCGATGGGTCCGCCGGCGGTCAACGAGGGGCAGCGGGCGTGGTTGTCGTCGCTCCCCGCGGAAGCGGTGGAGCTGATGTTCAGGCAGCAGTGGCTTCCGGCTGAGAAGCAGCGCCGGGAGCAGAAGCAGATCGAGTCTCAGCGGGCCATGCTCGCCGACGCATACGGCGCGTACAACAACCCGAACGCATCGCCGGAGCAGCGAGCCACCGCCCAGGCGATTCTGGCGCAGACGAACTCGCCGATGCCGGTGGCGAGGCAGGCAGACCCACTGGCGGCATCACGGGTGCGTTGGTCGATCGAGCAAGCCAAGTCCGACCTCCAGCGAGCAGAGGATGAGTACCGATCGTTCAACGCGGACGCGAAGAACGCCGACGGGAGGATGGCGGCGCCGTCGGCCGACGAGATCGAGCTCGCCGGTAGGGCGTCGAGCGGGTTCTTTACGTCAGACACCGCATGGAACAAGGCGAAGGCGAAGGTGGCGGCGTGGAAGAAGCTCCAGGACTCGGCAAAGCGGCTCAGCGAAACGTACAAGGCCGCGATCCTGTCCGGCGAGGCGACAGATTCGTCGCCGGAAGCCGTGCAGGGCCGGGAGAGCGACGAGGCGTACGGCGGAGGGTCGCAGATCCAGCCGCAGGCCAGCGACAAGGAAACCATGCTGATTGACGCCCTGATCGACGAGGCTATTGGAGGTGGCGAGTGACCACGACAGGCGCCGATGTCTACGAGAGAGTCCAGCGGCGGCTGGCGGAGCGTGGAATCAGCGGGGCTCAGGCCGAGCAGGTGCTGGGCCGCGTTCGCCAGCGCATGATCCAGCGTGGCATCTACCCCACCGACACGGGTTCGACCAGGGCCAGGACTTCCCACGACTTCGGCGAGGCGTATGCGCCGGAGTCGGCCGCGATACCGACGGACGTTCCTGTCGACATGGAGCGGATGCCAGAGCCGTACACGCCAAGCATCGGCCCCCCGGGAAACACCCCGTACAAGCGACTCACGGTCGGCGGTGGTGTGGGTCGAGAGATCAAGCCGACGCAGCCGATGGCTCCCATGCCTCCGCGCCCATCCCACGCGGCCCCGATCGTGGCCGAGCTACAGCGCATCGACAACGCGATTGCGCAGTCCAAGGAGCAGTTGGGGTCGATGGGCGCCTCTGAGCGTCCGCTGAGCGGTCCGCCAGGGAGCCGTCCGTTTCGTGAGGAGCAGTCGCGGTCGATCCAGAACCGGCTTATCACTCTGGAAGCGCGTCGCAAGCAGATTTTGGAGTCTCCGGAATCGCTGGCCCCCATGCAGTTCGATGTGCCATCGGCCGCCCCGGTGCAATCGCAGACGTGGGCCGAGTCGGCGGGTACGTCGCTGATGCAGGGACTGGAGGAGCCTGCCGAGGTCGCCAACGTCGCGGCGCTCCTCGACGGCGGGTTGGTGACGCCCGAGGTCGCCAATCGGTTTGCGATGGGGTACGCCAATCGGGCCGCCCAGCCCGTCTCGCGTGGAACGGCAGCGCTCAACGCGGCCACCCAGCAGGGCGCCGGGTCGATCGTGGACCTGTTCCTCAAGGACCCCGGATCGGCGTTGCAGGGGTCGATCGACCTGACGACCCGCTCGCTGGGTGCGACCGGCGCGTCCCTGGCCGCGGCCCCGCTGGCTGGCGCCGGGGCCCCGCTCGTGGTCGGTGCGGGCTCGATGTCGGCCGAAGCGATCAACGAGCTCGGCAACTCGCTTTCCGAGGAGGGCGTGAACCCTGCCGACGCCGCGGCGGTGTTGCGCGCGATGAACGACCCAGTGGTCGGGGCGAGGGTGCGCAAGAAGGTGCTCATCAAGTCCGGCGTGGTCGGCAGCTTTGACGCCTTGACCGCGAAGGCGTCGAGCATGATCCCTGGCGGGAAGACGCCGGGCCGAATGGCCGCGTCGCACCTGGCAGGGCTTGGCGTAGAGATGGCGGGCGGCGCCGGTGGTGAGGCCGCGAGCCAGTTGGCGTCAGGCAAGGAGTTCCAGGGCGGCGACGTGCTCATGGAGGCGCTCGCCGAGATGCTTCCAGGTGCGGCGACGCTCGCCGGCCAGAATGTCATGCGACCGACGCGGGAAGCGGCCCCGTCGGCAACCGGGCGGGGAGCTACGCAGCAAGCCGCGGGTCCTGTGTCTCCAGCACCGGCGAACGCGACGGCGCCCGATAACAGGTACTCGGGCCTGATACGGGAGGCGACGGACCGGCTGCGTGCCAGGGCTGGCGGCGCTACCGACACGCAGATCGTCGAGGCCATCCAGACGATGAGCGACGAGGAAAGGGCTCAACTGTTCCGAGAGGTCGGCTTGGTGCCTGACCAGACCTCCAAACAGCCGGACGCGCCATCGACACCACAGACGCCGCGTCGCGGCGGCAACACGCTGAGCGAGATTCTGGCCAACGACCGCGAGGCGCCGGAGGTCCGGTATGCCAGGGGCGAGATCACCCGGGACGAGATGGTGGCCGAGCTGGAGGCGGCATTCGCCAAGAACCCGAGCGAGCGGGCCCGCCGCGAGTTCGAGGAGATGGGGAAGCGCGATGAAGAACGTCGTCGTGGTGATTCCAACGAAGGCGGGGTTGTGGCGGGTGGTGTTCGTGGACCCGGACCCGTCGAGGACGCCGGACGGGGCGGTGTGGCTGTCCCCGTCGATGTACGCCCTGTGGGTGGTGGCGTGGCGGAGGTGGTGGGCAACGAAGGGTCACAGGCTGGCGCTCAGCCCGGAGATGTGGGAGGCGGGCGACCCGACGCCGAAGTAGAGCCTTGGCAGATGACGCGGGATGAATGGGAGGCCAACCGCGGAGACAGCAAGAACACGTGGGGGTTTGGAGAAGATGGAACCGGGGCCGTGTGGGTGAGCGAGCAGATGCCAGCTCCAGGAGGCTGGATTCCTGAAACGCGATACACCCTCACGCCAGAAGAAGCAGCAGAGTACAAACGCAGGGAGGCGGTCAAAGGCAAGGCTGGATACGCCGCCAAAGTTGAGTTCAGAAACAGGATGTTGGCTAAGGCCAAAGGCAAGCTCACCGGCGACCACCGAGCCCTTGTCGAGATTGCCCTATCAGAAGGCCGCCAAGTTGCGCCCGAAGTTCTCGCGGACTACCCGGAACTCTCGGAGAATGCAAAACCCCAGCAGCCGGTAGCTGCAAGTTCCAGGCAGGATTACGACGACCCGAGTCGTTTGCGGAACATCGGGATAGGACGCACTTACGCTGGAAGAAGGGTGCTCGCGTCGATGTCAGCAAGGGGCGAGCCGACAACCGATCCAAGGATGATCGACTCAGCCTCTGACTATCGACGTCGCGGGATGGAAGTGTTGATCCGTCGTGATGGCGAGGGATTTGGATACGTCATCGGCGTTGAACCCCAGCAGCCGGGGGCGGTGACGGCTGCGCCTCAACGCGAAGGAGCCACCGATGAAGAAGGGCACCAAGAAGGGCGGCCGGAAAGGCTGCTGACGAACGAACCCGCCGCGCCGGAAGCGGCGCCGACGGGTGTTCTCTCCCCTCCGCCGGCGGGCGCGGCACAGGCCGCCCCGTCGGTTTCTCCCGACCTCGACGCGATGTCGCACGACGAGCTGCGGGCGTACGCGAAGTCGATCGGCGTGCCACCGCGCGGCAGCCCGGCCGGGATTCGTGCCCGGATCAGGAAGGCCCAAGCCGACCAACTGTCAGCAAAAGATAATCCGGCCAAAACTGACAGTTCGCTCCCGAAGGGCCAGACTCCCGAGTACGACGCGCTCCCAGCGGCCACCCGCGATCAGTTCGAGGCGGCGTACGCGGCCCGCGACGTGGACGCGATGGCGGGCTACCTGCACGCGGGCAACACCACGCTCAGGCGGGAGTTTGCCGCTCGTGCTGGCCTGGAGCGGGTTCCTCCGGGCGTGAAGCGGACGCGGGCGGCGGTGGAGTCGTGGGCACAACGTTCTCAATCCCCATCGCAGACCAGTATCGAGCCCGTTCCTGCGGAGTCATTGGCCGAAGCATCTCCGCGTACGTCCCCACCCAGCTCCGAGTCTGAACGCCCCGCCGCACCGACTGCTCAAAGTCGTCAAGCGTCATCGGCCGCGTCGTCGCCTTCTCCAACACCCGCAGCGCGTTCCGATCCATCGCCGGCAACTGGCTCGCTGTCACAGACCCAGCCAGCGCCAGCAGCGACCCCGGACTCCCCATCGACGGCAGCAGGAAGTGTGTCATCGCCCAAGTCTACGCTCGCCACCCTCTCGCCCGAGAAGGAGGCACGCCTTGCCGAGCTCAAGAAGCGGCTCGCGGCCAAGCTCAACACCGAGCTGCGGTCTGGGTTCGACCCAGAACTGTTCGCCATCGGGGCGGAGATGACAGCCCTGTACGTCGAGAAGGGGGCGCGGTCGTTCTCCTCGTTCGCGCGTCAGATGGTGGCGGACCTGGGCGACGCGGTGAAGCCGTACCTCAAGGCGTTCTACAACGGAGCGCGGGACATGCCCGGGGTGGACGCGAGCGGGATGGACGACGCGGCGACGGTGGGGGCGACGGACATCGAGGCGATGCTGTCCGCGCGCCGGCTGGATTACAAGATACGTGACGGCCTGAGCGATCGACAGAAGGTTGTGGCTGCGGAGATCGAGGCTGCCGTTCAGGACCAGGAGGCGTCCGATCGCTTCTACAACGAGCAGATTGCCGGATCGCAGGGTGGAAAGGTCGTATCGACGGACCTGGCGAGGGAACTGTCCCCGACATACCACCGCAACAAGAAGGCGAGGCTGTGGGCAGTGGACGCGACTGGCGACGCGGCCCGTGCGTGGTCACGCGACAGGATCATGCGCGACGTGCTCAACCCGCCGAAGCGGCCCGACGGTGAGCGCCCCGTCCTGCTCATCACCGGGGGCAGCCCAGGCAGCGGCAAGTCTCGGTCATTGCAGGGGGCGATCGACAGTGCCGACAAGGTGTGGGACAACCAACTGACGAATGCGGCAGAGGCGTCGAAGGTCATCGCTGCGGCGGTCCAGGCCGGATGGGACGTGCAGGTGAGATATATCTACCGTCCCTTCGAGCAGACCATTCCCGCGATCGCGCGGCGGGCACTCCCGGAAAACGAGGGCCGTCCGGTGCTCGTGTCGGATGCAGCCAAGTCTCGGGTGGCGGCCCAGCGGGCGATCAAGGAACTACGGCTCAAGTACGCGGGATCCGATAATGTCACCGTCGGCGCACGTTTCAACGTCGAGGGCGGCGAATCGCAGCCCGTTCCGGTAGAGCGAGTTGAAGAGGGAGGCGAACTTGCCTATACACAGGACGAGCTCAGGCCGCTGGTCGAGTCCGGTCTGCGGGAAGTCCGCGAGAGCGGCAAGTACCCAAAGGAGGTTGTCGATGCCATCTCCGGCGAACAAGGCGAGGATGGAGAGGCTGGAGCGGGACGGGGCGGCGGCGTTGGCACAGGCGGGCCGCGAGAACCCACCAACGGGGGCCAAAGTATCTCCCGCGCGACGAATGGCAGAACAGCGAGCGGTGGCGGAGTACATGGCCAAGCAGAGCCAGTACCGTCCAGCCCGGTAGCACAGGCCACACCGCCCCGCGTCAAGAAGTACCGCGAAATCGCTGATCGCCTGATTGCGAAGGCCGAGGCGCTCGAGAAGAACAGCAACCGACGGTTCGACGATGCCCCTGGGGCCGCGATCACGGGTGGGTCTGGACGCCGCCGCTCGGGCCTGCACAAGAGGACCGAGCGTGCGATCGAGGGGTCGCTCAACGACCTGCAAAAGGCGAAGCGGCTCCGTGAGGCGGCCGGTAAGTGGAACGCCCGCGCCGACAACATCGACCCCGAGGTCATCCGCCAGCGCGAGGAGCGCAAGGCGGTGGTGCTGGAGGCCAGGGAGAAGGTCAAGGCCAAGGAATCCGCCGAGCGGAAGGCCGCGCCGATCATCAACGAGGATGGTGATGGCGTGCTGCGGATCACCGCGGCGGAGTGGAAGAAGGCCGACAAGGACTACAAGGGCCTGTCGATCCGCGACGGCGTGCGGGTGCGGACGCTGCTGCGCGGCGGGACGCTGCACGAGGTCTTCATCACCGACATGCC
>JADLFE010000041.1 GCA_020845755.1 Phycisphaerales bacterium
GGCCACATCCCCGCCACACCTTGCACAACCACTTGCACACGCGCTTGCACAAGCGAGCGTCCGCCCAGGTCATTCCCTGTCATCGTCCGGCCGTCGGCCCCGATCCCGCCGCTCCCGCCCGCGTCGCGGAAACGCGCGGAATTCGCGGGGTTTGTCAACGAAAAGCCGCCGGTGTCATCGTGTGACATCGGCGGCAGACAAAGCGGGCGAGGAGGATCGAACTCCCGACATTCAGCTTGGGAAGCTGACGTTCTACCGCTGAACTACGCCCGCAAATCCAGTCCTTTTCAGCCGCCTCACCTCTGCATTGTGGCAGATTTGTGGCAGCAAATCAACCCATCAGGCATCTGAACTATAGCACCAAGACCAGCGGCCAGAGAAACCAGAAGCACTCTGACCATGAGGCGCCTGAGTATCCTGTGGACGGGCAGTATTCAGGATCATCGGAGCAACTCGACATGGGAAATCCAATCGGCGAGCTGGTGAAGAGGCTGCGGAAGGAACGCGAGTTGACGCTGCGACAATTGGCGGATCGCATGGGTGAAGGCTACTCCCACGCGAACATTTCAGCGAAGGAGGTGGGGCGCATCGGCATTAAGCCGAACGAGCGAAAAGACTTCGCGAGAGCTTTCGGACTCACCGCTGAACAGTTCGACGCGATGTGGAAAGGCAGTCCAGAGCAATCGGCTCAGCCGTCCGATCGAGGAATTCCGGTCCTCAACTCGGCACCCGCGGCCGGTCGGGTCTTTGCATACGATTCGGTCAATTTCGACCAACCTGACTTGTCAAGCCGGTTCATTCCACGGGCAGGGATTCATGACGAAGCGTCGTATGTGATCACGGTGATCGGCGAGGAAATGGCTCCGGCGTTTCGAGACGGAGATGACGTTGTCTTTGGCCCTGTCGCGGCACACCATCATCAGCGGTATCGCATTGTCGCAAACGATGTAGTGTTGATCAGGTATCGAGGCGAGACGAACGCCACTCGCACCGTAATTGCACGAATCGTCCAAGCAAAGGAAAAATCGATCGAAATTCGATTCGATCTTGCTACTTCTCGAGCCGAGCTCATTCCGCGCGATCGCCTGCTTCACGTCGCGCTGGGGATCCAGCTTCGGAGGAGCAAGCTCTAAAGCTTTGGGGCTCGCAAATTCGTCATCAGCCCGCTCAGTGCCGCTCTCCACAGCCCACGCACGTCGCGCCGTCCGCCGCCGCCTTTCGCATGATCGCCTCCACCGCCAAGGGCGTTCCCGCCCCGCGCTGCAGATCCTCGAAGAAGTACCTCGGCCCGGGCCTGGCCACCGGCGCGACCTGCGCCAGCGTCGCCGAATCAAACAGCCGCCCGTTCAGCATCACCATCGAGATGCTCTCGCTGTCGCGGATGTTCTGCGATGGATCCTTGGCAAACAGCAAGAGGTCCGCCAACTTCCCCGGCGCGATCGAGCCGATGTCCTTGTCCAATCCGACGTACCACGCGCCGTCGATCGTCGCCGCACGCAGCGCCTCCATCGGCGTCATTCCCCCCTGCGCCAGCATCCACAATTCCCAATGCGGCCCGATGCCCGCCATCTGCCCGTGCGCGCCGAGCGTCGGCCCGCCGCCCTTGCCCGTCGCTTGAATCACGCCCGCCTGCTTGGCATCCATGATGTCCTTGGCGACACGGCCCTCCATGATGTGATTCCACTCCTCGTCCGGCGCGTCGGTGCGCCGGCGCGAGCGCGGGTCGACCACATACCGCGGCACAAACTTCATGAGGTGCTCGTTGGCCCACACGTTGGTCTTGGCGTACCAGTAGTTCTCTCCGCCCATGCCGCCGTACGCGACCACCAGCGTCGGCGTATATCCCGTCTGGCTCGCGCCCCACACCGTCTTGGCGTCGCGATAGATCGCCTCGACCGGCATCGTGTGCTCGACCGACGTGTGCCCGTCGATCGCCATCGTCATGTTGTGCTGATACAGCGCACCGCCCTCGGGCACGACCATCATCCCCACGCGACGTGCCGCCTCCAGCACCATCTGTCGCTGGTCACGCCGCGGCTGGTTGTAACTCTTCACGCTGAACGCGCCAACAGCCTTCATCCGCTTCAAGTGGAAGACCGCGTCGTCGAGGCTCTCGATCTCGGCCTTGTATGCGCCCGTCGCTCCGTACAGGATCGTGCCCGTCGAGAAGATCCGCGGTGTCGTGATCATACCGGCCTTGGCCAACTCGCTCGCCGAGAAGACCGACTCCGTCCCGTTGCTCGGATCATGAATCGTCGTTACGCCGAACGCCAGGTTCGCCTGCGCGCTCCAGTTGTTCTGCGGCGTGATTCCGTTCTCGCCCTGCGCGCCGTGCGCGTGCACATCGACAAAGCCCGGTGTCACCACGCCGCCCTTGCCGTCGATCACCGTCGCGCCCGCGGGGATCGCGATCTCCTTCTCAGTCCCGACGCTCTTGATGCGGTTGCCCTCGACCACGATCACGCCGCGATCGATCACCTTGCTCCCACGCCTGGCCGCGTCGAACGCGCCCGCGGGATTCTCCATCGTGAGGATCTTCACGTTCTTGATCGCAATCACGCTCGCCGAGCCGTCGCTCCTGGTCGGCACGTCGTACTTCGCCGAGAGCCTAATCGTCGCGGTCGTCACCGGTGCGGCTTTTTCCTCCGCAGCGTTCGCGAACTTCGACTGCGCCATCGCCTCGCCGACACGCACCGTCGACAGTTCCGGCCCGATCGTCCAATGCACCGCTCCGCTGTCGCCAGACCAGTGCAGATAGTTGCCCGCGTCGCTGCTGACCTTCACCAGCGGGATGCCCGCGCCGCCCGGGCCGACGTTGATCGCCTTGCCCGTGTCGACAAACGGCGCGATGTACACGCGATATCGCTCGACGAACGCGATCCACTTGCCGTCCGGGCTCACGACCATCTCAGTCGCCCAGTCGCTCTTGTAGTGCGTGCGCTCGACGTCCTTCGGTGTGATGCCGCCGACGGGAACCGACAGCAGCGACACGCCGTCGGAATCGCTCGAACCTTCCCGCGCCGTCAGGAACACGCGATCGCTCGCGCTCCCGAACTGCGGCGAATTTCCGCGGCGCGAAATCAGACGCGGCTTCTCCTGCGCATCGGAATTGACGTTCGCGTTCTCAGCCGGCGCTGCATACACGCCCGGATCGCGCCCCCACAGCGGGCTGGTCAGGTATCCACCGCCGCCCTTCTCGAATACGACCGTCATGCCGTCCGGGCTGAAGACGGGGTTCGAGTAATGCCCGGGCTCGGTCGTGATGTTGTTCGATCCGCCGCCTTTGGAAGACACCACGCGCACGCTCGCGAGGCGTTCGTCATTCCACGACACATACACAATGTCATCGCCATCGCGCGACCAGCTCGGCGAATACTCGAATTCATCCGTCGCGCTGGTGAGTCGCTTCGGCTCGCCGACCGCTTGGCCGTCAAAGGTCGCGATGTACAAGTGCCCCAGCGCCTGGAAGACTACGCGATCGCCCTTGGGCGACACCGTCGCGTTCTGGATCATCTTGACGTCGAACGACGCGGGCGCCACCTCGATCGGGAAGCGGATCGCGTCCGCCACCTTGCGGCTGTTCTTCACGCGGAACGGAATCACCGTGTCCTTGCCCGTCGCCATGTCGACGCGACGGATCTTGCCCTTCGACCAGAGCACCATCGACTTGCCGTCCGGCATCCACGCCATCGCGGGGTACACGCCGTGAACCGCCCACGTTTCCTGGTTGTCGCGTTCGAGCGGCGAATATACCGCGCGAGTCCGCCCGCTCTCCAGGTCCATCACGAACAGCATCGTCTGATAGCGAACACGCCGCACAAACGCCACGCTCTTCCCGTCAGGTGACGGCACCGGCCGGCACGCGCCGCCGGGACCCGCGATCAACCGCTCCGTCACCTGCGTCTTCATGTCCAGGCGATCGACCGCATAAATGCCCGGGTTGCTGTCCTTGTCGTACTCAAAGCCGCCGCCCGCCGAGGCGTCAAGGCTGTAGTACAGATATCGACCGTCGGCTGAGACCGCCGGCTCGCCCGTGTCCTTCTGCTCGCTCTGCTTGGCCGTCAGTTGCACGCCGTCGGCTTTGCCGGAAACGTGGTACATCCACATCTCGCCCGCGCCCAGGCTCCGTCGGCTCGTGAAGTGCTTGCGCGCCACGACATACTGCGAGTCGGGCGTCCACACCGGCTGCGTTACCAGGCGGTAACTCTCCTTGGTGATCTGGCGCAGGCCCGTGCCGTCGGGCTTCATGATCCAGATGTTGTCGCCGCCCTTGCCGTTCTCGCCCGTGCGATCGGAGACGAACGCGATCCATTGCCCATCTGGGCTGAAGCGAGGCTGCATGTCCCACTGCAGACCTTCCGCGATGCACCTGACCTGCGAGCCGTCGGAGGAGCCGTCGATCGGCATGGTGTAGATGTCGCCGAGCAGATCGAACACGATGGCCTTGGCGTCGGGCGAGACATCGACGGACATCCACGTCCCCTCGTCGGTGTCGAGCGCCACGTCCTTCCATCCCCAGCCGCCGCGCGAGCCGTCACTGGGCGGATTGGAGACATCCCACTTGCCGTCAGAGCCGTCGTGCTTCTTTTCGGGCTCCGGGGCCTTGTCCGCCGCCGTGGCGGGCTTGGTGTCCTGGGCGAACGTGACCGAGGGCGTGAAACCTATGGACATTCCGGCCGCAAGCCCGGCGAGGGCGAAGACTCGACGCATGGAAAACTCCTATCGCAAGGACGCCATTATTGATGGCAATTCGACCCGGCGCGCAGGCTTTCGAGCGATTCGGCATAATGCCGGGCTCCGGCGTGCTTGAGGCCGCCGGACCAGTCGGGAGATTGCCCATGTCGATGAACCTGCTCCGTCATCCGCTCGCGTGCGCCGCTTGGCTGCTGGTGCTGCTTTGTACCCTGCTGCCTCTGACGGGGTGCGGCTCGTCGGGCTCGCTCCGTGTTTCGGACCTGAGGGCCGAGTATCGCACCGAGCCGCTGGGGCTTGGCACCACCTCCCCGCGTCTGTCGTGGGAACTGAAGGCGACGTCGTCGTCGGCCCGGAATCTCTCGCAGGCGGCGTACCAGATTCTGGCCGCCACCTCGCCCGACCTGCTGGCACCGGGCAAGGCCGACCTGTGGGACACCGGACGCGTCGACTCGCGCGCGACCAATCAGATCGAATACGCCGGCAAGCCGCTGGCATCGCGCTCGCTGGTCCACTGGCGTGTGCGCGTGTGGGATCAGGCGAACGCGGAATGCGGCTGGAGCAAGCCCGCATTGTTCTCGATCGGCCTCCTCGATCAATCCGATTGGAAGGCCGACTGGATCGGGCTCGACGACGCGCCAAAGACGCCGCTGACCCAGGAAGTGCGCGACGAGATGCGTGCGATGCCGTGGATCAGGCTTGCCGGTCCGCCCGCGCGAGAGCAGCGGGCCGCCACGTTCCGCTCCGAGTTCGAGGTCCGCGCCGACTCCGCCATTTCGTCCGCGTTCTTTGCGGGCACCGCGGACATGATCGCGGATGTCTCGATCAACACGCACCCGGTTGGTCAACTCACGCGCTGGAACCTGCTCACGCCGTTCGAGGCGACCGCGGCGATCACCAAGGGCAAGAACTCGATCGCGATCCGGGTCGTCAATCACGACGGGTTCAATCCGGCGGTGACCGGTCAGTTGTTCATCACGTACGCCGACGGGCAGGTGCAGCGCGTGCCGTTCAACGGGCTGTTCAAACTCTTCGAAGGTGTCGCGTCCGCCGAGGCAGATCGCGTCGGCTTTGATGCATCGGCTTGGAAGGCGGTCGAGGTGGTGAAGGGCCAGCCGTGGGGCGGCAACCGAAACACCGAGCACTATTTCTCGCCCGCGCCGTACCTCCGCACGACCTTCGCTACTCCGCCGGGCAAAGCGATCGCCCGAGCGACGCTCTACTCCACGGCCTTGGGTCTGTACTGGGCTGAGATCAACGGGCAGCGCGTGTCGAACGATCTCTTCACGCCCGGCTGGACCGACTACAACCGCCGCGTCTATCACCAGACCTATGACGTGACGAGCATGCTCAGCGCCGGCGACAACTGCCTCGGCACCGTGCTGGGCGACGGGTGGTACGCGGGCCTCATGGGCTACACGGGCCAACGCCACTACTACGGCCAGGCCGCACGCTTCCGCGCACAACTCGAGATTACCTACACCGACGGCACGCGCGACGTAGTGTCGACCGGGCCGGCGTGGCGAGCCGCCTTCGGCCCGATCCTCGCGACCGACAACTACATGGGCTCGATCTACGACTCGCGTCTCGAAATGCCGAACTGGTCCACGAGCGGTTTCGACGCGTCGAAGTGGAGCAAGCCCGCGGTCGGGGTGATGTCCCGGGCCGCGCGACGCACCGCGGACGTGACGGCGAATCTCGCGCAGAAGATCGAGAACGGCAGGCTGTCGCTGGCGATCAACCAGCAGACGCTCGGCGATCCGGCGTACGGCATCGTCAAGACGCTCGACGTCGACTACAAGATCGGAAGCCAGATGAAGTCGGTCACGCTGCGCGAGGGTGAGACGCTGTCGCTCCCCAGGAGCGGCGAGAGCGGCGAACTGTCGATCGTTCGCGCCGTCTTCGGAGAGCCGGAGAAGCCCGCACCGGCGTTTGTGATCGAGCCGCAGCCCGCCGAACCGGTGCGTCACTTCGAGTCTCTCCCGGCGATTTCGGTGAGCGAGCCCCGCCCGGGCCGCTATGTGTTTGATCTCGGACAGAACATGGTCGGTTGGACACGCCTGAATGTCAGCGGCAAAGCGGGGCAGACGCTGACGGTTCGTCACGCCGAGTTCCTCAACCCCGACGGCACGCTGTACACGTCAAACCTCCGCGGCGCGACGGCCACGGATTTCTTCACGCTCAAGGGCGGGCGCGAGACGCTTGAACCGGCGTTCACGTTCCACGGCTTCCGCTATGTCGAGATCACGGGGCTCGAATCCGAACCCTCGGCGTCGATGGTCACCGGCATCGTCGCGCACAGCGACATCGTGCAGACCGGCACGTTTGAGACGTCCGATCCGCTGGTGAACCAGCTCTTCCACAACATCATCTGGGGACAGAAGGGCAACTACTTCGAGGTGCCGACGGACTGTCCACAGCGGGATGAGCGATTGGGCTGGACGGGCGATGCGCAGTTCTTCATCAAGGCCGCGTCGTACAACTTCGACATCGCGGCGTTCATGTCGCGCTGGCTCAAGACACTGGCGCACGATGCGCAGTTCGAGGACGGCACGTTCGCGCACGTGGCGCCGAAGGTGAATGAGCGCGGCGGCTCGACCGCGTGGGGCGATGCCGCGATCGTGTGCACGAACTGGATGTACCACGCCTATGGCGACACGCGGATCATCCGCGAGAACTACGAGCCCATGAAGCGGTACATGAAGTGGCTGGATTCCAAAACCACCAATGGGATCGCGAAGGTGGGGGGCTTTGGCGACTGGGTGAACCTCGGCGATCCGACGTCGCAGGACCTGATCGATACGGCGTACCGGGCCGAACTGCTGCGCATGATGAGCGAGATGGCGCTGGTGATCGGCAAGAGCGAGGAATCGCACGCGTTTGACACGGCCAGGGACGAGACGGTGAAGGCGTTCCGCGCCCGGTTCCTGGCAGAGGACGGCTCGCTGCGCGAGAGCGGGCAGACGGGCTATGCGCTGGCGTTCACGATGGGCCTGATCCCGCACGAAAAAATGGGCGAGACGGCGAAGCACTACGCCGGCGCGATCGAGCGGAAGATCTGGCACCTGGCGACGGGGTTCATCGGCACGCCGCGGCTCTTGACGGGCTTGCACAACGCGGGGCGAGATGACGTGGCCCACCGGTTGTTGTTCAACGATGACTATCCGTCGTGGCTGTACCAGGTGAAGCTGGGCGCGACGACGATGTGGGAGCGTTGGGACGGCTGGACGCCGGAGCGCGGCTTCCAGGACGTGGGCATGAACTCGTTCAATCACTACGCGTTCGGCGCGGTGGGTGATTACATGTTCGGCGACATCGCGGGCATCAGGCCGCTCGAGCCCGGGTATACAAAGGTGCGGATCGCGCCGGTGGTCGTGCCGCGGTTTGGTCACGGCGGGAAGGCGTTTGATCAGGTGAGCGCGAAGTATCGTTCGATCGCGGGGACGATCGAGTCGTCGTGGAGGTTGGTTGACGGACGGGTGGTGTTGGAGGTGGTTGTGCCGCCAAATGTGGTGGCGGAAGTGAAGCTGCCGGCGAGTGATCCCGCGAAGGTTTGGATGGATGGGCGCGCGATCGAGGGCGCGACGGTTGATCATGGGCGGGTCGTCGTGAAGGTCGGATCGGGTGAGTATGAGTTCGAGTTCGTGCCCGGGAGATGATGAGATCGTGGGGCACGGAAGAGCCGGAAGTGCACGGATGTCGCGGGCGGCGTGGGTTGCAGACGCGGCAAATCGCCACACGCCCAATGAACAGATGAGCGCAGACGTGCGGGAGATGCACCGCGCGGGGGATTCGATGAACGTGGTCAAGTCCGACAATGCCCGGACTTGACCATGCCATCCAGAGCACGGCGCACCGGCGGAAGCCGTTGGACCATCGAAGGCCGACGTATTCACATGTCAAAGACGCCGGAGGTGCGCCGCGGGCGAACTCGTCCTTGGCTTGGCCCAGGTGAGGGCGCGAGGACCACGCACGCGCGCTCCACACACGGGCGGGCGGACACTTTGGTGCGCACAGACGCGGTGATACGCGGGCACGCACAAGGAGGCACGAGGGATGAGGTCTCTGGGGCACGGGGAAGGCGGAGCGGCGGCGGCTTCGAAGGAAGGTGCCATGAAAAAAGCCCCGGGCGAGGGGCCCGGGGCTTTGAGATGCGGAAGGGGTTTGGGGATCAGCAGCCGAGTTCGAAGTGAGAGGCGTAGGCATCGTAGTCGAGGGCGTTGGCGAAGCCGTCGTGGTTGAAGTCGGCGCCGATGTCACCGGCCTCGAAGAGGCTGGCGAATTCGTCATAGTCGAGGGCGTTGACGAAGCCGTCACGGTTGAAGTCGGCGGGGCAGGGGATGGTGATGTACTGGTTGCCGTCGATCACGGAGAAGTCGATGAGGTTGGGCTCGCCGAGGTTTCCGTAGCCCTCTGGGAGGCTGCCGCCGACCTGGTTGGAGAGGTAGTCGTTGCCGGAGCCGTTGATGAAGGCGACGACCTTGATGTTGTTGGTGCCGGTCCATCCGAGTTCGGTGAGGCTGATCTGGAGTTCGAGTCCGGTCGTGACGGCTTCGGGGTTGTTGACGTTGCCGCCATCGACGCCGTCGGTGTTGGTGTTGTCGATGTAGCCGCCGAGGAGGCCGGGGATACCGACCGGGTTGAGGGGGTCAACGAGGAGGGACTCGCTGGCCAAGCGTGGGGCATAGTTGCAGTAGATCGCGGCCAGACCGCCGGTCTGGGGATCGAGGCGGGTGCCGTCGAAGAAGAGGGGGTTGAAGTCTTCCTTATCGCCGCCGATGTAGGCGCTGTAATCGAGGACGGAGGTGTCATCGAAGAGGGCGCCGTCGGTGCGGAGGGTGGCGGCGTTGATGTACATATCAAAGCCGGAGGGGCCAGCACCGCCGCCGTTGGTGACGTTGATCCAGTAGTCGACGGCGACATCGGCGTCGAGTTTCATGCCGGCGATGCGGTTGATGCCGTTATAGTCGACATCGACGTTGTTGTTGCGGATGACGTTCTGACCTTCGCCCGGGATGCAGTCGAGCATGATGGTCCACTTGTTGTAGTTGGTTTCGAGGTTTCCGCCGAGGAAGATGTAGAGTTGGTCATCGATGATGACGGCGGAGAAGTTGTCGAACTCGGAACCGGTGCAAAGGTCGCGGTCGCCCTCGACGTTATCGCCGAACTGGGTGGGCAGGGTCTGGACCCAGAGGTTGTCGCCGTACGCGGCATCCTTGACGCCGTCGATGGTGATCTGGGCGGAGGCCTGGCCCGCGAGCGCCACGAGGGCGAGGGCCGTCAAACCATTCTGAAGCTTCATCATCTTTACTCCCTTGTCAATGGACGTTGAACGGATTCAAAATCGCGCGACGCCGCACCCGCGGAGACCGCGCTGTCATGATCGTCTCGGCGCGAGAAGCAATCTCTCCATCTCCCGCTGTGCGAGACTGTCAATCGTAACACGTCGGGGTGTGTGCTTCTAGCCATTCTGCGGGTGGACCGAGGCTGTTTCACGAACGGCGGACGCGAACGCCGCACGAATCGCGGGGTCGTGGGTCGGCGGTCGCGTGAGGAGGCCGCTATCCTGTGCCCGGCCTGCAATCTCCAGCGGGCGAGCGACCAACACTCGAACAAACGTGAAACAGAATTCAACGCCCAATTCGACGCCGAGTTCGTACTTCCGTCGCCTCTTTCGCGCCCAAGAATCGGGTCTTGCGCTCGTGGTGGTGCTTGCGGGGGTGCTCTTAGCGATTTTCGGCGGGTCGAAGCCGAAGTTGGTAATTGAAGCGGTGCCGGCGGGCGCGACGGTGACGACGACGGAAAGCGCGATATCCGTGTCTCGCAATGGCGCAAGCACGGAGTACTTGGTCGCGGACGGATGGTCGCTGCGCGGAGAGGCCGGGTCGCAGACGGTGGCGCGGAAGGCGACGGTCAACAAGTTTCTTGATCCCGATAACCTTGTCCTGGTCGCGAAGGATGCGTCGTTCATCGCCATCATGGCGATCGGGATGACGGCGATCATCGTGATGGGGGGTATCGATCTTTCGGTGGGGTCGATCTATGCGCTGGCTGCGATTGTGGGCGCGTATGCGTTGAAGCACCTGCAGGCCGGGGCGCTTGGGATTTCGGCGACGGGCTCTGTGTCGGGCGAGGGGGGCGCGCCGTGGTTTACGTCGATCCCGGTTGGCATCGGCGTGTGCTGTCTGGTCGGCGCGGTGTGCGGCCTGGCGAACGGCTCGATGATCGTCGGTCTGCGTGTGCATCCGTTCGTCATCACGCTGGGGACGATGGCGGTGATCCGCGGTGCGGTGTTCTTGGTGACGCGCGGCGATTCGATCGTGGGGTTCCCGTCGTCGTTTACGGTTGGGTTCTTCAAGGCGCCGATGTGGGGCGTGAATCCAGTGCCGGTGTTTTTGATGCTGGTAGTGGTGGCGATCGGCGGGGTGGTGCTGACTCGGACGGTGCTGGGGCGGCGAGCGTATGCGATCGGCGGGAACGAGACGGCGGCGACATACGCCGGCATCCCGGTCGGACGCGTGAAGATCATCCTGTACACGCTGTGCGGGATGCTGGCGGGGTTGTCGGCGTCGGTGTATCTCGGGTATCTGGGCGCGGCGTCGCCGGACGCGGGCCAGGGGTATGAACTGCCGGTGATCGCGGCGACGGTTATCGGCGGGGCGTCGCTGTCGGGCGGGCGAGGGTCGGCGATCGGGGCGCTGCTCGGCGCGATCCTGATTCAGTTGATCTCGAACGCGATGATCATTCTCGAAATTGACACGAGTTATACGCAGGTCGTAATGGGGGCCGCGATCGTGGCGGCGGTGTTCCTGGATCAGGTGAAGACACGGTTCATGCCGCGCGGGAAGTAGCCGCGCGTTTACGGTGCTTTTTCATCCGCAAGGGTGGAGGATGTTCATGGAAGCCAAACGTTTCATGTCGGCCTTGGCGGCGTCGTTGATCGGGTCGGCAGCTCTGCTGTCGCTGGGCGGATGCGAAGGGAAGACGGAGCCCGCGAAGCCCGCGCCCACGGCGAGCGATGCCAAGCCCGCAGAGAACAAGCCTGCCGAAAACAAGGCAGCGGAGGCGAACCCGGCGGAGAAGCCCGCAGCCCCGGCTGGCGGGAAGAAGGCGCTGACGATCGGCGTGATCGCCAAGAGCCAGAGCAACCCGGTGTTCCAGGCGGCCAAGACCGGCGCGTTCGACGCGGCCAAGGAACTGTCGGAGAAACTCGGTGTCGAGATCAAGATCGACTGGCAGACACCGCCCGGCGAAGATGCGCAGAAGCAGGCGCAGGCGATCGAGCAGCTTGTGGCCAAGGGCGTGGACGGGATCACGCTGAGCTGCACCGACGGCAACGTGCTGAAGGCGCCGATCGATGCGGCGGTTGAGAAGGGCGTGCCGATCATCACGTTTGACTCGGACTCGGCCCAGTCGAAGCGCATGGCGTATTTCGGGACCGATGACGTGATCGCGGGGCAGACGGTGATGCGCGAGCTTGCCAAGGCGATGGGCGACAAGGGTGTCGTCGCGATCCTGGCGGGCAATCAGACCGCGCCGAATCTCCAGGCACGCGTCAAGGGTGTGAAGGAAGAGATGGCCAAGCACCCGAACATCAAGCTCAAGGAGGTCTATTACCACAAGGAGACGCCGGCGGACGCGGCGGCGATGGTGCAGCAGGTGCAGACGGCCAACCCGGACATCACGGGCTGGGCGATGGTGGGCGGCTGGCCGCTGTTCACGGAGAATGCGCTGGACGGCGTGTATGACAAGGCGAAGGTGGTGAGTGTTGACCACCTGCCGACGCAGCTCGGCTACGTGCGCAAGGGTCAGGTGCAGGCGTTGATCGGGCAGGACTGCTACGCGTGGGGGCACACGACGGTGACGATGCTGGTGGACTATGCCCTCAACAACAAGAAGCCGGAGAAGGTGATGAACACCTATGACCTGCCGATCGTGACCAAGGAAAACGTCGACAAGTACGACGGGCTGTGGACGAAGTGGATGGGGAAGTAGTGACTGTAAACCGTTGATGGTTGACGCGACAAGGCCCGCCCGGAATGGCGGGCCTTTTTCGTTGGGCGGGAAAGAGGCAGTGCTCGTGGTCAACCGGTTGACCACGCCGTCCTGGCGGGTGAATTCATGTGCCTAAGTGCACCAACGACCCACGCAGTGAATCAGCTTGCGAGGGTGACGTCTTCGGCCTGCCAGGAGGCGTCGGGCGACCACCAGTAACGGAGGACATGGCCGTCGTCGTTGGCGCCGAGCAGGACGATGCGTCCGTTGGGGGTCGTGACGCCGCGGATCGCGCCGGTGGGGAGCAGGGTGGTGCCGACGACGTCAGTGAGATTAGCGGTTTCCCAGTTGGTCATGGAGGGCGCCCACCAGTAGACGGAGAGTTTGCCGTTGGTGTCGCGGCCGGCGATGTTGAGGCCGCCCCAAGGGGTGACGTAGCTGGAGATGCTGACGCCGACCATGGATGGGCCGCCAAATTCGTTGGTGAGGTTGGTGTTGACCCAGTTTCCGCCGAAGGAGGGGACCCACCAACTGACGGTGACGTCGCCAGAGGCATCGACGCCGGCGAGGTTGATGCCGCCCCAGGAGGTGAGGTAGCAGGTGAGGCCGCCGGCGATGGGAGAAGCGCCGGTGATGGCGGAGAGGTTGTCGGTGCGCCAGAGGTCCATGCCGGGGGCCCACCAGATGGACTGGATGTTTCCGGAGGCGTCGAGGCCGGCGATGTTCAGGCCGTTCCAGTCGGTGACGTAACTGATGATGGGCCCGACGAGGGCGGGCATGGCGAGGGACTGTGCGCGGAGGTGGTCTTGTGCGATGTTGGAGTAGGTCCAGGCGCGGCCGTTGATGGTTGAGTTGCCGTTGCGTGCGAACATGACGAGATCGCCATTGGATTTCAGTCCGGCGATGTGAACGACGTCGTCGAGGTCGGTGAAGACAGTGATCTGGCTGGTGACGATGGCCGAGCCATAGACGGAGGTAGTGAGGTTTCCGAAGGCCCATGAGCCGTTGGCGTTGCGGACGAAGAGGAGGAGTCCGGAGGCGCTTGGGCCGGCGGCGTAGGTGAGGCCGTCGGAGGGATCGACCCAGGAGACGAGGTCACCAGTGAGCGCGGGCGAGCCGGTCATGGCGTGGAGATCTTCGAAGGCCCACGTGCCGTCGGTACCTTCCTTGAAGGCGATCGCGGTGTTGTCTGTCGCACGTGTGACGAAGGTGAGTTGCTCGTAGTTGGAGTCAGCCCAGACGGAGCCGTTGACGGTGCCAGCGGGGCCGGTGATGTTGCGAGCGGTTGTGTCTCCGCCGCCACCGCCACCACCGCCGCCACCGGTATCGCCGCCTCCGCCTCCGCCGCCGCCACCGGTATCACCACCTCCGCCTCCGCCGCCACCACCGGTATCACCACCTCCGCCTCCGCCGCCGCCACCGGTATCGCCGCCTCCGCCGCCGCCGTTGTCGGCTGGGGGATTGAAGACGTCGGTGAGTGCATCGAGTTTGACGTTGGTGGCGTCGACGATGATGCTCTGATCGAGGGAGTAGTTGGTGGCGAGAATGGTGAAGCGGACGGTGTAGGTGCCGGGCTGGACGGCGATCTGGTAGTTGCCTGCGGCGTCGGTGGTATAGGTGCCGACGATGGCGCTGCTCGCGTCGAGGACGTCGATCTGGACGCCCGTGGCGCCCTCGCCGATGGTGTAGAACTGGTTGGCGTCGATGTCGTTGTAGACGACTCCGAGGACGTAGGTCTGGATGTCGCTGAGGCCTTGGTAGCCGAACATCTGGGTGTCGTAGGAGGAGTAGCGGGTGCCGCCGGAGGGGATGTAGAGGCCGGCGCCGAATTCGTCGTAGTGGAAGAACTCGTCGAAGTCCTCGTAGAGGCTGAGGACGTTCTTGCGGTGGTCGACGGATTCGAGCCAGGCACGGTGGACGATGTCGATCGATTCATAGCCGGCGGCGATGTTCTCGCCGGCGGAGTAGACGTATCCCTGGGCCGTGGCGCGGTCGCTTGGCGTGTTGCCCTGCAGGTCGATGTGTGAGAAGTAGTCGCTGTCGGCCATGTCCCGGCTGTGCAGGCGTGCGGCGACGGTCAGTGGTTCGTTGAGCGCCAGCGGCTCTTGCGGGACGAGTTTGGCGATCTCGGCGTCGGTGAGGTCCTTGGTGAGGTCGAGGCCGAGGAGAGCGCCTTCGGCCATCGGATTGACGCGGGCGCGGTTGACGAGTTCGAGAAGATACACCTCTTCGGCGGACCAGGAGAAGGCGAGGAGTTGTCGTGGCTCAAGGGGCTCGGCGAGCGACGGCGTGGCGCGGCCGAGGGACGCGGATCGCGCGGCGCCTCCGGTGCGCCGCAGTATCCTGGCCGCCGTGCGGTCGTGTCGAAGGTCGCTGGCGTTCATTGATCAGTCCCTCTCCCCGCGGAGGAGATCGGCAGGGAAGGACTCGGGTGTGATGGGTCAGATGAGATGGGGTTGCATGCCGGTGCGAGGGGTATGGCGCTGGGGGTGTGTGCGGGGTGTGTGGTGTCGGTTCTGGGTCCAAGGCGGGCGATACCATGTGGCCCGAGAACCGCGAAGCCGCAGGAGCCGCCATGCCCGATTCGCCGCCCGTGACGCCAGAGGAGATTCAGAAGGCCGCCCGAAATTTCCGCGACGATGTTGCGGCCGTGCGGGAACAGGTTGCGCGGATGGTGGTGGGCCAGCGGGAGGTTGTGGACGCGGTGCTCACGTGTCTGTTCTGCTCCGGGCATGTGCTGCTGGAGGGGGTGCCTGGGATCGGAAAGACGCTCCTGGTGCGAACATTGGCGCGGGCGCTGCGTCTTTCGTTCGGGCGTATTCAGTTCACGCCGGATTTGATGCCGGCGGACATTTCAGGCACGACGGTGGTGGTGGAGAGCGAGGCGAGCGACACGAGGCGACAGCGCGTGTTTCAATTCCAGCCCGGGCCGGTCTTCTGCCAGATTCTGCTGGCCGACGAGATCAACCGCGCGACGCCCAAGACGCAGTCGGCGTTGCTGGAGGCGATGCAGGAGCGGGCGGTGACGGTCGGTGGTACGACGCACGCGTTGCCGGCGCCGTTCCTTGTGATGGCGACTCAGAATCCGATCGAGCAAGAGGGCACGTATCCGCTCCCGGAGGCGCAGTTGGACCGGTTCTTCTTCAAGGTGCTGGTCGGTCCACCCGGGCGAAGTGAATTGTCGCAGATTCTCGACCGGACGACGCGTGGGAGTGATGCGGAGGTTTCGCCGACGCTGGATGCCGCCGGGATCCTGGCACATCAGGCGTTGGTGCGGCGGGTGCCGATCGCGCCGCACGTGCAGGATTACGCGGTGCGATTGACGCTGGCGACGCAGCCGCGGGCGATCGGGGGCGAGTTTGCCACGCCGATGGTGAACCAGTATGTTCGGCTCGGGGCGTCGCCGCGAGCGGCGCAGTCGCTGGTGCTGGCGGGCAAGTGCCGCGCGCTCATGGAGTCGAGGGAGAGTGTGGCGATCGATGACATCCGATGGGCGGCGGGGAACTCGCTTCGGCATCGGCTGATCCTGAACTTTGAGGCGCACGCCGAGGGTGTGACGCCGGATTCGGTCGTGCAGAACCTGGTTTCGACTCTGCCGATCGAGGCGGCGTGATCGCTGGCAGCGGGACCGAACGCGACCACACACCTCGGAGCGACACCGCGGGGGACGGAGAGAAGATGGAGCGGAATGAACGCGCACACTCTGTGTTGGGCGAATCGCTCGGAGGGCGCGGGGCGCGGGGGGTCGCGTCGTGGTTGATCGGCGTGGTGGTGGTCCTGTGCGTCGTGATCGGCGTGCCGGCGACGGCGCAATCGACGTCGGGCACGTCGCTCGTGGTGGATCCGATCGAGCCGCGGATCGATGCGATCGCCGGGTCGATGCTTGTGGTTCCGGTGCGGGTTGTGGGCGATACGTCCGGCGTGAAGACCCTGCAGGCGAGATTGGATGACGGACGGAAGGTGGAGTCGTTGCTCCGTTGCATCTCGGTGAGACTTGATCGCGGCGCGGGCGCGACGTGGCTGCCGCCCGCGGCGACCTGGACGGTGGATACCAAGCCCGCGAGCGATGGCGAAGGGCGGGAAGGGATCGGCGCGACGTGGGTGCTCGTGATGCAGTTGCCCGCGGATGCGGCGGGGCAGAACGTGTGGGTGGGGAACAGCAAACTCCCGCTGAACTGGCTCCCGGCGCCGTCGGCGCTGGTTCGCTCGAACGATCGGTTCGGATGGCCGGCGCCGATGCAGGCAGCCAAACTCACGCCGGAACTTCGGGCGCTTCTGGCGCCGGAGGCGGAGAGCCCTGTGCGGCGTTGGCGGCATCGTCTGTTGACGACGGGGCTTGACCCGAGGCGTGAGGCGGAACAGCGTCTCACGCTCGGATTGTCGGAGTTTCCTGATCCGATCCTGGAGGCGTTGGCGCGGCAGAGCGAGGGGCGGTGGAGCGTCGCGATCGCGTGGCTATGGCGGGATCGGCCGGAATTGGCGCAGCGATTGGCCTGGCGCGTGGCGTGCGTCGTGGATTTCGGCGAAGGGCACGTCGCGCCGGCGTGGCCGATCGATCAGGCCGATCTTGATGCGCTGGTCTCGGATCTTGTGGATCCTGATCTCTCGACGGACGGCCGGATCGCGCGTGCGGAAACATGGCTGAAGTCGCAGGAGCCGATGGTGGCCTGGCTGGCGGATGACGGCGGGCAGTCCTCGCCCGACCCGGATGATGAGTCGCTGACGAACACCGTCAGCAGCGTGATGATCGCGAATATGACCGATCGGGGTGTCACGGTCGCGGCGGGTCCTCCGGGCGCGAAACCGGAACTCATGGCGATCGATCCGCTCCGGGTCACGGCGCTCGCGGCCGTGATCCCGGGCACTTCGCGGGTGAAGGACGAGCAGAACGAAGCGGGCGGATCGCTGGTGTTGTCGTCGGGATCGTGGGGCGTGTCGCTGTCGCCGCTGGCAGATCGGGTGCCCGTTCGCCCGCCGGGGCGGAAGTTCGGCGGGCTGCGGGCGGACCTTACGATCCGTTCGTGGCGATCGCCGTCGAGCGTGGAGAGCGCGTCGACGCTTCCCGAGACACGGGCGGTGCTGGCGCGTGGCTCGCCGGTGTCCGGGGGCGACGATTCGTGGTTCTTGATGGTCGAGTGTCGGCGTGTCTCGCTCGCGGATGATCCATCGAAGGATCGCGTCGAGGTGTGGATCGGTCCGCGCGAGCATCCTCGGCTTGTGGTTCAACTTGCGGCGATCGGCGAAGCGACACTGATCCAGGCGGAGAGGCCGGATGAGATGCGCTCGATCGCGGAGCGTGTGAGGTTCGTGAAAGAAGAGTCGCGCTGGGCGGCGTTTGTGCCGATCGACGACGCGTTCATCGAGCCCGAGAGTCTGCTGCGGATCGGGCTGGTGCGGGTCGACGCGCGGGGCGTGCGTGGGAGTTGGCCGCGGGCCATGCTACCGTGGCAGGTCGAGCCATCGCGCGTGCTCTTCTCGCTCCGGGAGTGGGGCGGGCTGAGCGGGCGGTGACGCTCAGACTTTCATTCGTGCGGCGTAGACGAGCCACTCGATCGCCAGGAGCGTAATCGCGGCGAGGACACACCAATCCCACACCTCGCGTCCGATGGACCCGGCGGAGCCCGCGGCGACGGCACGCCCGCCGATCGAGAGTTCGCGGCGCGTCACGAGCGATGACTCGGTGGCGTCGAGCAGTGAAACGCCGATGGCTTCGCTCCCGGCGATCGGTGGCCTGGTGCGGTAGACGCCGGTTCGGCTGGGAATTCCGAAGACGACTCTCACGCCGAAGTCGCCGACCTGAGTCGTGGCGGTGATGGAATCCGGACCGTCGAGAGACACGCTCGGAAGATTGGAGGGCGTGCGGATCGACAGCGGACGCGAGGTTGTCGCTTGCTCGCTGAGGTCCGCGGCACGCGCGGTGAGCGTGTCGACCGCGCCGGCGAGAAAGACGGGGAAACTGACCTGCAGGGGCCAGTCGGATTCTGCGGGCGAAAAGGCGATGATGAGGTCGCGCGTGTCGTCTCGTTCGGCGAGGGTGATGAGCGGGCCGTCATTGCCTGTGGCGAGTTCGGTGAGTGTGGCCCGCAGATTCTCACCGCCCCATCGGATGGCTCGCGGGCGTGCGATGAAGACGGAGTCGAGGGAGACATCGCGAAGAACCGGGGAGGTGCGCCGCCAACTGAGGACGTAGGTGCCCTCGGATGAGGGCTCGGAGAGCATGACACCGGGGATGGGCGGTGCGGCGTTGAACGAGAGGGATGGGATGCGGGCAAGAGTGCGCGGCGATACGGCGTCGAACACGAGGAGATCGACGGCGGGCAGGCCACGTTCACCCGCACGGGCTTCGTACTCGGTGCGGGTCATGGTGGTCAGCGTGACGCCGGGAAGTTCGGCGAGTGCGTCGGCGAGAACCCAGCCCGATGTGCCCGATTCGGGCTTGGCGTCATCGGGCGATACGAGAACGATCCGCGGCGGCTGAGCGCGTGGAAGCGAGAGCCACGCGGTGTTGTCGGCGTCTAGGGCGTCGGCGCGATCGATCGCGAGCGAGAGCAGGCCCGCGCCGCCGGTCGAGATCTCAAAGGTGGCGACCACCTCGCCGGGAGTTGAGGTCGCCGGCGTGCTGTCCACGCCGGGCGTGATGATGGACGCGGGGACCTCAACGGCGCGGCGTGCGAGGACCTGATCATCGAGCCTGAGCACGAGAGGTACGGAGAGGGGAGTGCGCCCGGCGTTGACGAGGCGGGCGAGCAGACGCACGGTGCGTGGATCGGCGTATTCGCGACGCCCGGCAAAGGTGACGATGCCGATATTGTCGGGAGGAATCTCATTGCCAACGGAAACGAAGGAGAAGGTCGCGTTGCCGAGCGTGGCGCGGGGCTCGCTGAAACCGCCGTCGCTGACGAGGGTGACCAGTGGCGGGGCGGCCGTCTCGGGCGTATCGAGCGTGAGTGCCTCGGCGGCGCGGAGCGCGGCGGTGAGATCAGCGGGCTGGTCGGTCGGCGTGGCGGCCTGGATCACGCTGTGCATCAGGCCGCTCGAGCGAGAATCGGGCGAGAGGAGCACGGGCTCCTTCGCGAAAGCCATGATCGAAACGCTCGCGCCGCTCTCATCGATCGCGTCGGTGGCGATGCGGATGGCGGCCTGCTTTGCGAGGTCGAAGCGGGTCGCGGATTGATCACGCGACGATGGGCTGGTGGTTGCGGGCCCGCGTGATGAAGAAGGAGTTGGTGGTGCCGTCGCGCTGCTGAAGCCATCAACCGCGTTCATCGACGCGGAGCGATCGAGCAGGATGATGACGCGACGCGCGGCGGAGCCCGCGCCGGAGAGCGTGGGACGGCCGATCGCAAGGACAAGGAGCGAGGCGATGAGGAGGTGAAGCAGGAGCAGCCACGAGCGGCGCAGCCAGCGGAACGGCACGTTGGCCTGGAGGTCATCGCTGGCGGCGTTCCAGAAGAGCGTGCTGCTGACGCGGACGGGACGCCGGCGGAGTTTCAGGAGATACAGCGCGAGCACCGCGGGCAGCGCGATCGCCCCCGCGACGATCGCGGCGGTGGGCGAGAGCAGCGTCACGACGCGCTCCCCAGGGGCTTGGCGGGCACGGGCGGGCGATAGCCGTCGGCGACGATGAACATCTCGCGCGAGACGTCGCGGCTGGAGTCGGGCTTGAAGCCCTTGACGCGCGTGAAGAGTGCGCGGACCTCACGCAGAAGTTCCGGGAACTCTTCGCCCTCGAGGACTTTCATCGCGAGCGATCCGCCGGGTGAAAGGAGCGGCGGGAGAATCTCGAGCACGCGGCGGCAGAGGCGGACGGAGAGGAAGTCGTCGCCGTGCCCGGTGGTTGAGGGCGCCATGTCGCTCAGGACGACATCGAAGAGCGAGCCGGAGAGATCGAGAAGCGTTGCGGGCTCAACCTTGAAGATGTCTCCCTGCACCGTGCGAGCGCCGGGCGCGACATTCGGCCCGACGGGCTGGAGGTCGACGCCGACGACGAGGCCCTTGTTGCCGACGGTCTTGGCCGCGACCTGCATCCACGAGCCGGGTGCGCAGCCGAGATCGAGGACGCGATCGCCGGAGCGAACGATGCGGAACTTGTCGTTGATTTCGAGGAGTTTGTAGGCCGAGCGAGCGACGTAGCCCTCGGCCTTGGCCTGCTTGAAGTATCGGTCGTGGAGCTTGCGGGGCTGGGGCATTGCTGCGATGGTACGCGTGCCGGACTAATCCTCGTCGCGGTCGGCGTCTTGGAGTTCCTCGATCCAGAGGCGTTGGATCTCTTCGAGGATGCGTTCGTTCACGGGATGATCGGGGTCGGGGGCAAAGCCGGGGAGAGCCTCGACCATTCTGCGGAGCTCGGTGAAACGTACACGGAGGGGGTCTACGCCTGCTTGTCGCTCGGCGAGTTGGACGGCGATCGTGTCGATGTCAAGCCAGCCGAATTCGCGCGCCATGCCGCGTCCTTTCAGCCATCGCGGAGAGAGTTAGTGCGGGAGTTCCTTGACGGCGTTGCGGTTCCATGCCGGGACGCGAACGACGATCGGCCCCTTGCCGCGGACATCGCACTGGCACGAAAGGCGGCTGTTGCGTTGCAGGCCCGGCGCTTCCTCGACTCGATCTTCCTCGGCCTCGGTCGATTCGCTGAGTTGATCAATGCCCTTCTCGATGTAGATGTGGCATGTGGAGCAGGCGCAGACCCCGCCGCAGGCGTGCTCGATGTTGATGCCGGCCTCGAGGGCGACCTCAAGGAGGTGCGCGCCGAGCGGGGCGTTGACGGTGACCTCGGGCTCGTCCTTGCCGGTGAGGCTGTGGGGGTCCTCCATGACGAATGTCACGGGGACGATCGGCGGGTCGTTGATGTGATCCGAGTGGCGAAGGCCCATCAGTGGCTCCGTCGTCAGTTGTCGAGGGTGCGGACGAATCTCAGCCGCGGCTGAGTATAGCGCCGCGTGAACGGGCACCCGAGGTGTTGAGCGTGTCGGGCTCGCGATCGAGGGGCGGCAGAGTTTGAAATGAGCGGTGCGAGTCGTTCGATCATGACCCGTGCATCCAGAACCGCGAATGACGATTGTCGGGATGTCTCGGACGGGTCATGAATCAGACAATCGGGTCTCGAAACCCGGTGTGGACGATTGGGCCTAGGCTTTGGGCTCATGACCTCGATGCCACAGGCTGCTCAACCGGATCTTGGCCGCGCCGCCGAAACGGGGCCCGAAGTCTCTGGGCTGGGAGCGCCGAGGGTTTCGGTGGTTGCGCCCGCGCACAACGAGGAAGAGAACATCGACCGGCTGGTGCAGGAAGTCCACGACGCGCTGGCGCCGCGCGGCATCTCGTTCGAGTTCATCGTGGTCGACGACGGCTCGACGGACTCGACCAGGGTCAGGGTGCAGGCGCTGATGCGTGATCGCCCGTGGCTGCGGTGCGTCGCGATGACGCGCACGCCCCCGGGCAAGGGCAACGGGCAGTCGGCGGCGTTTCACGCGGGCTTTCGTGCGACGCGTGGCGAGTTTGTCGCCGTGCTCGACGCTGATCTGCAGAACGATCCGGCAGAGATCCCGCAGATGCTGGATCTGCTGATGGCGCAGCAGGCCGACATGGTGCAGGGTGATCGCTCGCACGCGAGGAAGGACAACGCGATCCGCAAGGTCGGCTCGTGGGTCGGACGGGTATTTCGTAAGGTGCTCCTGGGTGACACAATCCGCGACACCGGTTGCTCGCTTCGCCTGATGAAGCGTGAGATTGCCGTGCAACTCCCGCTGGAATTCCGGGGCATGCACCGGTTCATCCCCGTGACGGCCCGGCACCTTGGGTACAAGGTCGTGGAAATGCCCGTGAAACACAGGCCGCGGATCGCAGGCGTACCGAAGTATGGGCTCGGGATCGTGCAGCGAGCCATCCCAGGTCTGATCGACTGCTTTGCGGTGCGATACATGCGGAACCGGCGACGTCCCGTGAGCGGCGTGGAGGTCCCGCGCGACGGGACGGGCCCGCGATGAGCCAGCCACGCAGACGATTGAAGTGGGAGCCCGGCGCCGCGATGGCGTTGGTGCTGTTCCTTGGCGCGTGGCTGGCGTTCGGTCCGTCGAGCGGGCCGAAGTTCGATCTGACAGAAGACTCGATCCGACTGAACGTTCGCGTAGGCACGACGCGCGGCGTGCTGGAGGCGTGTGGCATCGGAGAGGCCGCGGGAGAGCCCGTGTTCTACCTGCACATGAAGGGCGTGGCGACGCCGCACAAATTCGCCAGTGGCGACGAGGTTCGCGGGCTCTTTGGTCGCGAGGTCTATGACACGGTCATCGCGCAGCGGCAGAACTGGGTGTTCAAGGTCTTGAACATCACGTCGTGGTGGAACGTGGTGTGGGTCGGGATCGGCATGATGGGGCAGATTGCTTTCTCGGGGCGGATGATCCTGCAGTGGCTAACCAGTGAGAAGCACCGGCGGAGCGTGATCAGCGAGTCGTTCTGGTGGTTCAGTTTGATCGGAGCAGCCCTGCTTTTCAGTTATTTCGTCTGGCGACAGGACCCGGTCGGAATCCTGGGACAGGCCCCGGGTATCGTGATCTATGCCCGCAACCTGAGGCTGATTTACAAACAACGACGGCGCGACGCGAGGCAGGCAGCGGCCGATAACGGATCGCAAACCGAACCTTATCCGATCGATCAATCGCCAAACAAGGCGTGACAGTTTGCCGCGGCGCGGTACGATGGTGGCCACTCTGGGGACCGACAATGAGCATGCGCCTCCTTCTCGACAACGACGTGATCTTCACACCGCGCGAGTCGCTTGCGCTGGCGCTGAAGACGGGTGTTGAGGAGGCGGAACGCCGTGGGCGGATCATCATCGAGGTGCAGGGCGACGGGCGGCCGCTGGCGGATGAATTGCTTGCGGCCCCGCCCGACAACGCGTCGGGCATTCATGAACTGAAATTGATCTCTGCGGACCCGAAACTGCTGGTGGCCGAGACTCTGATGCAGGCGGCGGACTCGCTGCGACTGGCACGCCAGCACCAGAGCGCAGCCTCGGACAAGTTCCTGGCCAACGACACCGATGGCGCGCTCGACGAAGTCAAGAACGCCTTCAGTGTCTGGCAGGCGGTGCGCGATGCGTTCGAGAAATCGGCGCAGGTGCTTGGGACGCATCTCTTTGAGATCAGGTTTGACGTGGGCAACGGCGAGACCCGGACCGCCCGCGAGGATGTCGACGCGCTGACAGCGGCGCTGCGCGAGGTGCGCGACGCGATGGAATCCCAGGACTGGTCGGCCCTTGCCGACGCGATGGAATACGGCCTGTCGGGCGTGGTCGATCGCTGGGAAGTCATGTTGACTGCCATTGCTCGCACCGTCCGCGAAGGCCGCGCCGGAGGCTCGCCCAAGGCATGACCGGCGCACGCACCGCAACTTCGATTGATCGCCTGATGGACGAGGCCAGTGAGGCCTTGGCCAGGGCTGATTATTTCGGCGCGCAGAGCAAGTGCGAGCGTGGCGCGACGATGGCGCGACGGGCCAACGACTTCGAGCGTCTGGGCCGCATCTGCATGCCGTGGCAGGAAGCACGTCGGCAGATCCGCCAGATCGCGGAGGACGCGGGTATGGTGGCGGCGGTGCCGCGGGTGGATGAGTACACCGAGGGCGCGATCGCGCCGGGGTGCTATCTCCTGTGCCCGCCGGCGATCGCGATCGACGCCCATGAACTTCGCGACCACGCACGCCGGAAGAAGACGCCGGTGTATGTGCTGACACGCGAGCCGATTACCAAGGCGGGCCTGTGGCCGGTCGCGGCGATCCGCGCGGGCGGCGGGATCATGAGCCGCGCGATCCGCGTGCTGCGCCCCGGGCCGCTCGGCGCGGCGCACACGCAGAACGGCACGGTGCACGGCGATGCCAAGGCCATCCCGCCGATCGAGTGGTTCCTTGAGGCCGGCGAGTTGCTGGGCGACACGGCGATCGCGGCGCTGAATCCGCACGACCCGGCGGCGTGGCGAGTCGATGATCTTTTGGAAGCGATCGAGGCGATCCCCGAGCACGAGAAATTGTTCCAGACGCTGCAGGCCGCGTGCTTTGCGGCGGCGAAAGAGCCGGTGCCCGACAAGCCGCGGCGCAGGCCGGTGGTGGACGATCCGGGTGGGTTCTGAGCGGCACCCTTGTGTCCGAACAGTTCAGCCCGCCGCGAGTGCGACGGGCCTTGTGGATTCCAGTTTGAGGGAGTGACGGTTGGGGCGAGTGATTGGCGTGCTCAATCGCGATAGCGAGAGTTGCGTTCGTTCTGATCGCCGACAAACAGGCCGCCGATGCCGCCGATGATCGCGCCGATGGCGGCGCCTTCACCCATGTTGCCGGACATGGCGCCGATGCCCATGCCGCCCAGCGCGCCCAGAGCGGCGCCGGAGAGACCGCCTTCGAGCGCGTTGTTGCACCCGGCGGTGAGCATGAGCGAGCCGAGCGTCGCGGCGACCAGCACGCGACGGCCCGCGATCCGCGACCCCAGCGAACCGGCCTTCATCCCACGATTCACGACGCACGACATGGCTTTCACTCCTTGGTCCAAGGGTCGGGAGGCCGAACGCCGGCCGCCGTCCCTGTACTTGTCGACATTGTACCGGCCCCGTTGCACAAAGTTTAGACGGCACTAACCTGCGAAAGTTCCGCCTGCGGGGCCTGTGGTAATACGCCGAGGATATGGGGCGGTTCGTTTGGGTTTGATTTGCATCCGCGAATCTTCATGCGGAAAAGAGCCAACACAATCGGGCGGGAACGCAATCGTCGAATTCCGCATGCTTTTTGCACGGAGCGTCCGCGCGCGGCGGTTTCCCAGCCCGGTGTGTCTCAATTCCAACTGCAGCCCTTGGGCCAATCCTGGGGGCGTTGCTTGGCTGCACGGCGGATCAGGTCTTCCAGGCCGTGGAGTTCACGCTCGATCAGATCGGCGCGGCGTTTGAGGCTCTCCTCGGAGAGCAGTTTGTAGCGGAGCGTGTGGTCGGTGAGGATCGTAAACGAGATGACCTCGAGCAGGGCGGCGGTGGGAATCTCTGGGTTACGAAGGAAGTCCAGCATGGGCTTGGCGACGCGCATCTGGGCGAGCGGACCCTCGGCCAGCGATTCGCTCAGTCGGCGGCGCAGGTCGGCCAGATCTTCGTTCTCATTCGTCTCGAGGCCGAATGGCTCGAGCATCGCGATGCGATAGAGGCGATCTTCGCTGGCGGGGAGTTCCTTGATGATCCGTGCCCGGCAGACGCCCTGGAGCAGCACGTTGTATCGCCCGTCGTCGAGCTTTTCGTGCTCGACGATCTGGCCGACGCACACGGCGGGCTTGAGCGGCGGACGCCCGTGGTATTGCTCTTTCCATTTGGCGCCGGCGAAGACGGCCATGGCGATCTGGCCCGAGGTGTCAAGCACCGAGTCGATCATCTGGCGGTAGCGCGGCTCAAAGATATGGAAGGGCGCGATCTGCTGCGGGAGCAGGGTGACCGTGTCGAGCGGGAAGAGCGGCATGGGGCGCCCGAAGTTGACCTGAATGGAAGATTCCGTGGTCACGTTCGCTGGCTCCGTGCAACGCTGTCATGGATTCGCGGAAGCGGTGGCCTCGGATGCTGCGGGACCGGCCGCAAATTCAACTCAGGGGGTCGGGGCGATAGAGTTTGGTCTCCAGGGCCCACTGCTTCTCGGTGAAATTACCGCCCAGGTCGAAGCCGCCGGTGCGATCGGGGCGAGCGGCTGCCAGGGCCATGGTGGTCTTGGCGTCGAGGTTGTCGAGGATGGAAACGAGGATCGCCTCGGGAGTGGCGGGGACCTTGGCGGCGCCGAACTCGAGTTCGCCGTGGTGAGAGACGATGATGTGCTGGAGGACCAAGATCGCGCCGGGCGGGAGGCGCTGGCCTGTCTCGCGCATGACCTGCTGGGCCTTGTCGTGGAGCATGATCGCGCCCTCGACGATGTGCCCGATGAGTTCGCCGCGATCCGTGTATGAGAACGCGCGGTCGTAGGCGAGTTCGCGTGTTTTTCCGAGGTCATGGAGGAACAGGCCCATCATGACCAGGTCGCGGTTGATCTTCGGATAGAGCGGGCAGACGCGATCGGCGAGCTTGAGGAGCGAGAGCGTGTGCTCCAGCAGGCCGCCGAGATAGGCGTGGTGCATGCTCTTGGCGGCGGGGCACTGGCGGAAGGCGTCCATGAGGAACGCGTCGTCGAGATAGGCCTTGGCGAGCGCCTTCATCGCGGGGTGTGCGAGCGTGTTCAGGAGTTCGAGGAGTTCGGCGAACATCTCGGCGGCCGGGCGCTTGGAGCACGGCAGGAGGTCGCGCATCTGATCGGGCGTGGGCTCGATCGGATCGATGGTGTGGATGATGAACTGGAGTTCGCCCTGGTAGGGCTGGGTCTCGCCCTCGACCCACACGAAGCCGTCGGTGGGGAGGCGGCGGAAGGTCGATTCATCGATCGACCACATGCGGCCGGGCATCTCGCCGGTCTTGTCGCCCAGGAGGCAGCGGAGGTAGGGCTTGTCGTTGCGGGTCTTTCCAAGTTGCGCGTTGGCGATCGAGAACGCGCCGGCGACGCGTTCAACGCCCGCGAGTTCGGCGATGAACTTTCGCCCAAGCGCCGGGGTGTTGGCATTCTTCGGACCAGCGGGCGCACCAGTAGACATCGACATGCAGGTTCCTTCCCTCAACGCCGGTGTCTCCGGCGCGAATTCTCAGTACGCCGAATGATAGCGGAATGCAGCCCGCGGCACGAGGGCGTCGCGCCCGAAACGTCACTCACACCCGGCGAGCGACTTCATCGCTTCCACGGCGTCGTCTTCGAGGATGGGACGCGATCGCGGGCGGTCAACGCCGGGAGCCGGACCATCTCGCCCGTGCCCATCCCCGCACAACACGTCATGCGGAGGTGTTCCCGCGGCGTCGCAACGAGTTGCGGGGATCGAGGTCAGGCCTCGTCCTTTTTCATGATGAAAAGGTAGTTGAACCCGCGCAGGAAGAAGTTGCCCTCCTCCGCCGCCTTGTGCCAGTTGCCGCGCTCCAGTTTCGCGTTGTGGCGCACGACGGCGATGATGTCGATCGGCGTGAAGTGGTTGCGAAGCAGGTCGAACAACTCGAAGCCGATCGGCATGAAACTCTCGCTGGCGCGCTGGCCCGATCGCTTCTTGAACGAGTCGCTGACATAGAGCGCCATGTACCGGCGCGGGCGGAGCACGCGGTCGATCTCGCCGATCACCTTCTCCATCGCGTCGTAGTAGGCCCGCCCGCCGTCCTCGCCGCCGGCGTCCAGTTTGCCGATGCAGCGTGGGTCATCCGAGTAATCAACGTGGGTTGAATACGGCGGATCGATGAACACAAAATCCGCCTTCGCGTCTTCGAGCGGGACTTTGCGGGCGTCGGCCCGGAAGATATCCGGGCGCGACGGCGACAGGTCATAGCCGAGCGCTCGCCGCTCCAGATCGCGGGCCACATCGATCGTCGTGCCGCTCCCGCACATCGGATCGACCACCAGATCGCCGACGCGCGTGTACCGTTGAAGGAGTTGCCAGATCACCCACGACGGCGTGGCCCCAACATAGTCCTTGTCGCCCTGCATCGAGCCCGACTCGTTCGTGTAGTGCTGGCTGGGATATTCCCACAGCGTCGTCGTGAACACACGCAGCGCCGGGCGAGCCGGGCCGCGTGGTGCTCCGCGACCACCCCCGCGAGTACCTCCCCGCGATTCTCCGCCATGATCAGGAGGTGCGCTCGAATCGCCCACGCCACGATCGCCGCCGGATCGAGGCCTCTTCGCCCCGCGCGGCCCGCCGGTACGCGACGATCCGCCCGCGCGGCCCTCGCCATCCTGTCCTTCGCTGTGTCGACCAGGCCGCGACGTCACGCCTTGCTCCCCGTCGCGCCAAGCGCCTTGGTGAGCGCGTCGATCACCTGCTTTTTCGCCTCGGCCAAGGGCAGATTCATGCGCGCGCCCGCGGCACGCACGTGCCCGCCCCCTCCGAACTGCCTGGCAACCTGGTTCACATCCGGCGCATCCGGCGTGTTCTTCGCACGCAGGCTGAGTTTCGTGATCGGACGCGAGTTGGCCGCGACCTCTGACTCCGTGAACATCGCCACCACGCGCACGCTCCCGATGCACTGCGCGCTGTCCGCGAATCCACCCGCGTCGCCCGGCTCGCCGCCCGCATCGGCCATGTCACCCCTCGTCAGCGACATCACAGCGACGCGATTCTCCGCGTGCAGTTCCAGCGACGAAAGCGACTTGGCCAGCAGACGCACCCGCGCCGGGCGGTCCTGCTGCTCGATCAATCGATACAACTCGCTGTGGTTCGCCCCGGCCGCCAGCAGGTCCGCCGCGTGACGAAGCACCGGCGGCGTCACGTTGCTGTGCTTGAACCACCCCGTGTCCGTCGCGATCCCGACAAACAACGGCTCGGCAACCTCGCGCGGCAAGTCCGCGATCGAGTTCAGGCCGAGCATGAGGCGGCACAACTCCGCCGCGGGCTCGGCAACCGCCGCCGCGCTCGTCTCGATGTAACGCCGCGCCGACGTGTCCGCATCACCCTGCACATGATGATCGATCACCGCCACGCGATCGCGCCGCGGCTTCAGATAGGTCGTCACCCCCTCGAGCTGCGACCAAGAGCCCGTGTCCAGAATCACGATCGCATCTGGCTCCGCGTCTTGCCCCGGCGGCGGGACCGTCGAGCCATCCAACACGAACGTGGGCGTGTCGCCCGCCAGCGACGCAAACCACACCGGCATCGGCCCGCAGTACCACGCCGCCGCCGCTCCCGCGCGGTTCTTGTTGAGTGCCCGGCACAGCGCGATGGTCGATCCCACCGCGTCGCCGTCGGGCTTGAGGTGCGTGAGCACCACCACCCGTCGCGCTCCACGCAGCCACGACGCGATCTCCGCCAGCGTCGCGCTCGTCGTCCAAGTCTCCGCGGAATTCAGCGGCATGCAAGTGGCTCCGTCGTGCAAAGGGTCAATGGTGAAGCGAGCATCTCCGCGGCGCGATCGCAATCACGCCGCAGTTGTTCGGTCAATCGCTGAACGCTGTCGAAGCGAACCTGGTCGCGGACAAACGCCGCGATGTCGAGCGACAGCCGCCAGCCGTACGCGGGCATCTCCGTCGCGCCGAGCATGTGCGCCTCGATGCGACGATCAACGCCGTGAAACGTCGGGCGCGTCCCGATATTGAGCGCCGCCGGAAACCGGCGTCCATCTGGGAGTGTCGCGGTCGCGGCGTACACGCCGTCCGAAGGCGGCATGACCTCCGAATCAAGATTCGCCGTCGGGAACCCGATCGTCCTCCCACGCTGGTCACCCTTCACCACCACGCCCTCGAGCCGGTGCGGCCTGCCCAGGACCAGAGCCGCGTCAGCCACCCGACCGTTCGCCAGGAGCCATCTCGTCAGCGAACTCGACGCCGGCGCGATCAACTGATCGTGCAGCGCGATCTTCACCGACGGCTCGATATGCAGCGTGTATCCGCTCGCCGTTCCCAGTGAACGCAACAACTCCAGCGTGCCCGATCGCCCCTTGCCAAAGTGGAAATCCGGTCCCTCAACGATCCACGTCGGCGCGTATCGCTTCACCAGATCGTGGACGAATTCCTCCGCCGACATCGCGAGCACGCCAGGGGTCGGCTCCAACTTCTCCACGACGTCCGCGCCCAAGGCCCGGAGCATCTCCGCTCGCAGGGCAAACGTCGTGAGCCGCGGCGGCGTTCGCTCAGGCCGCAGTATCGTTGCCGGGTGCGGATCAAACGAGATCACCACCACCCGCCCGTCCGCCCCCGCGAGATCTCGGGCGCGCCGGATCAGCGCCGCGTGCCCGATATGCACGCCGTCAAAGTTGCCGATGCTGAGAGCCGTGCGAGACATGAGGGGAAGATGGTAGGGGTGGATCGCGGTGCCTGCCGTGATTCCGCCCATCCGCCCCGCGATACACGCCGATGCAGAGAGTTCGAGCGCTTCAAGATCGCGACGACCTCAGGCGCAGATTCGAGCGACTCAACTCCGTCCCGCCTCTTCCCCCGCGAACTCCGCGCCCTCCGCGATGTACCTGGTTCGATGACCGCTCGACGCGTTCAGTGGTCCGTCGGCGGAATCGCCGCGGGGATGATCTCGGTCTCTTCGCGCTGCGCCAGCGTGATCGGTCCGCCGATCGTCTCTTGCTTTACCGCCACAAGGCTCCGCCGCACGAGGTCGAGCACCGCCAGGAAGAGCCCGATCAACTCCGAACGCGAGCGCCCCTGGAAGACCTGCGAGAACTCCAGCGTTCTCGAGCCGTCCTCTGCCGCCGGTGTCGTGCGGATGCGCTCCAGGATGTCCTGTGCGTGAAGTTCGATCGGCGTATCGTCGTAGGTCACCTGGTGATCGCCAAGGCGATCAAAGTTGACGCTCTCGACGATCTTGCGGAACGCCTCGGCCAGATCAACCAGGCCGATCTCGCCGAGATCGACCTGATCCATCGACTCCATCGCTTCGCGCAGGCGATCATCATCCACAGACGCGTGGCCAGCCGGGAAGCGGTTGGCCCAGTCGGTGTGGCGCTGCTCGAGCGCCGCGGCCGCATCGCGATACTGCTTGTACGCCAGCAGTTGCCGCACCAGTTCCGCGCGCGGGTCCTCGCTCGCTCCGCCATGTGCACCCAGCAACGCCGCCCGCGCCGGCGCGGGCATGAGCATCCGCGACTTGATCTCCATCAGCGTCGCCGCCATGACCAGGAACTCGCCCGCGAGTTCGATGTCGATCCGCTCGATCCCCTTCAGGAACGAGAGATACTGCTCGGTGATCGATGCCACCGGGATATCCGTGATGTCCACCTCGTCCTTGCGGATGAGGAAGAGCAGGAGGTCCAGGGGACCCTCGAATGCGTCCAGATGTACGCGATAGTCGTCCATGACGCTCATTGTGCGGCTCCGCCGTGTCCCCGGAGTTTAGCGTGATTACTGGTGAAGCGAGCGGCCTGCGCAGAGACTCCCTGCGATCGTTCGCGCGTGCCCATCCGCGTCGTTCCGGGGCAATTCCCAAGTCCAGCCTAAACTTCCGCATGGCGGAACGGACCATGCCCCATCCGACTCAATCGCACACCCAAGCCCCGGCGAAAGGCCCGATCGGCACCCATGCCGATCATGCCAACCACGCCTCGGAACAGGATTTCGCCCGCGACACGATCCGCGAGCAGGCCCGGGCGGTGCTGGGCCTGGTCGATCACGTCGGCCCGTCGTTCCATAAGGCCGTCGACCTCATCTGCACCGCCGCCAACGCGGGAGGCAGTGTGCTTGTGACCGGTCTGGGCAAGTCCGGCCTCGTCGGCGCCAAGATCGCCGCCACCATGTCCAGTGTCGGAATCCCGGCCCACGTGGTCCACCCGACCGAGGCCGCCCACGGCGATCTGGGCCGATTCCGTGCCGCCGACGTCGTGATCGCCATCTCCTTCTCCGGCGAGACCGACGAATTGGTCAACCTCGCCGCCATCCTCCGCCAGGACGGCCTGCCCATCATCTCGATCACCGGCGGCGGCGGCGCGGGCGACGACGGCACGCCCCGCTCCAGCCTCGAACGACTCGCCACCGTCTTCCTCCGCCTCGGCGTCACCAGCGAAGCCACTCCCGAGTTCCACGCACCGACCTCGTCCACGACCGCCACCCTTGTGCTCGGCGACGCACTCGCCCTCGCGGCGGCACGGCGGCGCGAGTTCACCCACGCCGACTTCGTCCGCAGGCACCCCGGCGGCGCGCTCGGCAACGCCCTACGCCCCGTCACCGACGTGCTGCGTTTCGTCGTGGGCAAGAACCTCGCGACGCTGAACGAAGACCTCAGCGTGCGCCGTGCTCTCGAAAAGGCCGCCGAACACGGGCGGCGCCCCGGCGCGATGCTCGTGGTCAGCCCCGGCGATGGCTCGCTCTCGGGCATCTTTACCGACGGCGACCTGCGCCGCCTCGTGCTGCGCGACGCGAAGGAACTCGATCGACCCATCGCGGAAGTCATGACCCGCAAGCCCCGAACACTCTCGAGTTCGGCCCTGGTGCGCGACGCCGTGCTGATGGTGCGTGAGCATCGCCAGGACGAGATTCCGGTGGTCGACGAGGCCGGACGCCCGGTCGGCATTCTCGACGTGCAGGACCTGATCGCGCTGCGCCTGGTGCAGGATTAAGCACATGTCTCGCCGAGTCGCCACCGGTGCTTTGCCGCCGGTGCTCCCCTGATGGTGGCATTCCCAAGGACGAGGTACCATCGACCCATGAACACAGTGCCTGCGGAGCGTGCACGGATGCGAAAGGCTCAATACGGCCAGGGCGGCTGGCTCCGCGCCCGCGCGGGCTCCACGCGCACCGCCGGGCTCACAATCGCCGCCGTCCTCTCCGTCGCGTTCGCCGGACTGATCGTCTTCTACGTCCTGCGCGGACCGCGAGTCTCCAACGCCGGACTCAACGGGCAGGAAACCCCGCCGCCGCCGGACATCAAGGACATCGCCAACGCCGCCGGGAACAGCAGCGGCTTTGAGATCGCGGGCGGCAAGGAGCAGCGCGTTACGTTCACCGATCGCAACGATCCGACCCGAATCGCGGGCGAACTCGGGTGGGATCGCCTCGAGCCGCTGGAGGGCAAGCGATACCGCCTCGAGAAGCCCCGCTCGTTCAATTATCTGAAGGACGGGCGGATCGTGTATGTCCGCGCCGATCAGGGGCAGTTCGTGATCCCGCGTCAGGATCAGGAGCCGCAGTCTGGCACGTTGTCTGGCAACGTCGAGATCAGGTTGTTCCCCGCGCTCCCGCCGGGGATGAAGATCGATCCCGACAAGGGTGTGCCGCTGCTGACGGCACGGATGTCGTCGGTCGACTTCGACACGACGACCGGCGAGATGCGGACCGCAAGCCGCGTTGTCGGCGAAGGCGAATTCGGCGAGTTCGCGTTTACAGGCCTGCGCGTCGTCACCAACCAAACCGAGCGCCGCGTTGAACTGCTGGAAATCGATCGCGGCGAGCAAATCGTGCTCAAGCCAACCCGCATGCGTGCGCGTGGTGGGGGCGGCACACCCGCCAAGGGCGAGGTCGCGGCCGAGCCGAAAACCCGAGGCGGTACGCCCGAGATCACGCCCACGCCAACGCCTTCAGCGCCCCCCGCGACGCCGCTGGATGAAGTTTTCTACGCAGCGGCGTTCAGCGAAGACGTAAAGGTCGTTCAGGGTGCCAAGGAAATCTCTTCGGATCGCCTGCGCACCTGGACCCACCTGATCGACGGCAAACTCGCCCCGGGCGCGACGGGAGACATCGAGAATCTGGGACACAAGCCGAACCAGAAGGCCGCGGACGTTGCACCGCATCCGACCGGCGGCCCGCAGATCGCGGACCCCGAATCCTCGGGCGCCGCGATACCGGTGACGCCCGCGCCCACCGTTCCTGAATCCCGTGAGGATTCGGTCGGGACACCTCCCGCGCCGGGCGCGGCCGCACTGACCTTGCCGAGCACGTCGGTAGCGCCGATGCACGAGCCCGATGCCCAGCCCGCCGCGCAGCCCAACGACGCGCTCGCTTCGATCCGCTCGGACGAAGACGTCACGATCACATGGACGGGACCGCTCGTGCTCAAGGCCGAGAAGGATCGACCGGGCGAATTAGCCAAGGATGAGGTGTCGCTGCGTTTCGAGTCCGACCTGCCGGGCGGCACACGCTTCAGCGCGACAGACCAGAAGGCCAGCGGCAGCGCGACCAACGTCGACTATTTCGCCACGACCCGCCGCGTCGCGCTCATCGGCGACGACACGACTCCCGCGGTCGTGCGCTCGCAGGGCGCAGGGTGGTTGGAAGCAAAGATCGTCGCGATCGGGATCGCGACCGGCGTGGTCGACATCGCATCCGGCGGCGTGCTGGTGCAGGACAAAGGGAGCGCAGGCGACGAGCCCGCGCCCGAGGCCGCACGGCGCGTGGCATGGGGAGAGAGCGCCCAGTTCCTCTTCGACACCCGCGACGGGCAGATGACCGGCGCGCTGCGCGAGGCGTTCCTGCACGGGAAGGTCAGCGCCCGCGACGGCCGAAGCACGCTCGACGGCGGATTCCTGCACGCGATATTCATCCCGAGCCCGCGCACGGACGGACAGGCCGTCTTGCGCCGGATCGAGGTGCGTGACGGCACGACCGGGAATGACGGGCGCGGCGCATCACTGGCCGCGGGCGAACTTGATCTGTCGTTTGTGCCAGTCCGCAAGGGCGACGCGGGGATTGGCGAGAGCGAGCCGCGCGAGTTCGAGGCACGCGGCGGGGTGCGGGTCGAGCGTGACGGCGTGACGCTCGATACCGACAGGCTCCGCGCCGGCCTGGCATCGAAGGCCGAACCGAACGACCGAAAGAACGCCATCGAAGTGACCGACGTCAAGGCCGACGGCACCGTTCGCTTCACGCGCCGCGACGGCGTGACGGCCAACGCGGATCAACTCCGGGCCGACGCCGTGCGCGAGATCGTGGAATTGATGGGCGAGCACGTCTCACTCTCCAAGGGTGCGAGTTCGGTCAACGGCACGTCGATGGTGCTCAAGGGCGCGGAGCGATCGCTCGAGGTCTTCGGCGCGGGTGTCTTCGAGCACAAGCCGAGTACTCCGATCGCCGCGGAAACCGCGACACCGGCGAACGATGTCGCCAATCCCGCCAAGGACCTCGGGCACGTGCTGGCGACGTGGAAGGGCGGGATGGTCTTCAGCGACGTCACGGGCGTGCTCGATGCCGCCGGCGACGTTCAGGCGACGTACACGCCCGGCCCGCTCGAACAGGACAAACTCTTCGGCGAGCGTCTGCACCTGGAACTCACGCCGGGAGATTCGCAGGACGGCGAGACCTCCAGCGGCATCGCGAGCCTTGATCTTGGCACCAGGTCGAGCGAGCCGATGGATGCGAAGAAGCCCGACGAGCGGAAACTGCTCATCGCGAGCGTCACCGGATCGGACCTTGAGCGGGCCGACGGCAAGCGGGCGAGCGTTGAATCTCGTTCGTATCGCCTGAACGAAGATGCATCGGAAGGGCGTGAACTCGAAAGCCTCGTGTACCTTGAAGGCTCGATGATCGTGGGCGACAACGCACAGGGCACGATGACTGTCCCGAGCGCCGGCATGCTGCTGTCGTTCGACAAGCGGAACACGCCGCCGAAGGTCGAGGTGGTGGGCGAGGAGCCGACGACGGCGCGAGGCACGGCCCGCGTGCGGTGGACAACCGAACTGACGTACGAGCGTGTGCCGGGCCTTGCGACGGTTCGCGGCGGTGTGAAACTTGATCACGCGCCCCTCGATTCGCCGGACAAGGCCGAACTCGAAAGCGAGAAACTCGTCGTGCGATTCCGCGACGCGGAATCGGTGAACGAGAAGGGCATGCGCCTCGTGCGCGGGCAGTTCCTGGGCGCGACGGCGAACGGCGCGGTGTGGGCGCGGTCGATGGGCAAGGAAATCACGAGCGATCAGCTCGAGTATGACGCCGCGGCGAGGACGATCGAGGCGATCGCGTCGGAAGGGAATCTGGCGCAGATGTTCGATCCCAAGAACCCGACGCCGATGACGGCTCGCCGGATTTTCTGGGATCTGACGAAGGACCGCGTCGAGATCAAGGACGCCGGGACGATCACGATCCCGAGGTGAGTGGGGGCGCGAGAAGGCGAGCGGGCGCTGGTTTGTGATGGCGCGCCGGCGGACGGTGGCGTCTTTGAGTCGGGCTTGTGCTTCTTTGCTCATGGTGAAGACTCGATGATCCGTGCGGTGGTGCGGCAGCCGGGCCGGGGCGGTGTCGCTGCGGGGCGTGGACGCCGGGGGCGCGGCGGGTGATGGGCCGCCAGCGGACCTCGGGGAGGGCGTGCACGCGCTCTCCAACCAGTGGGCGGACGGACACTCTGGTGCGCACAGACGCGGTGATAAGCGTTTACTAACCCAGGAGAGAAGGCGGCGGGGAGGAGGCGGAAATGCAGGCCGCGAAGGGAATTGCGCGCGGGGTGAAATCGCGCGAAGATTTTTTTCGAGAATCCGGAAAGTGGTCAAAAAGACGGACACTCTGGTGCGCACAGACGCGGTGATAAGCGGGTGCTAACAAGAAGGCACGAGGCACTTGGCACTCGGGGAAGAGAAAAGACCGATAGACGAAGAGACGGAGTGAAATGCAAGGACGCGCCATCCCTGAGGGTCGCGCGACTGATCGGGAAGCTAGGGAGGCGGGAATGGGGAATGGGGAATGGGGAGTTGGGAGTTGGGAGTTGGGAGTGGGGAGTGGGGCAGACGGTGCAAAGCGAGGTGGTGAGGACGGGTGTAGGGCTGGGTGATTGAGCGCCGATGCCGCCGGGCCGACATTGGAGGCACGGCCGGCGCGAGATGGAGGGACTTCGGTGCGATGCCGTCGGCCCCATGCACGACCGACTCGCCGCGGAGTCGATGCCATTTGGCCAGCAATTCTACTCATTCGAGCCAAGCAATCTGCGATATTCGACTCGGTCGCCCCGTATCGGGTGATCATCCTGGTCGTAGAATTCAAGTTGATTGCCCGCGGTCACGCGCATGTTAGCTAATTTAGACTTGCGACCATCGACTCTCTGGCGTCTAATAATGATATAGTTGGTATCGTCATTAATAGACAACGCGATCCAATCGTGCGCCGCGAGTCCAAGGCGCTCGTCGTACGGCACTCTCTCCGATGCCGAACTGGTCCGGCTGTCCCAACTCGACTCCGGCGCGACGCGGACGATGTAGGTATCGACCCGGTACAAAAAGCCAAAGATGTTGGCGCCGAAGCTGGGATAAATCTCCAAGCGGATCTCATTCTTCGTCTGGTTTTCGACGAGGTACGGCCCGCCGGGTGGAAACGAGGCGCAGCCCAGAAGTGATTGAGCCAGCATGAGAAGCAGGACAGTGGCGAGTCGTTGTACAAAGTCCATGCTCCGACTCCTTTCTCGGGCCGCAGGATGCCTCAGTGTACCAAGGGAGCCGAACACGTACTCGCGGTGCCTCCGTCATCGGTTGCATTCCTCGGCGAATCGTGCGATAGCGTGGGCGCGCGTTACTGTTGCTGGTGGTGCGGCTAGTTCGCGGTGTGTTCGTTGCGGAGTCGCCTCGCACTCTGTCGTTGAGCGATGGGAAGCAGCGAGAATATGGGCACTAGTGACCTGACTTGAACAAGGGCGCAACCGATTGCAAGGGCGGCGCGTATCGACTTCGGGGTATTCTGGAGTCGAGCCATGGGCCCGCGCACGCCGTTGAACCTGAGTGAGATCGAACGGGCTGA
>JADLFE010000042.1 GCA_020845755.1 Phycisphaerales bacterium
TCCGCGCCATGCTCACCACCCTGGGCATCATCATCGGCGTCGCCGCCGTCATCTCCGTCGTCGCCGCGACCGACGGCCTGCAGAAGTTCGTCCTCAAGGAGTTCGCCTCCGTCGGCGCCAGCAAGGTGTGGATCTTCCCACGCATGCCGGAGGGACAGCGCGACCGCTTCAGTTGGCGACAACTCCGCATCCAACTCAAAGAAGTCAACGACATGCTCGAGCGATGCCCGTCGCTCGAACGCCTCACGCCGATCTTGGAGATGGCCACCAGCGTCCAATACGGCGACGTCAGCAAGCCCGTCGTCACCGTCCAGGCCGTCCGCCCAGCATGGCACCAGATCGAAGACCGCGCCATCATCCAGGGACGTCCCCTCTCCACCATCGACGAAGACCAACGCCTCCAGGTCTGCATCATCAACGACAAGGCCATCGGTGAGTTCCAACTTCCGGGCGAGTGCATCGGCACACGCATCTCCGTCGGCGGACGCCTCTTCACCATCGTCGGCGTTGTCGAAACCAAAACCGTCAGCCCCATGTTCGGCGGCGACGAGGCCCGCACCGAGGTCTACATCCCCTTCCAGACCGGGCTCATGCTCCGCCCAGAGCCCCGCATGTACATCGTCGCCCAGACCAAGTCCCCCGAACTCTACGAAGACGCCAAGGCCGAAATCACCTTCTTCATGCGACGCATGAGAAACCTCAAGCCCGACGACCCCAACACCTTCGGCGTCGAGGCCATCGAGCAGATCATCGCCCAGTTCAAAAAACTCGCCGCCGGCCTCTCCGTCTTCCTCGCCGGCATCGTCGCCATCTCGCTCCTCGTCGGCGGTATCGGCATCATGAACATCATGCTCGTCTCCGTCAGCGAACGCACCCGCGAGATCGGACTCCGCAAGGCCGTCGGCGCCAAGCCCGCCGTCGTCCTCCTCCAGTTCCTCGTCGAGGCCATCACCCTCTGCCTCATCGGCGGCGCCGTCGGGCTCGTCATCGGCTTCGGCATCGTCGCCGCCCTCAAACTCATCCCCAAGTCCCCCCTCGAAGAAGCCGGCATCCCCATCTGGGCCATCGCCCTCTCCGTCGGATTCTCCGCCGCCACCGGCCTCATCTTCGGCATGTTCCCCGCCATCAAGGCCGCGCGCCTCGACCCCATCGTCGCACTCCGACACGAATGACCACCATGAACCACGCGACCCAACCCTCGCCGCGCACCCTCCGCTCGGCACGCGCGATCATCGCCCTCGCCGCCATCACCGCCGCGCCCCTCCTTGTCTCCTGCGGCGGAAACCCCCTCAGTTCCGTCGAGGACGACTACGCACGCATCGCCCCAGAACGCCTCCGCCAGATCACCGCCCGCAACTTCGATGAGCAGAAGAAGCCCGCCGACGCCGTGAGCACCGCCCCAACCCCCGACCAGGCCAAGGCACGCCTCGAACACGCCGAAAAGGTCACGCTCTCCATCGAAGACTGCCGCGCCGCCGCCCTCACCAACAACCTCGATCTCAAGATCGCGATGATGGACCCCACCATCGCCAAGGAAAACATCAGCCGCGAAGAGGCTCGCTTCGAATCGCTCTTCACCCTCCGCGGCGCCTGGTCCGAAACCGATTCGCCCACCGCCTCCGACCTCGATAGCTCCGCGGCCCGCAGCAAGAACATCGAGCCCGGCGTCCGCATCCCCCTCCGCACCGGCGAAACCGTGCAGGTCTCGCTCCCCGTCTCCAGACTCGAAACCAACAACTCCTTCTCCACCCTCAACCCCAGTTACACCAGCGACCTGGTCTTCTCGCTCAGCCAGCCCCTCCTCCGTGGCGCCGGGCGTCGCGCCAACACCTCCTCCATCAAGATCGCATCACTCAACGCCCAGGCCTCCGAAGCCTCCACCAAGCTCGAGGCGATCCGCCAACTCGCCGCTGTCGATCGCGCCTACTGGCGCCTCTTCCGCGTCCGCCGTGAACTCGAGGTCGCGCAGCAGCAATATGAACTCGCCGTTGCCCAACTTCAGCGCGCCGAGCGCCGCGTCAACGCCGGCGGCGCCTCGGAAATCGAAGTGATCCGCGCCCAGGCCGGCGTCGCCGATCGCCTCGAGGCCATCATCGTCGCCGCCAACAGCGCCCTCACCCAGCAACGCGAACTCAAACGCATCATCAACCGCCCCGACCTCCCCGTCGACGCCGACACCCAACTCATCACCGCCACGCCCCCCGACCCCGCCGAGTTCGTCTTCGACGCCCACACCCTCATCCAGACCGCGCTCCACGACCGCATGGAGATGCTCGACCTCGAACTCCGCCTCGCCGCCGATGCCCTCGCCATCGACCTCAACCGCTCCGATGCACTCCCCCTGGTCACGATGGATTACTCCTACCGCGTCAACGGCCTGGGCGGCTCCCTCAACCGCTCCTTCCAGGTCATGCGCGATAATCGCTTCGAAGATTGGACCGTCGGCCTCACCGCCCAGGTCCCCATCGGCAACGAGGAGGCCCGCTCACGCATCCGCCAGTCGATCCTCCAGCGCCTCCAGCGACTCTCGACCAAGGAAGCGCGAGAGCAGTCCATCCGCCGTGAGGTACTCGACGCGATCGACACCATCAACTCCGGCTGGCAGCGCGTGCTCGCCTCTCGACAGAGCGTGATCCTCAACACCCGCGCCTTCCAGGCCGAACAACGCCAATTCGACGTCGGCAACAGCACCAGCACCAACGTGCTCGACGCCGCCGCCCGCCTCGCCGAATCCCAGGTCGCCGAGGCCCGCGCCCTCACCGACTACCAGGTCGCCCAGATCGACCTCGCCTTCGCGACCGGCACGCTGCTCGGCGCCGGCAAGGTCGATTGGACCCCCGCGCCAACGCCCTCCCAAGGACTCGACGCCAGGCTCCCCGAATGGCTCGACTGGATCAAGCGAGTGCCCGGCCCAGGTGACCCCGAGCCCGCCGCCGCGCCGTCGCCCGACGCGCCCCCCGCCACGGAGACCCCCGGTACGACGCCCGCGCCGGAAACCAGCGCTGAGCCCGCCGCCGCGCCGGCCGAGTCCGCCCAGCCCGCTCCGCCGAGCAATCAGTAATCACGCCACCCAATCACGCCGTCCGGTGCCGCCGCGCACACGCCGCGTTCCGCGCTGCCACTTCAGAGGGCGAAGCAGTGTCGCGCCATCTTTCACTTCGTCCCTGCATCTCTCCGCCTCTGCAAGGAAACGGTGGGGAGGGGATTCGAACCCCTGTTGCCCTGACGGGCAAACCGGATTTCAAGTCCGGCGCGTTCAACCGCTCTGCCACCCCACCGGGGAAAGTCTAGGGCGCCGAAGCCGCGCCTCCCGGTTAGTTCCCGCTAATCACCGCGTCTGTGCGCACCGAAGCGTCCGGCTCTCTTGCCACTTGCCGATGTCCTGAAAAAATTCTTCGCGCGTTTTCTTTCCGCACGCAACCCACTCCGCGGCCTTGTCTTGCTGCTTTTCCTCGTGCCCCGCGCCCCGCGGTTAGTGTCCGCTTATCACCGCGTCTGTGCGCACCAATGCGTCCGCCCGCCCCCAGTGTGGAGAGCGCGTGCGTAACCCGTGCCCTCACCAGGACAGCCGGCGGCCCATCACCCGCCGCGCAATCCCGGCGTCTTTGACATGTGAATACGTCGGCCGAGGCGGGGCTCCGGGCGGCGTGGCTATCCGGCGTAGACGGCCTACGCGTGATCTCTCGTTTCTGTCACTCCGCCCGCGTCTTGTACCGGTAGTACACCTCGAGGCTGAGCGTGCACACCGCCGTCTGATGAACTCGCCCGCACAACTTCGACCAGCGATCCTGCGGATCCCAGCTCCCCGCCAGTTCGCCCTCCGTCTTCTGGTGCGACAACAACTCCGGCATTAGCGCGTCGTTCCATTCCCTCCACGCCTCGCCCTGCTGCTGAAACATCGCAAGCGTCGCGTAATACCAGTAGTGCGTCGGTGCGCCGTCCTCCCAGCGCGGCCTGGCTTCAAGAATGAACCGCGCCGAATCCTCCATCCGAGCCTCACCCGCCCCACGCCCCAGCAATTGCTGCACGAACATCGCCTCGGCCGTCATCGCCGGGCTCGCCGCCTGCCCGCGCTGATACGCGTAACGCCCCGGCGCGCCCGCCGACGCGACCGAATCCAGCCAGCGCCGCGCCGCGTCGAACGTGATGTTCGACGTCTTCACGCCCGCCCGCCGCGCGCTCTCCATCGCCATCACCTGCCAGCCCAGCACGCTCGTCCTGCCCGCCGAACCGTCGTTCGATCGCGCCGACGCGTCGACGAACTCGACCGCGAGCTTCACCGGTCGCGCAAGCCGCGCGTCGTGCGTCATCGCGTACGCCTCGCACAGCGCGACGCTGGCGATCGTCTGCCCGTACATCGTCTCGTCCGGCGCCAGATTGCCGTCCGCCTGCTGCCCAGACACCAGATGATCGATCGCACGCGACACCGTCTCCCGATACGGCCCATCCTGCGCGTGCGTGTTCCCCGCCGAGAGGAAGCACAACAACGCCATGCCCGTCATCGCCGTGTCCGCGTTCACCTCGCCGCCGTTCTTCTTGCTCGACCAGCGCCCGTCGGGCTCCTGCGCCCGCTTCAGCCACTCCAGCGCCCGCGCCACCGCCCACTCGGTTTCCTGACTCCCGCCCATCTTCTCGACCAGTTCCGATCGCTGCTCCGGCGCACGCTGCGCGAAGTCCTCCACCGGCTGCGGCAATTCCGGCGGCAGCGTCGGGAGCGACTCGCGCGACGGCAGCGTCATCGTCCGCGACAATTCGGGCAACGGCGACGCGTCACCCAGCGGCACGCGCGACGGCGTCGGCGCGGGGAGCGCGAGCGCCGGCAAATCGCTCGCCTCGCGCGCCCGCATCGCCGCCGGCGCGACATCAACCGGTGGGAGTTCGATCGATGCCGAAGGCGACAGGCTCTGCTTCGGCAAGACCAGCGTTTGCGACAGCGCTCCCGAGGGCTCCGGCGCCGAACGCGATGCCGTCGGACGCTCGACCGGCGGCAAGGGCGCATCGCTCATCAGCGTCCGAGCGGGAAGCGACGGCACATCGGCTCCGACACCGATCGTGGGCGACGAAAGCTCTGGGATTGGAATCGCCGGCGCCCTGCCCACGTCCAGCACCGACGTGATCGCGGAGTCCAAGGCCGGGGTCCGGGCCGCAAGCGGAGCCGTGGAAGCCGGCGCTTCGAGCACATCGCTGGTGTGCGGCACCGTCGCGGAAGGAAGCGGCGCCGCGGACGACGGCGCTTCCGCCTCCGCCACGCGCGTCGGGCGCTCAGTCGATGGCAGCACGGCCTCATTCATGGGCGCGGGCAACGAGGTTGTCGCGAGCGTGCCGAGTTGCGTTGGCGCAAGTGCCATGTCGCTCGGCACTGGCCGCGGCGCATCGACAGAAGAAACGGACGGCCCCGTGTCCTTCGCCTCGCGTGCCGACAACTTCATTGATCTGACATCAGCGTTGATCGGGGCTGGCTGCAGCGGGGCCGATGCCGCGCCGAGCGCGGGCTGAGATACGGCAGCCTCGGTGCTCGACTTGCGGGGCGCCTCGGGCGTGGGCAGCACCTCGCGGGCCTGAGATGGCTCAGCGAGCGCGACCGGCATCGACCCCCGCGGGAATTCCGCTTCCGTGGGCGATGGGCTCGGCGGCACACTCGAAACGGCCGTCGGCGCGTCGGCGTAGGTTCGCGGACCGATCGTCGTCGAGATCTCGGGCGCGGGCAGTTCGATCTTGGGCAGTTCAAGATCGCGAGATTCGAGCCGCGGCGCTTCCGGTGACTCAACTCTCGCGGCAAACTGCGACGTGATGTCTCCCGGCATCTCCGCGGCGGACGACGCCAGCACCACGCGCGTTCCGCCCGATTGCATCAACTCGCCGAGGTACGACCCGACCTTCCAGATCGTGAGCAGTGACGCGATCAACGCGTGAATCAGGAGCGAGACGAGCAGGCAGCGGGCCAGCAGCGACATATGCGCAAAGCGCCGCCGCCATACTTCCGATCGCAGGAGCCTCGCCAGCAGCCACAGGAGCAAGGCCGTCAGAAGCAGCACGAGCACCCAGGGCCAGGCCGCATCCAGCCACTGCGCCAGTTTCGCGCCGACGGGTCGATGATCGAGAAACACTTCGCGAGAGGCCGTCGACCACAGGTTGTAATCTCGATCGAATCGACCGCCGTCGCGGTGCGCAAGTGCAACTCCAGAGTCAAGTGCAGGTGCAGAGGCCGCCTCGGATGGTGCCGCGCTCGGCGCACCATCCCGATCCGTGCTGAACGTCAACCGAAACCCGTCCGCGCTCAGACCCGGATCGAGATCGTTCTCGCGCGAGTTGATCGCCTCGCCGAGATTCTCGACGACATGGCGGCGTGGATCGTTGATCCGAGCGCGATACAGGTCGTACCCGCCCAGCCCGCCGTCGCGATCCGACGAGAAGTACAAATAGTCGCCCGCGGGGCTGACGGCCGGCGCGCCCTCGTCCCGCGTCGTGTTCGCCCACGCGACCGGACGCGCCCGCTCGGCGGCGCCGTCATTCATGTCGGCCTGGAACAGGTCGTAGTCGTGGCGTGCGTGGCGTTCGCGCAACGTCGCGTCCCACGGCGTGGCCGGGGGCATCTCTTCGCCGACCCGTGGCCTGTTCGACGAGAAGTACAAGGTCAGGCGATCGGGCGTCAGCGCCGGGCCGTACTCGTTGAACTCGGTGTTGACGGCGTCGCCCATGTTCTGCGGCGTCGTCCACTGGGTGTTCACGCGATGCGATACCCACAGGTCGTATCCGCCCCGCCCGCCCGCGCGGTCGGAGTAGAAATACAGCGATTCGCCGTCGGCGGTGATCTCTGGGCCCAGTTCATCCGCGTCGCTGTTGATGGCCGCGATCGCCTCCGGCGTGCTCCAGCCGGCGGGCGACCACCGCGACATGACAAGGTCCGCGTTGCGACCGGGCTTGCGCCGGACGAAGACCATCATCGTGCCGTCGGGCGAGTACTTGGGCTCGTACTCATCGACGCTCGTGTTCAGGCCCGCGACCGGGCGCGCGGGCTGCCACAGGATGGAGCGCACCTGCGCGTCGGGCGGCTGGCTGATCGTGCCCGCGTCTGTCCAGAAACTCGAGGCGTGCTGAGCCGCCAGTGCGCCCACGAGCACGAGCGTGCCGGCCCCGACGACGGACAGTGTCACGATGGCGAGCGCTCTCATCGCAGCAACTCCGCGCTAGCGCGTGGGAATGGTCTGAAGGAAGGGCTCCGCGATGCCGGCCTGCTTGCAGATGTCCAGCGCCCGCGCAACCATGCCGTACGCCGCGTCGCGATCGCCGCGCACGTTGACCTTCTGCCCGGGGTTTTGCGTGACCGCGGTGTTGAGCATCGCGAGGAGCGAGGCCTCGTCGACAACCTTTGTGTTCACGATCATGGTGCCTTCGCGCGTCACGTTGATCACGATCTCGCGCATCGCCGATGAGATCGGCGCCGACGCCGCGGCCTGGGGAAGTGCGACCTTGGCCTCGCGCTCCTGCTGCTGAAACGTCGTGGCAACCAGGAAGAAGATGAGGAGCATGAACACCATGTCGATCACGGGGGTCAGGTCGACGCCGATCGAGTTGTCGCTGCTGGATTGCTGCAGAATCAATGTGTGCCCCTTGAATGGACTGGTCATGCCGCGGGACGAGCGATCACACCGCCGCGGCGATCGTGGCGGGCTCCTTGGTTTCGACGATTGACAGGTCGGCGCTGTGAACAGCATTGCTCTGGGCGGCGGGTGATTGCGATTGTGCCGTCGGCGGCGAGATCGAGTTGCTGCTGTTGGCGATGAGACGTGCGGGAGTGCCCGGTGCGTCGTCGTGCGCTTCGATCAGGTCGATGCAGGCGGCGTCCATGTCGAAGACGAGTCGATCGACCCTGGCCGCGAGCGCGTGATACGTCAATAGCGTGGGGATCGCGACGATGAGTCCCGCCGCGGTTGTCACCATCGCCTCATAGATGCCTGCGGCGAGGAGTTCCGTGCGCCCGAGCGCGTCGGCGGATGCGGCGACGGTGCGGAACGCGGTGATCATGCCGAAGATGGTGCCCAGCAGTCCGAGCAGGGGGGACACGGCTGTGATCACGACCAGCCCGCGGAAGTTCTTGCGGAGCAGTGTCGTTTCGCGAAGTCCCGCCTCGGTGATGTGCTTCTCGACGTGCTCCAGCGGGCGATCCCAGCGCCGGATGCCCGCCTCGAGCACGCGCGCGATCGGCGAGGGATGGGAGCGGCAGAAGTCCAGTGCGGCGGACTGCCCGCGCGAGAGCGCGGCACGCACGCCAGTGACAAATGCCGTCGGCATGATCTTCTCACGCTTCAGGGAGAGCAATCGCTCGACCACCAGCGCGAGCGCCACCAGCGAGCAGATCGCGATGGGGATCATCACCGGTCCGCCCTTGATCGTCAGGTCCCAGACCGTTGCGACCAGGCCCGCCTGTGCCGGCGTGCCTTGCGTGGTGGGAGTACCGCCCGTCTGTGCGAGCGCCAGCGATGCAGTGGCGAGGAGTGCGATGATGCACAGGCGCTTCGACACGTGCGTGAGGAATGAGCACATGACTATCGATCTCCTTGGAGTGAAGCGGGGTCAGCCGCGGGTGTCGCCGCGGCGTTTCGTCGTCCGGGCAGTTCCGCGGGCGCGAGCTTGGTACGTTCGTTCCTGGCCATGACGGCCCACTGCGAGTCGGGGAAGCGCGAGACGACCTCGTCAAACTGGCGGGCCGCATCGTCGGGGCGCTTGAGCATCACGAGCACGCGGCCGACCTCGTAGAGCGCCGCGGCGGACCACTCGGGTTCCGCATACGCGGCGTCGACTCTCACCAGTTCCGTGATCGCGTCCTGGTGCTTGCCGAGGGCGATGAGGCACTCGCCGATCTGGAACTGGGCGCGGGCCGCGGTCGCGCCGGTGTGGCGCGCCACGACATCGCGGTACGCGTCGATGGCGGCGGCGTGCTTGCGCTGCGCCTCGAGCGCCTGGCCGAGCCCGAAGCGAGCGCGGAACCACTGGTTGCTATCTGCGGAGTCGGCGAGAAACGCCGAGTACGCGTGCTCGCAGTCGCTCCAGCGCTGTGCCGACGAGGCGACGTCGCCCTGTAGAAGCAGGGCGGCGGACCTGATCGACGCTGGCGGATTTGCGGCGAGCAATGCACCGAGTTCCCGAAGCGACGCGTCGAGTTGGCCGCTTCGAGAGAGCGCATCGGCTGTGAGCAGCGCCGAGGCGTGCGCGATGTCGGATGCCGCGAGGAGCGCGGCTTCGCTCGTGAGCAGCGTTGCGGCGTCGCGCGGGCGATCGAGGTTGAGCAAGGCCGATGCGCGGTAGTACGTGGCGCGAGCCCGGAGTGGGTCGGTGCCGGTGGCGTCGGCGAGGCGGGCGTGCGCGGGAGTGTCCGCGTTGGGACGAACAGGCGTGGCTGCTGTTGCGTCGAGGCGTGCGAGGGCGTCCTGCGGCTTGCCTGACTCCAAGAGGTGACGCGAGACCTCGATGGTCGCCGCGAGCCTGATGCTGTCATCGGCGGCGTGCGTGGCGAGCGCCTCCATGAGAGAGCGAGACTCGTCGCGCATCCCGAGAGCCGCGAGCGTCATCGCGTGTTCGAAGATCGCCGCGTCGCGCATCGCGGGCGTGAGCGCGTCTGTCTTCAGGTTGGCGAACATGGCCGCGGCCTGTTCGTGCTTGCCCTGGCGAGAGAGCACGATTGCAAGGCGAGCGGAAGCCTCATTCCGGCGAGGATTGGCCGGGTTGTGTGAAAGGAAGTCGGCGAAGGCGGTTGCTGCCTTGTCGAGATCACCCGCGTTCAGGAGCGCCAGCCCTTGATCGAGCAGCAGTTCGGGGGAGCCATCGCCGCCGAGTGCCGCGGCGGCCGCGAGATATGCCGCCGCCTTGCTCGCGTCGCCATGCTTGCTCTCGAGCGAGGCGAGCAAGCGCAGCGCGCTGACGCGTGCGGCACGTGCCTCGTCGGTGTCGGGTGCGTGCGTGTCCTCGACGAAGGGCCTCAGCGCTGCTTGCGCGGCGTCAAAGTCGTCCAGCGCGATCTGTGCTTGTGCAAGCTCAAGACGAGCGGCGCTGTTCGTCGAATCATGGGCGCCGCTCGCGCCGGGTGTCGTCGTCGCCAGCGCCTTGGCGAGCGGCCCAAGGGCATCCTTGGCGCGCCCTGCCCGGCGCAGACTGATACCAAGGCGAAGGAGGTCCTGAGGTTCGGCCGCGTCGCCGCGAAGCGATATGAGCCGCGTGTAGATCTCGATACTCGCGGGCCAGTCTTCCGCGGCGGCGTGCGCGTCGGCGAGTTCCGAGAGCGACGACACGAGCAGGGCCGTCGTCGCGCTGTCATCGCGCAACGGAGTCGGGAGTGGCGCACCCAGGGCGGCCCGGAGCAGTTCGCGGGCGTTGGGCTGATCGGTGCGGAGCAAGCAGAGCGAGCGGCGTACGCCGGCACGCCACTCGCCCGGATCGCCGCTCGATGCGTTCAGATACGCCGTGTATGCGTCGCTCGCCTTGGCGTAGTCCTTGACCGCGAAGCGAGCCTCGCCCAGGAGCAGCGTCAGGGAGTGTGCAAGCACCGATGCCGGCTTGCTGGCGAGGGCTTGCTCACAGATCTCCGCGGCCTGCGCGTGCTCACCCATCAACAACAGTCCGCTCGCAAGCCCGAGCGATGCATCGCCCGCCCATGCGTGCTTAGGATATGACTTCAAGAACGCGCGGTACGCCGCGACGGCCTGATCGGCGCGCCCAGCCTTTGTGTACGCGGAAGCCAAGTCAAACAGCGTCTCGCCGGCGAGTGCGGCGTTGGGTAATGCATGACGCAGTTTCTCAAGGCGCATCGCGGCATCGTCAAAGCGGCCGAGCGTCGCATCGCATCGTGCGGCCCAGTACGCCGCCTGCTCGCGGAGTGAGTCGTCATCACGCGAGACCTTCGCATCACCTGCCGCGGCCGGCGCGAAAGCGTGAGAAAGCCCGTCCAGCAGCGCCAGCGCGCCGTTGGGGTCGCCCGCGTCAAACATCTGCCTTGCGCGTTCGTACCGCGCCCAGTTCTGCAGCGACGGCGGAATGGCGGCGTCCTTCGCGGGCGCGAGCGCCTCGAAGCGATCGAGCGCCTTGGCCGCGGCCTTGGGGTCCTGTCCTACGCGGGCTAGGCGTGCGGAGGCGACGAGTGCCTCGGCCGCGATCGTGTGGTCATCGGCAGCACCGGCGCGTTCATAGAGCGCGCGGGCCGGCGCTCGCTCGCCGAGCGATTCGCGGGCCCTGGCCGCGATGAGGGCGGCGCGAGATGCAAGTTCGTTCGCGTCCTTGTTTGCCAGCACCGTCTCTGCGTGCAACGCCGCGTCGGTGTGCTTCGAGAGCGCCGACTCCGACATGGCCAGCACCAGCATGGCGCGAGGGGTGGTCTTGCTGATCGGCCAGCGATCCGCGAAGTGTGACAACGCGGCGACCACCTCCTGGTGTTGTCCGAGCCTTTGCAGGCACTCGGCACGCATCGCGGCCGCCTCGTCGAGGCGTGCAAAGTCCTTTGAAGACTGAGCGAGCGAATCCAGCGCGGCGGCCGCCTCGGCGTCGTGGCCAAGTCCGATCTGGCATTGCGCGAGCAGGAGCGTTGCGTCCGGCGCATACTTGAACTCCGCGAGTGCGACGACCTTCGTCAACTCCACCGCCGCCTCGGCGAAGCGTGCTTGGCGAGAGAGCGCGATCCCGAGCGCGTAGCGCGCGTTGGGGGCATCCTTGGAGGTGGGGCTCTCTTCGAGGAACGATCGCAGTTCCTTCTCCGCGGCGTCGTTCATGCCGCGGTTGAGCAGCGCCATGCCGGTCTGGTAGCGGGAAGAGGTTGTCTTGTCCGTGGCCGCGGGCTGTTCACGCGTGCGATCGCGCGATGGGTTTGAACTGTCTGTCTGTCGCGTCGTCGTGCGCGAATCACGGGGCGTTGATTTCGTTGCTTGCGCGCTGGCCGTGTTCCCAGCGACCGCTATGGCGAGCGGCAAGACGAGCGCGTTCGAATGGCGGGAGCGTTGCATGGGTCAGATCTCCGAGCCGGGCACGGGCCGGCGTCTGCTGTGCGGCTCGAGCCACGTCGCGCACCACAACACGAGGGCGCAGCGATCGCGCCCGACACCCGTGCGTCGACGATGCGAGCGTGGATTCCCATCGAAGGCCGGCCAGGTACTTTCGCACCAGACCGGCACAGGTCACGCGGTCCTTGATCGCGCCGCGAAACGCGATGTCAACATGCAATCAGGAGGTTCGGATCGGGCGAATGTTTACAGAGCCGGCGCGGGCTGGGGCGCGGGCGTCGTGGTCGCCGGCGATTCCGGGGCCTCGGGGGCTTCGAGCACATCCGCGGGGATCTGGAGGACGTCGCCATCAAGTTCGAGTTCCGGCACCACAACCTCGATGCCGTCGATCGCCATCGCGGGTTCGGCGTCGATGGCGTCGCTCGCCGCCTCGGACGGAGCCTGATCCGCGGCGAGTTCGATGGACTCGATCTGGGCTTCCAGGGCCTCGATCTGCGACTCCATCGCCGCAAACTCCGACTCCATCGCCGCGGCCTGCGCCTCAACATCCGCGGCCTGTGATTCCAGGCCGCTGCTCTGCACACTGAGCGACTCACGGGCCTGGTTCAGCGCCTCGCGGGCCGCGTCGTTGGCCGCCTCCGCCGCCTTCTCGCTCAGGTCTTCGGCCATATCGCGCAGGCGATCGGCTTTTTCACGCAGGTCGTCGGCGCGCTCGCGGAGCGAGTCGATGCGTTCCTCCCGGTGGTCGCGCTGCGATTCGAGCATGTCGAGTTGGACGCGGAGTTGATCGATGTGCGAAGCATCGAGCGTGCGTGCATGCCCGCGGAGGAGTTCTGCGGCCGCACCGTGAGTGGTGCCCAGGCTCGCCGCGCCGTCGGGGTTGATGAGTTTCACGAACGCGGCGAACACTTCGTGCTGTTCGGGCGTGGCATGAACCACGATCTTGCCGGCGCCACGCTCGATCCAGATCGGAACATCCTGACGCGCCATGAGTTCGCTGAGCGCCTGCAACTTCCCGTTGGGCAGGCGATATTCACGCGGCTCGGTGCCTTCCGCGGGGCCCGACATGGTGGCGCCGCCGAACGCGTCGAGCGACCGAGCCAGGGGCGCCGTGCCAGCGAAGGGCGAGAGTGCGGCGGCCGGCGTGGGGGCCGTGCCCGAGAGTGGGTCGATGGGCGCGATGGGGGCAAGGGGCGCGATCGGGTTGCTGGGCAGCGCCGGCATCGTCGTGGCGCCCGGCGCTCCGGCGCGCGAGCGATTGGCGCGACGAACGGCGTCGGAGTAAGCCTTGGCCGCACGCTCCGCCGCACGCGCCTGGTTTGCCGACGCGCGAGACTGGTTTTGGGCGGCTTGATCGGCGTAGGCCTTCGCGAGGTTGTGAGCCTGCTCGATCTGGGCGCGATCAACGACATACGCGCGGGCGATCGCGTCGGGGCTGACGGCCTGTCCGCTGTAGATCGTGACCGTGTCCGCCGGTGTGCTGTTCGGCGCAACGAGGGTCGCCTGTCCGGGCTGCTTCTTCTTTGATTTGCTCTTGGCTTTGGCCTTCTCGGTCTGTGCTTTTTCCGCCTGAATCATGGCGTCGATCGCAGGCGCCTCTCCGAGGAACGCGCCGCCGGCGCTGCCGCGCGCGGCCGGGGTTGTGGTGCTGGTCGTGGGCTTCTCTTTTTCCGGTGGGCACGCGAGCCCGGGCGTGACGAGCGCGCCCGTGGCGAGGACGAGCGAGGCGACGATCACTCCAATCTTCGACGCATTCGGGGCCGTTCGCTGAGTCATAACCATCGTGATTCTCCTGGCAAGCTTTGTGCGACCATTCACAACACCCAGCGCCGGCCCCGCGTGATATGCCGGCGAACCGAGAAACGAACTCGTGACGAGGAGCGCCTCGGCGTAGGCTCGCCTTCGGCGCGGGAAGAGACTGGTGACCCAGGCGTCGCACGACGCCTCGGCTTCTTCGTTCATTTTGCGGCATGCCCACCAGGCGGCGGGATGCCACCAATACGCCGCGCCGACGAGGGCCGCGACCCAGTGCAGGATGTGGTCACGCCGCTTGAGGTGCGCCAGTTCGTGGGCGATCACCGCGCGGCGCGAGTCGTCATCGAGCGACGCCCACAGGTCTTCGGGGATGACCAGTTTCGGGCGCACGCCGCACCACACCATCGGGCTGATGCGAGATTCGGTGGTTAGTGTTGCGGGCGGCGATGGCAGGCCCATCACGCCCGCCATGTCCGAGACGAGGTCGCGCACGCGGCGCGGGGCGGGGCGTGCGTGGCTCACGATTCGGCGGAGCGCCACGCTTCGGAGGAGGCGCATCAGCACCAGCAGGGCGGCGATGCCGATCCACGCATAGATCGGAACCGGCGGGAGACCGGCGATCGCATCGCGCACCGCGACGAGCCTGTGGATCGTGATGCGCGTGCCGCGCGACATGCCGCCCGAGAGCGACGACCACCAGGTGTCCGACGCGCGGGGCGGTGGCGAGGCGGGGCGGTTCGATGTGTCAGTGGTCGACGGCGCCGCGTGGGTGGGGCGATCGGTGGACAGCGGCGAAGGTTGCTGGTCCGCGGCGTTTGTCGCGTGGGGCAAGTTCTGAGCGGCTTCGAGCGCGGGAGAGACCAATCCCGCCAGCAGGCTGGCGCTGGGAGTGGGAGTCGCAGGTGATTCACACGCGGAGTTGCTGGTGTTCACTTCGCACGTGATGACGCCCGTGTCCGGGGCCGCGCAGACATCTGTTGATGGTGCGGCCGCTCGCAGGGGCGAGGGGAATCTGGCGGTCGGCGGTGTGGCGTGGGGCTTGGCAGGCGAATGTGATTCGATGGCGACGGGGCGTGACGCGGCGGGGGTGATCGACTTGGATATGTGATCGACCGCGAGCGGCGTGGATTCTCGTTGCGTGGTCGGCAGCACGCGGTCCGCAAGCGAGAGCACACGCTCCGAGGCGAACCAGGTGTTGCGCCACACGGCGGCGACGGTGAGCGGCGTGAGGAACGACGCCAGCGCCGCCGCCCACAGCATGTGCTTGGTCGCCGGGCGGAGTTTCTGCGAGCGGCACAGGAGCGAGACGGCGAAGACGATCGGCGTCGCTGCCAGCCCCCCGATCCACACGAGTTGTACCAGACGAGAAAGGTCCATCTTCGCTCCGCGTTTCCTGTGGCCGCGAGATTTGTCCGGGCACGCGCCCGCTGTCGTGCTACTTCTTGTCGAGTTCGTCCATGAGTCGGCGCAGTTGGTCGATCTCGCCGGGGGTCAGCCGTTCGTTCTCGACCAGGTGCAGCACCACCGGGCCGGCCGCCCCGTCGTAGAGCTCATCGAGGAGGGCCCGCACGCGCGACTTGGTGACGCTCGCGCGGCTGGCCTTGGCGCGGTAGATGTAAGCCTGGTCGCCCTTGTCGGCCTTGACGAAGCCCTTCTGCTCCAGGCGCGTGAGGAACGTGAGCACCGTGGTGTATGCCACCTTCCGCCCGCGCTCGTGGAGCACTTCCATCACCTCGCGCACGGTCAGTGGGCCCTGGTCCCACAGGACCCGAAGCACCCCGAGTTCCGCCTCGCCGAGTTCGTGTTCTTTCTTGCTCATGGCCTGTGACCCGTCGCGGGCGACTCTCCTCCCCGCACCGGCGCTCTCCTTTGTTCCCTCGTCGATCCGCCCGACTACTACGAGCGTCGTAGCAAGGTACTACAACCGTCGTAGGGCGTCAAGATCCTTGGGAAAGAGATTCCGAGAATTGTGGAAAACCGTCGTTGAATCGGTGGGTTTCAGAAAGAATGGCCGATTCTGCTCCGATCGGTGCCTGTGGGGGGGAGTGGCGGACTTCGGACCACTGTGTACATGTCGTGCCGGCTTCGGCCTACCACAACGCGATGGGGGTGCAATTCCGGATGCGTCGGCACGTTCTGCCTACGGGCTGCGATTCACCGCGGTCTTTGGGGGGATAGTCATGCGATTTGCTCGAACTGTACGAGTCCTTTCCGCGCTTGCCGGCGTCATCGCGGTGTCCGGCGCGAGGGCTGTCGAGAATAATCAGTCCGACGTGATCGCGCCACAGCCGAGCGAACGAGCGAGTGAACCGGACCGCTTTGTCCTTTCCAAGGGCGAGTGCTCCGTCGTGCGCCGGGACGTGACCATTCACGACGAGCAGCGCGGCAAGGACATCGAACTCCGGGTTCGCATCCCGCGTCCGGCGGCGGGGAAGTCCGCGCCCGCCGAGGGCTGGCCGCTGGTCGTGTTCAGTCACGGCGCGGGAGGCTCGCGCGACGCGTTCCCCGACCTCCTGGAGTTCTGGGGCTCGCACGGCTATGCGACCATCGCGATCACGCACGAGGATTCGCTGCTCCTCAAACGCCGCAGGGGCGAGGGGCAGTCGCTGCGCGAGTTGGCGTCGGAGAAGAGGCGGCGTGAACTGCGGAACAGCGTGGACCTCGGCAATCGCGTGGGGGATTGCTCGTTCGTGCTCGACCATCTCGAGCAGATCAGCGACGCGGTCTTCAAGGGAGGCGGGCAGGCGTTCACGATCGATCGGTCGAAGGTCGCGATCGCGGGTCATTCCGCGGGCGCGTTCACGACACAACTCGTCGCGGGAGTGAAGGTGCGTGCGGCGGGAGTGGGTGAGCGCGGGCTCGGGTTTACGTCCGTTGCGGACGATCGCTTCAAGGCGGCGATCGTGATCTCGGGCCAGGGCACGACGAGCAAGATCCTGGGCGACGAGGCGTGGAATGAAGTGAAGGTGCCGATGTTCGTGATCGGCGGCTCGCTGGATCTGTCGCCGCCCGGCATGGGGCCCGAGACGCCGGAATCGCGCAGGCATCCGTTCGAGTACGCGCGCGGCGTCGCCAAGGGCGGCCCGGCGGCGTACCTCCTGTACATCGAGGGCGCGACGCACTCGTCGTACTCGGGCAAATCAGTCTCGGCGCTGCGTCGCGACGAAGCGTCGACCGATGTCTCGCAGATCGGCGCGGCGGTCCGCAGCGGCACGACGCTTTTCCTCGATACGCATCTCAAGCACGATGACGAGGCGAAGAAGACGCTTGAGTCGGACATGCTCAAGCGGACGATCCCAGGCAAGGTGACGTTCGAGAGGAAGTGAAGAGCGGGATGGGAGTGGAAGGAGTGAAGCACGAAGAGCGAATTCACAGAATCGACCTCGCACTTCGCCACTGTCCCTCCTTTGATTCCTCTGCGTTTGCTCTCAGGTCTGAAACGCCTTGGAGTCCTTGCGCGTTGCTTTTCCTTCCGCAATCTCCGCGCGCTCCACGGTGAATCCTCTTCCTCGGCGCCTTTCCCGCGTGGAATTCGCCTGTTTTCTCGGGCTTCACCCTCCGCGCTTGACTCTGCCAGCGATCCCCGCAACCCTAACTCATGGAAGCCTCAGCGTTTTCAGGGTCTCGGGGAGCCACGCAACCGCAATCGCCGGTGCGTGTTGAGGCCGGCGTTCCCGCGGCACATTCACATTCAATGGAGACTGGCATGCGCTCTGCGAAGATCGTGAGCGAGGGAATCACGTTCGACGATGTGCTCCTGATTCCGCTCCGCTCGGGCGTGATGCCCGCCGACGCCGACACCACCACGCGCCTCACCCGCTCCATCCGCCTCAACATCCCCCTCATCTCCGCGCCCATGGACACCGTCACCGAGTCCGCGCTGGCGATCGCGCTGGCGCAGGAGGGCGGCATCGGCATCATCCACAAGAACCTCTCCATCGAGGCCCAGGCACGCGAGGTCTCCAAGGTCAAACGCTCCGCCAACGGCGTGATCTCCGACCCCATCACCCTCGGGCCCACCGACACCGTCGCCCGCGCCAAGGAACTGATGCGCCAGCACAACGTCTCGGGCTTCCCCATCACCGAGGGCGGCTCACAGACCCTGCGCGACAAGAGCAAGGTGCTCGGTATCCTCACCCGGCGCGATCTCAAGTTCGTCGAGAATCCCAGCGTCACGATCGCCAGCGTGATGACCAGCAAGGGTCTGGTCACCGCGCCCGCGGATACCACGCTCAGCCAGGCCGAGGGAATCCTCAACAAGCACAAGGTCGAGAAGTTGCTTCTGGTCGACGCGAACATGAATCTCGCGGGCATGATCACGATGCGCGACATCGAGCGGCTCAGCAGTTTTCCGCGTGCGTGCACCGACGCGCGAGGGCGGCTGCGTTGCGGGGCGGCCGTGGGCGTTGAGCAGTACGACCGCGTCGAGGCGCTGCTCGCGGCCGAGGTCGATGTCATCACGGTCGATACGGCGCACGGGCACAGCGAGAACGTGCTCCGCACGGTGAAGGCGATCAAGGATCGCTACAAGGTCGAGGTGATCGCGGGCAACATCGCGACCGCTGAGGCCGCGATCGACCTGGCCCGCGCCGGCGCCGACGCGGTGAAGGTGGGAATCGGTCCGGGCTCGATCTGCACGACGCGCGTCGTGACCGGCGTGGGCATGCCGCAGATCTCGGCCGTCATGAACGCCGCCGAGGGGCTCGCGTCGATCGGCTCGGACATCCCCGTGATCGCCGACGGCGGGATCCGCCACTCGGGCGACATCCCGAAGGCGATCGCCGCGGGCGCGGAGTCCGTGATGATGGGCTCGCTCTTTGCGGGTCTCGATGAATCGCCTGGCGAACTGGTGATCTCGGGCGGTCGCCGCTACAAGACCTATCGCGGCATGGGGTCGGAGGGCGCGATGAACGCCGGCAGCGCCGATCGCTATCGCCAGGCCGACAAGGTCGGCGCCGACGGCAAGCCCGTGATGAAGTTCGTGCCCGAGGGCGTCGAGGGGCTCGTTCCCTACCGCGGCAGCCTCGCGGAGTTTGTGTACCAACTGGTGGGCGGCCTGCGTTCATCGATGGGCTATTGCGGCTGCAAGAACATCGGAGATCTGCGCCAGCGCACGAAGTTCTGTCGCGTCACCGGCGCGACCGTGGTCGAGAACCATCCGCACGACATCAAGATCACCAAGGAAGCGCCGAACTACATGTCGGATTCGGCGCGCGGGTGAGCGAGCACGAGCGAGCAGTGCCAGGCGCGTCGAGCGCTGGTGCGGTGCGGAAGCACACACGCCGGTCTTGCGGGGACCGGCGTGCGCATCTCGCTCTCGTCGTTTGGGGCGGCGCGTGTTACGCCGCCAGGTCGATGTCGGGCCCGGCGTCGGGCTCGTCGAAGAGCCCTGACTTGCCCCACTGGCTCTTGGGCAGGTGGCGGTGGTGGATGGAGACGACACGCGCGACCTGTCGGGTGAAGAGATCGGCGAGGGTCGTGAGGGTACGGCGCAGTTCGCTGGAGAACGGCGTGCGCTGATCGCGGTAGAACACCATGACGCCGAGGCATTCGCCCTCGTGGCGGCAGGAGAGGGCCACCATTTCGGCGTTCCCGACCCAGTCCATGCTGTCGCCGAAGGCGCGGACGATTTCGTCGAGCCCGCGATAGGCGACGAGGGCCGAGGTGCGCTCGACTTTGGGCGCGACGACGCCGGCCATGGATTCGAGGAGGACTTCGGCGGAGTCTTTGGGACCGTCGTAGTTGACGTAGGCGCCGAGGCTGAAGTCGCCGCTGGTGGCGGGGAGGAAGATGGCGGCGTTGGTGGGGCCGGTCTTGGTGAGGATGTACTGGAGCGCGGCGCGGAGGAGGCTTTCGATGTCGAGTTCGGCGCGGATGATCGACTGGAACTCACTGACCATGGTGGAGGAGGCGAGGGTATCGGAGAGGTCGTTGTAGGCGCCGGCGAGTTCCTGGCGCCGTGTCTGGTCTTCGTCGAGTTTCTTGCCGCTCAGTTTCTTGCAGAGTCGGCGGAGGCGGTCGACGCGTTTCTCGCGGGCGCGCATGAGTTTGGCGCGATCGAGCGTCGCGGCGAGACGGTGGACGAGGTCGTTGCCTTCGGCGCGGAGCGAGATCATGTCCGCGGCGCCGCTCTGCATCGCATGAACGGCGTCGTCGAGGCATGGATCGTCCATCTCGAGCACGACGGCGGTGGCGGGGAAGGCGTCGGAGATCTCCTTGGCGAACTCGTATGCGTCGCAGTCGGGAAGATCGATGTTGACGATCAGGAGGTCAAACTCATGACGCGTCAGGACACGGCGGGCTTCGCCGGCGGAAGAGGCAAAGACGTTGGCGTCGGTGCGATCGTGGAGATACGCGGCCGCCAGGTCCTTGAGGACGCGCGAGGCGGTGACGATGAGGACGCGCGCATCGAGGCGGTTATAGCGCCCCTGGGCGTCATTTGGACTGTTCTCCGGCGTGCGACTCATCCGTGCGTCCCCGGGAATCCTCGGCGCGGCGGTCCATCGCCTTGCCTTACCCAGATCGTCGGCGATTCATCCCACCCAGATAAGTCCGGCTTTGAGTTTCCGGATGAGGCAAGAAGTGTGGCAACCGACATTCGGGATTCGGCGCTCAGACGACCAAACAAGGAAGATCACCACGTCGGCACGGGAGCGTGGTGTCGGGCGAAAGTCAGCCGTGGGGTATGAGAGAAGGCGCGCAGCACTGCGGGGGCGGGGCGAGCGCACGTTCCAAGGTGGAGCGTGATCAGGACGCGGTGCGTGAGTGGTGGTTGCGGCCTGATTCGGTGTCGGCATCGAGCCCGAGCATGGGGATAAGGCGAGAAAGCAGGGCGTCGCCGGTGAACGGCTTGGAGAGCACGCCGTCGACGCCGGCATCGATGGCGCGATCGGCGGTGGCCGGTCCGCGGCAGACGATGAGGCGGATGTCCTTGAGGGCCGCGTCGGTGCGGAGGCGTCGGCAGAGGGCGGGCGCGTCGATCCACGAAAGGCCTAAATCAACGACGATGGCGTGCGGGCGGAAGGCCATGGTGATTAGGCCGGCGTCATAGGCGTCGGAGCAAAGGCGGAGGTCAAAGCGGCCGTCACGCTCGAAGGCCAGGCGCGCGGTGCTGATGGTGTCGGCGTGGTCGTCGATGAGGAGGATGCGCTGGCGATCGCCTTCGAGTGACTCTGTGGAGATGCCGTTCTGACGCATGAAGCGGAGGAGTTCTTCGCGCGGGATACGGCGGAATTTGCTCCCGGGAACGCGAAAGCCCTCGAGGCGACCGGCGTCAAAGCAGCGGATGATCGTCTGCTGGCTCACCTTGCAGACGAGCGCGGCTTCGCCGGTCGTGAAGATCTTCTTGCCGGTCCACGGGTTAGTCGCACCATTGGTTTCCATCTGCTTCGTCCCCGAATCGTCCCCAGCAAACACCCGGCTGGGTAGACGGAAGTACGTTGCGAATCTCTGCTCGGCTCCCCGAGAAGGCCCCTCAGGGCCGATTCTGCGCGATTCTGCCTGCCCCGATCGGTCTTTATACCCTATCAAAAAGTGTACAAGCGCCCGAAAACCACCCAGTTTGCGGGGCACTCCGTTAGTAGAAAGACAGAGTTTCCCCAGTCATGCGCCGGTACGCGGTGGATGTAGTTTTCTCCACTTTGTGACAGCCTCGGGTTCACGGGGATAAAGCGGGCAGAGAGTGTCAGGCGTTATCGGACTAATGCCGATAGAGGCGGCGAGGCAGGCGCGGGGCTCGAGGACTAAGGGGGCAAGAGGCAGACCGCGGCAGAGGGTGGCGGCCTTCATGGCATCGGGGAAGAAGCGGTCGGCGAGCAGGACATCGGCGGGGAGGTCGGCGATATCGGGGGCGGACATCAAGCGCCCGGGTGGGGACGCAGCGGCGGGCGAGGCGAGGTCAAAGGCGGTGATGAACGCGGTCTGGTCCTTGGATGAGAGGGCGACCGCGACCCGGCGTGATCGATCGGCGAAGGCGGCGAGCGCGACCAGGGCGCTGGGCACGGGGATGCACGTGGCGCCGGTGGCCATGGCGAGCATCTTGGCGGTGGCGGCGGCGATGCGGAGGGCGGTGTAGCCGCCGGGCCCGATGCTGATGGCGATGGAATCGAGATCGCGTGGCGCGAGGTTGTTTCGAGCGAAGACGCGCGCGATGGCGGGGAGGAGGTCGTCGTCGGCGCCGGGGCGTGTGTCGATGGGCTCGGAGTCGATGGTGCGGAGCGTGCCGGAATCGAGCGAGCCGATCGCGACTCCAGGCGCGGGGAGACCCGTGTCGTGGGCGGAGGGATTGCTGGTCTCGATGGCCAGGCGGACGCGCATGAGGAGAGGCTACGCAGGTCAACCGCCATGCGGCGGAGAGTGGAATCAGAGCGCCCGCGCCCAGCGTCCCACGATGCCCGCGGTGTAGGCCGACGCCAGGCCCGCGATGAACGACGCGACGCACGCCTCGACGTGATGGTCGGCGCTGTCGCTGATCGTCCGCACGCAGGCGAAGGGGACGGCGTGCTCGAAACAGACCTGCGCGACGGCGGCCCCTTCCATCTCGACGCAGAGCGCGTCGGGAACAGCGGCGTTGATGGCCAGGCGCGCGTCGTGGGACGCGATCACACGGTCGCCGGTCGCGATGACGCCGCGGTGCAGCGTGTTGGATTGAGAACGGCCGGTGAGGTTCTCCCACGCGCGGGGCGATTCGTCGCGGAGGAAGTCACGGGAGGCGAGCGCGAGATCGTCCGACATCGTGGCGTCGGTGGGGAGGCGCTCGATCTCGAGCAGGGGGACGACGCGCGGCGGGAAGAAGGGGGATGCGTCGAGGTCGTGCTGCACCAGTTCGGTCGCGATGACGACGTCGCCGATCGAGACTTCGGGGCGGAGCGAGCCCGCCACGCCGCTGAAGACGAGGCGATCCACGCCGTGGGCGACGATGAGTTCGGTGGCGGTGGAGGCGGCGGCGACCTTGCCCCAGCGTGAGAAGACGACGACGATCGGCACGCCGTGGCAGGACGCATGGATGAAGCGGCGGCCGGCGCGTTGGTGGACGCTCGGGCTGTCGAGGCGGGCGACGAGGGCGTCGGCCTCCTGGGGCATGGCGCTCATGAGGCCGATGGTCATGGGGGAGTGTAGCGGAACACGCCCGACGCCCGTGAGGGGGAGAGCGGCGGCGCTTGATCGTTGGCGCGGAACTACGATCACTCATGCGCATCATCGCGGGAGATTTCCGTTCTCGAAAACTCCATTCACCGCCGGAGGACGTGCAGACACGCCCGATCCCCGACCGCGTGAAGGAGTCGATCTTCTCCATTCTCCGCGGGCACACACCGGGCGGCGTCTTCTTCGACGCCTTCGCCGGTACCGGCGCGATCGGCCTGGAAGCGCTCTCGCGCGGCGCCAAGTCCTGCGTTTTCGTCGAGCAGGATCGGCGCATGGCCAAGGTGCTCGAGCGCAATATCGCCGAACTCGAAGTGGTGGATCGCACCGAGGTGGTGGTGGGGGACGCGCTGGGTGTCGGCGCACTGGCACGCTGCCCACGCCCCGTCACGATCGCGTTCCTCGATCCACCCTACGCGGTCATGCACGAGAAACTCGGCGTCGCGCGCGTGCTGGCCCAGGTCGGCGCACTGGCCGAGCGATTGAGCGACGACGGCTTCGTGCTGTTGCGCACGCCCTGGCCGCTGTTTTACGAACTCGACGAGGAGACGCAGAAGGGCGAGCCGGAATCGAGCGGTCGCAAGGGCAAGAAGGGCGCGGAGCGGCGCACACCTTCGCGTCCGGGTTCACGCTCGGATTCCGCGGGTTCGCGCGCCCGCCATCGCGACAAGCGAGCGGGCAACGACTGGACCGAGGTCTGGTCGATCGAAGACGGCGAACTTGATGACGAGGCTATCGAAGAGATCCAGGGCGAGGCAGACGAAGAGACCCGCGAGCCCAAGAGCGAGGCGTCGAAAGCGCCGCGCGTGAAGGTGGAACTGGTCGTGCCCGGCACGCTCGGGCCCGAGACGCACGTTTATGGCAGCATGGCGGTGCACTTCTACGCGAGAAAGAAGGAGCATCTCGGCTGATGCGGCATCGAGGCGGAGCGGCGTCGGCGGCGCGGGCGTGCTGATCCCAAAACGCCGCACGGCACCGGGTCGCCCCGATGCCGTGCGCTCTCTCCCTCGGAATCCTGCCGCGGCATGGGCCCGCGTTGGTTGCTGTTCGATCACGCCGCCTCGTTGTCGCTCGCGTGTGCACGCGGTGCATGGTCCTGGTCCGCGCCTGGAGGCGCCGCGGCCTGAGCGCCCGGCGCAAACCGCGGCGTGGCGCCCGATGGCGACGAGGGGAGCCCGCGGATCCCGCCGAAACTGGCGGGGTTCATGCTGTCTGCCTCGCTCGATCCCTTGAAGACCGGGTGCAACCCGCCTTCCTTGTTCGCGACGTTCTGGATGAAGGTGGAGTGACACGGCTTGTCGTTGCGTGACGCGAGTTTGAGCGCGCTCAAGGCGGCCAGACCGATCCACAGGAGGTCATAGGGGCTGAGGCTGCGGACGAGCGCGACGACGGTGACGGCCTCGGCGTTGGCCTCCATCTCCTGGCGCACCTCGTTGGCGGCTTGCAGGCGGTATGCGTCGTGCTCGGTTTCCGACATCGTTCTCCAGCGTGCGGCGGCGCGGTCGATGGCGGCGGGGTCGAAGCCGCGCTCATCGTTCGGGCGTGCTTCGGCGTCGTTGCGTGCCATGAAGAAGACGGCGTCCTCGTCCGTGAAGTTGTCGCCGACGTCGGCGATCGCCTCGCTGGCGGCGAGCCGAGCCATGGTGATCTTTCCGACGCCGATGGCACCGACGGCGATGAGGCAGGCCAGGAGCCCGGTCAGGACGCCGCCGCGTTTCTCGATCGCGGCGCTGACCCCCAGGCCCGTGAGCACACCGACGAGGCACGCGACCCACCCGATCTCGTAGCCGGTGAAGTAGGTGACGCTCGTCCACAGGATGACGCCGATGACGCCACCCGCGATCCCGCCCACCAACGCCCGAAAACCAAGCATACCCCGGCCTCCGTGAAGTGACTCTGGCGAGACAGAATCGGCGACGAGGCCTCGGGACGCGAACGCACGCCGATTCGCGCGGCGCGAGGGCGAACGTCCGCGTGTGCGAGAACGCAGGCGCGGAACAGACCCTCGCAACTAGCGGACGTTGATCACGGTGCGCGGCGAGTGAAGGTCCGATCAGTGGGGGGCGCCGTGGGCCTTGCCTTTCAGCCACGCGATGGCGGCGTCGAGGACAGGATCCTTCGACGGATGAGTGCCTGGCCAGGCGGCCGCGTGATCGGGCTCGATGCCGTGGTCCTCGATCTCCTTGCCGTCCGCCGTCAGGTCACGCCACGAGGGGAGGAAGAGCGTGACGCCATGCCCGAGTTCGTGCGGCTTGGGGTTTCCGGAACTTCCGCCTGTCGTGTCACCGAAGGTCTCGCGTTGTCCGGGCTTGCGCATCATCAGGATGAACGATTCGTTCGAACTGACACACACCGGCCCGATCAGAATCGCGACGGGTCCGGTGTGCCGCCTGCCCGAGGGCTCAACCACGCGATCGAACGGCCCGTCGTAGCCGTCCTTGGCCTCCGGGTTTCGGATGAGGCTCTTGGCATAGGTGAATTTTTCTTCCACGAATCGCGCCGCGATCATTCTGGCGAGCGCTTCGTCGCCGCCGCCGTTCATTCGAACATCCACGACCAGCGGCGTGGCGGGGTCGAGCGCATCGAGGAACTCAAACGCCGGCGCGAGCCAGTCGCCGTTCCGGCGCGCCCAATCGTCGAACGCGATGTACGCGATCCCGTCGGAAAGCCGCGCGGTGGTGACGCCCTCAAACTCATCCGCGTCCTTCAGGATCTTGGCAAGGCGCCGCGAGTCCGCGTTGGGAGTGGCGAATCCGTCGCGTACGCCGAGCGTGATGTCATTGACGCGAATCCACAGGTGCCAGTCGTGTGATGGGCGGAGCAGGTCGCGCACGCGCCGTGCGAACATCGACGGCGACGAGGCGGCCTCGAGCAGCGGTGTCGCGGTCGCGAGGTGCTGCTCAAAGTCCGCCGGGAGTTTGTCGAAGTGCGCGTAGCGTTCCAGCACCGCGCGACGGAGCGCGTCGATCATGGGCCTGGTGTCTTCCGGCTTGAGAGCCGCTGCCGGCGCTTCGCCCTCGCCGCGCGTCCTGAATGCGACCGGATACGGCACAACCGATTCGCCGCTCGCCGCGCGGAAGTTCAGCGCGTTGGGGCAGTTGATGCTGAAACTATAGAGCATGGCGGGCTTGAGCGAGATCGGGAGCGCGAGCGTCCTCGCATCGATCCAGCGCAACTGGCCCGCCACGGGAAGCGCCGACGGGCCTCCGCCGCAGATCGAGCGGCCCTGCGGGCTCATGTCCTGATCAAACTTCACGCGGACTTCCGTGAGCGCCGGATCGACACCGACATCCGCGGTGTCGGGCACGACCTCGACGACGCGCGGCGGCTCGCCCAGCGCCGGCGCGGCGATTGCCGCGAGTCCGGCAAGAGCCACGATGGCCGCGTACGGCACCCGCCCGCCCGCGCGAAGTGATCCGCCGCACGCCTCACCTACATCCGACGATCGAGCGTTCAACATGTGCATCCTCCGAGCAACGACGGCGAATTCTTGTGCTTGCGATTGCGAGATTCCATCCAAACGAGATCAACGGACCCAGATATCAAGTCTGGCGGCCTCGCGCGCGCCAAGTTGCGGATTCGAATGGGTACTCATGCGAGGAACCTTCGGCTATATTCCTGAGCGGAGGACCTTCCGGTGATCGACGCGATCGTTTCAATGCAGATCGAGCACAACGTGTGGGCGACGCGCCGCCTGATCGAGGCCTGCCGCCCGCTCACGCGCCAGCAGTGGGAGCAGAGTTTCGATATCGGGCTCGGCTCGCTCGCCGCCACGCTCTCGCACGTCGTTGAGGCCATGGCGTATTTCGCCGATTGCTTCGGGGGCAGGACCTACGAGCGTCGCCACGACTTCGCCGCCAGGGCCGCCACGCCCGACGGGCTGCTCTCCCTGCTCGACGAGGCCGGGCGTACGCTCGACGACGCCGTCGAATCGCTCGTGCTCCGCCATGCCGAGCGTGGTTCCGTCGCCTGGCGCGGCGCGCCGGGCGGCAAGATCCCGGTTCCCGTGGCGCTTGCGCAGATCTTCGACCACGGCACACACCACCGGGCCCAGTGCCTCAACATGCTCAAGCGCCTCGGCCTCGAGCCGCTCCCGCATATCGATCCGATCGCGTTCGGCACGGGGGCGTAGCCGATGCACCGCGCCCTGTTGGTTCTGGGACGATGAATCTTGCTGGGATTGATTTTGCTGCCTTGGGCTCGACGCTTCGAGCATCTGACACCTGCATCCGTTTCCGCGAGGACGTGGCGGGATCCCGGCACGTTCCGTCACAACGTCGATCGCGTCGGGCACGGCCCATGTCGGGTGTATGCTGGGCTTCACGGAGAAACACATGATTCGAGCAGCACTCGCCACGGTCCTCGCCTCCATGCTCCTCTCCCTCGCCGCGTGCGCTACCCGCGGCCACGCCGACGCCGACTTTGTCTTCGCTTACCTCAAGACCGGCCCCTCCAGCGCCACCAACACGCCCGCGCAGAAGCAGGAGATCTTCAAAGGCCACATGGCCAACATGAAACGCCTCGCCGACGAGCGCACGCTCATCATCGCCGGGCCATACGCCAAACCTGCCGATCCAACATGGCGCGGCCTCTTCATCTTCGATACGCCGAGCATCGACGAGGCGCGCAAGTTCGTCGCGACCGATCCCGGTGTCGTCGCCGGCGAGTTCGTCGCCGAGTGCATCCCGCTCCGCGCCACCGCGCGCCTCCGCGAGTTCTACGACATCTTCAAGGCCGAGGACGCGAAGCGATCGGCGACGCCCCGCGACCCGACCCAGCCGCCGCCCATCCGCGCCTACGTCATCGTGACCGCCAAGGACGCGAGCAAAGCCGAGGCCGCCCTCAAGTCCCACCAGCTCGATGCCTCCGTGATCTGGTGGGGACGTTTCGCCGACAGCACCAATCCCGGCGGCGTGTACGTCATCGACGCGAAAGAGCCGGGGGACATTCGCACGATGCTCGGCGATGGGCCGTGGGTGGTCGATGGCTGGTGGTCCGACATTCTGGTCGAGAAGGTGCCGCGCGTGTCGATCGAATGAGGTGAAAAAGTTCGGCGGCAATCGAGACCAGGCTAGGTCCTCGCGCCATCATCCCAGCGGAAGACGTGCCATTCGAGCGCCGGCACAAATCCCAAATTCATCAGATTGTTCAGCGACGTCGGGATCGCGCTGTTGGTCTCGCTCACGCACCAGCGAAGCCCAAGTTCAGCGGCGCGCGATACGCATGCGGCAATAAGCGCCGATTGTCCCCCGCGCCCGCGCTGACTTGTGATCGTCCCCGCCCATCCCAGGTGGCCGAACCCATCTCCGGCTCGATCAGGGATCAACGCCGCGAACGCCGCCGCCACGTCTCCATCAAAGGCCGCGAACGCCTCCGAGATTCCCAGTTCAACGAGATTGCACGCCGCCTGGGCGCTCTTGGCGCTGAATCGCTCGCCCATCGCAGAGAGCACACCCGCCAGATCCGCTATGGGCACGCCCCGCACCGCCAGCGTGCTTCCCCGCGGCGGAACGCACACGCTCGAACGTCGCGCGAGCACAACATAACTGACGCGCGGCACGCGAACGGCGCCGTTCCGGGCCAGTGCTTCGGCTCCGCTTCCCGCGCAGCCCGGGGCATTCACCCAAAAAAACGCACGCCGCACGCCGCGAGATCGCAGCACACCGATCGCCTCGTTCAACTCATCACCCGTGATCGGCGTGTCGAGCGTAAACCAGTGAACGCGGTTGAACGCTGTCGACGCAAACTCGTCGCCCTCACCGCCCGCTCGAACCCGCGCCCAGCCACGCGGGACCTCAACCACCGCGTCCGGGCGCACGCGGTTGGTGATCCGTGCCGCGCGATCGCAGTGTGCGGCCAATTCGCCGGCGTGTGGAAGTTCGATCGCCATGAGGCAAAGTCTACGACCATCCCGCCGCGCGGTACCATCAACACATGACCCGCTCCGCTTCGGCGAACCGTGATCAACGCTCGTGGCTCGGCGTACAACGCGCCGACTCGCCCGGCGCTCAAGCCTGGTCACGCCAGCCGCTCCACCCGCGAGGGTCGACACGAATTGCCTCTTTCTCGCTGCTCGCCTTCGCGTTCGCGCTCCTCACCTGCTCGCTCGCGCCCTCGGTGCTCGCACAAACCGAGTACCGCCTCGACGGCGCCAACTGGACGATTGCCGTTCCCAGGGGCTGGATGGTTGCGCCGCCCGCCGCCCTCCAGGCCGTCAACGACGTCGCGCAGTCCATGGTCGCGCGTGCCGGCGGCCAGCCCCCGCAGTACATCGCGCAGCTCCTCCCCGAGGTGCCAAACGGACGGTACATCCTCGTGCAACGGCAGGGCGCGCTCCCCAGCGGTATGAGCTTCTCCGAGTTCGAGCGCCTCACACGATCACAACTCGAATCTCAATCCAAGGCGATCGCCGAAAAGCTCGGCATGAAATCCCAGCCGCCAACGACCGAAGTTGACGCCAACCGACACCGCATCATCACCAAAGGCACCTTGCAGGCCGGCGGCACAGCGCTCGGCTATCTCAGCGTCAGCGCCTTTGCTCGCGACGCGTACCTCATCGTTCACGCCTACGCGCCCGCCTCCGACTTTGATGCGGCACTCCCCGAACTTCGGGTGATCGCGGATTCGCTGCGCATCGACGACGGTGCCGAATTCGTCTTCGCCGCCGAGGGCACGACCCCCGCCAGTCAGTCCTCCCCGCCCGTCGCAACGCCGTCCAACTCAGTTGTCCGCGGCGCCATCATCGGCACCATCGTCGGCGCGATCATCGGCCTTATCTCCTGGCTCCTCAAACGCCGCACCGCCTAGGCCGACACACCGCCTCGCGTAGCGAGCCGAGCCGACACGTCGCAACTCAACCCGTCTCACCGACTGGGCCACGCAGCACCGCGATCACCTGGGCGTGCGTTACGCGAGCGAGATCGGCAGACGCCTTCAACGCACTCGCGCATACGACGACGTGCAATAGCAAGCACGAAGTTCCTACCGTTGTGCGTGTCCCAGCAGGAGCCCCGCATGCCCCGCCCCGTCATCGACTCCTTCGCCGCTGAGTTCCGCCGCTATCGCTCGATGGCCGAAAAGGCCGCGGCACAACTCTCCTGGGACGAACTCCGCCAGTCGCTCGACGCCGAAACCAACTCGCCCGCCGTCATCATGAAGCACCTGGGCGGCAATCTCCGCTCTCGCTGGACCGACCCCTTCACAACCGACGGCGAAAAGCCCTGGCGAAACCGCGACCGCGAGTTCATCGACGACTTCAACAGCCGCGACGAACTGAACGCGGTGTGGGAGAGCGGCTGGGCCGCCCTCGAGTCATTCCTCATCAGCGTCAGCGACCAGGACCTGCCGCGCACGCTCCTCATCCGCAACGAGCCCCACACGCTCGCGCTCGCCATCGCCCGCTCCTGCACCCACGCGGCCTACCACGCCGGCCAGATCGTGCAGGTCGCGCGCATACTCGCCAGCCGTGCCGGGCGATCATGGAACACGCTCACGATCCCCCGCGGCGGCAGCGCGGCGTTCAACGCGTCGAAGGGCCTTCCTCAGTAGCGACCGCCGACGAGAGAGTCGTCGCCCCTATGGCTTCACGGGATCGCTCACCCTCCCCGGCTCCCTCCGGTGCTCTCCCTTGCGTCCCGTCAGATTATCTCCCATGTCCTCGCGGAACCGCTCAACCTCGCGCGCCATCGACTCCACGATCTCCGGATGCGCCGCCGCCTGATCATGTATCTCAAACGGGTCCGCCACCAGGTCATACAACTCCATCCCCGACTTCACCTGCTTGTAAGACCCAGGCGTGCCGCCGCTCACCGCCTTCGCCGCCAGCGTTCGATACGAATGCTGCAGCACCAGCTTCCATCGCCCGCGCCGCACTGCTTCCAGGTCATTCGCGTTGTAATAAAACGCCAGCGTCCTCGCCTGCGTCGCCGTGTCATCCCCAGTCAAGAACAGCGGCCAGAGGTCTACTCCATCCACATCGCCCCGCGGCATTCCCAACGCCGATGCCAGCGTCGGCAGCACATCGATCGCCATCGCCGGATCGTCGATCACCTTCCCCGCCGCCAGATGCCCCGGCCAGTTCGCGATGAATGGCACGCGCACTCCGCCCTCCCACGACGTCCCCTTCCCCTCGCGCAGCCCGCCCGTCGTCCCCGCGTGATCGCCATACGACAGCCACGGCCCGTTGTCCGACGCGAAAAACACCAGCGTCCGCTCACGCAGTCCGCGCTTTTCCAACTCTGCGACAATCCGTCCCACCGACCAATCGATCTCCTCGATCACATCCCCATACAGCCCCGCGCCGCTCCGCCCTTCAAACTCCGCCGACGCAAACAGCGGCACGTGCGGCATCGAGTGCGGCACATACAAGAAGAACGGCCGCTCCGCGTTCCTCGCAATGAACTCGCACGCCCGCTCCGTGTACCGCTTCGTCAGCGTCTTCTGGTCCTCCGCCGTCACCTCCGCGTCCACGATCCGTTCATTCTCATACAGCGGGAGCGCCGGATACCCACGCTTCCGCTGCTCGCTCTCCGCGGGCAACTTCACCAGGTCCGGATGCAGAGGCCACATGTCGTTCGAATACGGCAGCCCGAACCACTCATCAAACCCGTGCCGCGTCGGCAGCATCTCCGGCGCATCGCCCAGGTGCCACTTGCCATAGATTGCCGTCGCATACCCGCGCCCGCGGCACATCTCGGCGATCGTCGTCTCCGACGCGCCGATCCCCACGCGGCTCCGCGGCCCAAGCGCGCCCGCCAGCCCGATCCGGTTCGGATAGCACCCCGTCAGCAGCGCCGCCCGCGACGCCGAGCACACCGCCTGCGCTGCATAGAAGTTCGTCAGCCGAACGCCGCCGCTCGCCAGCCGATCCAGGTTCGGCGTCCGCCACCTCGTCTGCCCATAGCAGCCAAGATCGCCATACCCCATGTCGTCGGCGAAGACGATCACCACATTCGGCGGCGTGTCGTCCCGCGCGTCCCCGGCACGCCCCGTAGCACACCCCGACAAAGCGACGCCGATCAACGTCAGAACAAGCCTCAGCATCGTGAACGATACGCGCAGCGTCCCATCCTTCCGTACGTGTGCCCATCGACAACCAGGAGAGCGTCCCCATGTCCTCACGCCCCGAACGGAGTTCATCTCAAGCAGACCGTGCCAGCGCCGGCCAACGGATGATCTTCCACACGCCGGGTTTTCACCCGACACCCATGCATCTGAATTCCAGGAACTGTTATCTGTCCGGGCACATTTCGGCGCATTCTTGATGGTGACGAATGAAAGCGCCGTGCCGTCGACATGGGTCCCTGTCACGGCACATCCATCGGGGATCCATCTGCCGCGACCTGAACTGCTCCCGATCCTGTTTCGAAGACACGGAGATTTCGCTTGGACAACCGCACGACCTCACCGCTCGCGAGCCTCGTCCGTCCCCACGCTCCGCTCCTACTCCTCATCTCGGCCTTCTTCGCGGCCCAACTCGCCGAAGCGCCCAGCGCCAACGCCTCCGGCCCGCTTGATCCGCCCGCGGGTCCCGTCGCGCCAACGCCGGGCCCCGAGCCACGCACCCCCATCAGCGCGACCACCACGCCGGGCGATGCCAACAACATCTATCGCATCACCCAGCCCGGCTCCTACTACCTCACCGCCAGCATCGCCGCCGTTGGATCAAAGAACGCCATCATCATCCTCGCCGACAACGTGACTCTTGACCTCAACGGCTTCACCATCGATGGCACCGGCGCTTCCAGCTTCCCCAGCGGCATCACCACCGGCAACACCACGCACCGCCGCGTTGTCATCCGCAACGGCAACGTCAACAACTTCCCCGGCTACGGCATCACCGGCCAACTCACCGACAGCCACTTCGAAGACCTCGCCCTCAACTCCAACAAGAGCGGTTCACTCGAAGTCTTCCAATCCAGTTCGTGCATCGCACGCCACATCCGCGTGAAAGCCACCACCGGCGAGGCCGGCATCGAACTCTCCGAAAACGCCCGCGTTGAGGATTGCATCGTCGACGGCGCCGGTATCGGTATCGGCGTCGGGGCAAACTCCGTCGTGACCGGCTGCGTGGTGACCAACCAGCCCGCCACTGGCATCTCGATCGGCGGCGGCATCGTTGAGAACTGCTCCGTCTACGTCACCACGAGCACCGGCTCATTCAACAACGCTGGAATCTCCGCCGGTCACGGCGCCGTCGTCCGCGCCTGCACCATCCGAAACGTCGTCTCCGCCGGCGTCTTCATCTCCGGCAACGGCTCGATCGAAGACTGCCAGATCTCCCAGTGCGCCAGGGGCATCGCCTCCAGCCAGTTCTCCGGCGGCAGCGCCCGCATCCAGGGAAACGACCTCAACGATTGCTCCACGATCGCCATCGACCTTCCTGCGGGCAAGCACATGGTTCTGGGCAATCGACTCCGTGGGAACGCGGCGAACATCAACGCCAACGCGAGCGTCGTCCTTGGCGATGTCGTGACCTGCGGCCCTGGCGCGCTCCCCGCCGCAGCGGCCAACCCCACCGCCAACCTGGTCTGGTGACGCTCGGCGCTGGGGTCTACGCAAACCCGTGCCCACACTCCGGGCACTGCGGCGCGCGGGGTCCCAGCCCCCGCAGGTCGTAGGCGCAGTTGCGGCAGTGCCAAGATTCGCGCGCCACGCCGCGCCGGGCCGCGATCGCGCCCCCGATGAGCAGCGCGCCGGCGATCGTGTGCCAGACAATTCCCATCGACACCCACGCGCCCCACGGCAGGGTGAGATTCGCCTGAGTGCTCGGCCAATCGACCCACCACTGAAACGTCCCAAGAGCCGATCCGAACGCGACGAGCCACATCGGCGCCCACCGCCAGCAAGAACGCTGCTCGAGGTCTCGCAATGGCCGCAGAATGACCCAGGCCAGTACACCCAGCAGAAGCAGTTGCGCCATCACGACGGCGTAGACCTGCCCGACCGCTACCACGCGCCTGAGACCCACGGGCGGAATCCAGCCGAACCAGCCGGCCAACCGGAACGGAATGAGCCGGGCTGCCTGCAGACAAAGCCACGGGTTCACAACGAGCCACGCCGAAACCGTCGACCATTGCCACCACGACCAGCGGCGTGGAGACAGGTGCATCGCGATGAGAACCCAGAGCAGTGTCGGCGGGCCGCACAAGACGCCGAACAAAGACATCGAGTACGACCCGAACAGCAGGTCGCTGATGATCACGGTCCAGACGAAGTCTTCGCCCAATCGGTGATAACACGCCGCCATGATCGCCAGGCGAAGGTCGAAGCCGCCCAATGCGCAGTACGCAAGCCACCCGGCGACGGGCAGCAACACCCAACCCCAGAAGCCAAAGCCCCGTATCGGTCGAAGACGTTCCGTCACCACACGTGGTACCGAGGGGCCGAGGACAGGTTGCGACCTACACTGTCGCGTTCGCTCGGGGCGCGGCGGCCATTCGGGGCCGTTCGCTGAGATGCACCCGTTGAACCTGACCCGGTTCGCACCGGCGGAGGGAAGCGATCGTGGCGAAGCCAAAGGACGAGCTTTCGTTCTACATCCTCCTGTGCGTCATCCGCAACCGCACCATTCTTCATCGCGTTTCGACTCTCGCCAAGTCCAAACGATCAGCGTTTGAGCCGGGTCTCCTTCGGCTGGTCCGTGTAGTCGAATGGGCGACGGATTGCCTTCGTGGCAATCACCAAGTTCGGCGTTCGCCGACACCGTCAAGAGACTTCGACAAGCGTCATTCGCGGGCGTTTCGTGCGTTCAACATCGCACTTCGCGACGGTGCGCGGGTTCCCGATTACGAGCGCCTTGTGCCGCTGAAGTTCTCGGACAAGCCGGACTCTCTTTGGTGCAAGGCTGGCACGCTCGCGCTGGCGGTCGTCGCGTTTTGCGCGGCGGAGCGGTCTCGCGTGCGTCGTCGGGCACCCCGAGGCTTGTTCCCGGCTCCAGACCTGATCGATCGCACGCTCGCGTCCAGGTACCGCCAGAGTCTCCTCCGAAGTCTCTTGGAAAGAGGGCTTTCATGACCACGTCTTCGTCACGTTTCAACCCACCCCTCCGTGGCGGGCTCAACCCCGGCCACACACCCGGCGTCACCACCCCGGGCTCGTTCGCTGAGATGCACCCGTTGAACCTGACCCGGTTCGCACCGGCGGAGGGAAGCGATTGATGATCCGATTCATCGGGGTCATTCTGTGCGGACTCGCGGCGCTGTCGGTCTTCGGCGGCTGTGCTGGCGATCCAAAGATCCGTGTCGTTCGCGCCTTCAACGATGCTCGCGATCGCGGGGACATCAGCGCCGCGATGGCGATGCTCGCGCCCGAGCCACGAATCTGGTACGAGCACCCCAACGGTCCGGGCATGCCCTGGACACCAGGACAAGGTCCTTGGGCGGGCTGGGACCGGTTCTTCGGCTCATCGAAACGAGTGCTCGGGGAGTATCAGCGCGACGGCGACGCCGTGTTTGCAATCGTCGAGGAGACCAACCGCTACTACCAGCTCACCGAACGACGCTGGTCGCGCACGATGCTCACATGGTTCGTCACCGACGACCACCGGATTCGCGGCATGCTCGTGGCCGGGATCGGCGAAAGCCCGAGCCGAGCCGCCGAGTTTCGTGAATGGGCCAGGCAGAATCACCCCTCGGAGTACGCACACCTGTTCCCCTCCGACCAACTCGATCCATCGGGCGACCGCCCCCAGCGCATGAAGGCGCTGCTGCTGAAGTGGCGTGCCGCCGTGGGCCTCCCCGAACTCACCGACTGATGTCTCCAACAACCGAGGTTCTCTCCATGCCGAATGCGACCATCCCGACGAGCACGCGTGCGTCTCGCTTTGCGCCACCCCTCCGTGGCGGGCTCAACCCCGGCCACACACCCAGCGTCACCACCCCCGGCTCGTTCGCCAACGCGCCCGACGTCGGCGGCCCGCTCATGTTCTCCTCCCCCGACGCCCCCGGCATGCCCGCCCCAAGCGCCAAGACCGCCTGGGACTTCCTCCCCGACGGCTGGAGCGTCGAGCGGCTGGCCGATCAGGCATTCGGCATTGGGCATTCGGCATTCGACGCCAATCCACGCCCATCCCCGTCTTCCCCGAATGCCGAATCACGAATGCCGAATGCCGTGGTCTTCACCACCGCCCTCGGCCAGCGTCTGTGCGTCACCTTCCCCAAAGACTTCACCCCCATCACGCAGCTCGAACACGCGCGCCTCGGCATCATCACGCCAGAGATGCGCCGCGTCGCCCAGCGCGAGCCGCACTTTGAAGCACTCTTCCCCAGCGCGGATGGCACCCCCAGGGGCAGTAGAGCCGCCGCCGCCGTCCGCGACGAGATCGCCGCCGGCCGCCTCGTCATCCCCGCCAACATCAACCACCTCAAGCACAGGCTCGATCCCATGGCGATCGGCCGCGCCAGCCGCACCAAGGTCAACGCCAACATGGGCGCGTCGCCCGTCTCCTCCGGCACCGACGAAGAGGTCGAGAAACTCAAGTGGGCCGAAAAGTGGGGGGCCGACACCGTCATGGACCTCTCCACCGGCGGCGACCTCGACGCCACCCGCGCCGCCATCATCCAGAACTCCACCGTCCCGATCGGCACCGTCCCCATCTACTCGATGATCATCGGCAAAAAGATCGAAGACCTCGACTGGCCCACCATCGAGGCGTCGCTCCATCACCAGGCCCGCCAGGGCGTCGACTACTTCACCATCCACGCCGGCGTCCGCCGCGCCCACTTGAAGCACGTCAAGAACCGCCTCATCGGCATCGTCAGCCGCGGCGGCTCCCTCCTGGCCAAGTGGATGCTCGTCCACAACCAGGACAACATCATGTATACCCGCTGGGACGACATCTGCAAAATCCTCCGCCAGTACGACGTCACCTTCTCCATCGGCGACGGCCTGCGCCCCGGCGGCCTGGCCGACGCGTCGGATGCGGCCCAGATCGCCGAACTCGAAACCCTGGGCGAACTCACCGAGCGCGCCTGGCGCTTCGGCGTGCAGGTCATGATCGAAGGCCCCGGCCACGTCCCCTTCGACCAGATCGAGTGGAACGCCAAAATCCAGCGCACCCTCTGCCACGGCGCTCCCTTCTACGTGCTGGGCCCGCTCGTCACCGACATGTTCCCCGGCTACGACCACATCACCTCCTGCATCGGCGCCACCGCCATGGCCTACCACGGCGCCGCCA
>JADLFE010000043.1 GCA_020845755.1 Phycisphaerales bacterium
CCAGGAGCATGCTGGCCTGGTAAAAAGTATGCAAAAAATAATTGCTGAGCGTCCCTACGCTCTCGCGGCCTAATACAGGCCTCGCAATCCCCGCACGACGCCTGATGGTGCGGGGATTGAAGACATCAGGCTGGGTGTCGCGCGGTGCAACCGGGCGCGACGCCGAGAAAACTCCGGGAGCTGGACCGGAGCGAACGCCGTGGGTGGCGGTCGTGAGGTCGAGATCAAATCACCCAACACACGCGTAGAGGCGGCAGGCCGACGGTCTCGGGACGGGGGTTCGATTCCCCCCGGCTCCATTTATCTATTCCGCGGGCACGGGTGTCGGGCGGGCGCAATACCCTTCCGGGCTCATGGGCGCACTCATCACGGTTCGCGACATCTCGAAGCACTTCGCCGCTCGCACGCTGTTCACCGGCGTGTCGCTCAGCGTCGAGGACGGGGAGCGGCTTGCGCTCATCGGGCCAAACGGCGCGGGCAAGAGCACGCTCCTCAAGATCTTCGCGGGCGCCGAGGACGCGGACGGCGGGACCATCTTGCTCCGCAAGGGCGTGCGGGCGGCGTATGTGGCGCAGTCGGACGCGTTTGCGCCGGACGCGACGGTCCGCTCGGCGGTGGAGAGCGACTTGGACGCGGCGATGCGCGCCGGACGCCTGCCTCACCTGCACGATCAGCACGAGATCGAACTGGCGGCGGAGATGACGCTGCGGCGGGCGGAACTGGGCGAGTTGCTCGACGCGCCGTGCGACCGGCTGTCGGGCGGGCAGCGGAAGCGTTTGTCGATCGCGCGGGCGCTGGCGCAGGAGCCGGGGCTGCTGCTCCTCGACGAGCCGACGAATCACCTTGATATCGAGGGGATCGAGTGGCTGGAGGACACGCTGAAGGGCGGGGACTTTGCGTCGATCGTGATCACGCACGATCGCGAGTTTCTCGAGGGGACGGCGACGCGGATCGTGGAGTTGTCGCTTTCATATCCCGACGGGACGTTCTCGGTGGAGGGCGGACTGTCGCAGTTCCTCCGGCGGAAGCAGGAGTTTCTCGAAGGGCAATTGAGCCAGCAGCAGGCGCTGAGTTCGCAGGTGCGCGAGGACCTGCGATGGCTGAGCCGTGGGGCGCAGGCGCGAAGGACCAAGAGCAAGAGCCGGATCGATGCGTCGATGCAGCGGATGGACGAGCTGGCGGAGCTCAAGGCCCGCAACGCGCCGGCGCGGGCGGCGCAGATCGATTTCACGGCGACGGAGCGGCAGACGCAGAAGCTCCTGGTTGGGCGCGGGCTGAGCAAAGCACTCGGCGGGAAGAAACTGTTTGAGAATCTCGACGTGCTGCTCTCGCCGGGATCGAAGCTGGGTCTGATGGGGCCCAACGGCGCGGGGAAGACGACGCTGATCAAACTTCTCACGGGGGAACTGGAGAGCGACCCCCCGACCGCGGCGATGGTGCGCGAGGAGGCGGAGATCGCGGATCAGTTGCCGCACGGCACGCCTGGGCTCGGGACGATCCGCCGGGCCGAACGGCTGCGCGTGGTGCTGTTCAGCCAGCATCGGCGCGAACTTGATCCATCGGCGACGCTCGCGGAGACGCTCTCACCGACGGACGCGGTGATCTATCGGGAGCGGCAACTGCACATCGTGACGTGGGCTGGTATGTTTCTGTTCACCAAGGACCAGTTGCGGCAGCCGATCAAGACCTTGTCGGGAGGTGAGCAGGCGCGGGTGCATATCGCGCGGCTGATGCTGGAGCCGGCGGATGTGCTGATCCTGGACGAGCCGACCAACGATCTGGACCTGGCATCGCTGGAGGTGCTCGAGGAGAGCCTGGAAGAATTCCCGGGCGCGGTGGTGCTGGTGACGCACGATCGCGCGATGCTGGATCGATTGGCGACGCGGGTGCTGGCGCTGGATGGGCGGGGCGGGGCGCGGTACTTCACGGACTTTGCGCAGTGGCAGCGGATTGGGCATCACCACGTTACGGCGAGCACCAAGCAGGGCGCGACGGAAAGCGGCGGTGCGAGCGCGGCATCTCCCGCGGCCACTCAATCGACAGCGCCCGCGGCCGCTGGCACGGCAAAGAAGAAGCTGAGCTACAAGGAGCAGCAGGAGCTGGCGGGGATTGAGCCCTCGATCGAGAAGGCCGAGGCGGATCTGAAGCGACTGGAGAGCGAGCTTGGCGTACCAGCGAATCAGGCGGACTACCGGAAGCTGGCGCAGCTCGGACAGCAGATGGCGGACACGCAGGCGCGGCTGTCGCAGCTGTTCGCGCGGTGGGAGGAGCTCGAGAAACGGGCGTGAACCCGCGTCGTGCGGCCGCAACAAGAAAACACGGGCCCAGCCGAGACCGAACCCGTGTGAACTCTGGCTTCGGCCGTATCTGGGAGAGACACGGCCTATGCCGGATGGGCGGGATGTGGCGGGGCTCAATGGAGCGCCCCGCGCCCATAGAAACGCGAGATCGGATGCTCGCGCAGTACGGAATTTCGAAAAATCGTGCGAAAATATACCTCGGACCTCGCGCCGCCCGAACGGACGCCTGCCTTTCCCTTCTGCGAAGCCAGATGGGGTTCGGTAGGATGCGGGTCGGTCGCACAACGCGGGAGATTCAATCTTTCGCGTGGCCAACCTGTTGGCCGCGCCACGCCGGCGTCGGGGCACGAAGGAAGCAGGGAGAAGAGCATGCCTCCATTGGTGGTGATGGGCGCGAAGATCGGATGCTCGATGGCAATTCCGCCGGCACCGGTCGGTTCGCTGATCGTGCCGCCGGCGAACAAGGTGATGGGGTGCAACGTTCCTGCGGCGAACATCATGGACAACGTGGTGGGGAAGAACATCGCGCCGTTCCCGATGTGCCAGGCCAAGGCGAATCCGACGGTGATCGCGGCGACGGCGGCGGCGATGGGCACGCCGACCCCGGCCGCGTGCGTGCCGGTATTTCCGGCGCCATGGAGCCCCGGCGCATCGCAGACCATGATCGCCAATCAACCCGCGCTGCACGCGGGATGCACGCTGAACTGCGCGTACGGCGGAACGGTAACGATCTCATACGCCGGGCAGGCAACGATCCAGGTGAGTTGAGCACCGGCTACGCTTTGTGTTCATGACCGACGCGCCGGGCACGACACCAACTTCGGACCACAATCGCGCGCTCCGCACGCAGCGCACGGTGCTGATCGGATTGGTGGTGAACGTCGTGCTGGCGATCACCAAGTTGATCGCCGGTCTGATCGGAAACTGCTACGCCCTGGTCGCCGACGCCATCGAGTCCATCGCCGACATCCTGGGCTCGGTCGTGATCTGGGGCGGCCTGCGGGTGGGGTCGCGGCCGGCGGATGACAATCATGCGTATGGGCACGGCAAGGCCGAGGCGTTGGCGGCGATGGTCGTCGCGGGGCTGGTCTTCTTCGCGGGTATCGGCATCGCTGTCAAGGCCGTTGGAGAATTGGTCACCCCCCACCACGCGCCGGCGCCGTTCACGCTGGTCGTGCTGGTCGTGGTCGTCATCGCCAAGTGGCTGATGTCGCGCTACACAGGGCACGTCGCCAGGCAGGAGGCCTCGGACGCCACCGACATCGACGCGTGGCACCACTTGTCGGACGCGATTACGTCGCTGGCCGCGTTCGTCGGGATCAGCATCGCGCTCTTTGGTGAGAAGATGCTGTGGCACAGCGACGAGTGGGCCAAGGCCGATGACTGGGCCGCGCTCCTGGCGTCGGTCGTGATCATGGTCAACGGCGGGCTGATGGCGCGCCGGCCGCTGCGGGAACTCATGGACACCGAGCCCGACGGCGTGAAGGGCGAGGTGTGCGAGACAATCCGCGGCGTGGAGGGCGTGCGCGGGATCGAGAAGTGCCGGGCGCGCTCGAGCGGCGGGCGGCATTATCTTGAGATTCATGTGGAGGTCGATCCGCTCATGAGTGTGCGCGAGGCGCACGCGATCACGGGGAAGATCAAGGCCGCGGTGCGGGCCAAGCACCCGCGCGTGGCGGACGTGCTGCTGCATGTGGAGCCCTATGAGGCGGGGGCGGCGGGGCCTAGCGAAGGCCGTCCGGATCATTGATGACCGTGTCGGTGCCGGGAGCAGTCTTGGTCCACGACCAAGTGGAGCCTTGCGTGGCATCGTTATCGACGCCGTCGTAACCGACGGACCAAAGCAAGTAGCCGCGGTAGTAGGCATCCATCATGGGCTCGACTCTCTTGTATCGCATTGGTCCAGCGCCGAAGGGATCGAAGAGGGAGGGAGAGACGGCGTCGGGCCCGAGGTCGTCGAGGGATTCGGGATACTCCCCGTGGTCGATTCGGTATTGCTCGATCATGAGCATGAGTGAAATGCCGCGGTGCTGGATGGCAAGGACGTCGAGGTTGCGGACGGTCGATTCCGCGCCGGCTGAGTTGTATTGGGGGATGACGAGATTCTCAGGATTCGGGAGTTTGTCGAGCATTCGCCGTCGGGCATTGGCATCTTCGAGCTTCGCTGCTTCCTTAAGCCGCTCCCAGACCGCGTTGGTGGCGTCGCGGTTTTCTTTGTAGGTGCCAAGGCCTCGGCCTTGCTTGTCCGTTTGGGCGGGCCATCCAAGGAAGGAGCGAGCCGAGATGTTGATTGCAAGGTCTTTCTTGAGTTCCGGGGCGGACAGCCCTTGACGAACGCGCGATGGGTTGGAGAAGTACCAGCCGATGTTATCCATGGCCCGCGCGTGCTCGTACTCGAGCGTCCGCGCGATCGACCTCGGAGGGCAGTTGGCCCATTCACGCGCGATTGCGTCGATCCACTCCGGGCTGGAGTTCGAGTTGAGCGAGTGGACGAGCTCGATCCAGAACATCTGCTCGCAGGCGGTAAGTGTCCACCAATGGAGCATCGTGGCGTCGTTTTCGAGGGCGTCGCACGCAACCCTTCCCGCTCGCCACGCATGAATGAACGGATCGAGCTTTCCGGCATCGCTCGCGAGTCTCATGCGGGCCACGCAGATGCGGGTGAGCGTGCGGGTTGCTCCAAGCACGGCGTAATCGCGCGAACTGGGCGAGTCGATCGGCACGAAAGCGCCGGGGGTTGCGAGGGTGGCGACCGGTATCTCGTCGATGAGATCGAAAACGCACTGATCTCGCAATTCGACCAGCAATTCGAGCCCGGCTCGGAGGCTGGCCTTGTCCTCCTCGGTGTTCAGCGAAGACGAGGGAAAACAGATGATCGACACATGAGGGCCAAATCCGCTCCATGTCTTCTGCTCTTGCGCGTGCCGCCGCATGTAATCGTCCCACAAGGCGCGATGCTGGTCATGGACTTTGAAGACCAGATCGGTGACGCTCGGGCCACCCGGAGGATTCGACGGCCGACCCCCGCGCACCAGCGCCGTGATCGCTTCAGGTGTTTGACGCTCCTTTCTTGCCAGCGATGCCTGCCAGCGGATATCGATCTCGCCCGCGCCCCACCGGGCCAGGATGGCGAGAACGGCGACGCCGCCCCCAATCGCGGCACTACGCCGGAGAATGCGTACGCGCCGACGTGTCCACACAAGATGGATCGCGCGGGCTTCGCCCGAGTCGGCGGGTTTGAAACGCGATTGTCGTGAGGTTAAGACGCCATCGGTGCGTGCGTCGCCGAAGACACTCGCGCTCTCCGCGCCGCCTGCCTCGACGATTTCTCCCCAAGCCGCCACGGCCGGCGATTGATGCCCGCACTCGGCACAGGTTACCCAGCCGTCGACACCATCGCCGCTTTTCGCAGTATTCACGCTCAATCCTGCGAGCGGGTAGGCGCAGCGTGTGCAGCGTTCACGACTCGTGATCACCCATCTCGCTCGCATCCACATAAAGAGCCATCGGAGGAAGACGCACTCGGCCAGCGTGAGGCCCGCGGCAGACACGATCGAGATTGTGTACCAGCCGCGGCTTGAGTACCACACGACGTTTGGCCACACGCTGTCCCAAACTTCATTGCCAAGTTCAGCCCACGAATCCGGGAATCGCTCGTGCATAAGCCCGTGCGTCACGATCAGCGCGATGACGACCTGAACAAGCAGGAGGACGCTTCCCGCTATCAGCAGCGCGAGCCCGGGCAACTGCGATCCCCGACCGTGGAGCACCTCGCCCGCAAACCACTCGCGCAGCGCCTTGCCGCGCACGTTCGCACCGAGCAGGATCAGCCAAACCCGCAGGCGCCGCATCGCGAGCCTCCGCCCCCAGAATACCCGTACCGCTGCCTCCCGTTTCGGGCGCGGAATCCTCTCATTTCCGAGAACAAATCCCTCCGATCGCGCCCCCGATTGACCCGCCCCGGCGCGTGACGGCACCCCCTCAACCCGTCTACATTTGTGGACATCCGATTCCACAAACCCGGCGTCCACCGCCGAACGGAGATCTTTCCATGTCGACCCCGTCCGCCATCACCATGTCCAACGGCAAGCTCAACGTCCCCGATCACCCGATCATCCCGTTCATCGAGGGCGACGGCACGGGCCCGGACATCTGGCGCGCCTCCGTCCGCGTCATGGACGCCGCGGTCGCCAAGGCATACGGCGGCAAGCGCAAGATCACCTGGCACGAGACCCTCGCCGGTGAAAAGGCCTTCAACCAGACCGGAAACTGGCTCCCCGATCAGACCATCGAGGACTTCAAGAAGTACCTCGTCGGCATCAAGGGCCCGCTCACCACGCCGATCGGCGGCGGCATCCGCTCGCTCAACGTCGCGCTCCGCCAGCTCCTCGATCTGTACGTCTGCCTGCGCCCCGTGCGCTGGTTCAAGGGCGTGCCCAGCCCCGTGAAGCGCCCGCAGGACTGCGACATGGTGATCTTCCGCGAGAACACCGAGGACATCTACGCCGGCATCGAGTACCAGGCCGGAACGCCCGAATCCCAGGCCGTGCTGGACTTCTGGCAGAAGAACTTCCCCAAGGAGTTCGCAAAGATCCGCTTCGGCGACGCGGCCCGCAGCGCCGCGTGGCAGAAGCAGCTCGAGGCCGTCGGCACGCCCAAGCGCGAGACGCCGGTGATGGTGGGTGTGGGCCTGAAGGCCGTGTCGGCCCTGGGCACGGAGCGCCTTGTGTACGCCGCGATCGAGTACGCCCTGAAGACCAAGCGCAAGTCCGTCGCGCTGGTCCACAAGGGCAACATCATGAAGTTCACCGAGGGCGCGTTCAAGGACTGGGGCTACAAGGTCGCCAGCACCTTCTTCCGCAACCAGACCGTCACCGAGCGCGAGACCTGGATCCTCGGCAACAAGGAAGCCAACCCCGGCCTCACCCCCGAGGGCAACGCCAAGATGGTCGACCCCGGCTATGACATGATGACGCCCAAGCAGAAGGCCGACATCGTCGCCGAGATCGAGGCCGCCCTCAAACTCTGGCCCACCCACGGCGACGGCAAGTGGAAGAAGATGCTCCTCGTCAAGGACACCATCGCCGACATCACCCTCCAGCAGGTCCTCACCCGCCCCAAGGACTTCGACGTCATCGCCACCCTCAACCTCAACGGCGACTATTTGTCGGATGCCCTCGCCGCCCAGATCGGCGGCATCGGCATCGCCCCCGGCGCCAACATCAACTATGTCTCAGGTCACGCCATCTTTGAGGCGACGCACGGCACGGCCCCCAAGTATGCCAACCTCGACCAGGTCAACCCCGGCTCGGTGGTGCTCTCGGGCGAGATGATGCTGCGCTACATGGGCTGGACCGAGGCCGCGGATTTGATTATCAAGGGCATGGACGGAGCGATCAGCGCCAAGACGGTGACGTACGACTTCGAGCGCCTGATGAAGGCCGAGGGCGATACGACGGTCAAGAAACTGAAGTGCTCTGAGTTCGGGGATGCGGTGATCAGCCATATGTAATTCACACATACATACCGCCGATGGAACCAACATTTCCATCGGCGGTTTTTCAATTTCACCAATCTCGGTGATCGATGCCGTGCTGGGCCTATTCTGACCGAGCTCGTTCTTGATGCCTCGCGGGCCACGAAATCTCGCGGGATATCACGTTCGGCTTTTCATACACTGAGAGCGTGATCGAAGTGACGTCGCCGGCGCGGGGGAGATCACGAGGTTGTCGACAGCCTACGAGGTGGCGCGGGTCAGTTCGCGAATGGCGTGCAGAGCGCACGATCGACGCGTGCCACCGCGAGTGCGCCGCCGGCCGAGGCGATGCACGGCGTGCCGTCATCACTCCATTCGCACGTCAAGGTCGAACGTCCCCGGGCTTTCGACCTTGGGCGTGCGAATGCGTTCGTCACGTCAGCGTACTCGGGCCGAGATCAGCGCGCGGGCTGTGACGGCCGGTTCGTGAGAGCACGCTTCGCGAGCGCGAGGCGTGCGATCGCGACAACGCAGGCGGCAAACACGGAGAGATAGAGGACGATCCAGATGGGCGAGTTGCCCGGCTCTCGTGACGCGAGGAGGCCATAGAGGCTGAGCCCCGCCACGAGGGCCAGCGGTGCCATGGTCACGATTCGGGCGACGCTTCCGAATCGTGGTGCCGCGACGGCCGCCGCCGCGGCGGCGAGGAAGGCCAGCAGACCAAGGGAAGTCACGACAAGAAGGGCAAGCGGCATGATCGGTCTCCATTGACATTGAAGTGGCGAAACCCGTGCATCGGCTCTGTTAGTATACACTAACCACTGAAAACGTCAATGGTCGACAAACAATCGCGGCCGGCATGGAGTCTCTGCGCCGATGAGTCACCGTTGGTCTGGACTGACATAATTGCGATCCTGCGGGAGGCGGCCAACCCAAACTTGTGAGCCCGTGCGTCGACGCCGGGCGGTCGATCACATGGTCGGTCGCCTGCACCGCCCCAGTCGCCAACCCTCGCGGAACGTTGGCCAAAACGCGAAAACGCCGCCGAGGTCTCTCGGCGGCGTTCCCTGAAAACCAAAGGGCCGGTCGCTTTCGCAACCGGCCCGGCAATAGCGGGGGCCCGCGTTGAGCCCAACCTACGACCGCGGGGCGTCACCCAGGTTCGGTTCGAGTGGGGGTCGGGTGAGGGTGGGCGCGGGTTGCGCGAACGAAGCGCGGCGCTGCAGAGGAACCGGAAGCCCAGCACAGGCGGCCGGATCGCCTGGTAGACCTCGCCACTGACCCGCGGCACGGTCTCCAGCGGCATGCCCTGGCACGCGGCCTCGTCGAACATCCACGCGGGTAGATCCCCCGCCGCACTGAGCACGAGTGCGCTCCACACGCACAGCAACCACGCAGAATGGATGCCATCGATACCGCGCCCTCCAGTAGCACGACCGGAGCGGAGAACGGCAGCCGTGCATGTCACCATGCCGAACGCACCACGACGACCACCGCGACCGTCGGACACCTCCTCCGCCCACGCCAATGGCCCGCGCGGTACGATGCAAGCGTGAGCACCATGATGCAACTCCGGGCGTGGCTGGTTGATTCCGAGCCGGAGGTCTGGCGGCGGCTGGTCGTGGACCCGCGCTTGACGCTGGAGCAACTGCACGCCGTGCTCCAGCACGCCTTCGGTTGGACCAACTCGCACATGCACCAGTTCCACGAGAAAGACGGAACGTGCTACGCCAAGCCCGGGCCCGGGGGGATTGACCTTGGATTCGGGACGGGCAAGCCCACGATCGACGAGCGCAAAGTGCTGCTGGCCGATGTGTTCGACCGCCCCAAGAAGACGATCGCGTACGAGTACGACTTTGGTGATTCGTGGGCCCACGCCGTGCGGTTCGAGAAGATGGTCGAGAGCCAAGCCTCCGCACCCGACCGCAGAGGAGGATTCCGACGACCGCGAGCTGCTCCAATGGATCGGTGACTGGGACCCGGACCGCTTCGATCTGGCTGAGGTGAATCAGTTGCTGGGACGAGTGCGTGTGAAGAAGGCGCACAAGGGGTAGTCGAACATGAGCACGCGGGGATGAAGCTGGCCCGTGCCCCGTCAATCGTGCGCGAGGGTGTGGCGGAGACGCTGAGCTACATGGACTTCCCGCGCGAGCACTGGCGGTGCCTGCGAACCAACAATCCGATGGAGCGATTGAACCGCGAGGTCCGGAGGCGAACCCGGGTCGTGGGCGCGTTCCCCGACGGGCAGAGTGCGCTGATGCTGGTCGCGGCGCGCCTGCGGCACGTGGCGGGGACCCGGTGGGGCACGCGGAGATACCTGGACATGAGCCGGCTGCGTGAGCCGGTGATGACGGAGTTGGCGACGGCGGCCGCGTGAGCCGCGCCGCTGCTGAGCCTTCGCCCTCCGGGCTCAGCCTCAGCAGCGGGAGAGAACCTTCCTCGGGAGAAGCTCTTTGGCAAAGTGCGCATGTTGACACACGCTACCTGTTGGTGTGGTTGTCGATGTCCTCCTGGAGGAGCTGCCAGCCGGCGGAGTAGTACATGGACGTCCGGCGATCCAGGCCGGTCGGCGGTGAGCGTCCAGCTGCGCCAGCGACGGCAGTGAGGCGCCGATCATGAGCGCCCTTCCCCATCGGACTCCAGTGCCCGGATCACGTCGAGCAGCAATCCGCGATCGAATCCGCGCGACACCACCACGCGACGCCCGTCCGCCAGCTCGATGGTGATTCC
>JADLFE010000044.1 GCA_020845755.1 Phycisphaerales bacterium
CCCGGGTAGTAATAGCCCGGGTAGGGGTTCTGGATCGTGACGCCGGCGCGGTGGTCGGTGTTGCGCGTCTTGTGCCAGAAGATGTGCTCTCGGTACGCGAACCCCAGGTCGACCAGGCGCTTGGTCAGGTCCATGGGGATGGGGTACACCCGGCCGCCGCGCTGCATGGACGCGACCTGCAGGGCCAGGTGGCCCCCGGGCTTGGTAACGCGCAGCACCTCCGCGAAGGTTCGCTGCATCGCGGCCAGGTAGCCGCGGTAGGTGGCGTAGTCGCGCGTGTAGGTGTTCTGCCAGCAGGCTTGGCGGTGCTGCCCACGGTCGGCGCGCTCGAAGTCCACCAGCGACCAGTAGGGCGGGCTGGTGAGGGTGAGCGTGACGCTGTCGTCCTCCAGCTCGCGCATGGACTCGCTGGAGCGGGCGTAGATGTCGGTGCGCAGAGGTTTGGACTTGTCATCGGCGCTCATGGGGCACCCCGCACGCTCGGCTCGTCATCGCCCTTGGGCGGCGTGTTCCGCCCCGCGGTGAGGAAGGGATCGTCCTCGATGTGCTCGAAGCGGCGCACCATCTGCTGGGCCCGCAGGGAGAGCGGCTCCTTCAGGCGTGATCGCGCCAGTTCGGCGAACCTGGCCTCGATCTCGTAGCCAACGAATCGTCGGTTGAGAGCAATTGCCACCTTGCCGGTCTGGCCCGAGCCAGAGAAGGGGTCCAGCACCAGGGCCCCGGGCACCGAGTACAGCAAGATCGCCCGGTGCGGGATCTCCTCGGGAAAAGGGCACGGGTGATCGATCGCGCCGGGGGGTACCGGCGGGATGTGCCAGAGGTTGTTGGCGATCTCGCGCGTGAGCAGCGGGCTCAAGGGGAGCGGATCGGAGTCCTTGGCAAACAGCAAGCGCGGGCCCGGCCGGCGGAAGACCAGGATGTGCTCGGTGGAGATGTTGGGGTGGAACGACCCCGCGGTGCGGTGCTTGATGAACGCGCCGGCGCGATCGAGCACGGGGCGGCCCTTATCCCAGATGATCTCGTGGCACAGCTCCCATCCCAGGTCCTGCAGGCGCGAGGTCAGGTCAAAGGGCACGGTGAGGTTCTTACCGAGGCGCAGGATGGAGGCGGCGACGACCACGCACCAGCCGCCCGGAGCGGTGACGCGGTAGACCTCGCGGAAAACCCGCTGCATCAGGGAGAGGTACGACTCGTACCCGTCGGGCTCGAACCCTTTGGAATAGGACCGAGTCTTGTACTCGGGCAGCCCCGCCGCGTAGCGGTCGTAGTCGACGGCGTTGAAGTACGGCGGGCTGGTCACGGTGAGCATGACCGACTCGTCGGGGAGCTCGCGCATGCTCTCGGCGGAGCGTTCGATGATTGCCGGCGCTTGGAAGGGCTTACTTGGGGTCACGCGGCTCACCCCCGAGCACGTCGGAGAGTTCGTTGAGCCACGAGGAGCGGTTGAGCTCGATGGCCGCGTCGCGGGCCTCGCGCGCCAGGGGCAGAAGATCACGCCAGAGGTCGCCGCGCACGCGGTGGAGTTGTTCTTCGAGCTCGAACACGCGGGACTCCAGGCGTGCGAACGCGCCCGCGTCGGTGTGCGACGGGGCGTTGAGCAGGCGGTCCCGGGCCAGGTCCAGGTGCTCCTGGAGCTCGTGGGCTCGTTCACTGGCCAGGCCCAGGCGTCGGGCGGCCTCGACCAGCGGGCCGCGGAGGTGCGCCAGCGATCGCTCCTGGCTGAGGCGGAGCCAGCGGGTGGCGGCGGAGGCGTACTCCGCCGAGGCGGTGCGTTCTTCGGGGTGGGTGTGCAGAGGGGTTGCCATGCACACCGGGCAAGCCCCGCGCTTTACGTGGACTGTGGCGGATCGGCCGGCAGGAATCAACCGAGAGGGGCATGTGTGGCGAACACCACTTTCGCATTTGACGTGCACTACAGTGAACGATCGGAGATGCAGCGTCGGGCAATCGGGTCGATGCGCGGAGACTTATACCAATCCCAAATGATTTCCGGGCGCGTTCGGCGCTTGTGAGGTAGCGCGACGGCGTGGAGGGGTGAACGATGTTGGCTTCTGGCAAGGAGGCCGACGATGCGGGTGAAGGAACGTGAGGTTGGTGACGGGGCGCGGCTGGAGGCGTTGATCGCGGCGGAGCCTCAGGCCAAAGCGCGGGACCGGCTGCGGATGGTGCTCTTGGCGCTCCGCGGCCAGGAGAAGATGGACATCGCCGAGGTGATGGGCGTGTCCAAGAGCGTGGTCGAGCAGTGGGTCTATCGCTACCGCGACGGCGGGATCGAGGCGTTGCGGCCCAAGAAGCAAGCCGGACGCACGCCCAAGCTGGCCCGCGCGCGGCACGCGGAGTTCGTGGAGCGCCTGCTGGCCGGGCCGCGCGAGGGCGATGGGGTCTGTACGTTGCGCGGCAAGGACGCGGTGCGCATCCTCAACGACGAGTTCGGTGTTGCCTACACGCTCAACGGCGCGTACGAGTTGCTGCACCGACTGAACCTCACGCCCCTCACGCCGCGGCCACGGCACGAGAAGAACGACCCCGGGGCGATGGCGGAGTTCCGGGCGAGCGCCCCCCTTTTGTCCAGAAAATAAGGGAAGAAAAGCCCGGCCAGAACGTGCGGGTCTCCTTCATAGACGAGGCGCGATTCGGGCAGAAGGGCACGCTCACCAAGGTGTGGGCCAAGAAGGGTTCGCGCCCGACCGTGATCCGACAGACCCGCTACGAGAACGCGTACCTGTACGCCGCGGTCGATCCGGCGACGAGGGATTCCTCGGCGCTGGTGGCCCCGCGCGTCAACACCGAGACGATGAGCGCCTTCTTGAAGTTGCTGTCCGCCGAAGTCGGCCCCCACGACCACGTGGTGCTGGTCCTCGATCGCGCGGGCTGGCATGTGAGCACGCGGCTGGAAATCCCCGCGAACCTCACGCTCCTCCACCTCCCGCCCTACAGCCCGGAACTCAATCCCGTGGAACGCCTCTGGCTCTACCTCAAGAGCCACTTCCTGAGCAACCGCGTCTTCACCGACTACGACCACCTGCTCCAGGCCGGCACCGACGCCTACCGCGCCCTCGAACCCCAACGCGATCGCCTCAAGTCCATCTGCGCCACCGCTTGGCTCACGCCCGGAATTCAAACGTAATTGGTATTAGGTCGTCAAGAATCGACGTGTAACCTCGGCGCGATCATCGAGGAGCTTCTGACCGCATACTCTCTTCCATGTGGTTTGATTCGCTTCCGCCGAACTGGCACTGGTCAACTCTCTGGTACAGCTACATCCGCTGTCCGACTTGTCGAGGCATCCGAAAAACCGAGGAGAAATGCCCAGCTTGTGGCAAGCCCATGCCAGTTCCCGAATCCAGATCGATCGCGCTTCCCGATGGCACGATACAGCCGATCGCGGACGTTCATATGGGAGGCGAAAGCCGCTACGAGGACTACGTCTACCTCGACATCATCGAGCAGGAGTGGAAGCGAGACGTCTCTGCCGGGCCCGACTTTTCGTCCATCGCGGCCGGTCATCGCCCGTCGCGACGAGCCGTGCTCGGCATCGTGTTTTGGGCCTACTTCGAGACTCGCATCGAACGGCTCTTGCGGTCGGCGATGCGAGACCTTCCCGAGAGTGTGACCGGAGATCTGCTTCAGCGATACGGGTCTATCGGTGCTCGGCTGGATCGCCTCTATCGCCTCCTCTTTTCTTCGACGTACTGGCTGGACCTTGAGACAGTCGGGTTTGCCAAGATCGCGGACCTACTCAAGCGGCTTCAGGAACAGCGAAACCAGTTTGCGCACGGCCGACCCGCGGCCCTCGACGACACTCTCATAAGCGATCTGGTCGCGTCGCTGAAAGAAGAGCACGAGAGCTGGATAGCCGTCTTCAATCTCCGAGCCGCCGCGGTCGTTCCGCTCGCCCAGCCATGAGGCGCGCGGGCCGCAGCCTCCAACGCCTCCATCGGGCTTCCGGCCCATCGCGTGGGTTAGTTGTTCGAGAGAAGCTCGCCAAAGCTACCAAATCCTGGCATCCTGAACCGATGGAGCGTCTCAAGATCACCCTTTATCGCGTCGGCTTGCGTCACGGTCAACGTCCCACAGGCGACCGCATCGAGAAGCAGGTCCTTCGTGGTCACGATAGGCAGGTCGGGCGAGAGATCCCTCGCGCGGCGCTGCGCCACTCGGTCATCAAGACCCACGGCGCATCCGCGGCAAAACGCTCCAGCGATGGCGGCCGCCTCGCCGCAGCCAAGATTCCAACCCACGAGCTTGGTGAAGATCACCAGTTCCCCACCCTCGAGACGGGTCTGTTGGAGAGAGCCGTCCTTCAGAGCCGCCGAAAGCCGGTTTCGCTGTTCCGGATAGTGGTGCGAGATCTCGTCGTCAACGTGCGGCGTCACGTAAAACACCTGCATGGGCAGATCCGCGAGCACGTCCATCCGGCCGACGGCGAGGAAGTTCACAAGCACGCTCGAGTCGAGCAGACAATGTCTGTCTGGAAGGCTTGGCATGCCGCGAAATCCTTGCGACGATCACCGAGTCTGCGCGATCTGAAGAATCGTATTGCCCTGGACGCCGATGAGCGAGGAGAGTTCGAGAACTCTTCCACGCGAAATGATCTCCCGCTGATACGCCTCCAAAATGAGCGGCAACATCTGAGCGATGATGTGGTTCTTGAACTTCTGGCGCAGAACCACCTCGCGGTCCTGCCCCGTGGCCTGATCGCCCCGGGCGATCCGCATAAAGAGCCGCGCCGCTTCTTCTCTGTCTCGTAGGTCATTGAGCTCGTTCTGGTTGATGAACCCCAGCGATTTCAGCCGGAAGCACGCGACTTGATAGCTCACGTCAAAATGAAGGGCGAGGCGTGCCGCGTCCTTTACGCCCAGTCGTTGTGACGCGGCGGTAGTCCGTCGCTCGATGTTCGTTCCCCCCTCGTTCGCGACGTCATACATGCTGAAGAGGTGCTTGCTGGGCTTGCCCTTGTCATCCCGTTCGAGGGCAAGCTCAACGCCCCGTTTGGGCATGAGGAAGGCCGCGGCAAACGCGTTCGCCCTCGCCTCGATCAAGTTGGTCGAGTTGTCCTTCGCCGTGTAGGTGACTTTGAGCTTTCGGTCAAAGAGCGAGTGGGCATATTCGTGTGCGTAGGAGAACCGCTGGCGGCAAGGATGATGGTCGTGGTTGATGACGATCACCATACCCGTGGTTTGATGGCTGAAAAAAAGGCCTGAGACATCGTCCGGAAGGTGGTCACTCGCGGCCCAGATATCCTGCCTGGCGATGAGTTCATGAATGTCAGCGATCGGCGCTTCACCGAGGTCAAGACGCTTGCGCTCTTGCTCGGCCGCCATGTTCCCCTGTTCGACCGCATCGCCCATGTTGCGGGGCTGCGGCCACTCGTAGGCGGGCGGCCCGTCGTGGTTCTTTAGACCAAGCTCTCGTTTGAGCGAGGCGCCCGCTCGGCACACATCGATCAGGGTGCCGACGGCCTTGGCGGTCTGCGCATCGCCCTGGACCGGCGGTGCCATGCGCGCGAGCACCGTGAGCGCGTCATCGACGGCCGCGTCCGGTTCGGATTCAAAGAACGAGTCGATCGATCGGTTGTAGAGGCGGGCCAAGCGCACCAGTTCGTCGGAGCTCACCGCCCGCGCCCCCGTCTCGATCTGAGCGATAGCGGTTCTCAACAGCCCGAGTGCATCGGCCACCTGTTCCTGCGTCAGCCGGGCGTTGCTCCTCGCGTCGGCAAGCCTTTTTCCCAAGACCTTGGGGTCGAACGAGGCGGTTGCTGGTGAGTGCTCGGTGGGTGCCATGCGGTCCTTCGGGGGGCTGGTGTCGGCTGCATGCAAACAACGGCAGGCGCATCCGAAGTGCGGATGCCCCAATCGCCGGCATATCGGTAGCCTAGAACATTGTCGGCAAAAAATCCACTTCTGTTTGACCTGGACAGAACATTTTGGTACTATTTGCCGTAGATGTTCTTGAGGAGGGCCGATAGTCCCGGGACTTGGTTGGTCTCGGCAAGCCGGCAAGTCCTCAAGAGCAAACGGAGTGTATCGCCATGGACATTATCGAAGGTGCGAAGGTTGAAGAGTTCCAGGTGTTCGTCTCGAAGTCGGGCGTCGGGGATGGACCGCCGGTCCGTGTCCGTGCGACCGACACGCTGGCCGACGTGCTTGCCCGCGCCGGCGTGGCGGGCGAGGAGGGGATGCTGGCGTTTTTCCCCAAGGACGCTCACGGCGATCAAGACGACGAGCGGGAAGACGACGAGCATGGGGGCGAGAAGCTCTCGATGACGCTCGCCGCCCTCGGTATCGGGCGTGGCGCGCGGATCGTCTGCTCTTGCTGCCGCCGGGTCGAAGTGACCATCCAGTACCAGCAGGACTCGGTCGTGCATCGCTTCCAGCCGAGCGCGCGGGTTCGTCGCGTGCTGCGGTGGGCTCGCCGGCACTGGAAGCTCGAAGGCGAAGACGCGGAGACGCTCAAGCTCCGGCTGTGCGGCTCGGAGGATGACCTCAAGCTCAACACGCGTCTTGCTGAACTCCTCCCTCGGGGAAGCTGCAGCCTGTGCGTCGAGCTGGTCCCGGGCCCGAAGGTGAACGGATGAGCGACACCACCATGACATCACCTGACGAAGCGGCGTTGCGGGGAGACCTGCAATCGGCCGCATTTCTCATCGGCGAGGCGGAGGGGCGGTGGAAGAACATGGACCCCGGGATGAAGTTCCCCGACGTCGTGTTCATGATCGCCGCCGCGGCACGGCCGAATAGCCCGGCTGCCTTCTATCTCAAGGTGAATTGCGACGGGTACCCCAGTCGGGCCCCGACCTCAAGGCTCTGGGACCACGAGCGAGCTGCGCCGCTCGCTCTCGAGCTCCATCCGAAAGGAAGCGGGGACGTTGCCAAGGTATTCCGAATCGACTGGCCGCCCGAGGCACCGGGGAGCTGCCTCTATCACCCAATGGACCGCCGGCCGCTGTCTGATCACGGCGATTGGCCGACGACATACAAGCGGCAGGTCTGGCACTCGCGTCGCACCATTGTCGATCTCCTCGAGGCCGTCTATGAACTCCTCAACTCGCGAAACTACACCGGCGTCTGACATCGATCGGACGCTCAAGGTTCCGCTGCAGCTTTGGCGGCGGTTGATCTTGGATCTCCGCGCGCGCGGGCAGGGGCGTCGGGAAAGCGGTGCGTTCATTCTCGGCGATCGAAAGGGCAGGATCGACCGAGCCCGTGCCTACGTGCCGTATGACGCGCTTGACCCCCACGCGTTCGAATCCGGCATTATCCGGTTTTCAAGCAGCGGATACTCCAAGCTCTGGAAGATCTGCCGCGAGTCGAAACGCCGCGTCGTGGCCGATGTTCACACCCATCCCACCGACTGGGTAGACCAAAGCGATTCAGACCAGGCCCACCCGATGATTCCAGAGGCAGGTCATCTTGCGATCATCCTGCCACGGTTCGCGCAGACGCGCTGGTGGACCCTCGATGGTGTGGGACTTCACGAGTACCACGGCAGCAGACGATGGAGTCGTAGGTCCGCACCCGCGCGGGCAAAGCTCGTCTTGTTGTAGGAGACGTCACCATGCGGCCCGAAGCTGATGGCTTTGATCGTGTAGGAAAATTCCTCGTCGATTCGCGCGAGCTCGACCCGGAGCGGGCCCTAGCACTCCTGGCCGCGACCCAAGTGACCGTTTGGGCGGGTGAGGAGATTAGAGGCTCCTCGGCGGATCAGGCGTTTCTGCTCACGCTCGCAAACCTCATGCCGCGCGTGTTCAAGCGGCCGCTGCGTATTCAAGCGGCCAAAGGAGTGCTCGCGACCAAGCCACTTGTTCCCTGGCCTGCGGCTTCATTGGATGAGGCACTCGAAGTCATGGGCGCTGAGTCCGTCGAGGCAGGAACACCCGCTGGCGCGGACGTGTGCCTCGGCGGAGGTGACGATGGGCAGTACAGGGCTATTCACCACGGGTGGTGTGTGGATCTGGCGCCACCGGATTGGCCAAGCCGTCTTGCGTCTGGTCCTTCGCACGCTCTGACCGGCGTCGCCGGCGCGGGGCTCTACCTCGCCGAGAAGTTCTTCGATGTCTGTGGTGTGCACGCCGCGGCACTCAAGCGACCGGTCGGGTTATCGCTCTGGCGGCCCGACCTGGCTGCCGATGATCCGGCAGCGCTGGGACCTAGCCAAGCTTACCTGCCGGCGGAGCTGTGGCTCATGGGCCTTGGACATCTTGGGCAGGCGGTCTTGTGGGCCTGGTCGATGTTGCCGTACCCAGACCGCTCCACCGTCCAGATTCTGCTCCAAGATTTTGATCGGGCAATCCCGGCAAACTTCGGCCCTCAGGCACTCATGACGCACGCGGATACCGGGCACCGAAAGACTTGGATCGCAGCCCGCTTCCTTGAGGCCCGTGGGTTCGATCCAGGGGTCGTGGACCGTCGGGTGGATGAACGAACTCGGCGCGACATCTCGGAGCCGGCACTCTGCATCGCCGCTTTCGATGGCAGAGGACCACGCTGGCTCCTCGATGACCTGTGCTTCGACGCGACGGTAGTGGTAGGTGTGGGCGGAAGCGCGTCGAGCTTCGACGATATCGAGATCCACACGCTCCCGCTTGCGAGCGGCAAGGCGAAGGAGATCTGGAAACCCGGTGCCCCGAATGCGAACGCCGAGCGGCTCGCGGAGAGCAATGCGTACTACCGGCGCGTTCGCGAAGAAAAGCGATGCGGCGACCTTGAACTCGCGGGTGTCTCTGTGGCCGTGCCGTTTGTTGGGGCTGTTACCGGAACGCTCGCGGTGGCGGATCTGATTCGCATCGTCTCAGGCGGTCAGCAGTTCGCGTTTCACGGTCTTGGGCTCCGAAGCGGTGAGCCCGGACGCCACCGTACTCGTGACGTGGCGCTTCGACCGCGGCTCGTGAGCGGCTTTCAGCAAGCGCACGCCGACGCCTGACAATATGGATTAGGCTTGGCCACGATCGGCATTGCAATGTTGTTACTTGGCGCCGGCGGCGCAAGGTGACCGGTCCCTCCCACACACCATAGGAGGCACATTGTTGCACGCAGTCATTCCGGTAGAGCCGGCACAACCTGCACGAGTACTTCTGCATCAGCGCCGCACGTCGCGAATCTCGTTCCGTCGGGCCGAAAGCTCAGCCCAGTCACTCGCCCTCGATTGGCGGAGAGTTGTGCCGCGACCGCTTGCGCCCCATCGGCGTTGGCTCGCCTGAACTCGATTCGGGCCGGGACGTTCACGCCACAGAATGAGCAGGCCAGGCATTCTCCATCCGGCGTGAAGGCCATCGCGGCAACGGGCAATCCCACGTTGACCTGCCACACTATTCCTGAACCATCGGGGTCGCACAGCTCGACAAGCCCCCGATGATCGACCGCGGCCACGAGGCCAGGGTAGCAGTCAACTCGACGAAGCGTTGAGACGGGTGAGCGGTCGCGCGAGCGACACAGACGCATCACAGTTACCACAGACATGCCAATTCCATGGGGATTGGTTGCCGTGGGAAAGCGCGACGGCGTTGCAACCTAACCTTACAGTCGGCGTCCGCCGCGATTGCCGGATTCAGCCTCCCGCCCGCCTTACCGCCGCCGCTTGAGCGAAGCTCCCAACATGCTCGGACAGAGCTCGTCTTGCGATCGTCGCCGTGTCCTGGGCGAGCACGCCGCTGGCGTCGACGTAGCGCTGCACCGCCTTGCTCCCCATGGCCCAGCCGTAGCGGGCGCACAGTTGGTACGGGGTGAGGTGGCGGGCGTACCAGGTCGCGCTGGCGTGCCGCAGGCGGTGGATGTACAGCCGGCGCTCGCCCAGCTCCTGCCGCCCCGAACTTAGGAGCACCCGCCGGCAGTAGTGGTACGACCACGTCAGGAGGGGCGCCTCGGGGTCCCGGGCCGCGATCGAGCCGTCAGACCGCACCTCCCCCCCATTCGGGTGCCTCTCCACCCAGAACTTGATCGCCTCCGTGGCGATGGGCAGCGAGATCGTCCGGGGCAGCGTCTTGCTCACCCGGATGCGGACCATGCACGTCGATTGCCCCTCGGCGTCCGGGGCAAACGTGACGTCCTTGAGACGGACGTTGAAGAGCTCCCCGGCTCTGAACCCGCCATCGAATGCCCCCAGCACCAAGGCCTGCCCTTGGGGTGTGCCGATCGCCCGCGCCAGACGCTGGACCGCATCCAGCGTGATGGCTTTGAGCTCGGGTCTGGTCTCGCGAAGGTCGAACCAGCCCGTGAGATCGGTCAGCTTGGCCGAGCTTGGGCCGAGCAGCCAGCCGTAGAAGCGGCGCAGGATCTTCTTGAAGTCCAGCACGGTGTCCGGCGTGTAGGTGTCCGAGTCCCCCAGGCGAGTTAGCTTGCGCACCCGGCCGTCCTCGATGCCCAGCACGAAGTCCTGCATCTGCTCGACCGTGACAGCCTCGAACTCCACCGGCACGGCCAGCGCGAAGCGCCGGATCGTGTAGATCAGCTTGAGGCACCGCCCCTCGGACATGCGCCGGCTGCCGGCGCGCCCGCCCTTGCCACGGGGAAGCCGACCGACGCGGGCATCGCTAACAAAGCGCAGGAGGTCGCGGCGCTGGCCGGGCAGGAGAACCGCGTCGGCCGCGAGGCGTTCGAGCTCGCGATGAAGCTTGGTGCTGTGGTCATGGATATCGATGCGTTCTGGGTTGTTCATGGTGCTCACCTGGTGGGAGTGGCGCTGCTTTACAAGTGCAGTGCCCGATCGACCCTCACTGGCCGGGAGTGATTCGGGTGGGCAGTGAACACACAGAAGAAGTGCCCCTGCCGGGCTGTCAGGCACCGCGCAAGGTGCCCGCCGAATCGGTCGGTGTGTTCGCTGCCCTTTGAGCCTCTCGGATGCATGGGTCGATCAACCACAAGGAGTGGGCCGGGGTTTATGTGTGTTTCGGTGTGGGATGGCAGCCGAAAGTTCAGGCGGGCCGCGAAATGTCCACAATGTGTACAAGGGTGACGGCAGCTTCAAAGCGCGGCGCCGCATTCCCCTTGGGGCATGGCCGCTCGCACCATGGCTGTTGCAGGCCAATACACCGAAAGCTTGAAGGGTCAGCAGAGATTCCCAACATTTGGTGAAGCGGTTTGCTTTGCTCCGTTGACGCCATGCGGCGTCCGGTTCGAAGTCCCGCACAACATGTCCCTGCAAGATGCCATAATTCCCCATCTGGTCGCCCCTCGATGCGCGAGGGAACTCCGTGAACGCACGGGATCATCCCGTAAATCCGTGGAGGCAGCCATTTGCCGTCTCGTGCGGCGAGGCTGGGTGAAGTGCGTTACGGCCAGTGCGCGGCAATCGCGGCTCTATCAACTCTCCGTGCTTGGATTTCTGCTCGCGGAGGGAGCCGGGATCGACGTCTCGCGGCGCGAGCACTACGCCGACCTGCCGTTGGACCTGTACGCTTGGGTGCAATCCGGCGTGTACCGCCGGATGGTGCTCAAGCACCTCGATTGTGATCTTTTCCCGAAACAACTTCGTCTCCGGATCGTCGGAGCCGTGCGGATGGGCGCAAGCCATGTACATCACACGCTCCGGGACCTCCATCAACGCGGAGTTGTGGTGTTGCGTGATAGGCGGTGGTCATTGACAGTGGTGGGGGAGAGGCTCCGAGAGCATCAGTTGGAGCAGGCTCCCCGTCAGCTACCGCCTCTCGGCCCAGAACCTATGCCGAAGTACTGACCATCATGTCGATTGCCATGCTGGAGGACTTCTGTGCTTCCATTCGCCCTGCCTGCTCGAGCGCGCGAAGGGCGCGAGGGCTCGAGTCCATCAGCGAGTAGCCGCGGCCGGAGAACTCGTGATCGATTTCAACCATCGCCCCCGGTGGCAGTATGAGCTTGACCGCGGAGATCGCGAGCGATCGTTGGCCCTCCCACAGAAGCTCGGGCAATCTCCCCCGGATCATCCCGCCGTATTCGAGCGTCCCGCCGGTGTGCCGGCGTGCTCGTGGCGGGAGCTTGGCGCGAGTCGTGCCGACGCTGACCAAACGCACGTCCTCGGGCCTTCTGCCAAATCCGCGGCAGGCTTCGACGACCCCGACTAGCGCCGGCGTATTGGCCCACAGTCCGCCGTCGATCAGGTCGCCATGGGCTTGGGTCGCCGCGTGCGGGAATGCCACCGGGGCCGCGGTCGTTGCCATCGCCGCCTCCACCGCGCTCATGTGGAGATCGCGGAAGTAGTCGGCATTATGCCCCGTCTTGAGGCAGGCCGGTTCACCGGTTTCGCGACGGACCGCGGTGAGCACCAGCGGCACTGCGGCATCACCGAGTTTCTTGTCCGAAGGTACGACGGCGTTGACGATCTCCCGCAAGCGATCCTGGGAGAAGAGCGGACGGAGCCACGGCGCCAATATGATGCATCGGGGATTCTTCCACCACGGGGGGAAGACTCGGGGCCCGAGATTCTTGTAGCAATCCAGAAGCTCGCTTGGGTCTTTGCCGAACGCCAAGCCGAGGGCCAGAAGCCCGCCGGTCGACGTGCCGACGATCAGGTCGAAGTGATCAACCAACCGTGTGGCCGGGTTCTTGGTGTGCTGCCTGAGCGCTGCCTGCAACTCGCACAGCACCGCGGCCGAAAAGACGCCGCGCATGCCGCCGCCCGAGAGGCTCAGGACTCGGAAAGGCCCGGTCACGCCGCTTCCTCGCGTGTGATGCCGGACTGAGTATCCGGAGGAGTATGGGCGTGCGCGGGCCCGTCGCCGAGCCACTCACCAAAGACACGCCAGTGCTCGTAGTGGAACAACCAGCGGAGTGCCCAGGGAATCGTTGTCGAGGCAAGCGACATCGTTCCGTTCCATTCGTTCCCGTCCGGATCGTAGAGGCAGAGAGTTCCGTCGGGGTTGACATGGGGTATTGGTTCGCCGATGACTCGGTGCTCAAGCACCGGATCGAGGACCCACACGACCGGCGGACCGCCGACGCTGTAGACGCCCAGCAGCGTGTACGACGCCGAAAAGCTTGTGGGCCTGGTTCGCAGCGTGTAATACAGGCACTGCGTCCCGCAGACGAACTGCGTCCAGACCCGAATCCCGGGGTATCGGGCTCGGAGCAACCGGAGTTGTTGCAAGAGCGAGAGCACGGCGAGCGGGCTATCCGTGGAATGTGTTGGGGGGTGTTGAATGTACTCCCGGCGTCGGCTTGACTTCCTTCACGATCTGCAGGCTTGGAACGCCGGCCGCGACGGCTAGTTTGCCCTGGCTGCTCGCTTCCCGAAGGTCGGCCTGGAGTCTCGCTGAAACCTGGCCCGCGACGCGCGTCCCGGCCAATTCAACAAGCGCGCTGCCGAAGTCCGTCGGAGTCCGTGGGTGACGGAGCCGATCGAGCCGCTGCCTCATCGACACCATCATCGCCTTGAATCGGCGATAGGTCTCATCGGTGAGCGGTTTGACAAGGTCCTCTGTCGGTTCGGCGGGATTGGGCACCGAGATCCTTCGTCCCTGGGCTTGGGAGATCAGGGCGCAGATTCGGTCGAGAATTGTTGCCAGCGCGGCTGAGAGGCTGACCTCTCCCTGATAGCAGCGGCCCGCGAGCGTAGTGAGCAGGATAGAACTGGGCTGCGAATCACGGCCGAGGAACTCGACGTCCCGTTGCCGTTTGAGCAATTGGACGGCGCGGCGCAGCGGGGCCTTGATCGACGCCGGCTCCCGGGGTGGTACCCGCGAGACGCTCGCCGTCACGGCCAGTTCCGCAGAGCGCGTGGTGGTGGCGCACTGGGTGTCGAACCAGCGGGCGTAGCGAAGAGGATCGGTGCGCCTCCAGGTGTCGATGGGGGCCGCGCTCGCCGACCACCGGGCACGATCGGGAATCAGCAGTCGGATCTTCTCGGGGTCGGTCGGGTCGATGCAGGCCGGCACGATGTCGAGGTAGAAGTCGTCGCTGGCGTAGTCGAGCCGCAGGCATTTCGGTTCGGCGCTCAAGCGGCCTTGTAAGTTCGCGTTGGACCGGAGGTGGGACTCGATTTGGCTGTAGAGGGCTTGTGAACTCTTGCGGGTCGGGTCCACGGCGCAGCAGCAGACCGCGTCCAAGTCGAACGGCACGACCTCATCTTGCTTGCGCACGGGACGAACGGTGGTTCGGAGCCGCATCGAGCCCTGGGGGAAGACCTCGGGCGAGAGCTTGTCCAACGACGTGTCCGCCTCCGTCAGCCAACGTCCGACAGCCTCGTACCTGTTCACCGCGGTGTTGAACTGCGTCTCGGTGAGTTGAATGGCCTCGCACAGCAGGTCGAGGCAACGGTCAAGGTCCCCTATCTGGGTGGGATTCGTCGACATCGGTGGGCTCCTTGGGCTTTTCTCCGGGCCTTATCGCTGCAAGCGCGATGCCGCCGATCGCCAGTCGTCTACGCGATTCGGCTACTCGTGGGCGGGCTTGGGTGGTGATTCTCCTGCCTTGGCATGATGTTGCAGATCATCGTCTGCCAGATCGGCAGGCCCGATGGTCGCAACAAACGCCGGCGCGTCACCTGAGAAGTTCGACGAGGGTTTGTTGCAAGTAGGCGGCGCGGGGAATCTCGTCGAGGCGAGCTGTTTCCACGTCGTGATCGAAGAGATAGAGCAAACGAGAACTGGAGATCACCCCGCGGAACGCCTGCTCGCAGGTCGGCCGATAGAACTGACGCATCTCCAGGCGCTCAATCCTGCTGCCGTCAAGGCCGCGTGACGAGAGTCTTTTCGCGCAGCGACATTCGGCCTGAAGATATGATGGCGCGAGCAAGGCCTGATACGACGCAACCACGAGGCGGTACGAGTTGGCCGGGGCGTCCAAAACGGAGAATCCTGCCTCTTCGAGCTTTTCGACGCACCGGCGCCGCCGCTCGATCCACGAACGCGGTTCGGTCACAAGGCATCACCCGTCCGTGTCAACGCACACGGCATCCAGGCCTGGCTGCGGGGAAGGCGGTCGCGGCCGGCCGTTCCAGAGGTCTCATTCGCGTCGGGACGTTTGCACGCCGAGTTGATTGGCTGAGCGTTCATGCCGTGGCGAAGGTGCTGATCCTCTTTATGCCTTGTGGCCGATCGGCCTTCGCCCGATACCAGAACACGATGTGAGGCGCATTGCTGAGGGTGCGAAGGTAGCCGATCGTCCTTCGTCGCTGGCCCGGACCAGACGCAGGACACGGGCCGATCCGCCACAAGGTTGATAGCCGGCCGTTCACTCCCTGTCGGCATGACCAACCTGCACATCTACGACAACGACAACCATCTCTATCTGGCCGCCATGGATCTTCCCCGCTTCTCTGTGTTTCGGCTCGACTCGGCGCCCGAAGCGGCCCCAAACGGCGTGCCCCGCGTCGAACGGCTCGATCTGGAGACCGGGGTCGCCAGGATCCTGGCCGCTCTCGCGAGGGGGGCGGTCGAGCGCATGCTGGAAGTCCCGACGGGCGACGTAACCGCACCCATCGGGCTCGAGACCTGGATCGTTCGGCCGTCGTTGGACGGTCGATTATCCGAGTACTTCGCCGGCCTCCCGCTGAGCACCCGCCGGCGCGTTTTCATCCACCGCACGCCCGTGCGCTCTCCGTTGACCCAGGCTCGCTGCCATTGGGACGCGGCGTACGAGGTCCTGGAATCCGACCGGGGCAGCAGACTTGCCCGAGCGGAGAATACCCCCGCCGCGCTCCGGCAGGGCGTCGACGTGCTGTCGGGCGCTCTGGTGGCCTATCGCGAAGGGCCGCTCGCGACGCGGCGGTACTTTGAGAGTCTCGGACACTCGGTCAAGCATGAAGCTGACGAGCCATCGCCGTAGGACGTTTCAGGCTGTTCGGTACGCACCACGTCCCTCCCGGACCAAGTGCCCGCTTTGCACGAGCTTGGTCAGTGTCTGGGCCACCATCACCCGCTGGCTCTTCTCGCTGCCATCGCTCTTGAAGCCGGACCTCGTGACGGCATCGAAGACTTCGGTAGGGCCGCGGGTGCCGCCGTCTGCCATGACTTGAAGGATTTTGTGCTTGAGTGTGCCCGCCCGAGGCTGAGAGGCGGCGGCCGATTCTCGTCCTGGACGTGACGCGCCGCGCGGGCCAACTGCGGTGATGAGTCCGGTGCTTCCGAGCCGCGCCGCGATCTGTCGACGCAGCGCGTCCAGGTCGGCTTGCCGGGCTTCAAGCGCCTGGCGGGCGGCCTCGACCGCCGCCTCGGCGCGATCGAACTTGTTGACCAACGCCGTGAGCGACTCTGCCTTGACACTCCGACGCCCTCGCTTCGCCATCATCGCCTCCTCGATCGCGGTGTGTGCGCGATCCGTGAATGACGCCAAGCGTAGCGCGAGTGAAGTTAGTGGGGCTTTCAAGCTACTCAACAACAGCGCGGAAGCGACGCTCAGGACGTTCGGCACGAAACGCATCCTGCGGCTCGCGGCAGGATCGATCGGTTTCAGCAATCGCGGTGTACCGTCCACGCGCGACGCGTTGGAACATCGTCCCGTCCAGCAGCGCGACCTGCACCATCTTGGTGAGGTTGGGTAACGTGGACCGGTACCCAACCGCGGGCAGGAGTGACGCGGCCTCGGCCGGTGACAGCACACGGTCGTGGAGCACGAACGCCAGGGCCCGCTTGAGGGTGGAAGCGATTGCCGGTGCCCTACCAACGGAAGGTGGGGGCAGAACTCCCTCCAGCATGAGCCGGTTGTCGATCGCGGCGATTGCGATCTCGCAGCGGGATCGTTTCACCCGGAGCCGGTTGCGACGCCGTCGGATCTCCCTGACGAGCACGTCCGATGGGATGGTGTACACGACACGATCCGGCGGTACGGGGCGCATGGCGTGAGTCTATCTTTGCGCTGTGATATGAGGTAGACTCCACGGCGGATTCAGGATGTTCCCTCTCCCCTGAATAGGTGGCGATTCGATGAACGTGGACAAGATCAGGGCCCTCCACGAAGAGTGGAAGCGCAATGAAGAGGAACTCCTGCGACTCCGGGACTTGCCTGTTGGTGTCGTCGATCCCGCCGCACGCGAGCGTGAAATCGAGCACCGCCAGCGCGAGATCGAGTTCTGGGTCGCTGAACTCGACTCCGAGTGCCAGTGAGGGCACGACGGACGGATCCTTGCAACCTCGCTGATTTCGTCTTGATGCCGCTCGGGTGCCAATGTGCGGCAAAATTCCAGTTTGCGCGCACGAGCTCGCCTTGAATAGCGCTTTGGTTAGGAGAATCCGATTCCGACCAGACGCTCGGAATACCGACTTAGACCTGCGGACAGGCCCACACGATAGATCGAGTCCGCTCTCCGGCAACGCCATACCTCTCGGAGCCTTCCATGCAAGCACGAACTCGCATCGCAACTTCACTCGCTGCGCTGTCAATCCTGTCGGGCTGTGGGATTCTCCCGGGCGATCGTCAGGATCGCTTGGTGTCGACTCACCTCGCGGTGCTCTCGGTTGAGGATTTCAACGCGGCAAAGCGCAAATTAAGCCCGTCCTTCAAGCTGACCGGCGATGAAGCTCTCAAATTGGTGAACCCGACCATCGGCGCCCGCATCGAGTCTCAGCTCGACTCGATCAGGACGTCGGGCGAACTCGGGCTGGACATCACGCCCACAGGGACTGGAACCGGTGATGCATCGCCTCCGGCGTTGCCGGGGACGGCGCCTGCAGGGGCCAAGTTCAGCTCGCCACAGAACTTCAAGGACGTGCTCGATCAGGCGTCCTCTCTGAGGACCAGCCGGGGATTGGAATACCAGCTGGCCCAGTCCCTGTTCGAACAAGTGGCCATGCTGAACGCCACCGTCGCGGCCGCGTCCGTTCCCCGCGGGTACACGGGATATGTGGTGCAGTTGCAGCTCGGGATCATGCCTCGGATGCAGAATCTTCCGCGAGATGTCTACGCCGACATCTCGTTCTTTGCGGTGACGAAGGACGCGCCGACCGACAGACTTCAGCGGTCGTTGGACCAAGCGGCTCTGATGGGTAGCCAGGCTAGGAATCTCGATTCTTCGACTCGGCGTATTCGTGTCGTCCCACTTTTGAGCACCGACAGCCTCGAGTCGGTCGCCAATTCGGCCAGCGTTGAACAACTGCGTGCGTTCTCCGGTGGTCTTCGTCTCGCCGCATCGCGAGTGAGCGCTGGCGCCTCCGTCGAGCGCGTGCTCCAGGACCTGGAAGCGTCCCTCGGCAAACGGCTGATGAGCTCTTATTCGGTCGCGAGGCTCTCAGAGAACAGCCTGCGCGCCCGGTTTGGCGCTGTACCGACTGGTTCTGGGCTCAACTCGGTGGTGCCGCGAACTCACAAGCTTCCGGTGCTGATTCTGCTCCCGGAAGGATTGGAGCGGGAACTGCTGACCAGTGGTACCAAGATTGAACTGCTCGCCTCCGCCAAGACCACGCTGATCGACCCGGAAACGGGCGTGGAGTCTAAGCCGGTGGAGTTCGACGAGTTTCTCCGGGAGGGGACGTCAAAGCTCGCTCCCTACTTCGCCGTTCCAGGCGGAAAAACACTGCTGCAGGCCGAGGACACGAGTCGCATCTTGCGCATCGCCGTCATGGCCCAAGAAAACGACTACGAGAGGTTCCTTGCGGGTATCAATAGCCTGTGTGCCGAACTGAGAAAGCGGCTTCCGCGAGATCCCCAACTCCCGATCGTGGCGGAGCTCACACCAGAGACGGTGTGGATCGAAATGCTGGGGATCACCACTCGCACGCAGTACTCGGGTGCGAGGTTTACGATCGCCAAACCCGCGTCAGCCCCCCTCAGGCTTCCAGAATCCGTCTTTGCGCTCGACGACGGAAAGACGTGGTCAATCACGCTGGCGGGAGTCCCGGCTGATCGCATCAAGCCCGATCAAGTCCAGTTGGTGGTATCCGAACTCGGGGACAAGAAGTTCAATCCCGAGTCGATCGGTGAAGGGGCGGGCGGAGCGGCAAAGCTGAGTTTCCCAACCTTCAAGTCCCCCAAGGGGCCGGTGGTGTTGGCCCTTGACCTAAAGCCGGAAGACGTGCTGAACGGGAGCAAGCCCGGCGCGATTCCGGTGCAACGGATCTCGGTCAAACCCCCACCGAGCAACCCCGTCGCCATGCTGACGCGATCCACCCAGTTCATCAACGTGGCGAACGGCAAGGGCGTGGTGGTGCTTGCGGTGAACTTTGCGGCGATGGCCGATTTGCCGCTGCCCAAAGTCCGCTTGAAGATCGACGGCGGGGCATTTGTCGAGCTCTCGGCCGTATCGGCCCCGGACGCGGCAGTTCTCAAGGATGGCGCGATCGAGTGCACCAAGAGTGTCACAGTGACCGCGACCGTGACCGGGGTTTCCGGAGCAAAGGACGTCGCCGTGACCGTCGTCGACGCGGACGAACGGCCACTGGATGTCGAAGGGTCCGAATTGAAGTTCAGAGTGCAATAGAACGATCCGGGGGAGCGGAATCGTGCGGGCGGCCGCCGCCGACAGGAAAACGGAGTGCATCCAGTGAGCTCTGGCTCCGATGGTGTTGCCCAGGGGCGAAGAGCGGGGTGCGAGTTGCCAGGGGCAACCGATCGACCGGACGCGCGAACACCACTCGGCATCGTGGATACGCATGCACGGAGTTCTTCAGGGTGTCACGAGTGAGTGAATTCGGCAGGAAACGGAGCCCGGTTCTCAGTTACGCGGATCGGTCTGGGCTGAGGGAATGCGTCCATTGACCCCGGCGGGCCTGAGCAAGGCTCAGAGAGGGATCGCACACCATGCACATCGACGTTCACGCGCACTTCTTCAACACCCGGTATCTTCCCATCGCTGGCGTGGGTCGGAAGAGCCGCGGCCTCCCGCACGCGCTGGCCCGGCTCATCGCGATCGCCATCCGGGGCGTGACCGCCGATGACGGCAGCCTCGAGCGCGACGGTTCCTGGTTTGCGCGCGAAATCGCCGACTCCGGATTCGCGACCCACCAGAGTCGAGAGTCCGAGCCGGCGGAACTCTCCCCCGAGGGCGCCATCGCGCGCTTCACGGCCGAGATTCCGCCATGGTTGCTCCGCTCCGCGGACTTCGATGATGTGGTTCGAGAAGCGACCGGCGCTCGCGGCTTGCTCCTGGCCGCCACGGCGGAGCCCGCGGCGGCTGGGGAATCGGACAGGCGCCGGTGGCTCCGGTCGTACCTCCAAGCCGACAGGTCGCTGTTCTTGGATGTGGCGGCGCCGGCCCATGTCGATGATGCCGGGGAGCCAGGGGTTGGCGGGTACCTCGCCTTCCTCTATAACCTCGCGTGCCGCGAGAAGACGCTCGCCGATCGCCATCGCCAGAACTCGCCGGGCGTTGAGCTCTTCGTTCACGTGATGATGGACATGGAGTGGCCGTACGAGGATGCCCCGGCGTACGACTACCCACGTGCGATCCGCCGCGTACGCACGATGTGCCGGCAGAGCGGCGGACGAGTGGTTCCATTCGTGGCGTTCGACGCGTATCGCCCAGACAGCCTGCAGTTAATCTCCCGCGCGCTCCTCCGGCAGTCTTTCCTGGGCGTCAAGTTCTACGCCCCGAGCGGATACAGACCGGATTCGAACGCCGATGCGGTGCGGGCTCGCGACGACGTCTCGCCCGATGAACTCGACCGCAGGTGCGCGGCCATGATCGAGTTCTGCGCGGACCGCGATATTCCCATCATGGCCCATTGCACGCCGCAGGGCATGGAGGTGGCGCCAAAGCGGCACTCCGGGTTCAACGCCGACCCGGAGTTCTGGCGGGTGCAGCTCGCACGCTTCCCCAAGCTCCGGCTGTGCTTCGCGCATGCCGGCGGGCGCTCGCACTGGTTCGGCCCGGCGGAACCGGCCGACGCGCCTCCCCACGAGCCTTGGGCCAAGTCCATCATCGAATTGTGCACCACATACCAAAACGTGTACACGGACCTCTCGCACATGGAAGAGGCGCTGGACCCCCAGGCGGGCGACCGGTTCGCGGCCACACTCGCCGATGACATCAATTCACATGCGTCGGCTACGTTCCCGCTCGGACGCAAGGTGATGTACGGGTCGGACTATCCGATGCCGCTTCCCGGCGGCGGATGGCCGAAATACTACCAGGCGGTCCTCCGCAGCGTGCGTGACAACGAACAGCTGGCGCCGCTGGTGGACGACCTCTTCCGCGAGAACGCGCGAGCGTTCCTGAACCTCCGTGCTTTTCTGGAAGAGCGTGGCGACGATCTCGCCGATGAGCAGGTGCACACGCTGAGTCAGTTCGCGTAAGTCCCTGGGACCATCAGTGAGACTGTCACTGCGGGGCATCAGGAGTTTCCACGTTTGCAATCAGGTCATTCCGGATCGCCGTGGCCCGCTTTGTGATCTCTTCTGAAGCGTCTCCAGTAGCGATCTCCAAGATGACGGTGATTTGACCGAGCTTTACTGCCACGGCGACCTTGTGCGCCCTCTTGCTCTGCGCTCCTGCCTTTGCCCAGTTGACCACCCAATCCGCCACTCGTTCCACGACGACCTGAGCGATTGGTCCGGCGACGATCGTGAGCACGATTTCTTCAGCACCCAACCCGGCACCGCTCGGCACGCGCACGCACAGGTCGCGGGTCGTCCGCATGACGCTGCGACGCCCGCCGCGTCGCAACGTCGCTGCCTTCGTAATTCCGCGCAATCAACTCGCGGTGCCAACCAAGGATTGTGTCCGACGTGACGATCGTGCCGACCTGGCCAAGAAGTCGCCGACCGAGGTTCTTGCCTTTCGCGACGAGTCGCCGGCGCTGATCGTCTGTGAGCTTGATGCGCTTCCGGCCGAGTTGCGCTCGGAGCACCCGGTTCTCCTCCCGCAGATACTCGTTGGTGTTCTGCAGCTGTTCATTGAGCCAGCCCGCGATGAGCACCGCCAGCACCTGGTGGATCGGATGCATGTCGCCACGCTGCCGCATTCGGGCACCTCGCTCGGCCTTCTACACGATCCATAGATGCATCGCAACTCCACGGGAATCCGTCGGTTGGCGTTCGGCTGAGAACGGAACAACACGGGCTCTGAACCGAGCAACTCAGTTTCGCATTTCTACTTCAGGTCCAACATAAAGTATAGCCAACCAAAACGAGACGATGCATCCCTTGATCGCAGGTAATCGCCAAGGCCGCTTACGACAGAAACCGGATTCATGGGCCAGGGGGCTGGCAGGTTCGAGAAGAACGCGATCGCGGCCGACAGGCCGACCTGTGGTTTGAGAAGCTGCGCCAATTCCACCAGGTCCCTCTGGAAGACTTCTTCCACCAGTTCGGCGACGCTCTGAACGTCGTGCTTTGAATTGGCGTCGTCGAGGGCAACGATTCTTTCGCGGAACGCCGTAAGGCGCGGATGATAACGCAGGTCGAGAATCTTCTCCCATGGCACACCGTCGAGATTCGGGATTCGGCCTCGAGCGAGTTCCCGAAACGCGTCGAAGCCATCGCGAGCCTCCGCGAGTCCAAGGCTTTTCAGAAACCGAGATTCCATATCGTTGGCCATCAGTACGCACTGGAGGTGGTTACGGACGTGCGCCCATTTGCGAACGAGTTCGTACAGGCCGATGGCTCCGCCTTCGACATCCATCGGATGCACGTCCTTTGGGCTCCTGAGCTTGAGCTCGGCAGCCATGTGCTGCCTGGTTGCCTCGCCACCGAGGTCCATTAGGCGCGACGTGGTCGGGTCGGGCCTCTCGCGAGCTGTTTGGAAGAGTTCTCGCGCATCCAGCCCGGGGGCGACGGCGTCGAGCGGAACCCAGAGACGCTTCAACTCATTGCCAACGTGCGTTGAAACAGTTCCGCGATCGATCAAGATATCGATCGGTATCTGTATGTTCGGAGTGTCGAGGACAAGGGAGTCGTACCACAGACAGGCGAGTTTTCCGCGGTGCCCAAGGAGGATGTCCTCCCAGTGTCCCAGAAGCGTGATGTCGCTTACATAGGTACTAGCCATACTGCGATCCTCCCGATATTGAGCCAGCGGCGGGGTAAGCTTATCGCTTCAACCGGCCAGGATCACCACGTCACCGGGCCGCAGCTGCGGCGCGAGCACCTGCTCGACGAACGCGTCGAACACGTCGCGGTTGATCGCCCCGTCCACCACGGTGGAACAGCGCACGCCGCCCAGGCCCAGGGCCGCGATGAGCGAGGTGGTCTTCCAGTGCCCGTGCGGCACTTTGGACACCAGCCGCTCGCCGCGCGGGGCGCGGCCGCGGAGCCGCGTCATGTTGGTGGTGGCCCACGTCTCGTCGATGAAGATCAGCCGGCCGGCCTCACGCTCCGGCTGACCGTCGCGCCAGTCCTCACGCCGCGCCGCCACGTCCGGGCGGTCCTGCTCCGACGCGTGGAGTGTCTTTTTTTGAAGGACAACCCCAGACGCTGGAGCGCCATGCAGATCGCCGACTCGGCACACTCGATCCCCAGACGCTCGCGCAGCTCCTTGAGCGTGGCATCGGGCTGCTCCTGAACCAACGCGGCCAGACGCGTCATGTCGATCTTGATGATCGTCGCCCCGCCCATCGGCCGCGGGCCCGTCTCGCCGGTCTCACGCCGCCGCTGCTTGAGCCGACGCACCCACGCCGGGCTGACGCCGAACACCTCCGACACCCGCTTGGTCGGCAGGCCGCGATCGCACGCCGCCAGCACCCGGTCCCTGAGGTCCTGTGAATACGGTGCGCCCATCCGAGGCCTCCTTGTGACGCACGCTCCGCGTGCTCGGAGACACCCTCCATCGTCTTCCACTCCGGCGCAGCCCGACCGTGCGCCGTACCGCGCTAGACGTGGACTGAAGACGCTCTAACGGAGAAATGAATCTAGCGGCTTTCCGTCGGCGGAGTTTGACACCTGAACTCTCGATCAGCACGTGGCGGCTCTGTCGGCGGATCATACTTGGCAGGCGACAACTCCGATAGACGGATCGGCTTTAGCACTACGGTTAGGGACCGGCGATCCGCCCACGACTTCAACGTGTCAACGGTCTGAGCAAGAGCGTCCCGCCGCAGCACCACCCTTGCAATCAAATTGACGCGGAGCGCGGCAGACCTCTCCCGTGGAACAAGCGTCCTCGCCACAAACCGGAGAATCCTGGCTTGATTAACGTCCTGCAATGCCTGAACGAACTCCAGGACGACATTCTCGCGGTCGTCGCCGTGAACTACCACGCGGTAGCCGACGTTGCTGGGATCTCCGACTCGTAGTACGTCTGGACTCCCTGACCCGCCCAACCGGCCGATCGTCTGGAGGAAACCGTCGCTATCGAAGTCCGCAATCGCGTGGTTCGTTCCGTCGCAGACGAAGCCGATCGTGGCCGTCAATCCTCGGCCTGCCCTATTCTGCGCGAATGCGTTCATCTGAGTCAGATTCAGACGCTTCTGCCTCGCTCGGCGCGTGATGTCGAAGATCAATCCAGGTCGATCGGGGCCTTCGTAAATACAAAGGCCGGAGTCCGAGATCCACGGATAGTGAATCGGCCCGCCAGACATCTGGCAGCTAAGCGCCCGATCCTCGACCACTCGCGCGATTGCAGCTCGCAGTCTGGCCTGGCACAGTTGGCATATCGAAACATGCTGGTCCGTTGAATACAACGGATCACGCTCGGTTTCGGGTGGCAGGTTTAGCGCGATTGCCCGCGCGTATGCATCAAGATGATGATCGAGCGGGTGGTCGTCAGCCCTCGCCGGTCCCATCCATCGCCTTGCACCTTGCTCCGCCACCAGGTTTTCCTCGCTCGGTATTCTGCTTCGGACGGATCGAACGACCAGGCAAGCCGTTCCGCGATGTGCCGCATGCAGGCAGATTCTAGTTCAACACGCCGAAGGCAGCGTATCTCGAAACGCTGCCAGGCATTGGCTCTGATCCACCATCTGGCGCTGCCAGGTGGCGAACGGGATTCGCGAACCAGACTCGCGCTCCGCTCGCTCCATTCCCTCCTGCCAAAGTCGCGACGCGACTCGATATGACAGCACGAACTCGGGCTCGTCCATGTTCGAGTTCCAGGCGGTCCGCGCGATTGCGACACAGGCGCCGGCCACCGCCGCCTTCGAACGGAGGCAGACCGCGCCAAGCGACTCATACGTCGGCCAGCGAACGGAAAGAAATCGCTTCTGGGTCAAGTCCACGGCGGTCGTCGAGCCCGCGACTAGGAGGGCGGCGTACTTCCGCGCGACAAGCGGCTCGGCGCACACCAATCGCCCGGCTTCCGTAACGCTGGTGCAGTTCGAGATGTTGGCCATCGCGACAACAATGTCCGCGGCCAACGGATCTCCGTCATGCTCCATCGACATCACGGAGTCCACAGAGCCAAGCATCAGCAGCGCCTCAAACCCAACGGTCGGGGCACCGTTCAGCCTCATCAAGCTCGGAGTCGACGAGAGGTCCGCGGGGCGTTTGGCGCTCGTAGTGCGCTCGATCAATTCAGCGAGTGCCGAGCGAGACATGATGCCTCCTCCTCTTCCTTCGCGTCAGCTCGAAAGTACCACCAGCGCTCGTGTCTCACAAGGGTTTCTTCGCGTGCGTCATGTTGAACCTGATATTCATCCCGATGACTCAAGGACACGCGGATGCAAGATGGATCTCAAGCGGAGCCCAACGCGCGATCGAGCTTCATCCAGAGCGATTCTCTCGCTTCCGCCATGCGCGGCGGCGTTGTTCGCCGGCACGAGCGCGCCGCAACGAATTGTCGCGCTCGCACCCATGGATTCATGCAACTCGCCGCCGGTTCGGGAGGAAGAACTGGGTCTCGCGACTTGGATCTCGCCGCTCTACGGCGAAATCAACAAAAAGAGTGAAATGCCCGGCGCAGCATCGTACCACTGGGCCTTCGAGCGCAGGAAGGAGCTTTGGAATGCCAGCCATCCAGTCGTTCCGCATCACGGCCGATCTGTTTCAGGCGATCTGCAGCAATCCCCTGATCACGTGGCCAGACGCGCGCAGCCCCGTCACCGCCGACCAGGTCGCCACCCTTGCCCTGTCGGTCGTCATCGACGGTGCCGCCAGCCGGGTGGTGCGGTCCGCCTGTGCCCACGTCACCTCGTTCGAGTTGGGCAGCGGCGTCTTCCTCTCTCCGACCGCCGACCCCGATCTGATCCGCGCCTTCGCCGCCGCTCACTCGGCGCCGACGGGAGTCCCGTGGGTTCGCCACAACACCATCGTTCGTCAAGTTCGTCGCGATCTGCTCAGGGAATTTGGCCTGACCACCGACGCGGACTACCCCCGGCTGGGGACGTTTGCCGCCACTCCCAAGCTCTTGGGTATCTACGGCGGTGCGCTCGCCGGCAAGGATGATCGCTACGCGTCGCGCGTGCTCAACAACCTCGTGCTTGAGACCGCTGGCGAGGTTCTTGCTGATCGAATTCAGACAGCGCTGCTGGCGCACCCCGACAAGCTTCGCCCCACCGCCAAGCGCCTCCTCCTGGCCATCGCAGGCTAGTCCTCTGGGAGAGAAGGATGGGAAACCAGACCCCCAGGCTTGGGGCCTATCGGCTCCAAGATCACCATCTCACTCAATCTCGAGGGAATCACGAGCGCCTCGAAGAGACGCTCTGCGCGCTCGCTGCTGACATCAACATGGGCGCGGAGTTCCTCGCCCACCTTTATCGGGTGGACGCCGCCTCGCTTTGGCCGCTCCATCGCTTGCGTATCGAGCCGATCGACGGCGCCGAGACCATCGTGCTGGCGCCAGGGATGACCCGCCGAACTTCCGACGAACCAACCCAGAAGCGGACCGCGAAACCAACCGGTGTCGATCTCCTCGCGAAGTTTGAGAACAAGTCGCGCCCTGCCGCTGCAGCGATGGGGTACTTCATGCTCGCCATGGAGCGTCGGGCTCAGCGCCTCTCCAAACGACACCAAGAACTGGTTCGTCGGACATGGAACCGCAGCGGAGAAGGCTCGAGTCATGGGGCGTCGTCGGTCGGGATCGACGACGATCGCTTGCTCGATGAACTCTCGCGGCTGTCAGAGCAGGACATCGCCATCACTCGACTGTGCATCATCGAGGGCCGAACACAGGCCGAAGCTGCGAGAATTCTTGGTTCGACGCGTCCGCGGGTGCAGAAGGCGATCAAGGCCATTTTGACCAAGCTCAAGACGGCGATTCGCCAGCACGCCCGCTGACGGAACAGGTACCGGAGGAATGCGGCTCATATTACCTCTGGTCCACTCCCCCAAGTAGGGGTACGCCGAAGGCGAGTTTGACGTGTGTTTGGGTAGCAGGTCGAGGTGCACTTTGCGCGGCTGAGCGGTACCATGTCGCGATCGTGGCTTGGACACTATCTGCGTGGGGGCATGTTTGAATGACAAATCCTGCTGATGTGAGCACGCGGCTCCAGACGATGCACTTTCTTTGCTTGGCAACGCTCTTGCTTTCGGAGAACCATGACGGAGGAACCGAAGCAGGGCCGAACGCCAGTCCCGCACATGGAATCACGATGATTGAAGTGAAATCGGTGTCAGCGACGGAATCATCCAACGGCAGTTCAAGGCGCCGTCCGCGCGGCCTCACCTGGGCGCAGGTGCACGATTCGGTGGATGGATACATCAACCAGCTCGCACGCCAACACCCTTCCAAGCACCTTCACAGAAACGTCCGCTTCGCCAAGGCTTCCTTTAAGAACTGCATGGGGGAGCTGGCGGCGGTTGACTGCAAGCTCATCCAGGCGACTGATGGAAGCGGTACTCCGATTCCGGACGGAAATCCTCGCAAAAACTTGGCTTACTACGTTCTGACGTCGGATGGCGAGAGTGTCGTCCGCAAATGGGCGCAGAGTATCGACAAGACACTCACGCGGCAGGATGTGATCAGCAGCATCGCTCAGCAGTTGCTATCCTCGTCATGATGTGGATCGACGAGAGTGTCATCGCTCGGCATCGGCGTCCGCGCATTCGGCGATAAGAGGTGAGAACATGCCGCGACTCAAATTGCTCCGCCAGCACAGGCTCGTTGCCGACGAAAGCAGCCCCCCGCCATCACGGGATGCGACGAGCGCTCTCGCAGGATTACTCAGCAGTACGCCGGCCAAGAGGCGGCGCATATTGGTCGTAGCACTGGCAGAGCTGCTTTGCGAGTCAGTTCGCGACGGCTGGATTGAAACAGTCTCTGAGGTCTTGAACTCGGCGGAGGACCAAGGCGCCGATTCCACCGAACTGGCACACATTCTCACCACCGAGTTCAGGGAAGCGAACTGGAGAGGGGTTTGCCGTGAGGTCGCGGCGTGCGTTCTCGATGAAACTCTGGTCTATCCCGGGCGAAACAGTCTCGCGGAGCGATAAGCCGCTCCCGCAGCTGGAACTTGATCCATCGAAGCGGCCCAACTGTTCCCTGCTGCGCTGCGAGTCCATCTATCTCCCTCCACGTGCCGTACCTCGACGCTTGTTCGGGCGCTCCGTTTGTCCATCCTGCATCGTGCCGCCTAGGTCTCCGATCACGGTTTCAACCCCGGGCAGTTGCTCACGGGAGCTCTCGGTAAACCGCTTGCGCAGCGTTTCCTCGAACTCCGAGCGCAACGCCGCGAACGTCTGATTGCACTTCCAGCAATGGAGCTTGTGGAGCAAAACCATCTCTAGTTCTTTGTTCTTGAGCGTACCGTCGATGATCGCTTGGAAAATCTGTCGCGGATTCGCGATGCATCCAGTCTCATCGAACGAGTACTTCGATCCCCGAGCCAAGGGACGCCGCGGCCTTGGCACAAGATCTTTGGGCACCAATTCGTCCAACCTCTGGCGCAGCATTCGGAGTCCCGCTGCACTCAGGCTTTCCTTTCGATTGCCTGGCTTCTTGCTGGTCATGGTCGTTCTCCGTGTGGGTCGATCGCAGTGACGCTGACTGCGTCGACCTCAGACTATTCGGCGTTTCTCAATGGGCAAAGTCCGGACACCTGGCTCCATGCAGATCGCCTTCAATCTGGCGATCCGAGAGTCATTGCCGCTAATCCGAGACGAGGAGCGTAGACCGCGCTAATGCGGCCCGGAAGCGAACGGTATTCGGTGATCCCGCGGGGCACTTCCAGTTGGGCAAGGCCGATCTCGGGCACGCCCCTATGAAGAAGGGCTCCATCCCGCGGAGCCCTTCAGAAATCGGACGCACTCATGCGCGGGTCAGGCAGTGCGGCCGAAGTTCGCCGAAGGCGAAAACAGCTCAGCAAAGAACGACTTGAACGAACCGCGAGGACTTGACGCAAACGTGGAAACGTCGGTGAGTCGGAACTTGCCTCCCTCAAACCTGAAGCTGGCGAAGAAGCGTCGGCGGCTCTGGAACCGGCCGCTCTTGAATGCCGCCAAGGGAACAAACAGGCGATTCGCACCATGGTGGATGAAGAACCGATCCTGGAATGGACGGAACTCCAGCCCGAATTTCCGTCCAAAGCGGTCGAGGGCGGCCGTGAATGAGTCGCTACCGCTGATGCCGTCATGAAACGCCTGGCTGAACTGTGCAAGGGGGTCGAACATGATGGTCTCCTTCTTTAATGCGGACGATTCCGTCGCCCGACACCACACAAAGACGTTCGACCGCGGCCTTGCTCCATGAATTTCTGAATTTGTCGCACAATCGAAGTTTGTACCAGTCGTCGCCCGAACGAGTCGGAGGACTTGGCTCTGCTGGGCGGCAATTGGTGGCGCGGTGACGAGGGCGTCTTGCTCGCCGACGCGAGTAGGGGTGCACGCTGGGCGGTCCGGAGGGAGGGGCGGAGCCCCGACCGGGGGTCCGGCCAGCGTAGCGGCGAAGGCCGCCGGGGGCAGGTACTTCCGCGACGAGTGCGGGCGCCGGTGGTTGTATTCGTGACGCCACGCGGCGGCCAATGCCATTTTCGCGTGCATGGAAGGCACCCTTGAGTGCGTCAACCGCTCATGCCGCCAAGGGCCGATCATCTCCGGTGTTCTGTTCGGCGATACGCCTGCATAGAGCGATGAGGTCGCGAGCGGAGATGGGCTTGGTCGCAAAGTCATCACAACCAGCGTCGAGGCACCGCTGCCGGTCAGTGAGAGTCGCGTGCGCGGTCAGGGCCACGATGGGAAGTGAATAGCCAGCCGCGCGCAATCGCGATGTCGCTTCGTACCCGTCGAGGATGGGCATTTGCATATCCATCAACAGAACCTGGGGCGGAGAGCCTTCTGCAAGGGCTTGCTGGGCCCGCTCGATGGCCTCCTGGCCATTGTTGGCCAGCGTGACAACAGCTCCCGCTCGCTTCAGAAAGCAACAGAACAACCGTTGGTTGTCCTCGCCATCTTCGGCCAGCAGCACTCGCAATCCCTCCAAGGGGGTGACGTGGGCAGGTGGTGGCCCTACCTGCACTTCGCGTTCGATCGCCTTTGCCGGTAGCGCGGAAATCGTAAGCGCAAACACCGATCCTTGCCCGGGCTCGCTCTGCACCGTGATGTTCCCGCCGAGCATTTCGGCAAGGTGCTTCGAAATGCTAAGACCAAGCCCGGTACCAGATGACCGGCGGGACATCGAACTATCGACCTGCTGAAAAGGCTCGAAGAGCGATACAAGGTGCCGAGGATCAATGCCGATGCCCGTGTCTCGCACATGGACCGAGAGCCGGTTGTCCGCACGATATTCGACGCACACCCGCACTTCGCCGCGCTCGGTGAACTTAATCGCATTGCCGACCAGATTGATCAGGATTTGGCGTAAGCGCATCGGATCTGATTGGATTTGGCCCGGAGGCGCGTTGACGACCTCGCACGAGAGCGAGATACCTTTGGCCTGAGCGCGCTGCGAGTGCAACTCGACCGCATGCCGTATTTCAGAGATAGCGTCCGTGGGTTCACTTGCGGCCTTGAGCTTGCCCGCTTCGATCTTCGAGAGATCCAGGATGTCGTTGATCAGTGAGAGTAGGTGCTCTGCATTGCACCGGATTGTGGCCAAGGCGTCGACGCGTGACGCCTCATCGTCCACGAGCTCGGTGAAGCCCAGAACCGCGTTGAGCGGGGTACGAAACTCGTGACTAACGCGCGCCAAGAAGTCGCTCTTTGCCCGATTGGCGGCCTCGGCTTCCGCCCGTGCGGCTTCGAGCTTCTGCGTGCTTTCGATTAACTCACGCTGACGTGCTGCCATTGCATCTCGGGTTTGGATGAGATCGTGAAGAGACTGTCGCAGGGCTTCCTGTGCTTCGATCCACTCCGTGACATCATCAATCGAACCCGCGACGCTGAGTGGCCGACCAGCCATATCCCAGACGGCTTGAGTACGGGCCTCGACGTGCCGGCACTCGCCTTTGGAGTTCAGCATGCGGAACCGCCGTTCAAACGCGCGCCGTGTGGCAAGGTGCTCATTGAGCGCGGCCAGTACGCCGGCGCGATCATCCTCATGAATCCGCTCAAGCAGCGATCCAAGCCGCGGCATCACAACGCGCCCGCACATGGCACCACCCAGGAATTCGATAAGGCGGCCGGAGAGTTGGCAGGGTGTCGAGTCCGAAAGCGATTCCTCCGGACGGAGTGTGGCCTCCCACAACCCTGCCCTCGAGCCCGCCACCATCGCCTCCAACCTTCGAGTAGAGTCTGTCGCGAGTGATTCGGCACGTTTCCGAGCCGTGGCATCTACGCGGACTGAGACGATCGAGACGAGTGCGCCGGTTGCGTCAAACACGCCACGAACTGTGGTGTCAACCCAGTAGCGTGTCCCGTCCTTGGCGCGATTGCACACCTCGGCCCGCCAGGTGCGGCCCGCGTGGACCTCGCGGTACATGTCCGACCAAAAAGTGCGCGCATGGTGCCCCGAGTTGAGAAGGCGATGATCCTGTCCAATCAGCTCTTCAACCGTGTAACCCGAGATGGCACAGAATGCTCGGTTCGCATACGTGATTCGTCCCGCAGCGTCCGTAACTCCCACGATGACTCCGGAATCGGGTTCATCGATCACACTCTGCACCAACCCGAAGACTTCGGACATCGGAGTTGGGCGGTGCGACGGTATCCCGGAGATTGGATTAGACATGGCAACACTCCAGTGCTTCCCACCCGGGCTCACTTGGACTTCACCCGGAAGCGACGCATCAGTTCCTTGAGTCGCTCAGCCTGTCGCGACACGTCGCTCGCGGCTGACGCTCCCTCGGCGGCGCCTCGTGTCGCTTCGCTGCACACGGCCGTGATCTGCTCGATCGAGCGTGTGATATCCTCCGACGCCGCACCCTGTTGCGTCGTAGCCGCCGCGATTGCATTGACCTGTCCCACCGCCCCTTCTGAGCCCGAGACGATACGTGCGAGCGCGGAGCCCGCCTCTTTGGCAAGGTCAACACCTCGCTTCACCTTCTCACGCCCCGCTTCCATTCCCTCCACCGCCGAGCGCGTTTGTGTCTGAATGTCGTGGATCGACGCTCCCACCTCCTGCGTTGCGTTCTGTGTACGCTCCGCGAGTTTGCGTACCTCGTCGGCCACAACCGCGAAGCCCCGGCCATGTTCACCAGCTCGGGCGGCCTCAATGGCAGCGTTGAGTGCGAGGAGGTTTGTCTGTTCCGCGATCTCGGTGATCACGCGGATGACGGTTCCGATTTCCTCTGTCTTGCGGCCGAGTTCTCCCATCTTGATGGCCGATTCATCGACCTGCCTTGCAATCGCGTCAATCTCCTGAACGGTTTGCGACACGATCTTTTCCCCTTGAGCCGCCTCCTGACCCGCCGCGCCGGTTCGGGACGAAGCATCGGCGGCTTTTTGCGAGATCTCTTGAACCGAGCCGTTCATCTCCACCATCGCGGAAGAAACGCGCCCGACCTGATCGGCCTGGTTCTTCATGCCAGCGGCCATCTCCTCGCTGCTAGCCGCCAACTCCGTGGCCGCCGCGGCGACGTTGTCCGCGGACTGAGTAACTTCGCCGACCACTTCGGCGAGGTTGGTGGCGACGGTGTTGAAGACACCGGCGAGCTGCCCGATCTCATCGCCTCGCTTCAATTCGATGCGTTGCGTGAGGTCACCCTCCCCGACGAGGCGAAACTTCTCGACAACTGACGCCAGAGGCCTGGAGAATAGCCATCGCAGACTGAACATGAAGATCGCGACGCAGGCGATGGCAAGCCCAGCGCAAATGAGGGCAGAGCGCAGTGCGAACGACGCGACGTGAGCATCGACTTCCTTGAGCGGGAGCACCACCTCGTATGCGCCATGCATATCACCGGCCTTCCAACCCTCCATGACGAATCCCAGCACATCCTTGCCGTCGCCGCTAGCGCTCTGCGAACGATCACCATGGCAGGTCAGGCAACTGGCATCAAGCACGATCGGACGCATCACGTGCAGGTTGTTGTGCTCCGAGTCCACTCGCGCGAGCGATTCGCGCTTCCCGGCGTGAACCTGATCGACAAGGTCACGCAGCATCTTGGAGCGGAATGGCCCCGCCTGCGTATCCTTCGAAGGATCGTTCAGTGGGTTGCGAGCGTCGAAGGCTGGCACGTGAAACTCGATATCTTGCTGTTTGGCAGCGGCTTCGGCGGCGCTCCAGCCCGCGACAACTGGGATTGTGGCGAAGATCTTTGTCTCGCTGTACGGACGTCCCCGTTCCCGAGCTTCCTTCACCTCCGCGAGCATCTCCTCCATGTTCAGGGCGCCGGATGCCTGCACCTTTGCCGCATGGTCCTTGGCGGCGTCGGCGACCGCGATGAACGACTCCGCCTGCTTTTGGAGCTCGGCGTGCATGTCGTCTTCGTAACGCGAGATGAAGATGGATAGGTTCACGACTGCAACGATCACAATCGCCAGAACCACCATGCCCACAATCTTGGTCGCAAGCCGCATTTTCGAGAAGAAACTCAACATAGCGAATCTCCGTACACGTGGTCTAGGAATCTCAGTTGTGCCTCTGCCCCGTCTTCAGTCGCCAGCAGGACCGACTTCGGGGTTTCCCGAGCCTTCGACGAGCGCTTTGAGATCGCGCAGGGCAGCGGTGGCCTGATCGGCAGCAGCCTGAGTGCGAGCCGCATGCTCGTGAAGCATGCGCGTCAGCTCTTGCAGCGCGCCGCGCTCGTCGCCCGCATGAAAGCGAGCCTTAATGGTCTCAACGCGTCGCTGGCTGGCAGCGTCCGAGGGGTCGTTCATATCATGCTCCGGAATGCGGCAGGCATTGACCGCACGCGGCGTATGAATCGGTCCCGTGGCATGTGGAAGCAAATCGCATGCGGGAGATTGAGGCTGAATCAGCCTTCGCGATGACAAGGCATCGGCGTCGCTCACGGATTCGAGCGATTCGCACTCACCAAGCTCCGACGATCGAGCGAGCGCACTGACAATTCGTTCCGCACGGCTGGCACGCTCGTTCGACGATGTCTGGGCACGCATCACCCGTTCGGGTGAGTCTGGACTGTTGCATGCTCCAATTGGATGAAAGCAGCATTAAGCGACTGTCTTCACGAGTGCTGCAAACACCCCATAAACCAGGGAATTGACCTAATTGACAGTCGTTTTCGCCTTAGATGATTCCCAGCCCCAGGCAACTCGCCGGCCACGCTCTCGCGTGCTGTTTGATAAAATGCAACAGACACCGGCATGCCTGAAGCCGGAGTCAGGAGGATATGGACACTCTCGATCAGCACAAACTGCCCGGAACTCGCGCACTTGACTCGCTCACCCGCCGCGAAATCGAGATTCTCACACTAATCGGGAGCGGCGTGTCCTTGGCCGAGATCGCGCGGCGATTGCACCGAAGCCTACAGACCGTCAAGTCCCACCGGGCTTCGATTTCGCGCAAGTTGGGGGTATCTGATCGAGTTGGATTAGCGCGAGTGGCGATCCAATCCGGGCTGGCGCTGCTCTCGGACGGGGCACCACTGACGGGTCGCGCGGAGCAAGATGCTGAGTGCGCCCGAATCTCGTGGGATGCCTACAAGTCGGTTGACGCGGCACTGTTCATTTGTTCGCTCGATACCACCATCCGTCACGCGAACAAGGCGGCAGAAAACCTGCTAAGACGTCCGGCCGAGGAGCTGGTCGGAAAGCGACTTGCGGACGTTTTGACTCCATCGTTGGCGTCGCTGTCTGACGCGGTCCTTCGTGTCGCATCGGAGGAGTTGGCAAGGCTCCGATTCAAAGTCGGCGGCCACGCGCCCGAGGAAATGACGCTGCTGGCGGACATGTTGCTGCTCACCGGCACCACCGGCATGGCTCCAGTGGTATGGGTGGCGTTGCGAGATATCACCGACGTCGCGCACCAAATCGCTCAATTAGAGGAGGCACGGACCGAGTTGGAGGCGCGAGCCGAGCAGCACGCGCGGGAGCTCGAAGCTAGCGTCGAATTGCTGCGGCGGGAGGCGGCGCAGCGTCAACGCCTGGACGCACGTCTTCGTGATATCGTGGAAGGCATCGGTGCCAGTTCCGGCACCGGCTTTTTCCGGCTGCTGGTGAGAAACCTCTGCCGAACACTGGAGGTCGACCACGCGCTGGTCATCGAGCGCACTTGGACTGAAGCCGGCGGCGCAAGGATGACAATCGTTGCTGGCTGGAGTCATGGGAGTCCGCTCGTTCTACCTGTCCAGAGTCTTGATCGCGGCCCCTGTGAAATGACGATTGGAGCTGAGGCGTGCCATATCCCGACAGGATTGCGTTCGCTGTTCCCGCAGTCTGTGCTCTTGCAGCATCTGCCCGCGGACAGCTACCTGGGCCTTCCGCTTTCAGCTTCCGGCGGAGAGGCCCTCGGCGTACTATGCGTGCTCTGCGATCGATCAATGACCGAGCAGAGCGAGCATCTTCCGATACTCAAGGTGTTCGGTGCTCGCGCCGCTGCTGAACTTGAGCGGTCGCGCACCGACTCGAAATTCCGTGCCACACAGCAGAGACTTGGACAGCTGACGGAACTGTTACCCGTCGGCGTGTACCAGCAGGACCCAAGCGGGCGTTATGTGTATGTGAACGAACGGTTGTGCGCCGTACTCAAACAGTCCGCGGACTTCATTACGGCAAGAGGGTGGTTTGACGCGGTGGCAACACAGGATCGCAACCGCGTGCTGGAGTTCCGCGAGCGTGCGAGCAGCCATGGGGAAGCACCGGCGTCGATCCGATATCGCGTGCGGATCGCCGATGTCGAGCGATGGCTTGAAGAGACACGGCGTCCGTTCCTGAATGCCGACGGGGCGGTCGACGGGTGGCTGGGAACCATCGCGGATGTGACTATCGCCGAGACCGCATCGGTAGAACTGCGGCGCAGCGAGGAGAGGCATAAGACCGCGGTCGAATTGGCGAAACTTGGAACTTGGGAATTCGACGTTCGCACCGAGGTGCGAGAGTGGTCGGCACGGACCAAGCTCATGTTCGGGCTATCGCCTCATGATCCCGCACCGACGCCAGAGCAATACATGCAACTAGTCCATCCCGACGATCGCGAAATGGTCACGAAATCTGCGCATGTGGCCATCCTAGGTGGGCAGACTTTGCGCAGGGAGTATCGGGTCATTCGATCGGACGGCACGCTCGCGTATCTTCAGTCGCATGGCGTGGTGTATCGAGATGAGCAAGGCCAGGCGACGCGCATTGTCGGCACCGTGATGGATGTTACCGAGAGCCGCGCGGCGCTGGATCGCGTCCGAGCGAGCGAAGAGCGGCTTCAAACGGCGATCGACCTGGCGGACATGGTGACGTGGGAGTACGACCCGGCCCGCGATCAGACGCGCTGGTCGCCGCGGATGAACGCAATCCTTGGTCTGTCAGCCGAAGCCCCCGCGCTCTCTCTCAAGCAATTCTTGCAGATTACGCACCCCGACGACCGGGCATCCCTCGAAGCCGCGATCAACGATGCGTTGATCGGTACCAGACCATTCAGCATCGAGCTGCGGGCCAGTCGGAGCGACGGTGACGAACGGATTCTGCAATCACGTGGCGTCGTGACTCGCGACTCCCTCGGCAATGCGGTCAGAATGAACGGCACCTGCATTGACGTAACCGAAGCGCGGCGGACACTCGATGCCGTCCGAGCGAGCGAGAATCGGTATCGCGCGATCGTCGAGGGCCAGGTCGAGTATGTGACGCGATACCTTCCCGATACGACACTCACATTTGTGAATCAGACAATCATGAAGGCCTTTGGCCCTCAGATAGGCAATCCCCTGGGGACGCGCTGGATTGAGTGGTATGCACCCGAGGATCGGGACGCGACCATGGCGACGATCCGCTCGCTGTCGCCTGAAAATCCGATCGTAACCAACACGCAGTGCCTTCCTCTCGACGGCAGGCGGGTGTGGGTCGAGTGGTCGAATCACGGCATCTTTGACGACAACGGTCGGTGCATTGAAATCCAGGGCCTGGGGCGCGATATCACCGACTGGTACTTCGCTGAGCAGGCACTGCGGTATTGCCGACGCGGGACTGCCAGTACGGACCCCTCCTGCCGCGTCGGAATCTTCGAGACGGACCAGCAGTTGAACCGGCGTTATCTCAATTCAGAACTGTGCCGGATACTCCGCTGCACCCATGATGACCTTGTCGGTGACGGTTGGATGCGGATCATCCATCCGGCGGATCTTCCTCAGCTTCGAGAGCGATGGCGCCGGGCAGTTGAGACGTTGACGCCTGTCGAGTCTCACCACCGGGTCGTGCGAGGGGACGGCAAGGTGTTGCACGTTGAGGTCTTCGCCGCGCCCCGACTCGATCAGAATGGCGTACTCGCTGGGTTTCTTGGGACTGTTGTCGAAGTGGCCGCACCGAGTGGGGCGACGTGACTTACCGCCCGATCAGGCAAGCGTCGGGGCGAAAAACGTTCGCTCCATGACTGCACGGGTGATCAGCGTGCGCTTCTCCCCGAAGCTGTGCCATTCGCAGGGTGAGCTTTTTTGCTTCATCCGGCCGGGCATTCCTGAGCCTTGGACGCAGCGAACTCCCTGGGGCTCAGGTTGCCCAGGGCACTGTGGGGTCGAACCGCCGCGTGGGCACGTGCGACGACAAGCTCGCGACCAGCTTCCAGGCCTTCATCAACCTCGCCATCATCAGACGGTACCTGAGGCACACGGCCCCGTACGATCCGTCAGACAGAACCTAGACCAACAAGGCGTCACACTCGTCTAACGGTCTCAGGCCGATGACCGAACGGACTGAGACGGATTTCGACCCTCCAGCTCTCGCCGAGCTCGTCGGCAATCATCCGCTCGTATTTTTGAACAATGGGCGCCCATGCCTCATCGGCGGCGCATTCCTGCGAGTACTTCGGCCCGGACAGCGGCGGGGGAATCAAGGTTGAGCCGTCGAAGCCGGACAACGATTGGAACAGCCAGAGGGTGACGCGCTGCCGCGTTTGCCCTGGAAGTACTTCTCGGATGACGACTCCTGAGGCGTAGGCGCGATCGGCGCCAGTTCCGCCCTTCCGCCAAGCCAGAACGGCGGCCATGAACGGGGTGAAGGGTGATCCATCAGGCTTTCTGTGTGTGGCCATGTCGTTGTCCTTTCTTGTCTTCGGTCAGTCTGTCAGCGATGACCGGGAATATTCTCCGTCATGGCGCGGCTTGCCCGCGGGGCCGTACCCAAAGTGTTTACTCGTAACGAGAGCCGTCCTTGCCTGGAGGGTCACTGCGATCCGCGTCGTGCGGGGATTCCAGCTTCTATTGATCAACCTGCTCGGTCGAGAGTTCTGCAGGTATGCTGAGGACTGACGCCTCTCCGAACCGTCTCAAGACGACCGTGACATGCCCCCTTCAACCCAATTCAGCCTCAGGCGTCGTGTATCGGGGCTGGACCAGCGAGGGCAAGTCAGCTGGGAGTGGATCGACGACGCTCTAGACTTCGATAGCCCGGTCCCGAGGAATCCCCCATGGTTCTCCCGATCGGAGCCTGGGAATTACAGCTTCGAGCACGTCATCGATCTTGCGAAGCTGATCCGCAGCCCGGTGATAGACCTCGCGGACTCGGCCTTCCTCCCGGCGGAGCGAGGGTATGGCCTCCTGCTCGAGGTACCTGATGCCGGATCTAGCGATGCGCTGCGTGAGCATCACCAGTGACGCCCCGTGGCTTTCCTTTACCGAGAAGTTCGCGAGGTACGCGTCGACGCCTCGGTGACCGTGTTCCTTGGTCGAGTTCCGGTGCAGAGCCTCGATCCACCAGCACTCGACAACCCCCGCCTTGGCGACCCAGTACGGGAAATCAGCGACGAGTTCGGGGGCGATGAGTCCGCGACGGGCCAGCAAATGTCCCGGATCGCTGGCCGGAGCCACATGATTCTCAAAGAGCCTTTCGCAGAGGTAGTTGGTCATGAACATCGCGAATGAGATGAGTCGGAAGCATCGTGGGGTTGCGACGATTCGATCTGTAGGCGCTACCTCACGGCGACCCTCCCGGATGGAGACGTAATGGTCGATCTCGAACATGCCCGCAAAGCGATGTCGCACCGTCCGAATGATGCTGTGGAGGACGTCTCGGACGTCGGTCTGGGTCAGCCCAAGCCCGGCGCATTCGGCAACGATCGCGGACACGGTTGTGTGGCTGTCCGCCAAGACCTTGCGGGTATTACCACAGGCGTTAAAGATGGCGAGCATAACGAGCAAGGACCGGCAAGAAGTCGAGACCTCTCTGGAGCTCTTCGCCATCATCTGGCGTCCGTGCCAACCGCACTGCAAAATGCTCGCCACCGGGTCGAATACGTTACAGTCAAAGACCGGGAACTGCCCGCCTGGCTCGGGGCTGCTGCCCAAGAAGCGGAAGTAGAGCGATCGGATAGCACTTGCACGACGGTCCCGGGCGACCGGAGCATGGTCAGCTTGGTTGCTCGAAGATCCCAGGATATTCCAGTCAAGACCAAGGCACTTGACGATGTACTCCAGCAGATTCGAGATTCCCGCGAGCATAACGCGCCGGTTGTTGTTAGCCTGCATCCGGATATCTCTGGCGACGCTGCCCACCCGCTGGATCTCTTGTGCCGCTAGCGATACCGCCTCCAGATCTTCACGGGCGACTCCCCGAATGCGCCCCGAACTGACAACGCGAGCCGCGAAATCGATGCGGCGCTTGTGGATCAGGTCGTCGAAGGCCATCTGCTGAATCTCGACAGCGGTGAAGTCGGACAAATCGTTGCTCTCAATGTCCGGGTCGTACCGCTGTCCGGCAACGAAAGCCTGCCACTCGTGCATGTCCTCGCTCGACAGCTCAATGGGGGCGATATCGAGCTTAAGGATCGCGGCGGGATCGTCGCCGAACATACCGGACGCGTCCGCGGCGTGAAGGTACGGCAGGTTCTGCGGTCTTATGCAGGTCACAAACGTCACTTCGGACGAATACGAAAGAGACTTGCTGCACATCCACTGCAGCACCATCTCGCGAGTCGTGAGGTCATCGATCTGATCGGTGTTGTCGAAGGCAACGACCAATTTCGACCGGGCGTCGCTTCCTCGCTGAGATCGGACAAGGCTTAGGAAGGCGTACGCATATTCGAGCGCGCCGATGTCCTGCGCGAAGGCTGCGACGAGCTCAATCACCTTTGGCCGGAGGACATGGTCCTTGGTAGATCGCACATGTTCAATCCACTCATTAAGCGAGAGGGCGTGATCATCGCCAGCCATGGCCTGCATCGACTGAAGGATCGCCACCTGCCTGAACGGGATGGCAGACACGTGCTGAAGACCTTCCGGGCTCAGCAGGTGCCGAAGCAGCGCTTCGATGCCTGACGCAGTCCCATTCGACCCGGACCGGAGTTGGGACGAGAGCGAGATTTGCCGGATGATCTGGGATTCCACGAATCGCGTCACGTCGACGAGCGTCGGAAACGTGCTGTTCTCGGTTTTGAAGTCGATCACGATTGGAGGAAGGCCCCTGGCGAGGCAGTACTCTCGGAGTGTGTAGTGAAGCAGCGTGGACTTGCCGCAGCCGATCGATCCAACGGCGACCGTATGCAGCGCGCCGCTTTCGAGTTTGCTGAGGAGTTCCTTTTCGATTCCCGGACGGTGAATGTAAAGCTCGCTCCAGAACACATCGGTCGTGAGGCCGAGAGCGAACAGCGTCTCGGAACGTTCCTTCTGCTCCGCCAGTCCGTCCACGCCGAAGGTGAGCACTGCATCCAGTATCCCCAGCCCATTTCTCACACGCTCTGACATGTCAAGCTCCTGCGGGACTCCGCTGATGGCCACGCACGAGGTCGGTACGCCATCTACCGTCAAGGCGCGAATCGCGCTGCGGGATGCGAGCAAATCGCCAAGAATGTGTTGATTGGCTGGCCGCCATACCGTTGAGTCACCCCATCCCCGCTCCGGAGGACGCCTCGGCTACTCACACTGCGGCCCCAATCAGGGATTGTCTGCCCGCCCAGGTTCCGAGTCTTCCCGATCCACAGTCTGTGGAGCGCGGGCTAGAACCTGAGCCTGCTGGCACGGGAATTCCACGGTCCCGCCGCTAAACCAGCATCCATCGGGATGATGTACGTATGCCCCTCCATCCGACCAGCCGTTGGGCAGCAGCGACGCTCGGGCCAATCCGTTCAGGCGGAGCTTGGCATCATTCGCGCTTTCATCAGAATGCTGGGCCAGAAGTCTCTCCAATTCGTCGGGCGGCATGCTGCGCACGGGCATGTCGGAGTACTCACCGAGGCGACGGGCCACAATGCTGCCGTTCGACAGTTCTCCGTAGCATCGCACATAGATCTCCGCTGCGGTTACAAGCCTCGGGAGGAGTTTGCTCCAGACCTCGGCGTCAACGTCCGAATCGATCGCCGCTGCAGCAAACTCTGCGAACAGAAACACAAAGGCACTGTTCGGCCCCCCGTTTGAGGAGCGGCTTCTTGCATGCTCGGCGGCCGCACTCCTCGCCGCTCGGATGTCGAGCAGCAGGCGACCCGACGCAAAGCTCGCAAAGGCTCTCGCGACGAGAGAGGCCCAATCTGGGCGGTTGCGTCCACCGATGTGCTTCTCGAGAAGATGGAGTTGGAGGGCGCTCAGGAGCACCGTCTCGCACGTCGGTGGAGCCGGTGGCATCTGACCACCCGTCACCCGGGCATGTAGTCGTTCGAGAAGCAACCCAGCCATCACCTTGACGAGACTCTCGAACGGCTGAGGCCTGGGACATCCCGTTGCCCTCCCGCGTTCATGGAGCAGGGTTGGGTTGGTCTTCAGATCGAGTTCCCGGAAGTATCTTGCCCAGGCTGCTTCGCTTGGCGTTGGAGCATGCTCCATCGAGCGGGCTTCGAGCTCCGCGATGGTCATCCACGCCACGGGCGGCGCGAGCGAGACTCGGGCATTCGGGTCGGAGTCCCATGGGCCGATCGCCGGAGAGCTTTGGACGAGTCTCCAATCTGGAGCGATCGCCGAGGTGGAGTCGATGTGAATACGAAGCGGGTCTTGCGACGCGCTGGGCACATTTCGGTCGAAAACGATCGCGGCCCATCGATCGAATCGGCGCATGACGATCAGCGGAGCCGAAGACTGGCCAGCGACGGAAACCTTCTGGATGCACGATCCGGGTGGTGAGACAACTTCGATCGCACGAGTTGGCGCCGGGCCCGGGTTGCCGATGTTGAGTGTGTGCAGCACGCCGAGTCTCCGCTATGGGCGTTCGAGATCGCGGATGAGCGCACGTGCCGCCACTTCGTAACTCAAGGTCTGTCCGATGGCCTGCGTTCGACAGGGCAGCACCACGGCCTGCCCTCCCGCGATCATTCCGATATGGATCAAGTGCCTATCGCCGACTGGAATCCACGACACATCGTCCGGGACGAAGAGTGTCACGGCCTGCGAGACGAGGACATTCGACGCCGCGACCTCAATTCTCCCTTTGCATTGATTCAGCGCATCCAGACCCCCATTCTTCATCGGCGAGGCTTCGGATGAATAGATGTCCTTCCACGGTCCTCCGATGTCCGCTTGTCGACCGGTGAGGTCATTCTGCATGTGATCGAACGCCCGCAGGGATGTGCCGCCGCCGGCGATGAAGGCATTCCAACTGGCGTCGCTCACGGGGATCGCGATCAGGTCGAAATTGATGAGATAGGCCATAGTTCTCACTCCTTTGAACTGCGGGAGGCAGCGGAAGAATCGCTCTTCACGCATCGGAATCCAATCTGGGTCGAGCGAGCGCCCCGCGGGTAGAGCGACGTTGCTCGCAGGTCCGCGTGACGGGGGTGGGTAGCCCAATAGCCACCCATGACCGCGGCCGTCGCGCCCCTCGGCGAATCCACGATCGTCCCGCTCATTTCCATCACGTTGCCGAATACATGCACGAGCCCGGCAGGCGATCGTGCGGCGCTGGGCTGGAGTGATGGTCGAACGAATGCAAGGTAATGATCCAGTTGACGCTGGTCATCATGGTCCTGATCGGCGATGAGCATATCCGTCGTCGGCACGTGATCGGCAGGTGCGTCGTCATTGCCCCACGGCCGCACCCTGCCATCGGGCGCTTCCGCCGCCGCCCACCACTCGTACGCGGTCGGGAGTCTCTTACCTGCCCAACGTGCAAAGCTCGCCATTTGCTCGCGCGTGATATCAACGACCGGTCGCTCGGCAATCTGATTCCAGTCGGGAACAAGGGCCCAGAAGGCGGGCGCGGCGCTCCCCGTCGCATCAACGAACGCTTTGTACTCTCGGTTGGTCACCTCGGCCGCGTCGATCCAGAATGAATCGATTGGCGGGGTCATGCCGCCGGCGTTTGGCTGCCCTCCGAAGGGGCTGTAGTAGGTCGCCTGGTGCGTGCCCCCGCCGATGAGGATCATGCCGCGGGTATCCGAATCCAGTCCGTGGCTCCATGTCGGCAACGTGAGTTGCTGACCCGCTTCGAGGAGTTCATCCGCCTCAACAATCGCTCCTGCGACATGATAGATCGTGACGCGGTACATCCCGGGCTCGAGCCTCGCCTCCGTGACGGGAAGCCGTCCGAGGTCGATCGGTCTTTCACGTGTTTCCTGGTTCGCGCTCCAGCGCTCCGCCATTACGCGACAGTCGTTCATCGGATCCGCCGCCACGATGGACAACGTGGCGTGCGAGCCTTGATAGGCAAGCCATTGCATGCGACCGAGCACGAGGATCGCGCCGGTCATCAGGACCATCACGCTTGCCGCCACCGCACGCCGATGCCGGCGCAACCATCGCCAGAGTCTTTCAATTCGGTCGGGGGGACGAGCGAGAATCGGATCGCCCGCCAGGAACGCGCGCAGATCGGCCGCCAGGTGCTGGGCGGTCTGATACCGATCGTGGGGTAGCTTTTCGATCGCCTTGTGACAGACGACCGCCAAGTCGCGCGGCACGCGAGGGGCGAGGCGTTGAACGGGGGGTGCCTCAATTTCCGCGAGCGCCCGCAGCGTCTGCTGCGGTGTTGCCCCCTCGAACGGTCGGATGCCAACGAGGCACTCGTAGAGCACGACGCCAAGTGAGAAGATGTCGGTGCGATGGTCAACCTCGGTGGTGCGGACTCTGGCCTGCTCCGGGCTCATGTAGGGGAGTGAGCCCGCGAGTTGAGTTTCGCCGAGGATCGTCGCCTCTTGGTCGGCACGCGCGACTCCGAAGTCCGTGAGTTTGGCATGCCCGTGCTGATCAATCAGGATATTCGAGGGCTTCACGTCGCGATGGATGACCCCGCTGCGGTGCGCATGATCCAACGCTTCCGCGATGTCGCGGAGAATTGTTGCCGCCACTTTCGGCTCAACGGATGGTCGGGGCAGCTCGCCACCCTGTTTGCTTGATCCGACCGGGGGGCCCATGACCTCGCGAAGGGTGCGGCCTTCCACGAATTCCATCACGATATAGGCCGACCGTTCATCTTCGTCCGCGCTGAACACGTTGACGATGTGCGGATGCGAGAGCTTGGCGACGAGCCTCGCCTCACGGAGAATTCCCTCCGTTTCGTCGCCTGTGTCCCCCCCGAGCCGGTGCAACACCTTGATCGCGACCTTGCGGCCCAGACGGGTGTCCTCGGCCTCGTACACAACCCCCATGCCCCCGCGGCCGATCTCGCGGATGATGCGAAAGTGCCCGAAGCGTTCCCCGTCAAGTCTGACCAGCGACGCAAATACGTCGCCCGCGGGCTTCTCAAGGAAATCGCCGGCGGAGGATGCGACGTCCAGGAGCGACAACACCCGCGCGCGGGTTTCGGAGTCAGGGCACCGCTGATCGAGAAATCCGCCCCACAGCTCACGTGGAAGTTCGATGGCCTCGCAAAAGATGCGGTGGATTTGGTCAGGGTCGAGGGTCATGCGCGCTGTTGATGGATCGAGGCTCCAATCACCAAGCCGCCAAACGCTGCTCTGGCGCTCAGGATTCTCCATCCAAACTGGGATCTTTCTGGAATGGATCGGACGCCCCAATCCGTGACAGAAGCCACGCCCTGGCAAACATCCACTCCCGCCAGACGGCGCTCTCTGAGATCTGCAGAAGTTCGGCCGTCTGCGCTCGGTTCAAACCCGCAAAGAACCGAAGCATGACTACGTTGGCCGCGGTTGGGTGGGCGTGCTCAAGGGCATCGATCGCGTCGTGGAGCGCAAGAAACTCGGCGGCATCGCAATCGGCCGATACCGAATCCTCGCGCAGTTCAAGATGCGGGACCTTGCCGCCGCGCTTCTGCGTGTTCTTTCGGCGTGCCCGCTCGACAAGTATGTCACGCATCACTCGGGCCGCGACGAAGAAGAAGTGGAGCCGGTTCTCCCACGTCCGCTCATCGTCCTTGAAGAGTCGAAGATACGTTTCGCTTACCAGTGTAGTTGGATCGGCCAGACGCCGATCAGAGGGTCCGATTCGGCTGCACGCGATGCGGTGCAGCTCTCGGTAGACCATTGATACCAATTGATCACGTGCGCCCGGCCTATTCGCCCGGACATCCTGGAGCAGCACCGTAATGTCACCAGCCGCATCAGCCACGCATGCGCCTCCCCATGCATACTACCGGATTCGGCAGTCCGTATGTAGGCAAATTGCAGGGTACCGGGCTACTCGGTTCGAACGCCGTATTGTTGACCCACCTCTTGACAGCGGCATGGTGCGTCTTGAAGGAGGATTTCCACCCCGCAGGTGACGGTGAGCTGCTTGGGGCTGGTGCGCCGGCGTGTCGTAGGTCGAGGCACGGGACGACCGAGCTCTTGCTCGGTCACCTGACCTGTGATTTGTCAGTTCTGGCCGCTCGCGGCAGTTTCATAATCGCTCGGCAGGGTTCGGCTCAAGTGCTTGCGGGGGTCCTCGCCACCATCACCCGTGTCGACTCCGCCCCCGCATCACGCATTCCCTATGCCCTCTCCGTGTGATGTGAGATCTGCGTGTGAGATCGGCATCCGGCACCCACGGGATGGCCGTCAACCTCCCAAATCGTTGGTCCAAATCAGCGTCACGCCGGCGGTGCTCCAGATGGGATGCGCACGCGTGTGGTACAAGGGCCATAGGCAAAAAGCCGACGGCCGACGGAACGCCCGTCGGCCGCCGACTGAACTCCAAACAATGTGCATCTTAGTCCAAGGTGCTGGTACTTCCAATTGATCCTATTCCTTCGGCTCTTCTTTGGGGGACGTGCACGGTGACGGCACAGCCGGCGATCTGGGCGCACATGAGGCTCTCCATGCGACTCACGTGGAGTTCCGGCGACAACGACTGCGAACAACTGTAACGAATGAAGTCGTCTTTCTGAGGTGGTCGTGAAGTGCGAATCGGAGCTTATCGCCCTTGACCAGGATGCTTCGCGCGTTGCATTCTCGCCCATTCTCTCCACTCTCTGGTCTCTCCCCGCATCGCCACGGCGTCGAGCATGGTGGCGGTGCGTTCGTTGGTCTTGCTGGCGCGGACCTGCAGGCGGACCATGGCCTGGATGGTGGGGAGGTGCTCGGGGTAGACGTCGAGGGCCGCGGCGTAGGTCGCCAGGGCATCGTCGTAGCGCCCGGCGAGTTCAAACGTGAGCGCGAGATTGTGGCGCGGGTCGGGGTGCCCGGGCAGGAGTTTGCGGGCCCACTCGAACTCGGCCGCGGCATCGTAGAGCTTGCCCTGCCGCAGCAGCAGCGTGCCGAGGTTGTTGTGCGCGGCGCCGTGGTAGAGATCGGCGGCAAGGGCCTCGCGGAGCAATCGCTCGGCCCCCGCGGGGTCCTTTTCGATGATGCCGGCGGCCTCTTGGTTCAGCGATTCGGCGCGGGATGAGTCGCGTGCCTCGGCGGATTGCCCTGAGTACGGGGATGTCGTGCGGGTGGATGCGCAGCCCGTGAGCAGTACGGCCAGTATTCCGACGAGCAGGAAGCTATGCATGACAGCGAGTGCCGTGCTGGTGGTGAAGGCTTGCTTGGTCATGTCCCGCCTCCGATGAGGTTGGCCTGCGTGGATGGGTTTGCGATCGCGTCGCTGAAGACCGCCTCGAGCGTGAGCGTCGCGCGAAGGCGGAGCTGTCGATCCTCGCCCGGCGCGAGTGCTTTGGTCACAGGCGCGGCCGAGAGATCAATCGCGGTGATCGCCCACGCGGGCTCGGCCGATCGCCACGTGTCGAGGATGCGCCCGAGCGCCGGGAGCGTGAGCCTTTCCAGGGACACGCGCGCCACCTGCCGGGTGCGATGCACGCCGCCGGCGCTCGGCAGTTCGACGGGCGGCTCGGGCAGCACCGAACCGAGCGACTGTGAAGGCAGGCCGCAGGAGGCCAGGACGGCGGTCATGCGCGAGGCCAAGTCGCCGCTGGAGCGCGGGAGCGTGGCGGTGGCGCGCCGGAGCAGCACGAGCTCGTCCGCCTGGGCGCGGCGGAGCACGAGTGTCTCGGAGGCGGACACTCGCTCGCGCCGCGCGGCGAGGTAGCCGGAGGCGGACCGGAACAGGGCGGCCATGCCGGCGAGGGTAACCACGGACAGCAACACGATCGGAAGTGACGTGCCTCGGGCCGCCGCTTTCATCGCCCACCACCCTTCGTATCGCTCGGCGTGACCTGCCTCAGTTCAAGCGTCACGAGCCCACCCTCGGCTCCGCCTTGGGCATTCGACTGCACGCCCGACTGGACACGCGGCTCGGCGCTCGTCCAGCCCGCGGGGGTCTTCCACGCGGCCAGGAACGCCGCGGGAGCGCCCGGCGTGCGCACCGTGAGCGTCGATGCGTCGGGCCGCACGCTCAGGGACTGCGGGAGCGCCCCTTCCACACCCGGGCCCGTATTGCCCGCCCCGGATTCGCCCGGCCCGGGCTTGCCGGGCCCAGAAAGACTCGGCCAGGCCCCGACAATCTCGGCCAAGGCCCGCGGCGCGTCGAACGAAGTTGCATGACCCGCCGGCGAAGCGATCGCCCGCAGTTGCTCAAGCTCGCGCTCCAGCGCGATCGCGTCCGGCACGCCCGAGCCGGACGTCTGCGCGAGCAAGGCCCGGGCGGCGGCGGTGTCGTCGCGAGCGATTCGCCAAAGCTGCTCGGCCCGGCGCGAGAGATCAAGCGCGACGGCCACGCACGAGATCGCGATCGCGCCCAGCACGATCGCGGTCCGCCGGCGGCGGTGCGAGCGGATGGCCGGCGGCTCGAACTCGCCGGTCAGCAAGTTCAGCCGCGGAGGATTGGGCTCGTCCATTGCCTGCGGTAAGACGCACGCCGGGATCGCCTCGGGCGTGAGCATCAGCGCGCCGGGATCGAGCGATTGCAGCGCTTCGCGTTCGATCATGCACACGAGGGCGTGATTGTGTCCGCCGCCGCCTCCGGTTGCCTCTCCCGTCCAACGGGTGGTCATGCCCACCACCGCGTGGAGTTGCTCTAAGGGAACTGGGACCTGATCGCGGACCAGTTCGAGCGCGCCGGGCGGGAGCACGCCGTCGCGCCGGATGATCCCGGGCGGGAGCGTGGCCCAATAGAAGCGCTCGGCGGGCCAGGTCAGGATGGGCGATGGCGCGGGTGTCACGGATGTCACGGCCCACCCCCAGCGCCAACCCCGCCCCCGGCTCCACCCTTCAGCGCGAGCGTCCGCACGCCCGCGCCGTCGCGGATCGCGACGCCCTGCGCGTCGATGCGTTCCACCTTGCGGTCGCCGATGGAGTCGCCCACGGCCACGACTCGCACGCGATCTGACGCGGAGTCGTACAGGATGGCCTTTGCCGTTCCGTTTTCGTTCACGAGCCCGAGCAACTGAAGTGTCAACGCCGGCGGGGGCGGCGCGGGCTTCTCGACCGCAACCTTCGCAGGCTCGGGCGCGGCAGGAACCAGCCACATCGCGCGGTCAAACGCGGCAAGGTCGAGGTGTGATGAGTGCGTCACCGGATCGGCCTCGCCCGCATCAGGCAGCGCCTCTGCTTCCTTGGCCACCGAGCCCGGCGGTGTCCTCTCTGCTTCGATCGGCCACCAGCGCACACTCATCGCGGCCAGGACCACCAGCACGCACACCCACAGCACGCCCCGGGTCCTTGCGACCTGGTGCGCCAAGGGGTCCCGTGTTGGCTTGCATGTGCTCATGCCCGTGCCTCCGGACGCAGGCTCGCCACGTCCTCTTCGTCCACCGTCTCGATCACGCGCGTGACCTCGGCCCTGGTCGTCACGCCCCGCGCGATCAGCTCCTGACCGGCCTGCGCCAGCGTCGTCATGCCGCGCGACACCGCCAGCGCCTTGATCTCGGGCGAGGACCGGCGCGATTCGATCAGGGCACGGATGCCCGGGTCGACGGCGAGCAATTCGAACACGCCCGTCCGTCCGCGGAACCCCGAGTGCAGGCACTCGGCGCAGCCAGCTCCTTTGCAAGGCTGGTGCAGCGTCCGCACCAATCGCTGCGCCAGCACCCCCGACAGCGACGAGGCGACCAGGAACGGCTCCACTCCCAGGTCGATCAGTCGCGCCACCGCGCTGGCGGCGTCGTTGGTGTGCAGCGTCGACAGCACCAGGTGCCCGGTCAGGCTCGCCTGCACCGCGATCCGGGCCGTCTCCTGGTCGCGCACCTCGCCCACCATGATCACGTCGGGGTCCTGGCGCAGGATGTGACGCAGCCCCGCGGCGAAGGTCACGCCCTTCTTGGGATCGACCTGCGTCTGGCTCACCGAGAGCCCCGCGGTCGAGAGGTCGTACTCGACGGGGTCCTCGATGGTGAGGATGTTCAGCTCGCAGCCGCGGGTGGTGGCGGCCGCGTTACTGGCGCTGATCCACGAGAGCGTGGTGTACAGCGTGGTGGTCTTGCCGCTCCCGGTCGGGCCGGTCGACAGGAGCGTGCCGCTGGCGCGCGACGCGATTTGCAGGTAGCGCCGCTCCAGCTCCGGCGGCATGCCGAGCGCCGCGAACGAGAGCGTGCGCGCCGAACGCTCGGGGTCGAGCAGGCGGATCACCACTCGCTCGCCGTAGGTCGAGGGGAGGGTGCTGACGCGGAGGTCAACGCGTCGGCCGGTGGTGCCGAGCGTTACGGCCGCCCGACCGTCCTGCGGGGCGCGCCGCTCGGCGACATCCAGCCGCGCGATCACCTTGATCCTCGTGATGATCGCCAGCGACAAAGACGAGCCCGCGGCCAGCTCGCGCACCGTGTGCAGCACGCCGTCCATGCGATAGCGGACCAGCACGCGCCCCTGGATCGGCTGGATGTGGACATCGCTGGCGCCGCGCCGGATCGCCTCGAAGAGGACCAGGTCAACCAGGCGGACGACCGCCGCCTTGCCCGAGGTATCCAGCAGGTCGGCATCGCGGCGGGACTCGTCGAGAGAACGAGTGAGTTCAACATCGAGCTGGGTGGACCAGAGCGATGAGTCCATACCGAAGCCCAGGCCCGGGCCCGGTCCAGTTCCAATCCCGCCCGTGATGACACTCGCATCGTCCGCAAGGATGGGGGTTGATGGCGTCGGCCCATCGGGGCCGAGCCCGGCTTTGTCTTGCGCGCGTTCCTCTTCCTGTTCCTCGCCCGCGCCGGCGTACGCCCGATCGATCGCTTCGGCCAGCGCCACATCGTCGAATGGCTCGCTCGCGCAGGCTCGCTTCATCGCCACACCCACGTTGAAGACCGCGACGGGGCTGGTGGTCGAACCGACGGCCAGGCGGGCCGGGCCAACCGCGGAGCCTTCGAGCCCCAGCACCAAGTGCCGGCGTGCGAAGTCGTACGGGATGAGCCGCAGGAACTCGCGTGAGGGTGTGTCGCTCACGCAAGTCACCGGCGAAGCGAGCATCGCGCCCTGCTCTGCATCACCTGTTCGTATCTCGCCGATCGGCGAAACTCTTTCTCCCGACGCCGCCTCCGCTCCGAGCGGCTTCACCTCGGCCACGTGTGCCTCCGAGATGGCGCCGCCCTGACTCACCGGATCACCCGCGCCTTCACCTCGGGGAACCCGTCGTCCACGTGCATGGCCGACGCGGTTTGGTCGCTCAGGTACTTCAGGTCCTCGAAGTCCGTGCTCCGCAGCACCGTCGCCTTGATGAACACGTAGAACCGCGTCTTGCCGCTCCCGTTGTTCCGCGACTTGAACAGTTCGCCGATCAGGGGCACCTCGCCGATCAGGGGCACGCGCGACTCGCCCTCGGTGCTCGTCACCAGCTCCAGCCCGCCCACCGCGACGACATGCCCGTCCGGGATCGTCGCCACGCTGTCGACGCTGTTCTCCTGCTTGGGCGGGGGGAGCCCCGCCGCCGAGCTCGACCCCACGAAGCTCGAGAGCTTGATCGTGTACTCCAGCACCAGGTGATCGCCCCGAGCTATCTGAGGCCTCACCGAGATCGTCGTGCCCGCGCTCTCGCTCCCGCCGTAGCTGAAGGTGGTGTCGTTGCTCCCCGTCCGCGTCTGCTGCGTGATCGGCTGCTGCAAGACGCTGGAGAAGACGGCCTGCTCGTTGTTGCTCACCAGGAGCTTGGGGTTGGAGAGCGAGCGTGTCTTGTTGATCGACTCCA
>JADLFE010000045.1 GCA_020845755.1 Phycisphaerales bacterium
GGAGGCGGGGCCTACTGTCCCTTTCTGGCCGGGGAGACATCCGGCCGCACGGGGTGTAGCGCAGCTTGGTTAGCGCGTTTGACTGGGGGTCAAAAGGTCGGCGGTTCGAATCCGCCCACCCCGATTTGGGGCACGTTTGGGGGCTTTGGCAAGGCAGCCCGTGTCAGCTTGCTTGGTGGGCGTAAGAGCAGATGCGACAATTGAGGATATTGCCGCAGCAAACTACTCTCGTCGAGGCGTGCGGTGCGCTGGCCATCTGAGATTTTGACACGACGTACCGCAGCCCGATTTGGTATCATGTACCCTCCTCGCAGTTAGGGAACGCCGTGGCTCTTCCACTCTCTCGCCGGAGGATCGCTAATGCCCCTATTTGCATGTCCAGAATGCGGGAGATCAATTTCTGATAAGGCGAAATCGTGTCCAAACTGCGGGCTCCCGCTTGCTACCCAGACTCTTGCTCGGAGGCTTGCCCATAGTGGTCGCGTGGCTGCAAACGCAATCTCCGGGTCGCTAAACCACCCTGCAACCCCGGTTGACGTAGCGCAACTTGCGAAGGAGTTGACCGAGATCCCACCTGACTTCAGTGCCGGATGGAGAATCAACGGCACAGGAACTTCAACAGGAGGGTACACGGGTATTCCTGGACTTCCCGGGCATGGCGTCGTGAGAAAGCACTTCTGCGTCTTGTTTATCCCGTTGATACCTCTCGGATTGTACTTGGTCAAGGACTGGGACGGCAATGGGGGCGTATTTCTCGGAAAGATCAGCTCCCGCAGTGCGGCGAAGTATGTGAATCTTAGTAGACAGTTCGTATTCATGATCATTGGCGGCATAGCGACACTTATCGCTGTGTTCGGCATATTATATCTTGTGGCACTTGCATTTGGCCGCGTGAAATAGTACCCGCTAGCGCAATCTTGGAGGGTGGCTCGCTGGCAAAGCCGGAGGCTCTGCGCCTGACGATTGTGCTACTTCACCCTCACCAGTTTCCCCTTCCGCTTCACGATGTTCTTGTAGTCCCACTGGATTTCGATCGACTTTTCGAGCCAGCGTTTGAGGTCCTTGGCCGCGATCTGGCTCGCGGCGGTGTACCGGGCTTCGGCGGCCTTGAAACTCCCCTCGGGCGACAGGCCGGGCTCGTCGAATGACTGGCCGCCCCAGAAGAGCAGGCGGACGGCGACTTTCAGTTTGCTGTAGCCGACGATGGGGTTGCCGTCCAAGAACCACACGGGGTGGCGGTGCCAGATCTTGCATTCCGCGCCCTTGAGGTGGCGGTCGATCACCTTTGCGAGTGTGTCGCAGATGCGTTGATCGCCGGGCGACTGGGCGGCGTTGTACGCGAGAATGTCGGCGTGGATGGGCATGGCGGCCTCCGATTCCGGGAGTCTACCGCGCGTGCCGGCGGGCCTCATCAGGTATGGGTTTGCTGATAGACTGGCGGGCGGAGGACCATCGCATGGCATCGCTGGTGATCGTGGAGGGGCAGGGCCAGGGGGGGCACTTTCCGCTGACGCTGCCGCTGGTATCGATCGGGCGGGACGACACGTGTACGTTTCAGGTGCTCGATCCGCTTGTGTCGCGGAAGCACCTGCAGGTCCGCGTGGACGAGACGCACGGTCGGCACGTCGCGGGCGACTATCGCAGCGGCAACGGTGTGTTCGTCAACGATCGCCAGATCGTGATGGACGTCGCGCTCGCAGACGGCGATCGGATCAGGATCGGGCAGACGACGCTGATGTATCTCTCGACGGATCACCCCGACGCCGCGACGGCCATGGCGGCGGCCAAGAAGAAGGGTGAATGGAAGCGGTCGACGGTGCTCAAGCACGAATAGCGACGATAGGTGTCGTTGCGCGCGGCCGTTGACGAGGGCGCCCGCGAGACGCAGGAACGGGCGCTGGCAGGGTCGGGCCCTACTTGGGAAGCGGGAGTTTGTTGCGGACTTCTTCCGTGAAGTTGACGACCAGATCGATCTTGGTCACTTGCTCGTTTTCGCCGGGCAAGATGACCATCAGGCGACCATCGGGGGTCCATGAGAAGTTGCGGGATTTGAGATCCTTCAGGCCGTAGAGCTTCTTTGGTGGCGAGGCGGAGAACGTGGGCTCGGTATGCACCTCGACGCTCATGACCTGCTGATCGCCGTCGATATAGCGGATTTCCTTGTTGTCCGGGCTCCACCAGCACGCGCCGTTGTGCCCGGTCGAAGAGATCTGCACGCGTCCGCTGGTGGCGTCCTTTGCTCCGGATTCGGCGCCGCTGAATGGTTGAGCGTAAAGCTCGTGTCGGCCCGATTCGACCGAGCAGAAGATCACCCACTTGCCGTCAGGCGAGAAGCGCAGGGCGTGCTCGTCGCTCGGTGAGTTCAGATAGGGAGTAGCCCTCCACGTCGGGCTCCCCGCCTCCTGTTCCAACATCAGCACGTCTCCCGCGGCGCTGGTCAGCCCCGTCTGCACGATCGCAAGGATTTTTCCGTCGGGCGACCACGCCGAGGGCATTGCGATCTCTTGGGCGTTCGGACTTGCGTACACCTTTTCGGCTTCGCCGGATCCATCCGCGCGTCGCTGCCAGATCGAGAAGCCATCCGAGGCGACCGAGGTGTAGACGATTCGCTGGCCGTCGTTGCTCCAGTGAAATTCAAACGATGGTCCCTGGGTGGAGATCTTGCGGAAGGTGGAGCGGGAGAAGTCTTGGATCCCGAGTTCGGACGGGAGGCCAGCCAGGTCTGGTGATTCCAGGTTGGTGACAACACGACCGCCGTCGGGCGAGACATTGATGGCGCTGTACGCACGCGGCGGCACGGCGACGGGCTGGGGCTGCCCCTGCGCGTCAAGCAGGGCGAGGCGACGCCCGGAGAGGTCGGTCGGCGAGGCGATCATCGCCAGGGTTCCGCTATCGGAGACGTAGAAAGAGTTGGCCATGCTGCCGCCGGTCCAGACCGTGACGGGCTCGCCGACGATCTGGAGCGTGTTCATGTCGATGCGGGCGGCGATGAGGGTGTTCTGGTTTCGGCGCGCGATGATGGAGCCGCCGGGGACGAGTTGCGCGCCGCCGGCGCTCGCGAGCAGCGGCGTCCGCGTGCCCGAGACGAGATCGACGACTTCGACGCGCTCCTTGCTGGTCTGGCCGACGATGGCCCATCGGCTTGCGAGGATCGATCTTCCGGGTACCAGAGGTCGCAATTCGCCCCAGACGTCGATCCCCTTTGATTGCTCTTCTTTCAACACAACGCGAGGCTCTCCACCCGACGCGGAGACCGCAACGATGGTCTGCTGCCACCCCGCGGCAAGGACGATCTCTCGATCGGAGGACCAGCAGAGCGTGTAATCACCGCCGCCGGGCAGGTCGCAGAGCGTCTCGGGCGTTCCCGCCGGTCGTCCGTTGTCGAGCGAGATCTTCTTCAGTGTGATCTTGGTCTGCGATTGATCTTTGCTGGCGGCGAAGGCGAGCCAGCGGGCATCGGGCGAGAGGGCGGCGTTGATGACGCCTTCGGTGCCATCGATCAGCTTGGTTTCATCGCGATCCAGACGGCGGACAACCAGAATGCCCGGGGGCTTGGTGCTGTCGGCGTCCAACTGGGGCCATGCTTTGTAAACGACGAATCGCGCATCGGGGGCGATGCCGACAACGGTGTTGAACTCCGGCTTGGTGGGAACCGCGGTCGAGACGTGGAAGATCTGAGCCGGGGCCGGTGGGTCGGCGCGATGGAGCGAGCGGCCTACGAGCCATCCGGCGCCGAGCAACGCGGCTCCCGCGGCTGCGGCCCCACCCACACGCAGCGGTGTCACGCGCGTCGTGCGATGGACGATGGCGGCGCTCGCCCACTCCTGTCCGCTGATGGCGCGATCGAGTTCGAGGCGGGCGTCGCCCATGTCGTGCAGGCGGTTCCGGCGGTCCTTGGTGAGGCAACTGCGGAGCAATTCACGCACGCGATTCGGAGTTCGCGGGGGAAGGAGGTTCCAATCCGGCTCGCGATGCAAGATCGCGCCGAGAGAATCTGTCACCGTTTCGCCCGGGAACGGCCCTGAGCCGGTGAGCATTTCGTAGAGCACACAACCGAAGGAAAATATGTCGGACCGCTTGTCGACGGGCTTGCCGCGTGCCTGCTCGGGAGACATGTAGCCGGCGGTACCCATGATGGCGCCGGGGATGGTGGGAGAATTGACGGGCATGGTGGGCGAGTCTGGGCTGGGCGCAAGACCCGTGGAGGTGGGCGAACCATCGGCGGTGCGTGCCAGCCCGAAGTCGAGCACCTTGACCTGACCGCTCTCGTTCACCATCACATTGCTGGGCTTCAGGTCCCGGTGGACAACGCCTTTTTCGTGGGCGGCTTCGAGTGCCTCGGCGATCTGCTTGGCGAGGGTGAGTGACTCGTCGACGGGGACCGGGCCGTTGACAAGGCGGTCGGCAAGGGTCTCACCGTCGATGAACTCAAGGATGAGATATTGACGCGATGCGGATTCTTCCAGGCCGAAGATCGCGCCGATGTTGGGGTGGTTGAGCGAGGCGAGGACCTTGGCCTCGCGCTGGAAGCGGGCGAGGCGTTCGGGCTCCTGAGAGAGGTGGACGGGGAGAGCCTTGATGGCGATGTGGCGGTCGAGGCGCGAGTCGTGTGCGAGATAGACCTCGCCCATGCCGCCGCGCCCGAGTTCACGCTCGATTTTGTATGGGCCGATGGCCGTTGGATGCATGAGGTGAGGAGTGTACAAACAAGTGCGGATTCGTGCGGGCGTGGCTCGACCAACAACGGAAGGGTGTGTGCCGGAGCGTGCGGATTGCGATTGGCATTACGGACTTATTCGACCGCTGTATGATCCAGCGAAGACCGACTATGCTGAACACATGACCCAGTCATTCTGGAATGAGCGGTACGGCAGCCAAGAACTGGTGTATGGCGAGGCCGCCAATGAGTTTCTCGTAGGCATGGCCGATCGGTGCGTGTTGCATGGGCGGGCGCTGGACATTGGTGCGGGCGAAGGACGGAACGCATTGTTCTGGGCGGCGCGTGGGCTGGATGTCCTAGCCGTGGATCAGAGTGATGTGGGGATGCGGAAGGCGCAGGAGATGGCGCGGAAGCGTGGGCTGCACCTGCGGACGCTGGCGGCGGACCTTCGCGAGTATGTGGGCGAGCCCGCGGCGTTTGACGTGGTGAGTTCGATCTTTGTGCACCTGCCTTCGGACCTGCGGGCGCTGGTGCATCGGCGTGTGGTTGAGTGGCTGAAGCCCGGCGGGGTGTTCATTCTCGAGGCGTATGGGCCGGAGCAGATTTCGCGGAATACCGGCGGGCCGAAAGAACCGGCGCTACTCGCGTCGCTCGAGACAATCCTTGGAGAACTGAGCGGCCTGAAGATCGAGCACCGGGCGGCGCTGGTGCGCGATGTGAAGGAAGGCGCGTTCCACAGCGGCACGGCGGATGTGGTGCAGGTGGTGGCGCGGCGAGTGTAATCTCGCTGAGTACGCGGACACCATCACGCGTGCGACGTGGGAGTATGTGATCGCGGCGCGAGGACGGCCGCGGCGATGCCGAGGACGATCAAGCCCACGAGGCCGGCGCCGGCATCGGTGAAGAGCATGTTTTTCTCGCCGCCCTTGGTCTGTGCCCATGCGAGCACGAGCCCCATATACATGATGGGCGTGTTCGACAGACTGGCGAAGACGTTGTACTTCGTGGCGGCGGCGCCCTTGCCGATGGCATCGAGGACGAAGCCGGTGAAAGCGGTGTATGACATGCCGACGACGAAGGCGTAGATGAGCGAGAAAGTGACGTAGTTGGCCTTGGTGAACGGCGATAGGGCCATACCGGCGGAGACGGCGGCCATGATGAGCGCCACGCCGGCGTATACCTTACGGGAATTGATGCGTGTGCAGACCTCGCCAGCGACGATGCAGCCGATGCCGGAAATCACGCCGTTGAGCGTGCCGCTGACGAGCGCGACGGTGTCTTCTCCCGCGCCCCACTTGCCGGCGACCTCGGCCTGAGAGAGGACGCTTGTCGCGGCGCCGGTGTTGATGGGGAGGAGGCAGAGCGTGGCGCAGAGGAGCCCGGCGCGGGTCTTGATGACCTGCCAGAGATCGACGAGGACGGCGAACATCGCACGCGGGAGTGACTCGGTGCGCGATTCCGCCGCGACCTCGGGCACACAGAGCAGGGCGAGGCTGCCGACGAGGAACGCGATTCCTAGGATCGCGCCGGCCATCCAATGCTGATCGAGGTGGGTGGCGAGCCAGAGGCCCGCGCCGCCGCCAAGGCCGTTGCCTCCGAGATTACCCGCTTGGAACCAGCCTCCAACGCGTCCGCGCCGATCGGGCGGAGTGGCGTGGGCCATGATGCCCTCAACGCTCATGCCGAGGAATGTTGAAGCGAGATTGGCGACGAAGATGACAATCTGGAGCGTGAGCAGGTTGTCCTTGCTGAGCGGGATGGCGCTCATGGAGGTAATGCCCAGCGCGCAGAGCACAACGGAGATGAGGTACCAGCGTTTTCGCGAGAGCGTCGTGTCGGCGATGGGGGCCCAAAGGAACTTCCAGACATGGGGGAACATGCCCGAGGCAACGAGGAGAGCGCCGTCCTCGACGGATAGGCCGTTCTGCGTGCACAGAAACGCCATCGAGACGCTGACGAATCCGCTCATGGCGCCGAAGGGGATGATGAGAGCGGCGAAGGCGGAGGGGTGGGGCGCTATGAAGGTTGGCGATGGGTGCGATGCTTCCGGCTGAGACATGCGACGCGGGCTCCCGTGCCCGCGAGGCGATGGGCCGCTCTGCGAGGCGGGGGCAGTCTAGCAGAAGCAAGCGATCGAGCGGAGTCGATGAGGTCGCGCGATGTCGGGCTATTTCCCCACGGGGTCTACGAATCGGCGTGCGACATTGAGGGCGCGGAGCATCGGGCGTTTCTTGTCCTGGTGGGCCGACATGCGGCGGAGTACGCCGTCGAGGAAACGGACGGCATCGGCGATATAGGGACCCTTGTTGAGCATGACGCACTCGGCGCGTTCGGACATGGCGGCGTCAGTGACCTCGGCGCGCGAGACGCGGCCGGTCTTGGCGAGGGATTCGAGCACCTGCGTCGCCCAGATGACGGGGACGTGGGCCGCCTCGCAGAGCCAGAGGATCTCCTCCTGGACTTCGGCGAGACGCTCGAAACCACATTCGACGGCCAGGTCGCCGCGGGCGATCATCACGCCGGCGCACGGGCCCTGGAGCGCGGCCAGGAGGAGCGAGGGGAGGTTTTCGAAGGCGCGGCGGGTCTCGATCTTCAGCACGGTGCCGATGCGCTCGCCACCCAGTTCGGCCAGACGCGAGCGAAGATCGGAGACGTCGGCGCTGGATTGGACGAACGACATGCCGACCATATCGGCGCAGCGGGCGACGACCGGAAGGATCGTGATGTCATCGGCGGTGAGGCCGGCGACACGCACGTCGGTGTCGGGGAGATTGACGCCTTTATCTGCGGCGATGCGCGAGCCTTCGGCTAGCGCGTTGGTTACTTCAAGGTCGATCGAATCGGCGCCGACGGCGCGGATCACGGCGCCGACCTTGCCGTCGTCGAACCAGACGGTTTCGCCGGGCTTGGCGTGCTCGAATGCCTCGGGGAGCGTGGTGGTGATGATGGCGGGAGATGTTCGCCCGGCGGGGCGCCCGACGCCCGGATGACGCGAGAGCAGCAGACGATCGCCCGGGCGCGCGAGGATTGTCTGCGGAAGGGCGGGGAGTCGTCCCGCGCGGCCGCGTGCGACTGATTGCCTGCGATGCATCAGTTCGAGGCGTGCGCCGGAGGCGAGGTACACGGTGCGATCGCATGTCGCGATACACGAGCCGTCGGCGCGACGCTCGGCGATCAGCAGGCGACGGCGTCGCTCGCGCGCATCGTAGAGTTCAACGATGTCGCCGACGCAGGCGTCCTTGAGGAAATCGGTGGGGACGGGTATCGCGGGTGTTGTGTCGCTCGACGCGTGTGCCACGCCGGTGGGAAGAAGGACCGCCCTGGCGGGTGTCGTCACGCGACCCAGCACGTCGCGGCGTGGGCGGAGGCGCATCACTTCGGGCCCGGGCTCGATTGCGCCGGTGCGGAGTTTCGGTCCGGCGAGATCGATCAAGACACGGCAGTGCATTCCGAGTCGGCCCGCAACGTTGCGGACCAGTCCCGCCATGCTCTCCCAATCTTCGGGCGCGTCGTGGGCGGTGTTGATGCGTGCGACGGTCATGCCCGCGGCCAGCAGCGATTCGACGAGCACCTCGTCATAGGCGGCTTCCGAAGGGAGTGTCACCATAATGCGAACGGAGCGTCCCTCGGGCGCGGGGCCCAGCAGCGATTCGGCACGCGAGGCGAGCAGCGAACGCCCGTGGGAGGCGCTGACCTCGGTGGCTTCAAAGCGGGTGGGCTCCATGCCGTCGAGCGACGCGAGCGCGGAAGCGACGGCGGAGAGATTCGCAAGTACGTGCGATTCGTTGCGTCCCAGCGACGACAGGCCGAGTTGGGCCAGAGCGTGCTGGAGGTCGCGCAGGTCATTGCTGCGAAGCGCGAGGTAGTGGACGAGGTTGCGGGCGCTGCGTCGCCGGTCGTCATCGAGCAGATCGAATGTTGCAGTATGTTCCTGCTCCATCGTGGCGCAGGCGTGGCGAAGCGTTTCAACGCGGGTGAGAAGTGTGCGAAGATCCGCGTCGACGATGCCACGGTTGAGGTCGCGGAGCAACGCATCAGAGGAGGGCGGAGACGGAAACGAAGGCGAACTCATGCCGCTGCAGGATAGTCGCGGGGAAGTGGGGAGAGGCACGGCGGACGGGGCGGGAGCGGGATGCGAACGGCGTGCGAGTGGATTGCATACGGCCTTCGCACGCGGGAGGCGCGATTGTTCAGACTTCATGAAGTTCAATCATCGTCATCTTCGCGATCTTCGTGCGAATTCTGTCCGGACGATCCACGCTCTCCGGATTGCTGGGCGGCCTCGCCGTGGTTTCCTTCGCCTTCCTCTTGGCCCTCGGCTTCGCCGAGTTGGAGCTTGAATGAAGTGAACGGGATCGAGGTGCTCTGGGTGGCGGGGTCGTAGTCGCGGGCGAGCATGAAGGCCCAGCCACCGACCAGCAGAAGGAACACGAGTGCGGGCACTGGGCGCGAGGACGTGATCGCCTGATCGGGCTCGGCGATCTTCTTGCCGTGGATCATGGAGAGGGCGATGGGCTCGTGATGTCGGACGGTGTGGGCGATCACGCCGAGGATGTGTGCGCCGGCGACGGCGAGGAGCGCATACACGCTTATCTCGTGGAGTTCCTTGATGCCCTCGTTGCCCTGGGAGAGGGCGATGCCGGTGCCGCAGATGACGAGGATGAGGATGAGCATGGCGATGGTGGCGTAGGCGGCGCCTGGGTTGTGACCTGCGAAGCGTGGTGCGCCGCCGAATGCAGCGCCGCGAAGATAGGAGAGCAGGGCGCCCGGGCCGAAGGCCAGCGAGGCGAAACGCGCGTGGCGTGTGCCGATCACACCCCAGAAGATGCGGAGCACGACCATGAGTCCCATGACCAGGCCGAGCATCGAGTGGTAGGGGAAGAGCGAACTGTGCTCACCGAACGCGAGTGAGATGACGCTGGCGGCGATCAGCGACCCGGTGAGAATCCAATGCCAGAGCCTGATGGGCAAATCCCAGATGCGTTGCTGGGTGGATTCACGTTTGATGAGCGCGTTGGACAATTCGCACCTCCTGGTTCTGCACGGAAGAACATCGCCGCCGAGCGTTGATTCCGCGAATGTGAGGATTGTTTTCGCATCTATCGGGGAAAGCGCGAGAGAATCGGTTCATTGATGCACATGAGACCGGGTCGCGGGAAGGCGTTGCGACTGGATCGCAAGTCGAGCCATGTGCTTCATGCATGAGGATGCAAATGAAAAGCCCCGAGCGAATGCCCGGGGCGCTGGAGTGAATCGGGGTGCTCGATCAGAACCAGTCGTCGCGATCATCTCGGCGGGGCTTGGGCTGCTGCGGCCCCGGCTTGTTCATGTTTTTACCGCGGAAGTTCTTGAACGTCTTGGATGCTGACGGCTGTGAAGGGCGCGGCTCCAAGGGGAACGGTGCGTGTGATTCGGCCTCAACCGACGCGGGATTGGTCGCGTGGGGCTTGCTGCTTGCGTGATGGTTGCTTGCCTTGGATTTGTGCGGCGCAGCGTGAGGATGGTGTGGCTTGGCGGGGCGATGGCTGTGCGCGGACGGTGTGGAATGTGCCGGGACGCGATCATGTGCGGTGCGGGCGGGGGCGTGAGAAGGTCTGGCTGTGTGGTGCGGCTTGGAAGGACGGCGATCGCGCGTGTCACGCGAGCCTTGCGAATCGCGTCGATAATCGAGGTTCATCTCGCGGAGCATGTCGCGGTCGGTGGCGTTGGGGTGCTCGAAGCGTGAATCGCCGGCCGGCGCGAAGTTGGCGGGGAACTCGCTGGTCTTGATGGGCTTGCCGGTGGTGCGTTCGATGGCGCGCAGCAGTCGGCGTTCGGCGGGATCGCAGAAAGCGACGGCGATACCCGTGGCGCCTGCGCGGCCTGTACGTCCGATGCGGTGGACATAGGCCTCGGGCTCCATGGGCAGGTCGAAGTTGAAGACGTGGGTGATTCCATCGACGTCCAGGCCGCGGGCGGCAACGTCGGTCGCGACCAGGATGCGGTGGCGTCCGGTGCGGAAACTATCGAGGCTGCGCTGTCGCTGGCTCTGGTTTTTATTGCCGTGGATCGCGATGGCGGATATTCCGGCGATTTCGAGTTTCTTGCAGACGCGGTCAGCGCCGTGCTTGGTGCGTGTGAAGACGACGGCGCGGCGTACGTCTTTGTCGGCGACGAGGTTTTCAAGCAGGGACTGCTTCTGGAACTGTCCGATGTAGTAGACGGTCTGTTCGATCATGGGGGCGGCCGATGCGACCGGCGTCACCGAGACGCGGGTCGGATTTCGCAGCAGACTCGCGGCGAGTTTCTCGATCTCACGGGGCATGGTGGCGCTGAAGAGGAGCGTCTGGCGCTCGTTCTTGATGTGCCCGGCGATCTGGCGGATGGGGTTGATGAAGCCCATGTCGAGCATGCGGTCGGCCTCATCGAGGACGAATGTCGTGATGCCGCTGTAGTCGATGAGGCCCTGCTCGGTGAGGTCGATAAGGCGGCCGGGGGTGGCGACGATGATGTCAACGCCGCGCTGGAGCGAGCGCTCCTGCATGCGCTGGCTGACGCCGCCGAAGATAACGGCGCCGGAGAGGCGGGTGTGCTTGCCGTAGGTCTTGAAACTGTCGGCGATCTGTGTGGCCAGTTCACGGGTGGGGGAGAGGACGAGGACGCGTGCCTTCTTGATGTGCGAGGTAGCCATCGGCGCGGGCGATTCGAGCAGGCGATGAATGATGGGGAGCGCGAACGCGGCGGTCTTGCCGGTTCCTGTCTGGGCGCAACCGAGCACGTCGCGTCCGGCGAGCACGAGCGGGATGGCCTGGGCCTGGATCGGGGTTGGGGTGGTGTACCCCTCGTCGGCAAGTGCTCGCAGTATGGGATCGGCGAGGTTGAGGCTGGTGAAGGGGACGGCAGATGAGGCGGGTGCGGACGTAGACAAAGCGTGATCTTTCCCGGCCGACGCAGGAACTGCGGCGGGCCGTAGTTTGGGACGTTCCTCGCGATTGTGGGTGCTGGGTCCCGATCGCCATCGTGGCGGTTGCGGGGCCAGGTGCGAGAGCCGGCCGTGCGACAGACGCTCATCCCGCGACGTGCGGGCGGCGTTCTTGCCGCGAAGCTCCCTTGGTGGATCGTGCTCGTGCCTTTGCACGCTGAGTCGATCCGGGGCCACCGGCAATACATGAGTATAGGCAGGGACTTGGTGGGACATCGATGGGCTTCGATATGTTCCGGGCGTGGCATGGAGCCGCCCGAGAACCATCTGACATTTTTCGCTGGAAAGAGTGAGTCACAGGGGATGGCGTCGCTTTCCCGGTGCGGACACGTCGTCCGGCACACGCACAGAAACACGCGACCCACTCGCACGACCACACGAAGGAGCAGCAGACATGAACCGTTCCATCCTGATCGCCGGCCTGAGCAGCATCGCACTCGCAACTGTTGCGGGAGCGGCCAATATCCCGGGGCTGTACCCGACCGGCTCGAATGGCTCGGGCGGCACGCTGGGCGACGGCGCCTCGGACCTCTTCTACTCGGTCGTTTCGAGCAACAACACCTGGTACAACAGCAACCCGCAGGGCACGGTGATCAAGCAGGCCAACATCCCGTGGGTGTGGTTCCCCAATACGACATCGGCCCGCTGGATCTACGACAACGCGGACGGCAACGTCAACGCCGGCGCGACCGTCACCTTCCGCCTCACGTTCAACCTGACCGGGTACATCCCCAGCACCGCGGTGCTGTTCGGGGCGTCGGCGGCGGACGATTCAGGTCAGATCTTTCTCAACGGCAACTTCATCGGGGCGTGCGGCGGATACAACGCTCCCACACCGTTCGGGGCCACCAGCGGCTTCCTGCCCGGCGTCAACACACTCGATTTCGTGGTGCAGGACATCGGCGGGGCGATCTCGGGCCTCATCGTCCCGGATATCGGCGGGCACGCTGACAAGGTCCCCGCGCCCGGCGCGGTCGCCCTGCTGGGTCTGGGCGGCCTGATCGCGACCCGTCGGCGTCGGGCCTGATGCACGCGGATTGCAGCACTGAATCTCTTGCGGTCGATCACTCTCCTCGATCGCACTCTCTCTGAATCTCTCCGATGACAACCCCGGCGGAAACGGGGTTGTTGTCATGGAGCGAGAAAGTCACGCTCTGTTGCGATGAAAGCGTGGCATTGTTCGGCAGAACGCCGCCACGGAGTTGACCGCGCGCAACAGCGGCGATGATGGCAGGACCCGCGTTCGGGCGTGGACGAGGGGAACGTTCAGTGGGGCTTGGCCGCAGTCAGTTGGTCGAGCGCGGCAGCGACGGCGGGGACATAGGTGTACATCGGTCCGCCGCCCATCATGACGGCGACACCCGCGGCCTCCATGATCTGCTCGGGTGTCGCGCCGGCCTCGATGCATTTCTGGACGTGCAGATAGATGCACGGCTCGCAGCGGGCCGCCAGGCCGATCCCCAGGGCGACGAGTTCCTTTTCACGCACGGTGAGAGCGCCCTCGTTCATGAGCGAGCCAAAGAACGCGCCGAAGGCCTTTGGAATATCCGGATTGCGTGCCTTGGCGGCGTTGGAAGTGGTGGGCCACTGTTCAAAGAAGTGCTTTGGATTAGGGACCATGGGGGGTGAACTCCTGAATGGAGAAGCCAACTCCGATCGGCCTTGGAGGCACTGGAATCGGATCAGGTTCCCTCAGGAGGAAGGAAATCCCGGGGACGGAACACGCAAGAGAATATGGCGACGCGGGAACTTGTCGTGCCGATGGAGCCTCCAATGCAACAGCATGCCGTGGGTGACGGCGTGGAAGGAGCGATTATGGCGAATCCCGTGACGAGCCCGCGCTGGTCCCCGTATGTCGTGGGGGTCGGGATCGGTGTGCTGAGTTGGGCGACGTTTTACTTCATGGGCAAGGCGCTCGGGACGAGCACGTCGTTCGTAGGGGCGATCGAAGCTGGTATGTGCACGATCGCGCCCGAGCACGTCACGCAGAACGCGTACATGATCAAGGAATACGGCGCCAAGGCCGCGGATGGGACGCAGACATTCAAACCGATCTTTGATTGGCAGATGGCGTTGGACGTGGCGCTGGTGATCGGCGCGATGCTGGCCGCGTGGCTAGGCGGAACGCTCAAGGCAGAGCGCGTACCGACCCTGTGGAGCGATCGGTTCGGTCCGTCGGTCGCCAAGCGGTATGCCGCGGCGTTTGTGGGGGGCGCGATCCTGCTCTTCGGGGCTCGCATGGCGGGCGGGTGCACCAGCGGTCACGGTATTTCCGGCGGGTTGCAGTTGGCCGTGTCGAGTTGGGTGTTCTTTATGAGCATGTTCGCCAGCGGCGTGGTGACTGCGCTGTTGCTGTTCGGACGCGGCGATCGCAAGGGGGTGGCGCGTGTTCAGTAATTTTTTCGCCGATCCAAAGACGCTGATGCTGGGCACGATGACGGGTCTCGTGTTCGGCTTCCTGCTCCAGAAGGGCGGCGTGACGCGCTACAACGTCATCGTCAACCAGTTTCGCTTCCGCGATTTTACGGTGCTGAAGACGATGCTGACCGCGATCGTGGTGGGATCGATCGGCGTCTATGCGATGCTGCAGATCGGGCTCATCAAGGGCCTTTCGGTCAAGCCTGCGGAGTTGGCTATGAACGCGGGCGGCGGGCTGATCTTCGGGGTGGGAATGGTGCTGCTCGGCTATTGCCCGGGCACGGCGTTGGCCGCGATCGGCCAGGGCTCACGCGACGCGATCGTCGGCGTGCTGGGTGCGTTCGTGGGCGCGGCGGTGTATGCGGAGGCGTATCCCGCGATCTCGCGGAGTATTGAGCCCATCGCCAAGTATGGCAAGATCACGTTCCCCGAGATCATGGGTGTTTCTCCTTGGATCGTCGTCGGCGCCCTGGCGGTTGTTGCAGTGGTCGTGTTCGTGATGATCGGGAAGTACGAGGCGAGATCAGCGGACGACACATCGGGCGTGGCTCGCGTGAACTGAACGAAAGGGATCTTCCATGGCGTGTCCGCTGAATTGCAGGAACGTTGGCGCGCTCGATCGGCTGGTGCGATTGGTCGTGGGAGTGGCGGGCGTGCTGCTGGCGTTCACCAAGTTCGACGTGATGAACGCCGCGCCGTTGGGCTTGCTGCTGGCTGTGCTCGGCGGGATCATGCTCCTGACCGCCGCGCTGGGAATGTGTCCGCTGTACATTCCGCTGAACGTGAGCACGTGTCGGAGCAAGTCGGCCTGAGGGTCGGTGAGCCGGTGACTCGTGGGCGTTATCGATCGGGGCTGCCAGCGGTTCGCTTGCCGCGCGAGAGCAGGAGTGCCCGCTGCTCCATCGCGGCGGGCTCGTTGAACTGATCGCCGAGATTGACGCGATGCGCCTTGATCTGTGCTTCCATGTTCCCGCCGATGTGGCGGTTGAAGTGGCGAAGGTCCCACGTGATGGTGGTCCCGATCGAGTTGGTCGCCAGCAGGCGGCGTCCGGTCATGTCGAAGTCCATGGCCCATGCTTCCCAGCCGTCGAGGCCCTCGAGGGTGAGCACGGGAGTGTTCTGCGGGAGAGAAAGGTCCCAGAGCATGATGCGTCCGTCGGCGCCGCAGGAGGCGAGGATGTCGGGCTCGCGCGGGCGGAACTCAAGTCCGGTGATCAGCCCGCGGTGACCTTCGAGTCGCCGGAGCATCTTTCCGCTGGCGACATCCCACACCCAGATGGCGCGGTCCCAGTTGCCGCTGAGCACCTTGCTCCCGTCGGAGGTGAAGCGGATCGTCCATGGGCAGGAGTTCGGGGATTCACACTCGCGAACGACTTTGCCGGTTTCGGCGTCGTACAGGCTCAGCACGTTTCGTCGCGTGGTTGTGGCGATACGCGTTCCATCGGGGCTGTAACGGGCGGCGAGCGGCTCAAAGCCGTCGCTGGGGATCGTGAGCCTGACTTTGCCGCTCGGGAACTCGAGGACCTTGAACGACAGGTCAGACGCGGAGAGGACGACCCTGGTGCCGTCGGGGCTGAAGCCGATGCCGTCGTTGGTCACCATGCGGTACTGCGGAAAAGTGGCGAGTGTTCTGCGGTTTTCGATGTCGAGGAAGGTCAGGGCCCCATCGGCGGACGCGGCGGCCGCGAGTGGAGCGGTGGGGGAGAACGAGATGGCTCGGACGCGGCGTGGGAGTCGTCCGATGGTGGTGATGATGTTGCCGTCGGGTTCGGAGAGGAGGCGGAGTCCGCCGTCGGAATCGCCCGCGAGCAGATGGCCGTCGGGCGCGAAGCGGATGAGGGTGCGGGTCTTTTCGGGCACGTCGATCCGTGTGCGTCCGGAGGCCGGGTCGATATCCCAGCCACGGACGGTGTAGCCGATATTGGTCCAGACATGCCCGCCGTCGGGCGACACCGCGATGTCTTTTCCGCCGGCGGTGAGCGAGTAGGCGGCGACCACGCGTCTGGTCGAGAGTTCCCAGATCTGCAGGTACCACCAACCGACGGTGGCGAGGTACTTGCCGTTGGGCGTGAAGCGGGCATCGTTGATCGTGCCGTTGGGTGCGTCGAGGGTGGCGAGGAGCGCGCCGGACTTGCTGTCATACAGACGCGTGAGTCGTGAGATGCCGCACACCGAGAGCATCGTGCCGTCGGGCGAGAAATCGAGGCGTGGGCTTCCTTCATCGGGGCTCGCGAACTCGCTGGAGACAACGAGCGAATCGGCGGAGAGGACGCGGATGCGTTGGTCGGTGGAGCCCACGGCAAACTCGCGAGACGTAGGGCTCGCCGCGATTCCACGGACGCGCACGACGCGTCCTGCATCGGTCGGCGGCAGGGACACCAGGAGCGACGGGATATCGATCGCGGAGGTGTCGTAGAGTTGGAGCGAGCCATCGCTGCAGGAAACGAGCAAGCGGTCGCCATCGTGGTTGAACGCGGCGTCGAGCAGGCTGCTCCCGGAATCGCGGAGGGTTCCCAATTCACGGCGTGTTTCGGGATCGACGATCCAGAGGCGTCCCTTGGTATCGCCGATGGCAAGGAACCCGTCGGGGTGGAAGGCGAGCGCGACCGTCACGCCGCCACGGCCCTTGATCTCCGCTGATCTTTCGAACGTCGATGCGTCCCAGATCGTCGCCGCAGGCTCGCTACCGGACGCCGCGACGACTCGCCCATCGCGGCTGAGCGCGATGCGGTTGATCACGCCGGTGGCGGGCTCGATCGTCGCCTCGCTCCTGGCGTTGGAGTACAACTCCCAGAGGGCGTAGAACGTCTGACGCGAGTCGAGATTCTTGAGGTGCTCTGGCCAGAGGAGCGCTTCGGCGCCGCTGAGGTTGCCCGAGAGGCCGAGCAATCGCCCTCGCTCGATACTGCTGTATGAGAGTTGACGTCGGAGTTCGGCGGCGCTCGTATCGGCGCGTTCCTTCTCGCGTGTCGCGACTGCAAGCGCGTCCTGCGCGGATCGCTTGGCGAGCGATTCCGATTCGGCGAGGGCCGCGTTTTCGAAGGCCTGGTTGTTTGCGTAGAGGGCGAAGCCGATGAGTGCGAAGAGGAAGAGGATCGCCGCCGCCACTGCTCCGCGGTAACGGTTGAGTTGCGTGCGGAGCACATAGAGGGCCGAATCCTGACGTGCCGCGATGGGGCGTCCGTCGAGATACGCACGAAGGTCGGCCGCGACTTCGGCGGCGCTCTGATATCGGCGGGACTTTTCCTTCGAGAGGGATTTTCCCACGATCGTCTCGATGTCGCCGCGGAGCGATCGATCGATCATGCTGAGTCTCATGGGGGCTTCGTCGCTGATGAGGCGGGCCGCCTCGGGGAGTGATCGACCGCGGAACTCGTGCGGGAGTCGTCCCGTGAGCAGTTCGTAGAGGACGACGCCCATCGAGTAGACGTCGGAGCGGGTGTCGATGTCGTCGGTGTCGCCGGCGATCTGCTCTGGACTCATGTATGGGAGCGTGCCGATGATCTGGCCGACGCTGGTCTGCATGGTCGTGACGCCGATATCACGATCGGTGGTTCGCGCCACGCCGAAGTCGAGGATCTTGGTCTGGCCCGTGTCGTCGGCAAGGACGTTGGCGGGCTTGAGGTCGCGGTGGATCACACCGCACATGTGCGCGTGGTGGAGCGCGTCGCACACCTGGGCGGCCAGCGAGAGGCGTTCGCGCGTGCCGAGTTTTCGTTCTTCGGCGTGCTTGGTGATGGCCTTGCCGCGGACCAGTTCCATCGCGATGTAGGGGTGGGCCGTGCCGGTTTGAGGGTCTTTGAACGTGCCGGCCTCGTACACCTGGGCGATGCCGGGGTGCTGGAGTTTGCCGAGCAACTCGGCCTCGAATTCAAAGCGTCGCACGAGGCGATCGGAGCCGACGCCACGCCGCATGACTTTGAGCGCGACGGTCCGGCGAGGGCGTTCCTGCTCGGCGAGGTAGACGACACCCATCCCGCCCTGGCCAAGCACGCCCTGGACAGTGTAGTTCCCCAGACGCCGATCCGGAGGGAGAAGGAGTTCATCGCCCTTGAGGGCAGTTGCGCCAATCTGCGTCAAGAGGCTGAGGCCCGGGGCGGCCTTGGAATCCATGAACGACGATCCGCCCGGCTGCTCGATCTCGTCCTGATACTCCAGAAGCGAGAGCACCTCGTGGCGGAGTTCATGATCCCCGGCACAGGCGGCCTCTACGTGACGAAGCCGGTCCGCCTCGGGCAATTCGACGGCGGTCAGGAAGATCTCTTCGACGCGAGCCTGCCGCTCCGGGGTCACGCGGAGGTTCCCTCCGTGCCGCGTGCGCGGTCTTCGGCGATCGAGCGGCGCAGCCACGCCCGCGCAAAGGTCCAGTCGTTCTTCACGGTCGCGGGCGAGATGTCGAGGGCCGACGCGGTGTCCTCGATCGACAACCCCGCAAAGTAGCGGAGCATCACGACGCGGTACTTGCGTGGGTCCGATTGCTCGAGTTTCTTCAGCGCCTCGTCGAGGTCGAGGATCTCTTCTCCCTCGGGCTCGACGGCGAGCGCATCGAGTTCGATCGCGGCACGCTTGATTTCGCCGCCGTGGCGAACGCGGCCCTTCTGGCGGGCGCGATCGACGAGGATGCGGCGCATGGCCAGTGCGGCCGCGCCGAAAAAGTGTCCGCGACTCTGCCAGCGGATCTCTCGCCCGCCCGCGGTCTGACCGAGCAGACGCATGTAGGCTTCGTGGACCAGGGCGGTAGGCTGCAGGGTGTAGCCCGCGCCGCCGCCCGGTTCACGCGCCAGGCGTGCCGAGGCGAGGCGTCGGAGTTCCTCGTAGACAAGCGGGAGTAACTGCTCGCTGGCGTGCTTGTCGCCGGCGACAGCGGCCTCGATCAGTATCGTAACGTCGTTCGATGCCAGAGGGTCCAAGCAAGGCTCCCGGGGCGCGCCCACATCCGCGATTGGGAGAGTTTAGCGGGTGTTACACCTACGCAAAATCGGCGTTTGGGATGCCTTGAAGGCGTGTAACCGGGCGAATTCCCTCCAAAATCAGGAGTTCATGGCGACCCGCAGAGCCGAAAGCAGACGATCGATCTGGTCGGCGGAGTGATGGGCTGTCACGGTGATTCGGAAGAATCGCGGGTGGGCAGTGCCCGGGTATTCGATGACGGGCGCCAGCAGCCCTTCGTCGAACAGGCGCGATTGGACAACATCCATGCGTGCTTCGGGCTCGAGGGCGAATGTAAAGATCGGCACCCGATCGCCGAGGATCGGAAGACCCAAGGACATAAGTCCTACCCGCATCTGTTCGGTGTTCGCACGCAGGCGATCGATCAGCGAGGGCTCGCGTTCCAGCACACGGATCGCGGCCCTGGCGGCCAGCGCGATCGGCGGTGGGACGGGCGTCGTGCCACGGTACACACCCGATTCGTTCTGCACGCGCTGGATGCGGCTCTTTGGACCCAGAATCGCACCGCCATAGCAGCCCAGCCCCTTGCCGAGCGTGGTGGTGACGCAGACACGATCGTCGGAAATGCCGAAGTGGCGGCACGTGCCGCGCCCGCCCGGGCCCATGACGCACAGGCCATGGCAGTCATCGACGACCAGCAGGCCATGGCTGGGCAGGGCGCTGAGCAGACGGTCGACGGGCGCGACCGAGCCGTCGGCCGCGAACACGCCGTCCGTGTAGATCACAACTCCGCGATCGGAGTGCTGGGCGACCAGTTCCGCGGCCTTGGCGGCGTTGAGGTGCTCGAACGGGAGCACGGACAGCCCGGCGGCGGTCAGTGCGTGGGTCACGCTGCGGTGGCTGCGTGCGTCGACGATGGCGACGGCGAATTCTTCCGTCAGCGTCTGGGCCAGGGCCATGTTGGCGGTGTAGCCCTCGGGCGTCAGGATGGCGGATTCGAGGCCCATGAACGCCGCCAGTTCGCGTTCGAGCGCCTCGTGGGTTGTAGTGTTGCCGGTGGTTTCGCGCGAGGCGGTGGTGGAGAGCCCCAGCACCTCGACGGACTCGCGCAGGGCCATCCGTACATCGGGATGGTGGGCGAGTCCGACGTAATTGCACCCGCCGAACGCGAGGAGTTCACGCCCCTCGATGGTGACCGAGGTCGCAGAACTGGCCTGAATCGGGATCCGTCCCATGGCGCTGATCCTTGACGTCCTGTCGTCACCGATCGATTCGCACACCAGGGCGATCGGTTGCCCGCATCATTGTCCTCTCCATCGACCATTGTCGAGGCGCGGCATCGAAGGTTGGCTCACCTTGACGAAAGCACCCGGTCCAGCCGGCCGGAGGATTCCGCCAGCAGGTGATTGGCCCGTGCCCCGTCGACCCCGAGCGTTCGCATGACGATCGCGGTCTTCACGCTGCCATCCGAGGCGGAAAGGAGTGAAAACGACTCGTCTCGTGGGGCACCGGTCGCCATGGAGATGATCCGGGCGGCACGGTCGCGCAGCTTGTCGTTGGTCGCCCGCAGGTCCACCATAAGGTTCTCGTAGACGCGTCCCGCACGGATCATCAAGGTGGTTGAGATCGTGTTGAGGGCCAGTTTCGTGGCCGTCCCCGCCTTCATCCGCGTCGAGCCGGTGATGACCTCCGGTCCGGTCTTGAGCACGATGAAGTGGTCGCAGTGGGGGGGCGTCTCGATATTGACACACACCAGCATCGCCGTCAGCGGGCGGTTGCCCTCACCCGGAGTGGTCTTGCAGAACTCCAGGGCACCACGGACGAAGGGCGTGGTACCGCCGGCCGCAATACCGATGACGGCGTCGTCATCTGTCAGATCGAGCGACTCGAGGTCTGTCCAGGCGCCGCGCGGGTCGTCCTCCATGCCCTCGCTGGAGCGGCGGAGCGCGGAATCGCCGCCGGCGATGATGCCGACGACCTTCCCCGGATCGACCTGGAACGTGGGCGGCACCTCGGATGCGTCGAGAACGCCGAGGCGTCCCGAGGTGCCGGCGCCAACATAGATCAGCCGTCCACCCCGAAGAAAGCCCGGCTCGATCGCGCCGATCAACTTGGCGAGCAGGTGGTCGGCACGCTTCATAGCGCGAAAGACTTCGCGGTCCTCCTCGTGGATCAGATCAACGCACTCGCGCACCGACAACTCGTGTAGGCGCATCGTGCTCGGGTTGCGCTGCTCGGTAAGCAGGTGGGAACGATCGGGTGGCAGGCTTGTGTTCGTCATGGTTTCACTCGTCTCATGGCGGGAAGCACCATGCGCCCGATACCGGCGCGGGAGACGGTACGCCAGTCACCGCAGGAAGCGTGATCGGGACGCGATCCTGACACAACGCCCCGAGCACCGCGAAGCACATCGCCTCGCGTGCCTGCACCGGCACGCCGATCGCGTCGAGCGGGAGGCACGACGCTCCGACGGCCCGCGCGATCGCTGCGGAGAGTACGGGGTTGAAGGCACCGCCGCCCGCGAGATAGATCTCCTGTGGTCGGTGCGACGGAGCCCGTGCCAACACCCGCCCGATGACGCCACCGACGGCCTCGCATGCCGTCCGTGCAAGGTCGGGCGGTGAGATATGCGTTGCGAACTCAACGCACGCGGCGAGTTCGTCGCCGCTCCCAAGCGAGCGCCCGGCACGGGCTTGTTGTTCGAGCAGGTCGGTGAGTGAGTCCAACAACTCGGCGAGGATCGTCCCGCTCAACGCCGCGGCGCCGTCCTTATCGAACGGCGAACCAAGGCGGGCCCTGGCGATCGCGTCGAGAAGTTGGTTGCACGCGCAGATGTCAAAGCCGCGGACGGCATCGGGCCCAAGTCCAGCGGGTATCAACGTCGCGTTGGCAAAGCCGCCGAGGTTAACGAGTGCGCGAGTGCGATCGCTGGATCGGCAGAGAAGCCAGTCGGCGATGGGCGTGATCGGCGCCCCCTGCCCGCCCTGAGCGACATCCATGGCACGAAGATCGAAGACCACTGGACAGTTGAGGCGTGTCGCGATCGGTGCCGGTTGAAGGACTTGCCAGGTTCGTCCGCACGGCGGCGTCGGCGCGTGCATCACGGTCTGTCCATGGGCGCAGATGAGATCGGGGTAGCGCCCCGAGAGCGCCCTCGTAATCGCTTCGGCGTGGAGTTCGCCCAAGGCCCATGCAGCCTCGGCCATGTCGGTCGCCGTGAGTTTCTCATCGGACGCGATGCGACGGAGCAGCGGGACGAGGTCCCCCAGAGGGTGAGAGTGAAACGCGGCGAGTTTGCCCCGCATCGAGAGGCCCGAGCCGCTGATGCCGACGACCGCGACATCGAGCGCGTCGAGGCTAGTGCCCGTCATACAGCCGACGACAAGGCGTTGGCGTGCCGCGGGCGAACCACCAGACGCGGCAAACCGCGCGTCGCGCTCACGATGGCCGCCGGATTGGCTCACACGTTACCCTCGAATCGATCCATGATCTGCCGATAGAACGCCAGGCTTTGCGGCAGGCCGCCCTCGCGTGAGCGGATGCGCCACAGGCGGGCGTGCTCATCCATGATGGCGTGGAGTCTGCCTGTCAAGCGAGCGCGGTCCGTGGGTAGCATGCCGCCCGGGCGGCGTCTGAGCGAGCCGCGTTCGGACGCGAATGTCGCGACGTCCAGCGTGTGACGCATCTCATCGCTCGCCAAGGGCGACAGACCAGCGGGGATTCGGGCGGCCATGGCGAGCAGACGCTCGAGCGTCGCTTCCCACTGTCGTGGGTCGCCGACGTGCGTGTCTTCGCCGAGATTCTTGTGCATATCGATGAAGATCGCGGTCTGGTTGAGCAGGCGTGAGGGCTTGCCGGGGCGTGAAAGCTCGCCGCAGGTCTCGCGCAGCGGCAGGTCAGCGTCGCCGAGTTCATCGATGTAGGCCGCAAGAGAGCCGGAGTGGTCTGCGAGCGCGTGGAGCGATCGTGCCGCGGTGCTCGCGTCAGGGCTTGATGCGTCCCATGCCGCCTGGGCGGCGTGCCCGAGCGCGTTGAGCGTGAGCGGCCACTGCTGGTGGTGCCCGGTGTCGCCCCAGTCGCACACGAGGAAACCGGTTGCGCCGTAGTGCACGCCTGCGCGAGCAGCGTTGTTGATATTGCCGCGGCGCTCGGTGGTGCGCGATGTGATGGTTCGCCACGTCGATGTGCCCGGGCACACCCACGCCTCACGCCCGTGCTCTCGGAGTGTCTGCCCCCATAGATCAAAGGGCGACTGCGGCTCATATCCCCACGCCAGCGCGATGATCTCGGGCGGCACGCTCGCGATCGATTCCGGGTGCGAGAGCGCGATATCTCCCCAGAACATCGCACGCCGCCCGCGGGCCCGAACCATCGCATCGATCCGCGACACGAAGTCGAGATAGACACCCGCGCGTCCGTGGGAATGGACCGCGTCCTTTGATCGCCCGAACCCAATGTCGTACGTCTCATCGCAGCCGACATTCACCAGCGGCGAAGCGAAGCAGGGGAGCAGTTCGTCGAGCAGACTCGCAACGAACTTGTCGGAAGCAGGATCGGTCGGGCAGATCGAGTGCGCCCCCTTGCGTGGCCACACGTCGAACATCCAGTCACCATGTGTTTCCGCAAGGGGAGCGAACTTCGGCGTATTGAGCCACGCGTGCAGGTGCCCGAAGCAATTCTGATTCGCGGAAAGCTCGACTCCCAGCCGAGCGCAATGCTCGTCGAGCCTGCGGATTTCATCGGGTGTCATCGGCCCGCAACCGCGCCAGACGTCCTCGGCGAAGGAATAGGCGAAGGTGTGCTCGGTGTAGAGTTGGAGGTGATTGAATTTCAGCGACGCAAGGCGATCGACGGTCTCGAAAAGGTGGGCCATCGTGGGCACGCGCGTGCGGGAGACATCGAGCATCACGCCGCGCGTGGGAAACGACGGCTCGTCCTCGATGTGAACGCACGCGAGGCGACGCCGGCCGCCGTCATGTGGCGCGTTCGCCAGCAACTGTCGGAGCGTAAAGATCGCGAACCTCATCCCGGCAGCGTGGTCCGCGTCAATGACAATTCCCTGATCGGAGATTGTCAGCGTGTATCGCTGCGAGCCGATCGATCGCCAGCCATCGCCCAGCCCCGGCATCAACCCGCCCCTCACCCGGCATTCGATCGCCTGCTCGCCAAGATTGGCAAGGCGAGTCGCTTCGCCAAGGCACGCTTCAATGTGCTCCCGCAACGCCTGATCGCGTACGGGGACGCCCCCGCCGAAAACCGGCACGCGCACGAATCCTTCGCGTCGTTCCAGGCGCCTGGGCGTGGGGAGCAGGACGAGCTGGTGTTCACTGGCGTTCATGGTTCACATTCTTGCCGCCGCCGATCTGGCACACCACAAACGCGACAAGCGTTCCGATGACAAGTTGCCAGGGGAACGCGAACCGCAGCGTGATCGCATTCTCAGCGTCGATCCAGCCCGTCCATTTGTCCATGACCTCGGGGCGAAGAGCCAGCACGGTGATGAAGCCGGCGAAGAGTGCCGCGATGGCGCTGGCTGTGTTGCCGCGTTTGGTGAAGAGCGCCGAGAAGAACACGCCGAGCAGGCCGGCGTAGGCGAAGTTCATGACCGACAGCACAAAGCCAATGATCGACTGGCCCGACTGTTCCTTCCATTCGATGCAAAGGATCGCGAATACGCCGAGCACCGCGCCCCACACGGCGGTTGCGATGCGTCCCACGCGGAGGTAGTGCTTCTCGTCGCGTCCACGGAACCGCGGGCGGTACACGTCCGACACGAACGTGCTCGACATGCTGTTGAGACCCGAGTTGATCCCCGCCGGACCCGCGGCCATGACGCCCGCGATCATCAGTCCGGCCGCCCCTGTCGGCATCTCTCGCATGATGAACTCGAGCAACACCACGCTGGATTTTCCGGGCGGAGCGCCCGGCGGATGCGACATGAGTTCGGGGCGCTGGTAGTAGACCCACAGCAGGAGGCCCAGCACCATGAAGATCGCCACCGTCGGGATCGCGACGAGGATGCCGGTGATGACCGACTTGCTTCCCGCGGCGGCGGACTTGCAGGTGAGCATGCGCTGCACGAGGTCCTGGTCCGTGCCGTGGCTCGCAAGGGCGATGAGCACGAAGCCGGTCAGGATCGTGAAGATGTTCATCTCATCGTTCCAGCGGAAGCCATCCGCGCCCATGGCGGTGGGGAAGAGGGTGAGTTTGCTTGTGGCGTCGGGCCCGCCGTGCGTGAGCGCATCGATAACCTGGCCCCACGAGGCCGAGACGCGGGATGCGAGGATGGCGATCGCGACGATGGCGGCGCCGAGATAGACGCACACCTGCATGACGTCGGTCCAGATGACGCTGGTAATGCCGCCGGCAAGCGTGTAGATGATGCCAAAGAGCATGAACGCGGCGATCGAGATGGCCATGTGCTGGCCGCTGGTGTCACCGAACATCGCCATGCACACGGGGATCGCGCCGATGTACACGCGTGAGCCGCTGGCAAAGACGCGACCGATCATGTACGCCCAACTCGCGGCGAGTTTCGCGCCGGGGCCGAATCGCCGCTCCAGCAACTGATAGGGCGTGGTGACGCCGAGACGGTAGTAAGCGGGGATGAAGAAGATCGCGAGGACGACCGCCGCGAGCACGCTCCCGAGGTTGGTCGAGAGATAGACAATGCTCCCGGTGAATGCCTGTTCGGGCACGCCGGTGAACGTGGCGGCGGACTGCGCGGTGGCCAAGATCGAGATCGCAACCGCCCACACGGGCATGGAGTGATCGCCGACGAAATACCCCTCGCTGGAGAGGCGCTTCCGCTTGGCCCGCCAAGCAAAGAACGCCCCGGAGCCGACCAGGAGCATGAAGTACGCCGCCAGCACCAACCAGTCGGCCATGGCGAGACGAGGCGTGCCGCCGGCTTGCGCGAGGGTTGGCGCGAGCGCGGCCAGAGAATCAAGGGATGGATGTGCGGTCACGAGAACGGGCGGCCTCCTGCCGGTGTCGATCAGCCGCACGCCTCCGCGCACGGTCCAGCGAGTCTATCGGCAAGCCGGGCCCGCCGGGCGTATTCACACCGTCTTTGGTTGGAGTGTTTCGTGCGGCGGCAGAAGTCGGCGTTGAGCGGAACGTGCCATGCAGTCCGTCCCGCGTGCCGCGGAGGCTTGCGATATACGCCGCCAAAAATGAAAAAAGTCGGCTGCGTGTTTCCGCCCGCGGCCGACCGAGATTAGGAGAGAGACAGTCCTTTGAAGGCTCCAGGCGTTCCCGCCAGTCACCTTCAGAAAAGTCGGCTGCGTGTTTCCGCCCGCGGCCGACCGAGATTAGGAGAGAGACAGTCCTTTGAAGGCTCCAGGCGTTTCCGCCCGTCACCTTCAGAAAAGTCGGCTGCGTGTTTCCGCCCGCGGCCGACCGAGATTAGGAGAGAGACAGTCTTTTGAAGGCTCCAAGCGTTTCCGCCCGTCACCTTCAGGAAAGCCGACTGCGTGTTTCCGCCCGCAGCCGACCAATTAGGAGAGAGACAAGACACCAGAAACATGCCACAGGTCTGTGCCAATGCCAGGAAAATGCCAACTTCGTTTTTCAGATTTCCAGATCGATCTCCGAACCATCGAAAAGGCAGGTACTTACGGTGCGACCGGAGGTCCGAGAATTTCTCGGCGCTACCTCTGGCTGGGTGTTCGTTCGCAAGCCGTCAGGTACATCTTGGTGGCCTGGATTCCGTAGGATTTGCAGTGGAACAGGGCACTCACCAACCCGGCTCGGATCGGCCCAGCAGGGTCCGGGGCACCTCACGCCTGGCCCGGGCGTGGGCGGTCGCGGCGTCGGCCGCCCGGCGCTACCCCAGGCATCTGGCACACAGTGTCGCCCACTCGATCCAGCAGGGAGTTCGCGGCGCGGTTGGTACACACCCGTTCGGCATCGCCACAGGTCCGCGGCCGCCGTCGGAGCGCTTGACCGCAACGTGGCTTGGGCACGCGGCGGTACTTCTCAACCTGGACGGCATGACCGTGCTGACCGATCCGGTCTTTTCGGAGCGGATCGGGATGAAACTCGGGCCGTGGACGCTCGGGCTCCGACGGCGCGAGCCTTTGCCAGTTCATGAACTCCCGCCGATCGATTTGATCCTGGTCTCTCACTCGCACTTCGACCATCTCGATCGGCCCACGCTGCGGCGATTGGTCGACCGACACACGCGGGTGATCACCGCCGCCAACACCAGACGCCTGATCCCCACCGGATTCGGCGAGGTGATCGAACTGCCGTGGGATCGCGCGGCGAACATCAACGGCCTGCGGGTCGCCGCGATGAAGCCCAAGCACTGGGGCGCACGCACCGCGTGGGACCGCCATCGCGGGTATAACAGTTACGTCATCGAGGGCGCGCGGGCCCAGGTGCTCTTTGCCGGCGATACGGCGTACACGGACGCGTTCAGGGGTGTGCGCTCGGAACTCGCGATCTTCGGCATCGGCGCGTACGACCCGTGGATCGCCAACCACGCCAACCCGGAACAGGTGTGGGACATGTTCGAGCAGATGCCCGGCGAGTTCCTGCTGCCGATCCACCACTCGACGTTTGAACTGAGCGACGAGCCGGCGCACGAGCCGATGGCGAGGTTGCTCAAGGCGGCCGGTCTCGATGCTCCTCGTGTTGTCGGCACGACGCTGGCAAGCCAATGGAGGATGTGATCAAGGGATCGTCGAGTGAGCGAAGATGGTTGCGTCCGAGCAAGGTTTCACTTTGAGCCGCGCGTCGCGTGGCTCGCCGAGGCGATTGCACGCGAATGGCCTGATGTGAATGCACACCGGACCGCTCACAGCAGCGGACCGAGCAACTGCGCGGCGTTGTCGAGCAAGCGCCTCGCCATCGAGCGATTGGCCCACTGATCGCGAGTGATCTCGACGGATTTTTCGATGTACGACACCTGGAGGAACCGGAGCATGCTGGCCAGGTCGTCGTCATAGATGAAGAGCGAGACCTCGTAGTTGAGGAAGAAGCTCCGCATATCAAAGTTCGCCGACATGACGAGCCCGATGCGCCGATCGACGGTCACGGTCTTGCTATGGAGGAGGCCGTCCGTGAAATGGCGGATGCGCACGCCCGCGTCGAGCAAATCCTGATAGTGCGAGCGGCCCGCCGCGCACACGATCGGGTGGTCGGATTTCGCGGGCACCACGAGCGTGACCTCCACGCCGCGTCTGGCCGCGATGATGATCGCGGTCTTGATCGCCTCATCAGGGACGAAATACGGTGTTGTCATGATGAGTTCGTCGCTGGCGGAGTGAATCGTCGCGATGAGCGCGTGGTTGATCGCCACCGGGTCCATGCCGGGCCCGGTCGGCAGGACGTGAACGATCGACACGCCGTCGTGCGGTTCCTCGTCGAGCGTCAGGAGATGAGAAAGTTGCTTTTCAACTTCCGCGACATCGTCCAGGCTATCGAGGAGCCAGTCGGAGAGGAACGCGGTCTGCAGCGCCTGCACGGCGGGCCCGCGCAGGCGGACCGTGGCGTCGACATAGCGCCCGAGTTTCTTGGACCTTGCGAGTTTGAAGCCGGGCTCGACGAGGTTGTGACTTCCCGCGTAGGCGACACGTCCGTCGATGACGGCGATCTTGCGGTGGTTCCGCAGGTCCACGCGAGCAAACAGCAGGCGGAGCGGATTGACGGGCAGCGCTTCGACGACCTCGATTCCCGCCTTGGACAAACGCTCCCACGTCTCGCTTCCGACAAAGTCGAGGCTGCCCACGGCGTCGACCAGCACGCGGCACTTCACGCCGCGTTTGGCAGCCTGAATCAACGCATCCGCGATATCGGCGGCGCGGCCATCTTCGCCCCAGATGTAGTAGAGCAGGTGGCACGTGCGCTGCGCCCCATTAATGTCGCTGACGAGCATGCTGATCAGTTCCTCCCACTCGCTCACGATCTCGACGCTGTTGCCCGAGAGTGGCGGCGTGCCGCTGGAAAGCGAGCAGAGGGAGGCGATGTGCTCATAGGGCGACATCGAGGGCGGGAAGTCCTGCGTGCCGCGGGTCCAGAGTGGGGCGGCGTGCGACATGATCTCTCGGGCGAGGCGCTGGGCGCGTGCGGCCCTGCGCGACCCCAGGCGGTTCTCGCCAACCATCGCGTAGGCGACCCATCCAACGACCGGGATCAGCAGGAGAACGAGCAGCCACGCGAGCGTGGTGGGGACCGGGGTACGACGGAGGATGACACGCAGCGCCAGAGCGATGCGCACGAGCCAATCAAGCCCGAAGAGAGTCCACGAGATCCAAGCGTAATCGCCCACGCGATCCTCCGGGGCGTCCGTGAACTCAACGAGCGCCGCGGCACGCGTGCGGCGGGGAGGCGGGGTCGATCCGTGACTCCGAACTCTGATTCAGTCGAGTTTCAGGATCGCATTTCCGGCGTGCGATATCAGTTCCACGTGATAGGTGCCGGTCTTGAGCACACCCGTCACCTGTCCAGCATCGCGATAGAGCCAGCCAAGGCGAGTCTTGCCGGCGAGCACACGGACCTGTCCCTTGCCTTCGGTCTTGCCCTCGAAGGCCATGTCGGAGTCGCCACCACAGGTCAATTGAACATCGCCGACGTTCGACTCGAGGCGGATCGGACCCGAGATCGCGCCGGCCGTGGTGACCTCGATGCGGCCCGCGAGGCGTGACCATCGACCCCCGACCGTGTCGTTCTTGATATCCACCGCCCCCGTGACACCCTTGACGACCACGTCACCGCCTCCGTTGACGATCCGCACCCCCGCGCAGGAAGGCACGCGAATCCTGACGTCGACGGCCCGGGGAAAATCGGGATTCCGAACGGAGATGACGCACAGAACTGTCCCGCCTTCCGTGACCTTGCGTGACGCGCCAACCCAGGGACCGACCTTGCCGGCCTTGTCGGGCTCGTTGGGAGCGGCGGACTGGTCGAAGGCGTAGGCCTCGATGATCGGCTCCGTGAGTTTCGGATCAACCTCGATCTTGACGTCTCCGGCGTGGTTGTCCACGTCTACGGCAAGCGGTCCGGAATTTGCCAGCAATGAGCCGCCGATCTCGACACGGCTCGCCCTGGGCTGCGACGAGCAGCCAGACAGAGTGAAGGTGAAAGTTGCAAGAAGTGAAAGTCCTATGGCGGCGCGGATCATCAGGAATACTCCCCATGGCAGCCGCGAGGGCGGTCGCCGGTCGAGCAATGTATCGGCCCGATCGGGTTCTGTCCTCTGCAGACTTGGCGAAGCCCCAAACGGGGCCTTGACGGGACCGGGCCCTTGCCGCCTATCATAAAGATCGGCTTACACGCCGGACGGTCGGCGTGTGGGTTGCAGCGGGCGCGCGGCGGGCCCTCCCGTCATGCTCGTTGGATTTGCTGAATCTCCGAACTCGCCGGCGGCCTGCCGTCGTGCGAATGGTGAATTGATCGTGTTGACGCGGTTTCTGTTCATCTCGATGATCACACACTGCGGCGGAGCGTCGCATCGCAAGACGCTCATGGCCCGACGATGTTGAGGTGTTCGGGGCGCGGCACGGTGAATCGGCAAGTCCAGCGACGGGTGGGGGGTTTCGTGCGCGTGCCATGAACGCCGCGTGGTTTCATTGACGGAACCATCGCGGGGGAGGCACGAGTATGGACAACTCGCTGTTGATTCTCGCGGCGATGGAGCCGCTCGAGATCGCGCTCATCGTGATCGGTGTGCTTGTCGGAGCGGTGGTGGGGGCGATCGGATATCGCGCGATCGCGGCCCGCAAACTCGCCGAGGCGGAGGCCCGGGGCAAGGACATCGTGGCGCGGGCCGAGCGTGACGCGAGCGCCGCCGCGGAGAAAACCCGACTCGACGCCGAAAAGACGCTTCTGGAAAAGAAGGCCAAACTGGACGCGGAACTCGAGGCATCTCGCAACGAGATCCGCGATGGCGAGCGTCGCATCGCCAAGCGAGAGGACCTCTTCGACCGCAAGGAAGAGTCGCTGGCCCAGCGCGAGGCGAACATGAATCGCCAGGCGGACGCCGTCCGCACCCGCGAGGAAAAGGCCGCCAAGCGCGAGGGAGAACTCGAGCGAATCATCGGCGAACAAACGCAGAAACTGCACCAGATCACCAACCTTGGCAAGGAACAGGCCAAGGAGATGCTGCTGGAGCGGGTGGCCAACGAGTGCCGCCAGGAGGCCGCCAAGGTCGCGAGGAAAATCGTCGAGGATGCCGAGCACGACGCAAAGGAGAAGGCCCGCGAGATCACGATCATGGCCGTGCAGCGTTACGCGGGCGAGCACGCGTCGGACGGCACGGTGCGCACGGTTGAGATTCCCTCCGACGACATGAAGGGACGCATCATCGGGCGCGAAGGTCGGAACATCCGAGCCATCGAGAAGGCGACGGGCGTGGACATCATCGTCGACGACACGCCGGGCGTGATCGTCGTGTCGTGCTTTGACAAGGTGCGCCAAGCGGTCGCGGTGGAGTCGATGCGCCGCCTGATCCAGGACGGGCGCATGCACCCCTCGCGCATCGAGGAAGTCGTCGAGAAGGTCCGCGCCGAGGTCAACGAGTCGATCCTCCGCTATGGCAAAGAGGCCGCCCTCGAGGTCAACCTGCGCGGCCTGCACCCCAAGATCATCGAGGCGATGGGCAAACTCCACTATCGAACCAGTTACGGGCAGAACGTGCTCCGCCACTCGATCGAGGTCGGCTATCTCTGCCAGATCATCGCCGATCAACTTGGGCTCGACGGCACGCTGGCGCGGCGCTGCGGCTTCCTCCACGACATCGGCAAGGCGATGGACCACGAGATGGAGGGCGGCCATCCCAAGATCGGCATGGACTTCGCCAAGCAGTTCGGCGAGAAAGAGGCCGTGCTCAACGCCATCGGCGGCCACCACGGCGACATCCCGTCGACCACGTTCTACACGCCGATCGTCATGGCGGCCGACGCGGTTTCGTCCGCACGCCCCGGCGCTCGCCGGGAAAGCATGGAGAAGTATGTCCAGCGACTGACGGAATTGCAGGACATCGCGCTGGGATATCCGGGAGTCGAAGAGGCCTACGCGATCCAGGCCGGGCGCGAGGTGCGCGTCATGGTCGATGCGTCAAAGGTCGGCGACGACGAGGCATACCTCATCGCGCACAATATCGCCAAGCGCGTCAGCGAAGAGATGACCTTCCCGGGCGAGATCCGCGTGACGGTGCTTCGCGAGACGCGCGCGATCGAGTACGCGAGGTAATCAACGTCCCTCCCCTCGTCTGGCATTCCACGACCAATCGAGCGTGCGGTCAAAGACCGTCACCTGCGCCGACTGCAGGAACTTGCGGGCCAGTCGCTCCATCGCGACTCGTTCTTCGCGCAGGCGGACGCGCGTTCTGGCCAGTTCCTCCGCGCCCGTGGGCGGCGTGACGGCCGCCACGAATCCCTCGCACAACAGCAACGCGTACCCGTTCTCAAGGCGGATGATCGGAGAGAGTTCGCCGGGAGCGAGATTGGTCATCGCCTGCCGCACACTGAGTGCGTAGTTGGGGTCGGCCGTGCTCAGGGGCTCGATCTCCCCGCCGCGTGAGGCGGAAGGATCGAATGAGACGAGCGCGGCCTCTTCCGCGAATCGCTTTGAGCGATCGGCAGCGGTGGTCGCATCCAGTCTGGCCCGGGCGGCGATCGCGTCGGACTCATTGGGCGTGACGATGATGCGAACTCGCGTGCGCGGGCCGTATTTCAAGTCGATCTCGCCGCGCACGTCGGCCTCGCCGATCTGAACTTCGTCACGGACGAGTCTTCGAAGCCCAGCGTTTCGTTCGATGAGCGCCTTGAAACGAGACGGCCCGAGCCCCCGCGCTTGCTGCACGCGACGGAGCGCAACGGCCAGTTCAGCATCGGTCAATTTGTGGTCTGTCCCGACGGCCATGTTTCTTCGTTCCGCGTCGATGTCACTCGCCTCGAGTTTCAGGGAGCGCGTGGCGAGTTCCTTTTCGACCTGGCGCGATACGGCGAGTTCTTCGAGGACAGTGCCGCCGGCCAACTCTGACATCCACGCATAGAGGTCGTCGGCGTAGACAGCCTCACCCGCAACGGTCGCGATGGGGCGTTCGTCGGCTCGCGACGGCGTCGCTTCACCGCCTGATTTGGCCGTAGGAGGAGCAGCGGGGGAATTGTTTTCCTGATCGTTGAAACGATGCTCACCGACCCCGCCGCAGGCAGGGAGGAAGGGAAGTCCAGCAATCACAAGGCGCAGAGTCCAAAATCGCGGTGAACCGAACTTCATGCAAACCTCCGGGGTCCAGATCAACCGATGCAGATTCTGAGCGTATCGGTAGTCTCTGATGTCCGTCGGGAGTGCCTCGGCGAGCGGACAGGGGGTTTGGTCATGAATGACGGCCCGTGCGATGCGATTGACTCAACAACTTCAACCGCTGTGTCCGACTCCGGCTCGCCCGTCAAAGCCGAGCCGGCTGCGGCCTTGTGCCCGTACTGCGGTTCGATCACGCCGGCCGGCGCGCGGTGCTCGCATTGTCGCGGGCTGCTCGATCCGCTTTCACGCCAGGCCACAACGAATACGATGGGCCCCTGGTTCATCCGGGACGACGCGCAGCCGTTCAGGCCGGGCTGCTCGTACCACACTCTGGTGGGGTTGATCCAGCGGGGCAAAGTCACACGGACGACGATCATCCGCGGCCCATCGACACGGCAATTCTGGATGTTCGCCGGCAAGGTCCCGGGCGTGGCCCACTTGCTGGGCGTCTGCCATAGTTGTCAGGAAGAGTCGCACGCAGATGATTTCGCGTGCAACAACTGCGGCGCGGTGTTCACGGCCGAGGAAGATCGCCAGCGACTCGGGCTCGGGCCGGTGATGGAAGTGCCCGGGCAAGCCTTGCCAGAGGTGAAGGCCGCACCGAGGGAGCGGACGACGACCATCGTTCGTGGCTCTCATCCCCCGCAGAGCCCTGCCTCGATCAAAGCGATCATGGACGATCCCTCGCCCTGGCGGACACCTTCCCAAACATCATCGGGCATGATGGTGGGGGGGGTGGTTCTCGCACTGGCGGCCTTGGCGGCGGCTGGCTTCGCTGTCAAGACGTGGGTCGATACCAACCGCCCAGAGCAAAGGAACTTAGGCACGCCCTCAATCGACGGCGGCGTCCCCCCCGCAGCCCCGGTAGTTGTCCACGAACTCCCCAGTCCTCCGCCGCAGGCTTCTCCGGAGGTTTCGCCGAAGGTCGCCGACCCCTCGCCACCACAAGATATTGGCCAGCCGAGGCCGCCTGTGACACTCGGGCCGGGCCCGACCGAGCCCACGCCGGTGCTTTGGACGAACTCTTGGCGAACCGCCCGGGGCTTGCCATAGAGGTTCGGATTCTGAAACCGAACCGAAAAGTGATCTCGACACGGCCAGAAATGGCGATACACTGATCTGGTTGGGGGCCGTTCATTCGAACATGGCCGAGGCCGCGTTCTGCGGTCGAAAATCTGGAGGAACGAACATGGCGGCGAGCCGCGAATCCCGGAAATCGGGCTTTACTCTTATCGAATTGCTGGTCGTGATCGCGATCATTGCGCTGTTGATCGGCATCCTGTTGCCGGCCCTCGGTGAGGCACGGCGCAGCGCCCGCATGACGGTCTGCATCAGCAACATGGGCACGATGAGCAAGACCCTCGGCACCTATGCGTCTGAGTACCAGGACAAGGTGTACGGCTTCACTTGGAAGAAGGGTGAGAAGTATCGCAAGGGCGAGACCTCGAACTTCTGGAACGCAGCGACCACAGACGTGCAGGCCGCCGCGAACCAGGCCGTCGACATCCTGAACCGCCGCGGCGATCGCCCGGACATCAAGGACATTCAGGGCTGGATCCCGCACATCTACTACACGCACTTGGTCGCTCAGGACTATCTCAACGCTCGCTTGCCTGAGAAGGTCGTGATCTGCCCGGACGACAAGCCCCGCGCCCAGTGGCAACTTGACCCCAAGCCCAAGGGCTTGGGCGGCGGCTGGCCGTTCTCCTCGATCCCGCGTCCGGTCAACAACGACAGCAACGACGATGACTTCCGCTGGCCTTACAGCTCCAGTTACCTGACCGTCGTCGCATCGTTCGATCGCACCAGCAATCCGACGTCCCGCCTGAGCCAGGACGGCGGACCGCACAACACGTACTTCGTCCCCGCTGCCGCGGTGCTCGGCGGCGTTCGCGTTTCCGACGCTGAGTTCCCCAACAACAAGGTCTTCCAGTACGACTCCGCGCGTCGTCACGCCAAGAGGCCCACCTACTGGGCCTACGACGACGTGACCATGCCGCTCTCGTTCTATGACACCCATGTCGCCAGCACCAAGATTGGCGACTGCAACCCCGGCTGGAAGCCGCAGAAGCCCAAGGACGCCAACCCCTCGTTGATTACCTACAACCCGGTCATCGCTCCTCCGCTGAACTGGGAGCCGGAGCCCCTGAACAAGGGTGGCGATACCTACATCGGCCGCGTTGCCTGGACCCGCGGTGGCATCAAGGGCAACGATGTGAATTCCACCGAAGTCAACACTGGACAGCCCAAGAACTGATCGTGCATACTGTTCGCCGCTTTCAAACGGGCGCCATGCAGGCGCCCGTTTTTCATTTCCCACATCCGCCCGACTACCCTCCCGCGTGGCTCAAACGCGGAATATCAACTCCCGGCCTGTGACGATCGTCGACGCGCACCAGCCGCCACTCCTTTCCTCGGCCAGGGAACTGTTCATCGAGTATTCGCGGAGCCTGCCGTTTAGCCTCGAATACCAGGGCTTCAGCGACGAACTCGCATGCCTTCCGGGCAAGTACGATCCGCCGAAGGGCGCGATACTCTTGGCGATCGATGACCGATCCCCGGTCGGTTGTGTGGCACTTCGCCCGCACACCGACGATGAATGTGAGGTCAAGCGGTTTTTTGTCCAGCCATCCTCGCGAGGTCGAGGGATTGGTCATCAACTGCTCGCCGCGGCGATCCAGCGGGCACGGATGCTCGGCTACCGGTCGATCTGCCTGGATTCCTCGGCGGACATGCTGGCCGCCCGTCGAGCCTACGAAGCCGCCGGATTTCGGCCATGCGAGCGCTACAACGACGACCCAGACCCAACGACGGTGTACTTCCGATTGCCGCTTCACGTCTCATAGACAGGCGGCCGTTCCCCGCACACGACCATATGGGTACGAAATGTGCAGGCCTGGTCTGTTCTACATAACATGTATTATAGGACGTTGTTGGTGTCGCTCACACTGACCTCTGCGATGCTCCGCGGCCCGTGGTGCACGGCCCAACCGGCGCGAGTCGAATCGCCTAAGTCGCTTCCATAAGAGGAGCATGGCCGCTCATCGCCCCGGTCGCACTCGCACGACGAGCATCGACCCGCGTCCCGATCTCCTGAGCACGACCCATACACTTGCGGCCTATGCAACGCTCATCGTCTGTACCTCCGATCGAACTCGCCGGCTTACCGCTCTCGATTGATCAGGTCACGCATGCGGCACGCTCGCACGCCGCAATCTCCCTGGCCCACGGTGCACGCGGGTGTATTTCGCGAGCCCGCGCGGTGGTTGAGCGTGCCACCTCCGATGGACTGCCTCACTATGGCGTGAACACCGGCTTTGGGTCGCTCGCCCGAAGGCGAATCGATGCCAACGACCTCCGTGAGTTGCAGCGAAACCTCGTCCGCTCACACGCCGCGGGAATCGGCCCCCCCCTACCGAACGACGTCGTGCGCGGCATGATGCTCCTGACGGCCGCGTCGCTTACTCGCGGGCGTTCCGGCGTGCGAGTCGAGGTCGTTGAGAGCCTGGTCGCGATGCTCAACGCAGGAATCACGCCCGTGGTTCCCTCGATCGGATCGGTCGGTGCATCGGGCGATCTTGCTCCGCTCGCGCACGTCGCATTGGCGTTGATCGGCGAGGGCGAAGTGGTTGCCGACGGGCGGGTGCAGCCTGCCGGAGCGGCGATGCGGGCTCGGGGAATCGAGCCGGTCACGCTGGAAGCCAAGGAGGGCCTGGCACTCATCAACGGCACACACCTCATGGCGGCGCAGGGCGCACTTGCCTGCCATGATTTCGGTGTGCTTTTCCGCGCCGCCCTGGTCGCGGGCGCGATGTCGATCGATGCCTGCCGCGCCACTGACGCCTTTCTCGACGAGCGCGTTCACGAGTCCCGAAGCCAGCCGGGGCAGACGTACGTCGCGAGGGAACTCACCCGCCTGATGCGTGGGAGCGAGATCGTTCGTTCACACATCGAGAACGATCCGCGTGTGCAGGACCCCTACTCGCTCCGCTGCATGCCGCCGGTGCTCGGCGGCGCATGGGACGCGTTCCACTTCGTCAAGAGCGTGATTGAGAGAGAACTCGGCGCTGTCACCGACAATCCGCTGGTCTTTGCCGAGCCCGACACGATCATCTCCGCCGGGAACTTCCACGGGATGCCGCTGGCTATCCCGCTCGACCTTCTTGCGATCGCGGTCTCGCACGTCGCGGGGATCAGCGAACGGCGCACGTACCTCATGCTGGCGGCCACCGACCCCGAAGCGCACCTCACCGCGTACCTCTCGCCAAAGCCCGGCCTGCACAGCGGGCTGATGATCTCGCAATACACGGCCGCGGCGGCGTGCAACGAGATCATCGGGCTTGCGACGCCCGCGAGTGTGTCAAATATCCCGACCAGCGCCGGCACGGAGGACTACAACTCCTTCGGACCGCGTTCCGCGGCCAAGGCGAGGCGTGCGATCGAACTCGCGGAGCACGTGGTCGCGATCGAGTTGCTGTGCGCCGCTCAGGGGATTGAGTTGCATCGCCCGCTGAAGGCCGGGGTCGCGGTCGAGCACGCGATCGAGCGAATTCGCAGAGAAGTCCCGCCGCTGGCGTTCGATCGCCCCCCCACCGCCGATATCAACTCGATCGTCGCGATGATCCGGGGGAGTGAACTCGGATAAAGCAATGCCGTCGCGGCAGACCCGCCCCGCGCGCCCTACGCCACCAGCGACTTCAGGAACGAGTTGATCGCGTCCGCTGTTGCACGCGGCTGCTCGACGGGCGGCATGTGCCCGGCCTCCTTGATGATCGTGAGTCGCGAACCGATGATGCTCGCGTGCATCTTCCGGGAGAGGTCGGGGGGAGTGATGACGTCCTGATCGCCGACGATGATGAGCGTCGGCACGGTGATCGATGCGAGCGTGGGCCATGAGTCGGCGCGATCGCCCAGGGCACGGGCGCAGGCGGCGGTGCCGGCGCGGGGCTGGCTTGCGATGCGAGCGAACCACTCCTCTTGCAGCAGAATGGGCGTGGATAGCGCAAAGAGGCGTCCTCGCATGGAATCGGCGACGATCTGCGGGCCGTCGCGCTCGACGTTTTCGGCGACGGTAGAGCGTGCGGTACGCCCCTCGGGAGTCTCCGCATTGGGGCGAGTGTCGATGAGGAGGAGCGCGGCGATGCGATCGGCGTAACGCCGCCACGCTTCGAAGCAGACAATGCCGCCCATGGAGAGGCCGGCGAGGACGACCTTCTCGCGGATGCCGATGGCGTCGAGCGTGGCAAAGACGGCGTCGGTGATGCCTGCGATGGAGGATTGCGGGCGTGCGGAGCTCTCGCCCAAGGCGGGCAGGTCGGGGGCGACGACGCGCCAGTTGCGGTCGATCAGCGGCGTGATGGGACGCCACATTGAGCGATCGAGCGGGAAGCCGTGGATCAGGACGAGGGGGCGGCCTCGGGCGGAGTCGTCGAAGGCGACTTCACCTATCGGTGTCTGGATTCGCATCTCTCCTCCCCTTGCGGATTAGAGCACGCTGATGCTCATGCCGTGCAGGTCGATCGCGGGCTCGTAGAAGCGGGCGAGGTTGTTCGGCGGTCGGCGTTCGAGGATTCGGCGGACGCGAGCGGCGGCGTCGCGGTCACGCGCGATCATGAAGAGGAATCCGCCTCCACCGGCTCCGGGAAGTTCGTAGCCGGAGAGTTCGTGCTTGACGAGGTCGATCAGTGACTCGATGTGGGCGTTGGTCGCGCCGGGGTCGATGGCCTTCTTGAGTTCCCAGAAGTGGAGCACGCCGCGAGCGAAGGCGTCGATATTGCCGGCGGCGAGCGATTCTTTCGTGTCGGCGGCGTTGCGCTTGAGATCGTCGATGATTCGGCGGATTCCGGATGCGCGGCGGAGATAGCGGGTGACGACGCCGTGCAGGATGTCGCGGGCCATGCGCCGGTGCCCGGTGTAGTAGAGGAGCATTCGCTGGCTGAGTTCGCTGGTTCGTGAGGCGTCACAGGAGATCGGGATGACTTCGGGGCGCTGGATGGGGCCGGGATCGGTGCGGACGAGTTTGATGCCGGGCGTGATGCCGCCGGCCTGGTCCTGCCAGCCGCCGCCGGTGCGCATCATCTGTTCAAGGGCGCTGGTGCGATCGATGGTGGTTTGAATCGACCAGCGGCGTCCGAGGAGACGCGCGAGACATGCGAGGATGGATGCGCCGAGGACGGAACTTGTGCCGAGCCCGGAGCCCTTGGGGAGCGCGGAGAAGAGCGTGAGTTCGAGCCCGCCGCCGAGGAGGTCGAGGCGTTTCTTGAGTGGGGTGCTGTCGCGGGGCGTGATGCCCATGAGCACGAGGGCGGCCTTGGCGAGCGCGGTCCAGTCGTGCGGGTCGGAATAGGTGCGCAGGCTCGCGGCGTTTGTAAAGGAGCGTGATTCGCCAAGATCGACGCTGCTGATGCGGATGTGCGGCTTTTCGCAGAGGCGAGCGATGACCTGAACGGGGTACTGGCCGTTGAGCGTGATCGCGCCGTTGACCACGGCGCCGCCCATCTCGTGGCAGACAGGCGGCGTATCAGACCAACCGCCGGCGAAGTCGATGCGCACGGGGGTGGTGACCCAGATCACCTGATCGAAGTGGATCCTGGCCGGGCCGGGCGCTTCGTGCTGGATGGCGGAGGCGTAGACGGCATCGGCGACGGAATCGAAGGCGGCGGCTCGCGCGTCGCGCCACCACGGGGCACGCCCGGGCTTTGTGCCGGCGAGTCGAGAACGCACGAGTTCGTCGCCGACCATATGCGCTCGGGCACGATCGAGAGGCGAACGCACGGCGGTGACGGCCTGCTCGATGTGGCGAGCGGCGCTGTGGGCTTCGTCGCGGGAATGAATGTCTGCGACGGCGAGTTCGGAGGAAAGCCAGCGATCGCCGAGGATTCTCGAATGGAACGACTTGAGGCGCTCGCGCCGGGCGAGCTCGGCACGCTGCGCCAGGAGGCGATCGAGATTCACGCGAGTGATCAACTCGGCGAGCGAGGCCTTCGACGCGGCACGCCACTCTGGACACGCGCGGGCGCCGGTCCAGAGCCAGCGAGATTGAGCGACAACTTCGCGGAGCGGGCCGATGGTCCAAAGCCTGGCGCTCCACAGTGATGTGTCGGCGCCGGAGGTCAGGCCGACATCGATTGGGGTCAGGCCGGCGGCGGCGAGGGCGTCGAGGAGCGGCTGGTTGCCGAGCGTTCCGCCGCGCTCGGCCTGGGTTTTGAAATCATCGCGCGAGCCGAAGGCAACGAGGCACCAATCGCGCTTTCCGACGGGAAGGACGCACAGGCCCCAACCCGCGGGGAGTGCCGGCGGCTTCATCGCGCGATCAGGCCAGCCCACGAGAACGAGATCGTCGCCGTCTGAGGTGATCTCGGCGGCGTCAGAGCACTCGACGACGGCACGCTTGACGCCGCGGACGCGATCAACATCGCTGTTGAAACAGACGACGCCCGAACGCTTTCGCCACGGGGCCCAGAGTTGGCTGGATTTGGGGATGACGTCGAGGAGTTCGCGGGTCGTGCCGATGTGGAGGAACTCGCAGCGATCAAGGGTGCCGGCGTGGAAGGGTGTGGCGGCGATGGCATCGTGAAGCCACGCGAAGGCAGGGCCGTGCTCAGCAAACCGGGCTTGGAATTGCTCGCGAGATTGCGAGGGCACGAGGGCCATGAGGACGTGCTCGTACAGGTCGATGGCGCGGCCGCCGCGCGAGGCGAGGTCGGCGAGCGGGCCGGGCGCGAGGCGGATGTGCTTGCCCTTGACGCGCACGCCCGCGGCGTCGAGGAGTTTGGCGGCGGTATGGACGTCGAAGCCTACGAGGCCCGTGTCGACCAGCACGCTGCCGTCGGCGGCGATCGCGCCGCGCGAGGCGGCGACGGATTCGCTTGGCTTCTGCAGGAAATCGGTGACGCGGCCGAACTCGTCGCAGACGTAGACGCCGTGACGCGAGCCGCGACCGGCGTCGGTCTTGAAGGCGACGCCGATGACGCCGGGGCGGCTGATGTCGACGCGCTGGCCGGAAACGCCGAGCATGACATCGCCGGACGCGACGAGGACTCGCCCTTCGCGAGAGAGCTCGATTGATGCGAGGTCTTCGAGAACGAGATCGAAGAGAGTCGCGGGGCTGCCCTCGCGGGTTTCACAGGGGAGGGGGAGGAAGAGTTTGCCCTGGGCGGCGTAGGCGGGGAGGCGACGGCTGTCGCCGCCGGAGTGGATCATGAGGATGCGCTGGTCGGCGAGGGCGGATGCGATATCGCGGATGGCGCGGGATTCGACGAGGCGATGGCGGACGACTTCGGCGAGCGCGGCGATGGTGGCGGCCCCGGACCCGATGCGCCGCCCGCCCATGTCGGGCACGACGAGCCAACGGCGGCAGAGTGACAGGCCGCCCTCGCTCTGGCGTTGGCGGAGCTGGGTTTCGTAGGCCGCGGCCTGGAAGGAATTGGTGGCGGTGACGACGAGCCAATCGATGGGGCCGAGGAAGGTGGCGGGATTTGAAGAGACCTTGCGCGTCATGCGATGGGCACGCCCCCGGGAGAGATTGGAAACGCTAGCCTACGCGAAGAGCGGCGTGTTGAAAACGAGAAGTAGGTCCAAAGGAGACGAACCGTGAAGACGTATGCCCAGGCGTTGGACCTCAAGGACGACCCCAATCTGATCGAAGAGTATGTTCGGCATCACGGGGAAGTATGGCCGGAGGTCGTGGCGGCGTTGCGGTCGATTGGCATCGCGCGGATGAAGATTTTTCTGCAGGGAACGCGGCTGTTCATGTTCTACGACGCGCCGGATGGCTTCGTGCCCGAGCGTGATTATCAGGCGTATGCGGCGAACGCGAAGTGCCGGGCGTGGGACACGCTGATGCGCGGCTATCAGCAGCGGGTGCCCGGGGCGCGGCTCGGGGAATGGTGGGAACCGATGGACCTGGTGTTTGATCTGGAGGCGCAGGCGTGAATCGCGCCTGAGAGGATTCACCGCAGAGGACGCTGGGGCGCGGAGGAGAATCAGAACACCAAGGGCTCGAAGATCAAGAAGGGGCGCCGGCACCGGAGGGTGAGGCCGGTGGAGATCAGTCGCCGTTTGAGACTGCAAGGCGCGGTGTTGAATTGGATTCGACCTGCAGTCTTTACGTGAAGCACTTCGAGACACGATTTCGGGGCACCGGAGACGTGTTCGTTGCGTCGGACCTGGCAGCAGCCTCGGGGACACACGGGCGAGGCGCGATCTCGTATCATCTCGGGACGTTCGCCTCGAAGATGGGATCGATGCCATGAAGAAGTCACACGGCAGTTTGAAGAAGCAGGCCGCGACGTACTCGATCGGCCTTGACTATGGCTCAGAGTCGGCCCGCGCGCTGCTCGTTGATACGCGCACGGGCGAAGAGCTCACAACGTGCGTGTTTCCGTATCCGTCGGGGACGCGCGGCGTGATCCTGTCCAAAGACCCAAACCTGGCACGGCAGAATCCCGCTGATTACCTGGCCGCGGCGGAGTTCCTGCTCAAGCGCACGCTGGCGATGGCGAAGAAGGGCATCAGGGGCTTTTCGCCGACGCAGATCGTCGGGATCGGTGTGGACACGACGGGCAGCACGCCGTTGCCGGTCGACGCGAGCGGACGGGCACTGGGGATGAACCCGAAGTTTGCCAAGGACCCCGCGGCGATGGCGTGGCTCTGGAAGGATCACACGTCGACGGGCGAGGCACGGGAGATCACGGAGAAGGCGCGCGAGCATCGGCCGCAGATGATCGCGCGGTGCGGCAACACCTACAGCAGCGAGTGGTTCTTCAGCAAGATCCTGCACTGCGCGCGCACGAACCCCAAGGTGTTCAACGCGGCTCATCTGTGGGTCGAGTGCGCTGACTGGATTCCCGCGGTTCTGACCGGCACCGAGCACCCGGACACGCTGCGGATCGGTGTGTGTGCCGCGGGGCACAAGGCGATGTTCGCCCATGATTGGCAGGGGTATCCGGACGCGGAGTTCCTGTCGATGCTCGAGCCGGGTCTGGGCGAGTTGCGTTCGCGATTGCGTGATCGGGCGCTCACGATCGATCAATCGGTGGGCGGGCTTTCGGCGGAGTGGGCCAAGCGGACGGGGCTTGCCGCGGGTATTCCGGTGGCGGCCGGCGCGTTCGACGCGCACTTGGGCGCGATCGGGAGCGGGATCGAGCCGGGCACGCTCGTCAAGATCATGGGAACGAGCACGTGCGACATCGCGGTCGCGCCGCACGCGGGTCGGTTCCCCGAGATACCCGGTTTGTGCGGGATCGTGGACGGCAGCGTGACGCCGAAGATGCTGGGGTTTGAGGCCGGACAGTCGGCGGTGGGCGACATTTTCAATTGGTTCGTCGACGTGATGAAGCCAAAGGGCGGGACTCACGAGATCCTGTCGAAGGAAGCGGCGAAGATCCCACCGGGCGCATCGGGACTGCTGGCTCTCGACTGGAACAACGGCAATCGAACGGTGCTGGTCGATCAACTGCTGACGGGCTTGCTCATCGGTCAGACGCTGTACACAACGCCGGCGGAGGTATACCGGGCGTTGATCGAGGCGACGGCGTTCGGCGCGCTCACGATCATCAATCGCTTCGAAGAGTTCGGTGTCAAGATCGATCGCATCGTGAACAGCGGCGGGATTGCGGAGAAGAACCCGCTGGTGATGCAGATCTATGCCGACGTGACGAGCCGAACGATGTTTGTATCGCGCTCGGGGCAGACGTGCGCACTGGGGGCCGCGATCGCGGGCGCGGTGGTCGGCGGGGCGCACGCATCAGTGGCGGCGGCGCAGCGGGCGATGACTGGCGTGAAGCCGAGGCCGTTCAAACCAAACCCGAAGGCGCACGCGATCTACGCGGAGTTGTACCCGCTGTATCGCGCGCTGCACGACGCGTTCGGCACGGCGACCGCGTCAACGCTCAATCACGTCATGAAGCGGCTGATCGAGATCAGGACGAGGACGCGCGTGTGATGCGGATGTCGACGGCAATCGGGAGGCGCGGATCAATGGTCCGACGGTTTGCCCGCCGCGATCGAATCCAACTGCGAAAGGTGAAGAGCGATATCAGCCAGGAGCACGCTGTCGCGCGGATGCGCGGTCAGCGATGGGGGACGATTGACTTCGAGATACTCAAGCTCCGATCGCACCAGCGCGGCCACCCGTCGAGCGATCTCCGCGGGGCTGAGCGCCTGGCCGGGCGGCGGTTGGATCGCGGCCAGTTCAACACCCAACTCAGAGAAGGCAGCGACGCGCTCGACGTGCGATGTACGATGGAAGTTGTCGGCCAGGTCGGCGGCGGCCAGCAGATGTGAGCGGGCGAGGGCGCCTTCTCCCGATTCCATCAGTTCTTCCGCGGGCGCCTTTCCCCGGCGGAGATACGCGATGCACAGGTCATTCATCGCCAGATGTCGGATATTGGAGGCCTCGTCACCTTGAATCTCGGTCGAACGATTCAGCGATTCTCGGCAGGCGTATGCAACCTCGAGCGCTTCCGCTTCGTTCGAATTCATCAGCATGTCACAGAGATAGCGCTGAGCCAGGCCGAGTTCGGCCCACCGCTGGGCGTTTGAAGGCTGTTGGCGACAGCAAGCGGCGTAAACCCGGATCACTTCACGCATGGCATCGAGATCATGCCCGCGCAGGGCCGCCACCATGCGGAAGTAGTTGGCGCGCCGATACAGCGCTTGGCCTTCTTCACCGGGCGAGCGTGCGGCCGCCACGGAGAGGTGTTCGGCCGCCTGTCGCAATCGCGGCAGACCGTTGGGCGATCCCTGAATCAGACCTCGCTGTTCGAGAACATCAGCGAGGTCGATACGTCGCGCGTTGGTGTCGTCGGCGGCCAGCAACGGAACGAGGATCGCTTCGGCTCGTTGGAGCAGGTCGGTCGCGGCGTCGATCTGCCCGAGGCTTCCGGAGCCGACTCCCCCCACCACTCGGGCCAGTCGCATATAGGTTTCTGCGATCTTCTGATCGACCCGCGGATCGCCGCCGCTGCGCGCACGGAAGTCCTGGAGGTATTCCATCGAGGCTTCGAGCGCAGCCCGGCGAGTTTCAAGCGACGTGCCGTCGCTCGCGAGTCGTTCGTTGAGTTTGATGGCGAGCAGGTCGCTGCCCCGGACAAGTTCTTCGAGCATCTGATCCGCCCGTTGCTCGGCGCTATTGGCACGGAGGAATTGTCTCGCTCCGAAGGCAGCGATCGCAAGGACAGAAGCAAGGGCGACAGCGACTAACGTCAGTGCACGCCTGTGCCGCCGGGCCGACGCGGCCGCCACGCTCCACAAACTCGGCGGGCGGATCGAGACTTGTGTTCCCGAGACGATGCATCTCAAATCTGCGGCCAACTGACCCACGGACGGATAGCGATCCTCGGCGCGATTGGACATCGCGCGCGCGACAACGAGCGAGACATCACGGGCGGTCTTGCCGAACGACGCGGGAACCTTCAGCGCAGGCGGGTTTGCTTCACGGACCTGACGCACGAGTTCGGACAGTGACATGCCGTCTGATGGGAACGCGGGGCGACCGGCGATCAGTTCGTACAGGATGACACCGAGCGCGTAGACGTCCGATCGCGTATCGGCTGGCTGCCCACTTGCCTGCTCCGGAGACATGTACGGCGCGCTTCCTACAAGGTGTTCGCCCGGGAGCGTCGAGAGCGTGGCCGCGGGATCGATCTCACGCGCAACACCAAAATCAACGACCTTCGGCTCGCCGGAGGCTGTATCGACAAGAATGTTCGCGGGCTTCAAATCGCGATGGATGACACCGCAGCGGTGCGCGTGTTCGACAGCATCGCAGACCTTGGCGTAGAGCGAGAGGAGCGCCACGCCGCATAATTGAGAATCGCGAACGTACACGGTGATGGGCGGTCCCTGCACCAGGTCCATCGCCAGGTAGGGCCAGCTCCCTAGTTCAGTATCAAACTCGCCAGAACCGATCAGCACCGCGATATTCGGGTGGCGAAGGCGCGAGAGTGCGGCGGCTTCGAACTCGAATCTCCGACGGGCCTCGCGTGTCGCGGCGCCGGCTCGGAGCACTTTGAGCGCGACCAGTTGCCCTGCCCGAGATTCGGCCTCGTAGACCTCTCCCATCGCGCCGGAGCCAAGGAGGGATTCAATGCGATAGCCCGCGATGCGCGTCCCCGGAGACAGCCCGGAATCGTGCTCGCGACGCAATCCCGCAAGGCGCAGAACGGGCGGGTCATCGAGAAACTGGTTGGTGCGCTCGTCCGCGGCGAGCATTCTGCGAACGATGGCGGCCAGAGCACCGTCGTCGCACTTGGCTCTGATCGCATCCTCGCGTTGCTCCTCGGAAAGTTCGAGCAACTCCGCAACGAGCGAGATCGCGCGCGAATCTTCGAGAGCATCGCACTCGCCCCGTGTCACTGCTGGGCCTCCGAGGGGCGCATTCGCTCGAGCAGCCACGCACGGGACGCCCGCCAACGCCGCCCCACGGCGTGTCGCTCCTCGCTCAGCAGATCGGCGACGTCGCAGGTCGAAAGCCCCGCAAAGTAGCGGAGCATCACGATCTGATGCCCCAGCGGGTCAAGGTCGCGGAGGCGTGCGAGGTGATCGCTTAGCGCCTCGTGATCGACGGACGTTTCCATCGCAAGGGTGTCATCTCGTCCATCATCGAAGGACTCTCTTCCGAGTTGTCCGCCGCGCTTGATGGTCTTTCGCCGGCGGGCGTGATCGATCAGAACGCGTTGCATCGCCATGGCGGCCGCATCGAAGAACTGCTTCCGGCTTGACCAGGGATTCTTGTTTCCCTGGAGCCGCACGTATGCTTCATGCACCAGAGCGGTGGCGCTCAGAGTGTGCCCAGACCGTTCGCCCGCCAGTTTCGAGCGTGCGATCGCCTTCAGATCTTGATATAAGAGCGCGATCAGCGCCGCGGTAGGCACTCCCTCTTGCTCACTCCGAGGTGGATTGCGGGTTTGCAGCACGTCTTCCATCGAATCCCCTGGATGATCTCCATCGCCGAGTTCGTCGATCCATTATAACAATGGGCGGTCAAACCTCGTCGAAACTTGGAGTTGCGCAGCAACAGGATTGTGTTAGGGTCATGTGCACGTCGCCTTCATCTCATGCTTGCGCTGTGATGCAGCAACGGAGAGCAAGGTGTACAAAGCGTGGAGAATCGACATCCCTCAGTCGAACGCTCGCTCGCCCCGAACGACGCGATCCAGTCGCATCAGTGAATCGGTGATCGTTTCCATGTTGCTCGATTCGCCGGCGTGCGCCTGCAGATCGGCCGGCCTGTTTTCGTCGAGGAATCGAACCTCGGCCCGGACCAGTTCGGCAACGCGGGAGGCAATCTGGTCGGGCGGCATGGATTGGTCTGGCACGTTCTTGGCGATCGCCATGAACAGCCCGCCGCGGGCAAGGTACGCAATCCGCTGGAGATGCGAATCTCGTCGGAGGTTATCGCAAAAGTCCTCGCTGACGGTGTCGTGCGACATCTGGATGGCGACCGTGGCGCGAGAAAGCAGGTCTTCCGCCGGACGATGGCCTATCTGAAGGCGAACCAGCAGCAGGTCATTGAGTGCCAGATGACGCGTCGCGTTGAAGTTCTTTCCACCGAGTTCGATCGCTCGTCGGAGCGAGCGCCCGCAGTTCTCGGTCATCGCGAGCGAAGCCTCGCGGTCGGTGACCGCCAGCAGTTCGCTGAGGTATCGCTGCGACATGCCGAGATCTTCCCAACGCTCGGGGCTGAGCGGATCGGTGCGGGTGTCGGCCTCGCACTGTTCGGCGGTGAGGCGGAGGGCCAGTTCGTCGGCCATCTGAACGGCCGAGAGCATGCGCATACGCCGTTCGTCGCGCTGGATATCGCGGGCAAGGCCGGGCTTGGTGCGGCGAACGACGACCTGCAGTTCTTTCGCCGCGCGCCGCATCATCTCCGGCGCGCCGTTCGCGAGCGAGAGCTGCTCGAGCACGCGGGCAAGCGCGATGCGGCGTGAATCGGTGTCCTCCTTGGCCAGCAGTTGCTCGTACAGCGACTTGGCTTTCATGAACAGGTCGATGCCCTCCTTGGTCTGGCCCATATTGCCGGTGGTCGTGCCGCCGATCACCTTGCCAAGTTCGAAATATGTCACGGCGAGTTGCTCGATGACGCGAGGCTCGTCCGCCGATCGCGATTGAACACCGACCAGGTACGCCTGCGCTGATTCGAGGGCGGCGCGGCGGGCCGACAGCGGGTGGCCTTCGCGGCGCAAGCGATCGTTCAGTTCGACCACGATGCTGTTGGAGCCTCGCACGAGTTCATCGACTAACTGATCGGTGCGGTGGGAAAAGTCGTGGGCCTTGATGCCCTGCATGATCGCGATGAAGAAGGCAAACGCGAGCATGCCGGCGATGATCGCGGAGAACGCAAGGCGCCTCTTCTGACGGCGCGCCGACGCCAGCGCGAGCCGCCAGAGGTTCGGCGGCACAATCGAGATCGGCTCACCCGCGATCAGGCGCCGAAGATCGACCGCAAGGAGGCCCACGGACTGGTACCGGTCCTCGGCCCGCTTGGCCATCGCGCAGGCGACCACTCTCGTAAGGTCGCACCCGGAACGCCCAAACTTCTCGATGCCGGTCAATTCAGGCGGCTCGCTGTCGCGGGCCTGCTTGATGAGTTCAGGGAGCGAAGTCCTCGTGGCCGCAAACGCGGGGCTGCCGGCGACCAGTTCGTAGAGCACGGTGCCGAGCGAGTACACGTCGGAGCGCGTGTCAACTTCGGCCCCGCTGGCCTGCTCGGGCGACATGTACGGCACGCTTCCGATGAGATGGTGGCCGGGGATAGTTGCGAGCGTGGCGTCCGGATCGAGTTCACGGGCGACGCCGAAGTCGACGATCTTGGGTTCGCCCGTGGCGGACTCGACGAGGATGTTGGCGGGCTTGAGGTCGCGGTGGATCACGCCGCAGCGATGCGCATGCTCGACAGCGTCGCATACCTTGGCGAAGAGCGACAGCAATACATCGCCCTTCATGCTCGTCGCCCGAACGTGCTCTGTAATCGTTGGGCCTTGGACGAATTCCATGACCAGGTAGGGGCGCGAGCCCTCCTGGCTCTCGAATTCACCCGACTCGATCAGGCCGGCGATGTTGGGGTGATGCAGACGCGAGAGCGCAATGGTCTCAAACTCAAACCGGCGTCTGAGTTCGCGCGAGACCGCGCCGGGACGGACGATCTTCACGGCGACACGGTTCCCGGCGAGCGATTCGGCCTCGTACACGTCGCCCATCGAGCCCGATCCGACGAGTCGAACGAGGTGGTAACTGGCGACACGGGTGCCGGGTGCCAGGCCGTGCCGGCGCGGCAACGAGAGTTCGGGTGAGCGAAGGATCGGCGGATCATCGAGGAACGCATCAGTCAACCCGTCGGCGTCCATCATGGCCCTGACGCGGGTGGCCATCGCTTCGTCGGCGCACATCGCGCGGATCGCGCCCTCACGCTCGTCCACGGGGAGTTCGAACAACTCCGCTGCGATGGTCATCGCGCGTGTATCGTCGGCGTATGGATCGGGCGTGCGAATCACCCGCTCGACTCCGCGTTCCGGATGCGTTCAAGAAGCCAGGCCCGTGCGACGCGCCAACGCCGTGCGACGGTGCGACGATCCGCCTCCAGGAGATCGGCCGTGTCCTGGACCGAAAGCCCGGCAAAGTATCTCAGCATTACAACTTGGTGTCCGTGCATATCGATCACACGCAGTCGCTCCAGATACTCGTCAAGCGTGCCCGGATCCACGGACGGATCAATGATCACCTCCGCTGCGAGTGCGGCATCCAGTTCGATCCGTCGAGAGTCACCGCCGCGCTTCCCGGCGCGACGCTTCCTGGCATGATCGATCAAGACCCGTCGCATCGCTTCCGCGGCGGCAAGAAAGAACTCCTGTTTTCCCCACCACTGACGCTCCGAGCCTTGCAGGCGCAGATATACCTCATTGACCAGAGCCGTTGCGCTGAGCGTGTGCCCCGCACGCTCCATGGCAAGCCTCGAGCTCGCCATCACCTTCAGTTCCTGATATAGCAGCGCGATCAGCGTCCCGGCTGAGACACCCGTCTGCGCATTCGGTGGAGTAACCTGTATCGATTGACTCACGTGGGCATTCCCCTCACCGAGGCCACAGTCAAACCACCTGTACATGCCGAGATCCTAACACGTCGCCAGGGATACCCCTTGTCAATTGATGCACACACAAAGGATTTAGGGTTTACCCCGGGCATCACGAAGTATCGCGATGAATGGCCGACCTCCGGCCGGCTCAGAGGTGTTCAAAAAAGAAAAAGCCCCGGGGAGGGTGTGGGGCCCCGGGGCTCTGGTAGTCCCTGACAGGAGTGCTTGTCAGGGACCTATATGTCGAAGATGGAGCGGACTAGAACGGAACCTCCTTCAGGAGCAGGATCCGCGGCTTCTGGCCGTACTTCACGACGTTGGAGCGGTCGACAACCATGACGAAGCGGCGCTGCACGCTGGGCACCATCGGGTCGATCGTGCTCAGACCCTTCACGTCCGACTCGCGGTATCCCCGCACCACGAACCACACGGCGAAGTAGTCGCTCCTGGTGGACAACGCGTTGATCGCGCTCGAAGCGATCTGGAGTCGCTCCGCGTAACTGTCCTTCATCTTGGATTCATCACCGCTGCTCAGGCCGGCCTTGTAGTCGACCGTCGCGTTGAAACCCATGAAGTCGATGTTGTTGGGGTTGCTGCGCCAGGGGTTGCCGTCCACCGGCTGGGAGGGGTCCAACGCTCGCGCGAGCAGAATCTCGCCGACCGAACGAAGGCCGGGAGTCTCGCGGGTTGCATCAACCCCTGAGGAACTGAACCGCCCGTTGAGGTCCATAAACTTGTCGGGCTTCACGCCGCCCGCTTCGCGGAAATCGATCGGGCCGTTGCCCGTGGTTGGGCTGGACGAACGCGGCCAGGCGATGACCTTGTCGCGGAAGGCGATGATGGTCGAAGCGACATCGCTCCTCTGATCAAGGCTGGAGCCGGTCCACCACCACTCGCTGCTCGCGGTGGCTGGGGTGGGCGACAACACGCCCACCGAGCGAAGCACGGTCTTGTATGCGGTATTCACGTTCACGCGACCGAGGACCGCGCGATCGACACCCCACAGCGACGAATCGACGCCCTCCACGCGATCAAGCAGTTTCAAAGCCGGCGGGATTTCCTCGACGCCGTTCTCGCCCGGATCGAACACGCGGTTGTTGTTCTTGTCATCGAAGGCGACAAACCGATCGAGCGCCAGACGCCCGCCCTCCAGTTTCGGGCTCACAGGGGGACTGGCCGCAGCGTCCTGGTGACCCATCTGGTAATACACGTGCGTGGGATCGTTGGGATACGAGTAGTTCATCGCCAGCGCGAGCGACTCGCCCAGCGTCAGGTACTTGTCGCTGACTTCATCGGGGTCATATTCCGGCCCAACCCCCATGGCCAGGAGAAGGTCCGTCGGGCGCAGGTACTTCTTGTCGAGCCCCGACACCAGCGAGGTCCGCACGTCCCTGAACGTCTTCTGGATCGCGCTGAGGTTCCCACCGATCACGCTCTTGTTCCATTTGCTGGGCTCGGTCGTCAGTTCCTTGTCGGGGAATACCACGCGGATGGCGGATTCCTCGGCGATCAACTCGGCCAGGCGAGGATATCCGTGCCCGTCCTCAGTGCCGTTGAACAGATCTTTCGTGACCGTGCCGGGCCCCTGCACCGCGACGTTTTTCGCGTTGCTGTTGGTGTCCCACTTACCTTCGATCATGTAGGCCGGCACGCCCTCGGCCATGCGGTTCAGCGTGTTCGTGGAGGTATCGGGATCGGCGTTGCGTCGAACGATGGCAAATCGCGTGATCGAATACCCGGTATTGTCCTTGATATCAGAGAGATCGTCGTCCGGGCCGCCCTCGGTGCCCGCGACCTCGGCGTTGTTAGCGCCGGTCAGTTTCAGCGACTGATCGAGCGTGGTCCCGCCGTTGGGATCGCGAAGGCGATCAATGAGTTGACGCTTGTTGTCATCGTTGTCGTGCTTGCGCCACAACCTCGCGATGATCGGATCCCCCGCCAGGTTGGTCGGCGGCACCAGATCGATGTAGTCCGCGCCGCTGGTATCGACATCCGACTTGGGATCAAACGCACGGAGCAACTCCGGGGTCGACGTGACGCCCATCTGCTTGCGGATCCACGCCTTCACCATATCGGGCGTGATGGAACTCTTGGCGCTGGCCCAGCGAGAGACGAGATCGTTCCCGCTGGCCGACTTGAACGGCAGGCAGAGCACATAGAAGACCTTGGTCTCACCCGGGCTCAGCGTCGTCGCCGCCGGTGCCGCGGCCAGGTTGTCCATGTCGTAACTCGCGACACGGAAGGCCTTGTCGTTGTACTCGATGTAGTACTTGTCGTCGGTCAGGTTGATCGGCTCGCTGAACGGGTTCGTCAACTGGAACGCCACCGCCTGCATCAGGAAGTCTTCATTGCCCTCCGACACCGTCCCGTCGATCGTGATGTTCTTGTACACGATGTTGTCGGGATCGCTGTCCTCCCATTCCTTGTCGCCCGCCTCGCCGTAGGGCGCGGGAGAGGGCTTGGTCGGAAAGTCCGTGTACACATAGAAAGACGCCGCGGAGGTGAGCACCGGCTGCGGACGGATCGGATACGCCACGATCTCACGCGAGCCCTTGTACGCGGACCCGCCCAGTGTCAGGGCTTCAGGGCTTCGCCCGGTGGTCGGATCGACCTTGATGAGGTTGTGCTGCCTACCTGTGCGGTCGTACCACGTGACGACCTTGTTGCTGAGGTTCAGTTCGTCGGTCCACACCGTCACGCCGGCATCGCTCGAAGGCGTCTCCGACAGACGCACACGCATCGGGCTCGCGTGCGGGGCGGACGAGGCGGGGTCCCGCATCGACTCGACCATGTTCAGTGCCATGTGCGCCGCGACCCGCGCGCTGAACGCCGGGGAGGTATACCCGTAGTGCAGGAACGCATCCCGCTTGGGAGCGCCCGAGGTGGTGTCCACGGCATCCCACGTGCTCCCCGCGTTGGTGTGCGGGATCAGCGACTGGCCGTAGAGCGCGAAGAACAGTTTCGAGAGAACCAGATCGCTGTTGCTTGTGTGCGTGAGTTGCAGCGACACCCGCAGGTCCTCGTCGCCGATGCTCGGCGGCGGCACGGGCGTGGTGACACTCGTGCTGAGCGACGAGCCGTCTTCCAGCATCATCGACCGCATCGGTCGCGCGCCGCTCAGGAGCGTCAAACGCTGACGGACGTCGTACGCGGACCACAGCATCGCGTCCACGTCCGCCAGCCCGTCGGGTTTGCCTGTGATGCTCGGGCCGTCCCGGTTGTCGACATCACGTTCGAGCGCCAGCGATCGGTTGTCGCGCAGCGGGCTGAAGCGGACCGTCTCGCGGTCGGGGTCCTTGGCCAGGTCCTTGTTGCGGTAGCGCCCCCCGAGTGCCAGTTCGAGTTGCGACGTCACGCCCGGGTCGTTGATGCCCCGGAAGGTCAGGAGTTCGCTCAGGCTCTCCATGCCGAACGCCGCGCCCAGCGTCACCGTTGCAGCGTTCCCCACTCCGCGACCGAGGCCCAACTGTTCCTCGTACAGCGAGACGCGGTCCGACGGCGCCGGGTACGTAAATGCGGTGTAACTCGTCTTCTGGGTCTCGGGCGGCAGGATCAGCCCGGTGTGCATCGCGCCCAGAGGCGATCCGGAGGCCGAATTGAGCGAGTGCAGCGCGTGATACGTGTACTCTCCAACCAGCATCGAGAGTCCGCCTCCCAGGTCGGGAACGTACCCAAGATAATTCTCCACCGACTTCTTCTGCGGGTCTCCCAGCGGCTGCTGGAGCCCGGCGTATCCCAACTGCAGGCTTGCGTTGGTCGGATCGTCGCTGAGCGGATCGATCAGCGAAAGAACCCGGCGCAGGTCCACCTCGGGCCCCAGACCGACCACGTCGCCCTTGGTGGTGGTCGGCTCGCCCTTCATGTCCATCGCGGTCGTGACGTTGGCCCGACCCGACAGGTCCTCCACCCGCACCGCGAAGAAATACCGCAGGCCGTCCTCGGTCTGCAGCAGATTCCGGATATCGGTCGGGTCGTGCGCGTCCACCAACTCAAACCAGCGGGAATCGAAGAAGCCGTCGCCGTCCGCGTCGGCGTAGTGATAGTCGAGGTACGACTTATCACTGGGCGACTGCGGGTTCTTGTTCACGATCGTGTCGGCCGGACGGAAGAGCCCCTGCTGGCGGTTGGTCCAGTACGCCGGGGAGTTGTCCTTCCCCGCCGCGCTCCCGCCGAAATCCAGTTGCAGCGTCGGATCGCCGTTGGCGTCCAGTAGCGTCAGGTCCTTCCGCATCTGCTGCGGCGTGGCGGCGAAGTTGCCGCGGAGGTTGTAGAGATTGACGAACGCGCCGTCTGGTGCGACGTTCGAGATCGCGGCCCAGTCGCGGAGTTGACCGAACGCGACGCGGGTGGTGCCCGGATCGTTGAAGCCAAGGAATGTCGGTTCGCTCGACGCCAGGAACGGGTCCGACGCCACGCGGTTGCCGGACTTCCTCGCCGGGAACCAGTCGATGGTGTTCTTCTGGCTCGCGTTGCCGGTGTCCGTGCGCCAGCCGCAGGTGCCCGCCGGATCGAAACGGAGATCATCCGTCGGCGTTTCCGTCAGCAGATCCCAGTTCACCCCCGGGATGTCGCTTGCTTCACGCGCCAACTTGGGGTTGTTCCCCTTCGCGGCCTTGCCCATGAAGACAGTCGCAAAGACGTCGTCGCCGATAATCCCGGCGACGTGATCGGCGATCTGGTTCGGGACCTCGTCGCGCGACTCGCCCTTGATCACCCCTCGTTTCGTGCCCGCATCAGCCTTGCCGATCGTGACATACACCACGGCGAAGACTGACATGAGGGCCAGCGTGGCGACCACCAGCACCAGGAATGACCCGCGCCGGGTCTGCTGGACCCCCGCGGGCGCTCCGGCGACCGCCCGCAGAAGACCCGCGCCGAACCTTGCAGCCCGGCGAACGCTGGTCAGAAAACCGCTCCGGGCCCCGCCGCCGGCGTGATTGCTGCTCAGGTGAGTCCGACCGTCCATTGCCTGCTCCCGGGCCGAATCGGCCCCGCTTCCCCGACGAACCATCAACACACCAACGACTCTTCCCCGCCGAGGACTAACTCCGGACCTCCGGAGTCTCGAACACGAACTGGAACGTCTGCTGAACGCGCGCGTCGTTGGGATCCGCGAGCGTGAATGTGACTCGGATCAGTTTGGGCCAGGGCCACGGCGCCCCGTCGTCCTTGCCCGTGTGGTTGGGATCGATGTAGCCGAAGTACGCGGTCTGCGACAGTTCCGACAGAGGCCCGCTGATCCGGTTGTAGATCATCGCCTCGTCGATGTCGTAGCTCGCCGTCGCCCCGTTCAGTTTGCGGTAGGTGTTCTTGAACTTCTTGTCGCCCGAGTTCGTCTTCGGATACGGGAGCGCCAAGGCGCGATCGGCGTTGACGTTGATCACCCCGTCGCCGTCGGTGTCGGCCCGGCGCTCAAGCCCGTGCCACACGATCTCGCCCGCGTTGGGATTGCTCGATGGCTTGTCGTCCACGTCGCCGAACGACCATTCCACGATAAACTCGCTGCAATTGGGCACGAAATTCGACGCCGCCAGCATCATCTGATCGGCGCGCCGATACGCCCCCTCCCCCGCCTTGGCCGGGGTGTTGTACGACGTCAGCACGCCCACATAATTCGTCGCAGCCGATTCGTACCGGACCCGCGTACCGGGATACTCCTGCGGCGTGCGGTTGGTCAGGAATGAAGCGGTCGCGTCCGAATAGGCCGGCCAGCCCTCCTCCATCCAGTGCTGCGCCAGATCGATGTTGTTGTGCAGCGGCCAGGGCGGAGCCCCCGCGGGAAATGCGAAATCCGATCCCTTCACGATCGACAGCGGCTCCTTGTCCACCACTGTCACCGTCGCCCGCACCTCGTTCAGGTCCGTGTTCGCGATGTCCACGATCCCCGACGTGAACAGCGGGCGGTTCGCCGGTGCGTTCTGCTCGACCCTGAAATAGTCCCGTGTCAGCGTCAATGCGTAGTACGGAAGACGCCCCGCCAGCACCCGGAAAATGCTCGCTCCGGCCGGGTGCAGCGAGATCTGGCCCACCTTGTCGCGCAGGACCGCCCGCCCACGCGTGGTCGCGGGATCCCACACGAACACCTTGCGGGTCGGGAACCACTCCGCCGTCGTCTCCGGCTTCTTCAAGAGCGTCACCTGACGCACCAGCATCCACGAGGCCGCGTACTCGTTGCTCTTGAACTGCTCACCGAGCGCGCCCGTCAGCCGCGCGTCGTTGGTGTCCGCCACCCCGGGCTTGATGAACGCAGGCACATTCTCGGGCACGCGGGTCGCGTGCCCGTAGTACACCCGCGCCTCGCCGCTCTTGGCCGAAAAGTCCGGGTCGGTCGCCTCCCGCGCCGTCGAGAAGGATCCCTTCGCGAAGAACATGATTTCATCGATCCGGCGTGCCCGCGGCTCCACGCCGTCCGTCGGCGACAGCGACACATACCGGATCTTCGCCGAATTGCCGACGTCCTCGGTTGTGTATTGGTTCCGGATCATCAGGTAGCCGTCACGCGTCATCGACTCAAAGTCGCGGCGCATCTGCTGCTCAACGAGCGCGGCGTACGTATTCAGCGTGCTCAGACGCTTGCCGCCCGTGATCGTCTTGCCCACCGACGAGAAGATCGCCGCCAATCCCACCGACACCAGCGCCATCGCGCCGATCGCCACCATCGCCTCAAGCAGCGTGAACGCGGGACGCCGCCCGCCTGCGATCGAATTCGGATTGTCGCGCGCATTTCCGATCATGGCCCGTCCTTCCGAGTTCACTGCGTCACCTTCAGCACCGTCGCCGCCGCGGGAATCTGGGGCGTCACCAGAACCTCGAGTTGCAGTTCGCCCCGGTTGATCCGATTCAGCACATCACCCGCCAGTGGTTGCTCGAGCACTACGGCAAACCGATCTGCCTCGTCCGCCTTGGAAACCGTGTGGATCACGCCCGTGTTGTCGATCAGTCTCTGACCGGGCTGACGCAACGCCGCCAGCAACCCGGCCTGAATGTTCTTGGCGAACTGCAGTTTCGCACCCCCATCCAGCGGGTCCGCGTCGACCACCAGCGGCGGCGCGTAGATCGGTGTCCCGTTGAGCGTCGGGCGTCCCGTCGTGTCCATGCCGACCGGCACCCGCCGGTACGCCGTCTGAATCCCATCGCCCGCCAGCGCGTGCGAGAGCGTGTACACCTTGCTGCTTGGCTGCCCGAGCGTGATGCCGGGGTCGATTCGTCGCACGAAGATCGCGATTTCGAGTTGGTTGTGCCCCGCGCGTCGCGCCGCGAAGTCCCACACGAACTGGGGCTCCGATCCTGCCGAGAACGGGGGCGGCGACAGGCGGTCCGCCAGAGGGAGCGTCTGGCCGTTGATCGTGACCACACCCGTCTTCTGGTGCGGGGACGGAACCTGCCATGACATGGGGTCGCTGGAGCCGTCGACGAAGCCCGCGATCTCGCGGAGCAGCGTGCTGTTGTTCTTGTTGATCCGCGCCAGAATGTACGCCTCGGCGCTCTGGCGAGCCGTCAGCCCCTGGATCGTGTCCTGGGCCTGTCGCTGCTGTCGAACCACGACCGGGAAGACCGCTCCGATACCAAGCAGCCCGATCGCCAGGACCAGCACGGCGATCAGCACCTCGATCAGCGTGAAACCACGATTGTTCAGCGACGCTCTCACGGGAGCACCTCCCGCGCCTGGCCGGAATAACGATCCACCGTGTACAGACGCACGTCCGAGGGCTTGGTCTGCTCACCAACTCCCAGGATCCAGTCGTTGATCAACTGCGGCACCTTGGCGGCGTCGAACGCCGTCCCGAACAGCGACGTATCGATCCGCGGGACCACCGGAACGGTGCTGGGCTTCGCCCCGCCGTAGAGCGAGCCCGTCGCCTTGTTCACGCCACGCGCTCCGATCGCGCCGGCGAGTTCGATCTCGTCGTACAGCGCCAACTCCGTGACGCAGCGCGTCAGCACCGTGTCGCTCGCGCGGTCTCCGAGCAACTTCGCGAGTTTGGTGTCTCTGAAGTTCGGATCCGTCGACCCGCGGGAGATCGCTCGCCGCACCAGCACCTCGGGTCGATCGGTCGAATCAAACCGATACTCACTCCAAGGCGCGTTCGAACGGAAGAGCGTCGCGGGAGAGAAATCCAGCACGACCGACGGCGTGGTCACCTCCGAACGCTGCACGCCCGTCCCTCCCTGGAATCGGACCATGAACGTCTGGCGGTTGAAGCCCACGTCGCCCTTGGTCGGGTCGTAATACGCCGTCTCCGGGAACACCCAGTTGCCCGTGGTTGACACGAATTCGCGATTGCTCCCGCTCGCACGGTCGTACCACCCGCTCTGCGATCCGGTGTCGACCGAGCCGACCGGCGCAAAGCCGCGCACCGCCCAGCCACGCGGCAGTTGCACCGCCGGGTAGCTCGCGACCGGAATAAAGACATCGCGCGTCAGCGGATTGCCGCCCGTGTCCTCGTCGGGGATGTCGCCCACGTCGACGCAGGTCAGGATGCGCAGGCGTCCGTTGGTGTCAAAGAAGAACACCGCAGCTGTGTCGCCGGTCGATTCGCTTGTCAACGCGGCCGATCGCGCCTGGTTCAGGCCCGCGACCAACTGATTCTCCGCCTGGGCCCGCTCGGATGAATAGATGAGCGACGAGAACGAGGGCACCGCGATCGCAAGGAGCAGCACGAAGATCGTGATGACCACGAGCAGTTCGACCAGCGTGAACGCGTGTTGATGGCGAGCACACTTCATCGGCCCACCTCCACCGCGTTGTCCTCGCGCGCGATCTGGCGGAGGCGCTCTTCGCCGTCGTTCACGCTCATGCCCAACTTGGTCGCAAGGACATCCGTGGTCTCGTCGCCGAAGACGCCGTTGGGGCCGGCGCCCACGATCGCGTACTCCGCCTCGCGTAGAAGAGGGTCGTTGGCGGGATCACCGACCACCGCCGGCACGTTGAGGTCCTTCACGTCCTTGATCTTGGGCGGGCCGGAACTCTGCCCGCGTTCGCCCTGTTTCCAGCGGTAGTAACGGATCGCCACACCGCCCCGGTCCTGCAGTTCAATCTTGGCGCCGGTCGCGTCGTTCAGTTGACGGACCAGTTTCAGGCCGCTCTTGCTGGTGTCCATCAACGGCTCGTACACCCTCCCGGTTCGTTTGCTCACGGGCTTCACGCTGGGGTCCTTGATCGCCGCGGGCACCTTGAACGCGCCGTCGATGAGCGGCGCGACGAAGCCCGGCCCGAGAACGCCGTCGATCGGCACCTTCACACTCGCGTTCACGGGCGTATCGAGCGCGCCCACGAGGTAATATGCGAGGCTTGCGTTGCTGTATCTCCGATCGACAGCGTTCGCCGCGCTCAGGTCGTCGCCACGCAGGTCCTTCCAGTCCTGGCTGTAACCACCGGACGAGGTACGTTGGGGAAGATAGATGGCGACGCGCTTTTCGCCGTCGATCAGCGGATGATCTTCGATCCACTTGCCATAACGGACGTCCTTCACCAGCGGCGGCAGGAACTGGAAGTTCTGCCTGAACTGGTCCACGGCGAGTTTCATGGCACGCACCGTCTGCGCATCCGCCGAGCCCTTGGCCATCAGGATGCCCTTCTGCAGCCCGACGATGAGCAGCCCGATGAGCAGCGCCAGCCCGCCCAGCGTGACGAGCAGTTCGATGATGGTGAAGCCTCGCCTCACCGATCGGGCCCGACTTGTGGATCGCGTGGATCGCATGGTGTGTGCTCTCGTGAAGGAGCGCGCCGAGGGGAACACGGCTACTTGTTGCCGCCCTGGAGGGATTCGATCATCGCCACCAGCGGGAGGAACATGGCCACGACGATCGTGCCGACGATGCCGCCCAGCATGACCACCATCAGGGGTTCGAGGAGGCTGACCAGCGAGGCAACGGCGACGTCGACTTCTTCGTCGTAGTTGTCGGCGATCTTCATCAGCATGCCGTCCATCTCGCCCGTCTCCTCGCCGACGTCGATCATGTTCACGACGATGGCGTCGCACGTCTTGCTCTCGCGGAGCGGCCCGGCGAACGACTCGCCCTCGCGGATCGAGTCGTGCACCTTCCCCAACGCCTTCTCATAGACGTAGTTGCCCGACGTCTCCTTGGTGATCGTGATCGCCTCGAGGATCGGCACACCCGCGGAGATCAGCGTGCCCAGCGTGCGGGTGAAACGCGCGATGGATGTCTTTCTCACCAGTTGCCCGAAGATCGGCATCCACAGGATGAGCGTGTCGGTCGCGGCCCGCCCGGGGCCCGCCTTGCGCACCAGTTTGAAGAAGATCCACGCCGCGAACGGCGAGACCAGCATGAACACCCACCCCGGGACCTGCTGGCCCGGGTTGGTTCCCGCGACCCAGCGGCTGGTCTCGATGAGCCATCGCGTCAGCGCGGGGAGTTTCACGCCGAAGTCCGTGAAGATTTCTTCGAACTTGGGGATGATGAACACCATGATGCCCGCCAGGATCAGACCCGCGATCACCACCACCACGACCGGGTAGACCATCGCGCCCTTGATCTTCCTCTTGAGGCGCTGGCTCTTTTCCATGAACTCGGCCAGTCGCTGGAGGATGACGTCAAGCACGCCGCCCACCTCGCCCGCCGCAACCATCTTCACATACAGACGATCGAACGCACGCGGGTGCTTGCCGAAGGCCTCGGAGAGCGACGAACCGCCCTCGACCTCTTCGCACACGCCCTGGAGCACGCCCTTCAGCGTGCTGGGCTTGAGCTGCCCCTCCAGAATCTGCAGCGATCGGAGCAGCGGAAGTCCGGCGTCCTGCAGCGTCGAGAGTTGGCGCGTGAAGAGCGTGAGTTGCTTCTGGCCCACACCGCCGAACGAGATGCCGGCGCTCTTCTTTTTCTTCTTGGGCTTCTTGCCCGCCTCGGCGGCGCCCGGAATGCCGGACTTCTTGCCCTTGGTCTCCTTCACGGAGGTCGGGAAGAAGCCCTGGGCCTTGATGCGTTGGACCGCCTCTTCGCTGCTGGTGGCCTCGATGGTGCCCTTCTGGGGCTTGCCCGCGGCGTTCAACGCTTCGTACGTGAATGTGGCCATGACACCCGTCTCCACACACGCCCGGCAATGCACCGGACTGGTTCACTAAACCGAACGTGCGGCGGCGGGTATTGCACTCCGTCCCGCGCCGCCTATTCCTCAGCGATCGTCTCGCGCACCACCTCGTCGATGGTCGTCTGACCCTCGTAAATCGCAAGCAGGCCAGCCTCGCGCAGCGTGCGCATGCCACGCTTCCTCGCGTGGTCGCGCAGCACCGACGTGCTCGCCTGCTTCATGATGAGATCACGCATCTCGTCGTCGAGCGTCATGATCTCGTACAACGCCATTCGACCCTTGTAGCCCGACCCGTTGCAGCGATCGCACCCCTTGCCGTGCATGAAGCGACGCCCACGCACCATCTCGGGCGTCAGCGACAACTCCATCAACTGCTCTTCGGTCGGGTTGAATGGTTCCTTGCAATTGGTGCACACCAGGCGGACCAGCCGCTGGGCCACCACGCCCTCGATGGTCGCGGTCAAAAGGAACGCCTCAAGGCCAAGGTCCAGCAGACGCACGATCGAGCTCGGCGCGTCGTTGGTGTGCAGCGTGCTGAGCACCAAGTGCCCGGTCAGCGACGCCTGCACCGCGATCTGCGCTGTCTCAAGGTCGCGGACTTCGCCGACCAGGATGATGTCGGGGTCCTGACGCAGGAAACTCCGCAGCAGTTTGCCGAACGTGGTCCCCACTTCGGTGTTCACCTGGCACTGGCACAGCCCGTCGATGTCGTACTCGACCGGGTCCTCGGCCGTCAGGATCTTGGTCTCGATGTCGTTGAGTTCCGCCAGCGCCGCGTACAGCGTCGTCGTTTTGCCCGAACCCGTCGGGCCGGTCACGACCACGATTCCGTTAGGCTTGTTGATGAGGCGACGGAATGTCGCCAGGTCGTCCTCGCGCAGGCCCAGACGCTCGAGCGACAGTTCCACGTTCGATCGGTCAAGCACACGCATCACGCACGATTCGCCGTGCATCGTCGGGAGAACGGCGATACGCAGGTCGACCGGCTTGCCGCCGACCGTCAGCTCGATACGACCGTCCTGCGGCAGACGCCGCTCGGCGATATCGAGGCCCGCCATGACCTTGATGCGGCTCGTGATCGCCGGGCCCAGGTGCTTGGGCGGCGGGACCATCTCATAGAGAACGCCGTCGATGCGGTAACGCATCTTGAACTCGTTCTCGAAGGGCTCAAAGTGGATGTCCGACGCCCGGTCCTTGATCGCCTGCAACAGCACGAGGTTGAGCAGTTTGATGACCTGATTGTCCTCCGCGGCCTCCATCACCGCGTCGAGGTCGATCGACTCGCCGCCGCGCACCCCGGCCGCCAACTTCTCGAATTTCTTGTCTTTGCTCAGTTCCGACAAGACGTCGACCACCGACTCGGACTTGGAGAAATACTTCTTGATCAGCGCATCGATCGTCGCAGGATCGCCCACCACCGCATCGACATTGCCGCCCAGCAGCAGGCGAAGATCGTCGACGGCCCGAAAATTGTCCGGGCTCTTCATCGCGATCTTCAGTCGCTTGCTGACCGGGTTGTAGTCGATCGGGATGACCTGGTAACTGTTGACGTTTTCGGCCGGAATCACGCCCCTCGCCTGTTCGGGGATATCAAACCCCGTCAGGTCCATGTAGTGCATCCCCGCTTGACCGGCCAACGCTGCGGCTATGTCCCGTTCATTGCAGTGGCCCAGTTCGACGAGCAACTGGCCGAGCAGCACCTTGCGGGTCTTCTGAACTTCGAGAGCCTCGTGAACCTGTTCACGGCTGCACTTGCCCAATTTGGCAAGCACGCGGCCGAGTTTGCGGCCCTTGAGTTCGGCTGGATCGTGGTTGGTCATGGTCGCCATGGCGTGCTGATCGGCCGCGAGGCCGTCCTTTCAACTCCGCCTTGCTCCTGAACCCATCCCTTGCCGGTCCCCGATGAGGCTGACTGGAATGCCTCACCGGGTGATGGTCGAAGCGGTCGTTCACATCGACGAGCCGCATCGTTCGGGCGAACAACCGAACCGCGTTCGGTACCTGACCACGATTCGGTCAAGATACCGACCCGGTTCGATAAACGCCAGTCCAAAAAGCAAGCGTTTTCAATAAGACACGTGGATTTTAAGCCTTCTTTTCGCCTCCGGAGCCTGAACCGCCGGATTCAGCATCCTCTTCATCCCATTCGGTTCGGCCCACGGTGCGTCCGAGTTTGTGAACCTTGTCACGCAGGTCACTTGGATTTTTACCCTTGTCAATCATTTCCTCAGCGGAGATCATGCCGCGGGAATAGAGCGACCAAAGATGGTCGTCGAGGAGTTGCATGCCGAACTTCTTGCCGGTCTGGATCATGGAATCGATACGGAAGGACTTGTTGTCGCGGATCAGGTTGGCGATCGCGGGTGTGACCACAAGGAACTCATATCCTGCCACCATGCCCGGCACGTCGACGCGAGTCAGGAGCACCTGGCTGAGGATGCAGATCAGTGCGGTCGACAACTGCACGCGGATCTGGTTCTGCTGCTGTTGGGGGAAGGCGTCGACCAGACGATCGATTGTCTTGGCCGCGCCCGTGGTGTGCAGGGTGGCGAAGACCAAGTGGCCGGTTTCGGCGGCTCGCACGGCCGACTCGATCGTTTCGAGGTCTCGCATTTCGCCGACCAGGATGACGTCCGGGTCCTGACGGAGCACGCGGCGGAGGGCCTCGGCGAAACTGGGGACGTCGTCGTGGATGGCTCGCTGGTTGACGATCGATTTCTTGTGGTAGTGGTAATACTCGATCGGGTCTTCCATCGTCACGATGTGGCGGTCCAGGGTCATGTTGACGTAGTCGACCATGGTTGCCAGCGAGGTGGTCTTTCCAGAGCCGGTCGGGCCGGTAACGAGGAATAGGCCGCGTGGACGCCGGATGAGTTCACGGCAGATTTCTGGGAGGCCGATCTGCTCGAATGTGAGGAGTTTGCTCGGGATTCGGCGGAGCACCATTGCCAGGTCGCCGCGCTGTCGGAAGACAGAAGTACGGAAACGTGACGCGTCGCCATAGGCGAAGCCGAAGTCGGTGCCGCCGACTTCCTGGAGTTCCTGCTGGTTTCGCTCGGGGGTGATGGCCTTCATGAGCGAGACCATGTCGTCGGAGTCGAGGACCTTGGTCTGGAGGTCCTTGAGTTGGCCGTTGTGGCGGATGGTGGGCCGGCGTCCGACGGTCAGGTGGAGGTCTGACGCGCTCAGTTTGACGACGGTGTCGAGGAGGCGGTCGATCTGGATGCCGGACATGAACGATCTCCGGTGGTTTCGGCGGGTGACTGGGACTACTTGTCGAGGTCGACCTGGGTCATCTTGGCGATCTCGAGGGGAGTGGTGACGCCGTTCAGGATCTTGATTTTGCCGTCCTCGACCAGCGGCCTCATGCCGGCGGCGAGAGCGGCGTTTCGAAGTTCGGACACGGGGGCGAGTTTGAAGGCCAATTCACGGATGGCGGTGTTCATGACCATCATCTCGAAGATGGCCATTCGCCCGCGGTAGCCGGTGTTGACACAGTTGTCGCAGCCGACGGGGTGGAGCACCTTGCCCAGGCCTTCCTCCTCCGTGATGCCGGTCAATCGCAGGAGTTTGGGATCGAGTTCCTCGGCCCTTGCGACGCGCTTGCACTGCTTGCAGAGCACGCGGATGAGTCGCTGACCCATGACCGCTTGAATCGAACTGGCGACGAGGAAGGGCTTGACGCCCATGTCCACCAGTCGAGTGATCGCCGAAGGCGCGTCGTTGGTGTGGAGGGTCGAGAAGACAAGGTGGCCGGTCAGGGCGGCCTGGATAGCGATTTCGGCGACTTCCTTGTCGCGGATTTCGCCGACCAGAATGATGTTGGGGGCCTGACGGAGCATCGATCGGAGAATCGCGGGGAACGTCAGCCCGATGTGCTCCTTCACCTGGCACTGGTTGATGCCCTCGAATGCGTATTCGACGGGGTCCTCTGCAGTGATGATCTTCTTGTCGGGACGATTGAGCACGTCAAGTGCCGAATAGAGCGTGGTGGTCTTGCCCGAGCCGGTCGGGCCGGTGACCAGGAAGATGCCGTTCGGCCGGCGGATGATGCGGTTGAAGATGGCGAGATTGTCGGGCTCGAAACCGAGGTTGACCAGACCGATTCGGACGCTGTCAGGACGCAGAATACGGGCGACGACCGATTCGCCGTGGTAGGCCGGGCATGCGGAAACGCGGAAGTCGATGAGTTTTTCATCGACGGGGATCTTGATTCGGCCGTCCTGAGGCACGCGCTTCTCGGCGATGTTCATGGAGGACATCAGTTTGAAGCGGGAGAGCAGCGCGTTCTGCATGCGCTTGGGCAGGTTGTCGCGTTCCAGGCACACGCCGTCGATTCGATAGCGGAGGCGAACGCGGTCGGCCATGGGCTCGACGTGGATATCGCTGGCTCGCATCTTGACGGCTTCGACAAGGATGCGGTTGCAGAGTTTGACAATCGGGGCGTCTTCGCTGGTGACGTCGATCGATTTGTCCATCGAGCGATCGACGGACTTGTCAACGGATTTATCGATCGATTCGGAGACCAGGGACTCGGTGGGCGCGACCATGCGTGGCTGCGCGCCCCCTCCGCCGCCCTTGCCGCCGCCGTCGAGGAAGGCCTTGATGGCCGAGCGAGAGGCGAGTTTGGGCTCGATCTCAACGTTGAGGCGGAAACGCAGCATGTCCTGCATTTCCAGGTCCATCGGGTCATGAATGATGAGTTGGAGGCGTCCCGCATTGCGCGAGAGAGGAAGCACAAGGTGCTTCTTAATGAGTTCCTCGGGGATGAGTTTGATGTCGACCTTGCCACTGACGGCGGGCGAGGCGAGGTCCACGTATTCCACCCCGAATTGCTCGGCCAAGGCCTTGGCGACCATGTCTTCCTTGGCGAACCCCAGATCGACGAGGGCCTCACCCAGACGTTTGCCCGCGCCTTTGGCGGCGGATGATGCCTTGTCGGCCTGATCGGTGGTGATCACGCCCCAACCGACGAGGATGTCACCGAGTTTCTTGCGAGATCGTGCCATTCGCCCTTTCCCGAGATCAAATCACGAGGTCAGTTGTTCCGAACCGCGATCGCCCCGGGCTGGGAGGACGCGAACGGAGAGTCGGGGATGGTACGTCGGACGGAATCGGATTGCATCCGGCGACATCCCAATGTGATGCGGGGCCTACGGTCATCCGAAGGGAACGGGCCCGGATCGTCATACGATGAGGTTCGCACCTTGAGCCATCCCCCACTGCCATCGGCCATGCCGCGGATCCTGATCACCGCCGGACCAACCCACGAGCCCATCGACTCGGTGCGGTTCATCGGCAATCGATCCTCCGGACGGATGGGGTGCGCCCTGGCCGACGAGGCGGCCCGACGCGGATGGTCGACAACCTTGTTGCTCGGACCGGCCCCAGCCTTACCGACCGATTCGCGGGTGCGGCTGTGCCGGTTCCGAACCTGCGAGGACTTGAGGTGCCTGCTTCGGGAAGAGTTTGGGAGGACGGACGTGCTGGTCATGGCCGCCGCGGTCGCGGATTATCGGCCAAAGGTTGATCCCGCGATGTGGAACGGGAAGTTCCGTCGGCACTCGACCACTCTGACGCTGGAACTCGAGCCCACGCCGGACCTTCTGGCCGAGATGAGTCATTCGCGGCGACCCGGTCAGACGCTGATCGGCTTTGCGCTCGAGCCGCGCAACGAACTGACGGCATCCGCGAGAGCCAAACTCGATCGGAAGGGTGTGGATCTGGTGGTGGGAAACCCTCTTGAGACCATGGACAGCCCGGACATCGAAGCGACGCTCTTTGCGAAGGGCGGCCAGCAAACTCCGACGCCGAAGATGACCAAGGACGTCTTTGCCGCATGGCTCATGGACCGGATCGTGTCCTTGGCGGCGAGCGCTAAAGTCTCGACATGAAGCCAACCGGGCCGCGCCGTGGACGGGACAATCGAGATGGATCCGACGAAACCCGGCGCGGGCCCCGCGACGGCCCGCGGACGCCGATGCGCGGATTTCGCCCGGGAGGGCCGCGACGCGAAGAGTCCAACGCCAAGGGCGGTGTGGGGCCTGACGCCGAACGTGGACAGGACCGGGGGGCTACTCGGGGCTTTGAGCGCGGCGAGCGGATGCGTGGCCTTGGACTCGGCATCCGGCTCGTCCATGAAGACGACGACGTGATCGTGGTCGACAAACCAACGGGCGTGGTGACGGCCGTCATGATGACCGAAGGCGGCTTGCCCTCGAGTACGCCGTGTGTCTTCGGGCAGATCAAGCGTCACGTCAAGATGCGTTCGCGCCGTCGTGGCACGCGTGTGTGGATCATCCATCGCCTCGACAAGGAAGCCTCAGGCCTGCTGGTGTTCGCCAAGAGCGAGGCGGCGTACGAAAGTTTGAAAGAGCAATTCCGCACCAAGCGCGTGCATCGCCTGTACACCGCGGCGGTCGAGGGTGAACTGCAGGGACAAGGCCCGCAGGCGTCGGGAACGATCAGCACGTTCGTCGCCGAAGGCGCAGACGGCCTGATGCACAGCGTGCGTGAGCCCGCCAGACACGCCCGCGACGGAGAGCGGGACAACTCCCGGGGCCACGACAACACACCGCAACTCGCGGTGACACACTATCGCGTGGTCGAGGTCGGCCCGAAACGGACCCTGATCCAAGTGCGATTGGAAACAGGGCGAAAGAACCAGATCCGCGTTCACATGTCGGAGATGGGTCACCCGCTGATCGGCGACTGGCGATATCGCGGCACGGGCCCCAAGGAATGCGACGACCCGATGGGGCGTCTGTGTCTTCATGCCACTGAACTCGGATTCACTCATCCGGTCACAGGCGAATCGATGCGTTTCACCAGCCCGGCGCCGGAAGAGTTCCGACGCTTGACGCGGCGCGGCGGCTCGCGCGCGGCGGAAGCGCCGGAAGAGCCCGTTGCCGAAAAACCCATGCCGCAGGTCAGCAACTCCTCGTGGGACCACGTGGCCGGCTGGTATGACCAACTCCTGAAGCATGGGCGGAGCGATCACCACCGCGACGTGATCATGCCGGGGACGCTCCGGCTGCTGGAATTGAAATCCGGCCAACGGATTCTCGATCTTGCCTGCGGCCAAGGAATCCTGACGCGCAGACTGGCCGAGAGCGGTGCGGACGCGGTCGGCGTCGATGCGTCGGAGAAATTGATTGACGCGGCGCGGCGCTGGGCCAAGGTCGCGGCCAGGCCAGCGAGGTTTGAGGTCGGCGACGCACGCGCGATCGAACCGGCGAAGTACGGCGAGTTCGACGGCGTCGCGTGCGTCATGGCGCTCATGAACATCGACCCGATCCTGCCCCTGATGCGCGGCGTGGCGGGTGTCTTGAAGCCTGGGGGGCGCTTCGTGATGGTGATTCTGCACCCGGCGTTTCGTGCGCCGGGTCGCACGAGTTGGGGATGGGAATACGAACGCTCGCGTCGCGGGCATCGCGCCGGAGCGCCGACGGAGAATGAGCAGGGCGACACGCCGCCGAGGCAGTACCGGCGTGTTGATGGCTATCTGATGCAGGAGCCGTCGGCGATCGTGATGAACCCCGGCGAGGTATCGAGCGGGAGCGAGCCGATCACGACGTGGACGTTCAATCGCCCGATCCAGGCGTACGTGCGCGCGATCGCGGAGGCGGGGTTGCTCGTCGATGCGATCGAGGAATGGGCGAGCGCGCGGCGCAGTGCGCCCGGCCCGAGGGCGGATGAAGAGAATCGCGCGCGGCGCGAAATCCCGATGTTCCTGGCGGTAAGGGCGCGAAAGGTGTGACGACGCGGTACCAAGGACCTGCAGACTGGTTCTTGTACGCGACACGTTGCCACGCGAAGCGTCCCGGGGCGGATTCGAACCGCCGACCTGCGATTTAGAAGGCCAAAGGGATACACACAGAGTACACGGGAAATAGGCCACTTTCCAGCATGTTCATCGCTTGGTAAGGATATTGGCAAGGATCAACCCCGCGTAGGTGGACCAAGCGGGCCGGTAACACGGTGCGCCACACTTCCGCGAGATTCGCACCTCGACCGCCTTTGTCGCGGCGCGTAAACTTCCGTGGCCCCTGGGATATGAGCCGTCACCCGCCTTTGGGCGGAAACCGGGCCGGGGTCTGACTGAACGCCGACGACTGCACGCCGAAGGCCGAACGAAGTAACGAAGGACAGCCGTTGAACCGCGAAACGCCCCCACAACTCGGCGCGTTCGTCTGTCCGTTCGCTCGCGGTTTCACCGTCCCCTGAAAGACGGCCCGATGCGTTGACGACTCGCGCTCTTGGGAGCACCGTCAATGTCATCGACTTCATCCGGCGGGGCGCTCCCCGCTGAGTTTGCCCAGAGCGTCGCCCAGGCGGTCATCGCCGAAATCTCCCGACGCGGCTTCGTTCAGCCTGAATACCTCGACACGGCGCAAGCATCCACCTACACGGGGATGAGCGTCGATTGGCTGGCCAAGGGCCGCTGCGACGGCTTCGGTCCCCCGTACTCCAAGGTCAGTGATTCGCGCGGCGGCGCTGTCCGCTATCGACGCGCGGACCTGGACAAGTTCATGGCCGACCGCCGCGAGAAGGGCGGGGAACGGTAAATGGACACCGGATGCCACGCCAACTACGCCGACGCCTGGGCGTTTCTTGATCGGTTCCATCCTGGGCGACTCCGCGTCGTCACGGGAATCACGCTTGACCGCAAGCAGATTCCCACGACCACCTTCCGCCCCGACCAAGGCGCGGAGTTCATGCGCTGGGTTGATGCGTGCGCGAAGATGCCCGCCAATCTCTACTTCTCTGTCGCGGAACCGACCGGCCCGATGGACCAGAAGATGGAGCGAACGGACGTTCGCGCCGTTCACTTCCTGCACGTTGACGTAGACCCCCGCGCCGGTGAAGACCTGGAAGCGGAGCGGGTTCGCATCCTTGCGGCGCTTCGCAACCCGCCTGGGCTTCCCGCACCAACGGGTATTGTCTTCTCCGGTGGCGGATATCAAGCCTACTGGGCGCTGTCCGAACCCATCGTCACCGATGGAGACTTGGCGCGAGCCGAAGACGCTGCGCTCTACAACCTGGGCATTGAACGCGCCGTCGGCGGGGATTCGTGCCATGACGTGTCCCGGATCATGCGTCTTCCGGGTTCGATCAACCTGCCCGACGCGAAGAAGGCGAAGAAGGGCCGCGTTCCCGCGCTCGCCCAGGTGGTCGAATGGAACGCGGAGCGGGTGTACCCGCTCGCCACGTTCACCAAGGCCGCGCCGTCTGCCCAGGTGAGCGCCGACACTCTCGCGCCGAAGGTGAACGCTGACGACGTGCGGACGCTCGCCGAAGTTGACGACCTGGGCGACAAGGTGTCGGACCTGTGCAAAGTCGTCATCGTCAATGGCGAAGACCCCAACACCCCAGGCCATTTCCCTTCGCGGAGTGAGGCCGTCTACTGGGTTGCGTGTGAGTTGGTCCGCGCCGGCATGGACGATGCCACAATCCTTGGTGTTCTCCGTCAACCCGACTGGAAGATTGGCGATTCCATCCGCGAGAAGGGACGCAGCGCCGGGCGCTACGCCGCACGTCAGGTTGAACGTGCCCGCGCCGCCGTTGCCGAAGCGGACGCCGACTTCCACACCGACGACAAGGGGAACCCGTATCCCACGCCGCACAACATTCGCGTTTCAATCCAGAAACAAGGCGCTCGTCTGTGGTGGGATGAGTTCTCCGACCGGAAGTTCATCGAAGGCTTCGCGGGGTTCGGACCACACCTTGACGACAAAGCCGTAGTCCGCCTGTGGATCAACGCGCAGGAACTTCATCAACTCCGCGTCGGCAAAGAGTTTTTCCATGACGTGGTGTCCGACTTCGCGTTGTCGAATCGTCGGCATCCCGTGCGTTCGTACCTGGACGACGTGTCAGGCACCTGGGACGGAACGCCCCGCGTTGAAACGTGGTTGATCGACCACGCGGGTGCGCCGGACACGCCTTACGTCCGCGCCGTGTCGCGGCTGTCCCTTGTCGCGGCGGTGCGCCGCATTCTCCAACCGGGGTGCAAGTTCGATGAAATGCCGATCCTGGAAGGGCCGCAAGGTGGCGGGAAGTCTTCGCTTCTCCGCGTCCTCTGCCCCGATGAATCGTGGTTCACCGACGACCTTCCGTTGGACGGGGACGCCAAACGCTTCATCGAAGCGGTCAAGGGCAAGTGGATCATTGAAGCGGGCGAGTTGAAGGGAATGCGCAAGGCCGAAGCGGACGCGCTGAAGTCGGCGCTGTCGCGTCAGGTGGACCGGGCGCGCATGGCCTACGGACGCGAGCCGGTGGAGTTGGCGCGTCAGTGCATCATCTTCGGCACTACCAACAGCGAACGCTATCTGAAAGACACCACGGGGAACCGGCGTTACTGGCCGATCCGGTGTGGTGCGTTGAAGGTGGCGGCGCTTGCCCAGGTGCGAGATCAACTGTGGGCAGAGGCCGCGCGGCTGGAAGCCGACGGCGCGTCGATTCGTTTGGACCCGACGTTGTACCCGCACGCGGCGGAGGAACAGGACTCCCGCCGACAGGAAGACCCATTCTTGGAGGCGCTGGAACCGGCGCTGGCGGGGCTGGTGGGCAAACTCCGGGCGCAGGACGCTTGGTGCATCGTCGGCAAACAGGACGTGGGCCATCGCACGCAGGACGACATGAACCGCCTGGGTGAGGCGATGCGCCTGCTCGGTTGGGAACGGAGCCGACGCCGGTTCGGTGGCGCTGGCAATCGGGAGTGCTGCTACCTGAAGGGAACGGAAATGGAGCGGGAACGCCCCGTGGTGTTCAACGCTGACGGTGGCGAGTGGCGGGCAATGCTGACCGGGGAGGGGGCATCCGATGCGTTCTAGCGTCCATCCCCCCGCCACGCCTGGACACCCAGGGGTGGACGGGAAATCGGCCCTGGGGCGTCAGGAAGGCCGATTCTGGCCCCTGTCCACCCTGGCCGTCCCTGGACACCCCCGTTCCTTAGAGGGGCCGGGAGCGTACCCCATCCCTGGGCGGACGCCTCCCCTTCCTAATCCTCTGATTGAAGAGGGGTGGACAGAGTGGACAAGTAGAAAAGAGCCTGGAAAACAAGGCGAAAACGTGTCCACCCTCAGCATGGACAGAGGGATGGACAGGGATGGACGGCCACGGCTCCGCCCTGGGCGCACGCCCCTTGTGCCGCCCGTGTCGCCCGCATTCCCTTCGCGCCCGAGAACTCGCCATCTGCATGTTCTCGGTCTTTCGCCCTCTCTCCCAGGCCGCGCGGTCAGCCTTACCAACGGCTCCCCTTTCCTTACCAACGGCTCAAAGTCCTGTAGAAACCGCGTTTCTGTGGTCCCAGGGCCGTATCCCTCCCACCTCTTACTTCCCCGCTCCCCACCGTCGCCGACGTTACCGGCCCTCGATCCGTCAACCTGTGCGGCCTGTGACGGCTGGGAGGGATATAGGGGATGGGAGGGGGTTGACCAAAAACCAAACGAGATATGGGACTCCCATCCCCTCTGCCCGGATAGCGGCACGCATTTCGACCATCGCAACTTTTTTCCCCGGCGACCACCAGATATGAGTACGAACCCACAACCCGATACCAACGGCCTTCCACCCGCTCCGACTCGCGGCTGTCCCGTCAGCGCGAGCATGTTTGATCGTTTGATGGAGTCGGCGCGTAAGGGCGGCTGGCCCGCCGTGTTCGTCACCTTCGCCCAGGGAGAGACGACGAAGGAAGCGAAGCCCAGCGCCGTGTACGAACGCCCGGCGCGTCGGCGCACGCTCGCGGGCTTCCTGGACAAGCGCCCCGACTTGAAGGCGCTGTTGGACAACGCAGCGCAGGAGCGCCGGGACCGCTTGTTGTCTCAACTGGAAGACGAAGTGGAGAAGATCGCGCTTGGCGCGGGCGATATCACCCAGGACTTTGACGACCGGGGCCGCGTCAAGCGCACCCGCGTTGATCGTCGGAACAAACTGCACGCGCTGTTGAAGTTGCTGGCTTCGCATGACCCGGACACCTACGCGGAGCGTCGCAAGTTGGACGCCACCGTGTCCGGTCAGGTTGACCACCGGCACGCTCACGCTCACTTGAACGTCGGCGGCACCGGCGGCTATCTGGTGAACGTCGAAATGATCCAGAGTTTGGAACCGGCGGACCAAGCCGATTTCATGCGGCTTCTCCAACTCTGCGAAGACAAGCGCCGCGAGCGCCCGCAACACACCCTCCCACCTGGGCAGAACGGAGAACACCAATGACCCCCGGCACACGCGATACCAAGCGCACGCAGTTTCTTTCCATCAAGTCCCGCACGGTTGGGCTGACGGAGGATGAGCGGAAGGAACTGCAACACCAAGCGAGTTTGCCCCAGGAGGTTCACACAACGGGCGGACTCATCATCGTTGAACGCCCGCCCATGACTGTCGATGCGTGGCGCGAGTACGCCGCGAAGCGGAACGCGGAGTCTCAGGTACGCGCCGCGGAGGAACGCGACAAGTTAGAGGACGTGCCTTGATAAGTCGCAGAAAATCGTTGAAAAAGCGCCCTACACCGACCAGCGCAAAACAGATAGAGTGCCATATGAACTTCGGGCCAAACACACTTGCGCTAGCAGAGAACGCCATTGATGATCGCACGGCGGAAGCGGTCATCGACGCCATACGCGCGGCGGACGCCCAAGGTTTGGAGCGTGCGGATATCGACACAATCCGCCATGCCGCCGTCAAGCATCGCGCCCGGCTGCGCAGCGTCGCGGCGTGCCTTGGTTTCTTACGCTGCGAATCGTGCGGGGCATGGATTGATGCCGCGTGCGAACCCCGCGAAGACAACACGGGATGCCCGCACGTCGGCGAAGCGGATCGGGCGGACGTGTACGGCGGGCTGGCGATCTACCGCGTGTGCGGTGGCGAACTGAACTGTTCTCATTCGATCCCGCGTGGCGTGGCGAAGCGCCTACGCAACCAGAAGACCGCGACACCCACAACTCCTGAGTTGTCGCAGAGTCCCGCCGCGCCGCCGACAGGCGACGCAATGGCGGTTTAGCGCGGCGGCATCCCCGCGCGTTCCCCGGTCCCGATTGGCGTCGGCAGCCGGGGTTTCTCGAAGTCGCTCCGGCCCGGACTTGTCGTCCGGGTTGGGGTTTCCAGCCTGGGCGTTCGTATTGGCCTGGGTTTCGCATCAAGTTCGGTTCGGAGACTTCGTATGGACCCTTCTTCCACCGTTTCAATCAGCGTGTCGCCCGAGATGGCCGAGACAATCGCCGACAGATTCAACCTGTCGTTCGACGCCAACGGCCAGCCCGTCCGCCATGCGGCGTACACGGCTGGGCGGGGCGTTCTCGCGTCCCTTCACGACACGTCGATTGGGTTGGCCAGCGCCGAACTGGATATCAAGCGCGCCGGGCTGACCGATCCGGCGACGGTTGATCGTCTGCGTCGGGCAGCCGTGAACAAGATGAACGGCGTGCGCAAGTCCGCATCCGATGGACTCGCGGCGCTTCAGTCGCACGTCGATCAGATCAACGCAGGAATCGAAACTGACCTGGGCATTCCGACCGCACGCACCGACGTGAACGAAAACGCCCGCGCCGGGGAGATTCGTTCGTTCATTCGGTCGCTGCCCCAGCGTGAACGCTCCGAAGCAATCCGCAAGGCTATCGGTGAAGGCGATACCGCCGTAGCCGCTGCCGTTCTCAGCGCTTCCCCGCTGGCGTCGGGCCTGACGCGGAAGGAACAGGACTTCGCCCGCATGGATGCTGAAGAGAAGTTCTGCAAGCCCGCTGTTCAACTGCGCGAGTCCATCGGGAAGATGGTCGGGCTGGTTGAAACCGCAATCAACGTCACTGAGACGCGATTCGGCCCGCTCTGCGGCGTCGGTGACTCGCCCGCTGCCAAGGCCGCGCGTTCGCTCGCGGCGCTGGAAGGTGGTGCAGCGTGAGTGATACGAACCCCAACAATCCGACGCCGACCGTCGATGAACTGACCACGCGCCTTACAGCGATCCGCACCGGCATTGCGAAGGGGCTTGGACTCGCGGAGGATGCCACGGATGAAACGCTCCTTGCCCGCGCCGCGGAAGTGGCGAAGGAGCGCGACGACGCGAAGACCCGCGCCAACACCATCGCGGCGGAGCGCAACACGGAGAAGATGGACGCGGAGATTCGCAGCGCCGTGACGAAGGCCGGTATCTTCGCTCAAAGCACCGATGATGCTACTGCGATCCTGCGCGGCGTCCTGGAAGTCACCGACAAGGGCGAAGTGCGCACGAAGGCCGCGCCCAACGTCGTGCCTGGGCAAACGGTGGAACAGTTCATCGCCGGACAGTTGAAGACGATGCGCCCGCACTACTGGCCGACAAGCATCGGGGGCGGGGCCAAGGGCGGGGGCTTTGCTGCCCACGCCGGGCCTGACGTTTCGTGCTTCAAGCCCGGTGGAACACTGACGGCGCAGTATGCCCTTGTCGCCCGCGTTGGTGAACGTGCTGCCCTTGAAGCGTGCCGACGCTCTGGCATCGTGCCGCCCCCGTGGTTGATCGGGGGTGCGCGTTGAGGCCCGCTTATGGCATCGCACTGACGATCCAGCGTGCCCTTCCCGACACGAAGGGCGCGTTCTATGCCTTCCGCCGTGGCTACACCGTCGTCTTCGGCCATGACCCTGCCGACGCCGAGCGCGTGAAGCGCGAGGTGTCCGAAGTCCTGTACGAAGGGGACACGGCGGGGCGTCCCGCGAAAGAAGGTCCGTTCACCTGGGCCATCATCGTTCCCGACGATCAGGCCGACGCGATGTTGGACCTGCTGTTCGGTGGCGAAGACGACGCGCGAGCCGACGCCGAAGCCGCCATTCTGTCCGCCCGTCTCCCGATCAGTTGGCGCTCGCCCGAGCCTGGGCGGAGGAGTTGAAGCGATGATCCATCACGACTACACCAAGGTTCAGGAAGCCATTGCCGACGAATCGACCTGGGCTTGCATCCGTTACCTTCAGCGCCAGATGATGGCCGATGGGCTGTTCCCTGTCGCCGATGAACGGTTCCGCCACCCTGGGGAAGAGGCGATCCGGGACGCAATCGACGTTCACCCCGGCGCGGATCGGGCGTTGGTCCGGGCGTACTTCAACTTCCGGCCAGAGGGGGCGTGAGCGCCCTCTGTGGGCGAAGCGTCACCCGTGGTTCAACGGATGCGAGAGAACGGGTAGCAACTACGCCGCTCGCTTGTTCACCGTGGGCACCTGGGCCGGGTGGAGAGTGTTGCGCCTTCCGACAGAACTCCGGTCATCGCCCGCGCTCGCACCGCCATCGACTGCCTCGGGGGTAAGCGTCCAAATCTGTTCCTGATGCCAATAGAACACGCCCTTGGTCCATTTCGTGTGACCATTTCGCCCCGATACGGAAATCGCCGTGCGCCCGTCGCCTGGGTTGCTGTAGAGCGGCACCCAACGGCTTGCCTTCCCTGAAACCGAAACGCACAGAAAGAAGTGCCCGCCTTGCACCTGCAAATCCTTCGCGCAGGTGCATGAGGCTCCATCCTGTCCGAACCCCGTGGGGTTCATATGCAACACCAACCCGACCACGATTTCACTTTCCGAAACACTCATGCTGAATCTCCATAAAGAATGACACCGACGCCGCGCAACGCGCGCAGCAATAACGCTCACGGGTCTTTCGACCCGCGAGCGCCTGTTTGATTTACTTGCCGCCGGGGGAGTCCAAGCCTTCGTACTCAGGAAGTTGCGAAGTCAGCAACTTCAAGTTCTGACTCCAATCCTGACGCTGGGCGTCATACCAGTCGCGGGCCTCTTCGGAACCGTTCACTTCGCTTCGCGCAAGCGACATGAGCAACAGGTCTACGCCAGTGCGCCCGACAGAAGAATGATCCTCCAGCCGCTTGTAGACACGCTCGTAGAAAGGGTGCGCCGTGTTGAGCATGACCACGATGGTGCGCCCAACCACCTTCACCCGATAGATCGGCGCTCCCGGCAATGACTCGCGCTCGATGATGATGGGAAACTGGGACAAGCGTTGGTCAAGGTCCGCAGTCGCTTCCGCCGGGGAACCCGATGCGCTAGCGCGTTCGTGTACGAAGGCCGCAATCTCCTGCTTGACTTCGGAGGTGGGCTTGTCCGCCAAGCCTTCGACCGGCTTCATCTGCCCGGCCACCTGCTTGGCGTATTCCTCCGCCGGACTCGGCCCACCGCGCTTCGACGCGGCGGCTTTCCGCGTCCACCCTTCAATCGTGTCGATCAGAGTGGCCTCGTTCAGAGTGATGGCCTTCTCCAGAATGTTCGACAAGGCAGTACCGGGAACAAGGCGGGCATGTTGCTTGGTGTGCGTCACGCCGAAGAGTTCGTCCAACTCCGGGGAGAATCGCACCTCGACGCGATACCAACGGTGAAGGTGGTGCTTGACGCGATAGGGGCTGGGCGTCAGGTCGATTTCGCGCCACGCGCGAACGAAACTGAATCCCGCCGTCTTGTCGATTTGGCGCGCAAGGTTGCCGGAACGCTGTTCCTTCGGCCTACCGCCGAACTTGGTGTGCCACTCTTCGGGCAAGAGGGTAAACACGACTTCCACCGTTGAAGTCTGATCGGGCTTGCCCGGAATGGGCACCTCGAACTTCATCGTGTCGCCATGCTGAGTGGCAAGCGCATCGCCCGACAGCCTTGCTTGCGGCATGAGATAGAGCGGGTCCATCGGTCCAACGGCATCGCCGTTGATCGTCAGGTCGAAATCGCGGATGAGGAAATACCGGAAGATGCGCCCCAAGTTGGAGCGGAGCGTCTTTACGAGCGTTTCCGACTTTCCATCATGGTCAAGCCGGTCGCACCTCTTCCACACGACCAACGTACCGGACGGCGACGTGCAAAGATGCGCATACGGCGCAGGAATCACCGCCTCGCGCGGCTCGGGCACCTCTTCCTGTTCGCCCTTGGCGATCAACTCAACGTCAATGAAGGTGTGGAGGGGCTTCGCACCGCGCCGCCACGAATACACCTCGACACGTTCACACTGGCTTACGCTGGCATTTGGAAGGCCCATTCCGAATCGCCCCAAGCCGTTGCGATCCCCAAAGCGGGAACTGTCGCCGAACCGGAGCGAACGCCGAAGCGTGTCCGAGTCCATGCCGTGGCCGTTGTCCGCGATCAGCACTTCCATGATGCGCGGCATCTTCGGACGACCGGGACCGTCCGACGCTTCATCCAACGTCACGAACTCAATCGCCACCGAAGAGGCCCGCGCCTGGATGGAGTTGTCAATCAACTCCGAAAGAGCGCTTTCGGTGCTTTTGTACCCGCTGTCACGGGTGGCCTCAATGAACCGATCCTGCCGAACGATGCTGTAATCCGTCTTCATTTCCGAATCTCCTGTTGGCCCGACGTGAAGCCGAGCCGGAACCACCAAAGCCTCACGGAACACCCGTGAAGGCACCCACACCGCGCAGCGAACAACGCCGCGTGGTGTGCAGTCAAGTTGTGGCGAGGGAGATCGGAACGAGCGGACTTGCTCAAGTTCCTTCGGACCCGCGTATGCCTCTCGCTTTCGCCCGCGACATAAAGCCGGAGCGCGATCAGCCTCGCTAAGAGGGATTATACGCCCGAGACGGCTTCGGGTTCCATGAATCCACAAGATTTTTCCGCGAACGCCCCCGGCTGGGCTCGAACCAGCAACCACCGATTTAGAAGACCGGAGCGCTATCCAGTTGCGCCACGGGGGCATGGGTTTCGCACCATTCTACGCGCTGGCCTGTCGGCGCTCACCCTGGGCGTCATCACCCCGGATGATCCGGCCCGCCGGGTTCGTAGCGGCTGGCGACGTGCCCGCCTTCCGAATCAGGAAGGCCGAAATCTTCTCCGTCGCGGCGCGCATCGCGTCCATGCTGGGCTTGTTGTACCGATGGTTCATGTTGGTGGAATCGGGGGTATGGTTCATCAGGCCTTTCATCACCCGTTCCGACACGTTGACGCCCTCTTCATCGCCGGTGCTGGCGAAGGTGTGGCGCAGCGTGTGTGGGGTGGCAAAGGACGTGTACTTCCGGGGTCGCCCCTTCGGATCGGGAATCCACTCGCCCGCGTCGTTCCGGCTGAACCGGGCAACCTTGCCCTTCGCATCCTTGACGTACCCCTGTTCCTTCGGCTCGCTCAGGTTGACGACAGCGCCCGACCGATCCCGCGTCGGGAACACCCACCCGGCATCGTCGCCGAAGTGTTCGGCGTTCTCCGCCTTGCGGCGCTTCAGGATTTCGACCACGGGACGCGAAAGCGGAATCGTGAACGCCTTCCGCTCGCCACCCTTTGGGCATGGGCGATGGAGTGAGAGCGGATCAAGGGGGATGCGCTCGCCTTCCGCGTTGACGTACCAAGCGGGCTTGTCCGTGAGGTTCGCTTCCTCCCAACGGACGGTGCGAGCATCCAGACTACGAAGCCCGGTCAGCAACACGAACCATTGCCAATCGCGGCGGACGGAGTTGCGCAGACCGTTCGCGCGTGTCGCCCAGTCGGGGAGCGCTGCCCAGGCCAACGGCTGTTTGGTGGCCTCTTCATTCCACACGTCCTTGAACTTCCGCACGGGGTTCACGGCGCGGTAGCGTTCGTCGGCCTCAAACAGACTGCACGCGCTGTTCCAGCACGCGCGGAGCATCCGAAACGCCTTGTTAGCCACCGTGGGGCCGTGGTCTTCCGTCACCTGCCGGTGGCGTTCGATGCACTCGCGGCGGGTGAGTCCCGCCACGGGCCGCGTGAACCAGTCGCCCAGGTAGCGCTTCATTTCATCTTTCACCTGGGGGACCGACCGCGCCCGCTTCCGGCGGCGCATCTTGGCGAAGTGTTCGTCCATCGCCTGGGTGAGCGTGAACGCGGCCCATTCCGCTTCGGTGTCCTGGACCGGGGCCGTAGCCCCATCCTGGGCAACGGGGGCCGTGTCCCGATCCGAACGGCGCTGGGGAGCGCCCGACCGTTCCAACCGGGTCCGCACCTGGGCGACGATCCGGGCGGCCTCCACTTTGTCCGTCGCGGCGGCCTTGTTCGCTTCGCCCAGGGTGGCCCGCACGCCCTCCGCCAACTCCCGGAACTCGGAAGCCGTCCGACCGTCCCCAGCCCGCCCCAGGGCAACGCGGACGCTCTGGCCGTCCACGTCGCGTTGGACGTAGAAGGTGGCTGTATCGCCGGACACTTTCAACAGGAAGCCTTTGAGCCGGTCATCGGTGAACACCACCGGCTTCCCGGCTTTGCCCGCTTCCGACCGACACCGTTTCACGCCGTCTTCCGTCAGGTACATACGCCGCGCCATATCGGACCTCCGATTCCTTACCAAGAGCCTTGGTAAGGTCGGTCTCTCCATAGCCGTACATGACGGCTACAAAGCGAACCGCAGGAAATCCCTTTGGCGCAGGGCGTTTACAACACTTGGGGCTACGGCTACAAATCCATAGCCGCCCTTAGAAGACCGCTGCTCTATCCAACTGAGCTACCGGGACGTGGATGGATCGCCTAAGTTTAGGCGAATGGGCGGTTGCTGCAGGTGGCATGAGCCGGTGTGGACAGCCGGGCCACGCTTTCCCGGGCCGCTGAGGCACAATGGCTCTCCCGTCCGTGCGGAGATTGGCGATGAAGATGAACTGGCTTGGCGCGGGGCTTGGATCGGTCATGTCGATGTTCGGCGCTCCCGCCCAGGACGGCACGGGCGCGATCAGCAACGAACCCGCGCCGGGTTCTGTCGTGCTGCGCGTCGCGACTTTCAACGTCGAGGACGTCCGCACCAGCGATCTCAGGTCGGGCGATCAGCCTCGCCTCAAGAAACTGGCCGAAGTCATCCAGCGCATCCGCCCAAACGTCGTGTTCCTGAACGAAATCGCTTACGACGGCGATGGGTATCCAGACACTGTTTCCGGCGAGAAGTCGGGGCAGAATGCCGCGAAGTTCGCGGAGTTGTATCTCAGCGTGCCGCAAGCGCCGGACCTGCAGGCGTTGCGGTTCAAGGCGTTCATGGCTCCGGTGAACACGGGCGTATCGAGCGGGTTTGACCTCGACAACGACGGGAAGACGATCGCGGAGTTCCCGGCACCGCCTGTGTCGGACGCGGACGGGAATCCCTCGAAGCAGACACCCGAAGGACGTGCATACGGCAACGACTGCTGGGGCTTCGGCACGTTCCCCGGGCAATACGGGATGGCCCTGCTCGTCGACGAACGCCTGGAGATCTTGAACGAGCACATCCGCACGTTCCGCCTGATGCCATGGAACTATCTGCCGAACGCGATGCTCCCCACGTCGCCCGACGCCAGGTCGTGGTTCGACGATGAAGAACTGAAATTCATGCGTTTGTCGTCGAAGTCGCACTGGGACATCCCGGTGCGGCTCCCCAACAAGAGCGTTCTGCACGTGCTCTGCTCGCATCCCTCGCCGCCGGCGTTTGATGGTCCGGAGAAACGCAACGCGACGCGCAACCACGACGAGATCAGGTTCTGGAGCGACTACATCGACAACTCGGGATCGCTCGTCGACGACGCGAGCCAGGCGGGCGGCCTGTGGGAAGGTTCGATGTTCGTCATCGTCGGCGACCTCAACGCAGACCCCGATGAGGGCGCATCGATCGACAACCCGATCGGGCTTCTGCTCAACAACTCAAAGATCAACGCGAGCGTCACGCCGATCGCGGATGTCCCGGTGCTTGGGCTCGACCCAGACGATACGTCGTCGTTCAAGATGCGAGTGGACTATGTGCTCCCGTCGCACGCGATCGCGGTGACCAAGGCCGGCGTGTGGCGGCGAGCGACGGGAGTCACGCCGGGCCTCGAAGCATCGGGCACGTTTCCCAGCGATCACTTTCCGGTGTGGGCCGACATCGCCGTCCCGCCACCCGTGCCCGTGACGAACGGCGTGGTGAAGTAGAAACATGTGATGTATTCCTCGCCGCCTGTCACACGCTCGTAACGCGGGACCAATTTTTCTTGACGACGCGGAACATGCGGCTATGCTGTGCGTCCAATCGGCGAAGATCCGCTGATTGAGCGTATTTCCGTGTAATCAAGGGAGTTTCGTCGTGTTCGTGCACCTCAGTATCAAAGATCGCCAGCCTGTTTGCGAGTTGAATCTCGGAACATGGCTGCGCCGGCACGACGGCTGAGACTCGTTTCTCACAATTCGTGCCGGGCCCTGGAGGAGCGAACGCTCGCTTGAAACGCGGGCACGATTCGCATCCGATGGGGCACATCTCAACTTCGATCGGGTCGTGTCGTCGTGTTGCGACACGCGGGCGCTTTGCGCGCTCGCGCGAGGAACGCCGCCGACATCCCGGTCTCACCCTGAGTGCTCGCCGTGACGCATCACACGCGGCGGGAAGGAGTTCGTGTCGAGTGTTCCCTTGCGATTGGGAAGATGATCTTCCCTCGCGCCCACGTTGGTGATCTATGGACAACGAGAACAACTATGTGAAGGTGTTCGATGAGATTCCGGGTCGAGTGACGGCCGCGATGGGGTTCCTGTGCCACTGCAAGCAGATCACGGACCCCTGCTGCCCGGACTCGGCTGTGCAGAACGCGCGGTCACTGACCGCGTCGGAGCAGGCGACCGCTGACGCGGCGCTGGGATTGCTCAGGTCGTACTTCCTTGGTGAAGCGGACCTGGGCGGCCCTCCGGTGCTGCAGGCGCTGCCCGAGCAGCGTGACGAACCGAAAACCAAGGCGAACGAGACCTCGGGCGGCGAGGAGCCGAAGCCGACGCTCTCGTCGCGGATGGCGAAGTGGTTTGCGCGCTGGCCGTGGATCCGCCGGTGACGCGTGCGGCGCGAGAGCGCCGGCCGCGTTTTTTCATGGGATGGAGGGGTCTGAGCGCGAGGCGAGGGCGTGCGACGGCAGGTCGCGCTGTGTGGACGGGTGAACAAACAGCGCAGGTCGGCTGTGCCGCTGGGATCGACACGAACACAGAACGCGATTCGCCGTTGGTGCCGCGTCTCGTTCGCATGAGAGCGGCCCTGAGGACTATTCCATCAATCGCCACTCGAGGATACCGCCGGAGATGCCGTCCTGGAGTTGCACCTCAATGCGGAGGCCGGTGGTGCGGACGGGCATGAAGGTGGTACGGTTGTACTTGTCCTTTTCGATGCCGTAGGCGGAGGGGCTGGTGACCTCACGCCATTCGGTGCCGGCGTTCCAGAGGAGTTTCCACGATGCGGGGAGAGCGCAGCCACCTCCGTGGTCTTTATCGCTGAACCAGAAGACCTCGATGCCAGAGACCTTGCGTGGCGTCTTGAAGTCGTATTGCACCCACTCCTTCGTGCCGTTGTGCGGCCACCAGACAAAGTGTGTCTGCCCGCGCCCGAGCGAGTTTTCGGGTTCTTCGCCGTCATAGAGCGCCATGGGTGTGGCGTGCCCGGGGCAGAAGGATGCAGTGGCGGTGATTTCTGGGTCGGGCATGCGCTCGGCGAAGCCGCGATGCTCGGGGATCCAGACGATCATGGGGCCCGGCTCTCGGTTGTCCCACGCGTAGTACGGGATCGCGGTGAATGGAACGGCGAGGGCGGAATCGGCGGAGCGATAGAGTTCGCCGATCCACGCGGAGTCGTCACGCACCTCGGCCGTTCCCTTCAGAACCGTGACGCCGCCGAGGAGGTCCTTCTGGAACTCGGCCTCGATGGGCGAGGCGCGGGTGACGGCCATGGAGCGGATGTTCGGGCCGTTGTCGGCGCCTTCGAGGCAATAGACGATCGGGCCTCGCTGAAGAGCAAGACGCCCACGGTCCATTTTCACTTCCGGGTTGGCTTGGATGCGCTCGACCTGGAGCGGCATCTGGAACATGACCTTGTCACCGGCCTTCCACTCGCGCTTGATGACGGCGTATCCGCGTTGCACGCGGTATTGGGCGGGCTGACCGTTGACGTTGATGGACTCGCCGCGTGACCAGCCCGGGAGGCGCAGGCGGAGTTCGAAGGTGACCGGCTTTTCGGGATCAACTCTGAATTCGACGTCGCCCTCCCACGGATACCTCGTCTCCTGCGTGACCTTCACGGGGATGTCGGCAATTTTCACACTGGCAGTGCTGCCGACGTAGAGGTTGACGAGGAGGGCGGCGTTATTCGCCGAGTCGGAGCCCGTGGCGTAGATCATGCCGCCGAGTTGTCCCACGAGACGGAGCACGTTGGGCGGGCAGCAGGCGCAGCCGAACCATGGCTGGCGATGGTGCTTGCCGCGGCTGGCGAGCGGGTTGACATAAAAGAAGGCGTCGCCCTTGAGCGAGACGCCAGAAATCACTCCGTTGTAGAGCCCGCGTTCCATGACGTCGACGAAGCGAGCGTCGGCGAACAAGAGGTTCATGCGGTGGTTCCAGAGGACCAGGCCGATGGTGGCACAGGTCTCGGCGTAGGCCTGATCGTTGGGCAGGTCGTAGGGGATGGTGAAGCCCTCGTTGCCGCCGCTGGAGCCGATGCCGCCGGTGACATACATATTTTTGAAGACCAGATCGGCCCAGAGGGATTGGAGCGGGCCGACGAGCGTGCGGTCGCTTGTGGCCATGGCGATGTCGGTCGCGCCGCTGTAGAGGTACATAGCGCGAACAGCGTGCCCCACCACCGCTGTCTGCTCACGGAGGGGCTTGTGGTCCTGGGCGTATTCGCCGAAGAGTTCGCGTCCATTGGCTACGCCGCGTTCATCGATGAAGAACTTGGAGAGTCTGAGGTATCGCTCGTTGCCGGTTTCCTTCCACAGTTTGACGAGCGCGAGTTCGATTTCCGGATGGCCGCACACATTTCGGGTCTTGCCTTCGCCGAAGGTCTTGTCGAGAAGGTCAGCGTATTTCGTGGCGATGTCCAGGAGGGTGGTCTTGCCGGTGGCCTGATGATGAGCGACCGCTGCCTCGAAGAGGTGCCCTGCGCAGTAGAGTTCGTGCATGTCCTTCAGGTTGGACCAGCGCTTGGTGGGCTCCTGGAGCGTGTAGTAGGCGTTGAGGTATCCATCGGGCTGCTGGGCCGCGGCGATGGTCGCGATGAGTTCATCGAGTTTGGCATCGACCCTGGCGCGGAACGCGGCGTCGTCGCTGGTCATCATCGCAAGGGCGGCCCCCTCCATCATCTTGTAGACGTCGGAGTCGTTGAAGAAGTAGCCCTCGTACTTGCCCTGCAACTTGCCCGAGGCACGGTTGAAATTGTCGATACGCCCGGTGTCGCTGCACTGCTTGATGTTGGCGTTGAGCGTTGACTCCGCGTTGATCCTCTGCTTCGGCGCCCAGAATTCGTCGGTGATGCGGACATCGCACGCGGGAACGGCCGAGAGCGTGCCGGTCATCTGCTTGGCGATCGACCTCTCGTCGCTCGTGTTGGTCGACCTGACGGGCGGCGTGTCCTGTGCCTGCGCAAGCGTGCCCGCGGCGAACGCGATCGCTGTAACGACAACGATGGGAATAGCGGCGGAGTGCCAAAGGCCGAGTCGCGGACGGTGAAGAGCGGCGAATGACATGGTCAGGCTCCTGACTGGCGCGGTGACACGCCGTGCGACAGCATATCGCACGAGCAATCAACGGGCACGCCGGCCATGATCGAGCAGTCCGTGACCATCAGCCGTGCCAAAGCGGCCGGCTGGTTTGCTCGCGATTTCTCCGTGCGCGCCTGGGCGACACCGAAACGGGCGATCCGCGCCGGATCACCGGGCATCTACTTCTTCGCCAGGAGGTCGTCGATCTGGCGATTGAGTTCGGTGTCGCTGGGCGAGGTGCGGGTGTCGAAGCGAGCGACGACGTTACCGCTGCGATCCACGAGGAACTTGGTGAAGTTCCACTTGGGATCGCCGCCGACCGGCGCGGGCTGGGCGGCGAGCTTCTTGTACAGCGGGTGCTGATCGTCGCCCTTGACGCTGATCTTGGAGAACATGGGGAAGGTGACGCTGTATTCGCTGGCGCAGAACTTCTTGATGTCGGCCTCGGTGCCAGGTTCCTGGTTGCCGAAGTTGTTGGCGGGGAAGCCGATGATCACGAGGCCCTTGTCCTTCTTGTCCTGGTAGAGTTTCTCCAGACCCTTGTACTGACTGGTGTACCCGCACTTGCTGGCGACGTTGACCATGAGGATGACGGAGCCCTTGTAGTCCTCGAGGTTCTTCTCGTTGCCGTCGATGTCCTTCATCTTGAAGCCAAGGACATAGGGGTCGGCCTTCTCAGCCGGCTGATCGGCTTGCTTGTCCGACGGCTTGGCTTCGGGTTTGATCTCGGGCTTCTTTTCCGGCGGCTGGGTCGCGGGCTTATCTTGGGGCTTGGCGGCGGGTTGGGCCGGCTGCGTGAAGCCCACGGCGCCCAAGGCAACAGCGGCTATGAGTCCAAGGACGGCGAGTTTGGCGTTGTTCATTTGGTTCGAACTCCTCACTCAAAGGTCGGACGCGCGGCGGGCGTGCGAGTTCCTGGCCGCGGATGCGGTTCAAGTGTAAGCCCGGCACGAATCCGGGCGAGGCGCGACGGCGTACCCTCGCGTGTGATTCGTCTTTCGCGCCGAGTCAGATTTGCTGTGTTCCCGTGGGATCGTGCCCAGGCGGGGCACGGCGGGAACGGATACGCGGGCGACCCTGCCTGCGAAGGGCTGTGCGCACACTACGAGATCGAGGTTTCGTGCGCGGCCAAACCGGATCCAGCGATCGGGTATGTGATCGATATCAAGCGGGCGGACGCGGCGGTGCGGAATGTGGCAGTGCCGCGGATCCAACGCGCGATGACGAGCGATGCACGCACGTCGCCGGCCATGCTGATGCGCGAGATAGGGCTGGAACTCTCGCGTGAACTGGATCGCGCCGGGACGCCGATCGGCGAGCGGGTCCGCTGGTTTCTCTCCCCCACGTACAGCGTCGAGGTTTCGATGAAGTCCGAGCCAAACACGATCACACCGGTGCTTGTCCGCCAGAGATTCGACTTTGCGGCGTCGCACCGATTGCACGTGCCGTCGCTGTCGGACGAGGAGAATCAGCGGCTCTTTGGCAAATGCAACCACCCGTCAGGGCACGGGCACAACTATCAGATCGAGCCGTGCGTGGAGTGGCGCGGCGGCGAGCGCGATGCGGGGTTTGACCTCGCGGCGTTTGAGCGGCTGGTGAAGCGGATCATCATCGATCGCTTCGACCACAAGCACCTGAATCTTGATACACGCGAGTTTGCGAGCCACGGGGGCGTGAACCCGACGGTCGAGAACATCGCGCGGGTGTTCTTCGGCCTGCTCTCGCCGGAATTGGCGGCGTGGTCAAAGCACGCGAGCCTGCGCTCGATCACGGTGTGGGAAACGGACCGCACGAGCGCGACGTTCCCGGCGTGAGTTTCGCCGACGACATGGCCTGTCGGTCGCAGTTCGATGCATATCAGTTGGAATGATCTCGCGTCGCGCAACGAAACGCCGTCGAGCGAACCGCGGACTGTCGGGACAGTGCGCCCCGACGAACGATCAGACCCTCGATCATCGGGACCAGTGCCAAGATCTCGGGCACATGGCTGCTTCGATCGCCTGCCGTAACTTCGTTGTCGTCATGTGTCTGACGCTGACGGCACGACGAAACCAGCGCGGGCCGCGATTCCTGCCGTGCCTCACGGTGCCCTGCGATATCTCAAGATCAGACTTTCACGTTTTCGGTGCCGGGCGCGGCGCCGCGCGTCGGATGATCTCTTCGACTCCAGCACCCGCCCGCTCAAAGGCCCCGGGGTCATGCGTGAGCACGAATGTCTGATTCCCGGCCTGGAGCATCGCCTGTAGTTCAAAGGCCATCTGCGACAGATCAGAGCGGGCGTCGATTTCTCCGAGATCCCGGGCTTCGTCAAGGCATGCACCGAGCAGCGCCTTCCAATCCGAGATGCAGCCAAGCAACCGCTCCCGGACCCGCCCGGGACGAGCAACGATTCCGGCGGCAACGGCCGCGAAGAAGCACCCGCCCGGAAACACGCCGCTGCGCACATGGTCAAAGAACGCGTCTCGGATCGTCCTCAGGCGTGCAATACCGGGCGGGGCCGACCTGACTCGAGCGACAACAGTCTCGCCGAAGATGCGCTCCGCCTCGGCGATGGTGGCGATCTCCATTTCTTCCTTGGAGCCGAAGTGAGCGAACAAACTGCTCTTGCTGAGACCAAGTTCTTTGGCTAACGCTCCGAACGAGATGCCATCGAAGCCGTGAAGGCTTGCAGCGCGAGCAGCGGCAAGAAGCACCGCTTCTCGCGTGCGAACGCCGTCGACCCGGGGCTTTCGACCTGTGTGCTGTGCTGCTGACGTGTTCTCGGTGAAATTCATATGGCCTGTTTGACTATAGCACGAACGGTCGTATTATCAACACGCTTGAATAAGACGACCGTTCGGTTTAATGGATACAGAGAGGAGCAATCAATGCGGAGTCAGGAATGCGGAAGAGTGAACTTTGTTCAGGTGAAGTCAAAGCAGCAAGCCGCTTGGGCCAGCGGGGACTTCTCCAAGGTTGCCAGCCGGATTGTCTGGGTCGCGGAACAACTCGTTGAATCCGCCGACGTCCAGGCCGGAGATCGCGTGCTGGATGTAGCGACCGGCAGCGGGAACGCAGCGATCGCAGCGGCACGGAGGAACGCGGTCGTCGTGGGTGTCGATTATGTGCCTTCTCTGCTCGAGCGCGCCCGTCTTCGCGCAGAGGCGGAGCATCTCGACGTCGTGTTTCTCACCGGTGATGCCGAGGATTTGCCGGTCTGCGGCGAGTCCTTTGATGTGGTCACGAGCGTGTTTGGTTCGATGTTCGCCCCAAACCAGTATCTCGCGGCGGATGAACTGTCGCGGGTCTGCCGTCCGGGCGGAAAGATCGCGTTGGCGAGTTGGACTCCCACCGGGTACATCGGTGAGATGTTCGAGATTTTCTCCCGGTTTATTCCCCCCACGCCGGGGCTGGAGTCGCCGATGCTCTGGGGACACGCGGATCGACTCGAGGAACTGTTCCGTCCGAACGCTGCGACGTTCGTGCACACGCGGCGGAATTGCCTCTTCAAGTGGAGGTCCGCCGAAGAGAACCTGAACTTCTTCCGCACCTATTACGGCCCGACGTTGCGGGCATTTGAGCGGCTCGATGAGGTGACCGGCAAGGAGCTGAGCGAGGCGTTGATCGATCTCTCCCATCGATTCGACCGAAACAAGGGACGCGGCGCGCTGTGCATGGAGGGCGAGTATCTCGAGACCGTCATCACGAAGCGATGACGATCGGAGAAGCGTCCTCAGGCGGGGTGCGATCGGGGAAGAGAGGCCTCACGACACGGTCGCGCTCCGTCTACGCTGTCGCAGCGGCGTCATCCTGCCGCGAGAGGAGTTCACATGATTCTCCTGGGCTCGCTCGTGCTTTCCGCGTGTATTTCGGGCGGGCCGGAGTGGTACCCGCTGTCATCGCTTGATCTCGCGCCGATGCGGCAGGGCTGGGGCGCGCCCGCCAAGAACATGGCGGTCGAGGGCAAGCCCATGACGCTCGGCGGGAAGAGGCTCGAGAACGGCGTCGGCACGCACGCGCCGAGCACGATGTGGCTGGAATTAGGCGGCAAGGCCGAGCGGTTTACCGCGACGGTCGGCGTGGACGACGAAGTGATGGGCAAGCCGGGGAGCGTGGTGTTCAAGGTACTGGCGGATGGGCTCACGCTGTTCGACAGCGGCGTGATGAAGCCGGGCATGCAGCCCAAGCAGGTCGACCTTGATCTCACGGGCCTGTCGAAGATGCTTCTGATTGTGACCGAGGCGGGCGACTCGATCGACTATGACCACGCGGATTGGGGCGACGCGAAGATCCTGGCTACCGCGGCGCCGAGCACGATGAGCGCGCCTGCGGAAGATCGCGTGGTTCTCACGCCCAAGCCATTGCCCACGCCGCGCATCAACGGCGCGATGGCCTGGGGCGTTCGGCCCGGATCGCCGGTGCTGTACACGATCGCGGCGACGGGCGAGCGGCCCATGGAGTTCAGGGCGGACGGTCTGCCCGATGGGGTGACGCTTGATTCCAGGACCGGCCGGCTCTCGGGGAGTATCGCCAAGGCGGGCGAATACCCGGTGGTGCTCCACGCCAAGAACGCCAAGGGCGTGGCGGAGCGGACGCTGATGCTGGTGTGCGGAGAGACGCTGGCGCTCACACCTCACATGGGATGGAACAGTTGGTATGTGTGGGAAAATCACGTGACCGATGCGAGCATGCGTGCCGCGGCGGACGCGATGGCCAGCACGGGGATGATCGATCACGGCTACATGTACGTGAACATCGACGACTGCTGGGCGATCAAGCCCGGCGCGAAGGACCCGCTGCTCTCGGGCAAGGAACGGGACGAGCGCGGTCGCATCAACGCCAACGGTCGATTCCCGGATATGAAGGGGCTCACGGACTACATCCATTCCAAGGGGCTGAAGGCGGGGATCTACACGTCGCCGGGCAAACTGACCTGCGCGGGGTTTGTCGGCTCGTATCACCACGAGGCCGAGGATGCGGCGCGGTTTGCGGAATGGGGCTTCGATTTCCTGAAGTATGACTGGTGCAGTTACGAGGACGTGTCGGGCGGGCACGGGAGGGCGGAACTGCGCAAGCCATATGAGTTGATGGCCACATTGCTGAAGGACCAGCCCCGCGACCTGGTGCTGAATCTGTGCCAGTACGGCATGGGAAATGTGTGGGAATGGGGCAAAGAGGTGGGCGGGCACAGTTGGCGCACCGCGGGCGACCTCGGCGGGTCGTTCGAGGGAATCGCCAGCGCGATGTTCAGGGACGGATTCGGGCTGGCGGAACGCGCGGCGTTCTCCGGGCCGGGCGGATGGAACGACCCGGACTATCTGCTGCTTGGCTACATCAGCAATTGGAAGGGGAGCACGTCGCCCACGCCGCTGACACCCAACGAGCAGTACACGCACGTGTCGCTGTGGTGCTTGCTCGGCGCGCCGTTGATCTTCAGCGGCGACATGACGCGGCTGGATGAGTTCACCCTCGGGCTTCTGACCAACGACGACCTGATCGATGTGGACCAGGACGTGCTGGGGAGGGCGGGCTCGCGCGTGGCGATGGACGAAGCGACGGCGACCGAGGTGTGGGCCAAGCCACTCTCGGACGGGAGCGTTGCGCTCGGGCTGTTCAACCGCGGCGAGTTTGAGGGCACGGTCAAGGCCAGGTGGATCGATGTCGGGCTGAGCGGCCCGCGTGCGGTGCGTGATCTGTGGCGGCAGAAGGACTTGGGCCAGTTCGCGGACGGATTCGAGGCCGTTGTGCCGCGGCACGGGTGTGTCGTGATCCGTGTGAAATGACATGCCGCGGACTGATTTGTCTGCGAAGGAGTGGGATGCACTCACAAGCCCCGTGATATCCAAAGGAGGACGTTGCGTTGTTGCGCGGCGTCTGGCGGTCTGGGTCGTTCGGACGTATTCGCCAGAGCGACTGTCGCCCCAGGTTTCACGGCGGGGCGGCGGAAGTGCCGATTGTCTCTCCTGAAAATCGTTTGGGGAGAGGCGGGCGCTGTTGAGTACAATTACCACTGAAATGGCGATTGCGACACTCCTACTTGAACGCGGGCTGGTAACGCGCGAGCAACTCGATCAGGCCCAGGCCGAACACGGCGCGACGGGGGAACACCTCGACCGCGTTCTGGTGCGGATGGGTCTGGTGACGCGCGATCAGGTGCTCGCGGCACTGGGCGAGCAGTTTCACATGCCGGTGGTCGATCTCTCGACGATCACGCTCGATCCGGCGGTGCTGGCGTCGCTCCCCTCGAAACTGGTGTACCGCCAGCATTGCCTGCCGATCTCGCGCGATCAGGGCGTGATCACGGTCGCGACCAGCGATCCCTATGACCTTTCGGTGCTCGACGAACTTCGCCTGCTGACGGGCTGTTCGATCGAGGTCGTGCTGGCCGATCCGGACGAACTGCACAAGGTGATTCGCCAGCACTACGGTGTCGGCGGAGACACCCTGGACGAACTCTCGATCGGCGCGGGTGCGACCTCGCTGGAGTCTGCCCCTGCCGACGAGGTCGAGCAGGCCCAGGAAGCGTCGGTCATCAAACTGGTGAACGACATCCTGGCGGAGGCGATCAGCCAGCGGGCAACAGACGTTCACATCGAACCCTACGAGCACGAACTTCTGGTGCGCTATCGCATCGACGGCGTGCTGGAGCGGGCGAACGTGCCGGCCACGATCAATCGGTTTGCCAGCGCGGTGATCAGCCGCCTGAAGATCATGGCGAACCTGAACATCGCCGAGAAACGCAAGCCCCAGGACGGGCGAATCACGTTCAAGCACCGGTTCACGGGTCGGCCGCCGGAGGAGTTTGACCTTCGCGTAAGCGTGATCCCGATGCTGTTTGGAGAGGGCGTGGTTCTGCGCGTGCTGTCGAAGACGGCGGCGCTGATGTCGCTGGACCAGCTCGGCATGCCGCTGGACGTGCTGACGCGATGGGACCGGCTGATCAACAGGCCGCACGGGATTCTACTGGTGACAGGGCCGACGGGCTCCGGAAAGTCGACGACGCTGTACGCGTCGCTGAACCGGATCATTTCGGACGAGATCAAGGCGATCACGGTCGAGGACCCGGTCGAGTACCACGTGCCGGGCGTGAACCAGATCCAGGTGAATCACAAGGTCGGGCTGGACTTTTCCGCCGGGCTGCGGGCGATCCTGCGTCACGATCCTGACGTTGTGATGATCGGCGAAATCCGCGACAAGGAGACGGCCGAGGTCGCGGTGCAGGCTTCGCTGACGGGGCACCTGGTCTTCTCGACACTCCACACCAACGACGCGTGCGGCTCGACGACACGGCTCTTGGACATGGGCGTGGAACCGTTCCTCGTTTCCAGTTCCCTCGAAGGTGTGATGGCGCAGCGCCTCGTCCGCCGGGTGTGCGCGTCGTGCGCGACACCGTACACGCCCGAACATTCGGAGATCGATGGGATCGCTGAACTCGAAGCCTCGTTGGGCGTCGGGCAGACGCTGGTGCGGGGAACCGGATGCCGCGAGTGCCGGAACACGGGCTACCGCGGGCGGATCGGAATTTATGAACTCCTGTGCGTTTCGGATGACCTGCGCGAGATGATCACGCACCGCCAGAGCGCGCCCGCCATCGCCGCATCGGCACGGAAGACCGACGACCTCTTCGCGCTGCGGGCCGACGCGATCGCGAAGGTTCGCGCCGGCGTGACGACGCTCGGCGAAATGCTCCGGGCGCTGACGGCCTAGGCCCCCGCCCAGATTGAGCCCGCCCCCCCCATCACCTACCGCATTGTTAGTGTGTACTATACTAGTCCCGACGGAGTAGACTCTCGTCGAGGGGTTGCCCATTCCCGGAGGCGCTTCCATGCCGACCGAACTGCTTCCTCACGCTATCCCTGCACATCGCCCGCTTTGGTTCCGGCTGGGCGATCTTGTCTTCAAGGTCGCCACGGAAGCGAGCGAACTTCAGCAGGTTCACGAACTCAATTACCTGACGTTCGTCCGCGAGATCGGGCAGCACGAGGACCTGGGCCGCCCGACCTTGGTCGACAAGTTCCACGAGCGCAATCTCTACCTCATCGCCACCCGCGCCGGAAGCGTCGTCGCCATGCTCGCCGTCCACGATCGCCCCCCCTTCTCCGTCGCGACGCGACTCGAAGATCCAGCATGGATCGAACGGAACTGCCCGCGCCCCGTGGAAGTCCGCCTGCTCGCGGTTCGTCCGACGGAACGCCAGAGCGTCGTGCTCCCCGGCTTGTTGTGGTTGCTTTATCGGCACGCCGGCACCGCGGGCTACTCGCACATGCTCGCATCGGGTGTGAGGCAGCAACTCGGCATGTATCGCAAACTGGGGTTCGAGGCGATCGGAGTCGAGCGCCCTTCGGGGCACGCGTACTTCACCCCGCTGGTCATGCCCGTCGAGAGCCTGCCCGAGCCGATGCTGCGGATGGCGGCACGCTTGGAGCGGCGCGCGGCCTGTGTGCCAACATCCGCTTCGCCGCTACCGAGTAATCCGGACCCACCGCCAACTCAGCCCGAACACATCGTGTCGCTCTTGCCCGGCCCGCCCGAGTTTTCGCGCGACGTCGTCCTCGCGTTCGCCGAACGCCCCACCTCCCACCGCGAGCCGGAATGCGTCACCCGCTTCGAGCGATGCCGCCGCGTGCTGGGTGAGATGGCTGGAAACGTGGACGCCGCGATCCTGGTGGGCAGCGGCACGCTCGCCAATGAGTGCGTCGCGGCGACGCTCGCATCCATGCGCCGCCCTGGCCTCGTGCTCGTCAATGGCGAGTTCGGCGCCAGATTGGCCGAGCAGGCGCGGCGTTGGGGGCTTGAGTTCGAACGGCTCGAGTGGAATTGGGGCCGACCATGGGACTTGCCGCGTATCGATGCCGCGCTGAAATCGCTCGGCACCGGGTCGTGGATCTGGGGCGTGCATGGCGAGACCAGCACCGGTGTGCTCAACCCGATCGAAGTACTTGTCGAGCTCGCTCGCGCGCGCGGCCTGCGTGTATGCCTCGACTGCGTCAGCACCCTCGGGAGCGTCCCGCTCAACCTCGACGGAGTATTCCTGGCGAGCAGCACCAGCGGCAAGTGCCTGGGATCATTCGCGGGGCTGGCCGTCCTTCTCGGCAACGCGCGTCACGTGCGAGACGCCGTGACAGAAAACGTGCCCCTGGCCCTCGACGCGCGGGCCGCGTTCGACTCGCGTGGTCCACGCTTTACCGTGCCTTCATCGTTGATCGGCGCATTGGATGCGGCGATATCGCGATTCGACACACCGACCAAACGCGCCCGGGAGTACGCGAGGATCCATCGTCTCGGCGCCGCCGTGCGCGCCGGGCTCCGGCGAATGCACGCCGAGCCAGTCGCGCCGGATGCGTACGCCAGCCCGTCGGTAACGACCTTCGAACCGCCGATCGGCTGCTCGCCCGAGCGGCTCTCGCTTGCATGCCGAGCCTTCGGCTTTGAGATCAACGTGCGGAGCCCGTACCTGCCCGCGCGTGGCTGGGCGCAGATCGCGACCATGGGCAACGTGCACGAGGGCGACATCGAGCGTCTCTTCACCGCGCTGGCGGGACGCCACAATCACGACTCATGATGGGAGACTCGGGCGTAATCGCTCTTACGCCACTTCACGAAGGCGTCGGTCGAGCCCGACCCGATAGCCGTTCCCCATGGGCAGGCAGCGAACAACCATGCCCGATGCGCTGGGGAATCGCGAACCCTCGGAATAGACGGCCACCACGGTCCCGTTGGGAAGCGGCGAGTCGCTTCGAAGTCCGACGCCCGTGGACGAAATGTCCTGAAGCCTCACGCGAATCAGCGTGGATGCCCCGTCTGGCGTGGTCATGGTGGCCATGACCGTGCCGGCCGCGATACGACGCCGGGCGCGCCGACGATCAAACGGGATCGTCTCTCGAATCTCGGAATCGTGAGACATGGTCGTCTAGCCTCGTGTGAACCGGGAAAGCGGCCGGGGCGTCCTTGCCCCACCCACCTTCCCATGATGATTCCCCACTCGGCTATCGGCGCTCACCGCACACGACTTGACCGGGACTTTGGTGGTCAACACCGCCGCCAAATGAACTCGGGCACCAGATAACCAGAACGGACGACAAACTCCGCGGCCTCGATGCTCCTGCATCCTGCGCGCGGGCCGCCTGGCCTCCGTCTTCACATTGTCCCGGCACGTATCGCCCAGGTATCAGCACCCGGACTCAAACGCGCTGGCGAATTCGTCATAGTCGAGCGCGTTGACGAAGCCATCGCCGTTGAAATCGGCCGCGATTTCACCCGCTTCAAACGCGCTGGCAAACTCGTCGTAGTCCAGCGCGTTGATGAAACCATCGTCGTTGATGTCGGCGGGGCAAAGATCGACAAACACGTAGTTGTCGGTCACGGACACGTTGCCCGATTCCTCAAACGCAACTCCCGTGACACGATTGATCCCGTGGCTCAGCCCCGACAGGGTGCGATACCAGGTAAAGCGGTCTTCGCGGTTGGCGATGTTGATGCTGGTGGCGGCGGCGACGGGATCGGAGTTTGCCGGCAGGTTGGCGATCAGATGGACCTTGGTCGCGGTCCGGTCGCTCGCGTTGGCATAGAAGAGTGCCGATGTTGAGGTGATCTCCTGCGGCGGCACGATCGTCATGGCCGGACCGGAGCGATCGACGTAGATGACGGAGCGGAACTCGCGGTAGAGGGCGGCCTCGTTGGCGCTGCGCTTGCGGAAGGCGATGACGGAGATGTAGTGGTACCCCTCGGAGAGCGCGGACGTGTTGATCGTCTGGGCGTACTGGCCGCTGGTGTTGCCTGTACCTGCGAGGGGCTGGTGGACGGTGACGAACTGTTCGTAGCCGGGGATGACGACGTTGTCGTCGCCGATGTCGGTGACGCCGTTGCCGTTGTAATCGCGGAAGCCCTGGTCGATGCGGAAGAGGGCGTTGTCGTCGGCGTTGTTGTTGTTCCCGGCGCCGGGATCGCCGTTGGTCGTGGTGAGTTGGATGCTGAATGTGCCCGCGGAAACAACCGGGATGGCGGCGTTGCGGCGGCGGAAACTGCTGATGGCGGCCGAATCCGCGGGGAGTGTTGAGGATGTTGGTGTGATCGTCAGCGTGCCGCTGGGGATGGCTGGGGCATAGACGACATACCCCCGGTTGTGCTCGGTGGCGGTGGACTTGTTATTGGGGATGCGGATGGTGACACGCTGACCGGCGCCGACGGTAAGGACCTCGCTGATCTGGCCCGAGGGGTCGACACTGGCGTCGGCGGCGTTCCCGGTGTACTCGATGAGGCGCGTGCCCACTGGGAAACTCGTCGCGACGTTGCGTTCCTGATACCCCGCGTCGTAGCGGTCGTTGCAGCCGACGAGGCAGTTGCCGGAGTAGCCCGTGCCTGTGTTGGTGCGGCGTTCGAAGACGATGACGTCATCGAGCGATGGATTGACGGTATCGGAACTGTTGATGACGTTGAACTCGCCGCGAGCGACCCAGTTGTGGAGTTGCACGAGCGTGGTGATGTAGGGGAGCGTGGCGTTTGAGGCGGGATCGACGCCAAGTGCGATGTTGATCCCCTGTCGCGGCCAGAATCCGGAGGATCGCGTGATACCGCGCGCGTTGTGGTACAGATTGGCGGTGCCGGTGCGCATGAGGACGTAGGCGTTGGCGAAGATGCCCTGCTGGCGGAGCGTGGGGTCGGGGGGCGCGGAGGATCCGTTGCCGGTGGTGCCGTTGTCGTGGGAATAGGTGTGGTTGACGCCGAGCGTGCCGTCGTTGAAGCCGTCGGCGTTGTCGAGGTGGTTGTTCAGTGGCGTAAGCCAGGAGCCGAAGCCGTTCTGGCCCACGAGATCGCGCAGCGAGCCCGAGCCGTTGATATCGAGGGCGTCGCGGTTGCCGAACGAATCACCGGCACGCCAGGATTGGTTGCTGTTGTTGTTCGGCTTGCGGATAAAGTTGTCGTAGGTGAAGGCGTTGGAATCGACGTTTTCGCCAAACGTGTAGGGCGTGACGCGGGCGCCGGAGGGTTTGACGCGTCGCATGGAAAGAGTGGAGTCGATGTAGGTGTCCCAAAACCAACTTGGGATGTGCTTCATGGCGTCGAATCGGAAACCGTCGACGTGATGCTCGTCCATGAGCCATTGAATCCAGCGCATGAGGAGGCCGGTGGTGTTGTCGGTGACGGCATCGCCGTTCATCGGCGTAGAGGTGTTGAAGGGATAGAACGAGAAGTTGTTTGCACCGGGGTTGCGATAGGTACCGGGGTTGTTCACGGCCATCGGCGTGAGGGACTGATCGGGATAGAAGCGGGCGTTGCCGGCGTCGGGTTTGTTGTAGTTCGAGCCGGCGGGGATGTTGAGCGGGTTGCCGCTGGCAACAGGCTGGCGGATGAACTGGTTGTTGGATTCCTGGGCGATATCGATGAGCGCGACCAGGTCACCCTTGTAAAGGTCGTAGCGAGCGCCGCTCGGGTTTTCGGATTGGTAATAGCCGCCGGAAGTGCCGGCGTGGAAATCGCCCCAGTTGTCGGTGGGCTGCTTATTGACGGGCGGATCAGCGGGCGCCATCCAGAAGCCGGGATAGCCGCCCTGGGATTGGAACGTGGCGCTGGTCTGGCGAGACGAGCAGTGGTTGAGGATCGCGTCGATGTAGATGAGCCCGTTGGCCTGGTGGAGTTCTGTCACGACGGCGCGGAAGTAGTTTTCCGTGCCGTAGGCGGTTTGTGAGGACGGCTTTCCGAGGTCGAAGCGGTCGAAGACGTCGTAGCCCGCGGAGTTGCTGGCGGACGCCTTGGAGGGGGGCGGGAGCCAGACCGCGCCGTAGCCGGCGAGGAAGAAATCGGGCGTGCGCCGCTCGATGTCGGTCCACTTGGCCTCGAACCACTGGAGAATGACGGGATTGTCGTTGCCGCCCAGCGAGGGCGCGGCAGCGCCGGCGAGGGCGGCGAGCATGGAGGCGGTGACAACCAGCGGGCGGCGGGCGCGCATCAGGCGGCTCCTGTTTGCGGGGAAATGGTCTAGAAATGAAGGGTATCACGCCGAAGGTGCGGGGAGAAGAGAATTCGCAAGCCGGACAGGATCGTTGATATTCGGACGGGTGAAGATGGGGTGTATATGCTCCGCGCTCAGGTACTCACCTTCTCAGGAGCCGATCCATGCGACTGATCGAAATGCGGGCAGACAACTCGACCACACGGGCGCGGGCTGGCGCGATGATGATGGCGTGCGGGCTGGCGCTGGGTGCTTCAGTCGCGGTCATCGGCGGCTGCGCCTCGGGCCCGACTGGTACGGAGTTCGGCGATGGTCGGTACGTCGAGCAACTGAGCAACGCCAAGGATGTCGTGTGCTACTACGCCAGCAAGAGCGCGGCGAGCGAGGCACTCCCCTCCATGGCGCTTCAGAGACCGAGAACCGCGCGGGGCGGAACGCCGGGGAAGGCGACGTCGCCGCTGTTCTCGGTCGAGAACGGAAGGCAAACCGCGAAGGTCCGCGTGGACGCGGGGACGAGCCTGTACGGCACGGGCGAGGTCGGCGGACCGCTGCTTCGGAACGGGCGGCGCGTCGAGTGCTGGAATACCGACGCATACGGGTACGGAAGCGATTCGCCCTCGCTGTACAAGTCGCACCCGTGGGTGCTGGGTGTTCGCGCGGACGGCACGGCGTTTGGCGTGCTTGCGGACACGACGTATCGGTGTGAGATCGACCTGACGAGCGTCAATGACAACGGCGGGGAGATCGTGTTCCGCGCGGTCGGGCCATCCTTCCCGGTGATCGTGATCGAGAGGAACTCCCCGCAGGATGTGGTCAAGACGCTGGGCGAACTCACGGGGCGGATCGAGATGCCGCCGAAGTGGGCGATCGGGTATCACCAGTGCCGGTACTCGTATGAGCCGGACACACGGGTGATGGAGATCGCGAGCGGATTCCGATCACGCGACATCCCGTGCGATGTGATCTGGCACGACATCGATTACATGAACAAGTACATGTGCTTCACGTTCGATCCTGTGAAGTTCAGCAACCCGACACGGCACAACGCCGACCTGCACAAACTCGGCTTCCACACCGTCTGGATGATCGACCCGGGCATCGGGGCCGAGAAGGCCAAGCACCCCGCGGGCGGATACTCGGTGTATGAGAGCGGGACGGCGATCGACGCGTGGGTGAAGCGAGCGGACGGCACAACGTATCAAGGCGAGGTGTGGCCGGGCTGGTGCGTGTTCCCGGATTACACGCGGGAGCAGACTCGCACCTGGTGGGCCGGGCTCTACAAGGACTTCATGGCGACGGGCATCGACGGCGTGTGGAACGACATGAACGAACCGGCCGTGTTCAACGTGCCGACCAAGACGATGCCGGAGGACAATGCGCATCGCGCGGACGCGGAACTGGGCGGGCCGGGCTCGCACGCACAATTCCACAATGTCTACGGCATGCTGATGGTGAAGGCGACGCGCGATGGGATCATGGCGACAAACCCGGACAAGCGGCCGTTCGTGCTCTCGCGAGCCGGCTATATCGGGAGCCATCGATACGCCGCCTCGTGGACGGGTGACAACAAGGCCGATTGGGAACACCTGGCGGATTCGGTCCCCATGGCGCTGAACCTCAGCCTGTCGGGGCAGCCCTTCGTCGGACCGGACATCGGCGGGTTTGATGGGAACGGCCCGAAGGGCGAAGAGGGCAAACTCTTCGGTCGCTGGATGGGATTCGGCGCGCTCCTGCCGTTCTCTCGCGGGCACACCGCCAAGGGAAACATCGACAAAGAACCTTGGGCATTCGGCCCGCAGGTCGAGGAGACATGCCGCCAGGCGATTTCGATGCGGTATCGCCTGCTCCCCTATTACTACACGCTGTTCCACGAGGCGGCGACGACGGGATTGCCCGTGGCCCGACCGCTCTTCTTCGCTGACCCCTTGGATCGCTCGCTGCGCGCGGAGGATGATTCGTTCCTGATCGGCGATGCGCTGCTGGTCGGCACGCAGCCGACCCGCGAGGGCGGGCATGCAATCAAGATGCCCAAGGGCGAGTGGGCTCCGATGAACGAGGCGTTGGGCGCCAAGGACGCGGAGGTGGCGCGGGTGTTCCTGAAGGAAGGAAGCATCCTGCCGACCGGACCGGCGGTCGAGTTTGCGGATGAGAAGCCGCTCGATCCGCTGACGCTGTACGTCGTGCTGGACAAGGACGGCAAGGCGAGCGGAACACTGTACGAAGACGCCGGCGAGGGCTGGGGATTCAAGAAGGGTGAGTACCTGCTCACCACGTACACCGCGAGTTCGAGCGGCAAGGATGCGACGATCCGCGTGAAGTCGAGCGAAGGGGCTTTGAAACGCCCGAGTCGGAACGTCAACGTGGTCGTGATGATGAAGAAAGAAGGCCAGTGGGTCTCGTACGCCGGGAGCGGGAAAGACGGCACTGACGTCAAGGTCACGCTGTGGAAATGGTGAACCACCCCAGACCCGCGCGAAATCCATTGCTTCTCACCGCGTCGCCGCGTCAAGAGCGATGATCTCGAAGATCACGTGCGCAGCCAGCAATGCCGTGATCCCTACGTGATCGCGATCCGGAAGCACCTCAACCACGTCCGCCCCGGCGATGTTCACGCCGCGCAGCGACCTCAGCAGCGCCAAAAGTTCCGCGCTCGAGATTCCGCCCACGCTCGGCGTGCCCGTGCCCGGCGCAAACGCGGGATCCACCACGTCGATATCGACCGTGACATACGTCTCGGCCCTCGCCAGCGAGTTCACAAACGACGCGATCGTCGCCACGCCGCCCGCCGCCCCACCTGATCCCCCAGCCGAGGCAAGTTCCTCGCGCGTCACGATCGTCACACCGTGATTCCTGGCGAAATCGAGATCCGCAGCCGTATTCAGCGGGCCCTTCACGCCGATCGACAGCATCCGCCGGGGATTGATCAGCCCGTCCTCGATCGCGCGGATAAACGGCGAGGCGTGCCCCCACTTCTCGCCCCACACCGCGTCGACCGTGTCGAGATGGCTGTCAAAGTGAATCATCGCAAGCCCACCCGCCGGCCTGCCGCGCCGCTCCCACGTCGCGCGGATGTTCGCATACGCGATCGAATGATCGCCCCCCACCGCAAAGAGCTTGGTTGAGGGGTCCGAGAGCGACGCCGCAAACGCCGCCACGCTTTCTGCATTCTCCTTCGGCGAATACGCCCGCACCGGCGCATCGCCCGCGTCGGCGATACTCAGCTTCTCGCACACGTTGAGGTTGTGCCCGACATGAAACGGCTTGACATACTGCGATTCGTCGCGGATCGCTCGCGGCGCGAAACGCGCCCCGGGGCGGTACGTCACGCCGCCGTCATACGGCACGCCGTAGATCGCCCAGTCAACCGGGTGATTTTCCGCGAGCACGTCGGCGAGCCTCGGGTAACGACAGAACGTCGCGACGCCGGCAAAGCGGGGCGAGACACGGGCGTCGGGAAGAATGGTTCGGCGGCTGTCCATGATGCTCCTCAGAGCGCGAGGTTAGGCGGCATTCGTCGGCGGCGTCGCGGGAAGGTCCAGACCCCGCGAAAGCCGCTGCGCAATCGTCAGCGACTTGAGGTACAGGACCACCGAGATGACGAGGTACGCGCCGCAGTACCCGACGTTTTCGAGAATGCCCATGTTTTTCAGCATGTCGAGCGACCAATCCGACATGGGGATTGTGCGCATCTGGGCCGCGAAATGAAAGAGGTAGTAGATCACCCCCAGCAGGCAGTTCACGACGAAGATGTACAGCGCCAAAAGGCGAATGGCGATGACGGCGAGTGTGAACGGGGTCATGGAATCCTCCCCAATTGAGCGATGAGCATCACGACGACGCGGACTTTGATGACGGCGGCTCACTCTGGTCCATCGGAAACGCGCGGGCGCACTCGGGGCAGCGCTCCGGGCGATGGGGCCCCGGGTCATAGCCGCAGTGCTGACAGCAATGGGCGGCGAACCTGCCGCGCATGACGATCGTGATGACATGGCGCGTGCCGAAGAAGAACCACAGACCGGCGGCGAGTGGAACAAAGTACTCTGCAATGGAACGAAGCCACGAGACATACCCAGTGAAGAACAACTCCCCACTCACAAGTTCGTGCACACGCACCACACACTCGCTCAGGCAGAGTGGAGCAAATATAATGATGAAAAATAGACCCATGAGGCGGACAACTGGATGCAACCAAGTCGGAGTCATCGAACACCCCCGGTCAGGATCCACTGGATCGCTCTGCCCCTCGCCCAAAGCAGGTAGCGAGTCGCTCCGA